>NZ_QOVK01000007.1 GCF_004104075.1 Leeuwenhoekiella polynyae | reverse complement strand
AACAAGATAAGATAAAACCAAAACGGTATAAATCAAAAAAGCTTGACGATAATAGAATCGTCAAGCTTTAAATTATAAATTTAATCCATCAATAATCTGTATCGTTTATTTAGGACTAGACAAAACCCTTCGTGTATAAAATGTTCTTTTCTTTTGAAACACACATAACCTAACCGCAACATTTAATTAAATATTTTATAATGTGTGTAGATTTTACTGGAGGTTTTATGAGCACTATTTGTCTAACTAATCAAAAACTGATTTGCTATGCATAAAGCTTTGATTTTTCTTTTTATTTTAGGTATTCAAGTTGCAGTTGCTCAGACTGAAGATGACCCAATCACCATCACTAAAGGAACTCAAAATGTAGAACTGAATCTGCGATTTTCTGGTATTAAAAATGACGTGCAGGTTTTGGTACTGCAAGTGGAGATAGATCAAAGCTTTTTGGGCTTTCTACAAACTATGGTTTAGCAGTTTCCGAAAATTTAATCGTGGGTGCTCATCTGGAATACAAATATGCTGAAGATGTAAACACGTCTTACCGCAACGGTGTGATAGAGAATATTGAGCGCTTTTATGGTTTTGGAATTTATGCAAAAAAATATTGGAACATCTCTAATCGTTTTCTCATCAACGGTAGAGGTGGAGTAGATTATGGTTTTTCCACACTATCAGAAGACTATACTGATGGAACCCTTTTTAGAGTGGGGTTTAGACCGGGGTTAACCTATTTCTTTAGCCCACACTTTGCTCTTAAAGGTGCCTTTGGATTTATAGGCTATACCAGCATTGAACTAGAAGATAATGAAGATTTTCAAGAATTTTATTCTAAGAGTAAAACCTTTGATGCACAATTTGGTATGTCTGAGATTAGCCTGGGTATTTCATATTGTTTTTAAGTAACTGATATTAATTAGAGGCTTAATAAACATACAGCGCTGCTTTTTACCTCAGTTCTTTTCCGAGCAAAGTTTTTTTGTATATTAATTCTATTACAAAGCAAAAGGCTATTATTCCTAATGCAATAATAACGCCCATTTTATTGGTAGAAAATTGTTGAATATTTAATGTGACAAAAGCAACGAAGCAAAGCAAACTTGCAGTTAAATGAATCCATTTTTTCGAATCAAGTTCTTGATGTTTTTTATAGCCGATATAGTTAACTATGGAAAAGATTAAAAGAAATCCAGCGCTTCCGGCAGTTGATATACTTTGTAAATTGAACAAATTGACTAAGGCAATAGCTAAAATAGCTGTTATTAGTAAACCTATAGGTTTACCCCAGAATTTATGGCAAAAATATTTTGGCAACTCATTATCCTCTGCAATATCATAATTCACTCTTCCACTCCCTAAAACAGTGGCGTTTATTGCTGAAAATGTAGATATTAGAGCGGTTATTGAAATAATTGTAAAACCCACTTTTCCCAGAACTGGTTCTGCAGCTTTTGATAGCACATAATCTTGGGCGCTTGCAATTTCTTTAAAAGGTAAAGCGCCAACAGTAACAATTGCAATTAATATATATAAAACAACAACAAAGCCAACTGCTCCAAAATAGGCTTTTTCAGTATTTTTTTCTTTATTCTTTAAATCAGAAATGGAATTGGCAATTAATTCAAATCCTTCATACGCTACAAAAATCACCATACCTCCAGAGAGTAATAAAAGTGGATTTTCCCAATTTGTTGGTGATAATTGATCAAGATTTTCAGGGTGCACTGTAAAGCCATAAAAACCTACACCGATGAAACCAACCAAAATAACCAGTTTAACAATCACTGCGATTGACTCAATTTTTCCAACAAGGGTTACACTCAAGTAGTTTATGAGTAAAGCGATTGCAATAATCGAGCTTTGAAAAATCCGAGTATCAATTTCTTTATTCCCGGTCAAGGAAATTAGTTCTGCTCCATAGGAGCCAAAAGCAGAAGAATATAGTGCTAACATGACAATATAGCTTATCCAAAGCAAGTTGTTTATTCCGCCAGCAAAAATCCCATTTCCATATTGTTGATGTATAAAACTTACAGTTCCTCCGTTTGCGGGATATTTTTTTGAAAGTTTGGCGTAAGAATATGCAGTTAGCAAAGCGATTAAGCCAGCAAACAGGAAGGCAATGGGAGTGCCCCCTTTAGCCAGTGAAACCGCAAGTCCTAAAACTGCAAAAATTCCACCCCCAACCATTCCACCAATTCCGATTGAAATGGCATCTTTTAAACTTATTTTTCCGTCCATATTAGTTGTTTGATTCCACCAGCAACCATTTTGTTTTTTAGTGCGCCGGTATCCAAATATTCCAAAGCTACCGAGCAATCTCCAGTAATTCCAACCCAAACAGTTTTAATTTGGTTAGGATTTAATTCCGAAATATGTTCAGTTTCGTAGCCTATAATTTTAATAATACTTTCAAACCTTTAGAAGTTTTCAAAAATACATGATACCTAAAAGTAAAAAATTATTACATATCACTCTTGAGGATTTCCGCAAAAGCTTAAAAATAATCAAGTTGAAGTTGTAATTGATTTTGAGTTGCTAATTAGTAATCATTAATAAGATCCTGATAAACTCGGGGAGTTGGATAAATACCTACCATCTACCAAATCCTCTTTGCTATATCCATTTACTTCTATTCAAAACTATCTGTTTGTTTGGCATTGCAATTTAGTACTTTAAGTAGGAGCCTCTATTAGAGCTGTTGAGTAGTTTGGTTATGTGAGCTAGGTGTTTTACCAGCCTTAGGTATGCCTTATCCTCGGGTGATCTACGGGTGAACCCCGGGTGAACCTTGAGTGAAGTATGGGGAAAGTAGGGGGGTAATGCAAACAACCTTTTAATTCAGTTTTTTAGAAGCTTTTATGGATTTAAAAAGCGGATGACTAATTGTAAATATAAGCTAGTTTTCAAGTCTTGTCAAGTTAGAATCTAGAACAACGAGCTATTTCTTTATTCTTAATCTTTAGGAGATATGCGCGCTAGGGAACTACAAAAGTTTTACGGAGCCCTCAGGATTTTATACTTCGTGTAAAATACCGGAATAGGAAATGTATCTTAAGTATACTAAAGTTTTCATCGACGCAAAAATTGGTTCACTATTGTATAACTAACCAATTATTTTAGAAGGTACTCTAATTAAGTCCCAATGCGCGTTTAACTTCAGGCATTAAATCTTTGCCCTTTGCCATAACCAGACCAGCATCTTTAGAAGAGTCTAACACGTATAAAAATCCCAGATTATCTGCGATCTTAGTCACTAGGTCTTTGGCTTTTTGCTTTACAGGAGCGTAGAGGAGTTCGCGTTTTTCGGCGAGTTGTTTATCTATGTTTTGCTGAGTTTGTGCTAAGTTGCGCTCAATAAGTTCGAGATCACTTTTTCGTTTTTCCTTTTCTTCAGGAGATAGAGTAGAGGCCTCATCTTCAAACTTTACAAATTGTGCCTGATATTCACGGTACGAAGTTTCAAAATCACGTTGGTACGCTTGCTTGAGTCGGTTGAGTTCTGCATCAGCTTCAGCCCCTAGCGGCATACTGTTGATGACTTCTTCCATATTAATATGCGCAACAGTTCCCTGAGCAGAAAGCGTCATAGAAAGGGTTATAAAAAGAATACAAGCAATGTGTTTAAATTTCATACGGGGTATTTTCAGTATTTATAATGAAAAAATGAGTGTCTAAGAATATAAATAATCTATTTTCAAATATGATGCCCAATTATTCAAGTAGGGCTTAAATTCAAAAATACAGTTATTTCAGCTATTTATAGTAAAAGACTGTTCGAGATACACAGTGTTTCATCTAGTTCTGAATTACCTATACTTTTTCTGCTAGTATTAATGAAACAGCTTGTATTCTGTGGAGTTTACTCGATAATCGAGATTTAAATGCTCCGAGACTTGTCTCGATCTAAAAATGTATTGTTCAGTTTAATGTTTTGCGGGCTTGCCCCTAAGGAGTGTTTACTCAAATTAATCTTAAAAACAAATGCTAAGAACATGGATCTTTGCAACTTTACTCGATAATCGAGATTTAACTGTTCCGAGACTTGTTTTGTTTTAAAAACGTATTGTTCAGTTTAATGCTTCGCGGGCTTGCCGGAAGTAGTTTATCCATAATTTATAGACCCTCACTTTATGCAAAATAATTTACAACTCACTTTAGCACTTTTGGTCTTGCTGATCACAAGTGTGGCAAAGGCTCAAAATAACCGTTCTTCTAACGGTTTTAAAGATTATTTTCCCATCGCAGAGCGCCCTTTTCTTGCTGCCGGTACAGGAAATAATCCTTACGAAAGAATTTTACTTGAAGCTAAACCTGTGGTTTATTACAGTATATATAACGATATACGCGATGCGCTTAACAGAGATACTATTGTAGCAGGTGATGCTGTTTATCTGAGTATTCAGCCGCATTTACGTATTTATGACGAAAACTCTAAACCGGTAAAAACACCTTCTTACAAAGCATTTATTGGTTGGCAATCTATAATAAAGACCAAAAACAATAATTTTCTTACTGCAGCGATAGAAACGGGCCATTATTCTAACGGGCAAAGTAAATCGGCTTTTAGTGAGGAGTTTGAAGATAATTCTGATGAAAGTAGCGCTTTATATGATGCCATAACAGACGATACAGATTTGGCAGCATTGCTCAATAGATCTTCTGGAAATTTTTCAACCAATTTAACGCGTGTTTCTTTAAATTACCGGATCAATACCTTTGATGAAGCTAATTATCCGTTGCGTTCGCATTCCTTTACGCTGGCGTATCAATTGTATCACAACCGATTTTTAGGTGCTTTTCAATTTGGTGGTTACAACCCAGAAGATATAGATATCTATGGCAGGCATCAGATAGAGGGTTGGTATGAGTTTACTGCACACTTTAAAAATATGCGTTATAGCATATCGCAGCGTGTTTTTCTGCATCCTGATGTGCACCCTTCTGCTGTTATATATCGTTCTGAAACCAGCGCAACTTTGTATCCTTGGGATACTGATTTAGGTTTTATGGCTCGTTTTAATTTTGGCTATGACGATTACAATTATCGCTTTGTAGATAATTATCCCAGATTTTCAATAGGCTTAACATGGGATTGGTTTACGCCATTTGTGGTTAAACCTAGAAAACTGCAGGTTCCCAAAGAACGAGAATAAATCACTCAGTACGCGTGATTTGTTATTTGCGAGTACTGTTTAAATAGTCCAGCACATTTATAATTAGAAAAGCCTTGCAGTATTCCAAAGGCTTTTCTAATGAGTTAATACTTCAATATAAGTTAGAACATCTGTTCAGTTCGTAAATGAAGAGCAGTATGGAATATAAGCTCATTTTAGATAGATAATGTCAGGAGAGCATCTTAAGTTAGTCTTAGCTTTTGCAAAAGGGTAGGAGCGGCTTTTGAAACGAGAGAGCTATAATAAATAAAAAGACCTGTACTTGCGTAACAGGTCTTTTTCCAACTTAAAACTAATTTATTATGATTTGGGGAAATCTTTATTCGTTAGAAGCAACTTTGGAATTATTTTCAAGATGTTCAATGATTGCAATACCCTCGTTATGATTTTCAAAATTATTAGATGCTAATGCAAGCGTTTCTAAGTTTTGCATTTGATGAAGACCGTCAGGAATAAAACCAACAAGCTTGTTGCTTGACAAGTTTAATTCTTTAAGGTTATCTAACTGTAACACAGCCATAGGAAATTGACCATTCAGGTTATTATCAAAAAGATTTAATACTTGAAGATTTTTAAGGTTAGCTAAATCATCACTTAAAGAACCGCTTAGGTTATTACTAGTAAGTAACAATTGCTCAAGGTTTGTAAGATTGTAGATTGTATTAGGTAATTTACCATCTAGCATATTACCGTTAAGAACTAATACTTTTAATTTTTTTAGGTTTCCTATAGTAGCAGGAATAGAACCTTGTATTTTGTTAAAAAATAATTCTAAAGAAATTAAAGCGTCAAGATTACCTAAACTTTCTGGTAATTGACCATTTAAGTTATTCATACTTAAGTTAAGTCCTACAACATTGTCGTTTACAACTTTAACACCGTGCCAAGTTGCAACATCAGCATTAAGGTCCCATGTGTTGTTCCACTCAGCACCATTAGTAGCGTAATATAAATCAATCAAAGCCTGTTTCTGTGTACTTGAAACTTCTGCCAAAGCTGAAAAACTTAAGAAAGCTGCTACTAAAAAAGTAAAGATTGATTTCATAGAGGGTTAATTTATTTGTTTAACATCGTAAATATAGCGTATTTCAACCTTTAAATGCAATTATATTCGATGAAATACACTTAATTTTTTACAAGTACATTAATTAAATGTATTTTACTTGTATAAAAAATGATAAAAAAGAATGTTTCATTGTTTTTAATCTAAAGATATACTAGATTAAATACATTTTAAGCTGATTTATAAACAGCTATTTAAAGTATTTTCCTACATAAATAGAGTGTGCTAAGTGAGAAAGAGTCTAAGTAATCAGATTCCTTTTATCAACTAAAAACTAATGAAAAAACAAACTAGATTCTAAGTCTTATTCCTATTTATTATGTATTGCATTTTTTAAAAGGAAAGAGTTATTCGTTTCTAATATAGGGATTTAAGTTTTTTGTAGATAAGTAAACACGATTAAGTGCTAGACTTGAATTTGTCAGCTATTTGTAAAATAGCTTTTCCACTTACTTTATGTTTTCCCTCAAAAGGAATCTTTTCAATATTTTCACCGAATGTTTTTTGAACAAATTCAAGTTCGTACTTCAGTTTATTTGGTGTGAGGAATTCATCTTCTAATCCATACGTAATAAAAGTTTGTAGGTCTTTGATTTTACTAAAATCCGCCGTATTTAAGTTTTTAGGCACACTCCCGGAATGCAGCACGAGTGTATTGCAGATTTGTTTTCTATAAGCCAGCCAACGTGTTACAACTGAAACTCCTTGCGAAAAGCCCAATACCACAAAATTTATACGACTGTTAAGTTTAGGCTCTAATTCAGATTTATAAACAGCATCCAGATAGTTGAGGACATTTTCTATTTCATCTTCAGTATTAATGCGGGTGATCCAAGAAGCTCCTACATATTTATAAAGCTTGTCTTGATAGTATTTGCTGGGAGCTTGCGGTGCTACGATATAATTCTCCTCAGCATTCAAGTTTTCAAAATGATTTAAAAAATAAGAACTCAAATGACCCAGACCGTGGCAAACGAGCCAGACATTTTTTGTTTTTTCAGTAAACTCGTTGAGGGTTTGATAAGTATTGGTAGTTTGATAACTCACCTTTTTTTCTTCACGCATCTTTTAGGTTTAGTATCTTTATCGGCCATGTAGCATTAGAATTTTTACAGTATTCTGAATTCGATGGAAGTAGATAGGTTGTACTATTTTTTACAACTGCAAAATAAACAATAGTCAATACAAGCTTGGAGCAAGTACTGGTGATTGTCCTAATAATAAAGAATTTTTTTTAAGACTTATGATGAATCAAGAACAAAAAGAGCAAGCCCTGAAGCGTTGCAACGCCATTTGCAAAAACACGTTGATGGAAACTTTAGATATTGAGTTTATAGATATAGGTGATAACTTTTTAACTGCGTCTATGCCGGTAAGTTCAAAAGTGCATCAGCCTGATGGTGTATTACATGGGGGTGCCTCTGTTGCCTTAGCTGAAAGTGTAGGCAGTGCAGCAAGTATGATGTTTCTTGATGTTGAAAAAGTTTTTGTTAGAGGAATCGAGATCTCTGCAAATCATGTAAAAAGTATTTCTGAAGGTTTGGTTTATGCTAAAGCTATCTATTTACATAAAGGGCGCACCACACAATTGTGGGAAATACGAATCACCAATGAAAATCAAGAATTGATTTCGCTTGTAAAATTAACTACCATAGCTTTGTCTAAAAAATAGCATGACTACAGAAGACTTGTTTAGCAAGGCTAATGCGCAGTATGCCAAAAATTTGCCGTTTGTGCTTTATAGAAAACCCGAAGCAGACTTACTCAATGGTTTGTTTCAGGAAGATAATTTTTTGCATAAAGTAGAGACCTTTGAAGAAACAGGTTTTGTTTTTTCACCTTTTGATAAGGATCAAACTGGTATTCTGATTCCGGGGATCCCTGAAGTAACCACAGATTTTAAAGAAGAAAGAGCTTCTTTAAAAAGCACTACTATTAAAACCGAAAGTGCAGCAGAAGCTGATCATATACAATTAGTAAAAAAAGCTGTAGCGGCTATACAAAATTCAACGCTTCAAAAAGTGGTGCTTTCGCGGGAGCAAAGTCAGGAAATTGAAAACGTAAATCCCATCACTATATTTAAAAGACTTCTGTTTAATTATAAGACAGCCTTTGTCTATATATGGCATCACCCTCATGTGGGAACCTGGCTAGGCGCAACACCTGAAACGTTGTTGTCGTTAAAGGGAAGAAAATTTGAAACCATGGCACTCGCGGGAACTCAAAAATTTACAGGTTCTTTAGCTGTAAATTGGGGTGATAAAGAAATTCACGAGCAACAACTAGTCACTGATGAGATTGTGACCAATTTGCAAGCTTTTGATTTACGCTCCTTACATGTAGGTGATCTGGAAACTCACCAAGCCGGAACTTTATTGCATTTGCGCACGTTGATCTCAGGAACATTTAATACCGAAGGTCAAAATCTAAAGTCTTTATTAAAAGCTTTGCATCCCACACCGGCTGTTTGTGGTTTACCACGAGATTTAGCTAAAGACTTTATTATACAGGAGGAAAACTATGATAGAGCGTTTTACACCGGTTTTCTGGGCGAACTCAATATTCTTAGAGACACTTCAAAGAAAAGATCGCGACGTAATGTTGAAAATCTGGCCTATAAGACTTTAAAAAACGAAACCAAGCTTTTTGTAAATCTAAGGTGTATGCAATACACAGATTCTAAGGCGCTTATTTATATAGGTGGCGGCATCACCGCGGCTTCAAACCCTAAGCTTGAATGGCAAGAAACGGTAAATAAAGCACAAACTATTGCGAGTGCTCTGTAAGGCTTTTGCTTTGTTGTATTTTTGTGATTAAATGAAATATTCTAGTATACCCATCGCACAGTCTGTGGTTTTGCTTTGTTTAGAAAAAGGCATCAACCATGTCGTTATATCTCCGGGATCGCGTAATGCTCCACTCACCATAGGTTTTACACACCATCCTGACATTTATACTTACAGTATAGTTGACGAGCGCTCTGCAGCATTTTTTGCATTAGGTCTCGCGCAGCAATTGCAAAAACCGGTAGCCGTTTGCTGTACTTCCGGTAGTGCAGTTTTAAATTATTATCCTGCAATTTCAGAGGCTTTTTACAGCGATATTCCGCTTGTGGTTATTTCAGCAGATCGTCCAATTGAGCGTATAGATATAGGAGATGGTCAGACCATTCGTCAGCGTAATGTATTTGAAAATCACATTTTATATTCGGCTAATTTATATTCTGAATCTGTGCCAGATACTCCGTTGACAGATCCGAAGTTAATTCAGAAGCAGCGGGAGGTCACCAAGCACAATCAGCAAGAAATCAATAAAGCGCTCAATGAAGCATTAGTAGGAAAGGGGCCGATTCATATCAATGTTCCGTTTTATGAGCCGCTCTATAATACGACCGAAGAAAAATTGGTAAATCCTATTCTGGTAGATCAGCAACCCAAAGCCATTGAACTTACCGATGATCAATTAGTGCCTTTTCTTTCTAAATGGAATAAAGCCAAGCGGAAACTGGTGTTGATAGGTGTATTGCACCCCAATACCATTGAGCAGGAATTTTTGAATCGGTTAGGCGAAGATCCAAGTGTTTTGGTTTTTACTGAAACAACGTCTAATCTCCATCATCCTAATTTCTTTACCCGAACAGATAATATAATTGGTTCGCTAGACGATGCCGGTTTTAAAGATCTGCAACCTGAAATTCTTGTGACTTTAGGCGGAATGGTAATCTCAAAAAAGATAAAAGCTTTTTTACGCAATTATCAGCCGCAAGAGCATTGGCATATAGATCCCAAGAAAGCTTACGATACTTATTTCTGTCTCAATAAGCATTTTAAAATGCCGGTTAATTTTTTCTGGTCCAGATTCTTAGAGCAGGCACAGCCGGTAGCAAGTAATTATCAATCAGATTGGCTTGAAGTTCGAGAACGCAGAGATGCGATGCATAAAGCCTATACAGATCAAATGACCTGGTGTGATTTTAAAGCTTTTGATTTGGTTTTAAAAGAGCTCAGGCCCAATAGTTTATTGCAACTGGGGAACAGTTCTACCGTGCGTTATGTGCAACTTTTTGATATTGATAAATCCCTAAAGGTTTATTGTAATCGTGGAACTAGCGGTATAGACGGAAGCACTTCTACAGCGGTAGGTGCGGCAATTGCAGCTCGATTGCCCACAACCTTAATCACCGGAGACCTCAGTTTCTTTTATGACAGTAACGGGCTCTGGAATGCTTATTTATCGAACGATTTTAAGATAATCGTGATTAATAATAGTGGAGGTGGGATTTTTAGAATTCTTCCGGGAGATAAAGAATCTCAGGCTTTTGAAACCTATTTTGAAACCACTCATAACCTTGATGCATCTCATCTTTGTAAGATGTTTGGCTTGCGTTATTTTACCGCAGCAACTGAAGAAGAGCTCATACAGGCACAGCAGGATTTTTATGCTGAAAAGAGCAAGCCCTGTCTTCTTGAAATCAAAACACCTAGACTAGAAAATGACCGTATCTTGTTGAGTTACTTTGATTACATCAGATAACTTTTTTTTAATTTTATGTATCTTTAAAGAAGTTAAATAATTTAATCCACTAAAAATTAAGTATCCTCATGAGTAAAAGAGATGAAATGATTGCTAAATATGCAGCAGACCTTAAAGAAAAATTAGGTGTCGATGCAGATTTGGATTTGTTAACCAAGGTAACCATTGGTTGTGGTCCTTCAATTTATAACAAAGATTCTTCAACAGTTTCCGGAGGAAGTGAATCAGAATTAGAAACTGTAAAAAATAACTTTCTAATCAAAAAATTAGGTTTAAGTGACGGTCCGGCATTGATGGAAGGTATCAAGAAAGTATTAGAAGACTATGGTACTTCTAACCGTAATAAATACCGTGCAGTCGTGTATTATTTACTGACTAAGCATTTTAGTAAAGAAGAAGTTTACAGTTAGTAATTACTGTATTTAAAATATTGAAAAACCGCCTCAAACACTGAGGCGGTTTTTTATTGGCACCGCCAAAAGATATACTACCCCCGAAGCTTGACTCGAAATAGGGAATTTCTTTTAAACAATGCCTCAGGGCCTGTCATTGTCGGCAGATGGGCTTGCCCCGAGGTAATTTACTGTATTGCTGTTCAGTTCGCTTAACTAGATGATCGAGATTTAAACGCGCTAAGTGTTCCTTCTATGTCTTATGCTCTTTCTTTTAAGGCTTTGCAGATCTGTCGCAAGCTCGTTTACTGCTTACACGCTATAATGTCTAAATAAGGAGGTTGATCCTCTTATTTTTCCTAATTTTGAACACCTTAAATAAAAACTATGCTGGCACTAGGCGAATACCATAAAATGACTATAGATCGTGATGTAAGTCCCGGTCTTTACTTGCGTGATGAAGATGAAAATGAGGTGTTACTTCCCGGTAAATATGCTCCAGAAGGTTTTCAACTTGAAGATGAGATCGAGGTTTTTGTATATCTGGATAATGAAGAACGTCCTGTGGCAACTACGCTAAAACCGTTTATTTTAAAAAATGGGTTTGCTTATTTAAAATGTACTTCGGTAACAAAAATAGGTGCCTTTGTAGACTGGGGATTGGATAAAGAATTATTTGTTCCGTTTTCTAATCAGGTAACCGAAATGCGCGAAGGCAGTTGGTATCTTGTCTATATGTATCTTGATGAGCGAACCAATCGTTTAGTAGGTTCTTCAAAATTCAATACCTATTTAAAAAATGAGGATATTGACGTTCAGAAATTTGATAAAGTAAATCTTTTGGTTTCTCATTTTTCAGAACATGGAGCGCACGTGATTATTAATGAGACTTATCAAGGTTTGGTTCATAAAGACACTATTTTTGAAGATATACGTGTAGGTGATAGGCTTCCTGGTTACATTAAGCGTGTGCGAGAAGATAAAAAGATAGATGTATTGCTTCAGCCTGAAGGTTATAAGAGTGTAGAGCCTAATGCGCAGTTTATTTATGAAGAATTAAAGCGTAACGGAGGTAGTTTACCCGTTCACGATAAAAGTTCGCCAGAAGATATTAATGCGTATTTTGGGATTAGCAAAAAGCTTTTCAAAAAGGCAATTGGTGCTTTGTATCGCGATCGTCAGATCAATATTACAGAGAACAGTATTGAACTTAAAAATCAAGAAGATTAAACTTTAGTAGGATTGTTTCGCTTTTGCGAAAATTTATAAAGAATATACCATGCAAGAACCTGATTGGAAAATTGTTAAAGAATACCAAGATATCACCTTTAAAAAAGCAGATGGTGTAGCGCGTATCGCGTTCAACCGTCCCGAAGTGCGTAACGCTTTTAGACCCAGAACCACTGCAGAATTATTGGATGCTTTTCATATTGCACAAGAAGACACTTCGATAGGTGTGGTTTTATTATCTGCAGAAGGACCTTCTCCTAAAGATGGAGTATATAGTTTTTGTAGCGGTGGCGATCAGAAAGCTCGTGGCGATCAGGGTTATGTTGGAGACGACGGCTATCACCGTTTGAATATTCTTGATGTACAGCGTTTGATCAGGTTTATGCCAAAGGCAGTTATTGCAGTTGTTCCCGGATGGGCTGTAGGTGGAGGTCATAGTTTACACGTTGTATGTGATTTGACACTGGCGAGTAAAGAGCACGCTATTTTTAAACAAACTGATGCTGATGTAACCAGCTTTGACGGTGGTTACGGGTCTGCATATTTAGCTAAAATGGTAGGACAAAAACGCGCTCGTGAGATTTTCTTTTTAGGTCGAAATTACTCTGCTCAGGAAGCTTATGAAATGGGAATGGTAAATGCTGTGATTCCCCATGAGGAATTAGAAGCTACCGCTTATGAATGGGCACAGGAGATTCTTGCAAAATCACCAACTTCTATCAAAATGCTAAAATTTGCAATGAACCTTACTGATGACGGTATGGTTGGGCAGCAGGTTTTTGCCGGTGAAGCCACGCGTTTGGCGTATATGACTGAAGAAGCCAAAGAAGGTAGAAACGCATTTTTAGAGAAGAGAAAGCCTAATTTTGAGAAAAAATGGATTCCATAGTCGGTAAATTGAACAGGTTCTAGTATTTTTATTAGCAATCCTATCAAAAAGCTCATATGGAATATACGTTTACAAATGCCCCGGTAGACTTAGAGACCTTACCAGATTACCAGCAATTAACTTATACTTCGGTTTCAAAAAAGAGACTCTATAAAGTATGGGCTGTTCTGGCAATTTTCTTTGTTCTTATTGCTGTAGGGCTGTATTTTTTACGTGAAGCAACCGATGTACCTATGCTTATTCCCGGTTTGACTACTGGAGCCCTTGTAGTCTTTACATTGCTTTTTCTCTATCAGTTTATGCTTCAGAAAAAAATAGGCTATGCGTTGCGGGAGCATGATATAGCTTATAAAAGAGGCTTTCTTTTTGAAAAAATAACAGTTATACCCTTTAACCGAATTCAGCATATTTCTACCTCTGCAGGGGCACTAGATAAAATATTTAAGATCGCAAACCTCAATATTTTTACAGCGGGAGGTGCAGGAAGTGATATCAATATTCCCGGATTGCCACCTGAACTCGCAGCAAGACTTAAAGATAAAGTAGCTAATCATCTTACTGAAGCAGATGAATAGATCCTTTTCAGAACCACAATTGCAGTCAAAACCGGGAGTGCTTTTCATCTTTTTCTCTCAATTTTATAAATTCTTAAGAGCGCTTGGGCCGGTATTGCTGTATTTTATAATCAAAGGACCTAAAACAGACTATACTGCACAGATAATATTTGGAATAGCTGCAACACTTTTGCTGCTTCTGGGTTTTAGTGTGCTTTCTTTCTATAGATTTAAATTTCATATCGATTATAAAAACAGTGAATTTGTTTTACAAAAAGGAGTTTTTTCAACAGAGTCGATAAGCATTCCTTTTTCAAAAATTCAACAGGTTTATTTTAAGCGCTCGCTATTACAACGGGTGATAGGTGTTTACAGTGTGGTTATAGATACTGCCGGAAGTAGTGGGCAGGAGATTAATATTAAAGCTTTATCTGAATCAAAAGCAAAAGATTTGCAGCACGTATTGATGGATGCTGTAAATGAAACTAATCAGCATACAGAAGCTGCAAATTCAGACGAACTTACAGAAGAAAAAAAGATTTCTTCTACACTATGGAATTATAAATTATCGCCTCTAGCGCTATTGAAACTGGGGCTTACCAGTAATTATTTTAGAGGTGTCTGGCTGATTTTAATTTTCGTTGGTTCTATTTATCAGCAGATGGGTGATTTTGATTTGGTACAAAGCGATCAATACAAAGAAGGTTTAAAAGGCTATTTAGATGCGTACAGTAAGCCGATAGAACTATTCATTCTAACTGCTCTGGTATTTGTTGGCGTATTTGTAATTGGTATGATTATCTCCTGTGTAGAGATATTTATAAAGTATTTTGATCTAAATCTTACCCAAACCAAAGAAAGTTTAGAACTTGAAATGGGGCTTAAAACCAATACTAAAATCAGTCTCAAACCCAAGCGGGTACAGCTTTTGCGCGTAGTCACTAACCCGATACAAAAACGCCTGAATCTTCAGGAAACACAAATTGCTTTAGCTAGTAGTCAGGATAATCTGAGCAAAACAAAAATCAGTATTCCGGGCTTAGAACGTATGCAAATTGAACGCGTTAAGCGATTTTTATTCAGCAGTCCTATGCGGCCGGGGCGGGTTTTTAAGCCAGCATTTATCTTATACATTCGCTTGCTTATTTTAGCAAGTTTACCCCTTATCTTGACAGCCGTAGTAGCTTCATTTTTAGTGGCTAACTATATGGTAGAAATTCTGAGTATACTTTTTATTATTTTCGGTATGCTTATCATTCCTTATCAATATTATTGGTATCGAGCACTTTCTTTAGAGATCACACCAGAGTTTATCATTAGGCGCAAAGGTGTATGGAATCAAAAAACTGAAATTATAGAACTTTTTAAGTTACAGGCAGTTACGGTAGATCAACCGGTTTGGTACAAAAAACGCCAATTGTATAACTATACATTTCATACAGCCGGTGGAGCTATTTCTTTTCCATTAACTTCACATAAAATGCAACAGTATATCAACTATGCGTTGTATCGGGTAGAAATAAATAAGCAAGCCTGGATGTAGGCTTGCTTATCTTATAATTAAAATAAAAACTGATCAGTTTATTTCTTAGCGAATTGCAGGAAAATCTTTTGGTTTTGCCTCGTGCATAATACTGTAAACTTTTTCAAAAATATCTTCTGCTGAAGGTTTTGAGAAATAATCACCATCTGTACCATAAGCCGGTCTGTGGGGTTTAGCGGTAAGGGTTTGTGGTGCACTGTCTAAATGTTTGAATGCTTTTTGCTTGTCAAGCAAATGCTGCATTAAATAAGCCGAAGCTCCACCTGGCATATCTTCATCAACAACCAGAATGCGATTAGTTTTTGCAATACTTTTTACGGTATCATGATTGAGGTCAAAAGGTAATAAAGATTGCGCATCAATAACTTCAGCACTTATCCCCAAAGCTTGAAGCTCCTGAGCTGCTTGCTGAACTAAACGCAGCGTGCTACCGTATGAAAGAATTGTGATATCTGTACCTTCTCGTACCACTTCAACTTTACCAATAGGTGTTGTGAAATCCCCTAGATTTTCCGGTAATTTTTCTTTAAGACGATAACCGTTAAGACATTCTATGATAACCGCCGGTTCATCACTTTGCATCAGGGTATTGTAAAAGCCTGCCGCTTTAGTCATATTGCGAGGTGTAAGAATGTAGATTCCTCTCAAAAGACCTAACAGAGATCCCATTTGTGAGCCACTATGCCAGATACCTTCTAGACGGTGACCACGAGTTCTTACGATTACCGGTGCGGTTTGTTTTCCGTGTGTTCTGTAACGTAAGGTTGCGAGATCATCACTCAAGGTTGCCATAGCATACAAGATGTAATCCAGATATTGAATTTCAGCAATGGGGCGCAAACCGCGCAATGCAAGACCTATACCTTGACCTATGATCGTAGTTTCACGAATACCAGCATCAGCAACTCGAAGTTCGCCATATTTTTCCTGTAAACCTTCAAGGCCTTGATTTACGTCACCAATGGTACCTGCATCTTCACCAAAAATAACACTGTTAGGATACTTTGTGAACATAGCATCAAAGTTATCTCGTAAAACTACGCGCGCATCTACTGTTTCAGAATCGTCTTTATATTCAGGAGCGACCTCTGGTATGTTAGTAGCTTTAGTGTCAAATTCACTAAAAACGTGACTGCTATAATTAGGCTGTTCTTTTGTAATATAATCAGTGACCCAATTTTTAAGTGCTGTGATATCATCACTAGTTTCTTTGGCCACATAACGCAACGTTTTACGTGCTGCAATTATTACATCGTTCTTCAGTGCATCTTTCTCATCAATCAGATTCTGACCGATCGAGTTTATAAAGCTTCCGTTTTCACTCTGAGCACTGATTTTATTGATCAGGTTTAAAACAGTTTTTTTCTCTTTCTTTATAGGATTTAAAAATGCTTCCCAGGCTTTACGCTTGCCTTCGCGCACCTCCCTTTTTATGTCTTTTTCAACCTCCTGAAGTTCTTCATCAGTAGCGATCTGGTTATTGATCATCCATTCACGCATTTTTACATTACAGTCGTTCTCGCGCTCCCATTGCAAACGATCTTTGCTTTTATAGCGCTCGTGAGAACCAGAGGTAGAGTGCCCTTGGGGTTGAGTCAATTCTGTGACATGTAGAATTACCGGAACATGATTTTCTCTTGCAATTTTTCCGGCTTTTTCAAAAGCATCCATAAGAGCAGGATAATCCCAACCTTTTACCCGAATGATTTCATAACCTGTCTCTTCTTCATTACGCTGAAAACCACTTAGAATTTCAGAAATATTTTCTTTAGTTGTCTGGTGTTTTGCGTGAACGGAAATCCCATAGTCATCATCCCAAATACTAATAACCATAGGTACTTGCAGAACACCTGCAGCATTTATAGTTTCAAAAAACATACCTTCAGAAGTGCTGGCGTTACCAATAGTTCCCCAGGCAACTTCATTACCCTGATCAGATAAACCGTCGGTTTCAGTTTCAGGTACGTTTCTGAATATTTTAGAGGCTTGAGCTAGCCCTAAAAGGCGTGGCATCTGGCCGGCAGTAGGAGAGATATCTGCACTACTGTTATACTGTTCTAATAAATTTTTGAGTTCGCCATTTTCATCCAAACTGTGTGTGCCAAAGTGCCCACCCATTTGTTTTCCGGCACTCATCGGGTCATTTTCTATACTGGTATGCGCATAAAGACCCGCGAAGAAATTTTCTATTGAAAAATGACCAATTGCCATCATAAAGGTCTGGTCGCGATAATATCCCGATCGCCAATCGCCTTTTCTGAAAGCTTTAGCCATTGCTAATTGTGGCACTTCTTTACCATCGCCAAATATCCCGAATTTTGCTTTTCCGGTTAAAACTTCTCTGCGGCCTAATAAACTACATTCTCGGCTTGTAACCGCAATTTTATAGTCATTGATAACAGTAGCTTTAAAATCATCAAAAGAAAGTTCAGAAGTAGGCTCAGATTTTGTGTGCATAATATTTCAAACGGTTTCGGTAAAAATACGGAAAATTCATCTTACATACAATTCAATAATTTTTTAATAAAATGATAAATTTTCAATAAAAATTAATTCTGTTGAAAATAATTCAATTAAATAAAGATAAATCGAGGTTTTGATATAGAAAGTTAAATAAAACTTATTTTTTAAGTCTTAAAATTCTTAGTACCACTTGCGGGTAAATAAACTGAGCATTGTACCAATATCTAGGGTTACAATAAAACGTATTTTTTGATCATAATTGGGTTGTCCTACTTCCCAGCCATTAGAAGAATAAATGGGTAAGAAAATTTCAAAATAGTCTTCTACAAGTACGGTGCGAATACCGCTATCGTATAAGAAACGCGCAGGAGCTCCATGATTTTTTATTAAACCGATGTCTGCATAGCCATGAATAAAATTCCAGATTGTTGTACTGGTATTTACCGATGTAAGCCATTCGTTTCCGAAAGGGGTATCTAACTTAGATTTAAAACCACCTTCTGCAAGTATAAGCTGCTGGCTAAAAAGTCCTGAGTTTTCTGAACGTCCATAATAATTGTATCTAAACAGATAATCTGTAGGTCTATCTAACGCAAAACTGAAGTAATCACCGCGGGAACGGGTGTCGTTGTATAAAAATGTTCCGCCAAAGAATCTCAGATCAAACTGACGGTTATTTAAAAATACCCGGCGGTATTTTGCAGTAATAGAAAACTTGCTGAATTTTTGAGATAATTCAAAATCTGTATTCCAGCTAAAGGAATTTATGACACCCGGGTTGCTGTTTATGTATCGTACATTAAACACGCTGTAATTTGGATCGTCGTTGACAATCACATTAGATTCATCACGGTATACGTTGATGTTGCTAATAGTAAGATATTGTCTTTTATCTGATCTGAAATCATCAGTACGAAAAGCAAACGTCACAAATGGACTGTAGGTTTTATACATCGCGTCTGGAGCGTAAGACGAGAGTGAACCAGACATCCCAAACCGAATCGCAAATAAGTTATCTTCATCAAGATTCTGAGTGTATGAGAAACCGGCACTACCGGTCAACTTATTTGATTTTAACCCATACTGAGGTTCTATCTTGTAGTTAAATGGTTTTGATAACAAAGTTTTGTTATACATTTTAGCCCCTATTTTAAAACCATCGTAAAAGTTGTATTCTGCTACAGGCATAAAGAAAACCTGATTACGAGAAGGGTCTTCAAGGTCCTGAAGTAGTTTAAATTGAAACGGTTTATTAACTCCTAAAAATGGATTTACCTTTTTATAGTTATTTCTTCGGTTGAATTCTGGTACAAATCCTTTAGCATTAATTACAACTCTGTCTATACTATCTGCCGCAATACGTATTTGCTTCTCTTTTTCAAATCCTTCGACCCAGGTTTTTGAGACCACTTTATCGCCATTCATTCCATAAACCGGGATAGGCATTTGACTTTTTGTCTTGTTTCTAAGCTCTATTTTGATTGAGTCACCTTCTTTTTTTACTTCGTTAAATTTGTAATCTATGCGTTTTCTAGAATCAACAAAGTCTTTAAAAAACCAATCAAGGTTTTTTGAGGTTTTGCTTCTTAAAATAGAATCATACGTTTTAGAAGATGTGATTTTAAGTTTATTAGCTACATAAAAATCATCAATGCTTTCGTCTATAATCTCATCAGACAGATATTCTGAGAGGTAATTCATACCGCTCGCTGCTTTGTAAGAATTTGCAATGTTTTTATTGAACTTAATCAGGCTGTCATAAGGTGTGGTGAGCGGCTGATCGAGATTCATACGCGCCATATGCATATACAGCAAATTATACTGCTCGTTGAATTCCATTTCTGAAAGGTGAAACTGACGTGCAAGCCAATACCTGTTTAGTGTACCTACGACTTTAAGTTTAGGATAATAATGATCCATATATTTCATCATTGTGTAGGTCTTGATTCCGTCAGCAATCCAGCGATCATCGCGCGGATTTATAAATAGTGTACGGTCTACAAAATTGTCTATAGCTGTTTTAAGAATTTTCAGCTCATACTTGAAATCCTGTGGGAACGGACTCAAAAAATCGGGTAATTGATTTAAACCGTAAACAGGATTTTCGGCATAATCGATGTTGCTAATTACTAATTTTTCAAAAGGATAAGCACCCAATTCTTGAGTAAGAAATCCAGTTATTTTATCAATAATAATTGCCTCGCGATCGGGGATTACTTTGTCATCAGTAATGTTTGTGACAACGGTAAGATTATCTGTTTCAGTAATCTGAAATTCTGAAATCTGACGCAAATAAATAGTGGTGTTGTTTCGATCTTTACCTTCTAAATGAACCGTTCGGTACTTGTTATCCTTATTGACCGCTGCAGCTGTTTGTTTCAGTTCATTTACAAATCGATAATTTTTTTTATATGAAAAGTCTATTGAAAAATCTGTAGGAGCCATAAACAGGTCATCCAGATTTTTGTTACTGTAATAATGCCAGGTTCCGTCGTAAACTGCAGGAGCAATAAACCAATACTTTAAATTAAAATCACCATTATCAAGCGCTCCGTATCCCGTAAATTTCGCGTCGGGAATGCGAATGTTATAATTGAGCTTAATATGTTTAGTTTCTCCCGGTAAAAGCGCATTATTTAGCGTGACTTCGATTACATCTTCAGCATCTTTAAGGCGTTTAAAAGTAAGATTGTTAAAACTATCGCCTAGAATAGAATTTATTTTTGAAGAACCTCTTTTATCATTTTTAGCTAGGTGAAATTTACGGTCGTAATTTTCTGCAAAACGTTTGCCCAGTTTAGACTGTTTAGAAGAAAAGCTATGCGCCCAATCGTTAAAATAGATTGCTGTTAATGTATCATTTGTAGTGTTCTCAAAATAAACATCCTGTTGGATTAAGAGCATTTTAGACTCCTCAAGAAGTCTTGCAGTTATATCAATACGATTTTGCGCTTCGCTCGTAAGAGGAAGTGTTAGAAAACCCAGAAGAAGCATAATCAATAACTTCTTCATAGGTGGGTACATAAGTTTGTGATGATATTTAGCAAGATTTGCACCGAGATGTCAATTTTTGTTAGAATGAATCAATTACCATACCTAACGCAATAAGTGGGGTTTTGGTTTTTTAGTTCTAAAAATTAGGACTCAACTCATACTCATTGTAGAAATTATTTAAAACCTCAAGTACTTCATCTTCGGTATCTACTAAATGAAGCAAATCTATATCTCCGGCACTAATTGTATTGAATTGATCAAGTAGGGTGTTTTTTATCCATTCAAAAAGACCTTGCCAGTATTCGGTACCTACCAGAATAATTGGAAACTTATCAATTTTATGGGTTTGAATCAGAGTGATAGATTCAAATAATTCATCTAAGGTCCCAAAACCACCCGGAAGCACCACAAACCCCTGAGAGTATTTTACGAACATTACTTTACGTACAAAGAAGTAATCAAAATCTATGCTTTTATCGCCATCTATATATGGATTATCATGTTGTTCAAAAGGAAGGTCAATATTCAATCCCACAGAAGTTCCTCCGGCAAGATGCGCACCTTTATTACCGGCTTCCATAATACCAGGTCCACCGCCTGTGATCACGCCATATCCATTTTCTACAATTTTCTCTGCAATAGCAACAGACAGCTTGTAATATTTTTCGTCGGGTTTTGTACGGGCACTACCAAAGATAGATACGCAAGGTCCTATACGGCTCAATTTCTCAAATCCGCTTACAAATTCGCCCATTATTTTAAAAATGGCCCAAGAGTCATTTGTTTTATTTTCATTCCAGCCTTTGGGCTTATTCTCGTTTCTCATATGTATATAATAGTTTGTCTAAAATTAGATGGGTGCCTAATTTAGTTCATTTCGTAAAAACTTAGCGGTATAGCTTTTTTTATCTTTAGCTACTTCTTCAGGAGTACCTTTTGCGACCAGTTGACCTCCGTCTTTCCCGCCTTCATAACCTATATCGATTATATGATCTGCCATTTTAATAACATCCATATTGTGCTCAATAATAAGCATCGTATTTCCTTTATCGGTGAGTTTGTTCAGAACATCCATCAGTATACGTACATCTTCAAAATGCAAACCGGTAGTAGGCTCGTCCAAAATATAAAAAGTATTCCCGGTATCACGTTTAGATAGTTCTGTAGCGAGTTTGATACGCTGTGCTTCACCCCCAGAAAGTGTTGTAGATTGCTGACCTAAAGAGATATACCCTAAGCCGACATCCTGTATGGTTTTTACTTTTCTGTAGATTTTAGGAATATGTTCAAAAAATGGTACTGCTTCATCAATGGTCATTTCAAGAACATCGGCGATGCTTTTTCCTTTGTATCTGATCTCTAAAGTTTCTCTATTGAAACGCTTGCCCTGACAGGTCTCACATTCCACATAAACATCGGGTAGAAAGTTCATCTCGATCACGCGTAAACCACCACCTTTACACGTCTCACAGCGTCCGCCAGCAACGTTAAAACTGAAACGCCCCGGTTTATAACCGCGTATCAAAGCTTCAGGGATTTTAGCAAATAAACTGCGTATTTCGCTAAAAACACCGGTATAGGTTGCCGGGTTTGAACGTGGAGTACGACCTATAGGTGATTGATTGATGTCTATAACTTTATCACACTCGTCAAGACCTTTAATACTTGTGTATGGAGCAGGTTTTTTAACACCATTAAAATAATGGGCGTTCATAATAGGGTAGAGGGTCTCGTTGATCAATGTAGATTTACCACTGCCCGAAACTCCAGTAACCACAATCATTTTTCCTAGTGGAAATTCAACATTTACTTTTTTAAGATTGTTTCCTGTAGCGCCTTTAAGCACGATTTTTTTACCGTTACCTTTCCGGCGCTTTTTAGGAACAGCAATTTCTTTTTCACCGTTAAGGTATTGCGCGGTAAGCGTATGTTGCTTCAGCAATTGCTTTGGAGTACCTTCGCTAATGATTTCTCCTCCGTGTTTACCTGCAAACGGACCGATATCTATAACATAATCGGCACGCTCTATCATATCTTTATCGTGTTCTACAACCAAAACGGAGTTTCCTAAATCCCTTAAAGATTCCAGAGAGTTGATGAGTTTCTCATTATCGCGCTGATGCAGTCCAATACTGGGCTCATCTAAAATGTATAAAACGCCTACGAGTTGTGAACCTATTTGAGTCGCTAATCTAATACGCTGCGCTTCACCTCCAGAAAGTGATTTTGAACTTCGGTTTAAAGAAAGGTAGGTAAGCCCTACGTCAACCAGAAACTGGATTCTGGCAGTAATCTCTTTTAAAATTTCTGTTGCAATTGCGGTTTGCTTTTCGCTTAAATGCTTTGGTAATTTTTTAAACCATGCAGCCAGCTCTAAAATATCCATATGAGCCAGATCAGCAATACTTTTTTCGCGTACGCGGAAGTATAACGATTCTTTGCGCAGTCGCGACCCATCACATTCCGGGCATTGAACTTTTTCCATGTACTCTTTAGCCCATCTTTTTAAAGAAGCCGAATCATTTTTATGATACGTACTTTCAATAAAGTTGGCAACACCTTCAAAGTCAATTTTATAGTTTCGGCTTACGCCTAAAGTTTTAGATTCTACGGTGAATTTTTCATTACCACCATATAAAATCATTTCTATAGCTTCCTTCGGAATATCTTTTATAGGGTCTGTCAATTTAAAATCAAAGCGTTGGGCGATGATCTCCAATTGCTTAAAAATCCAGTTGCTTTTTTGATTTCCGTGGGGAGCGAGTCCTCCGGCTTTTATTGAAAGTTTAGGGTCTGGAATGATCTTGTCAACGTTCACAACGCGTAATTCTCCGATACCGTTGCATTTGGGGCAAGCACCTTTTGGCGAATTGAATGAGAAATTGTTAGGTTCGGGATTGGGGTAAGAGATCCCGGAAGTTGGACACATCAAACTACGGCTGAAGTACCGTGCTTCGTTAGTGTCGTGATCTAAAATCATCATCACATCTTCGCCGTGATACATCGCGGTATTGATTGTTTCCAGAATGCGTTTATCTATATCTTGATCATCTTCAATCTTTAGCCGGTCTATTACAATCTCAATGTCGTGAGTTTTGTAACGGTCTATTTTCATACCTTTTTCGATATCCCGTACTTCCCCATCTACACGAACTTTTACAAAACCTTGTTTTGCGATCTGCTCAAAAAGTTCGCGGTAATGTCCTTTACGGCTTCGAATAACCGGGGCGAGCACGTTTACACGTTTTCCAAGATATTCAGTTTTGATCAGATCTTTAATCTGCTCATCACTGTAACTCACCATTTTTTCGCCCGTCTCATAGCTGTATGCATCACTAGCACGTGCATACAAAAGGCGTAAAAAGTCATAAATTTCGGTGATAGTACCTACTGTAGACCGCGGACTCTTACTCGTAGTTTTTTGTTCTATAGCAATTACTGGAGAAAGCCCTTGAATTTTATCTACATCAGGACGCTCTAGACCTCCCAAAAACTGACGGGCATAAGCCGAAAAGGTTTCTATATACCGCCGTTGTCCCTCAGCATAAATGGTATCAAAAGCGAGTGAGCTTTTACCACTACCTGAAAGTCCGGTGATAACCACGAGTTTCTCGCGGGGAATATTAACGTCTATATTTTTTAAGTTATGGGCTCGCGCGCCATAAACTTCAATGTATTCTTGTGTTTCTGCCATTTTCTTTTTCAAGTGTGCAAAGGTACTGTAATTGGGTGAAAAACTGAAGGAAGTGTCTATCTCTAAACCCGTTAATTACAGTTTTAAAAATAGAAGTTTTAGAAGTTGAAGGTGCTGGTTTAGATACTGATTTGATAATTGCCCAGCATTTCTTTAATGACTTCTTCAGTTTGTGATAAGTAAGCGTCTCTCTTAAGTTGTATAGCGTCTACCATATTAAAATACTTAACAATGCTACCGTCTTGATAAGCTTCTGGCATTACGGGATGAACATAGTAATCTCTGCAAACACTTCGCGTATTTCCTAACTCTTTTGCTGTTGTATCGTACGCAGTAAGAATATTTTTAGCATTTTGGTTTTCTTCTTTTTCATAACCGATATCGCGCAGGGTTTCAAAGAAAATTTTTGAAGCAGCCCAGGTTCTAAAGTCTTTTGCGGAAAAAAGATCGCCACTCAATTCGTGAATATAATCATTCACCATGCCGCTATCAATATGATCTTTGGTTCCATCACTATCGTAAAACTGAAATAAATCCCAGCCGGGTATTTCTTCACACTCATTAATCAATTCTATCAACTGCGGATCTGTAACTGCGATATTATGTTCTTTTCCTTTTTTACCTACAAACTGAAACCTTATATCACTTTCTGTAGTTTTTATATGACGCGTACGCAAGGTAGAAAGACCATAAGTCTTGTTGCGTTTTGCGTAAAAGTCATTGCCAACTCGAATATGAGTTTCTTCCAATAAGCGAATTACCAGCGCTAAAACTTTACGTTTTGTCATTTCTTCTGCATCCAGATCCTGATCAACTTGTTTTCTCAATGCAGGTAAAATATTTGCAAAAGAAGCTTGCTTCAAAAATTTAGTTTCGTTACGTAATTTATTCCATGTTTCATGGTAGAGATAGACTTTGCGGTCTTTGTCGTCGCGACCTACCGCTTGCAAATGCCCGTTTTCGGGTTCTGCAATGAGAACGTCTTCCCAGGCAGGCGGTATTACCAGCTTTTTGATTCGTTTTAAAAGAGCTTTAGACTTTATGGTTTTATCGTTTTGACAATAGGTAAAGCCTTTGCCATGTTTCTTACGGCAGATGGTTAAGTGCTCATCTGTAACATAGATTAAATTGGCTACATGTGCAGCCTCTTCAGGGCTATTGAGAATGGTTTTGAGTTTTGCTTCAGTGATCGTCATTCCTCAAATTTAATGGCAATCTGAGCTGAAGTGTACTAACGAAATGTGAAATATCTGTACAAAAAAACTGAAAGAAAATTATGAAATATTAAGATTTAGGAAGTTGACCTTCTCTGAAAATTACTAAATAAAAATGTCCGGTAACTAAGAAGTAGTCCCGGACATTCATTATTGATGGCTAGTAAGAATTTAAATTTAGTCAAAATAACTAAAACTCTGTCCATCTTTTATTTTTAAAACGCTCTCGTAGATCATTTTAATTACATTTTCTACATCATCACGATGCACCATTTCTACGGTTGTGTGCATATAACGCAATGGTAAACTAATTAATGCCGAAGGCACTCCGCCATTGCTGTATGCAAAAGCATCTGTATCTGTACCTGTAGCACGACTGCTGGCTGCTCGTTGAAACGGAATTTTCTTTTCTTCTGCCGTATCAATGATCAAATCGCGCAATTTCTGTTGAATAGCCGGTGCATATGAAATTACCGGTCCTTCGCCTATTGCCGCGTGACCATTCGTTTTCTTTTCGATCATTGGTGTGGTTGTATCGTGGGTAACGTCAGTAACGATAGCAACGTTGGGTTGAATGGTATGTGTAATCATTTCGGCTCCGCGTAGACCTATTTCTTCTTGAACCGAGTTTACAATATAAAGGCCAAAGTCTAACTTGTTGCTATTTTCTTTAAGCAAACGTGCGACTTCAGCAATCATAAATCCGCCCATACGGTTATCTAATGCACGGCACACAAATTTATCACCATTGAGCACGGTGAATGTATCTGGGTAGGTAATTACGCAACCTACGTGTACTCCTAATTTCTCAACTTCTTCTTTGGTCTTGCAGCCCGTGTCTATAAAAATATTGTCTAAACTTGGTGCTTTCTCATTGCTTTTATCACGCGTGTGAATTGCGGGCCACCCAAAAACACCTTTTACGATCCCGTTTTTGGTGTGAATATTTACCAACTTAGATGGAGCAATCTGATGATCGCTACCACCATTTCGTATAACGTAGATCAAACCATCATCTGTAATGTAATTCACATACCAAGAAATCTCATCGGCGTGACCTTCTATCACTACTTTATATTTTGCATCCGGATTGATAACACCTACTGCTGTACCGTAGTTGTCTGTGATAAATGTATCAACATACGGTTTTAAGTATTCCATCCAGATTTTCTGACCTTCCCACTCATAACCGGTAGGAGCAGCGTTATTTAAATATGTTTCTAAAAAGTCCAGAGACTTCTCATTTAAAATGCTTTTTGACATAATTCTATTTTTGTACGAAAGTAAGAATATTAATACCAAAACCATAAGGCAATCTTACCGATTGTGTACTTTTGGAACAGTTTTAGCGTTACATCAATTAAAAATTAAATTGAAGAATTATACACTCCTTTTTGTGCTGCTTTATTCACTGTTTCTAAGGGCTCAGACAAACGAAGAGCCTGAAAAGGAAACAGATACTACTGATGCAGAATATTTTTTTGTAGAGGGTGACAGTATTGCACGGTCTGCAATTTTTCTGGAAGATGTTATTGTTTTAGGAAGGTTGAAGTTTGATGATAATGCTGCCCGTCGTCGGTATTTGATTCTACGTAGAAAAACCCGTAAAGTATGGCCATATGCCAAGCTAGCAGGAGAACGGTTGGTGGAGCTCAATGAGCGTTTAGATTCTATGCAGTCTAAACGAGACCGTAAGCGATACACTAAAATCATACAGCGCTACGTTGAAAATGAGTTTAAAGAAGAGCTCAAAAAGTTAACAAGAACTGAAGGGCAAATCCTGGTGAAATTGATGTACCGTCAAACAGGGCAAACCACCTTTGAGCTCATTAAAAACTATCGTAGTGGTCTAAAGGCTTTTCTGCTAAATACTACGGCGAGCTTTTTTGATATTTCGCTCAAGGAAATTTATGACCCTGAAGATGTACAAGAAGATTATCTGATCGAAGATATTTTACAACGTTCGTTTCAGGCTAAGGTTTTAGAGAAACAAGAACCGGCTATAGAACTCAATTTTCTGGAGTTGGAAAATAAATGGCGTAAGCCTTCAAAAGGGATTAAATAATGAAAATCTCTAAGATGAATTGGGTTTATATAATAGCAGCCCTGATTACGCTCGTAGGTTTAATTACCGGGAAGTATTTTTTCTTATTCTTTGCAATTCCTTTTGGGTTCAACTGGTTTAAAAGCAAGAAGGAAGAATAAAACCTGTTTCCTGAAAAACTTCGTTTAAAAAAATATGTACCTTTGTCTACCAAACTAGCGTTTCTCCCATTATGAGCCAGAAAGTCTTGCTTAATGCAAAAGAAATAAACATCATTCTAAACCGTCTGGCTTGTCAACTTATTGAAAATCATAGAGATTTTAAAGATACTGTTCTGATTGGCATACAGCCCCGAGGGATATATGTTGCAGAACGTATTAAAAAGTTGCTTGAAGACGATTATAATATCCCTGACATTAAATTAGGGTATCTTGATATTACTTTTTTTAGAGACGATTTTAGACGAAGTGACAAACCACTTGAAGCTAATAAAACCAAGATAAATTTTGTTGTAGAAGATAAGAATGTGGTTTTTATAGACGACGTCTTATATACCGGTCGTAGCATCAATGCTGCGCTAACTGCTGTACAGAGTTTTGGACGTCCTAAAAACGTAGAACTTTTCACACTTATAGATCGTCGTTTTAGCAGGCATTTACCGATTCAGCCCAATTATAGAGGGAGGCAGGTAGATGCGATAAACGATGAGAAAGTATTAGTGAAATGGGTAGAAAACGGAGGAGAAGATGTAGTCTATCTTGTAAATAAATAATTATAAAGTACCAGAATGAGCGAGTTAAGTGTAAACCACTTATTAGGGATTAAGTATATCACAAAAGCGGATATCGATCTCATTTTTGAAACTGCAGATCATTTTAAGGAAATAATCAATAGGCCGATTAAAAAAGTTCCTTCGTTACGAGATATTACTATTGCCAATCTCTTTTTTGAAAACAGTACTCGAACCAAACTTTCTTTTGAACTTGCAGAAAAACGCCTCAGTGCAGATGTAATTAACTTTTCGGCAGGGGCTTCTTCAGTAAAAAAAGGAGAAACGTTGATAGATACAGTAAACAACATTTTGTCTATGAAAGTAGATATGGTTGTGATGCGTCATCCCAATCCAGGTGCAGGAGTTTTTCTTTCAAAAAATATAAAGGCTAGTATTGTTAATGCAGGTGACGGTGCGCACGAGCATCCTACGCAAGCGCTATTAGATAGCTACTCAATCTCAAAAAAACTGGGTGATGTAGGCGGAAAAAAAGTCGTTATTGTAGGAGATATTTTGCACAGCAGGGTTGCACTTTCTAATATTTTTGCACTGAAACTTTTAGGAGCAGAAGTGAAGGTTTGTGGACCAAAAACTTTAATGCCAAAGTATATTGAATCTCTTGGTGTTGAGGTAGAACTAAATCTTCGCAAAGCATTAGAGTGGTGTGATGTAGCTAATATGTTACGTGTACAAAATGAACGTATGGATATTAGCTATTTCCCTTCAACACGAGAGTATACGCAGCAGTACGGTCTTAATAAAGAATTACTAGATTCTTTAGATAAAGAAATTGTAGTAATGCACCCGGGTCCCATTAACCGTGGGGTTGAGATCACCAGTGACGTGGCAGACAGCGGCCAGTCAATAATATTAAATCAGGTAGAAAACGGAGTTGCAATACGTATGGCTGTCATTTACCTTCTGGCATCAAAAATTAAACAACAATGATTGTAACCGAAAAAGAAAATTATACCATTCTTGCTGATGAAGAAGATGGTGTTAAAAGTTTTGCCTCTTTTTTAGATTTTATAATTCCTAAAGCGCATTCTGATAAAAATCTGGTTATAGATTTATTAAAATACGAGAAGTTAAATCTAGAAGAACTCTTGTATTTTTTACCCATTTCTAATCAGCAACGGGCAGCTCAGAAATCTTTTGTTATTGCAAATAAAGGTGTGCACATAGACGGTGTTCCAGAGGAGGTTATGGTTGTGCCTACTTTAGGTGAGGCAAAAGATGTTATTGAACTTGAAGAGATTCAACGGGATCTGGGGTTTTAAAGTAATCTGGCTTTGTTTCCTTGTTTTCTAGGTTTTTGTCGACCTGTTTTTCTTTAAATTTTCCTTTTTCTATTTTTAGCTGAATAAGCTGTAACTTACAGCAGAATAAAAATTGTTATTTAATTTTAATGAAGCTTACCATTTTAGGCTGTTATGCAGCAACACCTCGTACGTTCACAAACCCAACTTCACAGGTTCTTCAGATTAAAAATCATTTGTTTTTAATAGACTGTGGTGAGGGAACTCAGGTAGAATTACGTCGCAACAAGGTTAAGTTTTCAAAGATCAAACATATTTTTATCTCGCATCTTCACGGAGATCATTTTTTTGGTTTGGTTGGTTTAATTTCAACTTTCAGGCTACTCAACAGAGAAAATGAATTGCACGTTTATGGACCTAAAGGAATAAAGCAAGCGATCACGCTTCAGTTAAAATTGTCTAATTCCTGGACCAATTATCCACTGTATTTTCATGAATTAGAAAGTAAAGAGCCGCAAGTACTTTTTGAAGATGAGAAAGTTTCCGTAGAAACCATTCCTCTAAAACATCGTATTTACACGAACGGTTTTTTATTTAAAGAAAAGTCTGGAGAACGTAAACTGAATATGAGCGCCTGTCTTAAGCATGAGATAGATGTTGTTTATTATCGAAAAATTAAAGCCGGAGGAGATGCTAGGTTAGACGATGGCACGATAATACCTAATGAGAAACTGACTTTTGATCCCGATCCGCCGCGTAGTTATGCATTTTGTAGTGATACGATTTACAAGCCAGATAATTTACCACAGTTAAAAGGTGTTACATTCTTATATCACGAGTCTACTTTTTTAGAAGCACACGCAAAGCTGGCACTGCCTACTGGGCATTCAACAGCTAGAGAAGCCGGCTTGATGGCTAAACAGGCGAACGCTGCGTATCTTATTTTGGGGCATTATAGCACGCGCTATCCAGATCTGACGCTTTTTGCTAATGAGGCAAAATCCGAATTTGAAAATGTACTCACAGCAGATGACGGTAAGGTCTTTGACTTTGATGAGTTGGTTTCCTAATGATTAATACCCTTTTTTATTTAATTCAGCTATCGTTTTAGAGTTGAAGCTTTTCTTTTTCCATTTAATTTTAAATTAACGTAAAAGATATGTTTGGGCTTTTTAACTTTATACCGCATTGATGTAACTTGCTTTAAAATTAGGATATGGCAGAAGATTTAAGTGACTATAGAAAGTCATATGAAAAAAGTGAATTAACCATTACTCAGAGTGATCAAGACCCATTTAAACAATTTAAAAAATGGTTTGAAGAAGTTGAAGAAGTCGCTGGTGTTGATGAGGTAAATGCGATGACGGTTTCAACCATAGGTTTAGATGGTTTTCCCAAAAGCAGGGTTGTTTTGCTCAAAAGTTATGATGAAGAAGGTTTTGTTTTTTATACCAATTATGAAAGTGAAAAAGGGAAAGCAATAGCCGCCAACCCTGATGTATGTTTATCTTTTTTTTGGCCCAATCTAGAACGTCAGGTAATTATTAAAGGCAAAGCCGAAAAAGTTTCAGAAGAGACATCAAAAACGTATTTTAATTCAAGACCCGAAGGAAGCAGATTAGGTGCTTGGGTTTCTCCTCAAAGTGATGTTATACCAGACAGAGAATTTCTTGAAAAACGGCTGAAGGATTTAGAAAAAGAATTTTCTGAAAACGAAATTCCAAAGCCAGACTATTGGGGAGGTTATAAAGTTATACCTGTTGAATTTGAATTTTGGCAGGGCAGACCTAACCGACTTCACGACAGATTGCGTTATACACCCGGAGGAGTACATTGGAAGTTAGATAGACTTGCTCCTTAAATTATTTGAATCATGAAAACACTATACCTTATACGTCATGCAAAGTCTTCATGGGAGTTTGATTTAGATGATCATGAGCGGCCTTTAAATGATCGCGGTCTTGTTGATGCGCCTAAGATGGGTACTTTCGTTAGAGAAAAAATAACAATGCCTCAGCGTATTGTAAGTAGCGATGCCGTTCGGGCAAAAACAACAGCGTTGTTGTATTTAAAGGCTTTGGGAATCCCGGAAGAACAATTAGAATTGAGCAATGAATTGTATGATTTCAACGGTACGGGCTTAGATAATTTTATAAGATCCTGTGAGGATTCTGTAAATAAATTAATGGTTTTTGGGCATAATAATGCACTGACCCATTGGGTGAATCAATATGGAGATAAAGCAATAGATAATGTGGCTACAGCAGCTTTTACTCAAATCAATTTTGATGTAGAACGTTGGGAAGATGTAGACCAGGGAAAAACGACTCTATACGTTAAACCCAAGCAACTTAAATAAATGGATAACAGATTAAATATGGCAACACTGGGAGCAGATGAATCTCGATATATAAATAGAGAAATTAGTTGGCTACAGTTTAATGCCAGAGTTTTACAAGAATCTGCAGATGAAAGCGTTCCATTGATTGAGCGTCTTCGGTTTGTAGGTATATTTTCAAACAATCTTGACGAGTTCTTTAAGGTACGTTATGCTACTGTAAAGCGTATCGTAGAAGCAGGTAAGAAAGGCCGAAAGGCACTGGGTGTTTATGCGGCAGATGAGCTTCTTGAAAAGATCACGCGTATAGTTATACAACAGCAAGAAGAGAGTATGAATATCATAGATGATATTCATCACCAGCTAAAAGATGAAGGTATTTATGTGATTAAGGAAAATGAAGTTCATTTCCCTGAGCATAGTGAGTTTATCAAGACTTTTTTTACTGAAAAGGTAAGTCCGGCATTGGTAACTATTGTTCTTAATGAAGATTTAGAATTACCGCGTATTCAGGATTTAGAAGCCTACTTGACCATTACGATGAAAAAGAAAGGTTCTAAAAAACCTATTTATGCATTGGTCGAAATTCCTAGTGAATTAGATCGCTTTGTAGTCTTGCCTCAGGTAGATGGTAATGATTATATTATGATTCTCGATGATTTGATTCGGTATAATCTAGAATCTGTATTCAGTATTTTTGAGTACGATGATATTTCGGCACATATGATCAAGATTACCCGTGATGCAGAATTAGACTTAGATTCTGACCTAGGTAAAAGCTTTATAGAAAAACTTTCAAAAAGCGTCAAGGGCAGAGAAGATGCAGAGCCAGTGCGTTTTGTTCACGATCAGACGATCGATACTGATACATTAGCCTTCTTACTTCAAAAATTAGGTATCGAAAATAACGATAGTATCATACCAGGCGGGCGTTACCACAACCGTAAAGATTATATGGATTTCCCGAGTCTGGGGCGTACTGATCTTCTGTATGCAAAGCAAAAGCCTTTACCTATAAAAAACATCAGTCTTAATGATAGCATGTTTAAAAAGGTCGCGGAGAAAGATTTCCTTCAATATACACCATATCACACCTTTGCTTATGTGATCAAATTTTTACGGGAAGCTGCACTTGATCCAAAAGTTAGAACGATTAAGATTACGATTTATCGCTTGGCTAAACTGAGCCATGTTGCCAGTGCCCTCATCAATGCCGCGAAGAATGGGAAAGAAGTAACTGTACAAATTGAATTAAGAGCTCGCTTTGATGAAGAAAGCAATATGCGTTATGCTAACAAAATGCAAGATGAAGGCGTAAAACTTATTTTTGGTGTTCCGGGGCTTAAAGTGCACAGCAAAGTATGTGTAATTGAGCGACAGGAAGGTTCACGGTTAAAGCGTTATGGCTTTATTAGTACGGGGAATTTTAATGGAATGACTGCAAAAATTTATACAGATTATACTCTGTTTACTGCTAATAAGCAAATACTTAAAGATTTGAGCAAACTGTTTAATTTCTTTGATACCAACTATATCGTAAATACCTATCAGCATTTAATCATTTCACCACATTATGCAAAAAATACGTTTTATAAATTAATTGATGCTGAAATTAAAAAAGTCAAGAATGGCGGGCGAGGCTATATTCGGTTAAAGCTGAATAGTATGTCTAATTACGCCATCATAGACAAACTGTACGAAGCTAGCCAAGCAGGAGTACAGATCGATATGATCATACGTGGTGTATGTTGTCTGATTCCCGGAGTTGAAGGGATGAGTGAAAATATTAAAATGATTAGTATCGTAGATAAATTTTTAGAGCATCCACGTGTTTTGATCTTTGGAAAGGAAGGCGAGGAAAAAGTGTTTATTTCTTCTTCAGACTGGATGACGCGTAATTTGGATAATAGGGTAGAGGTTACTTGTCCTATTTATGACGAGGATATCAAAAAAGAGATTATAGAAACCTATACAATTTGCTGGAATGATAACGTAAAGGCCCGTGTAATATCGGCTAAACAAGATAACGCTTACCGTAGAAATGATGAGGCCCCGCTACGCTCTCAATTTGCTACCTACGATTACTATCTGAATAAATTGAATTAAGATGATTGAGTTAAAAAAATATGGAGCCATAGATATAGGTTCTAATGCAATTAGACTTTTAGTAGCCAATGTTATAGAGGTTGAAGGTAGAGACCCTATTTTCAGAAAGAGTTCATTAGTGCGGGTTCCTATTCGTTTAGGTGCAGACGTTTTTAAAGCTAAACGCATATCAGAAGAGAATATAGAGCGTATGATAGATACAATGGAAGCTTTTAAGCTCCTTATGCGTGCTCATAAAGTTGTAGACCATAAAGCGTGTGCAACTTCCGCTATGCGAGAAGCAGAAAATGGAGAAGAAGTTGTAAAAATCATCAAGAAAAAAACCGGAGTACAGATCAATATTATAGATGGGAAAGATGAAGCTGCAATAATTGCTAATACAGATTTAAAATCGCTAATTGCTACAGATCGATCGTATTTGTATGTTGATGTAGGAGGAGGTAGTACAGAGTTTACACTGTATAGTGGAGGCGAAGTAGTAAACTCAAGATCGTTTAAATTGGGAACTGTACGTTTACTGGAAGGACTGGTGGGGCACAGTACTTGGGATGAGGTTGAAAACTGGATTAAAGAAGTGACTAAAGGGCATGCTAAGATTGATTTAATTGGTTCAGGCGGGAACATCAATAAGATTTTTAAGTTAAGTGGTAAAAAAGATGGGAAACCTCTTACATACTTTTATATGGTAAGTTTTTACGAATTCCTGCAGTCTTATACCTACGAAGAACGCGTAACTGAATTGGGTCTGAACCTGGATCGCGCTGATGTAATCATCCCAGCGACACGTATTTATCTTTCAGCGATGAAATGGAGCCGCTCAAAAAACATACATGTTCCTAAGATTGGATTGTCTGATGGTATAATAAAATCGCTTTACAACGATAAAAAGCAACCTGTTTAGGCTGAAATTAAAAATAGTAGTAATATTGTTTTTGCTACAACACTGAACTTCAATGAAATTATAACAAATTATGAAGAGAATTTTACTAGGTATTTTACTTTTAACGACACTAAATACATTTGCTCAGGGAGTGCGCTACGGTGCAAAAATGGGAGTTAATATCTCAACACTCAGCGGTGATGATTTTGAAGACTCGAGTAGTCGCTTAGGCTTTGCGGCAGGTGTTTTTGCAGAAATTACAATGGGAAATTCATTGATTTTTCAACCTGAACTTTTATATTCTGGTCAGGGAATAAAGCCTAATACTGGCCCAGAGGGTAATTACGGTTTTGGAACAGATGGTTTACCAAACAGGCCTTTTGATGAGCGAGCAGAATTAGATTATTTGCAAATACCACTTTTGGTAAAGAAAAATTTTGGAAAGTTCAATGTTCATATAGGGCCTCAGGTAGGAGTTGCCATTTGGAATTCAGACAATAATGGTATTTATAAGAACTTTGATTATTCTGGTCTTGCAGGAATTGGCGTACAAGTCTTAGACGGTGTTCTTCTTGAAGCACGGTACTCAATGGGCTTTAGAAATATCATTGAAGATCAATATAATTTAGAAGGTAAAAATCAATATTTTGCAATTATGGCTGCTTACAGGCTCTAATCGCTTAACCATATCCCCAATAAAAAACCGACTTATTTAAGTCGGTTTTTTTATTAAATACTATATTAGTAACGTTTCAGTTTAACCGTGTATCGTCTGGTCTTTGCTGAGGTTCTTCATTATTTCAGCTTCAAAATCTAGAAGGTCCTGCCATTTTTCATTGACTTCTTTTTCATCACCATATTTCCGTGCAAAGCCTAAAAACATTGTATAGTGATTGGCTTCACTTACCATTAGATTGTGGTAAAAGAGACGCAGTTCTTCGTCTTTCAATTCTTGTGATAATAACCTGAATCGTTCACAGCTTCTGGCTTCGATAAGAGCTGCGTAAAGCAAACGGTGAACAAGTTGAGTGGTTCTGCTTCCGCCTTTAGGAAAAAATTTTAATAATTGATTTACATAGGCATCTTTGCGATCGTAACCTAAAGTGTTTCCGCGTGCAATAATTTTATCATGAACCAGTTTAAAATGACTGATTTCTTCTTTAACCAAAGCAATCATTTCTTGTACTAACTCTGTATATTCTGGGAACGAAACAATTAAGGAAATCGCCGTTGATGTAGCTTTCTGCTCACAAAAAGCATGATCAGTAAGAATATCATCAATATTCATTTCTACAATATTGACCCAACGCGGGTCTGTGGGTAATTTAAGTCCTAGCATTAGATATCAAGATCAAAAGTTTTACGCAATAATTCAAGATCAGGATTTTTATCCTTCAATTTCTCATATTTTTCACGCGTTGTATACGCATATTTTTTCTCTGCAGCCTCGTTAACAGTAACATCTATGGTAATGTCATAGTTTTCAAGTTTCCTTTTAAGGTATTCTAAAAGATTGTGTTGGGCACGCTCGAGCTCTACGCGCATCGTATCATTAGGAAACTCAAGTTGAATTGCAGTTCCTTTTAAGGTAGGAGTATCGGTCTCTAAATTTGAAGCTAAAATCTTTTCCCCTTTTTTCTGAAGTCTTGCGACATATTCTTTCCATACTGCCTGCATAGCAATTTCTGTAAATGGCTTCCGAGGCAATTGGCTTACATCAATTTCCTTTTCAGTCTTCTTTTCAAGGATTTCCTTTTTACGCTTTAGACCTTTTAGAGAAAGTCCAGAAACTTGATTTGTTTTTTGAGATAAGTCTGGTTTTATTCGCGGCTGAGGAATAGTAGGTTTTTCCGGAGATGTAGGCTGAATTTCTTTTTCCTGAGGCTGAATAGCTTCAGGTTTTGTCTCTGTTTTAGCTGAATCAACATCTTTAGTAACGGCTGTTGCTACTTTGTTTTGTGAAGCAGCCGGTTGTGCATTCTTGAAATAAGAAGCAGGGATTATGAAATTACGGCCTTTTTTTTTTCTCCATCAAAAGTGATAGAGGCCATTTGCATCAGACAAAGTTCTACGAGCAATCGTGCGTTGCGACTGGTTCTGTATTTTAAATCACACTCGTTTGCTGATTCTAACGCTTGCATCAAAAAGCTGAAACTGGTTTTCTGAGCCTGCTCGTGGTATTTCTTTTTAGTTTGATCTCCTACTTCTAACAATGGAATCGTTGATGGGTTTTTGCAAACCATAAGGTCCCTGTAATGTGAAGCCAACCCAGCTATAAAATGATGACCGTCAAAACCTCTGGATAAGATTTCATTAAAGTTCAATAGAAGTTGCGGAATATTATTCTCAAGAATTAAATCTGTAGTTTCAAAATACGTATCGTAATCTAAAACATTGAGGTTCTCAGTAACCGCAGCTCTTGTAAGGTTATCACCCGAAAAACTAACAACACGGTCAAAGGTAGAAAGTGCATCACGTAAGGCTCCATCAGCCTTCTGAGCAATGATGTGTAAACCTTCTTCATCAGCAGTTATACCTTCTTGTTTTGCTATATCAACCAGATGCTCGCGAATATCTTTAACCGTAATACGCTTAAAGTCAAAAATCTGACATCTTGATAAGATGGTAGGGATAATTTTGTGCTTTTCGGTAGTGGCAAGAATAAAGATAGCGTGCTTTGGTGGCTCTTCTAAAGTTTTTAGAAAAGCGTTAAAAGCTGCAGATGAAAGCATGTGAACTTCATCAATAATATACACTTTATAATTACCTACCTGTGGAGCGATTCGTACCTGATCTATAAGGTTACGTATATCGTCTACCGAGTTGTTTGAAGCAGCATCCAGTTCAAAAATATTGAATGCATAATCTTCATTCTCATCAACTTGATCATCTGCTTCCTGGTTTATTTTTTTAGCCAGAATTCGGGCACAGGTAGTTTTCCCTACGCCTCGAGGCCCCGTAAATAATAAAGCTTGTGCAAGATGATTGTTTGCAATGGCATTCTCTAACGTATTGGTAATAGCCTGTTGACCTACTACGTCTTTAAACGTTGCGGGTCTGTACTTACGGGCTGATACGATAAATTGCTCCACTGTTTTTTTAAATAAATAATTTCAGAAAACAATTTGTTATCTGAGTGAACAAATATAAAAATAGCTAGTCCATTTAAGGTCTAATACTAATGATTTTTGCCATTTTGTTATCAACAATTTTTGCATTTTTAGAATGCATAGTATTTAATCAGGACTAAGTAATAAAAGTGTATTTTTGCGGCAAGCAGACCGCCTTATCGCTTTTATTAAAACTTGTTTTTAAAGAAAGAGGAAAGTCCGGACACTATAGGGAAGCATAGCGGCTAACGGCCGTCGGCCATAATGCAAATTAAGGTCAGGACCAGTGCAACAGAAAGAATGTACAGATAATGCTGTAGTGAAACCAGGTAAACTCTATGCGGTGCAATGTCATGTATACCGGCAATTAAGTGCGTCTCGTGCGATGCCGGAGGGTAGACAGATTGAGCAAATAAGTAATTATTTGTCTAGATAAATGATAAGGTATTACTGCGTGCAGTAAGAACAGAATCCGGCTTACAGGTCTGCTTTTTTATTTAACTTTTTATTGAGCGAATTATTAATCCAATATATAGCTTCTTCTAAAGTAAAAAATACTTCAAGTGGTTTTTTAAAGAATGCCTTTTCAAAATTTGCGGTTTCTCTTTTTAATGATTGATCGCTTACTACGGCCATCCCGGTTATGTATTTATAAAATTTACAGGTTAAATAGTCTGTAGGGTTAACGTTGTAATCGTTTACCCTCAATGATATATATCCGTAATAATTACCTTTTCCGAAGAAATTTGTAATAGTCTCGTGGGCTTCAGCGATTTGTTTTGCATTCAAACTAATGCCTTCATTTATTTCAGAAATAACAAAATTTGGGTAAAAAGTCAAAATACAAAAGCTAAGCTTTTGTGTTTTAAGTGAATTCAAGTTGGGTTTATTTAGATGGTAAAAGTATCTAAAAGTCAGGTAATTAGAGTTAATTATGCGTTAAAAAAGCTAAAAGCACTTCCGCCATATTTTCTGATTTCGGTGAAGTTGGCGTGTTCATTTAGATCCGTATGTTTACTATGCTCGATTACAAGGCATCCATCAGCAAGAAGTAAATCATTTTCAAAAACAAGATCTACAATTTTTAGAAATTCAGCTGTATCAAAATCATAAGGAGGATCTGCAAATATCACGTCATATTGACCGCCGGCACGAGACAGATAGCTATAAACATCAGATTTTATGGTAGTGATATTCAGTTCTAAATCAGTAGCAGTTTGGTCTATAAATTTTGTACATCCCGCGTGCGTATCTACCGCAGTTACCGCTTCAGCGCCGCGTGAAGCAAACTCATAACTTATATTACCTGTACCAGAAAATAAGTCTAGAATATTGATCCTGGTCAGGCTGTATCTGTTTCTGAGAATATTAAACAGCGCTTCTTTAGCCATATCTGTAGTAGGGCGTACCGGTAATTTTTTAGGGGCTGTTATGCGCCTTCCTTTTAGGCTTCCACTAATAATTCTCATAAACTTAAATCGTATTGTAAAAATGAATTTTTAAGTATGCTGTTGCTTTCAGAAGAATAAAACTTGATATCCCTTATATATTCGAAAATAAGCTTGTAAGTGGCATCCTCTTCAGCTATAGCACCATTTAACCAAAGCTTTGTTTTTTCGGTATTGAGTTGTACTTGCTCAAAACAAAAGAGTATATAGTACACAAAATCTTCTGGGGTTTCATATTTAAAATGGTTGTTAAGCAAAAGTTTTTGACCCTGATAACAAACTAAATCAATGGCTTGTGGACTTACCTGAATAAAAACTTCAGGATTTTCTGTTGAGCGCGTTTGGTTAAGTATATTTTTTATTAGAATTGACTGACTATGATAGTAGGTAAACGTACCAAAATGATCAAAAAAGAAGTTATTAATGTTAGCATAGGGAACATATACATTGATAAGGTTCAATTCTTCAATCTCATCATATACTATAAAATCTGTCTTTAAAATCTTTGTGTTGAATTTGAGGTAATCTGTGAGATTCTGCTCATTGAATAATACTTTAGGAACCATTGCAAAAAGTTCATTTGCATAAACCACAACTACTTCTTTAAATGCTTGATTGAGCGAAGGAGTAGAGGTAAATACATTTTGAATCCTTTCTAAAGACTTTTGAGGAGTACTTGAGTTTTCAAAAAAATACTCTTGACTATCTACTAGAGTATTTGCATCAGTATCTTTTATATAAAAAGAAAATCCATCCAAGCTAACTTGGATGGATACTATAAGATTTTCTGGATTTACCAGATTTTTATTCATCATTGTCGCCGTAACTCTGTGGCCAGTTTCCAGCGGTACTAACTTTGGTCATAGAACCTACAGAAAGATACGCACCATTGACACCATCTACAGAAAGAACTTGCTTCTCTTTGTTTACATAGTCTTTTGGCTGGTCATATAATAAAACATCTTTAGAAACTTTTGCTTCAAATACCGGGATTGGCATATCACTTTTAAGAATAGTACCTGCTTCCATCTCAAATTGCTTATCTGTACCCGGAACATTCATCATCGTTTTATAACGATCAGTACTTTGATAAAGTGAATCACGAACAGGTGTGTATCCTAATGTATCAATAATAGTAATTTCTTTATTTGTGTCTACTCGGTAACGACGTGTAGCTTCTTCATCAAGAACTAACGTATCGCGACGCTCAGTAAGCGTAAACTCAGCAGTATCGATGAATTTAACTAATTCGTCAAAGTTGTTAGCAAACTTTCCATTGATTTGTTTGTATGCCATTTGACCTTTTTGAATATCGATAAGTTTATCAACGGCTTTCTGGTAACGTACAACTTTAAGATCATTAAATTTTACTTCGCCGTAAACAGCGTCAAAAAGCAAATATCCTAATACTCCGATGACAACCCAAAGTACTAACTGAATTACTATTTTCATTCGATGTGTGGTTTTTAGATTTTAATTAAGGTTATAAGCAAATCTACAATTTTTTTTTAATCGTTAAAGGATATCCCCTTAAATTCATTAGTATCTTTACACATTCAACAATTATTTATGGAGCTGGACCAGCACGCATTTTACAAACTTTTACTTAAAGATTTTCCGCATAGCCCTACTCAGAAACAAGATATTCTATTACAACAACTTAGCGGTTTCTTGTTTGAATCCAAAAACAATTCTATTTATGTTTTAAAAGGTTATGCAGGTACCGGTAAAACAACGGTTATAGGAACAATTGTTAAAAACTTGTGGAAAATTAAAATGTCTTCCGTGCAATTAGCACCCACAGGAAGGGCTGCAAAAGTCATCTCAAACTACAGCGACAAACCGGCACATACCATTCATAGAATAATATATTATCCTAAAAAACAAAGTGGAGGAGGTATTTCTTTTACTTTACAGCGCAACAAACACCGCAATACCATTTTTATTGTTGACGAAGCATCAATGATATCAGATAATGCAGCCGAGTCTAAACTTTTTGAAAACGGTTCTTTATTAGATGATTTAATGTCTTATGTATATAGCGGCAACAATTGTAAGCTTTTATTAATAGGTGATCAAGCGCAGCTGCCTCCTGTTAAGATGGATATTAGCCCTGCCCTTGACGAACGCAATTTGGAACTGCAGTTTGATAAAACCGTTAAGAGTATTGAGCTTGATGAAGTAATGCGACAAGCTGAAACCAGTGGTATTCTCAAAAATGCAACCCGAATACGAGAGTTTTTGAATGATGAACTTTACGAAGATTTTCGGTTTGATTTGAGCAACCAGGATGATGTGGTGCGGTTAATAGATGGTAACGAGATTATGGATTCTCTTAGCGATTCTTATCAAGAATATGGGAATGAAGGTACTGCTATAATCGTTCGCTCTAATAAACGTGCCAATCTTTATAACCAGCAGATACGCTCCAGAATTCTTTTTAAAGAAGAAGAAGTGAGTGCCGGCGACTATTTTATGGTTGTAAAAAACAATTATTTCTGGCTTGATACAAAAAGTGAAGCAGGCTTTATAGCTAATGGTGATATAGTAGAAATTCTTGAAATTTTCAGTATTAAAGAATTATATGGTTTTCGCTTTGCGGAAGTGAAAATTCAAATGACAGATTATCCCAATCTGGCTCCTTTTGAAACAGTTTTATTATTAGATACGCTTACCTCTGAAACACCTTCTTTATCTTATGAGGAATCTAATCAGTTGTATCAGGAAGTGATGAAAGATTATGCAGATGAGACTTCAAAGTATAAAAAGTTTATGAAGGTTAAAAACAATAAATTCTTTAACGCACTTCAGGTTAAGTTCTCGTATGCGATTACCTGTCATAAATCACAAGGTGGACAATGGGAAACTATTATGGTAGAGCAACCTTATTTGCCTAATGGGATGGATAAAGATTATCTACGCTGGCTATATACTGCAATTACAAGAGCTCGTAAAAAGCTGTATCTTATAGGTTTTAAAGACGATATGTTTATCGAAAATTAAGAATAATGGAAATCGTTTTCAGTATTTGCTTAGGAATTGGTTTGGCTGCTGCAGCCGGTTTTAGAGTTTTTTTACCGCTTCTAGCATTGAGCATAGCTGCATATTTTGACGTTCTAGATCTCACCGAAGGTTGGGCGTGGTTGGGTAGTTTACAAACCCTGATCCTTTTGGGGGTTGCTTCAGTTTTTGAAATTCTGGCATATTATATACCTTGGTTTGATAATGCATTAGATACTATCTCTGTACCGCTAGCAAGTTTTGCAGGTACGATTTTGTTTTTTGTCACTTTAGGTGATTTTGAGCCTTGGGTGTCATGGTCGCTAGCTATTATAGGTGGTGGTGGCACTGCCGGTCTTATAGCAGGGTCTACCGCGACAGTAAGAGCAGCTTCATCAGCGACAACACTAGGTTTTGCAAATCCTATTTTTTCAACTCTAGAAGCGATAGTTTCTACCATACTTTCTATACTTGCTATTTTTATTCCTATTCTTGCAGCGCTTTTGGTCTTCTATTTAAGTTACCGAATTGTTAAATGGTTCAAAAAGCGAAAACTGAAGCAGAACATAAATTAAAGCACTAATGACTCCTAAGTTAAAAACTATAGCAATGATTCCGGCTCGATATGAGGCTTCACGTTTTCCCGGGAAATTAATGCAAGATTTAGAAGGTAAACCAGTCATCATAAGAACTTATGAGGCTGCGGTAAAAACCCAGTTGTTTGATACCGTTTATGTAGTCACAGACAGTGACCTTATTTATAATACAGTCAAAGCTGCAGGTGGGGAAGTTATTATGAGTCAAAAAGAACACAGTTGCGGCAGTGATCGCATTGCAGAAGCTGTTGCAGACCTTGATGTAGATATAGTAGTGAATGTACAAGGAGATGAGCCATTTACTAACGAAGACGATATGCGTAATGTACTTCAGGTATTTTATGAGAACGGTGCAGAGGCTATTGATTTAGCTTCATTAATGACTCCGATTGCGGTAAAAGCAGAGATTGAAAACCCCAATAATGTGAAGGTGATTGTTGATGAAGCAAATTTCGCCTTATACTTTTCAAGAGCGCCAATACCGTTTCCTAGAGATCAAGATATTGATATAACATATTATAAGCATAAAGGTATTTATGCATTTAGGAAACAAGCAGTACTTGATTTTGCAAAACTACCTATGCGCGGACTTGAAGCTGCAGAAAAAATAGAAGCTATTCGCTATTTAGAATATGGTAAGCGTATTAAAATGGTGTATTCAGATTCACCTGCAATTGGCATAGATACTCCTCAAGATCTTGAGGAAGCACGCCTAATTATAAAAAAACAACAGCGGTCTTAATGCGTTCTATTGCAAAAATCATCTATAAATCCTTAGGCTGGTCAATACGTGGCCGATTTCCTGAGGAGGTAAAGAAAATGGTGGTTATTGCAGTGCCACATACCAGTTGGCACGACTTCTATATGGGTTTACTTTTTAGAAGCATTATTGGGGTTCAAATTAATTTTTTAGGAAAGAAAGAACTTTTTAAATGGCCATTTGGCTGGTATTTTAGAAAAGTGGGAGGCATACCACTAGATCGTTTCAATAAGCAGAATAAAGTAGATCGAATTGCTGAAATGTTTCAGGAACATGATATATTCCGTCTAGCACTCTCTCCTGAAGGAACACGCAAAAAGGTAGAAAAATGGAAAACAGGGTTCTATTATATAGCTCTAAAAGCCGGAGTGCCTATTCTTCCCATTACCATGGATTTTGGAAAAAAAGAGCATTATATAGGTAATTTATTCTATCCTACAGGAAATAGTGAAGCAGATTTAGCTTCTTTAATTGATTTTTTCAAAGGAGTAAAAGGTAAAATCCCAGAAAATTCTTAAATAATTAAATATCAAAGGCTGTTTCAATATATTAAAATATGCTAATCTTCTACTAAACCTGAGTTAAAATTAAGAATTGAATGTTTTTAACAAGCTGATTTTCATTGTAATAAAAAATTGTAGGATTTTCATTAAGAAAACGTTTAAAATTACGTGTTGAACATTTACGTTTATTTGAGTGAACAAAATAATAAACTAAAATTTTCAATTTATGAACATTTCAAAATTTCTTTATGTTGGGGCAATTGGCCTTTTTGCATTAACATCTTGTAGTGATGATGACGATGACTCAACTGTAGTTGTTGACGGCACTGCGGATCTTTATGCTACAAGTCATACAGACGGTAGTGTAACTAAATATGATTTATTACGTGGTGGAATAACTACTTACTCTACTGAAGCAACAGATGCAGAAGGTATTTACTATTCTCCAGATGATGATAGTTTTACCATTGCTGCTCGTGGTGCAACTCAAACCTCTTTACAGACATATTTGAGTATTAGTGATCTGATAGATGCAAGTCTTGATCTTACTTTAGATTTCTCAAGTCCTGCAGCTTTGCAAAGTCCTCGTGATCTTGCCGTTAATGGTAATATTTATGTAGTTTCTGATAATGCAAATGATAACGGACGCTTTTTTGTTTTTGAAAAGGATGGAACTTCATTTACCCTAAGAAACACAGTAACAGTTGAATTTGCAGTATGGGGAATTGAATTTGTAGGTAATGATTTATATGCTGTAGTTGATAGTAGCAGTGATCTTTCGGTATTTACAAATTTTACGTCTAGCAATATGACAGACGCAACAGTAGCACCTACTAAGCGTATCACTGTAGAAGGTATCGTACGTACACATGGTTTAGATTTTGATGGTGATACTATGATTATGACTGATATTGCTGCAGCTTCTGGAGGAGATTTTGATACAGATGGTGGTTTTCACGTGATCACAAACTTTGATTCTAAATTTGATGCTGTTGAAAATGGCGGAACTTTAGCAGTTGAAGATCAAATCCGCTTTGCAGGTGACGCAACGTTACTAGGTAACCCTGTAAATGTAGTTTATGACGCCGAAACAGATGCTGTATACATTGCAGAACTTGCTAATGGTGGTGGTAAGATAAATGTTTACGGAAATGTATCTTCTTCAAACGGAGGTAATGTAGCGCCTACTTCAAGTGCTGTACTTTCTGGTGTATCTTCTTTATACCTATACAAGGACTAATTAATAGAATATTAGTTTTAGATAGATAGGAAGCGCAGCGCAAGCTGCGCTTTTTTTATGCTTTTAAAATAAATAAATTCTTGTGTACTACTAGATCTACAAAGCCTAAAAATTGTTTAATGTAGTTTAATGCTTTCTTAGTGTAGAAGAAACTATGCGTAAAGTCATTTTTATAAGACCAGTTCTCAAAGTTTATAGTCTTATCAAGTAAAGCAGTTTTACAATATATGCTTCCGTTTGCTTTTAGAAGTGCTTTTAAACGTTTGAATTCTTCAGCAGGATTATGAAAGTGTTCTATGACTTCACAGCAGATAATGAAATCATATTTTTGATTTAAGTTATCTTCTTCTTTACAATAAAAAGTGTCGTATTGAGATAAAGAATATCCTTTGCTTTTTAAAATTTTAGAGAGCACCGGGTTGGGACCGCTTCCGTAGTCTAAACCTATTTTTGAAATGTCTTCTTGTTCAATTACAGCCTGAATCAAAGGAGAAAGAAAATCTAAGTACCCTTTATTTTGTAGCGTATTCTCGTGTAGATCATAACGTTGCTTTTCATCTTGAGGATGTGGTAAGTCACGTGTATCTAAAAAAACAGATGCACACGAGGTGCATCTGTTATATAGTCTATCATTATATGTTTTAAAATAAGCAGCCGTACTGTTACAAAGTGGGCACTGCATAGTTTAAGGATTAATACAATGATTTTAACTTCTTCAGTTTAGCCTTCCAGATCTCCAGAGTTTTCTTGTGTTCGGCTATATTTTTATGTACTTCCTTAACCATGGGATTATCATCTGGTACGTGCTGAAAAAAGCCAAGGTTATTTTCAAGTTGATTGATTTCTGCTTTTACCTCGTCAATTTTCTTAGTGATAAAGTAACGCTCTTTGTTTAAAGCCTGGTTGTTATCTTCATCTGCCATTGCAGCCACACGATTATCGTACTTGATCAATTCAGATTCTTTGCGGGTAAGGTCTAGTTTTTTAAACAACCCGTCTAAAACCTTATTAAAGTCTTGCTCAATACTCTTCTTAGAATGCGGTACACGACCGGTATCTTTCCATTCTTTTATAAGCTCCTTGATCGTTTTTAAATCATCTTCGTGTTTGCCACTAAGCTCAATAGCTTTTACTTTATCTAGAAGAGCCACCTTTTCTTCAAGATTACCTTTTTCTTCTTCAAGAACTTCTTTTTTCTCAGCGTGAAGACGGTCAAAGAAGTGATTACAAGCTTTTTTAAAGCGTTTCCAGATCTTATCACTGTCCTTACGAGGAACGTGACCGATTTTCTTCCAATCAGACTGAATGCGCTTCATAAGATCAATGGTAACTTTTATATCTTCATTGTCTTTGTTGTCTTCTGCGATCATAACGAGTTTCATCTTTTTCTGAAGATTCTCGTATTGTTCTTTTTTCTGGTTTTTATAAAAACCATTTTTATTGTGATTGAATTCACGAGTAACCTGTTTAAAGCTTTTCCAAGTAGGCTCGTTTGCATTGCGCGGCACTTTACCTATTTTAAAGAAGTTTTCGCGTAGTGCATTTACTTCTTTCATTTGCTTTTGCCAGCCGTTGTGAGAAATAGCAGGGTTCGCAGCAATTTTCTCGATAGCTGCAATTACTTCTTCTTTTTTCTCAAGATTTTGCTCATAAATCTTGTCTATATTTTTGAAATATTCTTGACGAGCTTCATGAATTTTGTGTGTTGCAGCGCTGAATTTTTCCCAGATCTCTTCACGATATTCTCTTGATACAGGGCCTACTTCTTCTTTCCAGATCTTGTGAAGCATTTGAAGCTCTTTGAAAGCTCTGTTCACATCAGACTCTTGTGCAAGTTCTTCTGCCTGCTCGATGAGTTTCAGTTTTTTATCTAGGTTCTCTTTAAAATCTTTGTCTCTAAACTCCCGGTTCAGATGCAAGAAATCGTAGAAATTCTCAATGTGATGGTGATAATTATTCCATACTAAATTATAGCGATCTCTTGGAATATTACCTGCATTGCGCCAGCGCTCTTGAATATCTTTAAACTTGTCAAAAGTTGCATTGATGCTTTCTTCACCACCTAACTCGTTCTTAAGTTCTTTTAATTCTTCAATTAGTGCATTGCGGGTTTCGAGATTTGCATTGAGATCTTTTCTGAGATTCTGGTAGTAATGGTTGCGTTTGTCTCGGTATTCAAAATAAAGAGAGTTGAATTCTTTCTTTAAAGGACTGTAATATCTAAAGTCGATAATATTACCACCTTCTTCTAAGAATTTTTCTTTGGCTTCTTCCTGTTCTTCTTCAAACTTAGCGATAAATGCAGCACGTATTTCAGTAACATGTTCTTTGATCGCCTGCACTTTATGATTGCTTAAAAGATTTTTGAGCTCTTTGATAAGATCCTCTTTGCTCAGCGTTTCATATTCTTTTTTAGGAATACTGTGGCGCTCTGCAGCGCTTTCATCTTCGCTATCTTCATTTAAGGCAGCATCTAGATCAGCGGGGTCAGCATCGTCTTCTTCATCTGTATCTTCTTCAATAAAGTCATCATCATCACTATCATCTGTCTTTGCATTTTGAATTACTTCAATAGATTCTGTTGTGAGTTCATTTTCTTGTACTTCTTCCTGATCCTGACTAACTGGAGTACTTTCTGCAGCTTTTTCAGTTTCCTTTTGTTGAGGATTTTCTACAGTTTCTTCTGGTTTATTATCAGTTTTAGATGCTTTATTTTCTTCGGACATTTCTTTCAATGTTATGGTGCGTTATTAAGTAGTTAAAGATACTATTAACTGAGCAATTAACAAGAGCTGTAAGAAATAAGGCGTTTTAGTTCCAGATCGTCCAGGCGGCTTCGGCCTGTAGTTTTAACATTTCATATCCGTTAGAAATTGTCGCTCCGTGAAGTTTTCCGTTCTTTAAAAATTGGGTTTCTTCGGGATTATAGACCAGATCGTAGAGTAGGTGACCGCGCGTAAGTAAGCGGTAAGGTATTTTAGGGCAGTCAGTTACATTAGGGAAGGTGCCTAAAGGTGTAGTATTTATTACTAAAGTATGTTTTGCTAAAACAGCCCCATTAATATCATCATAAGAAAGTTGACCTTTTTTAGGGTTGCGAGAAACAAATTTGAAAGATATATCTTCTAATTCTAAAGCATAAGCAATTGCTTTAGATGCCCCACCTGTGCCTAAAACAAGGGCATTTGTATGTGTTTGACGCGATAGAAAAGGCTTTAACGATTTTCTAAAACCAATGTAATCAGTATTGAAACCTTTCAACTTTCCGCTAGGTAATCGTTTTATCGTATTAATAGCTCCAATAGAACTCGCATGTTTGTTGAGTTCATCTAAAAGTGGTATAACATCCTGTTTGTATGGGATGGTGACATTAAAGCCTAAACAATCATTTTGTTCTTCTAGTAATTTTGCGACATCTTGTTTGTTAGCGCAGTCAAAGTTTACATAAGAGCCTTCAATTGATTCGTTCTTAAACTTTTCGGTAAAATATTTTCGAGAAAAAGAGTATTCTATATTTTTTCCTATTAGTCCTAGCTTAATCATAATTTTAGGGAAGTGTTGAAAAATTGGTTTAGTTCAGCTAAACATTTAATTAATAAGAAGTAAAAGTGCGACTTACAAAGCAATTATGCACGGGTTTTTTCCCCGTATTTGCCTAAAGCAACAACACTTAAAATCCCTAAAACAACAAATATAGTAGCTAAACAGTTTTCTATGGAAAAGCTTTCTGGCCAAAACCGGTCGTAATTGGTGAGTATAGGATCACCTACCCGGTCGTAGTTAATTTCACCTAAACTATTACGCTCAAAAACAGGTGTTTTCCACGGCCAAACCACACCCAGTGAACCGGTTATAAAACCTATAATTGCAGCATTGGTTTGGTTTTTATAGCGTTTAAGCAGATAGCCTAAAAAATTAGATAAGGTTACTAAACCAGTAACCGATCCTAATGTGAAAACGAGCATTACTTTAAGCAAACGTATTCTATGGGGGTCGTTGATGAATGAAAAGTCTGCCTGAAATAGATCTGAAAGTGTATCGTAAAGTGCGTTTACCGAATCTACAAGGAGTAATACATAATTGCCCAGTAGGATTAATATAAAAGAGCCCGATAATCCCGGAAGTGTCATCCCGGAAACACCGATTATTCCGCAGAAAAAAACAAAAATAAGATTATCATTTTGTGTTGCGGGTTCTAGCAGACTTATTCCTATACCGCTGATAATGCCTAAAGCAAGAATGACGATATTTCTTTGAGACCAATCGCTAAAGTCTTTTGCGATATAGTAAATACTGCCAATAATCATTCCAAAAAAAGCACTCCACACATAAAGTGGAAAGTGAATAATAGCAATATCCAGCAGTTTTGAAACACTAAAATAGCTGATTATCATCCCCAAAATCAAAAGGAATAAGAATCTCCCATTTACATAACGGGTAAAACTTCTAAACCTGCCGCTTATAAGCAGCTTAAATGCATTTTTATTAACCTTCTGAAGCGAATATATAAACTCTTCATAAAATCCCGCTACATAAGCAACCACACCACCAGATACACCGGGTACTTTGTTGGCCGCGCCCATTGCGAGACCTTTAAGCACCAGCCAGATTTTATCTGAAAAGGAGCGGGGTTTAGATTCCATTTTTTTGCTTAGAATTCGCGAAGCGTTCAAGTAGGAAAATAGTCAAAAAGCCTATCACTGCCAAAACGATAACTAAAATGATTTTTGGATCTCCCTCATAATTTTGTGGTAAGATACTCTTTTCTAAAAGCGGAACCTGATGCCCTTCAGAATTGGTTCGGAAGCTTAAGACTTCTTTCCAGGGCCAAACTTTGTTGAGTGCCCCTATCATAAAACCAGTAAGTAGCGCCAGTGTTAGGTTCTGGTAATTCTTAAAAAGATAGGTCAATACCTTAGAGAATACTTTAAGACCTACAACACAACCTAACATAAATAGCAGCAACTTAATAGCTGCATTTTTTAATGCTGAAAAATCAAAAGCTAGCAACGCATCTACAAAATTACGCACGGTACCTAATACAATGCTGTAAGAACCTAAAAGCAGTAATATAAAAGACCCTGATATCCCCGGAAGTATCATAGCTATGATTGCAACGAAACCTGACAAAAATATAAACCAATAACTTGCGCCTGTACTCAAAGGTTCTGCGATTGTGATAAAATAAGAAATGACTATACCAATAAATCCAGCGAGAACAACGCCAAAATTCCAACTTTTAATTTGACCTCCTACGTAAACGATACTAGCGATTATAAGACCGAAAAAAAATCCCCAAAGTAAAAGCGGATGCTCGTCTAAAAGAAAAGTAATGAGTTTTGCAAGAGACAAAATACTAAGACCTATACCTAAAAATAAAGCTCCCAGAAACTTAAGATTGTACGATTCTATCATCGTACTGAATCCGTCTTTCTTCCAGACTTTAAATAGCGCAATGTCTAATTTGTCTATCGTAGCAATAAGTTCTTCATAAATACCTGCGATAAAAGCGATGGTTCCTCCAGACACTCCCGGAACCACATCAGCAGCTCCCATTGCTAAACCTTTTAAAGTAACGAGTGCGTAATTTGCAAGTGATCTTTTTTCAGACATTGGCTGATTTTGGTTAGGTTTCAAATGTAAGAAACAAATCTATAATCTTGGGAGTTCAAACTCGTAAGAAAACAAAAAGAGACTGCTTTTACAGTCTCTTTTAAATTCATTTTAAATAAAAGTTGATTTAGCTCTTTTTAGCCTTTTGTATTTTTTGAACTACAGAGCGTTTTGCGAAAACAAAAGGAAATAATTCTTCTAAAATTATATCGTAATCAGGTTCTAATCGCAGTGCATTTTCTAAATGAAAATGACCTTTATCATCCTGACCTTGTGTAAAGAATAAACCAGCTAACCTAAATTCTATTTGTACAGACTCCGGGTAGAATTCAAGCGCTTCAAATAAATTTGTAATAGCTGCTTCTAACTCACCAAGGTTAATTAAAATGTCACAACGTGTTAGCCAGGTTTCTAGCTCATAATTACCCAGCTCTAAGGTTTTGCTATACCCCCGTTCTGCTTCTTCATAAAACTTTAAGCGGTTATTTATTTTAGCGTAGCGTTTCCAGTATAAAACATTATCCCCATCAATATTTATGGCTTTATTGATGTAATAAAGCGCATTTTGATAGTCCATCTTTTTAGTGTAATAATCAGTAATTGCGATCCAGCCCTTGTCTAAAAGCGGATCTTCTTTTACTGTTTTTAAAAAATAGGTGATGGCAAGATCATCGCAATGCAATTTCTGGTAACATTTACCCATTCTTAAATAGGCAAAAGAGGTGGGGTCGTCAAGACCTAACGTGATCTGGTAATTCTCTATTGCTTCATTATACCGACCTAATTTTTCAAGCACCTTACCTTTTTCAAAATAAGCACCAATAAATGTATCATCACTTATGATTGCAAAATCATAAGCTGCTAAAGCTTTTTTATACTTTTTTAGATCAAAATATTGCTTACCCACCTGATGCCAGGCAACTTCACAATACGGATTTTTATCTAAAAACATATTGAGGTAATCTATCGCTTCCTCGTGTTGTTCTAAAAAGTCGAAGCAATAAATCACATTATATAGTGCAGAATAATCATCTTCATCAACTTCTAGACATTTCATAAAATTGAACTTCGCATTCTGAAAGTCATCCATAAACAAATATTCCATCCCTATTAAAGAATAGATATCTGCATCAGCATCGGTAAGTTCTAATGCGGTTTCAAGCAGCTCAATAGCTTTAGTGTGATCATCTTGTTTAGAGTAGATGTTTGCCTTTTGAATGTAGACTTCCTCGTTTTGAGGCTCTAATTCGTATAATTCAGCTAAAAGACGATCTGCTTCTTCTAATTTGTTCTCAAAGATTAAAATTTCAATCTTAAAAAGCTTCAAATTTGAAGAGGAAGGATGCTGGTCTAGTCCTAATTTCACGGCTTTTTTTGCTAAAGCAATCTTGCCGTTCTCTAAATAATGATTAACAATATTCTCAAAGTCATCCGAATCGAAGAAAAGGACATCATTAGTCTTTAACATAGATTCAAAACGGGTGAGCGGGAAATTATCTTCTTCGTGTTCTTGATTAAATTTCATACACGTTGCTTTTAAAAAATTTCTGCCTTTATAAATTTAAAAAGGATAGCAGGCAGACAGCTGTGCTTTTTATATTGTTGTTAACAAAGTAATCAACAATTACGCCCAAAAGTGCAATTATGCCATTTTAGTCGCAATTTTATTTAAAACCTTAAGCAAGATCTCACAGCCCTCTTTTATCTCTTTAGCAGAGATGGTTAGAGGGGGAGTGATGCGTATTGCACGGGTTTCAAAAAGTAACCAAAATAAAATTAAGCTTTCTTCTTGAGCCATTAAAATTGCTTCAGTAGTTATTTCTGCTGAAGGGGTAATTGCAACCAGCATCAGACCTTTTCCGCGAACTTCGGTAATGAGCTTATGTTTAAGCAAGCTTCTAAATAATTTTTCTTTTTCTAAAGCTTGCGCCATGAGATTACTTTCTAAAATAGTTTTTGCTGTTGCTAAAGCAGCTGCCGCAATGACAGGGTGACCACCAAAGGTTGTAATGTGTCCCATTTTTGGGTTATTTGACAAGAGTTGCATATGTGCTTTTGAAGCAGTAAAAGCACCAATAGGCATACCGCCTCCCATACCTTTTCCCATTACAACAATATCTGGAACTACTTGATAATTTTGAAAACCAAAAAATGTCCCTGTACGGCCAAAGCCAGGCTGAATTTCATCAAGAATTAAAAGCGCACCCACTTCTTTACAGCGTTTTCTTACTGCTGCAAGCCAGCCGTGTTCGGGTTGAATAAATCCTGCTCCGCCTTGAATTGTTTCTAAAACAACTCCGGCTGTATTTTCTGTAATTTTATTTAAATCTTCAAAACTATTGAAGTTTATATGCGAAATATCTCCTACAACCGGTCTAAAAGGAGCCACACGCTCTTCGTAGTTCATTAAGCTTAATGCGCCAAAGGTGTTACCATGATAAGCTTGATTAGCAGAAATGATTGCGCTTCTGCCAGTAACTCTTCTCGCCAGTTTCATCGCGCCATCTATAGCTTCTGTACCGCTATTTACTAAATAAGTTTGCTCTAAGGGTTCGGGTAAATTTTCTGCTAATAAACGGGTTAGTTGAACAGCAGGATCTTGAGCATATTCTCCATAAACCATCACATGCAAATACTTTTCGCTTTGCGTTTTTATAGCATTAACAACTGCCGGATGGCAGTGACCTAAACTTGCTGCTGAAACACCTGCTACAAAATCTAGATACGCCTTACCCGAAATATCATAGATATAGGAGCCTTTTGCGTGAGATACTTCAACTGCTAAAGGGTGCGGACTCGTCTGTGCTTGATATTTTAGGAAATCAGCCTTCATTATTTGTAGTTGTTGAATCTTTAACTTTTGGCTTGGGTAGTTCTTTGAGTTGAGGTTTTTGGGTTTTTATGGAATCTGTTCCTTCTTGAATCGTTGCTTTGTCATTAACAGGGACACCTATCGAAGGTGCATCTTCTTCCCGGTTTTTAAAGTCTGAAGGATTTAATTTTGAAGCCTCAGGAATATCGAGTTCTTCATCAGGGATGCTATTGTCAAAGAAATCTTCATCAATCTCCGGTAGTGGAATGCCTTCAATTTTAGTGAGTGTAAACGGAGCTTCTCCTTTAAAGATATCTTCTTTGGTCAGCAAACGTTCATCACCACGCCAGTTCAATCCCGGGAACTCTCTAGACTCGATTGGGAATTTAGAAAGCGGGTAAACCTCACCGTCAACTTGTTTCCATTTTGTGATTTCAACTAATTCATTTTCTTCTAAAATTGCGGTGATTGAAGCCGATTTGCTTTTGTCTATACCTTGTAAAACACCATCATCTCCACGCATATAATTAATGCTCTCAGCATTTTTCACAATATCTATTTGATGCAACGCATTGTCTAGAAATGTACCGTAAAGCACATCGCCTTTTACTTGGTTGAATCCTGTTTTTTCCTTCTGATCAAATAGCGGAATGGTATCTTGCTGCGCCATAAATGCATTCTCAAAGACTTTTAGTGAATCGAGCTGCTCAGTTTTGGTATTGCTTTTTAAATGGATAGAATCACCGGTCATCTGGCTGAGTCCGCTCCATAGAATAGGTTTACCAATCATTTGTGTCAATCCAGTTTGCTGATTGATGTGTATAGAATCTGACTTTCCGCTTAGATCACTTTTAAAAAGGCGTACATTGTAATAACCGCGAACAATACGTTTTTCGGGAATTCCGGTAACAACAAGGCGGTCTCCGTGAATGTAAATCGAATCGTTATCCTGAACGGTTATTGCAACCGCTTTTTTAGTAATAAAAACCGAATCCTTATCCTTGTAAACTTCAGCATAATGCCCTTTAATGACACTATTGTTAGCAGTATCTAGAACCTTAATATTATTAGTTGCTGAAGCAAAATTGGTAGGCCGGTCAAAATATAAACTGTCTCCAAAAACAGTACGGTTGTCATAATCTATTCGGGAATTTTTTACAAAATATCCATTATCATTGCGGGTATCATAGTAACCCCGTTCACAATAAACAGTGCTAGCTTCACTGGTAATGGTTGAAGGTCCATACAGGTATGCCACACCACTTTCTGAATAAAAATCGAGTTGGTCACTTTCAATAACATATTCCGGGTTGGTGACCACCACATCCTGAATAAACGAATACTTGTCTTGGTCTAAAAAATATCTACCTATTTTACTGTTGATTACACTTGCGGTATCGCGTAGGGTTCCGCCGGTGCGGTAATAGGCTTGTTGTTTGATTCTGTCAAAATAGAGCGTATCGGTATCTAAAGTGGCGGTTGGTGTTTTTAAATTCACTCCTCCTGATGCCCAGGCAAATTGGGTATTACCGTTGTACTCCCCATAGTTACTGCGCATACTTATGGTGTCGCCTTGTTTCATACGGACATTACCAATGGCGCGGACGAAATTTTCATTTTTATAATGAAACGCCAGATCACACCACATTTCTATACCTTCATGCTGAATGTAAACCTGATTGGTATTTTTATACATCACCAGAGCTCCCGGATATTTTACTTCATCTATTTGCGAAATATCTGAGGTGATATCTAATTCTTTCCCTTCCTGTGCAAAAGAGCTTGCAGTGAGAAAAAACATTAAAAAAAAGAGGCTGTTTTTTAAAAAATCAGGCATAATATAATTTGATGCAAATATAACGGAAAAAGCAGCGGTTAAAGTATTCCCTTTAGTCAAATATGAAAGCTATTATTTTTAAACCGATTGCGCTTCTTTTATCATTTCAATATAAAAATCTTCGGTTAGGTCATCTTTAGAGAGTTCTAAGTCTGCCAGTAAGCGATAGAGTTTTTCAAAAAGTGCATCAGTTTCAGCATGTTTAGCAGTTGTAGTTTCGATCTCTATAAAAGAATCTTGCAGTTCATCAAATTGAACAAGCGCAATTTCAACAGCAGCGCCCTCATAATTTAGGTTGAAAACTTCACAGTGCTTGGTGTAGTGAGCGGTTTTTGTATATCCTAAATGAAACAGTATTTGCTCAGAATTGTGATGATCTAAAACGATGGTTTCGTATTCAGGTTTAGAACGTGTGACCTTATCAAAAGGTTTGTCTTTAAAAGTTAAATAATGTTTAGATTCGCCGGAATCTAAATTGGTTTTAGTGCGCAAGCGAAACTCCTGATCTTCTGCTGTTAGCTTATTGTTCTTATCAAAATAGCGATCATCGTAGTCCAATTGAAACTGAGAAATAGGATTCAATTTCTGAATTATCTCTCGGGTTTGATCATAATTTTTAAGACGAGCCGTAAGTTCTACTTCATACATAGTTAAGCACTTTTAAGCTTAAAATTAATGCTTTGCAAGCAAGCCTCACACTTATAAATGCACAACTTTATGAATGAAGTTTAACTTTTTGATCACGGGTTCTGACAAAATAAAGGGATAAGCATCTGCGTGGCCCATACTTCTGTTTAGAGAATTGATCGAGTAGGTGAGTGGTAAGTAGTGCTTAATGATCTTACGCATATCTGCACCATCATATGGATCAAAATCACAAGCAACCCTCAGGTTGGGAACTTTTGAAATTTCAGGGTCTAGTGTAAGACCGAAATTAAACGAAGTCTCAAGCACGTCCATCAAATGTAAGTAATGTGCCCAGGTTTCTGCCCAATCTTCCCAGGCGTGCATTGTGGCATAACTGCTGATGTAATTATCTCGCCAATTATCTGGGGCTCCGTTTTTATAATGTTTTTGCAACGCTTCACCATAATCTTCTCGGTCGTCACCAAAAAGCGCTCTGAATTCTTTCAAGTTCTGTGGATTATTTTTTATCAAAACATCCCAATAAAAGTGACCAACTTCATGTCTGAAATGGCCTAATAAAGTACGATAGCGTTCAGAAAGTTGTTCTTTAATATATTCTCTGTGAGCAGCATTTGCTTCCTGAATATTTAAGGTTATGAGTCCGTTATTATGACCAGTCTTAACACCGTTAGGATCATTAGGATCTGAAGCTAAAAAATCGAAGGAGAGGTTAAAAGGAGCATCGTCTATGATGAATTTCACCGGAAGTTTCAACTTATGTAAACTGTAAAATAACCGGCGCTTTGCTGCTTCAATTTTTTGCCAGTCGAGTTTATTTTCAGGATAACTCAAATCTGGAATAATATGATTGGTACTACAAGCTTCGCAATAAGGATTATCACTTTTAGCAGGGACTAACCAGTTACAAGCGTCTAACTCATAATTTGCGCAATACAACAGAACTTGTTCCTTATTTACGGGATTAGCAACCGGAAGGCTATTCATCGGGAACGAAATGATTTTTTCATCTTCATAAAGGTAGCCTAGATCGTTACCACATTTTTCGCAAGAAGTATTTTCAAAATAGACTGGGTTGTTGCAGTTGGAGCACTGAAAAAGTTTCATAATTTGTCGTTGTTAAGACTTTGTAAATGTAGGGTTTAAGAGTTTGCGAGTATTATAATTAATTCAGAAATAAAGCATAAAAAAACCGAAGCATTTTGCTTCGGTTTTTAAATATTCCAATAAGAATTGTCAGACTATCTGTGAATTGTTTGTGTACGGTCTGGACCAACAGAAACAATTTTAATAGGCACATTCAGCTCTTTTTCTAAAAACTCAATATAAGCATTGAGCTCTTTAGGTAATTGTTCATCACCTTTCATTTTAGTAAGATCTTCTTCCCAGCCTTTCATTTCTGAATAAACAGGCTCTACGTTTTCAGGCTCAATATTATAAGGTAAGTGATCTATAACTTCGCCCTTGTATTTGTATTGTGTACAAATCTTAAGGGTATCAAAACCGCTCAATACATCACCTTTCATCATCATCAATTGAGTAACACCGTTTACGTGTACTGCATATTTGAGTGCTACAAGATCTAACCAACCGCAGCGACGTGGTCTACCAGTAGTAGCACCAAACTCATTACCTACGCGTCCCATAGTTTCACCAACTTCGTCAAAAAGTTCGGTAGGGAATGGGCCAGAACCCACACGTGTGGTATATGCTTTAAAAATACCAAATACATCTCCTATTTGATTAGGAGCAACTCCCAGACCGGTACATGCACCGGCAGCAGTAGTATTTGAAGAAGTTACAAATGGATAAGTACCAAAATCAATATCAAGCAAAGAACCTTGTGCGCCTTCTGCCAAGATTGATTTTCCGGCTTGTTGTGCTTGGTATAGATACTCTTCAGAATCAATAAAAGTCAATGATTTTAAAACTTCAACAGCTTTAAAAAATTCAGATTCTAATTCTTTAAGATCAAACTCAATTTTTGCATCGTAGAAATCAATCATATCAATATGCTTATCTCTAAGAGAAGCATAACGATCTTTCCAATCTGCAAGTTCAAGATCTCCTACACGAATCCCGTTACGACCAGTTTTGTCCATATAAGTAGGACCAATTCCTTTTAGGGTAGACCCTATTTTTGCCTTACCTTTTGAAGCTTCAGAAGCTGCATCAAGAAGACGGTGTGTAGGTAGAATTAAATGCGCTTTGCGAGAAATAAGTAATTTCTCTTTGATGTTCAGTTTAAACTGAGCAAGATTGTCTAATTCTTTTTTAAAGATAACCGGATCAATCACAACGCCGTTACCAACTAAGTTGATCGCATTCTCGTGAAAAATACCAGAAGGGATTGTGTGTAAAACGTGTTTGATACCATCAAATTCAAGCGTGTGACCCGCATTTGGTCCGCCTTGAAAACGGGCTATAATATCATAATCTTTTGTAAGGACATCTACAATTTTGCCCTTACCCTCGTCTCCCCATTGGAGACCTAGAAGTAAATCTACTGCCATTTATGAGTTATTGTCTTCGGTTGTGTTTTCTGTTGAATTCTCTTTGCGGGTACCGTAAAAATAAAGGGAGTGTTTGTTAATCTCTATATTAAAAACCTCTTCAATGGTTTTCTTAATAGATTGAATACGTGGGTCGCAAAATTCTATAACCTCACCGGTATCAGTTAAAATAACGTGATCGTGCTGTTTGTCAAAATAAGATTTCTCATATTGAGATTGATTTTGCCCAAACTGATGTTTGCGTACAAGGCCACAGGCCAGTAGAAGTTCTATCGTGTTGTAAAGCGTAGCCCTACTAACCCGATATTTTTTGTTCTTCATACTGATGTACAACGTTTCTATATCAAAGTGGTCTTTGTAATTGTAAATCTCCTGTAAAATCGCATAGCGCTCAGGAGTTTTACGATGACCGTTCTCTTCTAGAAACTTAGTGAAGACGTTCTTTACGACTTCTTGATCTTTATTTATTGTTGCTTTAGGTACCATAATAGAGGGTGCAAAGTTACGTATTTACAGGCGTATGACTTTGTCGATACCGTTTATTTTTTTTAAGTTTTCTATAAGCCTGCGTAAATGCTCTTTGTTTTGAACAATGACGGTAATATTTCCTTTAAAAACACCGTCGTTTGTTGTGAAATTCAGATTACGCATATTTACATGCATATGTTCTGAAATCTCACGGGTAACGTGATTAACAAGCCCAAGGGTATCGATGCCGGTTAACTCTAAGTCTGCTTTAAATTCCTGAGCAGATGAATCTATCCATTTAGCAGGAATAATTCTATAAGCGTAATTGCTTTGTAACGAGATTGAATTGGGACAGTTCTGTTTATGTACTTTTATGCCTTCTGAAACCGTTGTGAACCCAAAAACCTTGTCCCCTGGAATAGGGTTGCAGCATTGTGCCAAAGTATAATCTAATTTTTGCTCGTCTTTGCCAAAAACTAAAAGATCATACTTTTCGGTAATCTCATCTTTATTTACATGCTCCGCTACGGGAGCTTTACGTATTTTATTTTTAAAGAAGGTGACAAAAGCATTGCTACGGGAAGTAGCATATTCTTTTATCATCTTGTTGTCTATTGTACCTATCCCAACGCGGTAAAACAAATCCAGACTGGTTTTTAGTTTAAAATAAATAACCATTTCGTTGATCACATTCTCATCAAGATTGATCTTTTGAGAGCGTAATTTGCGTGTAAGGATAACTTTCCCGTCTTCTGCAATGGTTTTTTTCTCGTCTTTTAAAGAAGACTTAATTTTAGAACGTGCACGCGCTGTTGTGGCGTAATCTAACCAGTTATTATTAGGTTTAGCGTGTTCTGAGGTAATGATCTCTACCTGATCACCACTTTTAAGTTCGTGACTCAACGGAACTAATTTGCCATTAACACGTGCTCCGCGAGTATGCATACCCACTTCGGTATGAATACTGAACGCAAAATCTAAAGGTGTTGCAGCTTTAGGAAGTGATTTTAATTCTCCTTGAGGTGTAAAGACAAAAATCTCTTTATTGTAAAGATTCAGCTTAAACTGCTCAACAAAATCTACCGCATTAGTCTCATTATTTTCTAAAGCTTCTTGTAAACGGTTCAACCATTGATCTAAAGTTTGATCTTCGTCTGTCTCGTTAGATGAACCTTGTTTATATTTATAATGCGCCGCATAACCTTTCTCGGCAATCTCATTCATTCGGTCAGAACGAATTTGAACTTCAACCCAACGTCCTCTGAGTCCCATAACCGTGATGTGCAAGGCTTCGTATCCTGTAGATTTAGGAGAGGAAATCCAGTCACGAAGTCTCGTAGGATTGGGTCTAAAATGGTCTGTGACTATGGAGTATATTTTCCAGGCTAAAAATTTCTCGCTTTCAGGAGCAGCCTTGTAAATAATTCTAATTGCAAATTTGTCATACACTTCGTCAAACGGAATATTCTGTTTGAGCATTTTTCGGCGTATGCTGTAAATAGATTTAGGTCTGCCTTTTATTTCATAATCCAAAATCTCCTTGTCCAGCGATTGTTCAACAGCTTTGGTAAACTCTTCAATATATTGGTCTTGCTGCTCTTTAGTCTCTTTCATCTTACGCGAAATGTTTTTAAACACTTCAGGTTCGGTGTACTTTAGACCAAGATCTTCAAGCTCTGTTTTAATGTTGTAAAGACCTATACGGTGCGCAAGGGGTGCATAGATATAAAGTGTTTCACTAGCGATCTTTACTTGCTTATCTGGCCGCATAGAGTCCATCGTTTGCATATTATGCAAACGGTCTGCAATCTTAATGATGATTACCCTAACGTCATCGTTTATGGTAAGCAGCATTTTCCTAAAATTTTCTGCCTGTAAAGAAACATCCCGATGCTTCTTTAAATTAGAGATTTTAGTAAGACCGTCAACAATGCGCGCTACAGTGGGGCCAAATAATTCTTCCAGATCTTCAAGCGTATACGAGGTGTCTTCCACAACATCGTGCAAGAGGGCGGCGGCAATAGAAGTCGCATCCATACCAATCTCACTGGCAACAATACGTGCTACAGCTAGTGGGTGAAAAACATAGGCTTCCCCAGATTTCCGACGCTGATCTTTATGCGCATCTACAGCTATCTCAAAAGCTTTTCTGATCATTTTTTTATCATCATCAGAAAGCGTGCGGTAACTTATGCGCAATAATTCTTTATAACGCCTGGTAAGCTCTTTATTTTCTTTTTCTATATCAACCGTAGTCATAATTTAAAAGTACAACTATATCCTAAAAAAGCAAATGTAAATACCGCTTCTATTCAGAAATAGATTTTAAAAAAATAGTATGCTTTAAATCAGCTCAAACTCTTATTTAAGACCTTTTAAATTGCGATAGCGTTGCAATAAGGTAGGGTGTGAGTAATGTAATTTTACATATAGCGGATGCGGAGTTAAATTGCTGAGGCTATTGCGAGAAAGTTTTTTAAGCGAACGTATGAGCGGTTCACCTGCGTAGGTGTCTTTTGCGTAATTATCAGCTTGATATTCAAACTTTCGCGATAGCAAGCTCATTAAAAATCCGGTAATTCCAGAAATAGGCGTGTATAAAACTCCAAAAGCGATCAAACCGATGTGAAAACTAGGCTGAGTTACACCTAGCGCTTCAGAAAAAATAGGCATACTTATAAAACTGCCTAATAACCAAAGCGTAAAACCGGTAAGTAAAATTGAAGTAACTAAGTTGATAATAATGTGGTTCTTCTGGTAATGACCAACTTCGTGTGCCAGAACGGCAACAATCTCTTCTTCTTCCAGATCATTAATTAATGTGTCGTATAGTGTGATTCTTTTTTCTGAACCAAATCCTGAGAAATACGCATTGGCTTTTGTGCTGCGTTTAGAGCCGTCAATTACAAAAATATTATTCAGTTTAAAACCTACAGTTGCAGCGTATTGCTCAATTTTTACACGAAGCGAACCTTCCTCCAGCGGTTGTTGTTTATTGAAAAGCGGTACAATGAGTTTGGCGTAAAACATATTCATCACCACCGCAAAAACCGCAAAAACGATCCAGGCGTAAAGCCAAAAAGAACTTCCGCTTAGTTGATAAAACCAGATTACCAAAGCGAGTAAACCACCGCCGACAATAATAGTCATCAACCAACCTTTGAGCTTATCCATAAAAAATAGGGCAGGAGTTGACTTGTTAAAACCGAAGCGTTCTTCTATAACAAAGGTTTTGTAATAACTAAAGGGTGTTGTGAGAATATCTGAGCCAATCATGATAATTCCGAAAAAAATAAGACCAACAATGATCTCATTTGAACTTACTGACCGAGCTAAATTATCAACAAACGCAAAACCATCTGCAAAGAAAAAAGCTAGTGTCACTACGAGCATGAAACTCGAAGTCCGTGTTGAGAATTTTGCATTAACTTTTTTATAGTCTTGCGATTTGCGATAGCTTTCTTCATCATAAACATCAGCCAATTCCTGAGGAATGGGATCATCAAAATGCTTCACGTTTAAAGCGTCTAGAATTTGATCGATCACAAAACTAATTACGATAAAACCGATGATGATATAAAAAACGAGTGTTGGGGTCATAGTGAGTTATATTATTTCTTAAAACCGCGTTGTCTGCGGGCTTCAAAAATCAAGATAGATGCAGCAACAGAAACATTCATAGAATCAATTTTACCTTGCATCGGGATGATGATATTTTGCGTTGATTGTTTACGCCATTCTTCAGAAAGTCCGTCTGCTTCTGTTCCTACGACTATTGCTGTGGAGCCGGTGAAATCTTGCTTCTCATAAGAAATAGCTTCTTGTAAGATAGCCGCATAAATACTGATTTTTTTTTCTTTTAAAAAGGTCAAGACTTCTTCGGTTTTACCGGTGGCAATTTGCGTAGTAAAAACACCACCAACACTAGACCGTATAATATTTGGATTATAAAGATCTGTACGCGGGTTGGCAAGAATAAAGGCATCAACTCCGGCAGCATCTGCAGTTCGCAACAGTGCTCCTATATTCCCTGGTTTCTCAGGTGCTTCAGCGATGAGAATTAATGGATTTTTGGGTAATTGTAAATCAGTTAGTTGATTTTGTTTCGCTATCGCGGAAGCGACAATTCCTTCTGTGCCTGAGCGATACGCTATTTTTTTATAGACTTCTTCTGTAACTGCAATTTGCGCTACATTTTTATCCAGCTTAGATTGAAGCAATTGCAATTCTTCAGCATTTGCAATAGCATCACAAAATAGAATACGTGTCAACTCAAAACCTGCTTGTAGGGCAAGATTGATTTCGCGTACACCTTCAATAAGAAATTCACCATTTTTACGACGCTTGCGCGCTTTGTCTTGCAAGGCTGCCAGGCTTTTTATAGTGGGGTTTTGCGTGCTGCTAATTTCTTTAATCATTGCGGTAAATAACCTTATGTAGATTTTATTTATAATATTGGCTAAAGATACTAAAGTGAGTCAGCCTTATTCATTTTTTGAAATAGAATCAGATACCTTTTTAAAGGTGTAATGTTCTTTTAAAACATCGAGCAGCTGATCTTTAGTGTATCCTTCTTCTTTTTTACTATAAAGCTTTAAGTCAAGTTGATCATTATCTCTAATACTTAAAGTGTCTGTGTGATAAAGTTCGTCAAGCAATTTTTGCAGACTGTAATTCTGAGCATCCAGACAGAGTATGTTTCCGTTTTGAAGAGAGTCTATAGTTAAGCGTTCTGGGTTATCCAGTTTAAAAGCAATCCCGGTTGCTTCAATCTTAACTTCATCATCATCCACGAGGCTTCTTTCCACATTGTGAAAAAACATAAAGGACATCATTATTAAAATAAAGTTATGACTAAAATGTCCCAAAAGTGCCCAAACGAACCCCAGTTTTAATCTGAAAAAACTAAAAATAATTCCTGCGAAAAGCTGGGCTCCCACGATGATTGGCGCCAGCATAAAGAATACCAAATCAACATTATTGTAATTGCTCAAATGGATAAAACCAAAAATTGCTGAAAATAGATAGACGATAATGCGTAGATGCTTTTTCCAAAAACCAGAAAAATCAGTTTTAAATAGATATGCTATGAACCGAAAAACGTAATTGCGTTTATACTTTAAAGGAAATCTAAAGATCAATTCTTCAAGAAGTGGAGGAAGAATAGTGATTAGTAAAATAGAAATCCAGAACGAATGCAACTCGCTATTGAGCACATTTTCATATGGCGTCATTAAGGGCTCTAAAATAGAGATCAAAATCACAAAAATGAATGCGACTATAAAGTCATATATAACACCAGAAATAAGGTATTTAAACTTTTCCCAGGTAGATATAGGGAATGGTATATCGTTTGGCTTTTTTATGAAGTTATTAATGCTACTTACGCGAGCGCGAAATCCCATATTTACTTCTTAAAGAGAGGGATCAAATAGGATATTGTATAAGCATAACCCGCGCCGTAAACATTGTTAAAGGTTACTTTGTTATAACCTGGCGCATATAAATTTGTGAAACCGTCGGGTTCTTTTTGAGTAATCATACGTTTCAGCTGCACATTGAGTCCCATATATAGATTGTTAAAAAGCTCAACCTGTAATCCCATTTGCAATTCAACCCACGTCAAATTTAAATTTGAATAGTTGCGGGAAACGGTGCGTAAATCGGGATCAAAAAATGAATTCGTGGTGTAAATGGTGTAACTATCCAGATCTTGACTAAAGGTCGAGAAACCCGCATGTAACCCTACATAGATCATATTAGACATTCCCACCCAGTTGTTATAGGCATTATAATTAAAACCTGCTTTAATATAACTTCCCTGAGTTTTGGCAAAATAGTTAGCATCATCAAATTCCTTTGACTCTGTACCTATTTCTGCTGCTAAGTAATACCGATCTTTGATCCTAAAATCTCCTACAATAGCAAAACCTAGGTAGGTATCATCGAGAAAACTGCGTAGTGGTTTGCTAAAATCTATACCTACCCGTAAACCGTATTTATTGATTTTAGGTTTAGGCGCGACGGTATCAGCGGCTACCTCTTCTACAGGTTCTTCAACCTCGATGCCACGGTCTTCTTCTTGTGCCTGAATGTTGAGAATACTCAACAGCGCAAAACTAGTGACTAATAAAAACCTGTGTAGTGTCTTCATCTGAAATAGTTCTGGTAGTAAGCGTTATATCATCTATCCAGCGCCCGTCTGAGCCTGAATTATTCTGAATACTAAGATTGGTGTATATCACTCTATAGCCACAAGCAGAACTTATAAATTCTTCCTGCGGTGTATAGTTAAATGTGACTGTATCTGCATTATTAGGATCTTCTGCTGCTACTAAATTATTCGGATTTTTTACAAAAACTAAAACCGTAGCTGTAGTGTCTGTACGCAAAGGTATTTCTATAGTAGATGCATTGGTATATACGATGCTGTCTGAAAGGTCTGGCTTGTATATATTAATATTTAAAGATTTTGTTTCATTGATATTATCTCCATCCAGAAAGCCAATTGTTAATAATGGAGTAGTGGGGGTGCTGGTTGCACAAATATCATCACGCTCGCAAGAAAGGGAGAGTAACAAAACAGCAAGCATTAACAAAATCCAGTTTTTAAACATGGGGCTTATTTCAGTTTTAATAAAACTACATTTTCAACGTGATGTGTCTGTGGAAACATATCAACGGGTTGTATGCGTTCTACTTTATACAATTCATCTAACAGTGCAAGATCTCTTGCTTGTGTTGCGCTGTTACAGCTTACATAAACAATACGATCAGCTTTTATCTTTATCAACTGTGCAACGACGTCTTTATGCATTCCATCGCGTGGAGGGTCTGTAATGATGACATCTGGTTGCCCGTGTTGAGAGATAAATGCATCATTAAATACATTTTTCATATCACCTACGTAAAACTCAACGTTTTCTATGCCGTTTAATTGCGCATTGGCTTTAGCTGCGGTAATCGCGTCAGGAACCGCTTCAACACCAACTACCTTTTTAGCCTGTTTAGCAACAAATTGTGCAATAGTCCCGGTGCCGGTGTACAAATCAAAAACGGTTTCTTTACCCGTTAATCCTGCAAAATCCCGCGTGATTTTATATAATTCGTAAGCTTGCTCAGAATTGGTTTGGTAGAATGATTTGGCATTAATCTTAAACTTAAGACCCTCCATTTCTTCAAAAATATGATCCCTACCAGCGTAGCAAATTACATCCTGATCATAAATGGTATCATTTCCTTTTTCATTAATAACATAAAGGAGCGAAGTTATCTCAGGGAAGGTTTCTTTTAGATAGTCTAGCACCAACTCGCGCTGTTGTTTTTCTTCTTTGAAAAACTGAATCAACACCATCAATTCACCAATGCTGCTCGTACGTATCATTAAAGTGCGCAGAAAACCTTCCTGATTGCGTGTATTGAAAAAAGGAATGTTGTTTTTTGTAGCGAAATCTTTAACACCATTGCGTATCGCGTTACTGGGATCGCGCTGCAACCAACATTTGTCAATATCTAGAATCTTATCCCACATCCCCGGGATATGAAAACCTAAAGCATTTCGATCTTCAATGATCTCATCACTTTGAATTTGCTTTAGTGTAAGCCATTTGCTGTCGCTAAATGAAAATTCCATCTTATTACGATAAAAGTAAATCTTTTTACTGCCGCTAATGGGAGTGATTTCAGGAAGTTCAATTTTGCCCAGACGTTTCAGGTTGTTTACAACTTCGCGTTGTTTGTATTCCAACTGGTAATCGTAATGCATATTCTGCCATTTACAACCACCACAAGTGCCAAAATGCTGGCATTCGGGTTGGGTACGTTTAGGAGAATATTTATTGATTTTTATCGCTGTACCTTCATAATACGCCTTGCGTTGTTTTTGAGTTTGTACATCTACGATGTCACCCGGTACCGCATTATTGATAAAAATAACACGTCCATCAGGCGCTTTAGCTATAGCTTTTCCTTTTGCGCCGGCATCAATTACCTGCACATCAGTAAAAACTTTTCTTGTTTTCTTTCTTCTTGACACGCCGCAAAAATAGAATAAATAAGACGATTATTTCAACGGACTAGCTAGAAGTATTATTGAGTTCAATTTTGAGGGGAAGCTTCTTTATTTAAAGTCAATTTGAATAAAGCTGATGCTCTTGAATTTAATGGAGTTGTCCTCTAATTTTAGTATTTTGCAAGCGCTTAACCGGGATGATTTCTCTCCTGTTGAGGATGTTCTAAATCTGCTTCATAAGATTTAAATTTCAGACTTATACATTTCTTTTGTTTAATAGATAATAATAGAATCGTAAAGAGCTGAGTTATAAAAGCATCTTAAGTAGGAATCGTATAAAGATTACCTTAAAAAATTACAAAATGACTACTGTAAAACAACTCACTTCGCAAGAAGCAATCGCTCTTGAGGACAAGCACGGTGCACACAATTATCACCCACTTCCTGTGGTTTTAAAACGTGGTGAAGGTGTATACGTATGGGATGTTGAAGATAAGAAGTATTATGACTTTTTATCTGCATATTCTGCAGTAAACCAAGGTCACTGTCATCCTGCAATTGTGGGAGCAATGACTAAACAAGCCGAAGTATTAACGCTTACTTCTCGAGCATTTCACAATGATATATTGGGGCGCTATGAAGAGTATGCGACAGACTATTTTAAGTTTGACAAGCTATTACCGATGAATACCGGTGCAGAAGCTGTAGAAACAGCTATAAAAATTGCACGTAAATGGGCTTATGAGGAAAAAGGCGTTGCAGAGCACGATGCACAAATCATTGTTTGTGAAAATAATTTTCACGGAAGAACCACAACGATTATTTCATTTTCTAACGATGAGGATGCTCGTAAGAACTTTGGCCCATACACACCGGGATTTATTAAAATACCTTATGATGATCCTAAAGCTTTAGAACGAGCATTGATCGAAAATAACAATGTTGCAGGATTTTTAGTAGAGCCTATACAAGGTGAAGCGGGGGTTTATACTCCGGCTGATGATTTTATCAAAAAATCGAAGGCTTTATGTGAAGAACACAATGTGCTGTTTATCGCTGATGAAATTCAAACTGGTATTGCGCGTACTGGGGCTTTACTAGCAGTCTGCGGAAATTGTACTTGTGAAGCTCATTGCGAGCGTCAGGAGACTTATACGAGACCAGATATTTTAATTTTAGGAAAGGCTTTATCTGGAGGTGCTTATCCTGTTTCTGCTGTGCTTGCTGATGATGCTGTTATGAATGTAATTAAACCGGGTCAGCACGGTTCTACTTTTGGAGGAAATCCTGTTGCGGGAGCTGTTGCTATGGCTGCTTTAGATGTTGTGAAAGATGAAAAACTTGCTCAGAATGCACGTGTTTTAGGATCGCTTTTCAGAGCTAAACTCAATGAATTTATTGATGGAAGCAATATTGTGAAGTTAGTAAGAGGACGTGGATTACTTAATGCTATTGTGATTAATGATTCTGAAGATAGCAGTACAGCATGGGATATTTGTGTAGCACTTAAAGAAAACGGACTACTAGCAAAACCTACTCATGGAAATATCATTCGTTTTGCTCCTCCACTGGTAATGAATGAAGAGCAGTTGCTTGAGTGTGTTGCAATTATAACTAAAACGCTTAAAGCCTTCGAGAAGTAGTTTTTCATTAGAAAAATGAATTAAAAGAAAAAAGGAGCGACTAATTAGTCGCTCCTTTTTTTCTTTTAAAATAGTATTACTTATTCAGTTGCGATAAGCTCTATGTCAAATGCTATAGCCGTGTTTGGAGGTATAGGTCCGCTTCCTCTTGAACCGTAAGCTAATCTTGCAGGCATTAGTAAGGTGGCAGATCCACCTTCTTGCATATAAGAAATACCTTCTCTAAACCCCGGTATTACTTGACCTAAATTAAATTCAACTTCTGTAGTAGCTTGGTCAAATACAGTGCCGTCCAGAAAATAACCTTTATATTTTACGGTTACATCAGAACTAGTGGTGGGTGTAGCACCTTCACCTTCGGTTGTAATTATATAGTATAAACCTGAATTAGATTTTTCAACATTCAGATCATTAGCTTCTATATATGCTTCTAACTCTTGTTGATTTCGAGTATAAGCTTCGGCTTCAGATTCGTTATTCTCGTCGTCACTGCAAGAAATGAAAAGTGTTAAAATAAATAGGAGTAAAAACGATTTTAAATAATAGAATTTGTTGTTCAAAATTTTAAGATTAAAAGTGAAATAGAATTTATGATTTTAACTAAGATGCTTTTCTAATAAATAGGTTGCTTGATAAAAGGGATTTATTTTTTAGCTGCCAGTTCGGTTATTTTGATAATAACTTCAGTAGCCTTGATCATACTTTCAACAGGAACATATTCAAACCTTCCGTGGAAATTATGACCACCGGCAAAGATATTAGGACAGGGAAGTCCCATAAATGAAAGCTGTGAACCATCTGTACCGCCCCGTATGGGCTTTATAATAGGTTTTACGTATACAGCGCGCATCGCTTTTTCAGCAAGTTCTACAATATGCATTACAGGCTCTATTTTTTCACGCATATTAAAGTATTGATCTTTAATTTCAAGTGTTACAAGCTCTAACCCGTATTGACTATTGATTTCCAGAGCAAGATTGTTGAGTACTTCTTTTCTCGCTTCAAAATGCTCTTTGTTGTGGTCTCTTAGAATATATTCCAAAACGGTTTCTTCAACATCGCCGTGAATTCCATTTAAATGAAAAAAACCCTCTCTCCCAGAAGTATGCTCCGGAGTTTCCAGACGTGGTAATGAGCTGATAAAATCTTGCGCAATATGGATGCTGTTTATCATTTTACCTTTAGCATAACCAGGATGTACGCTTTTTCCTTTAACAAAAACTTTTACACTGGCTGCATTAAAATTCTCAAATTCTAGTTCGCCTATTTGGCTTCCGTCCATTGTATATGCCCATTCAGCACCAAATTTTTCCACATCGAATTTGTGTGCGCCACGACCTATTTCTTCATCTGGAGTAAAACCTATTCTGATGGGGCCATGTTTGATTTCAGGATGATTAATCAGATACTTTGCGGCTTCCATAATTTCTGTAATTCCCGCTTTATCATCAGCTCCAAGAAGCGTTGTTCCGTCTGTGGTGATTAAGGTTTGACTCTTATAAGCCAATAGGTCTTCAAAGTCATCTGGAGAAAGAATAATATCTAGATCTTCATTCAGAACAATATCTCCACCCTCATATTTTTCAATAATTTGAGGTTTAACATCAGTTCCGGTAAAGTCTGGAGTTGTATCATAATGTGCAATAAATCCTATAGTCGGCACAACAGTATTTGCCGTTGCCGGTAAGGTTGCCATGATATAACCGTTATCGTCCATAGTAGCATCTTTAAGCCCAAATTCTATCAATTCTTGATGTAATTTTCTGGCAAGATTCCATTGTTTTTGAGTGCTGGGCGTAGAAGAGCTGTTCTCGTCACTTTGTGTGTCAATCGTTACATAACTAACAAAACGGCTTATTATTGAGTCTTTTTCTATCATATGCAAGGGTATTGAATAATCATTGTAAATGTTGAGGTCAAAGGTACTGTTATGCCTAAAGATTCAAAGGCTGATACTAAATTTTATAATATTTTTAATTATACCTTTTCTTTTGAGTTGCAAGACATAAACTTACTTTTGCAGCACATTAATCAGCCTTATGTATAAATCAATTTTACGTCCTTTACTTTTTAAGTTTGACCCTGAAGGGGTGCATCATTTTAGTTTTAAAAGCATTCGGTTGTTAAGTAAAACCGGACTTTTAAATGTATTAAAACCTGCATTTGAAGTCAAACATAAAAGACTTGAGCGTGAAGTTTTTGGGCTGAAATTTAAAAATCCGGTAGGTCTTGCGGCAGGCTTTGATAAAGATGCAAAACTGTATAACGAACTTTCTCAGTTAGGATTTGGCTTCGTTGAGATAGGGACCTTAACACCAAAGCCGCAATCCGGCAATCCTAAAAAGCGCTTATTTAGGTTAAGAGAAGATCAGGCTATTATTAATCGAATGGGGTTTAACAATGGTGGAGTTGAAGCAGCTGTTGAACGTCTAAAAAAGAATAAAAACGTTCTGATAGGTGGAAATATTGGTAAAAATAAGGTAACTCCTAATAACGAAGCATTCAATGATTATAAGATTTGTTTTGAGGCTTTATATGATCACGTAGATTATTTTGTGGTCAATGTAAGTTCGCCAAATACACCTAACTTACGAGAACTTCAGGATAAAGAGCCTTTGACTAATCTATTAAGTGGTTTACAGAAATTAAACAGAGCTCGAGCAGCAAAAGAAAAACCAATTCTACTCAAAATTGCTCCAGACCTTACAGATGATCAACTTCTGGATATTATAGATATTGTAAATACTACTAAAATAGCCGGTGTTATAGCTACTAATACAACTATAGGCCGAACAGGGTTGTCTTCTGAAAATAAAGAGGAAGTAGGTGGTTTAAGCGGAAAACCCTTAAGAAAGCGAGCTACAGAGGTAATTCGGTTTTTGTCTAAAAAGAGCAACAAATCTTTTCCGATAATTGGTGTGGGAGGAATTCATAGTCCGGAAGATGCGATTGAAAAATTAGAAGCCGGAGCAAGCTTAATTCAGCTATACACTGGTTTTATATACGAAGGTCCATCTCTAATAAAAAAAATTAACAAGGAAATTTTAAAACGAGTTAATTAGTTCAAAGAACTTTCATTAGCTTTAAACTATTAATTGTAAGACCAAAGTAGTATAATTCTTGTGATATCATTTACCTTTTTACACAGACGAATTATTCTGCATTTTTGTGGAGTATTTTTTTTATTTCTTACTTTAGGGATATACGCGCAGACTCCGACAATAGACTCCTTAAAACAGCAAGTTACTCAAACAACAAATGACTCTTTAAAGAGCTATTTGTATCAACGTCTGGGATATGAATATTTATATTTTAAGCCGGATTCCGCACTGTTTTATATAGATAAATCTATAACGATTGCTAAGGCTGTTAAGAATGAATCTGCCACAGCCACCAGTTATAATCGCAAAGGAAGCTATTATGTGTTTCAGTCAAAATATCCCGAAGCGATTGTAGAATTTCAAAAAGCACTTCCTATTTTTAAAAAATTAAAAGATAGTTTAGGTCTTGCTGAAACTTATTCTAATCTGGGTGCGCTTGATTTTTATTTGCGGGATTACGACTCTTCCTTAGATAATTTTCAAGAGGCATTAAATCATATTGACAGTCTCAAACAGGTTAATTTATATACTAAATTAATCACCAATATGAGTGGGGTGTATAGGGAAAAAAAGCAATATGATAGCTCACTTTACTATGCTAAAAAGGCAATAGATTATTTCAAAAATGATAAGGAAAATAGGATAGTTGCAGTAACCTATTTCAATTTAGGAACTGCTCAGTATTTTCTAAATCAATACGAGACTGCTATTGCAAGTCTCAACTATGCTATTGCTCAACCAGAAATTCCTATTCAATTTGAAATCTTATCTAAATCTTATAAATCTCAGGCTTTATTAGCACTTGGTAAAGTAGAAGAAGCAGAAGATGTGCTTCAGAATTTGCAATCTCAAACCGAAAATTTACACGATCAGTATGTGACACTTGAGTTCTACAAGGCAAAGCAAAAAGTTTTTGAAGCAAGAGACAATACTACTGAGGCTCTTATTTATGCCAAAAAGTATATTCAATTAAATAATGAGATTCATAACCGCGAGCAAACCGCAATACTTCAAAATATTAAAGTGAAGTTTGAAACAGAAGAGCGTGAGTTTGAAAATAAATTGCTCAAAACAGATGCAGAAATCCAGGCGATGCAAATCAAAAATCAACGCTATGGAATTTGGGGAATCGCCATATTTATATTTTTACTTTTGGTAATGGTTTTAATTTTATACGGGATGTATAATCTTAAGGCTAAAAACAATGCAATTTTAAAAGAAAAGCAAAGCGTTCTTAATGAATTCAATCGTAATCTGACAACAATAAATAGTGAAAAAAATAAGTTTTTTTCCATTGTAGCTCATGATGTTAAGAGCCCTGTTGCTGCTATTTTAAGCAGTACCAATATGCTTCAAGCTAATCTGGATAGTTTTACTTCTGAAGAGTTGAAGGAATTAGCTGAAGAACTAAAAGGGCAATCTCTAAGTCTCCATTATCTCTTAGAGCACGTATTGATCTGGGCAAAATCTCAAATGGATGGGTTTAAGTTTGTTTCTAAAGAGATTAATTTAAAGACCTCTATTCAGAATTTATACAATAACGAGTTAGTATTTCTTAAGGCTAAGAACATCAGGATAAATTGTAATATAACTGATGATGCTACGATTAAAGCAGATCCTCAGGTAATGCAAGTTGTGATGAGAAATTTACTGAACAACGCAATAAAATTTACACCGAGAGGTGGTGTGATAACCTTTAATACTCAAGAAAAAGACAACTATTACTATATTCATGTTTCAGATACGGGTGTGGGTATGGCTCAAGATAAGATCGAAAAAGTCTTGGTTAATAAGGAACGTTATACTGTAGAAGGCACAGCTAATGAATCTGGTAATGGTATAGGTCTTATACTTTGTCAGGAAATAGCAAAAAAAGCTGGCGGGGAAATAACCGCAACAAGCAGACTGGGTAAAGGCTCAACTTTTACATTAGCACTACCTGTTTTAAAAGACTAAGATTACTTCGATTATAAACTCACATCTTTAATTGTATCTTTATTTTCGCTAAAACATATTAATGAGTCAGGCTCTTAAAATAATCGAATGTCCACGTGATGCGATGCAGGGTATAAAAAAATTTATACCTAGTAAAGCAAAGGTGCAATATCTGCAATCTTTATTGAGGTGCGGTTTTGATACATTAGATTTTGGAAGTTTTGTGTCACCAAAGGCGATACCTCAAATGATAGATACTGCTGAAGTTTTAGAGCAATTAGATTTATCTAAAACTCAGACCAAACTCTTAGCTATTGTCGCTAATCTACGTGGAGCTCAGGATGCAGTTATTCATCCGCAAATTGATTATTTAGGTTATCCATTCAGTATATCTGAAAACTTTCAGATGCGGAATACGCATAAAACAATTGCAGAATCTGTAGAACTTCTGAAGGCCATTCTAGAAGTAGCCGATAAAAACAATAAAAAAGTAGTCACCTATATTTCGATGGGTTTTGGTAATCCGTATGGCGACCCATGGAGTGTTGAAATAGTAGGGGAGTGGACCGAAAAACTAGCAAATATGGGCGTTTCTATCCTGTCGCTTTCTGATACAGTGGGAACTTCTGATGCTGAAACTATAGACTATCTTTTTAAAAATCTCATTCCAAAATATCCTAATGTCGAATTTGGTGCACATTTACATACGACACCTCAAAAATGGTTTGAGAAAGTAGATGCCGCTTATAAAGCAGGTTGCAGACGTTTTGATGGTGCCATTCAGGGTTTTGGCGGTTGCCCGATGGCTAAAGACGAACTTACCGGCAATATGCCTACCGAAAAAATGCTTTCGTATTTTAACTCTGTAAAGGCAGATTCAGGAATTAGACCTATGAGTTTTGAATCTGCACACAACGAAGCAACCCGAATATTTGAATATTACCATTAAGTTAAATAGCTTCCCTGTTTGTTTTAAAACAATTAAAAGGAAAGTTTTTAAGATTTTAGCAGTATATTTGCACGCAATTAAATCCTAATTGCAATGACAGCACACGAAACAAAAATACTTGGAGAAGGTCTTACCTACGATGACGTACTCTTAGTTCCTGCTTATTCAGAAGTACTTCCTCGTGAAGTCAATATTCAGTCTAAATTTTCAAGAAATATAACACTTAACGTTCCTATTGTATCTGCAGCGATGGATACCGTTACTGAATCAAGTATGGCAATTGCCATAGCTCGTGAGGGAGGAATTGGTGTATTACACAAGAATATGACCATTGCTCAGCAAGCGGTAAAGGTTCGTCGTGTAAAACGTGCAGAAAGTGGTATGATCATAGATCCTGTTACGCTAAAATCTGATGCTAAAGTAAAAGACGCTAAGCGCCTGATGGCTGAGCACAGCATTGGCGGAATACCAATTGTAGACAGTGAAGGCCGCTTAGAAGGAATTGTCACCAACAGAGATTTGCGTTTTGAGAAAGACAATGAGCGTGCGATTATTGAAGTGATGACTTCAGAAAATTTAATTACTACTGCAGAAGGAACCTCTTTGGGACAAGCAGAAGTAATTCTTCAAGAGAATAAAATTGAAAAACTTCCTGTAGTTACAGATGATAATAAGCTAATAGGCTTAATTACTTTTAGAGATATAACCAAATTAACCCAGAAACCAATTGCTAATAAGGATACTTATGGTCGTTTGCGTGTTGCTGCCGCTGTAGGTGTTACTGGAGATGCGGTAGAGCGTGTAGAAGCATTGGTAAATGCAGGAGTTGATGCAGTTGTTATAGATACTGCTCACGGTCATACACAAGGTGTTGTACATGTTTTAAAAAGTGTTAAGGAAAAATTCCCTGAATTAGATGTTGTTGTAGGAAACATCGCAACGGCAGATGCTGCAAAATATTTAGTTGAAGCTGGTGCAGATGCTGTAAAAGTAGGTATTGGTCCCGGTTCTATTTGTACAACTCGAGTTGTTGCTGGTGTAGGATTTCCACAATTTAGTGCAGTTCTTGAAGTTGGAGCAGCTTTAAAAGGAACAGGGGTTCCTGTTATAGCAGATGGCGGTATTAGATATACAGGAGATATTCCTAAAGCTATCGCAGCAGGAGCAGACTGTGTAATGCTTGGTTCACTTTTAGCAGGTACTAAAGAATCTCCGGGAGAAACTATTATTTACGAAGGAAGAAAATACAAGACTTACCGTGGTATGGGTTCTGTTGAAGCGATGAAAACAGGATCTAAAGATCGTTATTTTCAAGATGTAGAAGACGATATCAAAAAATTAGTACCAGAAGGTATTGTAGGTCGTGTTCCTTATAAAGGAGAGTTGTATGAAAGTGTGCATCAGTTTATAGGTGGTCTACGTGCAGGTATGGGGTATTGTGGTGCTAAAGACATTAATGCCTTAAAAGAAAATGGACGTTTTGTAAAAATCACTTCGAGTGGTATCCACGAAAGTCATCCACACGATGTAACCATTACAAAAGAATCTCCTAATTACAGTAGGTAGTCTTAGAATTATATAAAAAAAGGGAGCCGCTTGGCTCCCTTTTTTTTTGTAATAGTGTGTGCAATATTAGTTTCCTGTTTGTTGTTCAGGTTGCTGTAAGGTTACCCCTAATTTATCTGCTACTGCCTGAGTAAGATCTAAAGCAGGGTCAAAATAAGCTACTCCTGCATTTAAAGTAAGTACTTGAGAATAGTTTTGCTCTTGAGCAACTTCATTTAAAGCTTGACCAACTTTCTGGTATAAAGGCTGCATCAGTTCGTTTTGTTTGATTTGAATAAGACCTTGAGAATTTTGTCTAAAACGTTGAAGATCTTGCTCCATGCCTACAATTTCTTCTTGCTTAGCTTTTTTATCCTCTTCAGAAGCAGTTGCTTCAACATCTTGATATGCCTTAACTGATGTTTGGTATTTAGCTACTAGGTCTTTAAATTGTTTGTCAAGATCTGCTCCGTAAGTTTCAAGATCTTTTTGCACTTGTGCTACTTCGTTAAGACTAGAGATAACAAGATCGCTGTCTATTGTTCCTACTTTAGATTGTGCAAGCCCTGTAAAACTTATTAAAAAAGCTACTACTGGTAAAAATAATTTCTTCATTTGTTTTTTGTTTAGCCTTTTTGAACAGGCAATTAATTCTACTTAATTATTTAAATATTTTAAAAAATTACGGACAAAGATAAAAAAGCACTTGAGCTATCAAAGTATTTTTTTAACATCAACTTTAAATAAGGTCTGATAAAGGCTTCTCAATCACAAAATTCTCCCCGATGTGGTTTTAAAGCATCTCTTACTGCAGGCATTTCACTTTGTAACACCGTTAAATAAGCTATGGTATACAAAGGACTCTTAGTTTCTACACCAGTTGCACTTTTATTAAGATTATGGGCTTTTTTATAATCGGTTAGATGAATCTCGTGATGCTCTGCAATTTTTTGAGCATCATGTCCTCTGAAATCCCAAATGAGTTTTATTTTCTTTTCCATAATATTCTAATTCAATGAGTATGCCAATTTAAACTAACTTATGATTTCTTACTGGTTTTCTACAAAGTTCTTAAAGTCTCGCATATATTTTAGGGACTGCTTTTTAAATGCTCCAGACATTAGAAAACCGATTGTTTTCATTGCAAAACCTTCAAACTTAAATTCACTTTCAGAGATCCAGATTGTTTTTCCGTCCTGTGTGACTTCAAAAGTGTTCCGCTGAATATTATAAACATTCTTTGTAGTGTACTCCGCTACTAGAGAATGTGGCATATCTGTTTCCAGAATTGTTTCGATTAAAGTCATTTTGCGCTTCCCGAAGTCATATTTTAATTCTGTTTTAGCACCTTTTTCTCCAAATTTTCCTTGAATAACTTTAGCTTCTTTAAGACCTTTTTGCCATTTTTTTAAATTCTGAAGGTTGTCCATAAGCGCTACCGTTTTCTCGAGAGGTAGATCTATAATAATTTTTTTAGTGTATTGCACAGCTTAAAATTCAGGTTTTTAAAGTTATTGCATATTAGTTTGCTTAGAATTTAAATTTAAAAATACTTGAATAAGTCTGAACTATCAGCGAGTCTTAATTCTCCTATATTATATGTAATTTTGCAAACCTTAAAGTTTATGCAACATTAAGTAAAGAGAGCCGTCTTTAACGTGTTCTTGAAGCTGAAAGTAAAATCATTTATGTCAAACACCTTAAAGTATTTGCTAGTTGCTCTGATGTCAGTCTTGCTGGTGTCTTGTGATTTACTTGGGTCTAAGGCTCCTGCGGGTGTTCCTGTAGCTCGCGTGGGAGATCATTATTTGTATAAAGAAGATATTGCAAAGCTGGTAACATCTGATATGAATGCAGATGATAGTACAACTATTGTAAACAGTTATATAAATCGATGGGCTACACAGCGTTTATTGATGAATAACGCACAGCGGAATATCACTCTGGATGAACAAGATCGATTGAATAAACTGGTAGATCAATATGAACTCGATTTGTATGCTCAAGCTTATAAAGATGCTCTGGTTGCACGTAGTTTAGATAGTACAATTACAGATACTGAAGCTTCACTCTTCTATGATGAGAACAAAGAAAATTTTAAGCTGAATGAATCTTTACTCAAGTTTAGATTTCTTGAGATGAGTGATACAGATTATAATATAGAAGAAATAAAAAAGAGGTTTACACGATTTGATAATGAGGATAAAAGATATTTAGATTCAATTTCTGTACAGTTTAAGGCGCAATACTTGAACGACAGTACTTGGGTCAGTCTTGATAAAGTGATTGCTAAAATCCCTCCGGTGACAATTGACAACAGCAGCCGCTTATTAAATAAAACTGATTTTTTACAACTGCGTGATTCATTAGGATTATATTTGATCGCTATTAAAGATCGTCTAGATCGTAATGATGACGCACCATTAAGCTATGTTTTGCCAACGGTAAAACAAATTCTTCTTAACCGAAGAAAATTAGAATTGATTAAACAATTAGAAAAGGATATTACTAAGGATGCAATTAAAAACAAACAATTTGAACTTTATAACTAAAGCGTTTACACTGCTTGTCTTTTGTGGTGTAAGTGCAGGATTAAATGCACAAGAAATCATAGATACTAGTGTTAAAGAAGAAACAGCTCAGGCTGATGATAAGCCTTTAACTACTGGTACTACGTTTAAGGTAGATGGTGTTGCAGCTGTTGTAGGAGAGTATGTGATTTTAGAGAGCGACATACAGCAAGCTATAGAGTCTTTGAAGCAGCAGGAAGTAGAAGGTCAGGATCTTTCTAACTGTAAAGTTATAGATAAGCTTATGGAAGATAAGCTGTATGCACATCACGCGGTTGTAGATAGTGTGACCATTAACGAAGATCAGGTACGTTCATATACCCAACAGCAAATAGATTATTTCACTAATCAATTAGGTTCTGAAGAGAAAGTGCTTAAGTTTTACCGTAAGGAAAAAATGAGTGACCTTAAAAAAGAGCTTTTTGATTTGAATAGAAATCAGGAGTTGGCTAAAGCCATGCAGCAAACAATTGTTGAAGAGATTGAAGTTACCCCGGAAGAAATTAGATCATACTACAAGCAATTAGAAGAAGATGGTTTGCCACAATTTGGAGTAGAATTAGAAATTTCAAAAATTCAAGTTATTCCGGAAGTTCCTCAAGAAGAAAAAGATAAAGTGATTGAGCAACTTAATGGTTATCGCAATGACATTGTAGAAAACGGTAGCAGTTTTGCTACAAAGGCAGTGCTTTGGTCAGAAGATGAGTCTACTCGTGGCGATGGTGGTTTGATAAGAGATGTAGATCGTAAATCTCAATTTGTAAAAGAATTTAGAGATGTAGCTTTTAGCCTTCAGGAAGGAGAAGTGAGTAAGCCATTTGAAACTGAATTTGGTTATCATATCATTAAGGTAGAAAAAATTCGCGGTCAGAAAATTGATTTACGACACATACTTAGAATACCTAAAGTAACACCTGAAGCAGAAAATGCTGCAAAAGACAAAATTCAGAAATTAAAAGCACGTATTGAAGCTGGTGAAATTACGTTTGCTGAAGCTGCAAAAGAATTTTCTGACGAAAAAGAAACCGCTAGTGATGGTGGTATTATGATAAATCCGGTAACTCAAGACCGTATGTTTGAGCTTAAAAACTTACCTCCAGAATTGTATCCTAAAGTTCAAAACTTGAAAGAAGGCGAGATTTCTATTGCCTTTAATAACCCAACTCGTACTGGTAAAACGCGCTATGAGATCTATACTGTTTCAGATCGAATAGAAGAACACGAAGCAGATTTTGCAATTGATTATGTGAAGATTAAAAACTTTGCGCTACAAGCTAAGCGTATAAAAGCCATCGAAAAATGGCAAGACGAAAAAATTGCTGAGACCTATATCAAATTAAATGGAGATTTTAGAAATTGCGAGTATAGTAGCAACTGGTTAAAAAAATAATCTATGTCAGACGCAAAAGCGATTGATGCACTGGTCACCCGTTATCAGGATTTAAAAAAGGAAATATCCAGAGTAATTATAGGTCAGGAAGAAGTTGTTGATCAAATTATAATTTCAATATTCTCTGGTGGTCATGCACTCTTAATAGGAGTGCCGGGACTCGCAAAAACCTTGATGGTAAATACCATTGCTCAAGCTTTGGGTCTAGATTTTAAGCGTATACAGTTTACGCCAGACTTAATGCCCAGTGATATTGTAGGAGCAGAAATCTTAGATGAGTCTCGTAATTTTAAGTTCTTAAAAGGTCCTGTTTTTGCAAATATTATTCTTGCAGATGAGATAAACCGTACGCCTCCTAAAACACAGGCAGCTTTACTTGAAGCAATGCAAGAGAAGGCAGTTACGGTTGCTGGTAAGCAATATCCTTTAGATAAGCCATACTTTGTATTAGCGACTCAAAATCCTATAGAGCAGGAGGGTACTTACCCATTACCTGAAGCTCAATTAGACCGCTTTATGTTTGCTATTAATTTAGGATACCCTTCTTATGAAGAAGAAGTTGCTATTGTAAAAGCTACAACTTCAAACAATAATGTGATTACTAATTCTTTGTTTTCTGCGGAAGAAATTGTGAATTATCAACAGTTAATTCGTAGGATTCCTGTGGCTGATAATGTAATTGAATATGCTGTTGCTTTGGTAGGAAAAACCAGACCAGATTCTCAAGAAGCTCCACGACTTGTAAAAGATTATATTGATTGGGGAGCAGGCCCACGAGCATCTCAAAATTTAATTCTTGCTGCTAAAACTCACGCAGCTATAAACGGTAAATATTCACCAGATATTGAAGATGTACAAGCGGTGGCGCAGGGAATACTAGGGCATAGATTGCTCAAGAACTACAAAGCTGAGGCAGAAGGCTTAACCCTTAATAAAATTATAAATAGCTTATTATAAACTAATATAGAAGGACTCTAAATAATGTTTTAGAAGAGTTTTTTAATAACATCCGGTTTGTAACTAACTAATTATCATAATTAAGCAACGAAATCGATATATTATTAGTTGTATTTGCAATAAATTTAGCTTTTATAGAGATATAGCCTTAATCTATGTTTAGGCTTCATATTTTCTACGCTTTTTCGTAATTTTAAAGCCGCTTTCGAGCGTATGTAAATTACAAATTCATTTAACTAAAACTTAGATATGGCATTTGATATTGATATGATCAAATCGGTTTACAGTAAAGTTGCAGAGCGTGTAGACGCTGCTCGCGAAATTACAGGTAAGCCTTTAACACTGGCAGAAAAAATATTATACTCTCACCTTTGGGATGGTAAAACCGATAGAGCATTTGTACGTGGTAAGGACTATGTAGATTTTGCTCCAGATCGTATTGCTTGTCAGGATGCTACAGCTCAGATGGCGTTATTACAATTTATGCAAGCGGGTAAAAAAAATGTTGCTGTACCTACTACAGTACATTGTGATCACTTGATTCAGGCAAAGCAGGGCGCTAAAAAAGATTTAAAAAGAGCAAATGAAACCAGTAATGAGGTTTTTGATTTCTTAGAATCTGTTTCTAATAAATACGGTATTGGTTTCTGGAAACCGGGTGCGGGTATTATTCATCAAGTGGTTTTAGAAAACTATGCATTCCCGGGAGGAATGATGATAGGTACAGATAGTCATACGGTAAATGCTGGTGGTCTTGGTATGGTTGCTATAGGTGTAGGTGGCGCTGATGCAGTAGATGTGATGGCAGGTATGCCTTGGGAACTTAAATTCCCTAAGCTAATAGGTGTTAAGTTAACCGGTGAGTTGAATGGATGGACTGCTTCTAAAGATGTTATTCTTAAGGTAGCTGGTATTCTTACTGTAAAAGGTGGAACGGGTGCTATTGTAGAATATTTTGGCCCTGGAGCTAAAAATCTTTCTGCGACAGGAAAAGGTACCATTTGTAATATGGGGGCAGAGATAGGTGCTACCACGTCAACATTTGGCTATGACGAGTCTATGGAGCGTTTCTTACGTGCTACAGACCGTGCTGATGTTGCAGATGCTGCAAATGAAATTAAAGAGTATTTAACTGGAGATGATGAAGTGTATGCTAATCCTGAGCAATACTTTGATGAAGTTATTGAAATTAACCTTTCAGAATTACGTCCACACCTTAATGGTCCTTTTACTCCAGATCTTGCTACCCCAGTAGGAGAATTAGGAAAGAAAGCTGCTGAAAATGACTGGCCTCTCAAAGTAGATTGGGGGCTTATAGGTTCTTGTACAAACTCTTCTTACGAAGATTTGTCTAGAGCTGCTTCAATTGCCCAACAGGCTATAGATAAAAAATTAAAACCTAAGAGTGATTTTGGTATCAACCCGGGTTCTGAGCAGATTAGATTTACAGCTGAGCGAGATGGTTTATTAGAAGTTTTCGAAAATTTAGGTGCTACTATATTTACAAATGCCTGTGGTCCTTGTATTGGTCAGTGGGATCGTAGTGACCGCAAGGGTGAAGAGAAAAATACAATTGTTCATTCTTTCAACCGTAACTTCTCAAAACGTGCTGATGGTAATCCTAATACGCATGCTTTCGTAGGATCTCCAGAAATGGTTGCAGCAATAGCTATTTCGGGTCGTTTAGATTTTGATCCTATGACAGACACGTTATTGAACGAGGATGGAGAGCAGGTGAAATTAGATGTTCCTGTAGGTCTTGAACTTCCGCCAAAAGGCTTTGCTGTTGATGAGAATGGGTATCTTGCACCTACTGAAGATGGTAGTTCCGTAGAGGTTAAAGTTGCAGAAGATAGTGAACGTTTAGAATTATTAGAGCCTTTTACACCCATTCAGGATTCAGAATTAAAAGAGGTTAAGTTGCTTATCAAAGCTTTTGGTAAGTGTACTACAGATCACATTTCAATGGCTGGGCCTTGGTTACGATATAGAGGTCACTTAGATAATATTTCGAACAACTGTCTTATTGGTGCTGTAAATGCTTATAATAAGAAAACGAATTTCGTTAAAAATCAGTTGACAGGAGAATTTGGAGGTGTACCAGATACACAGCGTGAATACAAGGCTAAGGGAATTAAAACTATTGTAGTGGGAGACCATAATTATGGTGAAGGTTCTTCTCGTGAACATGCAGCTATGGAACCTCGTTTCTTAGGTGTTGCAGCGGTTTTAGTTAAGTCTTTTGCTCGTATACATGAAACAAATCTTAAAAAGCAAGGAATGTTAGGGTTGACTTTTGATAACGAAAATGATTATGATTTGATTCAGGAGGATGATACATTCAGTTTTGTTGATATCGAAGAATTTGCTCCGGATAAGCCTTTAACTATTGAAGTTACTCACGCAGATGGAAGTAAAGATACAATTATGGCAAATCATACATATAACGATGCGCAAATCGCATGGTATAGAGAAGGTTCTGCTTTAAACTTGATCAAAAAGCAAAACGCCTAAGCGTTTTACTAAATATTTATTAAAACCAAACCGCTTTAGGGCGGTTTGGTTTTTTTATTGAAATTTTTGCACGCTATTTGCGTTTATAAATTTGAAACAACTTAAAAAATTTTTTATGAAAAAACTTAATCTATTAACAATATTATTTGCTGCTATCTTTTTTGCTTCTTGTTCAGGAGATGATTCGGTAGATCGATCTGATGTAACTGTTGATATTTCAGGATTAGAACGACTAGATTCTGGGGCAGAATATCAGGCTTGGTTGGTAACAGGTACAAATCTTGTGTCTCTGGGTAGATTTACAGATGTAGATTTCCCAAAGACTTTTCAGGCGTTAACTGGGCAAGTTGATGACGCTGTGGGTTTTGTACTGAGTATTGAGCCGGGCAATGATCCAAGTTCAGAAATTAGTCAGTCTATTATACTTAGTGGTGATTTTGTTGGTAATGCAGCAACTGTTGATGTTACTGATACCTTTGGTTCTTATACAACTGCTTCTGGACAATTTGTATTACAAACACCCACAGACGATGTAACTACAAATGAAAATAGTGGACTTTACTGGTATGTACCTTCAACAGGGCAGCCTGGTCTTAAATTACCAACACTTCCTTCTGGTTGGAAATACGAAGGATGGGTTACATTACAGGGAGCAAGCGGCGATGTTAATGTTTCAACAGGGAAGTTTACTAATGTAAATAATGCTGATGAAACAGATGTATTTAGTCGTAATATCAATCCAGCTCCAGATTTTCCGGGAGAAGATTTTATAAATGTCAGCTTACTTTCTCAATTGTATGGTATAAATACTGCACCAAATCTTTTAGGAAGAAAGGCATTTATTACCATAGAGCCAAATCCTGATAATGATGAAACAAAGCCTTTTGTTTTAAGACCTTTGACTGGTACTATTACAGAAGAAGCTGGTTCTGAAGTTACAAATAAAATGCAGATAAATACGGCATCATTTCCTGTAGGTCGCGTTACTAAAGGCTAATTAAGATTTAAATTAAATGAAAAATCCGGTCTATTTCAGACCGGATTTTTTTGAAGAAAACTGAGGTTTTAAACCAGTTTATTTATTTTCTCTATGAGTTTACTCATATCGCTTTGTAACTTATCAACTTGGTTCTCTAAATGCTGTACACGCTTATTAGCATCCATGTCTACAACATTGAGCGAACTTGTGATTTTACCCCTTACAATAAGGATTTCTAGAATATTTTCTAGATCATAGCTTATACTCTCATACTTGCTATTATCACTAATTAAAATAATAGCATTGTTAGGAAGGTCTTTTTTAATACGTTTAGTCAATACAGATTTTGTAGTAACTATAACTGCCACAGAACCATCTAATATTTCAGAGAGGTCTTCTGTATGCTGTGTGATCAATATATCACCGTGCATTAGCGTAGGCATCATGCTATCACCTTCAACTTCAAAAAGTTTTTGACCTTGAGCAGGTTCATAACCCGGAAGCTTAAACATGTCTAAAGTAGACATCCACTGTTCATTGTCGCGATTTTCGATAAAACCAGCTCTCGCTTCAACGTTGATAAGTGGTACAAATCCATTTGTAGAGCTCATCATTATAGAATTATGAGAGCCTTTTAAAATGCGATCTGTAGGAACACTATAAAGTCTGCTTAGTGTAAGTAAATGTTCTGTAGTGATAGAGTTTTGCCCATTTTCAATTAAGGAATAGGCACCTTGAGTAATACCGAGCTCTTCGGCAACTTTCTTTTGAGACAAAGAAGTCTTTTCTCTGAGCGCTTTAAGTTGTTTTGATATAGACATTTTATAGATTAGGTTTAGGGAACATCTAATTTGTTCAAATATAAAAATTAAACTCTGATATATTGCTGATAATTATATTTTTAGTTGATTATTAGCTTATTAAGAAATTTAGAGTGTATAAGTATCAAATCCTTAACTATATTATTAAAAATGTAAATGATTAATAGTATGTGGTTTGTATTTAGTGTAGGATGATACTTTTTAAAATATCAACATAGAAGCATTTAGTCGATTTTAGGATGTAAAATGTCTAATTTAGTTTAAATTAATTCTAATATATTTTAAGAAGTTGAAGTAGTAAAGTGAATTTTCTGCTCCCTTAAAAATTGTTTATTAAATGTGAAAATAAGAATGATTTTTGACTTACTGAAAATAGATAGAAATGCTATTTTTGCCTATGCAAAATAACGTACTCATTCTAGATTTCGGTTCGCAGTATACCCAGTTAATTGCAAGACGCATACGGGAACTCAATATTTTCTGCGAAATAAAACCATTTAATAATTTACCTGAAGATTTAAACAGTTATAAAGCTGTAATTCTTTCCGGATCTCCATCATCAGTTCGTGCTGAAAATGCGCCGCATCCAGATCTTTCTAAGATACGAGGTGTAAAGCCTTTACTAGGTGTTTGCTATGGGGCACAATATCTGGCTCATTTCCATGGAGGAGAAGTTGGTCAGTCTAATACCCGTGAGTATGGGCGGGCAAATCTTTCGATGATAAAGGAGAGTGAACCGTTTTTTGAGGGTGTAGAAGTAGGTAGCCAGGTGTGGATGAGTCACAGTGATACGATAAAGGCTCTGCCGGAAGGCTCTGTGAGATTAGCCAGTACGCACGATGTAGAAAATGCAGCATATCGTATAGGTGGTGAAGAGACGTATGCAATTCAGTTTCACCCTGAGGTCTATCATTCAACAGATGGAAAAAAAATATTAGAGAATTTCTTAATCAATATCGCAAAAGTTGAACAAAGCTGGACTCCAGATACTTTTGTAGACACTACAGTTGCAGAATTAAAAAAGAAAATAGGTACAGACAAAGTAATTCTTGGCCTTTCTGGAGGTGTTGACAGCTCTGTAGCTGCGATGTTACTGCATAAAGCCATAGGAAAAAATCTACACTGTATTTTTGTAAATAACGGTTTGCTTCGTAAAAACGAGTTTCACGATGTGTTGAAACAATATGAGGGAATGGGCCTAAACGTGAAAGGGGTTGATGCTTCGGCACGTTTTCTAGACGCTCTTGCCGGTAAAAGTGATCCAGAAGAAAAAAGAAAAACTATAGGTCGTGTCTTTATCGAAGTTTTTGATGATGAAGCGCATATGGTAGAAGATGCTAAATGGTTGGCGCAAGGAACAATTTATCCTGATGTTATAGAATCTGTTTCTGCAACAGGAGGTCCTTCAGCAACTATAAAATCACATCATAATGTAGGTGGTTTACCAGATTTTATGAAGCTTAAAGTGGTAGAGCCGCTTCGTATGCTTTTTAAAGATGAAGTAAGGCGTGTAGGTGCCAGTATGGATATGAGTCCAACTTTATTGGGTAGACATCCATTCCCTGGACCTGGGCTTGCGATTAGAATTTTGGGAGATATCACACCAGAAAAAGTGCGTATTCTTCAAGAAGTTGATGCGATCTTTATTAACGGTTTGCGTGAATGGGGTCTTTATGATCAGGTTTGGCAGGCTGGCGCTATGTTATTACCAGTTGATTCAGTCGGTGTGATGGGAGATGAGCGTACTTATGAGAAATGTGTTGCACTTAGAGCTGTAGAAAGTACAGATGGTATGACTGCAGATTGGGTAAACCTTCCTTATAATTTTCTGCAAAAGACCTCAAATGATATAATAAATAAGGTTAAAGGCGTTAATAGAGTAGTCTATGACATCAGTTCAAAACCACCGGCAACTATTGAGTGGGAATAAACTGAATTTTTAATTTTACAAAATCATTTTCAAACCAATACCTCATAGTTTTATGAGGTATTGGTTTAAAAAATAACCACAATGAAAAACATCACCATTTTATTCGTTTTTATATTTGTTGTATTCAGTTGTTCAAGTATAGGTCAACAAAAATATGCAAGTCATCAGGTGCGCGATGGCGAGACTGTTTCCAGTATTGCTAATAAGTATAATGTCACCGTTTATGAGATTTATCGCTTAAATCCTGAAGCTAAGGGAAATCTTTATCCGGGATTGGTGCTTATCCTTCCGGGAGGTAAATCTGTTCCTGGTGGTTCAGAAATAAGTGCTGATGGTAAATATATATTGCATACAGTTGCAAAAGGGGAGACCTTGTATAGTCTTTCAAAAAAATATAATATTTCAGAATCTGAGATAAAACGCTATAATAAGCATTTGTATAGTGCCGAATTGAGAAATGGTGAGATCGTAAAACTTCCTAATACCGAAACAGTAGTGGTTGATGAGACGGCTAAACCTGCTGTTACTAATAGAAAACATATCGTTAAGCCTAAAGAAACTAAATATGGTTTAGCTTCAATGTATGGAATTACCATAGCAGAACTTGAGATGATGAATCCTGGTATAGAAGATGGTTTGCAGATAGGTGATATTATCAATGTGCCGGATAAATCTTATGCAAAAGATGCTGTTTTAGAAGACAGTATATTTGGATTTTATGAGGTAAAGCCAAAAGAAAACTTGTTTAGACTAACCCAAAGATGGGATATGACAAAAGCAGAATTGATAACGCTTAATCCCGCTCTTGAAGATGGTCTTAAAAGTGGAATGATTCTCAAATTACCTAAATCTAAATTGGGTTCCGAAACAGCTGTAACTGTAAACGGTGGTGCAATAAAGCTTGCTGATAATTTGACAAACAGGTCAACCAAGAATATTGCGTTGATGCTTCCTTTTAATCTAGGTAAAACAGAAATTGATACGGCTGATGTGCGTAAATCTGTGATTAAAAAAGATCGTGTAATGAATATCGCCTTAGACTTTTACAGCGGAGCTCTTATGGCGATAGATTCTGCTAAAGCTTTAGGTATTTCTTCAAATCTTTATGTCTACGATACACAATATGCTCGAGGAGATGGTAAAGCGGGGAATGATCGTAAAATTGAAAATCTAATCAACAGCAATGACTTTTCAAAAATGAATGCTGTTGTGGGCCCGCTTCTAACTTCAAACGTAGAAAAGGCAAGTCAGCTTCTTAAAGGTCGTTCTATTCCAGTTGTATCTCCAATTGTTCCTAATGTAGCGATGAGTTCTAATATGTTTCAGTCAAGACCAGATGATGAGATTTTAAAACAAGAAATGCTTCGGTACATAAAATTACAGGGTAAAGGCAAGAATATAGTTGTTATAGCTGATTCAAAAAACCAGAGTATTAAGAATGAGGTTTTAGCCATGTATCCTGATGCTAAGGTTGTATTTCCTAAATCATCAGATAATGGCTCGTATTTGAGAGCTAGTGATCTTACGGCAAAATTATCTCAAACTATAGATAATTGGGTGATTCTTGAGACTAACGATATTGCTTTAATTAGTAATGTAACGACGAGTTTATCAACACAAATATCAGAAAATAGAAAGATCACCTTGATGACTACCAATAAGGGTTCAGCTTATGAAAGTGATGATGTTTCTAATATTACACTGATGAAGTTGAACTTTCACTTTCCTTCTGTAGACAGAGCTTATGGGGCTGGTCAGAAGTCGTTTATTGAAGCTTACGAAAGAAAATACGGTTATATTCCTAGCAGTTATGCGGTAAGAGGTTATGACATAACTTTTGATACTTTATTGCGATTAGCCGCATCAGAAAGTTTATATGATGCAGCAGATGCAGGATACAGTACTGAGTATGTTGAGAATAAATTTAATTATATTCAGGATCCGGTATCAGCAGGGTATTTTAATACAGCTGCATATATTTTAAAATATGGTCAGGATCTGGAAGAAATAGTAGTTGAGATTCCGGCTGAATCTTCATCGTCTTTATTTTTAAAAGATTAAAATATGACTAGTAGAGTTGTTTATTTAGGTGATCTAAGAACGGAATGGGAGCATCTCAAATCTGGGGATAAATTTATTACGGATGCTCCAACTGACAACAATGGTAAGGGAGAAGCTTTTTCTCCTACAGATACAGTAGCTACTGCATTAGCGAGTTGTATGCTTACAGTAATGGGTATAAAAGCAGCCCAATTAGACGGAGTAGAACTTAAAGGTTCAACAGCATCTGTGACTAAAATTATGAATGCAGAACCCCGCAGAATCGCTCGTATAGAAATTGAATTAAACTTGCAAGGAGTTCATAACGATAAAGACCGAAAGATTCTTGAAAACACAGCCAAAACGTGTCCTGTATTAAATAGTCTGCATCCTGATATGGAAAAAGCGGTAATCTTTAATTGGAAGTAGTTATGTAGCATAAAATGAAAAAGCCCGATTAAACGATCGGGCTTTTTGTTTATAAGCGGAGTATTGTTAATTAATTAGGCGTTAGCCTTATTTTACTTTACTTACGATTGCTTCAAAAGCTTCTGGGTGATTCATTGCTAAATCTGCTAATACCTTACGGTTAAGTTCGATGTTTGCAGCTTTAACTTTGCCCATAAACTGTGAATAAGACATCCCATGCATGCGAGCACCCGCATTAATACGAGTAATCCATAGTGCACGGAAGTTTCTTTTCTTTTGACGACGGTCACGGTATGCATAAAGCATAGCCTTTTCAACCGCATTTTTTGCAACTGTGTAGACGTTTTTACGTCTTCCAAAGTAACCTTTGGCTTGCTTCATCACCTTTTTTCTACGGGCTCTAGAAGCAACTGAATTTACTGATCTTGGCATAATTTAATTGTTTTTGTAGCAGGCGGGTGACAAGCACCACTTTTAAAACTCTTATATTTTCGTTTTGCCCAACTCCAGGGTTTATAAAATAATTGAACCGGTTACGTTCCTATTTAAGACGTAACATAATTTTCACGTTATTCTCGTCAGCTTTGTGTACCAAAGTATCGTGAGTTAACGCTAGCTTACGTTTCTTAGACTTTTTAGTCAAGATGTGACTCTTAAACGCGTGCTTTCTTTTGATTTTACCAGTACCTGTAAGCTTAAAACGCTTTTTAGCACTGCCTTTTGTTTTCATTTTAGGCATAATTCCTAGTTTATTTAATTATTCCGCTTATTACTGTTTGTCTTGATTTTTTACTATCAAAACAATCCCGGCCTTTTAAAAAAGGTCGGGATTTATATTTTAAAAAGTCTATTAGACTTTTATTTTGTTTTCTTAGGTGCAAGAAACATAATCATACGTTTCCCTTCTAATTTAGGCATCTGCTCAACTTTACCATACTCTTCAAGATCTTGCGCTAAGCGAAGTAGCAAAATCTGACCTTGATCTTTGTAAATAATTGAACGCCCTTTAAAGAAAACATAAGCTTTTAACTTTGCTCCTTCTTCAAGAAACTTTAGAGCATGTTTCTTTTTAAACTCGTAGTCGTGATCATCTGTGTTAGGACCAAATCTAATTTCTTTAACGACAACTTTAGACGCTTTAGCTTTTATTGCTTTTTCACGCTTCTTTTGTTCGTAAACAAATTTCTTATAATCCATCACCTTACAAACAGGTGGTTCTGCATTAGGAGAGATCTCTACTAAGTCTAGTTCTTGCTCTTGAGCGATGTCAAGTGCTTTGCTAGTAGGGTATATCCCCATTTCTACATTATCACCTACAAGGCGTACTTCACGAGCACGAATTTTTTGGTTGATATTGTGTTGGTCTGTCTTCTGGACTCTTGCCGGTCCTCTTGATCTTTTTCTACGTATTGCTATGGCTATATAATTTTAATTAAACTTCAAATTTCTTTAATGTCTTGGAGATTTCAGTATTGATGATTTCTGCAAATTCTGCAACTGTCATCGTTCCTAAATCCTCTCCACCGTGTTTACGTACAGAAACCGTACCATCATTGGATTCTTTTTCACCAATTATGAGCATGAAAGGAGTTTTTTGCATTTCTGCTTCTCTGATCTTCCTTCCCATGGTTTCTCCACGATCATCTATCGTGGCGCGAACTTCGTTATTTTCGAGCAAAGTTAATACATTTTGTGCGTAATTCTCATAGTTTTCACTGAGTGTTAACACACTGGCTTGTACTGGCATAAGCCACAACGGGAAGTTTCCGCCGGTATGTTCTAATAAAATAGCAACAAAACGCTCCATACTTCCAAAGGGTGCACGGTGTATCATAACCGGGCGATGCTCCTCATTATCACTGCCTTTATACGTCAGTTCAAAACGCTCAGGAAGGTTATAATCTACCTGAATTGTTCCTAACTGCCAGCTGCGACCTAATGCATCTTTTACCATAAAGTCTAGCTTAGGGCCGTAAAAAGCGGCTTCCCCAGTTTCTACAACATAGTTAAGATTTTTAGCTTTTGCTGCATTTATAATTGCGTTTTCGGCTTTTGCCCAGTTTTCATCAGAACCGATGTATTTCTCTTTGTTTTCAGGATCTCTTAACGAAACCTGAGCTGTAAAGTTTTCAAAACCTAAAGAACCAAATACATAAAGTACCAGGTCTATTACTTTCATAAATTCTTCATCGAGCTGATCTGGAGTGCAAAAGATGTGTGCATCATCTTGAGTAAACCCACGCACACGTGTAAGTCCGTGAAGTTCACCGCTTTGTTCATAACGATAAACCGTTCCGAATTCTGCAAAACGCTTTGGTAAATCACGATAACTCCATTGATTTGCATTGTAAATCTCACAGTGATGCGGACAGTTCATAGGTTTTAATAAGAACTCTTCGCCTTCCGCAGGAGTAGTTATAGGCTGAAAACTGTCTTCACCATATTTGGCATAGTGACCAGAAGTCACGTATAACTCTTTTTGACCAATATGTGGCGAAACCACCATCTCATATCCTGCTTTTTTCTGAGCAGCTTTTAAAAAGTTCTCTAAGCGTTCGCGCAAAGCGGCACCATTAGGCAGCCATAATGGCAGACCTTGACCTACTTTTTGAGAAAAAGTAAACAACTGAAGTTCTTTTCCTAATTTTCTATGGTCTCTCTTTTTAGCTTCTTCAAGAAGCTCTAAATATTCTTTTAAGTCTTTTTGTTTTGGGAATGAAATACCGTAAACACGTGTAAGTTGTGGTTTGTTTTCATCACCGCGCCAGTAAGCCCCTGCAACACTCATCAACTTAACTGCTTTTACAAAACCGGTATTGGGTAAGTGTCCACCTCGACATAAATCTGTAAACGTATCGTGGTCGCAAAAGGTGATTGTGCCGTCCTCAAGGTTTTCTATCAATTCAACCTTGTATGGATTTTCTTGTTTTTTGTAAAGTTCGAGAGCATCTGCTTTAGAAACGCTACGCATAGAAAACTCATGTTTTCCTCGGGCAATTTCAAGCATTTTATCTTCGATCTTTTTGAAGTCATTCTCGCTTAACGAGCGATCACCAAGATCTACATCATAGTAAAACCCTTTATCAATGGCCGGTCCAATGGTTAGTTTAACCCATGGATATAATTCTTCTAAAGCTTGCGCTAAAATGTGAGCAGAAGAGTGCCAGAATGCTTTTTTACCTTCATCATCATTCCAAGTGTACAATACCAAAGAACCGTCCTCGGTAAGTGGGGTCGTTATTTCTATGGTTTGCTTATTGTATTTCGCAGAAATAACATTACGCGCAAGTCCTGCACTTATACTGTTTGCAACATCAAAAGGTGTTGCTCCGCTTTCAAATTCTTTTACGCTGCCGTCTGGCAAAGTAACTTGGATCATAATAAAAATTTAGGCTGCAAATATAAGGGCTTTCGGGAGAAATTGAATATTGAAAATTTAAAATTTCGGGGTATTTAAAACTTAAATAATTCCCCGTGCTTTTATCTCCAGATATTTATTGATTGTTTTTACAGAAAGATCTTCAGGTTTGGTTAAAACAGCTTGTATACCATGTTTCTCAAGTTCTTTTACCATGAGCTTTTTATCATAATCCATTTTTTGAGCAATGGTTTTATGATAGATTTCAGGAGTGCTGGTTGCTTTTTTTGAAATCAGATTATCAAGTTCTGTATTTTCAAAAAAGATGACAACCAAGACATGTTTTTGGGCAAGACCTTTTAAATAGGGGAGTTGACGCTCTAAAGCACTCAAGTGTTCAAAGTTAGTATACAGCAATAAAAGACTTCTATGTGTGATTTTACGTTTTACTTCAGCATACAATCTGCCAAAATCACTATCCAGAAAATTAGTTTTAATTGAATATAAAACCTCTAAAATTGTATTGAGATGTGTTTTTTTGCTACTTGCAGCAAGATGATTATGAATCGTGTTACTGAACGTCAATAAACCGGTTTTATCATTCTTTTTCAATGCTATATTACTAAAGGCTAAAGCGCTATTGATGGCATAATCGAGCAAGGTTAACCCTTCAAAAGGCATTTTCATCACCCGGCTGGCATCTATAATCGAATAAACCGGTTGTGATTTTTCGTCCTGAAATTGATTAACCATCAGATTGCCGCGTTTTGCCGTGGCTTTCCAGTTGATCGTGCGCACATCATCACCGCTCACATAATCTTTGATTTGCTCAAACTCCATCGTATGACCAATACGACGAATCTTCTTAAGACCGAATTGTGTCAGTTTATTGTCAATAGCCAGAAAGGCATATTTCTTCATTTGTACAAAAGAAGGGTAGACTTTTACAGTCTGATCTTTTCCGAAGGAAAATCTTCGTTTTACAAAATTGAGCGGAGAGCTTACATAAATATTGAGTTTGCCAAATGTGTAAACTCCGCGATCAACAGGTCTTAATTGATATATAATCAATTTTTTGGCTCGCGCCGGAATACTTCCCGATTTGAGAAAATCTCGTTTTTGAAATTGTACCGGGATTTCATCAATGATATTGTAAGCGATTTTAAAACCGTATTTGTTCTGAATACTCAGGGGTACTTCATTGAGATCACTGTTTGAGAATTTCTCAGGTAACTCCCGAGTTGCAAGAATTCCATCTTTCTTTTTAAATAATAAAATGCTGTCAAAAACCGCAGCAATAGCTAAAAGAAACAACCCAACTAAAGCTACAGGATATAGCACATGAACCCAATATGAAAATAAAAAAAGCACAATAAGTACGGCAAGCACGTAGAATACGCGTTTGCCTAAATACAGACTTTTTATGAAGTTTATAATGCGCACTAGCGAGGTACCTCTACAGATTGAACAAGCATCTCAATAACGGTTTCTGGCGTCATACCTTCCATCTCACGTTCTGGAGAGAGAATGACACGGTGTCTTAAAACAGGAGTTACGGCTCTCTTTACATCTTCCGGGGTCACAAAGTCCCGACCATTTATGGCTGCAAATGCTTTAGCCGAATTCATAATGGCTAAGGAAGCACGAGGCGAACCTCCTAAATACAAATGTGGATGTGTTCTGGATTTAACCGTAATTGAAGCGATGTAATTCAGTATTTTTTCTTCTACCAGAATCTGACGGGTTTGATCGCGATATTCCTGAAGTTTTTCTGGTGATAGAATAGCGTTTACAACTTCCATCTGTGAACCCTTTCTATCATTCTGACTTTTAAGAATTAAGATTTCATCTTCAAGATCAGGATATTCAACCTTTATTTTAAATAGAAAACGGTCTAGTTGTGCTTCAGGCAGGGCATAGGTTCCTTCTTGTTCAATGGGGTTTTGCGTTGCCAAAACTATAAATGGTTTTTCTAACTCATATTTATGACCGTCAATGGTAATCTGACGTTCTTCCATCACTTCAAAAAGTGCAGCTTGTGTTTTTGCCGGAGCGCGGTTGATCTCATCTATTAACACGATATTTGAGAAAATAGGACCGTATTTAAACTCGAAATCACTGGTTTTCATGTTCAGTACTGAAGTTCCTAAAACATCACTTGGCATCAAGTCTGGCGTAAACTGAATGCGACTAAAAGCGGTATTGAGTGTTTTTGCAAATAACTTGGCCGTAACGGTTTTTGCAATGCCCGGTACGCCTTCAATGAGAACGTGACCGTCTGTTAGTAAGGCTACAATAAGTAGTTCTATAAACTCGTGCTGACCCACAATCACCTTTGCGAGTTCAGCTTTCAATGCATCTACACTTTTGCGTAAATCTTCCAGCGGAATTCTATTTTGAAACTCGAGATTTTCTGAAGGTTCAGGCGACGTTTGCGGTTGCTCCTGATTCAAATTTAAGTTTTCTTGATTTTTATGTTCTTCCATCTTAATGGCTGTTTTTAAAATTTTCGATTAGCGAATTCAGTTTAATCAATTCGTCTTCGGTGACGACTGCTTTCTGTCTAATCGTTATGGTATAATCTATAAGGTTTTTTACTGTTGCTTGCTCAACTCCGCTTTTTGCAGCGAGTTTCTCAATAAAAGCCGAATCTCTGTGATCTGTTGCCAGTGTATAACTACTTCTAATGTATTCCAGCAAATGATTGATTTGATGCATTGCGATCTGGTGGTTGTCTTTTTTATCGAGATACATTCCGGCAATCGTGCGCGTATAATCGAGTGTTTGATTAGGTAAAGGCTTTATGACAGGAATGCTGCGTTGCTTGCGTTTTCCTTCAAAATAAATCCATATCAAAGCGCCAATTAAGAGCGTGTACCACGACCATTTTAAATATTTGTTTGTAAGTATTAAATAGAGTGGAGATACTGCCTTAGCTTTGCTATTTTTATAATGTTGATCCAGATAGATCTTTCCTTCTTTAGGAAGGTAAGACAAAGCTTTAGCCGTATAACTCGCATTGAGACTGTCTAACATAAACACATTGGTAAAGCCTTCGGGAAAAGTATTGAGAATGACTGTGCCTTTTCTGTAAGGAGTTTTGATGAAATTAACTTTAGGCTCCAGAATCTTTGTAGAATCATTGTTTCTGATAAGATCGTAAACGCCTAGAATTGTGGTTTGGGTGGTGTCTATCTGATCAAAATAAACTGTGCCCACATCTTTATTCAAGCGATAAGGTTTTGAGGCCTTTAAAGATGGATTACTGAGGTTTGCTAACGGACGTTTTTTGAGTTCGCTGGTTTCCGAAAGATATTCTGTATTGAGACATAAACTATCCAGAATTGTTTCGCTAATTGCTTTTGATGCAACAAACAGCGTATTTCCTTTAGCTACCCAATCTAAAATCTTGGTGCTTTCTGAAGCATCATTGTAAACGCTGGAATTGAGAAAAAGATACGTGCCTTCAGGCGGATCTGTAGAATCTAGCAAAAATTCAAAAGGAGGAATATTGACGTCTTCTAAACGATCTTTATCAATAATTGAAGGAAGCTGATCGTAAAAAACATACGTACCAAATGGAATTTTATCTTGCTTCCCATAACCGGGGAACCAGTTTACAGGTTCGGGTTGTGTGGCTTCGCCAATAATTAGAAGCGAGAGAAAAACCACCAGAAGAACCGCCATTATTTTGTAACGTTTACTCATAACGTGGTGGTTATTTGTTTAAACTCTTTTTCTGCTTTTAGAAAATCGGTTTCATTCACATCAAAATTGCCGTACCAGATAAAATCATAAATACGGGTGAGTTTGGTAAAATCCTTGCGTAGACCTTCACTTTTAATTTCATAAACATAATCGGCATTCGTTTTTTGAACCTGCCAGTCTATAATATCCTTTTTTGATAATTTTTGAAGTACCAGTAAATAGTAAAAACGAACAGCAAGACGGTAGTTGTTTTCGTGAAGTGCCTGGGCGATCAAGCTTTCTATATCATGGGTCTCTATGATATCCTGCTCATCAGAAAGAATCACTTTATTAAGTTCTGTATTTTTAAGAGGAGAACTTCCCAGATCAATTCTCAAGAAAAGCCATATTAAAAATACGAGAACTCCTGCAATGAGTAGGTAAGGTAAAGCTTTGACTAAAAACCCCAGAATTCCCGTAGCTTCATTTCCCTGAAGAATCCAGTTTATAAAAGAACTCCATACTTCATTGATCCAGTTTTTAAAACGTGTCCAAATGTTATCTGGTGGAACTAACTCAACATAATCAAAAGCTTCGTCTTGTTTTAATTCTTGTAGAGCTTGATCATCAAACTGCAATGGGGTAATAGCACTTTTATCATATTGAACTTCCTGAATAAATTCAGTAGAATCAATACTTGCCGTCTGGCAAATGCAACCAAAAGAATATAGAAAAACGAATATGTAAATCAGGTTTCTAATCATTGCCAGAACCTATACTTTCTATAGTTTCAAAAGTTCCGGTTTGATTCTTTTTTTCATTCAAATTGAAATAAATAAAAGCGATCGCTATTGCGAAAATTCCTGCTAAGATGTATTGAACAGCAGAGGAGAGTACATTCAATAAAACATAAACCCAATCAAACATACTAGATAGATCTCCCTGAGATATCTGTTCTGCGGAAGCAAAACCTTTACCTACAGTATAAATAATTGCGGGTAACGAGAATACTAAGTTCGCAACATACATCAGCAAGCCTAAAATAAACATAGTGGCAAAAGTGATCCACCATTCGTTTTTAACCAATTTAAAACTATCTGAAATAGAATCACCTACAGATTGATTTTGGAAGACCAAAATCGCCCAGGTTAATGATAACGGAACAGCAACATATACTCCTGGAAAAAAGCAAAGCATAAAACCAAAAAAGATCATTATTGCAATTAGAAATGTAAGACCGGTCAAATTTCCCAAATCATGACGTACTAAACCTTTAAGTTCATCTTGGTCAACAACGCCTTGGTTTTCGATATATAGTTTAATAAAGTTGAGTACCGTTCCATAAAGCACTCCATAATAAAAAAACACAGCAATAAATAAGCCTATTAACGGCAGTATAATATTAGCAGCGTTAAACATATCATTGCTAAACATGTCAAAATCTGTTGAGATCCCTGTGTAGTATGCAGATATACCTATTAAGATTAAAAAAGGTATTGCAGCATTGCGCAGTAAAGCTTTAAACAGGGGTTTGTATTCCAGACGGAGAAATTTAAAGGTGTCTGTAATTATCTCTCCTAATTCACGTTGCTTTTTAAAAGTGATCAGTTCTTTCATTTAATCGATGTAGTTGTTTTTTATAAGCGATTCTAGGGTATACGACGTAGTAAAACAAAATTAGTAACAAAGAAATACCAATAATTAAAATGGCAAGCCAGTCTGGCATTTCGGTATGGCGGGTTACAAAACCTTCTAGAAAACCCGCAATAATAAAAAACGGAATGGTACTCACCACAATTTTGAGTCCGTCTTTCATACTGCGTTTAAACGATTCGAGTCGGGTATAGGTTCCCGGAAATAAAATTCCATTTCCTAAAACCAATCCCGCAGCACCCGCAATAATGATTACTGAAATTTCAATAGTACCGTGAATCCAAATCGTGCGTACAGATTCCCATAATAAACCTTTATCGTAAAAGAAATATTGAAAAGAACCCAGCATCACGCCGTTTTGCATCATCATATAAAGCGAACCAATGCTAAAAAGTATTCCCAGAATAAATGCCATAAGCGCAACTCTGATGTTGTTTACGGTAATACCCATAAACATCTCTACTTCGTTCATTTCTTTGTAAACACGCATCGGGTCGTTATTCTGAATATTCTCTAAAGTCATATTGACGTAACCATCACCCAGAATACTGCGCACATACGCCCCATCTGTTGCAGCACTATAAGCACCAATGATGCAAAAGATCAAAAAGGTAGCAAAAGAAAGTAATAATTGTTTTTGATATTTATACATTAAAACCGGGAACTCTTCAGTAAAAAAAGTGATAAACCTGCGGCTAGACTCGCGCTTGGTCTTATAGATCTTTTGATGGGATTGAGACGCCAGATAATTGAGATACTGCGTAGTTTTACTTTTTGGGTAAAAAGTTTTAGCATAACTCAGATGATCTGTAACCTCAAGATACAAGGCAGATAACTCGTCTGGAGATAAATCAAATTGATTCCCTTCCAGAACGTTTTCAAATCTTAACCATTTATCCTTATTTTGCTTCACAAAAGCCGCCTCGCGCATGGTCTGGTTATTCGTTTAATTAATCAGGTTCGATTCCCTGTTTAGCGATGTGTAGTTTAATTATTTTAGAGATAAACTCTAAATTCTAAAATCCTACTTAATAGGTAAAGAAAAAGAATTCATGGATAACTTTCAAATTGAAACCGCACAAAATGTGAGCATTCAGCAGCATGTAGCGGGAATAGGGGATCGCATACTGGGCTACCTCATTGATTTATTGATATTAGGCGCATACTGGATCGCTTCAATCTTTTTAGTAACGGCTTTTGGATTAGATTCTAACGAAGGTTCTTCCATCAATATTTATTTTATGATTATAGGGATTCCGTCGTTTTTATACTTTCTCTTTTTTGAAGGATTCTGGGACGGTCGCACACCGGGTAAAGCAGCTTTGGGTTTACGGGTGGTAAAATTAGACGGATCTAAACCGGGCTTTGGAAGCTTTTTTGTGCGTTGGATTATGCGCGTAATCGATGTGACCTTAACTACGGGCGGTGTTGCTGTTTTTACCATTCTTTTAAATGGAAAAGGTCAGCGTTTAGGAGATATCGCTGCCGGAACCACTGTTGTGACCGAACGTAAAAAAGTGCGTATAAGCCACACCATATTAGAAAACATAGCTGAAGATTATATACCAAAATACCCACAGGTAACCGTTTTTACCGATGCAGATATACAGAAAGTGAAAACGGTTTACAGCGATGCTAAGCGCTATTCTAAACACAAAGTTATTTTAAAGCTGAGCGAAAAACTTGCCAAAACGATGCAGGTAACACCAGAAGAAACACCGTTTGCATTTGTAGATCGTGTTCTTAAGGACTATAACTACTACACCCAGAAATAAATGGAAAGTATTGCAGACATCATCGATATTTTAGGTACGATTGCTTTTGCGATTTCCGGAGTGATTACCGCAACAAAAAAGCGGATGGATCTTTTTGGGATTCTCATTATTGCGACTGTAACTTCAGTAGGTGGTGGTACACTTAGAGATCTTCTCATTGGTAAATCACCGGTTACATGGTTACTCAATTCAACCTTTGTTTATATTATCGTGATCACTACCGTAGTAGGTATTATCTTTAGAAAGCAACTACGCTATGTGCGCCGGTCTTTATTTTTGTTTGATACCATAGGTATTGCCTTGTATACCATTACTGGAGTAGAAATAGCCCTTTTGGTAAATTTAGACCCTGTTATTTGTGTGGCTTTGGGTACGATAACGGCCTGTTTTGGAGGTGTGATTCGGGATATTCTGTGTAATGAGATTCCTGTTATTTTTAGAAAAGAAATCTATGCGAGTGCTTGTATAGCTGGTGGTTCTTTATATGTAATTTTACATTCTTATGGCATATCTTCTGGTATAAATGCGGTAGTTTCAGGTTTTGTGGTTGTACTTATCAGAACACTTGCGGTGATCTATGAGTTGCAATTACCTTCAATTTACAGCAAAGCAGAACGCGATCAAAACTAGCCATTTTCGGTATTAATTAATTCAATGATTATGGGAAAACAACTTCCGCAGCTTACAGACAAATTAAAGGAATTCATCAGCAATCAAAAAATATTCTTTGTGGGGACAGCGGCAGAAACCGGTCGCGTGAATGTCTCACCTAAAGGGATGGCAACTTTTTATATTCTCAACGAGCAGGAGGTTTTGTGGCTCAATATGACCGGTAGCGGTAATGAGACTGCTGCTCATATGCTTAAAGATCCCAGAATGACCATTATGTTTTGTTCATTTGATAAGAATCCGTTGATTTTAAGGCTGTATGGCAAAGGCGAAGTGTTTCACGAACGTGATGAAGCATTTGGTAAATACATCACTCATTTTGAAGAGACTGCCGGAGCTCGTCAAATTTTTAAATTAAATATCGACCTGGTACAAACGTCTTGCGGTTTTGGAGTTCCTTTTATGGAATATACCGGTGAGCGCGAGACCTTAAAAGTCTGGTCAGAGCAAAAAGGGGAGCGTGGTATAAAAGAATACTGGACAGAAAAAAATCAAACCAGTATCGACGGACTAGAAACCGGGATTTTTGAATAAAGATCCCAACTGAATTATTTTATTTAAAAACAAGATTATTTAATCAACTCGGCCTCCAGATAGACATTTTCTATAGGCCACTCGTTGTCGTCCGTTTTCAGTTTGTTTATTTCATCAACGACATCCATTCCTTTAGTCACATGGCCAAAAACAGTATGTTCACCATCCAGATGATGTGCACCGCGTTCTGGCACTACGATAAACCATTCAAAAGGAGAAGAAGCATCACTTATGTTTTGCTCCAGATATTTCGCCGCAGAAAAAGCACCTCTTACGTGTGGGTGATTGGGACTTGATTCATTCGGAATTAAATAATTACCGATGCGTTGACGTTTTTTTGGAGTTTCGTAGCCATCACTGTTACCACCTTGCACAACAAAATCGAGTGCGTTTCGGTGAATCATCGTATCATCAAAATAGCCTTGTTTTACCAGTAATATAAAATTAGCCCGGTGCAGCGGCGTATCTCTGTAGAGTTGAATTTCAATATTCCCAAACTTAGTTTTGATGCGCACACGCGTCTCGGGATTCTTTTTTCCGTATTCCGTCAGAAATGGAATAAGCTCTGCTTGAGATTCAATAATTGATCCCGCTTTCTTTTTTAATTTCTCATTTTCGGCTTTTGCTTTTTGCTCAGGAGTGCTATCTACAACTTTCTCAACGATTTGCGGTTCGGTTGTTTTTTGTTTTGATTTTTTATCTTCACAGCTGACTCCGGTTAAAACCAAAACGAGTAATATTAAAGTAAATGAGATACGCATAAATGCAGTTTGAAGAGTTTGTAAAACGAATGCCAAAACTAAGCAATTTGACCTTATTGGGACAAGAAGCTCAATTCTTAATGGCCCCTGATGAGCGCATACGTGCGTTAAAAGATGTAGATATTGAGTCAAAAAATCCCAGGTGGGCAGGAGTGATGGCTGTATTTTATCCTAATGAAACAGGAGAGACAATGCTGGTTTTAATTCTGCGAAAAACCTATAAAGGTGTTCATAGTAATCAGGTAGGCTTCCCTGGAGGCAAGGCTGAAGATTTTGATGCTTCATTAGAAGAAACTGCTTTACGGGAAACCGAAGAAGAGATAGGAGTAGATCGTGATACCATCGAAGTCATCAAAAAATTGACAAAAATTTACATACCACCCAGTAACTTTTGGGTTCAACCCTATATAGGAATTGTGCGATCTAAGCTAACTTTTACAAAAGAAGAGGCAGAGGTCGAAGCGATTCTTGAAGTTCCTTTGACAGAGTTTTTAGATGATAAAAAGGTGATCAAACAGCGTATAGATACTTCTTACGGTACTATGTTAGAAGTACCTGCTTTTTACCTTGCAGAGCGCGTAGTATGGGGTGCAACAGCAATGATGCTTAGCGAAGTTAAGTGGGCGCTTCAACAATTAGATTGAGTTTCGGTATATAGTTTGAAGTTTTAATTTTATATTTCACAATTATCCTTTCATTACGTAATAAAAACTATGGGACTTTTAAAAACCAATCCGTTTGGGCATTATGACTTCATCAAGAAGTGGCTTATCCGTATTGCTGGTGCGATGTCACACAGACGTTACCGAGGTTTTAATGCATTGCAAATAGAAGGTTCTGAAATCATAAAAGAATTGCCTAATACAAATGTGCTCTTTGTATCGAATCATCAAACTTATTTTGCAGACGTGGTGGCGATGTTTCATGTGTTTAATGCAAGTCTAAGCGGTAGGGTTGATAGTATAAAAAACGTGGGTTACTTGTGGCAACCTAAACTCAATATCTACTATGTAGCAGCCAGTGAGACAATGCGCAGCGGACTATTACCGCGTATAATGGCTTATGCCGGTGCGGTTTCGGTGAGTAGAACCTGGCGTTCAAAAGGAAAAGAAGTAGACCGACCTGTGAATCTTAGTGATACCGAAAATATAGGTATTGCGCTGCACGATGGTTGGGTAATTACATTTCCACAGGGAACTACAAAACCCTGGAAACCCATTCGTAAAGGAACTGCACACATCATCAAGCAATACAAACCGGTTGTTGTACCTATCGTGATTGATGGGTTTAGACGCTCTTTTGATAAAAAGGGAATTCGTATCAAAAAGCGGGGTATCCTTCAAACTATGGAAATTAAAAAACCTTTGGATATTGATTATGAAAACGACTCTGTAGAAGATATCGTAGAAATGATCGAGTACGCTATAGAACAACATCCTTCCTTTTTAAAGGTTATTCCGCAAGAAGAATTACAGAAAGAAGAAGAGCTCAATCAAACAAGACGTTGGGATTACTAATCAGCGAGTTAGTTTTTTTACTTCGGCTTTTTACATTAAAGAGATTTAAAACTAATTTCTCTTTAACATTTATTTGGCATAAGACTTGCAACTTATTCAAGTAAAGAATGTTAAATATTGATTTTGACTTGATTTTTCTTTAACCTTTGCATACTATTAATGTAAATATTGCGTTAAACCCCAAAATCAAGCACACCCAAAAATTGTTTATGAAAAAAATAAATGTGTTTATCCTATTGCTAGTAGTAGCAATAGCTTCAAAAGTAACTGCCCAAGAACTTCCATTTAAAGATTGTATTGATGCCCCTCTGGAAGATTTTAATAGTTCTGTCTTAACTTCTCAATTATATTCTCAGATTTCTAAAGACCCTACTATGAAGCGTCTTGTTGATCAAAAGAAGATGGCTGTAGGTATTGTGAGTCTTGATGATCCTAATGCGATTCAATATGCCGGTCTCAACGGTGAAGAAATGATGTACGCTGCGAGTTTACCTAAAATCGCTATTCTTCTTTCTGCAATGGATGCTATTGATAAAGGAGAATTGAAGGAAACTGCAGAGATTAAAAAAGATATGTGGTTGATGATTAGTAAATCTAACAACCAAGCCAGTACGCGTATGATAGATCGTCTAGGATATGATAAAATATCTAGTGTATTACAAAGCGATAAATACAAATTATACGATAAAGCTCACGGTGGTGGTTTATGGGTAGGTAAGCGTTATGCTGCTGCCGGTGAACGCAGACCAGATCCTATTAAGGGATTGAGTCACGCAGCTACCGCAGAACAGGTTTGTAGATTTTACTATAAATTAGTTACCGGTAAATTGGTAAGTCCAGAGCGTTCTAAAGCAATGCTTGATATTATGGAGAACCCTTCTTTACACCACAAATTTGTAAATACGCTAGAACGCATTGCACCTAATGCACGTTTGTTTAGAAAATCGGGTTCATGGAAACAGTACCACTCCGATTCTATTTTAGTTTGGGGAGATAATGGTCGTAAATATATTCTTGTAGCTTTAGTTGAAGATCCTAACGGAGAACAAATTATAAGAAATTTAGTATTTCCAGTAGAGAAAGCTATCCAAAAATCTCGAACTTTACTCGCAAGTGCTACAAAAGGCGCTGGCAGTATAGGTGATTAGGAAATTTCTAAAAAAGACGTTTAATATAAGAGATGGTGAAATCACCATCTCTTTTTTCATGCAGTTATACGTCTTTTTGATCATTACCATTTTATTGATCGTAAAGCCTATAGTAAATGCCCTTTTTCTCGAAGGGTTGGGTGCAGATAATCTTGCTTTTGGATATCTTTTTATAGCTGCGACGGCTATAATCACTTCTTATTTTTACAATCAGGCGGTAAGGCGTTATTCTCTGAGGCGTATTATGGTCTCTTCGCTTGTTTTTTTTGCTTTTGCATTTATTCTCTTAAGTGTATTGTATAAAATGCAGGTAATTGGATCAGCAACACTATACATCTATTATGTTATAAGCGGAATTTTTGCTGTTCTCACTACCAGTCAGTTTTGGTTACTGGCGAATATGGTTTTTAATGCCAGAGAAGCAAAACGGTTGTTTGGTTTTATAGGATCTGGAGCAATTGCAGGAGGAATTTTTGGGGGATATTTAACTACTATTCTGGTACCCTATATCGGTAATGGAAATATGTTGCTTATAGCTTCTATTTTTATTTTAGCTTGTATTCCACTGCTTTCAATGATTTATAAGAAGGGCTATGTAAGCAGAGCATCAAGATCTGCCAATGCTCATCATAATATGGGCGATACCGCCTTTAAACTGCTCTTAAAATCAAAGCATTTAACTTTTTTAGCTTTAATAATAGGTTTAGGGGTTATTGTTGCAAAACTGGTAGATTTCCAGTTTAGTGACTTTGCCAGCCGAGCTATACCAGATGCTGATCGCTTGGCATCATTTTTTGGGTTTTGGTTTTCTACCTTCAACCTGGTTTCTTTAGGTATTCAGTTATTTCTAACCAATCGTGTAGTAGAAAAATTAGGTGTAAACAGTTCGCTATTGATCCTTCCATTAGGTATAGCTTTAGGTTCCTTGTTATTTTTAACATTTCCGGAGCTATGGGTGTTGATCATCATAAAAGGCTTAGACGGCAGCTTAAAACAATCGGTTAATAAAGCGGCTACTGAGTTGGCTATGGTTCCTATTTCATTAGAAATTAAAAATCGTACAAAGTCATTTATTGATGTTGTGATAGATAGCGTTGCGACCGGTATAGCGGGGTGTTTATTGATCTTTGTAATCAAAGGACTTTCGCTTCCTTCAAACTATGTTACCGTAATTATTCTGTTCTTGATCCTCATTTGGATTGTAGGTGTTTTCAAAGTACGTGATTCTTATTTTAAAAGTTTTAGACAAAGTCTTAGGGAGGCAGTAGAGCTCTCAGAAGGAACATCAAGAAGAAAGCGTAAATCCCCTTTAGAATTAGGAAAGCGTATTTTAAGCTCCAATGATACTGAACAAATTGTGCGTTACTTAGAGCATATAAATCCACGGAACGCTAAAATTTTACGGAATAAAATAATCCCTCTTTTAGAACACGAGGATGATGCTGTTAAAATAGCTGCGATCGGTCAACTGTATCATTATCCAGAAGGTACAGCGTTAGAGGCTGTGCGCAAAATGGTGTATTTAAAAGATGACGAAGTGGTTTATGCAGCGATGAATTATCTGATCATGCATACATCGCTAAACGATAATCGAATATTTGATTCTTATCTTAATAATAGCAGCGATTATATCGCTCATGCTGCATTGTTATGTTTGGCAAAAGAGGCTAGAAAAAATAAAAAAATAGCTTCTAGATATAATCTGGAGCTGCGTATTGAGCTTTGGCTTGCCGAACTCGAGTTGCCCAACAGTGACCATCGTCCGGAAGAATTATCCTTCTTATTAGAATCCATAGGTTACGCTCAGATTCCACAATTTTATTCGTTTATCTCGGCGAACTTTAATAACCGAAATCCACATATTGTAAGTCATGCGATTGAAGCTGCCGGAATTTCTGGAGAGCCTATGTTCATTGATGCGCTTATCGACTTTTTAACGGTAAAAGAATATCGTAGTGTTGCAATTGAAGCCTTAAAAAATTACGGAGAATCCATCAGTGAAGTTTTACTTGCCCGCGAAGCCGAAAAGCTGTTGAAGAATAATACTAAAAAATACATTCCGGCGGTAATTCAAACTTTTGAAACTCAAGCTTCAGTGCGAGTGCTGTTGCGCTTGTTAAAGAGTAGAGATAATTTGATACGCAGAGCTTCAGCAAAATCTTTATATAGACTTAAGACTAAAAATCCGAAACTCAATTTCTTTCCGAAGGCAATTTTTAGATCATTACTAGAATATACGTTTGAGTATCGCGATATCGTAAGCAGTCGTAAAGTGATCAAAAGTAATTTTAATGCTGAAGCCTACGAGCGCTTACTTTCATCTGATGATAAAGTTGAATTGGAAGTAGCGCGCAAAGGATTGCTAGAAATTCTTGATAAGCAGCTTGAGTTAAGAATTGATACCATTTTTAAGTTGCTGGCTGTGTATTATAGCAGAAAAGATCTTGATGTCGCCTATAAAGGCTTTATTAGTACAGATAGAGATACACGCGCGAACGCTATTGAGTTTTTAGATAATATTCTTTCTCCAAAATTAAAGCACATTTTGTTGCCGCTCTTAGAGCTTGCTATAATTGAAGATGCAGATGTTTATGAGGAAATACTCATAGACTCTGACATAAGCTTTAATAAGGCTTTAATTAAACTTATTGAAGTAGGGGATGGTCATTTGAGATTACCTGTCATCTATCTGATACAATTTTTAGGAGATACTACTTTTTTACCATTATTGGCAGAATTACAAATAACAGCAAAGAATAAAGAGGTTCGTTCTTTTGCTTCTTTAGCTCTTAAAAAATTACAACCCGCGTTAATAGATTCTTTAAAAGATTAATTTTTTGAAGTTTCTTTTTTTAGTGTGCTTAAGAGTTTGAGTAGCGTTTGCTGAAAAACCCCATTACCCTCTTCAGGTAAGTCTGTGTTTTTAAATAATGAAGCTATTTTCTGCGGAATTGAAACTGCACGTTCTTTTAGTGCTTTGCCTTGTTCTGTAAGAGCACTTGTTACAATGCGTTCATCTTCTTTTTACGCGTTCGTTTGATGAGCTTTTTCTGTTCTAATCTTTTCAGAAGCGGAGGTAAGGTGTTTGATTCTAATACTAAACAGTTCCCTATCTCGTTTACTGTTTGTAAATCATTTTCCCAAAGAACTAAAAGCACTAAGTATTGAGGGTAGGTAAGGTCTAGTTCTTTTAGTAACGGAGCGTATAATTTTGTCGTAAGTCGTGATACCGCATAAAGCGGAAAACAAAACTGATTTTCTAAATGTAAAACCGAATCATCTTCGATTTATAGTAATCTTTTGATTGAAGCTTCCATCTTTTGCGGTTTAGTAATAGGGGCATAGCGCTTTATGGGCTTTCCGTTTTTGTCTATGAGAAATTTAGTGAAATTCCATTTTATTTTGCTTCCTAACAATCCACTTAATTCTGATTTTAAGTATTTAAAAATCGGGTGAGTTTGAGAACCATTAACATCAACTTTATCAAACATCGTAAAGCTAACGCCATAATTTACCTGACAAAAGGCTTCAATATCATCTGCAGATCCGGGCTCTTGATTTCCGAATTGATTACACGGAAAACCTAAAATTTCAAGACCTTGGTCTCTATACTTCTCATACAATGCTTCAAGTCCTTCATATTGCGGTGTAAGTCCGCATTTGCTCGCAGTATTTACAACGACAACTGTTTTACCTTTATAAGCTCTCATAGGTATAGTTTTTCCTTGTAGTGTTTTTGCTTCCAGATCATAAAAATTCATAGCTATTTATTTTTAGGCTTTTTCAAATAAGTAATTGCACCGGTAGACCAAAGCGCCCAAAGAATGAGAACCGGCTGAAAAAATAAACGAATTAAACGCTTTAGACCTGTATCTAGACCAAAAGCATCTATACCATTAGTGTACTGTGAGATATTACCGGGAAAAATGAGAATGTAGAAAATCGCCAGAAAAAGTCCAATCTTCACCTTGTATTTAATAAGGAAAATCAATGCGAGACCCAGAAGAATTTCCGTTACACCGGAAGCTAAAACTACAAAATCTATAAAGCCAGGATCAGTTGGCAGCCAGCGTGGCACCTGTGCCTGAAATTCATCCCGTTGAAAAGTGAGGTGACCTATACCAGCCAGTGTCATCATAGCACCTAGAATTACCCGAAATACGTTTTGAGTAGTTGAAGTTTTCATAGTATATCTTTTGCTCGATAATTGAGATTTAAATGCTTTGAGACTTGTCTCATTAAGTTTAATGCTTCGTGAGCTTGCCCCAAAGTAGTTTATGATTAAATCTAAGCACGACACAAATGTACTTTGATAAAGACGTTTAGAATACTATTTAAGTAAAGTTTAAATTATGTGTCTAGATTAAAATAAAATGCGAGCTCATAACTCAGATTATGAACTCGCATTTTAAGAGGTAATTTGTATTTGCTTACTTGTTAAACCTACTTCTTAAACATAGGTTTACTAAACGGTAACCATCTTAGTGTAATACCAGCTTCACCAAATTCAAAACCACTTGCCACTGCAGAAGCTATATTGCTATACTTTGCATAAAAGCCAAGATTGAATTGTGAAGAAAGGGTATAATTCACATTGAGTTCTGCTCTAAAAATACTGGTTGCTTTTTGGCTTTCTACAAACTGATAACCACCGGCAGCAACAGCGTGAATTTGAAAAGAGCCTAAGTCATTAAGCATTAAATCTGCAAAAACTTCAGTAGCTTGATATTTAGATGGACTGAAATACAACATATTCACCTGATTTTTATACCCTAAATACTGGTAATTGAAACCCATTTTTAAGGCTGGCTTTTTGGTCAATCCATAATACAAAGAAGTAAACAAAAGTTTGCGATTGTTCGCATCAGATTGCGCGGTGTAAATCATAGAAGTATACCAGCCTAAGCGCGTTGTAATCCCCCAGTTATAGTTTAAAAAGTAATCGTTTAGAGCGATTTTTTCTTCAATCAATTCCGCATTAAAATTCTGTAATGCTCTTCTATACCCAACTTCAAGATTTTGACGTTTAGCCGGCTTCGTTTTTAAACTTAATGAGCCTTGTACATCTGTATAATCTTTATCTGCAGTGAATGCTTTAATGAATCCGGCTTGTGTTTCCAGTTCAAAACCAGGTGCAACCATGTAATTCAGTTTCATACCTAATTCGTGAGCGTGGGCTTCTTGACCGCTAATTCCATTGCGGGTAGTACGATAACCGTATAAGGCTTCTGTTTTAAAAGCAGTTGAAAAAGGAAGCGCAATATTAATTCCATAGCTATATGCTGTATTCTCACCATTATCTTTAGTCACTGAAGCTCTTGTGCCCACAACAGGAGCATAAGAAAGATCTAATTTAGTGATCAAGCCTAATGCATCTTTCTGACCTTCATAATAGGTTAAGGTTTTTTGTGCGTAAGTGTATGCTTCTAGCGGATTGTCTGCAGCACGATAAGCATTTGCAATACCTAGATTTCCATCAAAAGAGGTAGAATCGTTGCTCAAGATGGTTTGATAAGCTTCTAATGAAGTCTTAAAATCTCCCGTATACATACCTAACATCGCTTGTAAAGCTAATACTGTTTTGTGCTGCGGAAAATCTTCAGATAAAGTTGTTATTTCTTGCTTTGCTTCAGCATACTTAGCATTCCATACTAAGGCTTGCGTATAGCGCTCTGCTGCCGGAAGAAATACCAAAGAATCTTTTTTGAATTGCTGAGCCATATTAAAAGCTTCCGTAGCAAAAGTCAAGGCTTTTTTATCTTTTTCGGCTAAATGAGAAACCAAAGCCAAACCTATTTTACCGGTAACACTATCTTTTGTAGAAGTATTGAAACCTGAATAAATACGAGTTGCTTCCTCAAAATTCTCGTTAGGTAAATAGATCGCTATTTTATTAAGTTCAGTATCACGATCATTAGGGAAATCTATTAGATTAGAATCGAGTAGGGCAAGAGCACGGTCTATTTGGTTAGCTTTCGCTAGTTGGCCTGCTTTTCCTAATCTTATATATTTTCTGGAAACCAAAGCATTTGCATTTCCGGGATCAGCTGATAAAGCTCTCTTTATATAAGTGAGTGCAGCATCATATTTTTTGAGATTAGAAAGTGTGTTAGCATAACCCAGCAATGCGCCAAAGTTCTCTGGATTGTTTTTTACCAGTTCTTTATAGACTGGCACGGCCTTTTTAAAGTCGTTATTCCATAAAAAAGCTTCTGCATAGTTGAGGTTAATTTCCAGATCTCCGGGATACTCTACACGCATTTCTTTAAAAAGCTCTAAAGCTTCAGCAGGATTCCCGCCCAGACCTAAAGCACGTGCATAACACAGTTGAGCGGTTTTGTTTTCAGGATATTCCTTTAAGATTTCAGCAAAAAATAATGCTGCTTTTTGGTTTTGTCCTGTTTCTAAATACTTGAAACCGGCGGTCATTTCTTGTGCCTGAGCACTAAAAAGAAATACAATTAATAAGACTGATGTAAATAGCGTTTTCATAACTAAGATTTGGTGTTAGCAAGTTAGCAGCGATACTTACATTTTTAATCTATAGGGATTTACCACTTACCGACACTTATCTGCATCTCACGGCTTTTTACCAATTCTGACTGCCTCATTTATAGGATAGCATCTTTCAAAACGAACTTGATCCGGTTCTTAAAAAACTAGCTAATACTATTAGAACGACAGTTTTTTAGCTATTTACGGTTTAACACTGCTATTTATACCATTCGTCTACAGTAAAATTCTGCTTAACGAAATTCAGATCAATAAAATGGATATGCAGCGCACATTTGCAGTATAAACTTTTAAAAACTACCACTATGTATTCATTTATCACAACTCCACAGTCTATTCAAATACGCGGCATCTTAAAAGCACAATCTGTTTCTGAACTAGCTGCAACTATTAATGAAGATTTCAGAAACCAAAAGAAAATAACAATTGACCTAAGCGTCTTAAATGAACTTACACTAACCACGGTAATGAAGCTGGTTCAGTTGCAAAATAATTATAGAAATAGCGGAAAGCTCATCTTATTCAGAGGAGTTGAGAATGCTTCTGTACGAGGTAGTTTCGGCCTTGCCGGAAAGAAATATTTATTAGATAATAAAGATTTTACTGTTCCTATGCTTGCCGCATAATCCTCATCAAACTAACGCCAAAAACAACAGTTATGCTTGCTATACCATTTATCAATTATAAAATCTCGCATCAACAGCTTTTTATGCTGAGTGCTTTACTTGTTAACGCAGGTAACTATGTCTATAATTTGATTCTGGGCCGTATTCTGGGACCAGAAGCATTTGCCGATGCTGCAATCTTAATAACCTTATTATTGGTTTTATCTTTTGCCGCAATGACCTTTCAGTTAGGGACGGCACGTTTTGTTGTTTTGATGAATGAACAAGAGCAACTTTTATTTTTACAGAAAATTAAAAAATGGGGAACCCACATCGGATTTTTACTGGGAGCTTGTTTTGTGATCTTCTCCTCATCCTTTCAGGAAGTTTTTCAGACGCAGTCACAGGCTATGTTTGTAGTGTTTGGTCTTTCAGTACCGTTATACTTTGTAATGAGTATCAACCGTGGTATTTTTCAGGGAAATCAAGATATGCTGAGTCTTGCCAAGACGTATCAAATCGAAATGTGGAGCAGGCTGGTTCTTACGATTTTGCTGATAGTTCTTTTCCACAAACAACCTGCTATAGGCGTTGCGATAGGAGTAGGACTTTCTCTGATACTGGCGCAATTCCCAAAAAATAAAACCCAAAAAGCAACAGGTCAACTCGATACAAAACTGAATAAAGAGGTATTGAACTTTTTTCTCATTACAGCTTTTTATGAGGGGACGCAGATCTTAATTAACAACAGTGACATCTTGATGGTCAAGCATTATTTTGATGCCAGGGAAGCCGGATTGTATGCCTCACTGGCACTTATAGGTCGCGTGGTTTATTTTGTTGCATGGATGTTTGTGATGATTTTGTTGCCGGTTGTAGTTGAGAAAAAGAAAAATGGCGAAGACACGCGTAAGATCCTATATAAATATATTGGTTATATAAGTATTCTTGCAGCCTCAGTTATAGCTACGTGCTTTATAGCTCCACAACTTATCGTTACAATAATGTTTGGCGAAGCATATTTGGAAGTAGCTTCATTACTGGGACCTTATGCTTTGGCTACAGGAATGTTTGCGATCGCTAATCTGTTTACCTATTACTTTTTATCCTTAGGAAAATACAAATCCGTATTTATAAGTTTCGTAGGCGGATTCCTTCAAATAAGTTTGATAGTCTTTCTTCATACCGATCTTATACAAGTTGTTTTTATGCAAATATTAAGTATGATTCTACTTTTGCTTGCTCAAATCCTATTTTTTATCAAAACAGAGCATTAATTTAAAATACTTGTAAGATTTTTTTGTAAGAAAGCATCTAGAAATCGTATCAAGATTAATTCATATCAATAAAATGCTAAAATATGTGTATTTCATCGAAAATAATTGCTTTTAATAGATGAATGGTTGTATATTTGGGATGTATTACAAACAAAACCCCCAACAAAATGCTTAAAATTACTACGCTGCTTATTTTCTTTTTTGTGTCTACTGCTCTTCTAGCTAATGATACTAAAGATTCAAAACCATTTCTTGAAACAACAAGTATTAGCGCTGAAAGCGTAAAGATTGTTCTTGAAAATTCAGATATGAATTTTAAAACTGAATTGAAAAAATCAGAACAGGTAGCATCAGAATTACCTGCTGCAATTTTAAGATTATACCAACTCGAGAAAGTGAACTTTACCGGTGTTACGATTTATGCACACAAGCCACTTGAACTTGCTAATATAAAGAACCCTATTAAAGCTGTATAATTCCCCCAAATTATATTTTGATTTCCCCAAATCATGATTGATTCCATTTAAACTCAAAGCCCTAAATCTATTTAGTAACTGGACCCAAACTTCAAAATACCCAAATCATAATAACCGGATACTAAGCATTTTTGATTATTGATTGCCCCAAATCATAATTGATTCACGAGTTTAAGTTGGGAGAAAGGCCCGTCGCGAGAGCGCGGGTTTTTCGTTTTTATATATTTCGTCAGTTCTCCTGTATTTGTGAATGGTACTATTTGATTTCATTTAGTAGATTCAATTCAAGTTCTCAACGTTCTACCATTTTCCATTCAACGTTCAACAACTACCATTCGACTACAGTGATTTACCTGTTATCGTTTTTACACCTGATAATCTGTTGCTTAGTCGCAATTTTGAATCAGAATTAAAAACCAAATCACAATGAAATTAGCATTAGTCACTGCATTTCCACCAAGTAAAGTTACTTTAAATGAATATGCTTATTATTTAGTAAAAGCCTTCAGAAAGCATAACGAGATCGAAGAATTGATTCTTTTAACGGATGCTCCAGAAGCAGACGTAAATATGCATCTGGATATTGAAGGTTGTAAAGTTACGGTAAAGCCTTGCTGGAGTTTTAACAGCTATTTTAATGTACAAAGTGTTTTAAGAGCAATACGTCAAACTGTACCTGACGGTGTTTTATTCAACCTTCAGTTTATGAAATTTGGGGATAAAAAAATCCCTGCTGCTTTAGGACTTTTACTCCCGGGCATCTGTAAGTTAATGGGTATACCCAGTGTCGTATTATTACACAATATAATGGAGCAGGTAGACCTTGATCAGGCTGGTTTTACAGGCAATAAGATATTGCAAAAAGCTTATGGTTTTATAGGCACAAATTTAACGCGTATCCTTCTAAAAGCTGATTTTGTTGCGTTAACTATCAGTAAATACGTTTCTATTCTTGAAGAAAAATACAATGCAGATAACGTAGGTCTTATTCCGCACGGAACTTTTGAGCTTCCTGCAGAGCCTAACTATGATTTACCGGATGGCCCTATGAAAGTAATGACTTTTGGAAAGTTTGGTACTTATAAAAAAGTAGAAATGCTTATTGAGGCGGTAGAACATCTTCGCAAAAATGTTAAGGCAGATATTGAGATTGTGATTGCAGGTACAGATAATCCTAATGTGAAAGGATATTTAGATAGTATGAAAGAAAAATATGCTCACGTTAAGCAACTGCGATTTACGGGCTATGTAGCAGAAGAAGACGTTCCTGCTTTATTTGAAGAGAGTGCTGTTGTGGTTTTCCCATATACCTCTACAACAGGAAGCAGTGGCGTTTTGCACCAGGCAGGAAGTTACGGTAAAGCTGTAATCATGCCAGACCTTGGCGACCTGGGAATTTTATCGCGAGAGGAAGGCTATAAAGCTCATTTTTTTGAACCGAATAACATTGAAGATCTCGCTATTGCTTTATATAAAGTATTAGCTAATCCTCAATATCGTGTTGAGATGGGTAAGGCAAATTATAAAGCAGCTACGGCACTGCCTATGAGTACTATTGCAGATAGATATGTAGATGTATTCAAACAAATTATAGAACAGAAAGAGTCAAAAAGAGCAAAAAACCTGATTTCAATTTAAGGAACCTTTCACCCCACTTCGATTTGGTTGTAACCCCTCTCGCTTTCCCTAAAAGCGTTTGGGGTTCTTTATTTGGTAGAAATTCTAGATTTAAAATGACTCAATAATCGTTCTAAAAGTTAGATTTACTCGTGCTGAATGTACCTTGGTAGTAGGTGGTAAGCGGTGTAGCCAGTGTGTTTGCGTGGCACCTTTCATAATTAGCAAACTCCCGTCTTCTAGATTTAAGTCCACTTTTTCTTGAGTATCTTTATGCTTAAAAGCAAATTTTCGTTCTGCTCCAAAACTTACTGAAGCAATTGCTCCATTTTTTTTGAGATCTTTTTCCCCGTCACTGTGCCAGCCCATTCCTTCGCTACCATCGTGATACAAATTCAACAAACATGAGTTGAATTGTTCACCGGTCTCCTGTTCAATTTTTAGTTTAAGATTTTTCAACTCTTTAGTCCATAAGAGCGCTTTTTTAGTAACCTTCGAATAGGTGTATGAAAAGGGGGAATCGCCATACCAGGCTACTTTACGTTTGGTAATGATCTTTTTCCCAAACATCACTGCTTCATCGTTACGCCAATCAATATGATGCATTAAATACTGAAAATAGAAGACAGCTTCTTCCTGAGAAAACAGTTTCCCGTAATAGTTTACTACACCGTCTTTTGGTAGCAGATTTTTTGAAGCATCTGGTTCTATATCGAATAATTTCATAAAGTACTTTGCAGCAAATTTAAGAGTTGAACAGCTTAATCCTGAATGTCTTTTACAATTGATAAAGCTGGTTTTGCTTCACCATTGCCATCAATTAAACCGAAATGCTTTTGTTTGGCTTTCCGCCAGGGTAATCGCCCGACTACAGCAGTTGGAATTTCTTTAAAATCATAAAGCGTCCATAGCGCATAATGCAGTTGTTCAGCTTTCGCGAAAGTTAAAAACTCATTGTAATATTCGGCTTGTTCTTCTGCATCAGCGCCTAAAGGATTCCAAATGCCGGAGTAGGTGGGAAGTCCAAATTCCTGAAGCATCAACGGCTTGTTAGTTTGAGCTTTTAATTCTTTATAAGAAGTTGTAAAACTTGCAAAATCTTGATACGAGTGAAAAGAAACGAGATCAACATCATCTAAAAGCAAAGAAGCTGAAGCTGAATCAGACCAGCCAATTGTAAGCAGCGTGGCAGGATCAAGACTTTTTAAATAGGCTAAATGATTTTTAAGCCAGAACAGCACCAGATCTTTATCGCGAGATTCAAAATCCAGATTGGGTTCGTTTTTCAAGTCCCAGGCGAGCAACGCCGGATGGGCTTTTAAAGCGTTTACGACAGCTCTGGAATGTTTAAAAGTACTTGACCAGTCTATGACCGAATAATCGCCGTAGAAGTCAAATAAGGTAACAATGACCTGAAGATCTTCTGCGTCAGCGAGATCCATTAGTTTTTTGAGCTTACTGAGTTTTTCAGGAGTTACTTCGGCTTTACCAAAATCTTCATATCCTACAAAAATTCGAATCGTATTAAACTGCAGATCTTTGATTTTTTTAAAATCAGTTTGGATTACAGCAGGTTGAAAATCAGTTCCAAATGTATCCCACGGGTTTTGCTGGGGATAGTAATTGATGGCTTTAATTGGATCTGGTAATTCTTTTTTAACCACTTGTTTCTTCGGTACAATAGAATCCTGCTGCGGAATGCGAACCAGCTGTCGGATTCTCCAAAACCCATCTTCAAGCAGCATAATTACGCGATAGGAAGCCGTAGTAGTATGCTGAAGCAGCAAATTATTTTCACTAAAAATCCGCTGTGCTTCCTGCACACCGAAATCTTTAAAACTGATAAACTGACCGTCTGCGCTGTAAAATTCTAGTTCCAGATTGTGATTGAGACTCGTGCCTTCTATACGTGTTAGTGCGTTTATATTTTGCTTCAACAGGTGTTCAACTTTTTGTCTGGCACTTGCTGTATAATAATCATCAATTCCTTTAAACTCGTTAGTTGCCAAAGCAACTTCACGCACATACCAGGCATTCAGATAATCTTGCGCTACGCGTTTTTGAGTTGGTTTTTCTAGCGGTCTGCTAGGGTTGAGGGTATCGCTCCAGATGAGATGCGGTTTGTAAACACGTTCACTTTTCAGCGCAAGATTGAGCATTTTACTCTTATCTGCACCGGTGTTGAGGTACGTCATAATCTGGCCTATCGCAAAAACGATAAGTAAATTCAACCCAATGAAGGAAAGAATAAGTAATGCACGGTATATGTTTTTATTTTGATTTTTCACTCGATAATCGAGATTACGATTTAAATAGTACAGATTCTAAGTTTTTGCTTACGCCCAAAACGCATATTTCTAAGGAATACGCTCCAGACGGGTAAAAGGCTTTTTTCAATTCAAAAGCTACGCGACCGGCTTCGGTCTTTTTGGTTAAGGTTTCTGTTTCTCCGGTTTTGTTTTTGATTTTTAAGCTAACAACAGTTCCTTCTGGTAAGGTCTGACCGAGTATACCGTTAAGTGGACCAATTTTGAGTTTTCTGGTTGTTGCATCCCAAATTAATGGAATATCATTGAGCGCCGGTTTGTACTGTATGGTAATAGGGTTACTCTTTGCAATGCCCGTGATGTAAGCTGTTACCATCCAATTTTGGGGTGTTGCAGGATGTTGTATTTGTGCTTGTGCAATACCATTTATAGTATTTCCAGAAGTTTGTAGTATTGCGCCACTTTTGGTTTTAATTACAAAATTAACCAGCGTAGCATCAGGGATTGTATTGTTATACCGGTCTTTGATTACATCGGTTCTTAGCGTAGTGATCTGGTCTGCATCTGCATACGTATTGGGTCTTTCAAAATCTATGTTGAAATCGGTCGCCAAATTAGCATCTACATAAATGGTTTGTAGTTTTGATGTCGTGGTGTCACTATGTGCAGCCACAAAAATGCGTCCTGATTTTAAGGTAGAATACACATTTTTCCAACTTATAAATCCTTGAATTTCTAAAGTTTCAACATTTGAGTTGCTCGCATAACCGGTATTTAAAGAAATTTCTGTCTCATCGGGCAGCGGGTTGTCATAAATGTCTGTAGGCAAAATTGTGAATTGGGCAAAATCTTCGCCACCAGCGGCAATACGTTGCGGACCCAAATACGATTCTAGTTTTGCTATTTGTGTTGTATCTGCGTTGAGCTGAAGTTTCCCGTTTAACAAGGCTTGTTCTTTTGCTATTAATGTCCAGTTAAAAACACCTGAACTTGTGCAAAAAGGTTCGGCAATTGAGAATTGAATTTCATCCGTTCCAGTTCTTTCTTCAGCTTGTATTATGGATGTTCCCAAAGCATTTGAAACAATAAGCTGCGTGGTTTTAGCCTCAGTATTAAAAGAAAGTGAGATGGGTTTTCCCACCGTATATTCTGATTGCTCGGTTAGAAGCACAGCGGTTTGTACTTTGCTTTGAAGATTTGGAATTACAGTAAAGCCTAAAAGTAGCAGCACACCAGAAATCAATATGTAAGCTTTGTTTATTTTCATCGGGGATTACCAAGATAACTATTGATTTCAACTTTGAGAAAGCCTCCGCCGTTCAATTTGATTTGCACAGCATCTTCTTGCGAAATATCTCGCTGAGGGATAACCTTACGAGCGATTTCAGTATTCGGCAATCCGTTTACAAAAATGGCCTGCATCGAGTCTGATATGAGTTGGGTTTCCTGTTTATTTAAAGCGATTGAAACCTGTTGCTTGCGTTGCTGTCTAACACCTTCTTGCAGAAAATGATGCGAGACCCATTGCAATTGATGCTCGTCATCATAATAGGATAACAACAACTGTGGAATCGTCGCCTGCTGCGTACCGGGATTGAATAATGTGGTTGTGAGCTGGTCATCTTTCACTTCGATACTGTTAATAGCCACGCGTTTGTACAAATCGGTATTGGCTACATTGCCGGAAACATGTAAATCAAAATTCACAGGCTTGCCATCCAATTCAATAGGAGTAAACTGATCTGGGTCAAAAGTAAGTGGAATATGCTCGTCAGGATTGATCCACGCCGTGCCTTCAAATTCTATTTTAAACGAAGTTATTTCTTTAGGCATTAGCTTATGTTTCATCTCGTATTTAGCATTGTAAGTTGCCAACTCGAGATCTTCCTCATCATATAAGGTACCTTTTACCGAAACATCTGCGGGAACATTATCTACATTCTGAATTTCACCCACAATTACATAGTCGTTATTCACCTTTAATAAACGGGCAGAAAGTACCTCTAAAACCGGTTGCTTGAGAATATCCTCGTGATAGGTTTGCTCTGAAGTTATTCTGCGTCTTCCGTGGTTGTAAAAATCGGTTTCAGTAATGGTGATCAACTGATCTGGCGGAAGGTCTAATTCCGGTTTCTTCGGTTTTACATACCATTTGCCGGAGCGTTTAACGAGTTCCAGATCTTCGGTGGTATTGATGAGTTCGAGTGGCGTGATCCACGATGCTTTTGCGGTTGCCAGTGCATTGCTGTCGGTTTCCTTGGTGATTGCAACTCTAATCGCATCAAGCTTGGCGTAGCTGTTTAAAAGTCCGTCTGTGACAGCAAATTCCAGCATAAACTGGTCGAGCGATTTATCACTTTGTGGATCAAAATACGAATAGGCACGTTCCAGTTCTTTAAAATCAAGCGCATCAAAATAAGCCTCTACTACATTTTTAGGCGAAACCTGATCGGCATTTTTGAGATAGAATGTATAAATGCCAAAAGCAAAGCAACAGACCACGATCAAGCCATAAAAATGCGCAATATTAAAAAGAAATTGTGATCGTTTTTGTGAGGTTTTCGCGGAAGCGGAAAAATCAATTTTCCACTGCATATAGGGTGGTTTTTTAGGTTTTTTAGACCGAAGTGCGCGTAACCAGATCGACTGAATATTAATCACAAAAGCCACTAAAACTGTTGATAACGGAATGATGCCCCACATTAAAATAAGAAATAACGGGATGTCATCTTTCGGCATCAATTCGGGCATAGGAGGGACACCCAGTTTTTCCCAAACCATTATACCATTTTCTAATAAACCCAGGCGTTGCCAGCCTGCAAAATAAAGTATAGGATCGTAGAATTTATCGTTAGAAAAGACATATTTAAGATTGTATTTCTCTGGAACAGTCAAAAATTGTTGCAACGAACCAATACCTTCAACGCCACGGAATTTGGAGTTCTCCAGCCGTTCAATAGCGCGGGTTGTCAATTCAGGAAGACGACGGGCAGAATGATAATTTCCGTCAACGGTCATCGCATCAGTTTGTGCAGAAAGCCAGGCGATTTGATCGCCAAAACCCAGTGGCAAAAAGCGCCACTTATAATGCATATCCTGATTGAGAAAATTAACAATAGGCAGCATTTTTATAGGTGTTGGCTGTGAAGGTCTAAAATTGCTTAAGGTTAGTGTAAAAACAGTTGTTCCTAAAAAAACAGCAGCCATAAAACCAGCGAGAATACGATGGTAGAGTCCGCCCAATTTGGTGCTTAAAAAAGTTTTATAATCCCCTTCTGCGAAGCGATAGGCAAACTCCCCAAACAGGGGTAAAACCAGAATACTTCCCCACAATGTAAAACGGTCTAAGGTGAGGATATTAAAGGCATTATCTCCCAGGATCATCTTCGGAATCGGAGTAGTGCCACCGGTTCCCAGAATGGTCAACATGGTAAGTGATAACCCAAAAAATAAGTAGCGTTTACTGTAATACCGGTAAAAGAAATACGGCATCAGCAGCAATAAAATTCCCCAGGGAATCAAAAAGAAAACGAGTCCGCTAGATGTGATTTCCAGAAAATTATCGCGCGATCCATGTGGAATAGGAACTTGCGTGATGGGATTGTTTTTAGTGTTTACCCAATACGGTAGAATGCAGGTAATGATCAGAAACAACGCTGTAAAACCAAAAGCGATCATACGCTTCAGTAATTTAAAAAAAGCAGTAAGAAATACTCTAAAGGTGATTGCCTTCATCGAAGCTACCTGCGACCGCGCCTGATCCATAACCGCCATTCCTATCAACGGAAAGATAAAGAACACCATCCCAAAAATAGGAGTCACGTGGTGAGAGCAAATAGTTACCGCCAGTAACGAAAGCGAAGTAAGGAAGTATTTTTTTCGGCCGGTAAGAAGCCACAGATAAATTTCGGGTAAGCAATGCATCAGGATCGAAACACCAATAATACTGGGTAATTGACCAAATATATGCAGGGTTTCAACAAAAGAAGAAGAAAACACAGCCAAAATTGCCGCATACCCTGCAGAATTGGGATTAGCCGTGATAAGCAGTGCAAAGCGGTAAACTCCCGTAATAAAAAGGATAACTCCAACAATAGCAACAGAAAACATCCCGAATTTGAGTCCGCCAATCAGCGAGAGAACGGCAATAGCCTGATGTACAAGCGGCGGATAGCCCATAACGGTAAAGCCGGTGTACCAGCTGTAGTTCCACGGTTCAAACCAGTGTGTCGCATAATGGTCTGCAAAGAACAGATGAATGAGTGCATCATAGGTGCCTTCTAATGTAAAAAAGATTCCAAAGCCATGAAACACCACACCTATAAGAAGGGCAATAATCAAATACCTGTTTGGAGTGTTTCTCATCTAATAATACGTATGCAACTGTTTGTATTTCTTACTCAGCTAAGATATAACATTCGATGAATGACTCATCTGTCGATAAACGGTTTTCAACTAAAGTAGCGGTTTAACCATCGAAAATCAAGGGGTTAGGGTTCGATACCCCGGTATGTTTGCAGTGTAATTAATCGATAAAACACCTCAAATTATGAAAACTGCTATTATAATTCCTTGCTACAATGAAGAAACCCGAATCAACAAATCGGCTTTTATAAACTTCATCCAATCTTCAGAAAATTACCATTTATGTTTTGTAAATGATGGGAGTAAAGACAAAACTTTAGATGTATTAAAAGGAATACAACAAACAGATCAGCAAAAAGTTTCAGTTATAGATATGAAACGTAACTCTGGCAAAGCAGCTGCTGTAAGAGCCGGAGCACGATACCTACATACTAAATCAGATATTGAGCATATAGGCTTTATAGATGCAGATCTTTCTACAGATTTTGAAGATTTTATAGCCCTGGATGACACTTTAAAGCGCAATGCGACCCTAAAAATGGTTTTTGGCTCACGAGCAAAAGATAACGACGGCGGTGGGATTAAAAAAGATCCGTTGCGGGCTGTTTTTTCTAAAGTGATCAAAATGTGTGTTTACCTTATTTTAGGTTTGCCTATACAAGACACGCAGTGTGGCGCTAAGGTTTTTAAGAAAGAACTGATACCGGTGATTTATGCTAAAAGTTTTTTAAGCAAATGGTTGTTTGATGTAGAACTATTCATCAGACTTAAAAAATATATGGGCGGAAAAACTCAGGTTATGCAAGTCATTCACGAGCAAGCTTTAAACCGCTGGGTACATGTAGACGATTCTAAATTAGGATTAAAGGATTCTCTTGAAATCCCATTGAGATTGATGATCATCTGGTTTAATTATAATGTGTTGTCTCTAATTCCTGTAGCTGCTTCAGTTGAAGAATCTGAAGTTTTTGCAGAGATTTACCCAATGCCTATGGCAGCTTAGTTTCTTATATTTTTTTAATTACAAGAGCCAGATTATTAACGATCTGGCTTTTGTAATTGTATATTTTTAATTTTTTTGTCAAGTAATGCTTTCACTTTTTAGTTAAAGCATTATATTTGCACCCGCAAAAAGGGTCGCATAGCTCAGTTGGATAGAGCATCTGCCTTCTAAGCAGACGGTCGCAGGTTCGAATCCTGCTGCGATCACAAATTTAGCTTATAAACTAAATCAAAACCCTGTAAATCATCTAATTTACAGGGTTTTATGTTTTTGTGGTATTCATAAAATTTGATCGTATTTGCTATAAAATGTCAACAATTCGGTCAACAGTTTTAAATAATAAAAAGTGTTGACCGAATAAGCATTTAAAATGCTTATATTTAATATGTTATAGTTTGACTTTCGTCTTTAAAATTGTGTAATTAAAGACGAAAAATGATGAAGACCCGGTCAACATTTAGCCTGATTTTTTGGGTTAACACCTCACGGATTAAAAATGAGCACGTTCCAATCTATGCTCGCATCACTGTAGATGGTAAACGAGCAAATTTTAGTCTACAAAGGCGAATTGCAATTGCTGAATGGGATTTATTCTGAACGTGGAATCATTAAAGGTACAAGAGAGCAAGCCCGATTAGTGAATAAATACCTAGAGCAAATTCGCTGTAAGGTTTACCAAGCTTATGAAGATATGTTGAGTGAAAACAAGTTTATTACTGCACAGGCTATACGGTCCAAATTTCTAGGGGAAGATAGATTATTCAAAACCTTAACAGAGCTTTTTGAGTATCACAATGAAGTTTCAAAAGATCCTTTTATTCGGTTTAAAACTTCATTTCAAAAAAACAGGAGAGAATATTTAACTAAGGTAGAATTACAAAAAATCGAAGACTTCAATTCCTCTTTGGATAGACTGAATACTCAAATCAATACTCATTTCTGGTCAATTTAGTTTTTGTTTGATTGATTTTTCAATCTTAAATATGGTTATGGTTACTTCATATGCCATACTATTCACGCAACTCTCTGTCCAGTTTAATGTTGTAATTCTATTTTCTATTTATTTAAGCTTTTTAAACAGCAGGAAAAAGATGCTCATAAGTTTAGCTCCCAATTGTTCTCTCAATATAGAATATGCCTTAGTTAAATGACCTTCTACCGTCTTTTTTGAAATTTTAAGATAATCAGCAATTTCAGTATTAGATAAACCATCTTTTTTACTAAGCATAAAGATCTCAGCACATTTTTCGGGCAATAATGAAACCCCCTCAAAAATGATCTCCTTTTTTCTCTCGAGGATATCTATATCATTGTTATGTACTACAGATTCAACTGTATTTAGGTACACCTTGTCAAAAGGAGTTAAGTGATTATTTTTTTTATAGTAGTTTATAAACTCATTGTAGCAGCTTTTATACAGAAAGTTCTTAATGGAATATTCAGGATTAAGTCTACTTCTGTACTCCCATAGTTTTAAAAATACATTTTGAATAATGTCTTCTGTGAGAGCATGGTTATGCGTAAATGTATATACATAAGCAAACAATTTTTTATGATAAAGTTTTAAAAGCAATGCATAACCAGCTTCTTCTCCATTCTGTAGACGTTTTATTAAAGTCAGGTTGTCGTTATACATAAGGTGCTATATAGTTAAAAAAACACACGTTTAATTGTTTAATATTAAAAAAATTATAATAAAAATTAAAAAAAATGTTAACCAAAGCAAGGGTGTAGATTATTTCAATTGTATTACTAGTATAGATTAGCAAAAAAGATGGAGAGTAAAATAGAACAAACTTTAATAAGATATTTAACAAATACAGCCTCTCAGGAAGATTTGAGATCATTGTCTGATTGGATAGAAAAGCCTTCTAATAAACAAGAATTAGAATCTTTTATAAAAGATTATTACACGATTACATACAGTATTAATAACCCCAATACAGATCTGGCTTTACAAAACTTATTAACCTCAATTGATAAACGCAAAAGATTGCGGCATATTCAAAAACGTAGGTTATTCAGTAGATATGCGGCAGCTATTCTTGTAGTTTTAATTTTAATAGTCGGTTTTCAGTATGGTAACTATATAGTTAATAGTGCATCTACATCTTCAAAAGAGATAAAAGTAGGAACAGATAAAGCCACATTAACCTTGGAAGATGGATCTGAAATACAGCTTGGAGCAAAAGAAATATTTCAAAAAAGTGGCTATTTAACTAATGGAACCTTACTTGAATATTTAACAGATACCAAAGATAGTAAGGAGAGTAAAGAAATTGCCTATCACTATTTAACGGTGCCGAGAGGAGGAAAATTTTCAATCATTTTATCAGATGGTACAAAAGTTTGGCTCAATTCTGATAGTCGTTTAAAATATCCTACTCAATTTAAAGCAAGAAATTCTCGCGAGGTAGAACTGGAGTATGGAGAGGCCTATTTTGATGTATCATCAGCTACAAAACACGAGGGAGCATCTTTTATAGTTTATAACAGTGATCAGAAAGTAGAAGTTTTGGGAACTGAATTTAATATTAAAGCCTACAATGATGATGCAGATGTTCTTACCACTTTGGTAGTAGGGAAAATAAAATTAAATGTTGAAGAAATAGAACAGATTCTTGAGCCGGGTCAACAAGCAAAATATGATGTAAATAACAATAGGATCATAACGAAATCGATTGATATTTATAATGAAACTTCGTGGAAAGAAGGAATTTTTAGTTTTGACAATAAATCCCTCCTAGAAATAACCAAAGTACTTTCTCGATGGTACGATGTAAAATTCAATTTTTTAAATGAAAATGTGCGGCAAGAAAAATTTGTAGGAATTCTGAGTAAGAATCAAGATATCGATCAAATACTGTTGCAGATAAAGAACTTAGGAATAATTAATAACTACAAAATTGAAAAAAATGAAATTGCAATAGAATAAAAAAGAGAACGAAGTCAAACATTTGGCGATGGACTCAACTTCGTCTCTCTCAAGTATTAATATTAGATATTCACTAACAAATACCTAACAAATTTATGAAAATTAAATTACCCCGTTCGCAATTCTCCTATCCAAAGAAATTGCTGCTGTTACTTATGAAAACATTTATTTTTTTACTGTGCATTACTGCGTTTGGCTTATCGCCAAAATCTTCATACTCTCAGGATAAAATCACCATCTCCAAAGATCAGGTGGTGACTATTAATGAAGTATTTCATATGATTAGAGAGCAGACTGATTACAGGTTTATATATTCTATAAACTCTTTTAAAAATACGCCCAAAATACAATTACGAAAAGGAGAGTTTAATATTGAGAATTTACTAAAACGTTTTATTAATAAAGGTGATCTTGATTTCGATATTAGTTCAGATCACATTATTACCATTAAGAAAATCAATGAAATTATAGAGGAAAAACCAGTTTCAAAAACTAATATCCAAGAGATTGAGATAAAAGGTCAGGTAATCACTGCTCTCGACAACGTACCACTTCCTGGCGCAAGTATTCTTGAAAAAGGTACGGTCAATGGTGTTATAACTGATTTTGACGGAAAGTTCTCCCTTAAAGTTAAAAATCAAGATGCCATTTTAGTCATTTCGTATGTTGGCTTTGCTACGCAAGAAATTCCTGTAAATGGTAAAACCAATCTGAATATAATTTTAAAAGAAGATGCAGACAGTCTGGAAGAGGTTGTTGTTGTAGGTTTTGGTAGGCAAAAGAAGGTTTCCTTAACCGGTGCAGTTTCAACCGTTGATATGGAAGATATGAAAACAAACCCAACTTCTAGTGTATCAAATGCGCTAGCTGGTAATGTACCTGGTGTAATGGGAATGATTCAATCTGGACAACCCGGTAGAAATATTTCAGAATTCTGGATTCGTGGGATTTCTACTTTTGGTGGAGGCAGTAGTCCGTTGGTTTTAATAGATAATATTGAACGTGATTTAAATGAGCTGAATATTGAAGATGTAAAGTCTATTACCGTCTTAAAGGATGCAGCTGAAACTGCAATGTACGGTTCACGAGGGGCAAATGGTGTTATATTAATTACAACAAAGAGAGGTAGCGATGGTAAAATTCAGATCAATTTTAAAGATGAATTTATTTACAATACACGTACGATTACACCAGATTTTGAAGATGGTATAACCTATGCAAATTTGTTAAACGAAGCACGTATTACGCGTAATGAAGGTCCTATATATCAACCTGAAGAACTAGAAATTTTACGATTGGGTTTAGACCCTGATCTATATCCTAATGTAGATTGGAAAGATCAACTGCTACGCGATGGCTCGATGACGTATCGTGCAAATTTAAATATGAGTGGTGGAGGGCCAACTTCTAGATTTTACGTTTCAGGAAGTTATATTAATGAAGGTGGAATGTATAAAATAGATGAATCACTAAAAGATGATTACGATACCAATGCCAATTACAAACGCTGGAACTATCGCCTTAACGCAGATTTTAATATCACTCCTACAACGATTGCAAAAGTAGGTGTGGCAGGTTCTATAAGTAAACGAAACAGCCCGGGATTGGGTGATGTTGATTTCTGGGGCTCCCTGTTTGGGTATTCACCCATACGTACACCGGTATTGTATTCAAACGGTTATGTACCTTCAATAGGAACGGGAAACCAGACCAACCCTTGGGTTATGGCAACTCAAACGGGGTTTAATGAGAACTGGGTTAATAAGGTACAAACTAACGTTACCATAGAACAGGATTTTAATTTTATTACGCGAGGACTTCGTATGCGTGGTATCGTGGGCTATGACATCGAGAATATAAATAACATACAACGTCGCAAGTGGCCAGAGCAATGGCGTGCTGCAAGGGCGCGTGATGCAAACGGAGACCTGGTATTTACTCAAGTTTCACCTCCAAGTGAACTTACTCAATCGGGTAATTCAGCCGGTAACAGACTTGAGTTTTATGATCTGATGGTTAATTATGACCGTAGTTTTGGTAATCATAATGTGGGTGGAGCATTGCGATTTACTCGTGATGCCTTTATACAAACCGTAGATCTTGGTACGGATATTAAGAACGGGATTTCCAGAAGAAATCAGGCTCTAGCGGGACGACTTCTTTACAATTGGAATGAACGATATATGGTAAATTTTAATTTTGGTTATACCGGTTCTGAGAATTTTGCACCGGGACAGCAGTATGGTTTTTTTCCAGCGATTTCATTTGCTTGGAATATTGCCGGAGAAAAATTTGTAAAAGATCATTTGAGTTGGATCAACCTTTTTAAGATTAGGTATTCTTATGGTAAAGCAGGTAACGACCAGTTAGCGGGAGGAGAACGTTTCCCTTATTTATATACCATTTCAGAACTATTTCGTCGGGATAATGAGGGTAATCTCATTCAACCTCTCGAGCCCACCGGGGGTTATCAATGGGCAGATTATGGTTCAGACAGGTATTATGGCGGAATCATCTACTCACAGGTAGCTTCATCTTATGTTACTTGGGAGGTGGCTACAAAACAAAATCTTGGTTTTGATATCGAAACCCGAGGGGTTACAGCAAACTTAGATTTCTTTAAAGAAGAGCGCTCAGGTATTTATATGACCAGAAACTTTTTACCGGCTATGGTCGGGTTAGAAAGTACGCCTAGAGCAAACGTAGGTATTGTAAAATCACAAGGTTTTGACGGTCGTTTTCAGTACCGGAAACAGCTGGGAGAAGTTACCCTTACTGCCCGTAGTAACATCACCTACAGTAAGAATGAGATTTTAGAACGCGATGAAGAAAATAATGTCTACGCCTATCAGAACCAAGAAGGCTTCCGCGTAGATCAGTCCAGAGGTTTAATTGCTTTGGGGCTGTTTAAAGATTATGACGATATACGAAACAGTCCTACCCAAACTTTTGGAGTGTACCAGCCCGGAGATATAAAGTATAAAGATGTAAATGGTGACGGTGTTGTAAATGATGGTGACCGCGTTGCTATAGGTGCTACTAGACGTCCCAATCTAATCTACGGTTTAGGAGCTTCTGCTAACTGGAAAGGTTTTGGTTTAGGTGTACACTTTCAAGGAGCGGGTAAATCTACATTTTCTACCTACGGAAAAACGGTTCATGCATTTAGCGAAGGAGAGTGGGGACAGGTGATGAAAGGGGTTATGGGAGATAACCGCTGGATATCTGCAGATATTTCTGGTGATCCTTCAACAGAAGATCCTAATGCTTCCTATCCTAGATTGAGTTTTGGCCCAAATCCTAACAACTTTAGAGAATCTACATTTTGGTTAAGAGACGGCAGATATCTACGTCTTAAAACTATTGATTTTGGCTATCAACTTCCTGAAAGTATTACTGCCAGAATTGGAGTTCAAAACCTCCGCTTATATCTGGTGGGGACCAATTTAGTGACGTGGTCTAAGTTCAAACTTTGGGATCCAGAATTGGCCACGCCGCGAGGAGAAGACTATCCTCCAATAAAATCTATAACCATGGGAATTAGTGTTAACCTGTAAACTTAAAAAGATGATTAAAAAAATAGTATATACTGTTCTGATATTCGTATGCGGCACTAGTCTTATAACTTCTTGTAATGATGATTACCTGGATTCTAGCACCTATTTTAAAGATCGATTAACAGAAGAAAAGGTATTTGAGAGTAAGGTTTATTCTGAAGAATGGCTGGCTAATGTATTTGAAGAATTAAGAGGAATGAATGCAGATGTGGCCAGTAAGGGAATCACTCCTCACAACTTTGCTGACGATATGTATTATGGAGACCGCGATAGCGATTACGACCCGTCTAAAAATGAGCTTTCCTACAACATGTTTAAGATGGGAGAGTATTCTGAAAACGACAAGCAAGAGTCTTGGACACAATGTTACCGTGGTATTCGTAACGCATCGACCTTTATTCATAAAATTTATATGAATAAAGAAATGTCTGCCGAAGAGATAGAAGACTATAGAGGGCAAGCACGTTTTGCACGAGCTTATTTATACTGGTTGTTATTGCGTAAATATGGCCCAATTCCACTGCTACCTGATGAAGGGTTAGATTATGCAGATAGTTACGATGATCTGGCTGTACCGCGCAGCACTTACGAAGAGTGTACCACCTTTATAAGTAGTGAAATGCTTCTTGCTGCGCAAGAAATGCAAACATTAGGTCTGGTTCGGGGTCAGGATGGCTCTGCAAGACCATCTGTTGGAGCGGCCCTGGCAACCCGGGCAAAAGTCCTGATTTACGCAGCTAGTCCACTAGCAAACGGAAACAACTCTAATTTTGCCTCTTTATTAATGGATGACGAGGGTAAAAAATTACTTGCATCAGATTATCAAGAAGAAAAATGGGCTCAGGCAGCAGCCGCGGCAAAAGATGTCATCGATCTAGGAGTGTATGAGCTGTATACTGTGCCCGTTCAGGAAACAGGTGATGATGCAACGGTTATTCCTCCGGATGATGGTAATTTTTCAGAAAAATCTTGGCCTGAGGGTTGGGATAATATAGATCCTGAAAAATCCTATGCACAAGTTTTTGACGGGACTTTACCTCCCTCAGGAAATCCTGAATTGATTTTTACCAGAGGTAATAATCAGGTCTCAGAAACAATAAGAGATATGGTTGCGCACCAATTGCCAAGATCTGCAACAGGGTGGAATACTCATGGATTAACTCAAAAAGTTGTAGATGCTTATGCCATGAATGATGGTACAGATGTACCCGGTAAGGACAGCGAGATCGGTCGTGGGGACGGCTCTGAGCGTGCAAGTGGTTATGTAACACAAGAGGACGTTGATGCCGGTATGTTTAAACCGTTATTGCCAGGTGTTTCACTACAATATGCAAACCGGGAGCCTCGCTTTTATGCGTCTGTTGCTTACAATGGGAGTTTTTGGTCTTTATTAAATGAATCTCAGGAACGTAACCGCAATCAGCAGGTTTTTTATTACCGCAATAACCCCAAGGGCAACGGATTCAATTCATCTAATGCATACTGGTTAAGAACGGGTTTTGGTATCAAAAAATATGTTCATCCTAATGATACATATGAAGGTGGAAGCATTGATAAGATCGTCTTCAAACCTGAGCCTGCCATTCGCTACGCAGATATTTTACTTATGTATGCCGAAGCTTTAAATGAGTTAGACGGGTCATATAATATTCCTTCCTGGAATGGAGGCACACACATTATAGCCCGTACAATTCCAGAACTTCAAAGAGGAATACACCCAGTACGCATACGCGGTGGGGTACCAGATTATCCGCTGGCTGTTTATAATGATAAAGATGCATTGAGAGAGCAACTAAAAGAAGAACGTTTTATTGAACTTTTAGCTGAAGGTCAGCGCTATTACGATTTACGCCGATGGATGGATGCTGATGTCGAAGAGGCTCTACCTATTTATGGCTGCAATATTATTATGAGTGAAGAAGAACGCGATCTTTTTCATAAACCCGTTGCTGTATGGGCATTAGAAACCACCTTCTCAGATAAAATGTGGTTTTGGCCTATAAGTTTAACAGAGCTTAAAAGAAACAACCGCCTTACACAAAACCCGGGATGGAATTATAACGATTAATAAAAATATCATGAAAAATAAACCATTAATACTAATTCTTTGCCTGGTGCAGCTAATACTCTGCACCTCGTGCAACGATGAGTGGACCGAAGAACAATTTGAGAATTACGTATCATTCAAAGCACCATTAACCAGTGGTGGTGTTACCGATATATACATACGCTATAAGGAGTCTGAAAAAACAACATTTCAGCAACCATTAATCGTGAGCGGCTCTAAAACAAATAGCGAAGACATTACTGTAGAAGTTGCTGTAGATGCAGATACACTAGAGGTTCTTAATTATGAACGTTTTCAGAATCGGGAAGATTTTTATTACAGACAGTTAGATAGTAAGTATTATACGATTCCTTTTCAGGTAGAGATCAAAGCGGGAGAGAACACTTCGCTTATGGGGATCGATTTTTCATTGAATGGTATCGATATGGTTGACAAGTGGGTACTTCCTTTAACTATAAAAGACGATCCATCTTATGACTACGTCGCAAACCCTCGTAAAAATTACCGGAAGGCACTTTTGCGTATTAACCCTTTTAATGATTATTCAGGAACGTATAGTGGTACTGCTTTAAAGACGGTTATGGAAGGTTATGAAAACGAGACACCTGTTGTAAAATCAGAAATTAGATCTTATGTGGTAGATGAAAATACCGTTTTCTTTTATGCCGGAAGTATAGATGAAGATCGTCAGGATCGTCGCAATTATAAAGTGTATGCAAATTTTGATGAAACCGGCGGGGTTATATTTTATGCTGAAAATCCTGAAATGAATTTTCAAATAAATAAAGATGCCAGTTATACCATCACAGAACGTATGGATGAAATACGCCCCTATTTATTACATAGATATTTGACCATTAATAACATTGATTATCAATTTACCGATTATACACTGGTTGATAATGTCGCTATTAATTATAAAGTTTCGGGATCATTGATCTTAGAACGACAGTTGAACACGCAGATTCCAGATGAAGATCAGCAAATAGAATGGTAAAAAAGCACTAAAAAATACAGTTAAAATTGGGGTACAACCCAATTACGTGTATGAATTAAAAATCTATAATTATGTATTTAAATAAAATTTATAAAACTAGTAGTTTACAGGTTCTTTGCCTGGCACTTGCTTTTGTAAGTATGCTTTTTAACGGGTGTCAAAATGATGATGAGGAAGAAATGGTTTTTCCGCCATTTGATGCTTCGGCACCTGTTGAAGTTACTGGGTTCACACCAGAATCTGGTGGAGCAGGACAACGTTTGGTTATCTACGGAAAGAATTTTGGAACAGATGTAGATCTTGTATCGGTTCTTGTAGGAGGTAAAAAGGCTGTTGTAATTAGTGTAAATGGTGAGTCTATTTATTGCCTCATACCTAAGCAAGCATTTGGAGGTGATATAGAGGTCCGTATAGGTCAAGAAGAAAATAAAGTCGTTGCATATGCAGATGCCAATTTTGACTATCAGCGAAAGATGGTTGTTTCTAACTTGATCGGCTATAAAAATGATAGAGGTGATGAGCCTTGGAAAGATGGTAGGTTCACAGCTGAAAATGATACTGACAGAGCAAGTGGGTTCTGGGAACCCTCATTTATCAAGTTTGATCCGTTAAATCCAAAACACCTATGGGCTGTATTCGATTTTAATAACGGTCTTTATCTGATTAATTTTGAAGACAGTACAGTTACCAAAAAGAGATCCGATTTTAATCGACCACGTAGTATAGATTTCACAAATGATGGTAAATACATGATTATCGCTGAAGATCGAGGCGGTGAAAATGATCGGGCCACCTACCGGTTATCTCGTGATAAGGATTGGCAGGATCGAGAAATTATTACGAGATATAGACAATGTAATGGCGCCTCTGTCCACCCGGTTAATGGGGAGCTCTATTTCAACAGTTATGAAAAAGGACAGTTTTTTCGATTTGATCTCAATAAATATTTTGAAGAGGGATTAGGTGATAAGGATTATGAGCAATTGTTTGTCGTACAAGATCCCGGCTGGGAATATAAGACCTTTATTCATCCTTCTGGAAACTATGCTTACATCGTGATCATTAACAAGCATTATATTCTTCGTGTTGATTACAATTGGGAAAAGAAACAGTTTAACCAACCCTATTTAGTTTGTGGTAGATTAGGAAGTGCGGGCTATCAAGATGGGGTAGGCTCAGGTGTGCGGTTAAATACTCCATATCAAGGTGTATTTGTGAAAAATGAAGATTATGTAGAAGCAGGTAAAACAGATGAATATGACTTTTACTTTACAGAGCAATACAATCACGACATTAGAATATTAACTCCAGAAGGTAGTGTGACTACGTTTGCAGGTAGAGGTAGTTCAAGTATAAACCCCGATCCCTGGGGTTATGTCAATGGAGATCTTAGAGAAGAAGCTCGTTTTGATCAGCCCACAGGTATTGCATACGACGAGGAGGAGGGGGCCTTCTATATAGGTGACAAATCTAATCACCGATTTAGAAAAATAGCCCTGGAGACTAAAGATGAATAACCAATATAAAAACAATAGATCACGCAAACATTTAAATAATATGACAACCTATTTTCGTTACTTAATACAACTACTCATCTCATTACAAGTATTTACGGCTTGTGTTTCAGTAAAAGATAATGAGCAGTCTGCAATAGCTTCAACAGATAATAGCGCTCAATTGCGAGCTCCTGCTTATCCCTTAGTTACGCATAATCCTAATTTTAGTATCTGGTCTATGGGCGATAAATTAAATGCTTCAAGTACTAAGCACTGGACCGAGCAGGATCAGTCATTGGTAGGTATTGCAGAAGTTGATGGAGAACTTTATCGTTTTTTAGGTATGGAGTCTAAAGTTTACAAAACGCTTTTACCTGCAAGCGATGAGCAATCCTACAAAGTTCTCTATACCGAAGAAAAACAAAAGGGTGACTGGTTCAAGGCAAATTATGATGCATCTAACTGGAAAACGGGAGAAGCTCCTTTTACTGACGATAGATCAGAAGCAAAAACCATTTGGGAAAGTGATGAACTTTTTTATCGTAGAAGTTTTGATCTCGAGCAAATTGATGTTGAAAAACTTTACGTTAAACTGCGTCACGACGATGACGTAAAAGTCTATATAAATGGAATTGAAATTTATGATTTTAAAGGATGGCAACACAGTTTTAAATACATTCCTCTTAATGACGAAGCCCTAAGGTCTTTAAGAAAAAAAGAAAATATTCTTGCCATTCATATTAAAAATACTGCCGGAGGCAGATGGCTGGATGCTGGGCTTGTAAAAGAAGTTAAAATACCCGGTCTTGATGGTGTTAAGACAACAAAGCAAACCAATGTATCGCTTACTGCAAATCAAACTAGTTATAGTTTTATATGTGGAGGCACAGATCTCACAGCTACATTTACTTCACCTTTATTAATTGAAGATCTAAAAATTTATGCCAGACCGGTAACTTATTTAACAGTCAATGCCGTTTCTAATGATGGTAAAAAGCATAAAGTAAGAGTTTATCTTGGCGCTTCAGGAAACATAGCGGCAAATACTCCTAGCCAAAAGCTCACAGCTAGAAAATATGTGCATGACGGTTTACTTACCTTAAAAGTAGGTACAACAGATCAACCCGTACTGGAGAAAAAAGGCGACGATCTTCGTGTAGATTGGGGGCATTTTTATGTTGCTTCTCCGTCACAAAATGTTATTCAATACATAAGTGATTCAAAAAAATCTTTAATTGGATTTGTAGGAGATACAAGTTTTGAATCAGATGTGATTCCTGAAACAGGTTTGATCATGAATACCATCGCAGATCTTGGTGAAATAGAAAGTTCTGCAGATTGCATATTCCTGTTAGGGTACGATGAAGGAGAGTCTGTTAATTATTTTGGTCAATCTTTAAAACCTTGGCATAAAAAAGAAACTGCGTCTTTTGACCAACTTTTGTCACATGCCTATGCAGATTATGGAGATGTAATGGATCGCGTTAAAACATTTGATACTAAATTATATAACGATGCCCTTGAAGCTGGCGGTAAAAAATACGCAGACCTTTGCGTCATCGCATATAGACAGGCCATTGCTGCACATGTTTTGGTGGAATCTCCTAAGGGAGAAATTCTTTTTCTTTCAAAAGAAAATAACAGTAATGGATCTATTAACACAGTAGACGTGACCTACCCTTCAGCACCATTATTTTTAGTGTACAACCCAGATTTATTGAAAGGAATGCTTAACGGTATTTTTGAATATAGTGAAAGCGGAAGATGGAAAAAACCCTTTCCGGCTCACGATTTGGGAACATATCCCATTGCGACCGGGCAAACATATGGTGAGGATATGCCAGTTGAAGAAGCGGGAAATATGCTCATACTAACGGCTGCTATAGCTAAAGAAGAAGGCAACGCAGACTACGCTAATAAGCATTGGAACACGTTAACGATTTGGGCAGATTATTTAATGAAAAGCGGATTTGACCCGGCAAATCAACTTTCTACGGATGACTTTGCTGGGCATTTAGCACGTAACGCAAATCTTTCTGTAAAAGCAATTATGGCTATTGCCTCTTATGGTAAATTGGCCAGTATGTTGGGCAAATCTGATATAGGAGATAAGTATTTACGTGCTGCTAAAGATATGGCTCTAAAGTGGAAAGCTATTGCAGCAGACGGTGACCATTATGTGCTGGCTTTTGAAAGTGATGATACATGGAGTCAAAAGTATAATTTAGTTTGGGACGATATTTTAAACTTAAATATTTTTCCTGAAGAGGTACAGCAAACAGAAGTTGCTTATTACCTGACGAAACAGGAAGACTATGGCTTGCCACTAGATAGTCGTAAAACGTATACTAAATCGGATTGGGTTTTATGGACGGCTACTCTGGCAGAAAATCCAGAAGATTTTAATAAACTTATGACTCCTATGTGGAATTTTGCAAATTATACTCCAGACCGTGTTCCGTTAAGTGATTGGCACGAAACAACCAACTCCCGTAAAGTCGGATTTAAAGCGCGCTCTGTAGTAGGAGGTTATTTTATTAAAATGCTAAAAGAGCAAACCACTACTAAAAGTTGAAAATATAGAAAAATCCAATTCAAAATTTAGTGTGTATTAAAGAGGAGTGATTCCAATTTGCGGTTCTAGCTTGCAAATTAAAATCACTCCTCATTTTATATTGCTAGAACAGGCATGTGATTTTCACTGTTGGGCAGGCCTGATTTAGAAGTTAAACATCTATTTAGTAATAATCATTAGGAAGATCAAATCTAGATGAACAGATATACAATAAAAAACGGTTTTTTTAAGGTGAGAATTTTTTAAATTTGAGAAGATGAATTTTAAACTTTAATGAAATAGGTCAACATTTACAGGGCTTTTTTTAATTATTATTAAAACTCCGAAATATCTAAAAACACATTGTTTACGCACACAAATCGAAAATTTAATATTTCACAGCGAATTTTAAAATCTTTTGATTTGTTTTGTGGATAGGTATCTTCTTGAATTCATTTTTAGATATTTGCTTCATCATAATTTTGTCACTTCATCAATTTTAATGGGGTTTTTAAAATTTTCCAAAGCTGTTGAGAGCCAAAATTCGATAAAAATTTTACTTGTTGCATCGCAAGCTTGCAGCCCATAAGAATAAGACCTGCATCCAGAAGTGAGTGTAACTAATATCATAAATGGAGTCGTTGTATCTATAAGACGATACCCAGCGTCAATGTCTACGTCTCCTGTACAGAGATAAGAAACGGTATTTTTCTTGAAAATAAAATCCTTGTCTACTTTATATGAAAGCTATTTAACAAGTCCAATATTCTGAAAAGCAAGCTCTTGCTTTCTTCACTTTTCCATGCTCTACAAGAGAAGGAAAGTGGAATTGAGATAACTCTAAGTTTTTTTGACTGGTAAAATCTACAAACAAGGTATACGCATGGGGTTCTGCTTTACCGTCTTCTTTTTTCAACTTTTAGAACTGTGATTGCTTTTTTTACATCGGGTTTGATCGTATCTTTTTGTATGTGTAAAACGATATTCATACTTATTATTGAATATCATACTTTTAAACTTCAAAATAAGTAAGTCCAGAAAGTCAGCTTATAATATACGAGGATCTACAGATTGAATAATTTCAAGATGTTAAGGATAATTACATTTATATGAGGATTTTGTCAAACTAGTTATCTCTTACAAAAAATACACTTAAGAATCTCTTTAGAAAGAAGCATTAACTTTGATATTAAAGTTTAGATTTATGAAATTTCTTATCGCTGAAGACGAGATTGAACTACAGGAGTCTATTGCAAAATACCTCAGTAAGGAATCCAATTTATGTGAGGTAGCGTCAGACTATTTGGAGGCTTCAGAAAAGTTAGAGATGTACGAGTATGATCTTATAATTTTAGACATCAATCTCGTAACAGGCAGTGGACTTGATTTACTTAAAGCGCTCAAAAAACAGCATAAAAAGTGTGCAGTAATTATTATATCTGCAAACAATTCTTTAGAAAATAAATTAGAAGGGCTCGATATCGGTGCAGATGATTACATCACAAAACCATTTCATCTGGCAGAACTCAATTCGCGTATTAAAGCTGTTTTACGCCGTGGAAAATTTGGAGGTGACGCTGAGTTGGTTTTTCAAGAGATCCGTCTGGATACGATTGCACGTGCTGCTTATGTAAATGAAGAACCCATTGTTCTTACCCGCAAAGAATATGATTTGTTGCTTTTCTTTATTACAAATCAGGGGCGGGTTTTAAGCAAATCTATTATCGCAGAACATCTTTGGGGCGACGACAGCGACATGCTAGATAGTTTTGATTTTATTTATGTTCATATAAATAATCTCCGAAAAAAACTAACTACCGAAGGAGCTAAATACCTACAAACCGCTTATGGTTCGGGTTACATATTTACCGCTGAATAAATGGCTGATCAAAAAAAAATTCATTTACTGCAAAAGGCATCTAAAACCTTTTTAATAACAAGTAGTATCATTATGATATTTTCTGGGGTAGCCCTTTACTTGTCATTGAAATCCCTACTTGAAAATGAGATTGAAGAAGAGCTATTTTCTAATAAAGACCGAGTGGAACATCTACTTATTTCAAAACCCGACTTACAAGGAATTCCTCCTATAATGGTTGTTGAAAAAGTAAAGGACCCTCAACCTGCAGTTCTAAACGATACCTTAATTTATGATCCGTTACAAGATGAAATTGAATTATTCAGGGAATTATCCGGAACCAAGGAAATAAATGGTCAGGAATATAAAATTACAGTGAGAGCCATGGTAATTGAATCTGAAAATATCCTTTTCGCCATTGTTTTCACCTTTCTTGCTATTATTCTCGTTGCTTTTGTGTTCCTCTTTTACCTCAATAAAAGCCGTAATGCCGCACTATGGAATCCCTTTTTCAAGAACCTGGCTAAGATTAAGGCGTTCTCTATAAAATCTGAAACACCTCTCACCTTAACTGAATCTGACATTATAGAGTTTGACGATCTCAACCGGGAGGTAATATTATTAACCACCAAAGTACATGCAGATTATCAAAACTTAAAGCAGTTTACTGAAGATGTATCGCACGAGATGCAAACTCCGCTTGCCATTATGCAGGCTAAGATCGAGACCCTTTTTAATGGGGTCAAAATTAATGATTTTCAGTATGAGCAACTTGACTCTTTACAAAACGATATACGCAGGTTAAAAAACTTGAATAAACGCCTGATTATTCTGGCAAAAATAGATAACAACCAGTTTGCAGACCCTCAATTCGTTTCAATAAATGAGTTGTTTCAGGAGGTGCTTCTTAATTTCAAAGAACTGGCTTCTATTGATTTTAAAATTGAGCATAACGAAGAACTTACTGTAAAAATGGACCGCTCTTTGGCGCAAGTATTGGCCAATAATTTAATTTCAAATGCGGTAAAACACAATTTAGAAAATCATCCTATCAAAGTTAATTTCTTTAAAAACAGCGTGCAGATCGTAAATAGTGGAAACAGCGAACTCGCACATCCTGAGCAGGTTTTTGACCGGTTTTATAAAGAAAGTACCAAGAGAGATTCAAGTGGTCTGGGCCTTTCAATCGTTAAGAAAATCTGCGATTATTATGGTTTCACCCCATCATATAGCTTTACTAAATCGCCAGAAACGACTACTGGCTTTCATACATTTAAAATTCGATTTACCCATTGATTTAAGGCCAACTTTAAATTCTCTTTAGAAATCAATACTATTTTGGTACAAATTTCTAACTATGAAAGTACTAGCACGTCTCAAATTATTTTTCTTAATACTCTTAGCTCCATTTACTGCAGAAGCCCAAGAAACCGTATTGATAGAAGGAAGTGTGACCGAAGAATCAGCACAACCTTTACCCTTTGTCAATGTTGTTTTAAAAAAGCCGCAAGGCGAAAGCATCATCAGCGGAACCATAACGGACGAGCTTGGAGCTTTTAACTTAAGCGGAATCCCAAAAGGAAATTATATTCTCGAAATTTCATTTATAGGCTATGAGACCATTCAGAAAAAAATTACTGCTGGCGGTCTCAATCCCATTTTTGACTTAGGAAAAATCCAGATGATGCCTTCGGCAGAAGCATTAACTGAAGTTCAAATCCTTGCAAAACAAGCTGCGGTAAGTGCAGATCTAGCTAAGAAATCATTCAGCCTAGATGAGAATCTGGCGCAAGCCGGCGGTTCGGTTATGGATGCTATGAAAACGATGCCCGGCGTTGCTTTTGATCAGGATGGCAAAGTGGTTTTGCGAGGGAGTGATAAAGTGGTTATTCTTATAGATGGAAAACAATCAAGTCTTACGGGTTTTGGTAATCAAAAAGGCCTTTCAAATATCCCGGCAGCAAATATTGAGCGTATAGAGATCATAAATAATCCTTCGGCTAAATATGATGCTAACGGTTTTGCCGGGATTGTAAATATCATTTATAAAAAAGAAAAGCAGACCGGCTTTAATGGTGATGCAGGTTTATCTTTTGGCCTGGGGGCTTTAGGCAAGCGTAAACCCGACACACCTACAGATTTTGGAAGCTATTCTGTTAATCCTAAATTGATTCCGAGTCTTAATCTAAATTACAGGACGGGTAAATTGAATTACTTTTTACAAAGTCAGTTTATTATTCAGGAAGCTTTACCTAATAATGAATTTACAACACGCTTTTACGACGACGGTCGTAATATTATTTCGCAGGTTCCCGAAAACCGAAAGCAGTTTCGTTCTATAATTTCTGGCGGAGTAGATTATCAATTGAGCGACAACGATATGCTTACCTTTTCAGGGATGTTTGACCGGGAAAAGCATATAGACACCTCGCAGGTGGCATTTATCAACCTCAATCAAAATACCAGAAAAAGGCTCTACACCTGGCAGGAAGAAGAGATTACCAGTTTCATAAACACAGCAGTTAATTATGGACATAATTTTGAACAGGCCGGCCATTCTTTATCTGCAAACCTTCAATATACTCGTGGTTTAGAAGATGAAAGTTATTTCTTGAATGACAGCTCTGCTGTACGAATTGGTCGTGATAAAACGAATATTAGGGCTATAGAGTATACTACAAGTGGCTCAGTAGATTATACACGTGCTCTAAGCAGTGGTAAGATTGAGCTGGGAGCAAAAGGTAGGTTTAGAAGATTGCCCGTAGATTATACGATTATGCGCGGCAACCAGTCTATTATTTATCCCAATCTGGGTGATTATTCGAAGTGGAGCGAAAACCTTTACGGCGCTTACGTTAATTACTTAATGGAAAAGGAAAATTATGATATCGAAGCCGGCCTGCGTGCCGAGCAAACCGAAGTCGCGTACACTTTAGATCCGCAAAATACCTATTATAACACTAACGATGCGTATGATTATTTTGAGTTGTTTCCCAGCGTTCGATTTACGTATAAGTTGAATTCAGAAAATAAACTTTCAGTTTTTTACAACCGAAGAATCGATCGTCCGGGAGAACCCGAATTACGAATATTTCCGAAATATGATGACCCCGAATTGCTGAAGGTGGGTAACCCGTATTTAAGACCACAATTTACCAATACGGTAGAATTGGCACATCGGTATTCCTGGGATAATGGCTCATTATTTTCTGCAATTTATCATCGCAATATTGATGGAGCGTATCAGCGAATTTTTAGTATAGATGATAGTAACCCACAATATGATATTGTAAATCGTATTTATCAGAACACGGGGCAGAGCACAAATACAGGAATCGAAGTTTTATTCAGTCAGGATTTAGCAGATTACTGGAAACTAACTTCCAGTTTTAATGTGTATCAAAATGCAATTGATGCCTTTCAGGGAACTTTGCTATTTCCATACGAGCGCCCTTTTTTTGTTGAACAATCCCGTGATATTGCTGGAGATTTTAAGATTACCAATACTGTTCAGCTTCCGTTACAGATGGAAGCGCAACTTACCGGTTTATATTATTCAAAAAAGAATATTCCGCAAGGTGAGCAACTGGCGCGGTATTCAGTAGACTTTGGATTTAAAAAGTCCATTTGGGAAAAGCGCGGGGAACTCACACTTTCTGCAACAGATATATTTAACCGTTTTGGCTTAAGACAACGGCTAACCGGTGAGGGTTTTACTGCAGTTTACGAAAATTACTATGAAACTCAGATCGTGCGTTTAGGTTTTAATTATAAGTTTTAATCAATGGCCTGAGCGTAAGGTTTCTTTAATTTAAAAATTTATTGATTTCAGTAACAATACCCTGAGCATGGCTCGGGGTATTTATTTTTTATAATAGAAGTCAACTCATTCAGTTAGACTATTCTTCTTTAAAAATCCTTTAGAATTACAAGATACATTTGAGTAAATTTTTAAACTCAACCCATGTTTTGGAGATCACGTATCCTCATTTTAGCATTCTTCCTTTTTCAATTTATAAATGCACAACGCACAGCGAATCTTGATTTTTTTATCGCTCAAGCTCTGGCAAATGCTCCTGCATTATCAGAAAATGAAAATTTGCAAAAAATAGGTGCTTTGCAAGAATCTATAATTAAAGCCCAGCAAAATTCTTTTCAAGTCAATGCAACATCAGACGTGTTATTTGCCCCCTATTTTAATAACAATGGCCGGGTGATTAGCACAAGTATTGCACCGAGTTCTTCGGCTTATGGCTATGATGTAGGGATTACCAATGGCGGACTTTATTCTGCACAACTAAATGTTACCAAACAGCTGTTTAATAAGGCAGCGACAGCTAATTTACTGTTTCAAAATAAAATTAAAAATAATACCCTCTCCTTATCGGCGCAAGAGGTGGAGCATAACCTTAAAAAGACTATTTCAGACGCTTATGTAACGGCTTACCAATTGCAATTGCAAGAACAGTTTACTCAAGAAATCTTAAAAGATCTTCAAAATCGACTTCAGGTTATTGAAGTGCTCGTAAAACACGCAATTCTACAAGAAAGTGATTACTTATTTCTACAACTTGATATAGATAGTAAAAAGCTGGAGTTAAAGCAAATTCAAAGCAATTTGAGAGTTGCCCTAAATCAGGTTTTCACTTTAAGTGGAATTACATCACAAGCTAATATCATCATTTCTGAACCCCACTTTAATACAGCTTCTTCTGCAAAAAAAGAGAATTTTTATCTACGGAAATTTAAAAATGACAGTTTGCAGATCAAAGCAGATGAAGCGGTTTTTGACAATGCTTATAAGCCGCAAATCACCGCTTACGGCAACACCGGTCTTAATGCTGTCGAAATACCCAACATCACTCATAAAATAGGGATGAGCGCGGGATTACAAATAAGCATTCCTATCTACGACGGCAAACAACGCAAGTTTACGCACCAACAAAATCTCTTGAAAGAACAGAATCTTGAGTTTTATAAGACCAATGCCGCAGTACAATTGACTAATAATTTACAAAGCATAACCAATCAATTGGATGCTTTGAGCGAAAACAAATTGCTGCTGGATAACCAATTAAAAAAGCAACAAAGTATTCTGGAAATCTATAAAGGCAAACTCGTACAAGGGCAAATCTCTATTGTAGATTATCTCAATGTTATACAGAGTTACAAACTAAATAAGTATACCCAAATACAAATGCAAACCAATATATGGTTGCTTCAAAATCAATACAATTTTATCAACTGGTAATATGAACTTAAAAACTATCCTTCTGCTTAATCTGGCTCTTTGTACATGCTTTTTAAGCTGTAAAAAGAGTGAACCAACGGTTAATACAAAAAAGGCAGCTATAGATGTTACAACTGCACTGGTAAGACGCGGTGATTTGCAAGAATATTTAACCTTTAATGGTGTGACCATTTATCAACGTAAAGAGGACATTCGGTCAAATGTGACGGGTTATGTTACACAAATGCGTTATAAAGTTGGTGATGCTATTTATAACGGGCAGGTTTTTGCTACCGTGCGCACCAAAGAACAAGATGCGCTACGCGATGCTGTAAAAATAGACAGTTCGCTAGCTCGATTTATAGGTTCAATGGCATTAAAAAGTAATGCTTCGGGTATCATTAAAACCCTTTCCGTTACTAAAAATGATTATATCGCCGAAGGGGATATTCTTGCAAGTGTAGTACAACCCCAGTCACTAGCTATACAACTTAATGTACCTTTTGAAAACAGGAATAAAATAGAAATAGGTTTGCCGTGTGAGATACTCATACCTGACGGATCGCATATAGCGGCAACCATTACAAAAAAATTAGCAACTGTTGATGCGTTTTCACAATCCCAGACTTACCTTATAGAACTACCTAATACAGACTTACCTGAAGGGCTTTCTGTACAGGTTAAACTTCTAGACAAGGAAAGTAAAGATGTGCTCACCATCCCAAAATCGGCTTTACAAACCAATGAACTTTTAACCGATTACTGGGTTCTAAAGGTAGAACACGATACGCTCGCGGTTAAAACTGCAGTTATACCTACACTAAAAAACGATACCATTACCGGGATCATTGCTGAAGGTTTAAAACCTAACGATCAAGTCATAACCCAAGGTGCTTACCAAATGCAAGATTCAACATTTATAAAAATCACCAACTAAAGAAAAATTTGCATTACAGCTACAAATATCCCATTCTGGCAATTGCAATTTTACTTTTGGCAGGAGGAGTCTTTTCTTATACTAATTTAAAAACCGGATTATTTCCAGATATCACGTTTCCTAAAATAAAAGTCATTGCAGATGCCGGGCAACAACCGGTAGATAAGATGATGACTGCGGTTACCAAACCTTTAGAAAATAGTCTAAGACGTACCAATGGGCTGCAATACCTGCGCAGCACAACTTCGCGCGGAAGTACTGAAATTTCGGTTTTTCTCGATTGGAATACCGATATAAATACGGCAAAATCTCAGATTGAATCTATTATCAATCAGGCGCAGGGGAGTGTTTTACCCAATACCACATTTTCAGTAGAAAAAATGAATCCTTCTATTTTGCCAGTTATGGGCTATTCTATAGAAGGTGATGGTTATTCTCAGGTAGATTTAAAGAAGATCGCGCGTACTGTAGTTAAACCTTATCTCTCGGCTACAAATGGTGTTGCAGATGTAGTGATCATTGGCGGAAAAGACAAAGAATACCGCGTGGTTTTAAAACCTGAACGCTTAAAGGCTTTAGGCATCTCTATTGCAACCATACAAACGGCTATAGCAAATGCAAACCTACTACAAGCCAATGGATACATAACTGATTATGAGCGTATGTATCTCACGCTTACAGATAATGCGATTAACAACCTATCTGATCTGGAAGACCTTGTCGTTTTAAGCGCTCCTTCTTCACAGGTACGTTTAAAAGACATTGCAAATATCGAAGTCGCCGAAGTGCAAGAATATGTAAAAATACGCGCTAACGGAAAAAACGTTCCTACGATTGCTATCATTAAACAGCCCACCGCAAATCTTATTGATGTAAACAATACCATTGAGCAAAAGGTACAGGAGCTTGGCACTATTTTGCCCAAAGGCATAGTTTTAAAACCTTATTATAAGCAGGCAGATTTTGTAAATACCAGTATATCGAGTATTAAAGATGTTTTATGGATTGGCCTCGCACTTGCCCTAGTGGTCGTAATTATTTTTTTACGATCATTTTCTGCAAGTCTGGTGGTGCTGTTTACCATTCCGGTTTCTTTATCGCTAACGCTCATTATTCTAGATGCGGTAAATTATACCTTCAACATTATGACGCTGGGAGCCGTTGCAGCGGCTATAGGACTTATGATAGATGATGTTGTGATCATAATTGAACAAATTCATAAAATAAAAGAAGAACATCCTGAAGAAACCATAGGTTGGGTTGCTCATGAAGCGATTAAACACCTGTTTCCTGCTATGATAGGATCTTCCTTAAGTACACTGGTGATTTTTATTCCATTCGTTTTAATGACTGGTGTCGCAGGCGCTTATTTTAAAATAATGGCTTTTACAATGATTATTGCCTTAGCCGCCTCTTTTCTGGTCACGTGGCTCGTTGTGCCCGTATTAGCCATACTCTTCATTAAAAAAGGTGCCAAACGAACGATAAAGAAACACGAGCCTAATACAAAATGGATTCATAATGTGCTTGAAAAACCCATCATCGGACTTACTTTTTTTATTTTATGTGCTATCATTTTAGTACTTGTTCCTTCTAAATTACCATCTGGTTTTTTACCGGAAATGGACGAAGGAAGTATTGTTCTAGATTACAACAGCGACCCAGGAACTACTCTTGAAGAAACCGACAGGATGCTGCAAATTGTAAACACTATCTTAGATCAACAGCCCGAAGTAGAAGCATATTCAGCCAGGTTAGGAACTCAAATGGGCTTTTTTATTACAGAACCCAACCGTGGGGATTATTTAATAAAACTGAAAGATTCCCGCACAAAAACCACCGATGAAGTTTCTAATGAGATTCGGCAAAAAATTGAAGCAAAGCTGCCACAACTTACGGTAGATTTCGGGCAAGTTATAGGGGATATGCTGGGCGATTTAATGAGTTCTGCACAACCTATAGAAATTAAAGTTTTTGGTACAGATGCAGCAAAACTTGAAGAATTATCACAAAATATTGCAGCTCTGGTAGAACAGGTACAGGGAACAGCCGATGTAAATGACGGAATTATTTTGCCCGGTCCTTCTTTAAATATAGTTCCCAATGCGGCAAAATTGACACAATTAGGCTTGAGCGTTTCAGACTTTCAATTACAATTACAAACTCAGATACAAGGTACGGTTGTGAGTTCGCTCAACACAAAAGAACAATTAAGCGATATTCGCCTTATCTATCCCGATGCCAATAAAACCAAAATTTCTACACTTCAAAATACCGAAATTTTACTTCCCAATGGCAATTCTGTTCCCATAAATACAGTTGCAACGATCACTCCTCAAAAAGGGATAGCAGAGATCAACCGGGAAAATCAAAAATCGCTAGGGATTGTTACCGCACGATTAGACAATAGAGATCTGGGTTCTACCCTTGCCGAGATTAAAACCACACTCACTCAAAAGTTGAGTTTACCCGCAGGTTATACTTTAGAGTATGGCGGAGCGTATAAAGAACAACAGCAAGCTTTTAAAGAGTTACTTACTATTTTAATAACCGCTATAATTTTAGTTTTTATCGTTATTCTCTTTCTATTTAAACGAGTAAAAATCGCTTTGGCTATTATTACAATCGCCATTCTGGGTGTTGCAGGATCGTTATTAAGTCTTTACATCACCGGTACGGCGCTCAATGTAGGGAGTTATACAGGTATTATAATGATCGTTGGGATAATAGGTGAAAACTCCATATTTACATACCGTCAATATCAGGATTCTGATGCAAATTTCACCCATAAACAAAAAATAGAATACGCGATTGCAGCGCGATTGCGGCCCAAATTAATGACGGCACTTGCGGCAATAATGGCACTTACCCCACTCGCATTAGGTATCGGCGCAGGTGCACAGTTGCACCAACCTCTAGCCATTGCTGTCATAGGCGGTTTAATATTTGCTCTACCACTTTTACTCATTGTGTTGCCTACAATTCTCAAACTTTTAAAAGAATAAAAACTTTAGATTTCCTTAAAACCCGCTTTAGAATTGGCTTGTAGCTTTGATATTAAATTAAAAAATTAAAATTATGAAAACATTAATTGCATCTATTAGTATCGCATTTGTTGCAGCAGGAATTGTAAGTTTTACAACGCCACAAACAAATGAAATTCCAAAACCAGTTAAAACCGCATTTGCTAAAAAATTCCCTTCGGTAAAAAAGGTTGATTGGGAAAAAGGTTCTGACTCAGAGTGGGAAGCAGAATTTAAAATGAATAAAACCGAGTATTCTGCAAACTTTGCGTCAGACGGGAAATGGCTCGAAACAGAACACGAGATTTCAAAAAAGGAAATTCCACAGAAAATAAAATCTGCTCTGGATTCAGAATTCAATACTTATAAAATTAAAGAAGCAGAAATTTCAGAAACTGCTGCGGGAAGTGTTTATGAATTTGAACTTGAAAAAGGTGAAAAAACACTGGAAGTCGCTTTTAATCTAGACGGAAAAAAGCTTAAAGAAGAACTTATTGAAGAAAAAGATTAGTTTTTGTTTGATTATTGGTTAGTTAAAGTAACTGAAATGCAATGTGTTTCAGTTACTTTTTTTTATTCTACAAGCTCTTACTATTCAACTTTAGATTTTCAAAAGAATTGGGTTTGACCTTTGTACTTTAAAAATTATAAAGGTGAAATTTAAGACTTCAATAGATTACATATACGGACTTTTTCTTGCAGTTATATTAGTCCTGTTACTTCTAGATTTAGGCTCCTATGGCCTTGCAGAAACCAGCGAAGCCCGTTATGCCGAAATAGGCAGGGAGATGTTTTTATCTGGCGATTATTTAAATCCGAAATTGTTAGAAATCTTCCATTTTCACAAACCGCCCATCACCTATTATTTAACGGCTTTGGGATACAAGCTTTTTGGCATTACCGAATTTGGAGCTCGTTTCTTCTTGCAAGTAGCTATTCTTCTTCAATTACTTTTTGTTTATGGAATTTCTAATCTCCTTTTTCAAAATAAGAGAATCAGTTTGTTATCGGGGTTGATTTACTTCTCGATGCCTTTAGTACTCATATCTAGCAGAAATCTAACAACAGATGCTTACTTAACCACATTCATATTAGCAAGCATCTATTGCTGGCAGTATTATACACAAAAAGGAACACTGTCCTTTCTGTATCTTTTCTACTCTGCGATAGGCTTGGCCTTGTTAACAAAAGGTCCTGTTGCGCTTGTTTTTATAACGGTTTATATCGTGACCTATAAGTTGGTTTTTAAAACAAAAACGAGACTAAGCATGCATGCTGTTCTCGGGATTTGTATTTGTATTGCAATAGGAGCCAGCTGGTATATTTTGGTAATGATAGAAAACCCAAAACTTTGGACCTATTTTGTAGAGAAACAACTTTTAAGCAGAATAAATTCTGATTCTTTCAACAGGGGTAAACCTTTTTGGTATTATATACCTATTTTGATAGGCCTTTTGCTTCCTTGGTTAATAGGTAGTTTATTCAATTTTAGACTCAAGTTAAAAGCATTAGCTAAATTGGGTAAAGAAGAGCAGGTTTTATTTTACTCAAGTCTAGTTCTCTTATTAATCTTCTCGCTTTTTAAGACCAAATTAATTTTATACATCCTTCCGGTTTTCTGGATGCTAGCACTAATTATTGCCACCCGACTCTATACTTCGACTTCTAAAACAAGAAAGTATATAAATGGGACCTATTTAATTTTGCTGGGAGTAATCTTAGTTAGTATTCTGGGGTGTTGGTATTTTAAACCCGTATTCATCAAAATACCCATAACCACATCGTTGCTTGCTTTTAGTGTAATTCTTATTGTGTGCGCTTTTTTTTATGTAATACAAATTCACGACGTATTGAAAACAGCATTTCTGGCAGCACTTTTCAATTTGGTGTTACTCGTGATTTCTCCTTCGATATTAAAAAACAATAGTGCTTTAATAAATTCTACTAAAGAGCTCACTCGCTTTATCAATTTAAAATCAGATGGAGCCGATAAAACAATTGTAATAGATGATTATTTACTCTCATCAATACCTTTCTACACTGGTGAATATCCTATAACCTTAAAAAACAAGCATAATACTACTGCCCGTGAGGTGCAATTTCAAAACGATAGCCAGTGGCAGGAAAACCTTTGGGATGAGAAGGATTCATTAACACTATTAAAGCTTACAGCACTCGCAAAAAAGAAAAATACGTATTTATTAGCCCGAAAAAAGCGGGGTTTAAGCAAACCTATTTCTCATTTAGCAGAACTCTTTAAGAATAAAAAAGTGAGTTCAAAATGGATCATGTATTACAACGATTAGGGCCTGAGTTATATCATTCAAAATATAAACTATATATATGCTAAACCATTTTAAACCTGTCCTTTTTTTCATTTTGGTGCTTATGATCAGTTTACAGTGTTGTAAACTAAATGCTCAAGACACCAGTGAAACACAGCCTATAATAGGAACAAATCAAAAAATAGGTGATGTAATTCTTATTGCGCTACCTGTTGCCGCATTAGGTACAACGTTACTAAAAGGAGATAAAAAAGGAGCTTGGCAATTTACAAAAGGATTTGTAGTTACTGAAGCTGTTACTTATGGATTAAAAATGAGCATAAACAAAACACGGCCAGACCAAAGTAACGATAACTCTTTTCCTTCAGGCCATACTTCGACGGTTTTTCATAGTGCCGGATATATACACAGACGCTACGGCTTTAAGTACAGCATACCGGCTTATCTATTAGCGGGTTTTACGGCAGCAAGTAGAATCGATTCAAGAAAACATGATATTCTAGATATTATAGCCGGAGCCGCTATTGGGTTGGGAAGCAATTTGCTTTTTACCACAGAATATCAACAAAAACATATGCAACTCAGTTATTCGAGTTTTGAAGGTAACCATATGATAGGATTTAGTTATAAATTTTAGAGGGTAATGATTTTTTCAGATATTATAAATGCTACCAAACGTTATTGTGAATCACTTATAAAACAAAGTGTTTGTAAGGATTTACCGTTTCATAATTGGCAGCATACACTAGATGTAGTATCCAGTTCAAATCTGATAGGAAATGCTGAAAATTTAAATGAGCGAGAATTTGCAGTGCTCCGCATTGCCTCTTATTTTCACGATGTAGGTCATCTGATGGGGGCTACTATGCACGAAGAAATTAGCGCTGAATATGCAAGAGAATTTCTAGAATTGCAGGGAATCGCCGCCGATGTGATTCTCGATGTGTGCTTAACGATCTTGGCTACGTCGTTAAAGCTTGAGCCTCAAACTAAAATTCAAAAGATCATATGTGATGCTGACCTGGCTCATTTAGGCCAGATTTCCTTTAAAGAAAAAAATGCAAAACTTAGACAAGAGTGGAGATTACTGAACGCTTTAGACCTAACAGATTTGGAATGGATTCTACTTAATATAAATTTTTTAGAAAGACATACCTACTTTACTCAGACTGCTAAAAACTTATTTTCAAAGCAAAAAAAGATCAATCTTGATGATTTGCACCAATTAAAAAATGAAATAAAAGCTAAATTATAAATACAATATTAAATTAAATAATTCGTGAAAAATCCTCTACCGTTATTCTACAAACTATTAATTCTAACCTTCAGTTGCTGCGGGATCTAAAAAAGTTTTGTCCTGCAATAGTGATAGAGTTAGGGTTTATAAAAGATCCGTTAATACCTATAAATTGAATACCTTACCGCTAGCTCTAACGTGATCAACTGATGAAAAGCTTCGTTTTTATTTTGACCCTTGCACTATTTAAAGCTGGAGCTCCAATCAGTACCGATACCGTCTATCTCTATAAAGGTAATAGCATTAAGAAATACCACTTGAAAAAGAATTAGAGAGGCTTGAGTAATTGGGCTAAGTATATCAGCGAGGTATTATTACAAACAGCTAACATTAGCTTGTAACAATTTCGGATAGAAGAAAAATGATATAGTTTAAAGATTGATACCTTAGACTGATTCGGTAAGCTTATAAAATTAATTCATACTCCATATCGTTCTAAATCTATTAGAAAAGGCAGTTTCTTTCGAAGTGTTATCCATTCCTTTTAGGTATTTCATTAAGGATTCAATTCTGGAACTTCCTGATGGATGGGTAAAATCACCATTCCCCAGCAACTCTTCCAAATAATCCAATTTTTCTTTTAACAGATCATAGGTCTCGGGTTCGTTTTTTGAGATTAAGTAAAATGCCATTAAATCGGCTAAATATTCTGCTTTTTTATAGTCGTTGGTCTCAGACCCGGCTGGGATTTCACCTCCTAGATTGAATGCCGCTGCTTGGGTAAGGGTAGCAATATGGGAGAGCTCATGAGCAAGAACGAAAATTTGGATGGGTGGGTCTTCCAGTTCTACAAGTCCCATACTCACTTCAACATAGCCAAAAGCGGCTCCTGCATCAACGCTATGATCTGCTTCATCTATGTGCAGTTCATCCGGAATATTTAGATCTGGATAGACCTCAAATAGGGGAGTCACCTCATGGATATATAAATCAATTAATTGTTCTTCTTTTAGGTAAAAGTTTAGGCTCTTCTGAATGAAACTAAACAATAGATTCGAAATATCATATAAATACCTAGAATGAGCAGAATCTTAATGCTTTTTAGATAGACTTTGATTTGGAATTACTACATTATACTGGACATAGAGTTGAATGAATATTATTGCAAGTTTTTAACTTAGCAATTATGAGACGTAAAGCCAAACATTACACCTTAGAGTTTAAGCAGAAAGCAGTAGCATTAAGTTACGCCAAAGGCAGTGTAGCACAGGTTTGTGAGGATCTAGATATCCTACCTGCTGTTCTTTACCGCTGGCGTAAAGAGCAAAAGAGTTATGGTAAGAATAGTTTTCCGGGTCGTGGTAATCCTAAAATGACCGATGAACAAAAAGAGATAGCTCGTTTAAAGAAACAGCTTAAAGAAGCCGAATTAGAACGTGATATATTAAAAAAGGCGATTGGCATCTTCTCCGCGAGCGACAAGAAAAATACAGGTTCATAAAACAGCATCGTATGAAATTTCCTGTTGAGAAGATGTGCACTATGTTAGCTGTGAGTAAAAGCGGTTATTACCACTGGTTGAAATCTGGTCCCAGCACCCTCTGAAAAGAAAATCAGAAGCTCTCTTCACTAATCAAAGATATATTTGAGGATAGTTACCAGAGCTATGGAGCTCCTAGAATAAAGGCTGAATTGAAAGCCCTAGGTTTTAAGGTGTCAAAGCCACGGGTAGCCCGTATAATGAAGGCAAACTATTTATACGCTAAGAGAAAGCGTAAATTTAGAACCACCACCGATAGTGACCATAAATATCCCACAGCACCAAACCTTTTGAACCAATGCTTTAATGTAGCTAGGGCTAATCAAGTATGGGTAAGCGATATTACCTATGTTCAGACTAAAGAAGGCTGGAGTTACCTAACGGTGATCATTGATCTATTTAACAGAAAAGTTATAGGATGGGCTTTAGGTGATACCCTAAATACCGAGGGTACTGCTATAAAAGCTTGGCAAATGGCTATTAAAAATACCACACTCACCCAACCTTTAATATTCCATTCAGATCAAGGTATTCAATATGCCAGCCAAAAATTTACCAATCTACTTAAAAGCTATAATGGCCTGGTAAAACAATCTATGAGTCGCAAAGGGAACTGTTGGGACAATGCCGTAGCGGAATCCTTTTTTAAATCCCTGAAAGTAGAATGGGTATATTGGCATAAATACAAGCTTAGATCACAGGCAGAGTTATCTATCTTTCAGTGGATAGAAACCTGGTACAATACCAGAAGAAGACATTCTTATTTAGGTAACAGAACCATTAAAGAATTTGAAATAAAAATGTATAATCAAAAACTAGCAGCATAGTCACTCAACTTAATGTCCAGTTTTTTGTTGCAAGTCCAGATTTAAAATTATATATTGTTTGAAATTATAAATATTTATTATGAAAACTAAACTGTTATTTTTTGTTTTTTTTATCGGTTTTTCGCTTAATGTTTTTTCAATGCAAATTTTTGTAAAGACACTAACAGGGAAAACTATAACCATTGAAGCTGAATCCAGCGATACAATTGAGAGAATTAAATTAAAAATTCAAGATAAAGAAGGTATACCTCCTGATTGTATAAGATTAATATATGCAGGTAAGCAACTAGAAGAAGGTAGGACTTTGAGTGATTATAATATAATGAAGGAGAATGTTTTGCATATGGTTCTTAGATGTTAGAAAGAACTGGAAAATTTGATTGGGAAAGTTATGATAGCATTATTAAATAAAATATTCCTAAAAAATCGTAACTAAATACATTATAAATATGAATAATAAAATAAAGATTTTATGCCTATTAATTGTTGTTTTTCTTGTTTCTTGTAGTGATGAGGATAGTTTGAATGATGTTCAGGAAAATAATATAGAAAGTGATGGGGTTATTGTGCTTAAAGAACGAGATTTAAACTCACCATTAGTACTAAGTAAATTAGAAAATAATGATAGTTCATTAATTGAACGATCAAATTCAACCACTAAAGGTTTAATTTCATTTGATGATTATTTGGGAAGGAGCTATAAACTTCAAAGTATCGATTATTCAAATAATCTTGATTTGGGTTTTCCTGTTGTAGATATGAACAAATTATCTTCTGACTACTCAGATTTTATATTAAGCTACGGATTAAACTTAACTAACATCGATGCTTTTGCATACTCAAATTTTGATCGCTATACATCCAATTCCAAAAAAACAAACACAATAAACGGTGGTTTTTCATTAAGCCTAGGACTTTTTAAGATAGGAGCAAAAAGCACAATGAAAGAGATTTTTTCCGAATCCAAAATTTCTGAAAACAATCGTGTTTTTGGAGAGTTGAACATTTTATATAAAAAGGCACGTTATAAAATGTTGTCAGATTCAGATTTTGTAAATAAATTATCTACGACCTACCTCACTGATTCTTTTAAGGAGTTGCTATATAATAGAACTCCAAGTCAAATATTTAGTGTCTATGGGGGGGTTGTGTTGACTGATTTTGTTACGGGAGGTAAGGCTCAAGCAATGTATACTGGTATTTATACAGAAACGGAAGAAACTGAAACTAAGGAAAGTGCTATGAATACCACTATAAATGCATCCTTTGGTTTTTCAGATGACTCAGAAGATGAAGTTGGTGCTGACTTCGGAATTGGACGTGATTATGCAAATAGCCAATCATTTTCAAATAAAATAACAAATTTAGAATTATCCGTTAGAACTATTGGGGGTATAGGCAATATATCAAGTTTTTCAGCACCCCAAAATATTAATAACTATAGCATAGATTTATCAGGCTGGAGTAATTCTCTCTCTAATGAAAGTACACATTCTCTAATAGGTATTTCAGAAAATGGATTAGTACCTTTGAGTGATTTTATGCTTGAACGCAATCTTAGTAAACGATTCGAACGTTTTTATGATGGCGATTTTGTAATAAAAAATTTAGAAGAACCCAAAATATACATAAGGGTAGCGGATGATATTACAAGAGGATCATGCGTTGTTCATCTAGGGACGAGGAATGGCGATAATATAATACTAGAAATGTCAAGAGATCTTAATAGTGAGTATAATTTTTATTATGCAAATGGAGAACCTAATTTAGATGCTAGAAGAATATTTCTAGAAAACTTAATAGATAAATATTCTGATATATATAAATTGGAAATAGTTGGGGAATTTGTTCATGGAATGCCTAGTTTAGGGATGGGGCCTCGAATGTATGATTTATTAATGTATAGAGGGGTTCTTACAACATTTATGTTTGCTAATCAATTCGGTGTAGGTTCCGATATTATGACTAATAATATTGGAGAACACTTTAAAAAATTTGTGTATAATGGGATGACTTATCTGTTAAGTGATGAAAACGATACAAAATTGGGTTACTCTATCTATGATGATTATATTTTAGATACTTATGGTATAAGAGATTTTGTAGGATCTTTACCTTCTACGACTATAAACCCAGATAACCTTCGCGATTATTTACTTATAGCTCTATAGTAGAGTTTATTATAAATTTTTCCTAAGCCGTCTAGTTTAAAAATGGACGGCTTTTTAATTTTGTTATCCTAACTTCTGGGTAATGTTTCTCTTAAATTAAAATTATTTTGTAAGATAATCTTGTAACGCTGTCAGCTTATATCTGTTAAATTCAAAGGCTATGGTATTCTTTTTTGAATTAAGATTTTCCTCAATCACACCTTCTAACAAATATTCTACTACAGAGGTGATTTTTGGGGTGATGAATGAATTGATTACAAAAAGGGGAATGATAAGCGTTAAGCTTATATAAAAGTACTTTTGTTGGCTATTTCGGAGTGATGGTGCCAGCTGTTTCGGTCAAACAGTGCCACTTTAAAAGATACTGCAATTATATATAAAATTAATGTTACTCGTTCTTTAAAGCTCCTTTTCTTAGAGACTCTCCTTTTAGGTCAATGCGGTGTGATGAGTTTACAATCCTGTCCAGAATTGCATCTGCAATAGTCCCTTCCCCAATAATATCATACCAGGCGGATACGGGTATTTGTGAGGATATAATAGTGGAAGCTTTGTTGTACCGCTCATCGATGATATCCATCAGGGTTTCCCTTGCGTGATTATCAAAACTCTGCAGGCCAAAGTCATCGAGGATTAGAAGGTCTGCTTTGATGAGTTTCCCCAGTTCTTTAAGATAGGTGCCATCGACCTTACTAAGTTTTAATCTTTTAAAAAGCCGGGCTGTGTTTGTGTATATGGTTTTGTATTCCATCATACACCCCTGATGCCCTAAAGCCTGAGCTAAATAGCTCTTACCTACTCCTGAAGCACCGGTAAGAATGATGTTTTCTTTTCTGGTTATAAAATCCAGACTACCTAATCGAGCAAACATATTTTTATCCAGATTCCGGTTCTGTGAGTAGTTTATGTCAGCCAGGCTGGCCTGTTGTTTAAAGCCGGCCTGTTTTAAAAGCCTATCTATCTTGCGGTTGTGCCGGTCTTCCCACTGGTGATCGGTCAATAAAGCCAGGTATTCATCGGCAGTGATCCCGGCTATGCGGTTGTCTTTAAGATGTTGCAAGTGCAGCTGAGCCATAGCCCCTAATCGCATTTCTTTTAATTTTTCAATAGTCTGATTGTTGTTCATAGTTACTGTGTTTAAAGGTTATATTACTGATAAGCTGAAGCACCGCGTATGTTAGTATGCTCCGGGATATGTGTTTTATTTTCTTCCAGATCCTGATAGAACAGCGAGCTCTTGTCCAGATTGTTTTTTAGAATGTTCTTGATGCGCTGATAGGTAGCTGCATCTGCTTGTAAAGCTCTTTTACAGGCATTGTCCAGCCGCTGGGAGCCGTAGGATTTATGAAGCTGAATAAGCCCCATAGCACGTTTATACCCTATTTCAGGATAATCTACCGCAGTGATTATTTTTTCGACACAATCCACCACGTGCTTCCCGTGCACGGCTGCCTTCTTTTTAAAGAATTCAGGACTCCAGTCGCTATAGTACTTGTGGGTGCTGCTCAGGTGTTCTTTGTTGGTGTTATAACTGCCTTTTGAGGGGGTACGCTGATGCAGGGCGATGCGTTGATAGTGGTAATACACTTCAACTAAAGAACGGGTATAATGCAAGGTGGTTTCCTTTCCGATGTAGCGGTAGGGTACGCTGTAATAGCTTTTATCTGGGGAGAAGTACACATACCCTATTTTCTGGACCTTTGCCCTTCGATAGCTTTTTAACTCATAGGCTGTCTCTGGAAGGGGCTTCAAGTATTGTTGCTCCACCGATTGGAACAGTTCCCTGCGACTGGACTCCTTGCGAGAGAACAACAAGTTATTGTAATGCTCCAGCTGCTTTTTTATCTCCCTGTTGAGTTCTTCTATAGAGAAGAAGCTCATCTTGCGCATAGGGTAATAGATACGCTGGTAGGCCAGGTTTACGGCATTCTCTACTAAAGCCTTGTCCTGTGGAGCATAGCCTCGGGTGGGGTTGATCACACAGTTGTAATGCCGGGCAAAGTCTTTAAAACTACGGTTGATCTCGGGCTCATACCTGCTGGCACGGTTAACAGCAGATTTTAGGTTGTCAGAGACAATAGCTTTAGGTACCCCACCATAAAAATTTAAAGCGTTACGGCAACAGTTGATCAGTTCATCGCGTTTCTGACTTTTACAGGCTTCGACATAGGTGTAATGACTGTTAGGCAAAATGGCCACAAACACCTCGATAGGAACTAATTCTCCGGTTTGTTTATCAATAATGTGAAGCTTTTTACCCGCAAAATCAATGAAGAGCTCTTTGCCGGGGTCGTGCTCAAGCTTCATCGAGCCTTTGATTTTAGCATACTTACGGCGGTAATGTTCCATAAACTGCGTATAGCCATACGGGTTTTTAGACTGGGAGACATACTCCTGATAATGGTATAAAAAGGTAAACCCGGGATGGTTACGGGCTTGATTAAGCTCCTTAAAATAGAGCATCAGTTCTTGATACCGGGAGTTGTCAATAGTGCTGTGAGAAGGAAAAAGTTTATCTAAGGTTGCATTATCAAGAGTCAGCAACTCTTTAAGAGTATAGTCACTAACCGTAAACAAACGCATATAGGTGTTTACCGTATTGCGGGAGATCCCAAGGGTAACTCCAATTTTACGGTTACTAAACCCATCGAGGTGTAAGGATATTATCTGTTTTAAGTCCATTGGATCAAGTGTGTTGGCCATATCGCTTAGTTTTAAGCGACAAGGTATTATTTACTTGATCTTTTAAAGTGGCACAAATCGAACCGATACAGGCTTAATTAAAAACCCGAAAGTGGCACAATTCAAACCGAAATGCCTGGCACTAACCGACCGAAATCAGTGGCACAATTTGATCCGAGTTATCCACCATTCCCTTAGACTATTACGAGGCGTTTAAAATTTTAGGCAGTTTTATAGGTGGGCAGGATGCCATTCTCTTTAAATGGGCTGAGTTTTCGGTCAATGCCTCCGGCCAAGAACTTTCTGTTAATCGGGTGCTCAACGAAGTTTTAAAAAGTCCCATAACCGCGCGTCATATCGCGGAGTCTAAAAAGTTGTATCAGGATATACTTGACACTCAGGGTCAAGTACATTGTGTATGGACCGGGAAAAAGATCAGCAACTATGCTATAGATCACGTCATTCCTTTTTCCGTCTGGAAAAACAACGACCTTTGGAACCTGTTGCCTGCAACAGCTAAGATCAATGCTCAGAAACGCGATAAGATCCCAGCTCCAGACCTTATAGAGCACCAACGCGGTCATATACTGGAATATTGGGAAATACTGCACAAGCATCAACAACAACGCTTTGAAAAAGAAATTCAGGTAGCGCTTTTGGGAAATCATACGTTTGACAGTTGGAAATCTCAGGGCATCACCCAATTGCAAAACTCTTGCAACTACCTGATCGAAACCCGGGGTTTTGAAGCGTGGGATGTAAGGAAAAATCAGAGCGCTTAAAATTTAACATTAAATACAGTTTTAAAATATCGTATAGTTTTTAAAGGCTTACCTCTTCATAGTTGAGTTTCGTTAGATATAGCGTATTCTTCTGCTACTTTTAAAGAATAAACTGATAATTTTGAAATTGATTGCCATGCTATGACTCCTAAAACAGAGATGAATCAATGAAATTAAAACAAAGAAGAAAATTAGTAACCTACTTAGCTATTTTAGATCAACCTGTCCGATTTAACCCATTTGTTTTCAGTCGGCCCTTTTTATTATGGGGGCTACTTGGCTTAATAGGTGGAGTAATTGCAGGAATGTATTGGATTGGACTTGAGTTTTTGACGCATCAATTGTCTTTTTTTAGCGGTTGGCAAGTAATTCCATTAATGGCTATTTGCGGACTTTTTGCAGGCTTGATAATTCATTGGATAGGAGATCCGGGAGAAATACACTTGATTGTCAACAATATCCGATTTAATAAAGGTAAACTAGACCCTAAAAGCAATCCTTCAATGATTCTCTCTTCTTTGCTGTGTGTTGCATCAGGAGGTAGTTTAGGACCAGAAGCTCCATTGGTTCAAGTAACAGGGTCCACGGGAACTTGGCTAGGTAAATTGTTTCGATTAAAAGGAGAAGAGTTAAGATCACTAAGTATTGCAGGAATGGCTTCAGGGTTTACAGCTCTATTTGGGGCTCCTCTAGGTGGTAGTCTGTTTTCATTAGAAATTTTGCATCACAAACACGCAGTTGAATATTACAAAGCAATTATTCCTGCATTTGTAGCAAGTTGCTTCAGCTATTTAGTTTTCGCATTAATTATTCATTTAGGACTTGGACCCGTCTGGGATCTATCAGCTTATGAATATTCAGGAATTTTTGATTTTGGCTATGCAGTTCTATTTGCAATTATTGGAGCTTCTTTTGGTTGGGTATTTATTTTTTGTACCAAGTTTTTTAAATCAATTTTCGAGAAAAGGCAAATTCCCATTTATCTCAAAACGCTAATTGGAGGAGTTTTACTCGGAATAATAGCATTCTACTTTCCAATAACCCGATACTTTGGGCATCACGAAATTAATGAACTCCTCTTGGGCAATTTCCCACTGACTTTGTTGTTTGCAATATTGTTTTTTAAAATTATAGCTATATCAATTACGGTAACATCAGGTTGGAGAGGTGGGTTTATTATTCCGCTGTTTTTTGTTGGAGCCACCCTGGGACTAATTCTGCACCAACTCTTTCCTGCATTAAATTTGACTTTGGCGGTAGTGAGTTGTATGGCTGCTATAAATGCCTGCGTTACCCGCACACCCATGAGTACCACAATACTCCTAGCAACCCTCACTGGTTTTGGTCATATTATCCCGATCTTTTTTGCAAGTTTAACAGGCTATTTCCTGGCACCCAGAATACCTTTTATAAGTTCCCAAATGGAGAAAGTATGAAAAATAGGTACATAATTAAGCGTTAGTCTGGTAAGTACAGCCTATACCTGTACATAAGGGAAATCTGGCATGAACGCCGGGTTGACTTAACCTGCTGTTAGATAGGTTTATTTTTGTATTCAACGGTATTTAGTAATATTGTGTATAGAGAATGTAGTGCTATCAATTGATGAAAAGGAACAAAACTTCCGGTTACTGCAGAAAAATTAGGGGGGATATTGGGTATATTTATCAGGATATAACGAGTTACTCATACCGTGTGACAAACATTGTTTCTATTTTACCTTTCGGAAAATACCCGCAACCGTGATGGTTATGTTTTTAACTATCTTAGTTGCTGAACCACCCAACGCCTGTTACACTAAAACGTTAGTGGCAAGTTTAGCGCCACCCAACCGACAACAAATAGCGACAAAAATTGGACAGTAACGACATAGAATACAAATTCGCAAAACCTGACAAATTACTAGCTGACTTTGTCGAGAGTTTTTGGATGTTACACAATCCAAATGACAGCGACAAGCAAGTCGTAATTTTACCTGACGGAAGAATTGACGTATTTTTTTCACAATCAACAACTGAACCTTTTCATATTACACTTTTAGGAATAGGTACAAATCCAGAACAATCTACTATCAAAGCGAACAGAACAACCTTTGCAATAAGTTTTAAACCACTTGTAACAGAGTATATATTGCAACAGAATATTTCAAAATTGTTGAACAAAGGAAAAAATTTGCCTGATAACTTTTGGAGTTTTAACTCCTTAGACCTTTTAGATTTTGAATTATTCTGTAAAAAAGCAACGCAACAAATCAAGTCACTTTTACCAAGTGTAATAGACACTAGAAAACAAAAACTTTTTGAATTAATCTATAATTCAAACGGATCGATGACTGTTGCTGAACTATCCGAAAAGGTGTTTTGGAGTAGCCGACAAATAAATCGTTATTTCAACCAACAATATGGCATTCCCTTAAAAGCCTATTGCAATATTCTTCGATTCAGAGCTTCATTTCAACATATCAAAGAGGGCAAACTTTTTCCCGAACAAAACTTCTCTGACCAAGCCCATTTTATAAAGGAAGTAAAAAAAATGGCGGGTGTAAATCCTAAACAATTAACCAAAAACCAAAACGACCGATTTATACAATTTACTACTTTACCCAAGAAGTAATTTTGTGCCGTAATCTAAAATTTTACGGTAATGAATATAAAATACAAGAAAATTGCAATAGTTGGTGGTGGTCCAGGTGGCTTAACATTGGCAAGACTTTTACAACAAGACGGTTGTAACATTACGGTATATGAACGTGACATCAATAAAGATTCAAGAGTGCAGGGTGCAAACCTCGACTTACACGAAGAATCGGGTTTAGCGGCGCTCAAAAAAGCAAATCTATTAGATGCCTTTTACGCCAACTATTTGCCTGATGCAGGTAAGTTGCGACTTATGGACAACAATGGGAAAATCTATTTGGACGATCATACCGAAGAACACATAGCAGAACATCGACCAGAAATTGACCGTGGACCTTTAAGACAAATTTTATTGGAATCGTTACAACCCGATACTGTTATTTGGAACAGTCAATTCGATTCAATGGAAAAGGAAAATGATGGTTGGAAACTACTTTTCAAAAACGGAAAACAATTTTATGCTGATTTTGTAATTGGAGCGGATGGAGCAAACTCTAAAATAAGACCTTATTTAAGCGATATAAAGCCAATTTATTCTGGCGTTACTATTATTGAAGGGAATATTTATGATGCAGAGAAAAACACACCAAACATTTTCAGTTTACTCAAAGGTGGAAAAATATTCGCCTTTGGAAATCAACAATCAATTATTTTAAGCACAAAAGGCGATGGAAGCATTGCATTTTACACAGGCGAAAAAGTAGATTCAAATTGGGTAAAAGAAAGTGGAATCAACTTTTATAATTTAAATGATGTTAAAAAATGGTTCGAAACAAACTTTTCAAATTGGAATACAATTTATCACGAACTATTTGCAACAAACAAAATGACCATTGTGCCAAGACCACTGTATCATTTTTCATCTGACCAACATTGGACAACTCAAAGTAACCTAACCATCATTGGCGATGCAGCCCACAGAATGCCACCATATGCAGGCGAAGGCGTAAATATGGCTATGCTTGATGCTTTGGAATTAAGCGAAGAATTACTTCATATGGAAAATGTACGGTCAGCTTTTGAAAACTACGAAACCAAAATGTTTAAAAGAGCAAAAGAAGTTACAGAAATTACTATTCAGAATACTGTTAAATTTCATAAGCAAAACGGGTTGCAATTTATCGTAGATATGTTTAACAATTTTAATCAATAAACGCTATGAAAAGCCAAATAAAAAAAATCGTTTTATTTTTAGCAATCATAGTAAACATTGGGGTTTTATTTGTAAACATTTACAATTCAATTGTTTACGACCCAAATTGGGGAACACATATTCCATCTTCTATTGAAACAGCAAGAAATTATTTCACGACAAAAAGCCCATCTAACTTATTTAAAATATTCGGCATCGTAATACATATTCTTGGAATCAATAGCGTCATACGTTTTTGGAAAAACGATAAGCAAATAAGACTTTATAATATTTCAGCTCTTTTTTTAATTCTCATTATAGATTTGCTCACATTTGCTTATTTCCTTCCACGAAACGACATAATGTTTGACCTAAATAGTACAGCCGACATTCAAACATTAACGACAGCTTGGAGAGAATGGGCAAATATGAATTGGGTAAGGACGTTTATAACTTTTGGAATTGTTATGTTGTATAGTTTATCGCTGAACAAATTATACAAATTAAGACAAGTGTAAAGAATGGAAAGAGCAGTGAATTATGCAGTTCAAAACAGTTGTAACTACCTGATCGAAACCCGGGGTTTTGAGTCCTGGGAGGTGAGTAAAAATAAGAGCGCTTAAAATTTAACATTAAATACAGTTTTAAAATATCGTATAGTTTTTAATAGATTGTTTTCAAAGGTTTACCTCTTCATAGTGGACTTGCAACAAAAAACTGCACTTTAGGTTGAGTGACGATGCTGCTAGTTATTGACCATTACAGTCAGGATTTAATAGAATCGCATATTGACCTGCTTCTCAATTATGCAAAGCGTTTTCATAATAGGCAGTTTTTGACAAGAAGTTCTGTAAAGCATGATATGGTAGTAAAAATGGAAGAATTAACGGATGCGTACTTAAAAAGTGACGCTACACTATCGGGTGTTCCAACAGTCAACTATATTGCAGAGAAACTCAATATCTCTCCTAATTATTTGAGTGATTTATTGAAAAATACTACAGGAAGAAATGTGCAAACCCATATTCCAAAATCCATAGTTGAAAGTGCTAAAGAACTGCTCTCCGCAACTAATTTGAGCATAAAGGAAATTGCTTATGATTTGGGATTTGAATACCCTCAATCGTTCAGTACTATGTTTAAAAAAAACACACAACAAACGCCTTTGCAATTCAGAGCAGCATTTAATTGAAAAATTACTACTGCTTGCAACGGATTTAAAAAACAGCGTTTTTAGTTCTTCAATTAAATAAAAATAATAGACCTTACATTAGACTACAAGAACCATATATTAGGCTACAGAAATCCTTCTGTTTCTGCTGAATTTTGTTGAGCAATTTTGCAATGCACTTAAAAAAACAGAACAGATGAAAATTACACTTTCAGGCTCATTAGGCCACATAGGTAGACCGCTAACGCAGGAGTTAGTTCAAAAAGGACATTTAGTAACAGTGATAAGCAGTAACGCCGAAAGGCAAAAAGACATTGAAGCTATAGGAGCTACAGCAGCAATTGGCTCTTTAGAAGATGTTGATTTTATTAATTCAGCATTTACAGGTGTTGATGCTGTATTTTGTATGGTGCCACCGGCAAACTATTTTGACCATCATCTTGATTTACTTGCCTATTATAAAAATCTGGGGAATAACTACGCACAAGCCATAGCACAAAGTGGAGTGAAAAAGGCCGTTAATCTAAGTAGCATTGGTGCTCATATGAAAGAGGGTAACGGGATACTTCAAGGTACTTTTTATGTTGAAAGCATACTCAATGTTTTGCCTTCGGATGTTGCTATTACTCACATTCGTCCTACCGAATTTTATTACAATTTGCTGCCGCAAGTTCATTCCGCAAAGGAAAACGGAATTATAGCTTCTAATATCGAAGGTGAAGTTATAAATGCTTGGGTATCACCGGCGGATATTGCTAGCGTCATTGCCGAAGAGATTACCTCGCCACTTGCCGGCCACAAAGTAAGGTATGTGGTAAGTGATGAACTTACCTATTATGAATTGGCAAAAATCTTAGGTGAATCTATAGGAAATCCACACTTAAAATGGGTTACCTTAGCAGATAATCAGCTGACCGAGGGCCTGAAAGCTGCAGGAATGCAACCAGCCATTGCCGCGGCTATGACCGAAATGTATGCAGCTATAAACAGTGGTTTATTGTACGAACATTATAACCAACATAAACCCAAAAATATGGGCGAAGTTAAGATGAAAGATTTTGCTAAAGATTTTGCTAAAGCGTATAATCAACTGTAGCCATAGATTATGAAAAACACAATGCCTCACCATTTCAAAACAATTTGCGAGTACCATCAATTTCGAGGTTTACCTAAACCAGAACATCCATTGATGAGTGTTATAAATTTAGATGAAATAAGGAATCTTCCAGCTGATGGGCTAAGCAGTTGGATATTTGACTTTTATTCTATTGCTTTAAAAAGAAATATTGATTCTACGGTAAAATACAAGTATGGTCAACAAACCTATGATTTTGATGAAGGCATTGTATTTTTTATTGCTCCCAAACAGGTGTTTTCAGTCGAAACACAGGGAGATTATAAGCTTTCGGGGTGGATGCTGCTCATTCATCCCGATTTTTTATGGCAAAGTCCATTGAGAAAAACTATAAAACAACACGAATTCTTTAGTTATTCGGTCAATGAAGCGCTACATCTTTCAGATAAAGAAGAGACCACAATTATCAGTATTTTCCAAAGTATAAAACAGGAGTATATTTCTAATATTGATAAGTTTAGCCAACCCCTCATCATTTCACAAATAGAAGTGTTACTCAACTATTCAGACAGATTTTATCATCGTCAATTTATAACCAGAAAAATACACAACCATACCATATTAAATCGTCTGGAAGAAATACTTAAAGAATATTTCGATCAGGACAGTTTGGTAGAAAGTGGATTGCCTACAGTTCAAAATATTGCTAAGGAACTAAATGTATCACCTAACTATTTAAGTGGTTTATTGAAAACCTTAACGGGGCAAAGCACACAACAACATATCCACGAAAAATTGATTGAGAAAGCAAAAGAAAAGTTATCAACTACCAATTTGTCAGTAAGTGAAATTGCTTATACATTGGGCTTTGAACATTCACAGTCGTTTAGTAAGTTTTTTAGAAGGAAAACAGAAAGGTCACCTATAGAGTTTCGCCATTCTTTTAACTGATATTGCAAATTGACTAAAAGGCATAGTTGTTAACGGTTATAGCAGACACTTAACCCGACATCCCAACCCCGATTTGGTTACAAACAACCTTGATATGGAAACATTTCCGTTTTAAAGGAACACGAATTTTGCATTCTAAAACTTAAAATAAGAAAATGCAAAAAGTAAAATTCAAAAACAGAAATTGGGACACAGTTGCCCATCTTCATTTGCCCGACAATTTTGATGAATCACAAAAGTATCCAGCTATTGTCTGCGTTCATCCTGGGAGTAGTGTGAAAGAACAAACCGCTGGTTTATATGCCGGAAAATTTGCCTCGAAAGGATTTATTGCAGTGGCTTATGATGCCTCTTTCCAGGGCGAAAGTGGCGGAGAACCAAGATATTTGGAAGACCCTGCAACCCGTGTAGAGGACATACGCTATGCAGTAGATTATCTTATCACGTTAAATTTTGTAGATAAAGAGCATATCGGCTTGCTGGGCATTTGTGCAGGTGGTGGTTACGCAGCAAATGCTGCAATGACAGAAAAGCGAATAAAAGCAGTTGGAACAGTTGTAGGCACCAATACGGGTAGAGCATTTAGAGAAATAAACTTTATAGAAACATTAAAAGCTGTTTCTTCACAAAGAACTGCTGAAGCAAAAGGAGCAGAGCCAATGATTACCAATTGGACACCTAATTCTGCTGAAGAAGCAAAACAGGCAGGCATAAAGGAAAAGGATATGTTGGAGGCCATTGATTATTACAGAACCCCAAGAGGCGAATACCCGACTGCGAACAATAAATTGCTTTTTACAAGTATGGCGAACTTAATAAAGTTTGATGCTTTTCATCTTGCCGATGTTTTATTGAAACAACCATTATTGGTTATTGTTGGCGACAAAGTGGGTGCATTCGGCTCTTACAGAGATGGTTTTGAATTATACAATAAAGCAGCTTCCAAAAGCAAGCAAATCCATATCGTAAAAGGGGCGAGCCATTATGATTTATACGACAAACCCGAAGCAACAGCCGAAGCATTGGATAAATTAGTACCCTTCTTTCAGGAAAATCTTTTACAGGCATAATGAATATGCCGATTAAAATAATTGGGGTAGTTATGATCTTGGCTGGTTGTGTGCTAACATACAAACCAAACATAATCAGCAAAATTCCTTTGCCGGAAAATGCCTATCAGATGATTGAAATTCGGGTTAAATGGGGTTTTCTAACTGGTTTGGGGATATTGTTAATTTTTTACAATCAATGGAGTAATTGGAAACTATTGGCGTGTGCAGTATTGTTTTTTTTAATTTTGGGAATTGTTATAGCCCGTTTATTCGGATTTGTTTTACACGGCTTCTTTTCAAAACAATTACTTTGGCTAACTATAGAAATTGTCGCCTTACTCATTTTTGGAATTTTATATAGATATGCAAACAATTAACTCTTTATCTGAATTTCATCGTTTACTATCCCTTCCACCGCCTTTACATCCGTTGGTAAGTGTGGTTTTGGTTTCAGAGATACATGCTGTAGACGCTGATTTCTGGCAACATTTTACTACTGATTTTTATACTATATCGTTAAAAAATAATATCCAATCCAAAATAAAATACGGGCAACAATATTATGATTTTGACAAAGGGACAATGACGTTTATTGCACCCAAACAAGTTCAATCGGTCGAAGTTGGTGAATCGAACGCTTTTAATGAAACGATTGGGACAGGATATGTATTGATTTTTCATCCTGATTTTTTGAATAAACACCCATTACAAAGCACAATAAAAAATTATGGCTATTTTTCATACTCCCTAAATGAAGCCTTGCACCTTTCGCATCAGGAAGAGCAAAATATTATTGAGATTTATCAAAAAATAGAAAAGGAATATCAACATATTGACAAACACACCCAAGATATTATTCTTTCGCAAATTGATTTGCTTTTGAACTATTGCAATCGTTTTTACGAACGTCAATTCATTACCCGAAAAACCCTAAACAATGATTTGCTTTCTAAGATGGAGCAATTGCTAAAAGATTATTTTGATACCGCAGAAACACTTAAAAGGGGAGTGCCAACAGTTGAATACTTAGCCAATCAACTCAATTATTCCGCAAATTATTTAAGTGATATGTTGCGTTTCCTGACAGGGCAAAGCGCCCAACAACACATTCATGAAAAACTCATTGAAAATGCAAAAGAAAAACTTTTAACGACAAATTTGTCCGTTAGTGAAATTGCCTATGAATTAGGTTTTGAACAACCACAATCATTCAACCGACTTTTTAAAAAGAAAACCGAAATGTCACCTATAGAGTTTCGCCATTCTTTTAACTGATATTGCAAATTGACTAAAAGGCATAGTTGCTAACGGTTATAGCAGACACTTAACCCGACCTCCCAACCCCGATTTGGTTACAAACAACCTTGATATGGAAACATTTCAGTTTTAAAGGAACACGAATTTTGCATTCTAAAACTTAAAATAAGAAAATGCGAAAAGTAAAATTCAAAAACAGAAATTGGGACACAGTTGCCCATCTTCATTTGCCCGACAATGCAGTCGTTTTTGTATGTGTGCTAATAATATACAATAAATGCGGTTCCGTCAGGGAATAATTACTGCTCAATACCGTCTTTTCGAGCAAGCCCATACTACAAACATAATTACGGTTAAACCCTAATTTTATCATTGATCTCTTTTTCCTTTCTCTCGATATTACTTACCATAATCAAGTTGATGTTATAAGTTTGCCATAAGCAAGTAATATACTTAAGTTTTTTCATAATGAAATTAATAGGTACCTTTTTATAAGGAATATTAAGCTTTGAATATATGAATCTGTTTTCAACTAACTATTTTTACGATGTCAACTTATAAAATTCAGTATCTACCTCCAGATCTATCTTTCAATGCATTACAATTTCTGGAAAGTATTTTTTATAAGGAACAAAACATTCCCAAAAAGCTAATTCCCTTAAACGGCAAAGAGCAACTATGGTGGTGTATAATTGATAATAACAAAGTTGTAGGTACGGTAGCAGCTTGGAAAGAAAATGAAGAGTGGCATTGGGGACGTTTGGCACTCCATCCTGAATTAAGAGGCTTAGGGGTGGGTAAGAGACTAGTGAACACTTCTTTAACGGAACTTTTCCAAATGAATATAAATAGAATAAAAGTTGATGCTAGAGATATTACCGTGGGTATGATCTTAAAAATGGGCGGTAAAGTCGAAGGATCAAAAACCAGGTTTTTTGGATATCCAATTACTCCGATGGTTATTGAGAAACATAACTGGAAACCTGATAATGAGATAAATGAGGATTAATTATTTTCCCGGTGCTGATTCCACAACTCTAAAATAAGTAGTTTTGTAGAAGAGTTTAGAAATGCAGGACTCTTTGAAATAAAAGAAGTAATCGAAAATTATCCATAATTTAATAACATAAAATGCTAACGCTAATCATGTGGAGAGATCCGCTCCCTGTAAGCCGGTTTGGTAATGTGCTAAATAGAAAGTTTTTAGATTTTTGCTATCTTTAGAAATTCGGAAGAGTAAATGCGTATAAATCGTCATTGCTCATAGCATAGACCGATTAAAATTTAACTTTCGATATTCACCCAACACATTCCCTTAAAATGCTTCATTTCAGGTAAAGAGCTTTCTCGAAAAGTTTTGCCACAATTCCCAATTTCTCCTTTTCATTCAGTTAATCTTTCCCAGAAGAGGTTAATTTCTTTAAAAGTTTAAATAGAATAATATATTTGAATTTTTCAAAATTCTTTATAATAAAGCTAATTTCGCGTTTGCCCCGCTCCCGCCAGTCTGTGACTGGTGGCTCACTAGTGTAAGTCTCATTTAAAAAGGAAAATAGCATTAAGCCAGTAGAGATTGCTTCGAGTCTCGTTCGGGTCTCCTTCGAGAGCGCTTCGGTAAAAGGGGGTGTTTCTCGAAAAACACCCGAAGAAAACTGGAATTACAATCGAATAGAAGGATGTTTTTAAGGGGATTTATCCTCTTTTTTTAGTTTAAATCAGGGGATTCAGGATTCTGTAAATAACTTCCAAGACAAAGGTCTATTTTTAAAAATACAACGTTAAAGTGTTGATATCCCGTAAAATTTAAGGGGATATGTATATATTTAGTGTTGATATAACAAGTTAGGCATAATTAAATGAAACGCGAAGAACTAAAGAAATATTTGGATAAAGGAACCGACATTGTTGGCGGTGGAATTGGTGGTGCTTTAGGACTAATTGGAGGTCCATTAGGAGCTATTGCAGGCGGAGCTCTTGGAGTAGCACTAACACACGGAATAAAAGAAATTGTAAACCGCCAATTATCCAATCGACAAGAAATTCGTGTTTCAGCTTCAACAGTTTATATATTAAGTGGAGTAACAGAAAAACTTGAAAACGGAGAGCAAATAAGACAAGATAATTTCTTCGATAATCAAAATGGACGAAGTAGCGCAGAAGAATTATTTGAAGGAATAATACTGAAATGTAAAGACCAATATCAAGAAAAGAAAATTCACTTTCTATCGAAAATCTATGAAAAAACCATTTTTGACCAAAATATATCTTACGAAACAGCAAACCAAATACTGAATATATCGGAAAGTTTCACATATAGAAAAATCTGTATTGTAGCCTTTTATGGAAGAATAGATAATTTTGACAGAACGTTAATCCTCAAAGAACCATATATTTGGTATGAAAATGCAACGTATTCATTGGACACAGAAATTCTTAAACAAGATATTTTTGAACTAATGAATTTAGGAATCTTGGACAATAATAACACAATGACAAGTACAAGAAATGGTATCGTTCCAAATAATTTCAAATTAACTGAAATCGGAGATATACTATTTTTATTAATGGATTTGAACGAAGTTATTGTGGAAGATATAAATCCTATTTACGAACTTTTAAAATACAAAGACGAATATGGAGTAAGTCAAAATGGCGGGAGAAATAGAGGAATTCCTGGACATTAACTAAGCCGTATATAATTTATTGCTAGTTCTTTCCTACTTACGAAAGTCCTCGCGGACTTTCTTGGTCGGTAATTGTTTACTAAATTAGTTGCTTAAACCACGCAACAAACCATATACAAAAACGTTAGCGGCAATGATGAAAAAACACCTGTACATATTATTAACACTTGTAATTTGCTCGCAATCACAGGCACAAAATTTTGAAAAACTGATTGAAAATTTTAGATATAACAGTTCTGGTTTGGGAATGAAACCTCAAGATAGCGTAACCGAAAGCTCATTGTACAAGTCAAAAGAATTTAATGTCTCTATAAGCGATAATCCTATCGAAATTAAAATAGATACACTCGTTTTTGAAAATCCCTATTACACGGATGACTTTGATGATTGGGACGATAATTATATCAACTATCCGAAATCTCAATCTGTTATCTATGAAAGCAATCTTATTTCCTTGTTTGGAAATGGGAAATTTGTTTGCCATAGTATAGAAACATACGAAAGAAACAAAACACTCGAAAAAAAATTGAACACCAAGAAGTTCAAATATCATTGGCTAATAGATGGTCAATTATATGCTTCTAACAAATCATTCATTTTCGGTGGACTGTTCGTTTGGTCAACTGGCAAATGGAAGAATACAAGAGCCGAGAAACCATTAAAGGAAATACCAATACTCTTTGCAGACAATAATTTTATTGTTTACCGAAAATGTAGTGGCGAATTTGGCGGAACAATTTACTTCTATGACAGGAAAAGTAAAGACACTTATTATACGGAATTAACTTGCTCGAACACAGTCACCAAAAAAAATGGACAATACCAGATTTTGGCTCATTTAGGACATATGATGGGAACATCTGAAATCAAAGTCATTGCTGACCCAAGAAAATTAGATAAAGCGAATAGTAGTCAACTGAAAATAGAACGAGGAAATCTCGGTTATAAAGGAATATCGGAAGAATTCAACAAAACCTTAGACCTTTTTGGAATTCAACTATTTTCAACTTTTGAAATAAATAATCGAACATTATTCCTAACATATCTAAATGAGAGCACATTTTTAGCAGAAATTGATGGCAAGGAAATACAAATTGTAAATCCGTTATTCAACAATGATAAATACACTCACGACCCAATAACAAAAACTTACGGAAAATACACGTTGATTAGTATGGATCACTATGGAACTGCATTAGACCGAGAAGTTTCTGTAATGATTATAAAAAACAATGAAGTAACATTAATAGATTGGAACGAAAATCACAGCCGCTAACAACGTATATAGATCATAGCTAATTAGTTAACTAAACGAAATTAAGGCATTTTTGATAAGTCGCCAAATTTTTAAATTTGACGATTTCCAATAGAAAAGATAAATAGTAAAATTTAAAAATCTGGCTTGTGCTCAACCGAAAATAATTTTCTAATTTGCACGCTACGAGCCATATGTGTGCCGAGAGTAACGACCGGCTGAAAGTCGTTACGCAACTGTTTATAAGATGGTGGAGCCGCCTGTGCTGAGCGCAGTCGAAGTGACCCACCAATGTTGTCCTACAGGGGAGAGCGTTAAACCACCATAAGGTGCTTTGGTGGCAGCGCCAAGGTATTGAGCGTTATGGAAAAGGCTATGCCGTGAGCTGGTCAGGTATGAATACTGGAGATGAATGCAAATGAACCTCTGATGAAG
>NZ_QOVK01000006.1 GCF_004104075.1 Leeuwenhoekiella polynyae | reverse complement strand
GGACAACCTGAAGCTTAAAAGAAAGCGAGTAGTCTTTTTGGGTTCTTTTTGCATAACCACTCTTTGAGGGTGTTTTCATTACACTAAGGTTTTAGTGTATCGCTATTTCAGGACGGGACAAAGTATAGATTAAAAAAATCCGCCTGAGTACTCAGGCGGATTTTTTTAGTATCTACGGTGCTCTGTATTAGTTTCGTAAGGATTCCATATCAATTACAAAACGGTATTTTACATCTCCATCTACAACGCGCTCATAAGCTTCGTTTATAGTATGCATATCAATCATTTCGATATCACTTACAATGTTGTGTTCTCCGCAGAAATCAAGCATTTCCTGAGTTTCTTTGATACCGCCAATTAAAGAACCAGCAACGTTTTTACGTCCCATAATTAAGCTTCCACCGTGAACAGCTTCGAGCGGTTCAACCGCACCTACCATACACATGGTCGCATCGATCTTCAATAAACTCAAATACGGATTGATGTCGTGACCTACCGGTACAGTATTCAGTAGAAAATCAAAAGAATTTGCATGCTTTTTCATCGCATCAGTATCTTTAGAAATCAATACTTCGTCTGCTCCCAATCGCTTAGCATCTTCCGCTTTACCCGGACTTGTTGTAATCATGACAACGTGAGCACCCATTGCGTGCGCAAATTTAATTCCCATATGTCCTAATCCGCCAAGACCTATAACACCTACTTTATCGCCTTTACTTACTTTCCAATGATTTAAAGGGGAAAATGTTGTAATACCTGCACATAATAGCGGAGCTACGGCATTCTCATCTAAATTCTCAGGTACGCGTAATACATAGTAATTATCCACTACAATTTCTTCAGAATAACCACCAAACGTATGTCCTCCTAAATGTTTGTCTCTACCGTTATAAGTCCCTACCATTCCTTGCTCACAAAACTGCTCCAGATCTTGTTTACACGGCTCGCACTCCCGGCACGAATCTACCATACACCCTACGCCAACGGTGTCACCGACTTTAATATTCTCCACTTCGTTACCAATTTCTAGTACTTTACCAATGATCTCGTGACCCGGTACAACGGGATATTTAGATCCGCCCCAATCGTTACGCACGGTATGAATATCACTGTGGCAAACCCCACAATAGGTGATCTTGATTTTCACATCTCTGGGTTGAATAACTCTACGTTCAATTTTTATTTCTTTAAGGTCTGCTTTAGAATCAGCAGCTCCATATGCTTTTACTTCGCTCATAGCTTTAATTTTAATTGGTATCACCAAGGGTTTACTCCCCGAGGCTTGCTTTGGAATCAAATTACGGCTATGCTTATCGGTTCCCAAATGCTGAGAAGTGATTTAAATAAAGTTTAACGCAGTTGCCTAACCTAGGTTAAGATTTGAGGAATACTGGCTTCAGTAAGCTCTTAAGAAGCTTTACGGTTGAGACGCGAAATAAAAAAACTACTGAGTAAAATAAAACTTCCGCCCAGATAGGTATTCCAGCTTAGTTGTTCATCAAGAATTAAAAAACTCAGAATTACGGCACTCAAAACTTCGAGATACATCAAAGAAGCTGCAGTAGTAGCATTCAAGTGTTTTAACCCGAAGAAAAACAAACTAAATTGTACGATTCCTATCAATAAACCGTAAAAAACACCAATGCCTATGTGTGCCAATTCAACCTGTTGTAGCCCGAAAAGAAACGGTAAAAATAGCAATGCGCCTGCAATATTCTGATAAAACAATAACTGATTGCGGTTACAATCATGAGTTTGTCTTTTAAAAATACAAACGAAAAATGCATAGCCCAAAGCAGCCAAAACTGCTGCAAGCATACCTATAAAATCTCTTGACGCAAAGCTGAATTCTTTATCAGCATAGGTTACCGCTATCCCTGCAAAGGCTAAAAGCATCAGTAAAATCTGATTGCGTTTGATGGGTGTTTTGTAGATCAGCGTTTCGATTATCGTGATAAAAAGTGGATACACATAAAACAATACAACTGCATTACCCACTGAGGTATATACAAAAGCCAGCAAGAAAAAATATGTGCGAACTGCATTGATGACAGAGGCCAGTACCAGTATTTTAGTATTGCCTTTAACCCGCAACTCATTAGCCTTGATCAAGCCCGGTAACAAGAATAAAACCGGGACTCCTGCTCTAAACCAACCAATCGCACCGGTTGTCAAACTGGGCATTGCTTTGATAAGAATACCGTTTGAACCCGCAATTAGGGCAGCGATTACAATGGCATAAATGGCTTTTTTAGTCATCAGCCGCTAATTTACAAATTAAGCTTCCTGCAGCAAGCGTTTTGACTTTCGGTATAAGAAAGAATTGTAGATATTCCGCTTCGCGAAACGCACTTGATTACCTGCGTTGTGAAATTTTAAAAACATAGGCTTTTGCACACCAAAGTATTCATACGTGCTACCATCAGTAAAGGTGATTTCTAACAATAAGCCTTTATGCTGATAATCTGAAATACCAGAGTTGGTAATGGTTTCTGTATACGTTTCTAAAGTAGCTTCTTTAGTTTCGGGAGCGATACTCACTAAAAAATGATAGGCATCAATGATCTCCCGACTTTTAAGTTCAGCTTCTTCTTTACGCGCATCACCTTCCTGAAATTTATCAGGATGCCATTCTTTAACAAGATTTCTGTAAGCAGATTTAAGTTGTTTCAAATCAGCATCTTTATCTGTGTTGAATAACTTGCGGTAAGCGGTAATACGTTTCATAACCTTCTTTTTTAAGAAGGCGCAAAGCTAGTCTATTTCCAGGCACCAATTACACAATTCTCAACGAGTTTTGTAAAGAACCTATTTTCCTCATTATAAAAATATAAAACATTAATTTCTAGCAGAATCTATTCAAAAGTTTCCCACCATTTTTCAGTTTGAGCGACCTGATCAAGGTGCATGAGTTGGCCTAATCTGGGTAGCGTATAACTTAGCTTTTGAGTTATTGCCGCTTCCACGAAATGCTCTGCAGGTTCTTTCCACGGGTGAAAAGCGAGTTTAAAACCACCCCAGTGATATGGTGTAGCGCGTTTAATACCTGCATCCTGAGCGGCAGTAACTGCTTCCTCAGGAAACATATGTATACTGTGCCAGCGCTCATTGTATTGCCCGCATTCTACAAAGCCAAAATCAAACGGCCCCAACTTTGCTCCTATTTCTTTAAAATGTTTACCATAACCACCATCACCGGTATGATACACCGAAACAGATTCGGTTTTTAGAACCCAGCCTCCCCATAATGATTTTGCACGATCGCGTAACCCACGTCCTGAAAAATGACGACTTGGCGTAAATGTCAATTCAATCCCTTCAAAGCTGTGCCTGTCCCACCAATCAAACTCGGTAATTTTAGAAGCCGGTATACCCCAGGATTCCAAATGTCTACCGGAGCCCAAGGCTACGTAATAGTTCTTGATCTTAGGAAAAAGTTTTTTCATACTCGCATAATCCAGATGATCGTAATGATCGTGGGTTAAGAGCAGTAAATCAATCTCGGGGAAATCTTGAATAAGATCTAATGTATTCTCTGAAAAACGACGTGTAGTTGTAGGAGCAATAGGAGCAGAATCAGGTCCGAGCATCGGGTCGATCAAAATGGTTTTGCCTGCTAAGCGTAGCAAATAAACACCGTGACCATACCAGATATATTTTAAAGAATCATTTGGCGCCAAAAAAGCTGTTTTATCAAATGATTCAACTGGTAGGTTGCTCTTTGGAGTAGATTTCCCTTTACTAAAAAACATCTTGTAGAGCATTCCTGGCATTTCGGCAACACCAATATCCATTGTGGTTTCTTCGAGGTTTTGAAAACAACCGTCGTACCAATTAGGCGATTGCTCGTATCTTTTTATAAGTTCGGGAGTGAGTTTACCTCCAAATTGTTTCAACATTTCTTAGCTGTTAAGTATTAATTTCGGCTTTTACGCATTCTTTTGGGTCCATACCACAGCCAAAAACCTGTTAGGGTAAACAACAAAAGAGCGATACTCATAATCACGGTATATATCAATTTGAAGTAGCCGCTGGTACCTAAATAATTATCTATAATAGAGCCATCGTGAATGTTTTCTATAACATCAGAGCGCCTTTTGCCTATATGAAGAACTTCGCCGGTAGCGCCGTCCAGTTGAATTCCGTAATAATGCTTATCAAAAATAAATTTTACAATTCCTTTTTCACTGCGGACATCAATACGGTTTAGCTTAGTATCTAATTCTGATGAAACCGAATCATGCAAAACCAACAGTGCTTTTTCTTTCAAATCCTCTAAGGGTAACCATTTCGTTAGATCTGTAGTCGTTCCTTTTTGTGTTTTTGGTAATAGGATATCACCGCTATTTTTTTTGATTCCCAGCAATAATCCCGAAACTGAAATCACAAAAAAGAATACAAATAACAATGCCCCCATGGCTCTATGTATGCTTCTAAATTGTCTAAGTGTTTTGGCTTGTTGTTTTCGTTTATGCTGTGATGTCATAGATGCAGTACTAGATTTAGCCATTGAATCTCAAAAATAGCGCATTATTGTTAATGGCAAAGTATTGGCTTGTTAAAGCTGTTGAACAATTGCTAGTGTGAGTTTTCCTATTTTCGCAGAGCGAAAAAGAAACTTAACATTGACAGAGCACAAACATTTTATAGTCTTTAAACCCTATGGTTTTATCAGTCAGTTGAGCAGTAATGATTTACGTCAAAGGCGGAAGAAAAAATTCTTAGCAGAACTGCACGATTGGCCGGAAGAAATTATGCCTATAGGTCGTTTAGATGAAAAATCTGAAGGTTTATTGCTCATGACAACAGACGGAAAGTTGAGTAACCACATCAACCGTAGTGGTATTGAAAAAGAATATTATGCACTTGTTGATGGAATTCCGACTGAAGAACAACTCATTCAACTGCAGCAAGGAATAGAAATAGGTCTGGAAGGTAAAAAGTATACTACAAAACCCTGTGCTGTCGAAACCCTGATAGCGTCGCCAAACTTACCTAACCGTGGTAAAAAGATACGGGACGCACGTCACGGACCCACGACTTGGTTGAGCATTACGATACAAGAAGGTAAATTCAGACAAGTGCGCAAAATGACTTCGGCAATTGATTGCCCTACGCTACGCTTAGTTCGCGTTCGCGTGGGAAATATAAACTTAAATACGTTGCAGCCCGGTGAAGTTTTAGCTTGGGATGGGGAGGTTTGAACTTGCAGTCCTAAAAACTTAAAATGCTAAGCTTCTTTTTTCTTAAACAATTTACCAATAGAAAATTGAGATGCGAGAAGTAAAAATGCAGGAACCATACACATTTTAATTGTCAGTTCAGCTTCTATGACATTTGTATAGTACAGCATAATTCCTAAAAAGAGAATAATTGTTCCTAGAGCTATTGTTATTTTAGTTTTAGACATATTTTACACGTTTATCCGTAAAAGTAAATATTTTTTCCTAATTATTTCCTAGCACCTGAATCAACCCCAATGCTGCTCGCTCTCCGGTCATCATCGCGGCATTTAAAGAACCATTAAGCAACTGGTCTCCGGCAAGAAAAATAGAAGTTGTTAAGCGGGTTTCTCCGGGATCAATACTGTATTTTAAATTCTCAAGTTTTGGTAAGGCTTTTGGGATATTATAGCGCTTTAAAAACCGAATCACTTTAATTTTAGCTTGTTCTTCTAATTCTTTCTTGACCTGAGTAATAAGCTCGGCTTCTGAAAGTTCGTGCTTTTTTACAACGGAAACAGAAAGCAACTGGTTTGCTCCCTTAATTTCAGTTTCTATACTGCTGGGATAAAAGATGTTATTGATGAGTCCATCTTCAGAAAATAAACCGATTATTGGCTTATCGAGAACCGTATTTTCAACTTCAAAATACAGGCAATCTACCGCTTTCCAGATCGTTTGCTGATTCTTTAAATTTGCCACCAGCAAGCTCGCTTCGGTAGCAATAATAGTTCCTAAACTTTCTAAATGAGTTCCGTCGCTTAATGTGATCACTCCATCTTTAACTTCCTCAACCGTCGTGTTGAACTTAAATGTCGTTTTCTTAAGATTTGCCTTCAGTTGTTTTGGTATCGCTTCGATTCCTCCTTTTGGAATTACAGCAAGGCCTTCGCCAAACATTTTATAAACAAACTCAAACATCCTACTGGAAGTTTGCAGGTCTTTCTCTAGAAATATTCCTGTAAAGAAGGGTTTAAAAAAGTCTTCTATAAACCGATTTGAAAACCCGTACTCCCGTAAATATTGGCAAGTAGTTCTTTCTTCAGTATCAAATATGGTTTCAATATCTTTTGAGGCGAGGTCGCTGTTTAAACGCATGACTTTTATCTTGTCACGAATACTACCCGAAGCTGCTAAAACAGTAGGTATTGCCAGAGAAAGTGCTCGTAAAGGATCACCAAGAGTTTGACTGTTACCATTCTCAAAAATCACAGCTCCCGGAAGGAGTTTTTGGAGTTGGAGCTTTTCGTAGTCTAAATATTCTTTTGATTTTGGATATGCATCCAGCATAACCTGAAAGCCACGATCTAACTGATAGCCTTCTAAGATATCTGTCTTCAAACGACCACCTACGCGGTCTGAAGCTTCTAAAATGGTTGGAGCAAAACCATTTCTTTCGAGAATAGTAGCAGCGATAAGACCACTAACTCCTGCTCCTATAATGTAAAGTGCATTGTTTTTAAGCATAGTTGATTTGGGCTGAATCAATAAACTTAAAAGTAGGATTTTTAGTTAAATTTTCAGATTGAAATCTATACTATTTTAACACTTAAAATCTTTTTTTTAAAAACTAAAGTTATTTTTTATACCTACGGTTGAAGCTTTTATCCCCCCGGGTTTTTGGTTTTTTATATTTTTTGGCGATCTCACGCTTGTATTTTCCACCTAAGTTAACCTTCTGGTTTTTTTCTTTTTTCTCGTGAAAACTAGCTCCCCGTTCTTCATTACGTTTGGTGGGATTGTTTATTTCTACATAATCAGGCTCCTCTTCCGGCAACAATCGTTTTGAGACTTCAAGGTCCTCAGGCACGTCATATTGAGGGATTTTCATTTCCATCAATTCTTCTATTGCTGCTTTGCGTTCTGCTTCATCAGGAGTTCCCAATAAATAACTACTACCCGTTGTTCCGGCACGACCGGTACGCCCTATGCGGTGCATATAGTTTTCCGGGAAACGCGGTACATCTGTATTAAAAACATGTGTGATTTGATCAAGATCCAGACCGCGAGCCATCACATCTGTAGTCACCAGAATTCTATAGGTACCCGCATCAAATTGCTCAATAGCATTAATGCGGTAGTTTTGTGTTTTATTGGCGTGAATCACACCTACAGAATCTCCGTAAACTTCTTCTAAAGTTTGAAAAAGCCGGTCTGCGTGCTTTTTATTAGAAACAAAGATCAAGGCTTTTTTAAAAGTGTCTTTGTCTTTAAGCATTTTGATAAGCAGATTCGCCTTAGTATAAAAGTTAGGCAACTCATAATAATGCTGTTCAATCGCATCAAGGGGTGTGCCACTTAAAGCAACCTGAATACGCTCTGGAGCAGTAAAAAAGGTATCCATCAATTCGTCAACTTCATCAGTCATCGTAGCCGAAAACATAATGTTTTGACGACGCGGTGGTAACAGATCAAATATATTTACCAACTGAAAGCGAAACCCAAGATCCAACATGACATCAACTTCATCAATGATGAGTTGTTTTATAGATTTAAGCTGTAAAGTTCTGCTTACAGCAAGATCATAAAGTCTACCGGGAGTTCCTACCAAAATATCACATCCTTGCGCCACTTCTTGTCGTTGCGTATTGATGTTTGTACCCCCATAAACACCCAGAACTCGTATAGAACTGTATTTACCGTATTCTTTAATCTGGTCTACAACCTGTAAAACCAATTCTCGCGTAGGGACTAAAATTAAAACCCGTGGATTTACTTGTTTTGAAAATTTTAAACCTTCTAGTACCGGTAACATATAAGCAAAGGTTTTTCCCGTACCGGTCTGCGCAATACCCACAACATCTCTCCCTGAACGTACTACTCCAAAAGCTTCTTGCTGTATGGGTGTAGGTTCTGAAAAACCAAGGTCTTCAATGGCGTAACGTAACTGCTTATTTATTTTAAAATCTTCAAAAGATTGCATAACTCGTATTTTTGCTGCAAAGGTACGTTTTTAAACGGGTAGGTTTCTGAGGAAAATAAAATAGGTTTTTAGCTTTTGTAAAAGCAGTTTAAGCGGGAATTTGTTGACTTAAGCAGTGTAAGGTTCCTAGGCCCCAGATCAGGTCGTGTGCGCTTATTCCTATTATTTCTCTATCCTGAAATAGATCTGCTAATATAGAAAGGGCGGTACGATCTTTAGCATCATTAAAAGTTGGCACTAATACACAATGATTGAGAATTAAAAAGTTAGCATAACTCGCCGGAAGCCTTAGGTCTTCATAATTTAAGCGGCGCGGCATAGGCAACTCAATGATTTTTGGTGGAGCACCATCTTCAAGTTTTGCTTGTTGCAGTCGCTTTAAATTCTCTTGAAGCGGCTCGTAATTTTTATCAGTTTTGTCGTACTCTACCACAGTTATAAGTGTAGTAGGGTTAACAAATCTACATAAGTCATCTATATGGCCGTGGGTATCATCACCCTCAATACCACTACTTACCCAGATCGTATTGGTAACACCAAAGTATTTTTCAAATACAGCTTCATAATCAGCTTTAGTAAAACCAGGATTACGCACTTGCGTATGTTGATCCATCAAACATTCTTCTGAAGTAATAAGCGTTCCTTTACCGTTAACATCTATTGCTCCACCTTCAAGAATCACCGGTTCGCCATTATAGCAAACCTGTTTTAGCGGAATACCTAAAAAATCTGAAATACGCCGAGGCACCATCTTATCTAACCGGAAGTTTCCATATTTCGCCCAACCATTAAAGTTGAAGTCTAAAGCTTCTCGCTCCCCATTATTTTTAACAATAATAGGTCCTGAATCGCGCATCCAACTTCGGTTTGTTTTTTGAAGTATAAAGGTGATTTTACTCATATTGGCGTGCGCTGCTTCAAGTAGGGCTATCACCTTATCTTTAATGCTTTCACGACCCACTAAAAGAAAGACCGTCTCGTGCTCTGCTATTTTCTTTATAAAATCTATAAATACAAATTGCACCGCCTGATATTTGCCGGGCCAGTCGTTACCGTTACTGGGAAAACATAATAGAATTCCTTGTTGCTTCTCCCATTCTGCCGGTAAACGTCTGTTGCTTTTCATATATTAATCGAGTGCTCGTTTAGTTATTTCACCATAAAAATCAATTCTTCGATCTCTAAAAAACGGCCAGTTCTGGCGCACATTTTCCTGAAGATCCAAGTCTACTTCCGCCAATAATAGTTCTTCCTGATCAACAGAAGCTTGTGCTAAAATTTCGCCTTGCGGCCCACAAATAAAAGATTGTCCCCAGAACTCAATTCCATTTGTATCCGGGACATATTGCTCTAAACCTATTCGGTTAGCTGCTGCTACAAAAACCCCGTTAGCAACTGCGTGACCTTTCATCACATTCATCCACGCTGCGTGTTGATTCACACCATATTGGGCTTTCTCCTGAGGATGCCAGCCGATTGCTGTAGGATAGAATAAAACTTCTGCACCTTGCAATGCGGTTAATCGTGCTGCTTCCGGATACCACTGATCCCAGCAGATTAATGTACCTAAATTTGCTTTTTTAGTTTTTGTAGTTTTAAACCCTAAATCTCCCGGTGTGAAATAAAATTTCTCGTAAAAGTGAGGATCATCAGGAATATGCATTTTGCGGTATAGACCGGCTTCGCTTCCGTCTGTATCGATGATATAGGCACTGTTGTGGTAAATGCCGCTCATACGCTTTTCAAAAAACGGAACGATTATTACCACACCTAATTCTTTAGCTAAATCACTAAACGCAGTAAACGAGACATCGTAAAGCGGTTCTGCGTATTTAAAATTATCAACATCCTCATCCTGACAGAAATAATGACTACTGTATAATTCAGGTAGACAAATGACTTCTCCACCTTTGGCAGCGGCATTGCGTACCCATTTTTTACACTTCTCCAGATTATTTTCTGGTGTGTTATTGAGGTTTAATTGCAGTACCGCAATGGTATATTTTCTAGCTTTCATACAAAACAAGTTTACTAATTAATTTAAACGATTAAGCAACGTCTCTATTAGTTTATAAGTCAAAATATTAAGAATTATGCTTTCTTCATTTTGTTAGTGTAAAAATGCATAATGTTTAAAAATCAGATACAGATTTTAGGGTTTCTATAACGTTAGTGTATTACTAATCTAGTTGATGAAAAGTTGCTTATTTTTTATGAACTCAAATCTTCACAAGTCTGCTTAAAAATTCCGTTTTTTGTAAAAAAAAGGATTCTGATGGCCGCTGAAATTGAAAAATCTACTCTGCTTACTACGCTTAAAACCTATTTTGGATACGATAGCTTTAGAAATCAACAACGTGAGATTATAGAAACTGTTCTTGCCGGAACTGATGCGATTGTAATTATGCCTACCGGCGGTGGAAAATCTATTTGTTATCAGCTTCCTGCATTGCATTTTAAAGGCTTAACGCTGGTTATTTCTCCCTTAATCGCATTGATGAAAGATCAAGTAGATGGTCTAAAAGCGAATGGAATTGAAGCTGACTTTTACAATAGCAGTCAGGATGCAACGCTTCAGCAAAGTATAATTAACAAAGCGGCATCGGGTAAATTAAAATTACTTTATGTTGCTCCCGAAAGTTTAGCAGGCTTGTCCCCTATTCTCAATGAGAATTACATCAGCTGTGTTGCGATAGATGAGGCGCACTGTATCTCCAGCTGGGGACACGATTTTAGACCTTCTTATCAACAGTTAGGCTTTTTGAAGAAAACCCTTCCAAAAACTCCGGTTATTGCGTTAACGGCTACCGCAGATAAAGCTACGCGTCAGGATATCGCAGACCAACTCAATATTTCTCACGCACAACAGTTTTTAAGTTCGTTTGACCGAAAAAACATCACGTTAGAAGTTCGTGCTGCAGATAAACGTCTGGATCAAATCAAGCGTTTTTTAGCCAAAAGACCAGATACCAGCGGAATAATTTATTGCCTGAGTAGAAAAACTACAGAAAGCGTTTCTGAAGCATTAAAGGGCGAAGGGATTGAAGCTACTTCGTATCACGCCGGGTTGAGTTTTGATGAGCGTAATAAAGTTCAGGAAGATTTTATTTATGATAAAACCCAGGTGGTTTGCGCTACCGTTGCTTTTGGGATGGGTATTGATAAGTCTAATGTGCGCTGGGTGATTCACTACAATATGCCTAAAAACCTGGAGGGCTATTATCAGGAAATCGGTAGAGCCGGTCGTGACGGACTAAAATCTCATGCGCTACTTTTTCACAGTTATGCAGATGTTTTACAATTACGTCGTTTTACACAAGGCGCAGGTAATGAAGAAGTGCAAAATGCAAAGCTTGATCGCATGAAGCAATATGCTGAGTCAACTACCTGCCGGCGAAAAATATTATTGAGTTATTTTGGTGAGTTTCTAGAGCAAGATTGTGGTAATTGTGACGTATGTAAAAATCCACCACAATTTTTTGACGGAACTATTTTAGCTCAAAAAGCACTTTCTACCATTGCCCGGGCAAAAGAAACTCAGCCTATAGGTGTTATCATAGATATTTTGCGCGGTGCGAAAAATGCACAGATTCTAGATACTGGTTTGGATCAAATTAGTACATACGGGATAGGAGCTGATGTTTCCTGGAAAGACTGGCAACATTATATGCTGCAGCTTATCAATCAAGGGTATTGCGAGATTGCTTTTCACCTAAGAAACAGCCTGCATTTAACTGCATCTAGCAAAGCTGTTTTATTTGAAGGAAAAAAAGTTAGTCTTACACACCCTACAGAAGCGATAAAACAAGAGGTTCTTACGGAGAAGAAACCTAAAATCAAAAAAGGAAATGATCTTTTTGAAAAGCTTCGTGTCTTGAGGTCTGAAATTGCTAAAGAAGAAGAGATCCCGGCTTATTTAGTTTTTAGTGATAAGACCCTAAAAGAAATGGAACGAGTAAGACCTACTACCGAAATGGAGCTTCTTGAAATAAGCGGGGTGGGACAACGTAAACTAGATGTATACGGTGATGCTTTTATTGATGCTATTTTAGATTTTCAACAACAAAAGCTGAAAAAGAAAGGTAGTAAAACTGCAACGCATCAGGTTACTTTTAATATGCTAAAAGATGGACTTTCAGTTGAGGAAGTAGCTAAAAAGCGAGACTTGAAAGATACCACGGTGTATTCCCATTTAGCCAAACTAGCACAAGATGGTGCTGATCTGGATTTATATACATACGTAAGTAAAACAGAAGTTGAACAAATTAAATCTGCAAAAAAGCATCTAGACAATCCAGACGGCCTCAAGCCTTATTTTGAACATTTTGAAGAGAAGATTCCCTATTACAAAATACGCTTAGCACTAACTCTGATTGACATGGAAGGCTAGTTAGCGGACTTGCTCTATGGTATAAAAATTATCGTAGGCATTGCTACCTAGATTTATTAAACCTATAGATAAACCATTATAGGAATAGAAAGCTATTTGATCCCCAGCATCTAATTCAAGTATCGTAGAAACTGTTCTCGGTACTGCACCCAAACCTGTATAATTTGTTTCCGCAATAAGATTAAAGGAACCTACACCATTTTTACGTACTTTCATTCTTAAACCAAAAAGCACTAAAGTTGAAATTGTAGAAGAAGACTTAATTTGACCGGTAATTCTATAAAACCCATCATCCTGAATAGTATAATAACCTGTGGAGGAATCATATTCTCCTTTTATATCAAAATCAATATTATCAAATTTTATTAAACTTTCTCCGACGGATATACTTAGGAGTGATGATGCGCTAGAAGAAATATTTACTTTAGCTAAAGACTTATCCATATTAGCAAGCAAGGTCTTTGTAGCGATACGATGAACAACCCCCCTACCATCTAAAACTGCGATAGAATCTTTTGCAGCAGAATCATTCCCCTCATTGTAAGAGCGTATTCTTAAACCGCCATTAATATCAAGCATCACATCAGGATCTGGGTCGGTAGTCCCTATACCTACTTGACTAAATATTATCACATGGCACATCAAAAAAAACAGAAGTAAAACTTTTCGCATAAACGATTTCAATTGGTTATTCTAAATTCCCAATTAATACGATTAAATGCAAGTATAGCTGCTGAAAGAGTTGTTTACACCCTTTTTAGTTTTTCCTAAATCCTTTAACCTTTATGATAATACTTGTAAATAATTGGTCTTACAGTAACAAGTGATACCACTGATCAATCAAAATACGTAATGTAATTCCTATAAACAATATGTTAATAATATGTTTTGAACTAGATTATTTTGATTTTGATTTTCTACTGAAAATTCCTACAAGTAAAATATAACTGAATTAACCTGTTTTAAAGATTTTTCAGTAAAAACACCTTTTTGGAAGAATAAATAGGATGAAAAACATCCTTAAAGAGACGTAAAACATCAAATTGTAAATACTAATGCTGCAAAATCAAAAAGGATGGCTCTATTAGAACTATCCCTTTTTAATGGAAGTTGTATTGAAATTACTTTTTTCGATCTATTAAAACTTGTTCAATATCCTGAAGTCCAAAACCTTTAGCTTTAAGTAAAATTAGGTAATGAAAAAGCAAATCGGCACTTTCATTAAGAAACAGATCATCGTCTTCATCCTTAGCTTCGATGACAACCTCTACCGCTTCCTCCCCTACCTTCTGAGCTATCTTATTAATTCCTTTTCTAAAAAGATCGGCAACATAGCTTTTTTCGTTATCCTGATTGGCTTTACGCTCTGCAATAGTTTGCTCAAGATCTGAAAGAAACCCAAAAGACTGTTCATTATTTTCACCCCAGCAATTGTCTGTTCCTGTGTGACAAGTCGGCCCTTGAGGAATTACACTTATCAATAAGGTATCATTATCACAATCGTTTTTTATAGAAACAAGATCTAAAAAATTACCGCTTTCTTCACCTTTTGTCCAAAGGCGCTTTTTGCTACGGCTATAGAAAGTTACCTTTTTAGTTTCATTGGTTTTTAGATATGCTTCTTCATTCATATAACCCAGCATCAAAACTGTTTTTGTTTTAGCATCCTGAATTATTGCAGGCACCAGGCCTTTTTCATCATAATTAATTTTCATAACTCTTGAGTTAGTTCGCAAAGGCGAAAATTTCATTTAAATCCGTACCGGAATATTTTTATTTTTTAATTCGAGTTTCAACTCTGGGATGTCAATCTCGTGAAAATGAAATACACTCGCTGCCAAAGCTGCATCAGCTTTTCCATTAATAAATGTATCTGTAAAATGTTGCATCGTTCCTGCTCCGCCTGAAGCTATAATTGGAATATTAAGCAGTTCACTCAGTTTTGCCAGGGCTTCATCAGCAAATCCGTTTTTAGTTCCGTCGTGATCCATTGACGTAAATAAGATCTCTCCAGCGCCACGCTGCTCTACTTCCTGAGCCCATTCAAACAAGTCTAATTCAGTGGACACTTTACCACCCACCAAATGTACTGTCCATTTCCCATTGATCTGTTTTGCATCAATGGCGACCACCACACATTGTGAACCAAATTTTGCTGCTAACTCATTAATTAACTGTGGATTCTTCACTGCGGAAGAATTAATAGAGACTTTATCTGCTCCGTTTTGAAGCAAGATATCTACATCTTCAACAGAAGAAATTCCGCCCCCTACCGTAAACGGAATATTGATCTTTTCTGCGACGCGCAAAACCAGATCTGCTAAGGTTTTACGACGCTCTTCAGTAGCCGAAATATCGAGAAATACTAACTCGTCTGCACCGGTTTCTGCATACTTTGCTGCTAATTCTACCGGATCACCGGCATCGCGTAAAGCAACAAAATTGACACCTTTTACAGTTCTTCCGTTTTTGATATCCAGACAAGGAATTATTCGTTTTGTAAGCACGTTATTTTACTTTTTACTTTTCCGCCCTTCGATAAATTCAGAATAAACTTCGGCGGAAAACTCATTATTGATTCACTATAAATCCTTCCAATTGTTTCATTGAAATTCTTCCTTCATAAATGGCTTTACCGATAATCGTTCCTTCGCAACCCAGTTCAGCTAGCTTTGGTAATTCATCAAAATCAGAGATACCACCCGAGGCTATTAGGTTAAAGTTCTTGACTGGCCCTTCGACAAGCTCCGGGTGACATTCTTCTAGAATCTTTTGATACAAATCAAAGGAAGGGCCTTCTAACATTCCGTCTTTGCTGATGTCTGTACAAATAACGTATGAAATACCTTCTTTCTGATACTCCTGTATAAACGGAATCAATTCTTCTTTAGATTCCTCTAGCCAACCGCTAACGGCTACTTTTTCATCTTTAGCATCAGCTCCAAGAATGATTTTATCTGCACCAAAATTTGTTAACCAACTTTTAAAAGTCTCTCTATCTTTTACTGCAATGCTTCCACCGGTAATCTGACTAGCACCACTTTCAAAAGCGATACGCAAATCATCATCGGTTTTTAAGCCACCTCCAAAATCGATTTTAAGGGAGGTTTGCGAAGCTATTTGCTCCAGTACTTTATGGTTTACTATATGTTTACTTTTCGCTCCATCCAGATCGACCAGATGTAAAAATTTAATTCCGTGTGCTTCAAATTCTTTAGCAACTTCTAACGGACTCTCGTTGTAAATCTTTTTAGTATCATAATCCCCTTTAGAAAGGCGTACGCACTTCCCGTCAATAATATCTATTGCTGGTATAATTCTCATAAACTCAAGAAATTTTTAAGTATTTGTTCTCCAACGACACCTGACTTTTCCGGGTGAAATTGCACTCCGTAAAAATTTTTCTTTTGCAAAGCCGAAGCATAGTCGAGCTCATAATGTGTCGTTGCAATCATTTCAGCACATTTTGGTGCGTAAAAACTATGAACCAGGTACATATGTGAGTTTTCAGGAATACTGGTCAATAACTCGCTTTGTAAGTCTGTAATTTCATTCCAGCCTATTTGCGGAACTTTTACCTCTTTTGAAAACTTTACGACATCTACATTAAAAATCCCAAGTCCGGTGGTATCTCCTTCTGTAGAATGGTTACACATCAACTGCATACCCAGACATATACCCAGAACCGGCTGTTTTAAGGTTGGAATGATCTTATCTAATCCTGTAGCTTTCAGTTTAGCCATAGCACTGCTCGCCTCACCTACACCGGGAAAAATAACTTTACCCGCAGCTTTTATTTCTTCAGCATCATCAGAAAGTACCGCATCTATTCCCAATCGTTTAAAAGCGAATTTGATGCTTTGTATATTTCCGGCGCCATAGTTTATAATTACCAGCCTCCCAGCCCCCGAAGGGGGAGTTGATTCTGCTTCTTTATCTATTTTAGTATTATCAATCATATATCAGATTCTGAAACTTTGATCAGTCAAAGTTGTACTTCTAAAATTCCCCCTTTTGGGGTTAGGTGGCTTATAGCATTCCTTTTGTACTAGGCAAAACCATTTTGTCAGGATCACGTTTAACAGCTACTTTTATCGCTTTTGCAAAAGCTTTAAAAATAGCTTCAATTTTATGATGCTCATTGGTTCCTTCAGCTTTTACATTAAGATTCGCTCTTGCTCCATCGGTAAAAGATTTAAAGAAATGATAGAACATTTCTGTAGGCATTTCTCCTATTTTCTCGCGTTTAAAATCTGTTTCCCAAACCAACCAGTTTCTGCCACCAAAATCAATTGCTACCTGTGCCAGACAGTCATCCATAGGCAGGCAAAATCCATAACGCTCTATACCAAGTTTATTCCCCAAAGCTTTGGCAAACACCTCTCCCAGAGCAATCGCAGTATCTTCAATCGTATGGTGCTCATCAACTTCCAGATCACCGTTTACGTGAATTTTTAAATCCATAGAACCGTGGCGTGCCAACTGATCTAACATATGATCAAAAAAGGCTAAACCGGTTTTAATATCACTTTTCCCAGTACCATCAAGATTGAGTTCGATTTCGATATCGGTTTCATTTGTTTTTCTTGAAATGGAAGCGGTACGCTCTTCTAACTTTAAAAACTCGTAGATCTCCTTCCAATCATTAGTTTCAAGAGCTATATAATTTTCTAATTCTTCACGCTTTGTCGTGATTTCATCAGAACCTAAATAGGTATGATCGTTTATAAAAATTCCTTTAGCACCTAAATTTTTTGCTAGTTCGATGTCTGTAATACGATCTCCAAAAACAAAGCTGTTTTCTAAATCATATTCATCAGAGAAAAATTCGGTAAGCATACCCGTTCCTGGCTTACGCGTATTTGCATTTTCTTCAGGAAAGGTTTTGTCTATGAAAACATCGTCAAAAATCACACCTTCATTTTCGAAGGATTTTAAAATGAAATTATGCACCGGCCAGAAGGTATCTTCAGGGAAAATATCAGTCCCCAAACCATCTTGATTGGTAATCATCACTAGTTTATAATCGAGCTCCTTTGCGATTTTACTTAAATAACTAAAAACTTTTGGGTAAAAAGTTACTTTTTCAAAAGCATCAACCTGATAGCCGGGTGGTTCTTTTATAATCGTTCCGTCGCGATCTATAAACAGGACTTTCTGCCCCCTAGCCCCCAAAGGGGGAACTCCATTAAATTCATTTTTACTTAAATTACTCATTATGCTAAATCTTTTAAAGCGGCTATTAATTTTTTGTTTTCAGCTGGTGTTCCTACCGTAAATCTAAGGGTATTTTCACATAATGCCTGTGTGCTTCTATTGCGTACTACAATTCCTTTTTTGATTAATTGATCGTATCGTTTATCAGCATCATCTACTCGAGCCAAAATAAAATTAGCCTCTGTAGGGAATATTTTGTCAACAAAACCTACTTGAAGTAACACTTTAGATAAACCTTCTCTTTCAGTTAAAATTGAGTTGATTTCTTTTTGAATGCTATCTGTATCTAATATGCGCTCTAAAGCTTTTTTCTGAGTGAGTTCATTTACATTGTACGGAGGTTTAATTTTGTTAAGCACCGCTATAATTGCTGCGGAAGCATAGCAGATTCCCAACCGTATTCCGGCTAAACCATAGGCTTTTGAAAGGGTTTGAATAATTACCAAATTTGGATAATCATGAAGTTTTGTTGACCAACTTTCACCTTCCATAAAATCAACATAAGCTTCATCAACAACGACTATTCCTTTAAACGATTCTAACAATTCGCTAATCTTTTCTGGTTCAAAACTATTTGCAGTAGGATTGTTGGGAGAACATAGAAAGATCATTTTAGTCTGGTGATCTACCTGCTCTAAAATTTGCGTTACATTGGGCTGAAAGCTTTCAGTAAGCAATACTTCGCGATTTGCAATATCATTAGTAGCTGCGAGTACACTATACATACCGTATGTAGGTGGCAGTGTAATTACATTGTCCTTTTTAGGTTCGCAAAAGGCTCTAAACAACAAATCTAAAACTTCGTCGCTCCCATTTCCTAAAAGAATCTGATCTGTAGGAACCCGCTTAGCGGTTGATAAATGCTGCTTTAAAGTTATTTGTTGCGGATCTGGATATCGGTTTACCCCGTTATTATAGGGATTCTCATTAGCATCCAGAAAAATCATATCCTTATTAAAATCTTTAAACTCATCACGAGCTGAAGAATACGGCTTTAGTTTTGAAACATTTTCACGCACCAGCCTGTCTAAATTAAATATTGAAGTACTCATAATTAGTCTTTAGCTAATTTATTTAAACGTAACGTAACCGCATTTTTGTGGGCCTGTAAGCCTTCTGCTTCAGCCATTAATTCAATCGCGTTACCTATATTTTTTATACCTTCAGGAGACAACTCCTGAAAGGTCATACTCTTCATAAAGCTATCTAGATTTACACCGCTGTACTGCTTTGCATAACCATTTGTTGGTAATGTATGATTGGTTCCTGAAGCATAATCTCCGGCACTTTCCGGTGTATAATTGCCAATAAAAACCGACCCGGCGTTAGCGATATTATCTACATAATATGCATTGTCATTGGTCGCCACAATAAAATGCTCCGGACCGTATTCATCTATCAATTCAAGAGCTGTTTTATGATCTTTTACATAAATGAGCTTACTATTTGCAATAGCTTTTTCGGCAATATTTTTACGGGGAAGTTGAACCAATTGAATATTGATTTCGTCTTCCACAGAAATTATCAATCCTTTTGAAGTTGAAACTAAAATTACCTGACTATCAATACCATGCTCTGCCTGACTCAATAAGTCTGACGCTACAAATGAAGCGTCTGCAGTATCATCTGCAACAACCAGTAATTCTGAGGGACCAGCCGGCATATCTATACTCACATTGTATTTTGTAGCCATTTGTTTAGCAACGGTAACAAACTGATTACCGGGACCAAAAATCTTATACACTTTAGAAATAGTTTCAGTACCAAAGGTCATTGCTCCTATGGCTTGAATACCTCCTACTTTGTAAATTTTATCAATACCACAAAGTTGAGCGGTAAACAAAATCGCCGGGTTGATGTTTCCATCCTTGTCTGGCGGAGTACACAAAACAACTTCTTTACAGCCTGCAATTTTAGCAGGAATTGCGAGCATTAATATTGTCGAAAAAAGTGGCGCTGTACCCCCAGGGATATAAAGTCCAACCTTTTGAATAGGTCGTTTCTCTTGCCAGCAATTAACCCCCGGAGCAGTTTCAACATTTACAGGATTTGTTTTTTGTGCTTGGTGAAATACTTCTATGTTCTTTTTTGCAAGTTCTATTGCTTGCTTTAAATCTTGTGAAAGTTCCTTTACAGCAGCATTTATTTCATTTTGCTGTACTTCAAGATTATTTATCAAAATTCCATCAAATTTTTCTGTATACTGCTTAACAGCAGAATCACCATAAGATTTGATCTTGTCAAAAATCTCAAGAACCGTACTTTCAATCTGATCGTAAGTCTGCGTTGGGCGTTTGAGAATTTCTGCCCAGGTAGAACGATCTGGATTTTCTATTTTATTCATAGCTTTTATCTTTTCGCATTAGCGAAATTACAACACCATTTTTTCGATATCACTAACTAGAATTCCCTGAGCTCCAGAATCTTTTAACTTATCTATAACCTCCCAGAATTCATTTTTATCAATTACTGAATGTACACTGCTCCATCCTTCTTCTGCAAGTGGTAGAACAGTAGGGCTTTTCATCCCGGGAAGCATTTTTATAATTTCATCTAAGCGATCATTAGGTGCATTAAGCAATACATATTTATAATCGCGACCTTTTAAAACAGATTGAATTCTGAAAAGTAGTTTATCTAAAATTTCTTGACGCTCTGTGTCTATTTTAGACGAAACAGCAAGCACAGCCTCAGACTTGAGCATTACTTCAACCTCTTTAAGCCCGTTTTTAAATAAGGTACTTCCGCTTGAAACAATATCACAAATAGCATCGGCAAGACCAATATTTGGTGCAATCTCTACAGAACCGTTAATTATATGCAAATCAGCTTTTACATTAAATTGAGAAAGGTATCCTAAAACAGTATTAGGGTAAGACGTTGCAATCTTTTTACCCTCAAAGTCCTTTACAGAATCATATTTGGTTCCTTTAGGGACCGCTAGAGAAACACGACATTTTGAAAAGCCCAGCTTTTGAGCAATGGCTATATCATCTCCTTTTTCTATCAAAACGTTTTCTCCAATGATAGCGATATCTACAACCCCATCTCTCAAATACTGTGGAATATCACCGTTACGCAAATAAAACACCTCTAACGGAAAATTTGCAGCATTTGCCTTGAGTTGATCGCGCCCATTATCTATAGATACTCCGCAATCTTTTAAAATTTGCAGGGAGTCTTCATTAAGTCTGCCTGACTTTTGAATAGCGATTCTAATTTTTTTAGTCATCTTACTTTGGTTTGTTAGCTTGAGCCACCCTAAACAGAAAACCCGTTTGAATGACTCAAACGGGTTATTGTTATTTTTATACGTGAATTACAAATACAACATCTTTACCTCGCTTGAGTGCGTGAATAAAAATGATGATGATGCAATGCTGTTCTTTTCATAAATACGAGACGAATTTAAAAAAAAAATACGATTAACTTGCATTATATCGAATAGATTTAACCAACTGATGATCATTTTATCACAATGTGTTATTTTTGAGGAAATTCAGAAATAATGAGAAATTTCTTAATAGCCTTCTCCGTATTCCTATGCTGGTGCGTAATAGGTCTGTATTTTCTGAATTCTAGCGACTCCACAAATAGAAACAGTCTTTTTATAAAGCATAAGCCAATTGAAAATAATATTCAAGAATTAGTTCTTGATTCCTTAACTCCTTCGCAATCATTCGACAATCTCGATGATAGCGATTCTGAAATTACAACTAAGAATACGTATACAGACAGCAGCCTTAATAGTTCTGGAACCAATGACAAGCTTATTGAAGAGTTACAGAGCAGACTGGAGCGAACCAAACACGCTATGGAGGATGACCAAGAACGCCTCAGATTAGCTAAATTAGAACAAGCCGAATCAAATTCTAAATTCGTAGTAAGAAATGTTGACATAACTTTTAGACCCGTATTTAAAATGTCACGATTGGTAAGAGATCAAAATGCAGCAGAATTTTTAGCTGAAGTAAAACGCAAATTAAAAGCAAAACCCCAATCCAGAATTGATATTATTGGATACACTGACCACATTGGCGACGATAGAGATAATTATGTACTCGCTCTTGATCAGGCCGAAAAGATTAGGTTATTTTTAATAAAAAGCCTTAATTTACCTGAAAATCAGGTTTTTGCATATTCTAAAGGAGAAGATGATCCACTTTACACCAGAGATATGGAAGATAAAATTAAGTTGAATAATAGATACGAATTGATATTTAATTAATGGTTAGTTTGATATACATACAAGCCAATGATAATATCTCAATACCTTTCATCTTTATAGAAGTAGGGGTATTAATGCTTGTATCGTTTCTTATTGGATACTTTTTTGCATTCTATTATCAAAAGGGAAAATACCTGAAAAAAATAAGCGCTTTACGTCAAAAATTATCTTCAAAGTCTGCTGCCGATATTGATATGGATTTTAATGAAGATGATCTTAAAGAGATAGAAGAAAGTAATATTGCGGCTAAAAATCAGAGAAATATTACAGAGCTTAAAGTTTACGATACTCCTGAGGCAAATACCGGAGAACTTGATTTTTCAAGAATAGGCTATGCAGATAGTGAAGATGCAGATGATTTACAAAAAATTATCGGTATTGGCCCCTACACGGAAGAGAAACTCAATACTATCGGGATCTTCACTTTTGATCAGATAAGCAAATTCAATTCTCACGATATTGAAATCGTAACAGAACTCATCCAGTTCTTTCCAGATCGTATTGTAAATGATAACTGGGTTTCTAAAGCTCAAATGCTAGTACAATCTAAACAACGTATAAAACTTAGAAAAGATCGTTCGGTACGCATGAAAAAAGCATAAAAAAAGCGAATCGTTAAGATTCGCTTTTTTTATGTAAAATGATCAAGTCCTACTTCTTAATTCATTTTCTAATTGTTCCCTAATATAATAGGTAATCCACCATCGCCCGATCCTATCACAATAACCTTTGAGTTAGGTGATTCAGATAATTTCAAAGTCGCTTCAATACCCTTATCTTTTAAGATTTGATCATTAAGAGATTGACTTAGAATACGGTTTGCATCAGATTTACCTTGAGCTTCTATCACCTGGCGTTCTGCTTCTTTTTGAGCAGATATCAATCTAAACTCATACTCCAACGATTCTTGCTCTTGTTTCAGCTTACGCTCTATAGCCTCTTTTATAGTCGCTGGTAAAGTCACATCACGCACTAGAACTTCATCTAATTCAATATATTGATCTTTAATTATTTTTCGGGTTTCATCAAAAATTTCTGCCTGTATGGCATCTCTTTTAGAAGAGTATAATTGCTCTGGAGTATAGCGCCCAACAACAGATCTTGCAGCAGATCTAATAGTTGGTAGTAAAATTCTATTTAGGTAATCCTCACCTATTTCCTGATGCAGTTTACCTAAGTTTAATGCTTGGGGTTTGTACCACACAGAAGCCTCTAGTTTAATATCGAGACCATTAGAAGACAAAACATTCATAATTTCCTTAAGCTCCTGTTTTCTTACTTCATAAATGAAGACTTTATTCCAAGGAGCAACAATATGAAAACCTTCCCCTAATGGGGGTTCGTCTGTAACAACTCCCCCATCAAAAGGTTTATAAAGCACTCCGGCTTCACCAGAATCTATAGTAACTGCAGATTTTGCAATAATCACTATTAAAATTATTATACCAATAATAACGGGTATTCCTATTTTAGGTAACCTTTCCATAAAAATGTAATTTTTGTTTATATAAGTCCGTTGTATTTTCTAATGAACCATTCTGCGGTCAGACAAGCAACAATAAGTGCTAATAACCAAACGAAGTTGATTAAAGGTACGTTTTTTTTAACAGCTCGCTCAACCGGTATAAACTGGTCACTGTTTAGCAATTCGTCAACAAGCCTATTGTAATTTTCAAGTGTGTATATGTTCCCGCCACTTTCCTGAGCTAATGTTTTCATTTTCTGAAAATTTGCATTTAGACTCTGTCGCTCTAAATCAAAAGGAATTATTGTAAAACTACCACCAGAACTTACATTTTGATCGGTTTCAGTTATACGGAACGTGTAGTCACCCGGCTCTAAATTAGATAATTCTACCTCGTATGCAGATCCCTTAAAAACTAGGGGTGATTGATAGGTTTCTTCTGAATTTTCATTTCTCAATTCAATCTGAAGCGACGCGCCGGGATCAAACACATAGTTCTTATCAAAATATTGTGCCTGAATATTTATAAAATTTCCTTTATAATAAAACTGCTCATAACTAATTTCTAATCGTTTTCTGTGCTGATTAGAAGCGGCATATTGAACCAACTTATCAATGAAGTTATCAAAATTCTCAAAGCTCTGGTTGTCTATAAAACTTTGACTACGCCATTGAAAAATACCGGTACCCAGTAAAAACACCTCTCTCCTTCCTGAACGTTCTGTAACTGCGAGTAACGGATTTTGTGTAGTGACACCATTTATTCGTTGATAAAACAAAACGTCAGAATCACCCGTAAATAGAGCTTTTCCAAAAATACTGGCCAAAGGTGGAAAATTGTCAAATGAAAGTTCTTCTAATTGAAACGCATCAAAGGATTCATTTTTATCTGGCTGAACCAATTCAGACTCATTATTCTTCGGAAAAATCCCTGTCTGTTGAATACTGTTTAAAAAACTGAGATCTGTTTGAGTGCCAATAATAGTAAAGCGGTTTTTATGCTCCTTATTTAGCTCCTTGTAAACCGAAGAAAAAGATTCTTCGGGCTCAAATAAAATAACAAGGTCGTAGTCGTTAAACTCGGTTAAATTGACTTCCGAAATCTCTTTTAAGGTAACCGCTCTTAGTTGATTACTTTCGATACCTTTCTTAAGTGTTCCCAAATCAGGATGTAAAACACTATAAACAATTAAAACGTTAGACCTTTGATCGATGACTTCTACGGCAAAATTCTTTGTGTTATTTTCTAAATTCTTTTCATTATCTAGTCCGCTTACGGTTACCTGATACCGCTGTACTCCTATTGAAGAAGCGTTCAAATAAAAATTGGTACGTTGGGAACTATTTTCGGGAGTAAAAGCCTGTTGCTCTTTATGTATTATTCTTCCATTTTGAGAAACCGAAACCGTCGCATTCACATCAAATTCACCCGTATACGATGTGATCAATTCAACAGGAAATTCATTATTGAGATACGCGTATTTATTAGTATTAATACGATCTAAACTTAAATCTTCATAAACCAAAGTATCTCCTACTGCCAAGAAATAAAATGGATTGCTGTTGTTCTCCTGGGCTGTGTACCGGTAATCAGCTCCTAAATTTGAATTTCCATCAGTAACAATAACAGGAGTAAAATCGATTCCTTTATAAATCTGATTTAAATCTTTTAGACTTTTTGCAATATCGGTCTGACCTTCATCAAAATTAAGCGCTGTTAATGGCTTAAGGTTTCTACCAAAGCTGTAATAATCAATATCAAAGCGATTGTTTAATTCTTCATTTTCAGAAAAAGAATTGAAAACCGATTGAATTTGAGTAGTATCTCCCAGATATTCCATCGATCTGGAATTGTCAATAGCCAAACTCAGTTTTGGCTTTATAGTAGAATATGTGACTTGCTTAAAACTGGGATTTATAAGTAAAATCAATACCGAAAATAAGGTCAAAAACCGAAGCGTACTTAATATAAATTTTAGTTGTTTTGATCGTTGTGGCTTATAGAAGTAAAAAAAAATGGCAGCACCTAATGCTATAATCCCACTAAGGATGATGTATAGAATTGTAGATGCTGCCATAGATTGTATCGTGTCGTGAAGATTTAGGTTAGCATACCGCCATCTACCTGAAGTACCTGACCCGTAACGTATGCACTCATATCACTTCCTAAAAACACACAAGCATTTGCAATATCTTCGGGAGTTCCGCCACGTTTTAATGGGATAGCATCTCTCCAGCCTGCAACTGTTTTTTCGTCTAATTTAGCAGTCATTTCAGTCTCAATAAAACCGGGAGCAACTACGTTGGTTCTTATGTTACGAGAACCTAACTCTAAAGCCATAGATTTTGAAAAACCTATTATGCCTGCTTTTGAAGCCGCATAATTTGCCTGACCGGCATTACCTTTAACACCCACAACAGAGCTCATATTGATGATGCTTCCGTAACGTTGTTTCAACATAGTTCGTTGTACTGCTTTAGTCATGTTGAAAATCGACTTTAGGTTTACTTCAATAACTTTATCGAAGTCCTCCTCGCTCATACGCATCAATAAATTATCTTTTGTAATTCCTGCGTTGTTTACCAAAACATCAATAGAATCAAAATCTTCTGAGATTTGCTTGATAAGTTCCTGGCATTCTTCAAAAGAAGCTGCATTAGATTTATAAGCTTTTGCTTTAACTCCTAAAGAAGTCAATTCTTTTTCTAATTCTTCTGCCGGTCCTGCAGAAGAACTGTATGTAAAGGCAACATTAGCGCCGTTTTGAGCAAAAACTTTGGCAATGCCATTACCTATTCCGCGGCTGGCACCAGTTATAATTGTATTCTTTCCTTCTAAAAGTTTCATTCTAATTGAGTATCAAATATTAGTTAGTTTGAACAGCGGTAAATATAGCAAACTTGAACTGTTTGCTCATAAAAAAACCGACACATTAGGTGTGTCGGTTTTTAAAATAAGAATGGTAAAAGATTAGCTTAAAAGCTCAGCTACTTTCTTACCTATTTCTGCAGGAGAATCAACTACGTGAACTCCGTTTTCTCTTAATATTTTTTTCTTGTCGGCAGCAGATTCACCTTCACCAGAAACAATCGCTCCTGCATGCCCCATTGTTCTACCAGCCGGAGCAGTCTCCCCAGCGATAAAACCTATTACTGGTTTTTTAGTGCCGCTAGCTTTGATCCATTTTGCAGCATCAGCTTCTAACTGACCACCTATTTCACCAATCATTACTACAGCTTCAGTCTCAGGATCGTTGATGAGTAATTCTACAGCTTCTTTAGTAGTTGTACCAATGATTGGATCCCCACCTATACCAATTGCTGTTGTAATACCTAAACCTTGTTTTACAACTTGATCTGCAGCTTCGTAAGTAAGTGTTCCTGATTTAGAAACAATACCTACTTTACCTTTCTTAAAAACAAAACCTGGCATAATACCCACTTTTGCTTCTCCCGGAGTGATTACTCCCGGACAGTTAGGACCTATGAGTCTACAATCTTTATCTTTAATATAGTCAGCAGCTTTAATCATATCTGAAACAGGAATACCCTCAGTAATTGCTATAATTACTTTGATTCCTGCATTAGCAGCTTCCATAATCGCATCAGCAGCAAATGCCGGCGGAACAAAAATAATAGATACGTCTGCTCCAGTTTCTTTTACTGCTTCTTCAACAGTATTGAAAACAGGCTTGTCTAAATGGCTTTGACCTCCCTTACCCGGAGTTACACCACCCACTACATTTGTGCCGTATTCAATCATTTGACCCGCGTGAAAAGTACCTTCACTACCGGTAAAACCTTGTACAATTATTTTGGAATCTTTATTTACTAAAACGCTCATGAGTTGTTTGAATTTTGTGGTACAAAAGTAAATTTTTATAGATGAATGCTAAAGGATTTTTATGACTTTATACGGATGTGCGCATCATTATTCTGAGGATCTTCATCACTAGGCTGACTTATCTGATAGCCTCTATAAAGCAAACCATCTTTTAGTTCCCAGATTGCCATAAAATGGATAACACCTACTTCTTCATCAGGATTTTCTACAGCCTTAATATAGTATGTAAGCCTGGCACTCACCTTATCGTCTTCAGCAATCAGGTGACTTATAGAAGATCTTAATGATATAAATGATTTTCCCATTTCTGAAGACATATCAGCAATGTCACTGTATGTCATTTTTGAGAAACCCGTAGATGCATTCCAATATAACTCTGCATCTTCATGTAAATATTGCTTTAGAACACTAGAATCATTAAAAAAATCTGATTCATACAAACCTCTTACAAGGTCTTTAGCTGATTTACTCATTTTATTTTTTTATTTGTTCTAAAATATAAGGAATTTGACGAATTGATGCCAGTTCCCTAAACTTCTTCTTGCTGTCTTCTGCCGGTGTACCCAAATACGATTTACCACCTTCTAAGGTTTTACCTACACCACTTTGCGCAAAAATTACCGCTTTTTCTTTAATTGTAATTCCACTCGCAATACCTACCTGACCCCAAATCACAACATCATCTTCAACTACAACACATCCTGCGATCCCAGACTGTGCTGCTATAAGTACGCGTTTTCCTATTTGGGTGTCGTGACCTATATGTACTTGATTATCCAATTTAGAATCTTCACCAATTATCGTATCTCCAGAAACCCCTTTATCAATTGTACAAAGTGCTCCAATTTCTACAGAGTCTTGAATAACGACTCTTCCTCCAGAAATTAATTTATCAAAAACAGTATCGCGCTTTTTATAATAAAAAGCATCTCCTCCTAAAACAGCTCCAGAATGTATGATAACATCATTTCCTATAACAGCATTATCATAAATAGTAACATTTGCATGAATCAAACAATCCGTTCCTATATTTACATTATTACCAATGAAGCAATTAGGCTGGATAATTGTCCCTGTTCCTATTTGAGCCGTGTCAGCAATTGAAGATGTTGCTTTCTTAAAAGGTTTAAAATAGCGTGTTAATTTATTAAAGTCTGAAAAAGGATCTTCTGAAATGAGTAAAGCTTTACCTTCCGGGCAATCTACTTTTTTGTTGATTAAAACAATTGTAGCTGCAGATTCTAAAGCTTTATCATAATACTTGGGATGATCTACAAAAACAATATCCCCCGGTTCAACAACGTGAATTTCATTAATTCCATAAACAGGAAATTCAGCATCCCCTACAAATTCAATATCAAGAATTGTAGCAATCTGCGCTAAGGTATGTTTTTGTGGAAATTTCAATTGTTATTCTTTAATACGCTCTTTGTAAGTACCCTTTTCAGTTTCAACCTTAATCTTATCTCCTTCATTTATAAATAAAGGTACAGAAACTTCTGCTCCTGTTTCTACAGTTGCAGGTTTTGTTGCATTAGTTGCGGTATTACCTTTAACTCCAGGCTCTGTAGCAGTAACGGTCAGTATAACGTGAGCAGGCATATCTACAGATAGCGGCAAACCATCTTCAGTATTAATCGCAATAGATACCACTTCCCCTTCTTTTAAAAGTCCGGGCTGATCTAAAGCAGATTCTAAAAGACGTATCTGCGTATAATCATCTGTATTCATAAAGTGGTACCATTCACCATCTTCATATAAAAACTGATATCCTTTAGTCTCCACACGTACTTCTTCAATTTTATGTCCAGCAGAAAATGTGTTATCCAGCACTTTTCCGTTAGTAACACTTTTAAGTTTTGTTCGCACAAAAGCAGGTCCTTTACCAGGTTTAACGTGTAAGAATTCAATGATTTTATAAATATCGTGGTTGTAATGAATACACATTCCATTACGAATATCTGATGTATTTGCCATAATTAAATTTTAATTCTATGCTATTCCGCAAAGCGGAAAAAATTAGTTTGTTGTAAAATAACCTTTCATAATACCACGCTGTGAGTTCTTGATAAACTGAAGGATTTCATCTCGCTCCGGAGTAGCTTCCATTTCAGCTTCAATAATGTTAACAGCCTGCGTATTGTTATAATTTTTTTGGTAGAGAATTCTGTAAATATCCTGAATCTCTCTAATCTTTTCAGTTGTAAAACCTCTTCTCCGCAATCCAATTGAATTGATACCTACATAAGAGAGCGGTTCGCGACCTGCTTTTACATAAGGGGGAACATCTTTACGTACTAATGAACCACCGGTAACGAAGGCGTGGCTACCTATAGTACAAAACTGCTGAACTGCAGCCATACCTGCTAATACAACGTAATCACCAACCAGGATATGCCCCGCTAGCGTGCTGTTGTTTGAAAAGATACAGTGATCCCCTACGATACAATCATGTGCAATATGACTATATGCCATAATCCAACAGTTGTTTCCTATTTGAGTTTTCATACGATCAGAAGTACCACGGTTTATCGTAACACATTCTCTAATCGTTGTGTTGTCTCCTATAATGGTAACAGTATCTTCATCGTCAAATTTCTTATCCTGCGGAACTGCAGATATAACAGCTCCCGGAAAAATACTTACATTTTTACCGATGCGAGCACCTTCCATTATAGTTACGTTAGATCCTATCCAGCTGCCTTCGCCAATAACTACATTATTATTAATTGTAGTAAACGGCTCTATCACTACATTTTTAGCGATTTTGGCACCAGGATGAACATATGCTAAGGGTTGATTCATAAATCTAGTCTTTCTTTACTTTAACGATTTGAGCCATAAGCTCTGCTTCAGAAACTAATTTACCGTTAACATATGCGCTTCCTTGCATATGACAGATTCCTCTGCGAATAGGTGAAAGTAAATCTAATTTAAAAATTAATGTATCTCCGGGTACAACCTGTTGTTTAAAGCGAACGTTATCTATTTTCATAAAATAGGTAAGGTAATTTTCTGGGTCTGGTACCGTGCTCAATACTAAAATACCACCAGTTTGCGCCATTGCTTCAACCTGAAGAACGCCAGGCATTACAGGTGCTCCGGGAAAATGGCCAACAAAAAATGGCTCGTTCATTGTAACATTTTTCAAACCTATAACTCCCGTATCTGTTATTTCTAATATTTTATCTACTAATAAAAATGGGGAACGGTGAGGCAGCATGGCCATAATCTCGTTTACATCTTTAACCGGGGGCTTAGATAAATCAAATTGAGGTACGTTATTACGCTTCTCTAATTTAATGATCTTCTTAAGTTTCTTTGCAAACTGCGTATTTACATAATGCCCTGGTTTGTTTGCTATTACCTTACCTTTTATTGGCATACCTACGAGTGCTAGATCACCTATAACATCAAGTAATTTGTGACGTGCAGCCTCGTTAGGATGATGTAATGTAAGGTTATCTAAAATTCCATTAGGTTTTACTGAAATAGAATCTTTATTAAAAGCTTCTCTCAACTTATCCATTGTTTCTGGCGATAATTCTTTATCTACATATACAATTGCATTATTAAGATCACCGCCTTTAATCAAACCATGTTCAAGAAGCATTTCTATTTCATGAAGAAAGCTAAAGGTTCTCGAGTCTGATATTTCATCTTTAAATTCTGATATACTCTTGATACTGGCATTTTGAGTACCTAATATTTTTGTCCCAAAATCTACCATTGTAGTAAGTTGATACTCGTCTGAAGGCATCAGCATAATTTCACTACCAGAGTTTTCATCTACATAACTGATAACTTCAGTTACCACATACTCTTCTCTGCAAGCATCTTGTTCAACAACTCCGGCTTTTTCTAAAGCTTCAACAAAAAACTTAGATGACCCATCCATTATAGGTGGTTCAGAAGCATCGAGTTCAATACAAATATTATAAATACCAAGTCCCACACAAGCGGCAAGAACATGCTCGCTAGTCTGAATGTGAACTCCCATCTTCTCAAGGTTTGTTCCTCTCTGAGTATTTACTACATAATCAGCATTGGCTTCTATGATGGGCTGACCTTCAAGATCGACACGTTTAAAAAACATGCCAGTATTTTCTTCAGCAGGTTTAAATGTTAGGGTTACGTTTTTACCCGTATGTAAACCAACGCCGGTTAAGGAAACCTCACCGGCGATTGTTTTTTGCTTTCCTTCAGCTTTACTTATCATTGGATTTTTGTTTTTCCAAATTATTTATTTGTTGTACCAAACCTGGTAAATTTTTAAAATGTACATACGACTTATTAAAGTCGCTGTATGATAATGCAGGAGAGCCTTGAACCGTCTCATCATCTTTCAAATTACGCCCAATACCAGACTGAGCCTGAATCTTAACACGATCTCCTATAGTAATATGCCCCACAATACCAACCTGACCACCTATAAGACAATTTTTACCGATTTTAGTTGAACCGGCAATTCCTGTTTGAGCAGCTATAGCAGTATGCTCGCCAATCTCAACATTATGAGCTATCTGTATCTGGTTATCAAGTTTTACCCCTTTTCGAATAATTGTAGAGCCTAGAGTTGCACGATCTATTGTAGTACCTGCACCCACATCAACATTATCTTCAATAACAACATTTCCGGTTTGCGGAATACGGCTATATTCACCAGAATCATTGGGAGCAAAACCAAAACCGTCTGCACCAATTATTGCCCCGCTATGAACGTAAACAGTATCTCCTAAAATGCTATCTGAATAAATTTTAGCTCCTTGAAAAATCACACAATTATCACCTATAACACAATTATCACCTATATAAACATTCGGGTAAATTTTTACATTGTCCCCTATTTTCACATTATTACCTAAATAAGCAAAAGCACCTAGGTAAATATTGTTACCATAAGTGGCATTTTCAGAAACAAAAACAGGTTCTTCTACTCCGGTTTTGTTAAGTTTTACCAGATTGTAATATTCCAGAAGTTTTGAAAATGCTTTATAAGCGTCATCTACACGTATGAGCGTTACATCAATTTTATGCTCTGGTTGAAAATCTTTATTTACTATAGCTACTGAAGCTTTAGTCTTATATATATATGAGGTATACTTAGGGTTCGCTAAAAATGTAAGCGATCCCTGCTTTCCTTCTTCAATTTTTGAAAGTTTAGAAACTTCTATTTCGGGGTTACCTTCAACAGAACCTTCTAAAATTCCAGCAATTTGTTCAGCTGTAAATTTCATCATCGCAAAAATAGAAAAAAAGGGTTAATTTAAATGCTTCGGGTAACAGATATAGTTTTTTGTAATTACCTTAGATAAAGCCTTAAGACTCAATTGATCGCTTGCTGAAATAACATCTACAACCTTTCCTTTTTTTGTCAAAATATTGATTGCTTCCTTTTTAAAGGTATAAGCTTGATTGGTTAATGTTCCTGTAAAAACAAAGTATCCTGCTTCTTCTTCAGTCAAGTTATATTGCTGCTGAACACGGTCTTTCTCAGCCTTAATAAACTCATTTTTAAAGGGTTTCTTTTTAATTTTTATCCGAGGAAGTTCTCTATTGATGATAATTTTAGAGAGCCTGCTTAAAACGAAATCTCCTTCGGTACACCAAGCTTTCATTGCTGATATAATGTCATAATCATCTAATGTGGCAAAAATTTCAAGCGCATTCTTATCAAAAACACCTTCAGCATTTTTCTTTTTTAAAAAGAAAGCTAATGGCTTGCTCGCCGGCAACTCAACACCTTTTTGTGTCAACTCTTTTGCACGCATTAAAACACGTACCAAAATTTGTTCGGCAACCAGACTAGTCTTATGTAAATAAACCTGCCAATACATTAAACGTCGCGCTACCAAAAATTTTTCAATGGTATAAATTCCTTTTTCCTCTACCATCAACTCATCGTTCTTGACATTAAGCATGGCAAGAATACGGTCTGTATTAATGTTTCCTTCAGCCATACCAGTATAGAAACTGTCGCGCTTCAGGTAATCTGTACGGTCCATATCTAATTGTCCAGACACCAACTGATGTAAAAATGGGCGATCGTAAGTTCCCTTAAAAATGTTAAGTGCAAGGGTTAAACTTCCGTTAAACTCCTCGTTGAGTGCCTGCATAAATTGAAGCGATATTTGCTCGTGATGCACGTCTTCTACAATACTATTTTCCATAGCATGCGAGAATGGTCCGTGACCTATATCGTGGAGCAAAATCGCAATCATAGCAGCTTGCTTTTCTTCTTCAGAAATCTCAACACCCTTTTGTTCAAGCTTTTCTAGAGCTTTTCGCATAATATGCAAACAACCTATAGCATGATGAAAACGGGTATGGTGTGCCCCGGGATATACCAAGTATGACATTCCCATCTGCGAGATTCTACGCAGGCGCTGAAAGTATTTATGTTCAATGAGATCAAAAATGAGTCCTTTAGGTATGGTAATAAACCCATATATAGGGTCGTTAATTATCGTAAGTTTGTTAGAAGTCTTCAATAGAAAGGCTTTATAATTATTTACGCAAAAGCGCATTTGAATTGGTTTTATAACCAGTTCTATAACAAAGATACTATTATGAGTACGATAAAAATACTGTGGGTTGATGATGAAATTGATTTACTTAAGCCACATATTCTTTTTTTAGAAAAGAAAAATTATGATGTAACCACCTGCCAAAGTGGTACAGAAGCTATAGAATTAGTTGAAGAACAGAATTTTGACGTTGTTTTTCTTGATGAGAACATGCCGGGTCTTACAGGGCTAGAAACATTAAGTGAAATAAAATCTAAAAGAGACACTTTACCGGTAATAATGATTACTAAAAGTGAGGAAGAATATATTATGGAAGAAGCGATAGGTTCTAAAATCGCAGATTACCTTATAAAACCGGTAAATCCCAACCAGATTCTTCTAAGTCTGAAAAAGAATCTAGACACCAGTCGCCTTGTTTCAGAAAAAACAACACTCAGCTATCAGCAGGAGTTTAGAAAAATTGCGATGGATATGGCGCAGGTCAACTCTTACGAGGAATGGTCTGAACTGTATCAAAAGCTTATTTACTGGGAATTAGAGCTAGAAGCCATAGAAGATCAAAGTATGCAAGAAATACTTGAATCTCAAAAAACGGAAGCCAATAATCAATTCTTTAAATTCGTAGAACGTAATTATGAAGATTGGTTTACAAATGAAGACAGGCCAACAATGTCTCATACTTTATTTAAAGACAAAATTGTTCCTCATTTAGGTGAAAGTGAAGAACCTGTCTTATTAATAGTAATTGACAATCTTAGATACGATCAGTGGAAATCTTTTGAACCTATTATTAGCAATTATTATAAGAAGGAAAGTGAAAGTACGTATTACAGTATACTCCCTACCGCTACTCAATATGCCAGAAATGCTATTTTCTCAGGTTTAATGCCTAGCGAAATGGAAAAAAAACATCCCGATTTATGGTTAAATGATACTGATGAAGGCGGAAAGAATTTAAATGAAGACAAATTTCTTGATGCTCAACTGAAACGCCTGGGGTTGGATTTAAAATGGGAATATCACAAGATCACCAACTTAAAGAGTGGAAAGAAATTGGTAGAGAATTTCAATTCGTTGAAGAATAATGATTTAACCGTGTTGGTTTATAATTTTGTAGACATGTTAAGTCATTCTAAAACTGAAATGGAAGTTATTAAAGAACTAGCCAGCAATGATAAATCGTATCGCTCGCTAACTGAAAGTTGGTTTAAGAATTCGCCATTACTAGAAATGATTCAGAAGTCTCAGCAATTAGGCTTTAAAATCATTCTAACAACAGACCACGGAACTATCAATGTGAAGAATCCTTCAAAAGTTATTGGAGATAAAAATACCAGTCTAAACTTGAGGTATAAAACTGGTCGAAGCCTTACTTATGACAAAAAAGATGTTCTAGAAGCAAAAGAACCAAAAGCAATACACTTACCTACAATTAATATGAGTAGCTCATTTATTTTTGCAAAAGGAGATCTTTTTTTCGCGTACCCCAATAATTATAACCATTACGTTAGTTATTTTCGCAACACTTATCAACACGGCGGTGTATCATTAGAAGAGGTTATTATTCCTTTTGTGGTTTTAAATCCCCGTTAGTTCAATTAAGAAATACTATTATGGAGTTGGATTATGACTTATCTGAAGTGAACAAGGTCGCCCGAGAATTAATTGATCAACTTAAGTTTGACACCATTTTAATTTACGGCGATTTGGGTGCAGGTAAAACAACCTTAATAAAAGCACTAGTTAAAGAGTTGGGCTCGAATGATACCGTATCGAGTCCAACTTTTTCGCTTATAAATGAGTATAAAACTGAAACTAATGCTAGTATTTTCCACTTAGATTTATACCGCCTAAAGAACGAAAATGAAGCCTTTGATCTTGGTATTGAGGAAATCTTAGAAAGCGATAGTGTAAAATTAATTGAATGGCCTCAAAAAATTAACACTTTACTTGAAAACGATGTCCATTCAGCGAAAATTAGTTCGATAAATGAAGCAACACGAAAAATTCAATTCATTTAAATTGTTAAATATATGTTAATGGGTAAATATGCCTTTTGAAGAAATTTCTTACATTTTGAACATTCATTAAAAGTTGTACTTAAAAATTATACGAGTAAGTTAATTATTCCTAAATTAGTCTGATAAATATAATCGTTGAAAAGTGTTAAATAAAATATTTAGGATGCAAAAGTAGTGCTATTATAAAATGCGGATTTGTATATGAGGTTTATGATATTTGAATCAACAAATCATTAATACTCAAACACATTTTATTATGAAAATTAAAGCATTACTCCTAGGTCTTTTAATTGCAGGTGCAACAGCAGTTACTTACACAGTTCAAGACAGCAAAGCAGACTATGCATCAAAAAAAATCGAAAAAAGCAGGATCACTATCCCTACTAACGGGTAGTTTAATAGCAGCATTTATTGTTGCTTCTCCATACTTTTTTTATTTATATGAAGGTTTCCCAAAGTCAAAAATTTGGGAAACCTCTTTTTTTGGGCTTACATTAAAATATGAAAGTATAAATTTTGTAGGTGTTGATGTGGTAGCTTGGATAGTTTTTAGTAAAGCTATTCCAATGTTACTTTTTCTTATATGGTTTTTAACATGCAAGCATTGGTGGTATCATGCTATTTTAGTTCCTATATGTATGTATTTCTTTCAAATAGTAAGTACGTTCAATGATGATTTAGCTTTTGCAGATAGTGTTGATATTTATTATATGGCTCCTATTATATTAGTTGCTCTTATTTTTATGTATACTATAAGAATGAAAATTTTTGACCGAATCCATAACATTGATCTTTCAGAGTTGAAACGCGTTTCACTTAAAGGAGAAATTAAAGATGAGGATGAACTAACCTCTCCATATTCCTCTACTGATGAAGATGATGACGAGCCCTTGTTTATGGGTTAGTATCTGATAGTCATTCCTATAAATCATCTTTTCTATTCAATATATTTATACTTACTTTGAAGTCTAGTATTCCATAATTTTTAAAATGATTTCAAACAGTCCGTTTACACGCGAACAACTTATTCCACAGGAAGAAAAACTTGAGATAGAGCAACGTAAAGGTTCTCTTTTTATAGGTATTCCTAAAGAAAATCATTTTCAGGAAAAACGAGTGTGTCTCACTCCAGATGCAGTAGGAGCTTTAGTAGCACATGGTCATCGGGTTTTAATGGAATCTAAAGCTGGTGAAGATGCTCGTTTTACAGATCACGATTATTCGGAAGCTGGAGCAGAAATCACATCAGATCGTTCTAAGGTATTCGGTTGCCCGATGGTTCTTAAAGTAGAACCACCTTCTCTAAAAGAACTTGAATTGGTGAACCCGCAGACAGTAATTATATCTGCTCTTCAACTTAAGACTCAAAAAAAAGAGTATTTCAAAGTTCTCGCCACTAAACGCATAACAGCACTTGCGTTTGAATTTATAAAAGATGCAGATGGCACCTACCCTGCTGTTAGAGCATTGAGTGAGATTGCCGGGACTGCATCCGTGCTTATCGCTTCTGAGATAATGTCTCGGCAAGATGAAGGAAATGGCTTGATGTTCGGCAATATAAGTGGTGTTCCTCCTATTGAAGTTGTTATTATTGGTGCCGGAACTGTAGGTGAATTTGCCACTCGATCGGCACTAGGTCTTGGTGCCAATGTAAAAGTCTTTGATAATTCGTTGACAAAGCTGCGTAATCTTCAGGTGAATGTTGGGCGACCCTTATATACTTCTACCATTCAGCCTAAAAACTTATTAAAATCGTTAAGACGTTGCGATGTCGCTATAGGAGCAGTTAGAGGTAATGATCGCTCACCGGTTATTGTTACCGAAACAATGATCGAATACATGAAACCGGGCTCTATTATTATTGATGTAAGTATCGATATGGGCGGTTGTTTTGAAACCAGCGAAGTTACTTCTCATGATAAACCGACATTTATAAAACATGGTGTTATTCATTATGGTGTCCCTAATATCCCTTCCAGGTATGCCCGAACATCCTCACTTTCAATCAGTAACATTTTCACACCTTACCTTCTGGAAATCGGTGAACATGGAGGACTAGAAAATAGTCTGCGTATGAACAAAGGTTTGAAAAACGGGTTGTACTTTTACCGCGGAATTCTCACTAGCAAATCTGTTGCAGAATGGTTTGATCTTCCATTTAGAGATATTAATCTCTTGTTTTTTTAATTGTTAATTAGTTACATGAAAGTTTTATATAGATTCGGTTTTTATCTGGGTGGCTTTGCAATTGGCCTTATTTTACTGGCTTTTTTCATTAAAGGTAGTGGTGTAGAATTACCCTCTTGCGATTATATGCCAAATGCTCGCGTTTTAAAAACCATTAGAAATAATGGATATTCCATTTCTGAAAATGCCGAGAAACAACTCAGTGCTTTAAAACTAGACACGACTGATCTCAATACGGTTTTTTTAGAAGGTGAAGTAGATTTCAGTACTAGTGATACTCAAAAAAAACCTTGTGGTCTCTACACCATAAATTCTCGAGAGACGATGCCAACCCCAATCATTACAACTTTACAGCTTTGTGATGAAAAATTTGAAGTTTTAACTGTTATAAGAAAACAGTAAAACAGTTTTCAAAAATTATTTCTTGTGCTTTCTTCGTTTATATTCTTCCTTAATTAAGGTAAGTTCTCTATTTGTCTGACCGGCAACAGAAGTATTTTCTTCAGCACGTCTAATTAAGTATGGCATTACATCTTTAACAGGACCAAACGGCAAATATTTAGCTACATTGTAACCTACTTCTGCAAGATTGAAACTGATGTGATCACTCATTCCATAAAGTTGACCAAACCAGACTCTGTCGTCATTTGCTGCAATTTCTTTCTGCGCCATTATTTCTATCGCCAGATAGTTACTTTCTTCATTATGAGTTCCTACAAAGGCCCAAATATCATCAAGATTATCAAAGATATAAACCAGCATCGCATTAAAATGAGCATCTGTCTCGGGTTTATCTTTACAAATTGGAGAAGCATAACCATGCTTATCTGCACGAGCGCGTTCCTTTTCCATATAAGCTCCACGAACAATTTTAACTCCTAAATGATACCCTTTTTCAATACCATCTAGATGTAACTCTTTAAGGTATGCTAAACGATCCCAGCGGTAACATTGTAAGGTTGTAAATACAATAGGTTTTTCTTTATTATAGGTTTGCATCATCTCTAAAACCAAATCATCTACCGCTCCTTGCATCCAACTTTCTTCGGCATCTATGAGTAGTTTTATATCGCAAGATTTGGCTTTTTTGCAAACTTCATGAAACCGTTCTTGAATGCGTTTCCATTCTGCTCGCTCCTTGTCTGATAGTTTTTCATTTTCAGTCACTTTACGCAAAACTTCAAACCTTCCAAAGCCTGTAGGCTTAAAAACAGCAAAAGGAATACCTGCTCTATCTTTAGCAAAATCGATAATACTTACCACCCTCTTTAATGCGGCGTCAAAAAGTTCTTCTGTTTCCTTTCCTTCTACAGAAAAATCTAATACCGAATGTACATTTTTAGAATACATTGCTTCTATTGTATCGGTGCACTCTTTTTCACTTTCGCCTCCACAAAAATGATCAAATACAGTAGCCTTAACCAGTCTCTTTATTGGTAGATTTGCATTTAGAGCAAAATTGGTAACAACCGATCCTATTTTAACTAATGGCTGAAGCGATATCATTTTAAATAAATAATAGGCACGAGTCAGTTCACTATCTGATTTTAAAGAAAAAGCAGTTTTTGTATCATCAAATATTCTTTGTTCTAACATATTGAAAAATTAGGCGTCAAATATAGCTAAATCGCAAAGGGATTATTATAAAAAGATATTAATTTCACAGCCCAAAATAATTTTAACATGCAAGCAATTCAAGCAAAGGATTATAAGGTAGTTTTTGGTAATAATGGCTACGAAAATCTAAATGTCTTATTAAAAGAAAAAAACTACAGTATACTTTTTGTTTTAGTCGATAGCAATACGCACGAAAATTGTTTAGCTTCTTTTCTTCAAAACGTTGAAACTACTCAAACTATAGAAATCATCGAGATTGATCCAGGCGAAGAGTTTAAAAATTTAGAAACTTGTGAAGGAGTCTGGAATGTTTTATCTGAATTAAATGCCGATCGCAAAAGCGCTTTACTAAATCTTGGAGGTGGCGTAGTTACAGATTTAGGCGGTTTTGTAGCTTGTTGCTTTAAAAGAGGTATAGATTTTATCAATATCCCCACTACTCTACTTGCGATGGTTGATGCTTCCGTAGGTGGAAAAACCGGAGTAGACCTTGGTTCTTTAAAAAATCAAATAGGAGTTATTAGTAACCCAGAAATGGTCTTAGTTGATACTAATTTTCTAGGTACACTTCCTATTGAAGAATTGCGCAGTGGTTATGCCGAAATGCTGAAACACGGGCTTATCAATTCTGAAAGCTACTGGAATGCGGTAAAGGATGCTAAATATACTGACCTTGAAAGTCTGGGAGAATTGATAAGACAATCTATTGCTATCAAAAATGAGGTTGTTTTAGAAGATCCGTTTGAGCAGAATATTAGAAAAAGCCTCAATTATGGCCACACACTCGGTCACGCAATTGAGTCTTATTTTATGGAACGTAAAGATAAAACTCGTTTACTTCACGGTGAGGCCATTTCTGTAGGAATGGTTTTAGCTAACTTTCTTTCTACAGCACTTAGATCTTTAGATAAGGATACGTGCAATGAAACTTCTAAAGCTATATTAAGCTTTTATCCGTATGTGAAATTTGAAGAAAAAGATATTGAAGCGATCATTACTTTGCTCAAATACGACAAGAAAAACAGTCACGGCATCATTTATTTTGTACTCCTTGATGCTATAGGCAAACCGGTACTAAATCAGGAAGTTTCAAACGAACTGATTTTTAATGCTTTTGACTATTATAAAAAAATAAGCAATAAATAATTGATTAGTCTTGCAGAACCCAATCGTTTTTTTTTACATTTAACCACACATTGCACCAATTATTAAAAACTATTTATGCGTCGCGTTATTGTTGATTTTAAGAAGCTTACCCCTGAGATTTTAGCACTCTTGGTTGATAAGTATCCCTACGGATATGATGATGATCAAATCATATCTTTTAAAAATGCAAAAAATGAACTCATCGAGTGTGTTGAAGTTCGTACTGCAGATACCATCTATCTGGTTAAAGTGAGTAAAAAACTTGAAACCTCTATGGAGAATTATGATGTAGACGATTACGATGATGAAGATCTAACAGAACCAATTAGCGAAATTCCTGAGAAAATTGCTGATGAAGATGAAGATCTTCCTGAAGAATCTGATGATGAAGAAGACGAAGATTAATTCCTTTTCAAACATCTTTACAAATAAAAAATGCTCTCAATAATTTGAGAGCATTTTTTATTTGATTTATTTGAAATAAACGTTAAGCTTCTACTTCCTCTTCTATAGATGCTAAATAACGTTCTGCATCTAAAGCAGCCATACAGCCAGATCCGGCAGCGGTAATTGCTTGTCTATACTCTTTATCCTGCACATCTCCACTGGCAAAAACTCCAGGCTTAGCAGTTTTAGTAGATTTAGCTTCGGTAATAATATAGCCGGTATCGTCCATCTCTAACTGGCCTTTAAAAATATCCGTATTGGGCTTGTGTCCAATAGCGATAAATAAACCGGTTATTTCAATTTCAGAAGTTTCTTTAGTCTCACTATTAATCATTCTAAGCCCTTCAACAACTTGCTCACCTAATACTTCGTCAACTTCAGTATTATACAAAACAGTAATATTCTTACGAGAATTTACGCGGTGTTGCATTGCTTTAGAAGCACGCATCTCATCTTTACGTACTAACATGGTAACATGCTCGCATATATTGGCCAGGTAGGTAGCTTCTTCTGCAGCGGTATCACCCCCACCCACAATGGCCACATTTTGCTTTTTATAGAAAAATCCGTCACAAACGGCACAAGCTGATACACCACCACCACGCAGCTTTTGCTCACTAGGTAAACCCAAATAACGAGCTGTTGCACCAGTTGAGATAATTACGGTTTCTGCTTCTATTTCAGTTGTATTGTCTACAACTGCTTTGTGAATACCTCCTATTTCAGGAGAAAATTCGACCTTAGTAATCATCCCTATACGCACTTCGGTACCAAAACGTTCTGCTTGTTTTTGCAGTTGCACCATCATAGTAGGTCCATCTATTCCTTCTGGATAACCGGGAAAGTTATCAACCTCTGTGGTTGTAGTTAACTGTCCGCCAGGCTCCATTCCGGTATACATCACAGGCTTTAAATCTGCACGCGAAGCATAAATTGCAGCGGTATAACCCGCAGGACCAGATCCTATAATTAGACATTTAATTCGTTCTACTGACATATAAATTATTTTAGTCCACAATGTGGAATTTTAAATAAAAGACCTCTATAAAAAATAAGAAGCCGCAAAAAGGCATTAAATATTCTTACAAAAATACTTCTTTAAAGACACTTTATAAAAAGTTACAAAGCACAATTATAAGTCGTTATTAACATTGTAAATTTACAGACATAGACGTGTAAAAAAATTGCATTGAAGTTTGTTTTGATTATTTTTAAATCAAATAAATTGATATGAAAAACGGTACACTTGTATTCCTTGCATTACTTACTACATTTTTAGCCTGCGGTCAAAACCCTAAAGAGGTTAAAGCAAATGATATTCCTATAACAGTTTCTGAAGCATATAGTCATGAAGTTATTGTGCCAGACCTTATAAATCCCTGGGGAATGGCTTTTTTACCTGACGGAAGTTTGCTCGTTACTGAAAAATCTGGCGAGCTTATTCACTTCAAAGAAGGTGTTAAAACTGAAATTTCGGGAGTTCCTGAAGTTTATAATCGTGGCCAGGGAGGTTTATTGGATATACGCTTAAGTCCAGATTATGCGAAGGACAACTGGATTTATATCACCTACTCTTCTACCGAAGGTGACGAAAAAGGGGGAAATACCGCACTGATGCGAGCCAAACTTTCCGGGAACAGCTTAACAGATCAAGAAGTTCTTTACAAAGCTTCACCAAATACTACTAAAGGGCAACACTGGGGAAGCCGAATTGTTTTTGATAATTCTGGTCATGTTTATTTTACCGTAGGAGAACGCGGCGAACGAGATGTTAACCCACAAGATATAACACGTGATAATGGTAAGGTGTATCGCCTTAATCTGGATGGAAGCATTCCTTCAGATAATCCGTTTGTAGGACAAGCAAATGCCAAAGAGGCCATCTGGTCCTATGGGCATCGCAATCCGCAGGGAATGATTATTAATCCTGAAACTCAAGAAATATGGGTTCATGAGCACGGTCCGCGTGGTGGTGATGAAATTAATGTAATAAAAAAAGGAGCTAATTACGGTTGGCCTGTGATTACTTACGGTATTAATTATAGCGGCACGGATATAACAGACGAAACTAAAAAAGAAGGTATGGAACAGCCTCTTTACTATTGGGTTCCCTCTATTGCTCCAAGCGGAATGACTCTGGTAACCGGAAATAAATATCCTGAGTTGAGTGGAAATATATTAGTAGGTTCTCTGAAATTTGTTTATCTCGAAGCACTTTATTTAGCAAATGATAAGGTTGTTAAAAGAGAGAAACTACTAGACGGTATTGGCCGTGTGCGTAATGTTGTTCAAGGTCCTGATGGCTTGATATATATAGGTGTCGAAGGAGTAGGAATTGTGAAACTTATCAAAAATTGAAGACTTTAATTCTTATCGCGTCGAGTATTTTATGGTTGTTTGTTTGTAATCAAAACAAACCTGAAAAGACATTCAGTGCAAACTATATATCCATACAACAAGACACTTTACTTACAGCAAGCATAAAACGTGGTAAAGTGGTTTATGAAGACTTTTGTATGCAGTGCCATATGGCAACAGGAGAAGGTATACCCGGCACGTTTCCTCCTCTAGCACAAGCTGACTTTTTATTAGAAAACAGAGTCAAAGCCATAAAAGCTGTAAAATATGGGCTAAAAGGAGAAGTAAAAGTAAACGGAGCCATCTACACGAGTATTATGGCTCCGTTGGGCTTATATGATGAAGAAGTGGCAGATGTTATGAATTATATTCTAAATTCCTGGAACAACACATCATCAAAAATGGTAACTGAAAAGGAAGTAGCGCAAATTGAAAAATAACTATTCAATACGCTTATAATTTTCGGAAAATATTCGATTACCTTCTTCATCTACAGTGATTTGACTGTATTCATTTTCTGAAATTTGAAGTTCAAATGTAAATATTCTTAGCGTATCTATTACATTCATCATGCTTTCAGAACCATATTCAAGCGTTTCTATAAGTTGATTTTCTGATGCTACATAGCTACCGTAACCAAACCATTCAATAGAGTCTTTGGGCACATAGCGTGTCCACATAACATGATCTTTTGTGTACATTTTAATTTGGCGATAACCATCTGTAGTGGGTACGGTATCTGTTATTTCATTTCCATCATAATGATAAAAACCTTGGAGTTCCCAGGTGCCTATGATTAACTCGTCGTTATCCTGTTTTGGGAATATTTGATTAGTACTCGATGAAATAGAGATCAAAAAAAGCAAAGTAATAAGTGAAAGTTTCATAATACATAAGATTGAGGAATTCAACATTTATCTCTTATTAAGTTACAAAAAATTAATAATCAACAAACTATATCGTTGTAATTTTTAAAAAATTACGTTAAATGGAGAATTTATTAATTATTTCCAATCACTATTTTGATTTTATAGTTCTCTTTAAAAAAATTATAGATTCTAGTCTAAAGTCTTTACTATCTAACCCAAATATTTATATTTGCACCCTGAAATTTCGGGATGTAGCTTAGTCCGGTTAAAGTGCGCGTCTGGGGGGCGCGAGAGCGGAGGTTCGAATCCTCTCATCCCGACGAACCAAATCACGGTTTACATTAAAAAGCCTGTTAATCAATGAATTAACAGGCTTTTCATTTTTTATGATACCATCTGATATCATCTAAAATCAAGGTAAATGTGTACAATTCGGTGTGCAATAAGGTGTGCAAATTATCGTAGATTTATATAGCATTTAGGCCATCTGGATGTAGTCTTTAACTAAAAATCGTTTAACTAAAAGACTTACAAAATGCCTGTAAACAGCACATTAGGCGTGAACTTCTTTACACGCCCCAAAAGAAACAACCCCAATAAACTGGATATCTATCTTAGAATTACAGTCAATAAAAAGCGCTCTGAAATGAGTATAAAGCGAGATATTGATGTAAAAGACTGGGATATACTCCGGGTAAAAGCCAAAGAAACTTCAGATCAACTTATCACGCTTAACTCCTATATGGATGATGTGAAGGCTGAAATTTTAAACGCACATAAAGAGCTGCATGCAGAACGAAAAGTAATTACGGCGAAAGCGATCAAATTACGCTATATGGGCGAAGATGAAGAGCGTATGACGCTCTTAGAACTTGTTAAGTATCATAATGATAATATGGGATTGTCGCTAAAGCCCGGTACAATGAAAAATTACTATTCTACCGAAAAGTATATCAAGGCTTATCTCTTAGATCATTATAAATCAGATGACTTCTTCTTGGTTGATTTAAACTACCGGTTTATAACAGAGTTTGAACACTATATACGTACTTATAAGCCTAAGAAGGAAAGAAAGACATGCTCCATAAACGGTACGAGGAAGCATTTAGAACGGCTTCGAAAAATGGTTAATCTGGCAGTAAGAATGGAATGGTTGCCTAAAGATCCCTTTGTCAATTATAAATTGAAATTGGAACGAAAGGAACGCTGCTACTTAACCCAGCGTGAATTACATCGTATTGAAGAAACGCAGTTTACGAGTAAAGGTTATGAACGCGTAAGAGATTGCTTTCTGTTTGCTTGTTACACGGGACTTGCCTATGTGGATTTAAAAGCATTACGAAAAGACCAGTTGATTCCGGCGTCTAATGGACGCTTGTGGATTTATACCAAACGAGAAAAGACTAACGAGCCTGTTAAGGTTCCCCTCCTGCCCCAGGCTCTGGCACTGGTCAAGAAATATACAAAGGATGAGGAGTTGGAGGTCTCCGGCAAATTAATGCCCTTATATAGTAATCAGAAAGTGAACAAATACCTTAAGGAAATAACTGAGGTCTGTCAAATACATAAACATGTAACCTTCCACGTAGCCCGTCATACCTTCGCAACTACGGTTACGCTATCTAACGGAGTACCCATTGAGACCGTATCAAAGCTTTTAGGCCACACACAGCTACAAACAACTCAAATCTATGCAAGAGTACTGCAAAAGAAAGTTGGAGACGATATGGATGCCTTAATGCGTAAAATGGAAGCTAGGAATACTAAAGAGTCATTTTGATCTTCGATTATGATTTGATTCACACTAACAATTGAGGGCAGGGAATTTGCAAACCAACTCACCCCCTATATTTCCTGTATCTTGCAGCTGAATTATTCGATCTATTTACCAAATAATTCACTATACTTAAATGAACATTCAAATTGATCTGATTTGATGGTCTTTAATATCTTTTAAGTATAAAAAATGCCCTTAACGAGACTAGGGTTCAAGTCGATCGCTTATTAAAAAACTTTAGTCCTCAAAGTTGATTTCATAACGTGTACTCCGTCCCTCCCCTATAGGTATAAATAGTTTTTTTGCTGCTAAATCCTGAAGGTCGCGCGTTGCTGTAGCTTTTGATGTTTTGGTAAGGGCGATATACTTTTTTGCCGTCATCCCCCCTTTAAACCCTTCCGGTTCTTCATCAAGCATTCGATTGACGACCTTTAATTGGCGCTCATTGAGCGAATTTCTATAGCGATCAAAAAAACGGGCTTTTCTTAACGTAAAAGAAACAAGCTCTTCCGCCTGAGATTGCGCTTCTAAAACTGTATTGACAAAATAGATAATCCAATCGGTTATTTCATTGGACTGCTGGGCCTTTTTTAATGCCTTATAATAAGCTTGTTTATCGTGCTCTATTGCTTTTGAAAGACTCAGCAGAATAGGGCGGTTTAAGTCTTGAGATAGCGCCTTTTCAGAAAGCGCTCTTCCTATCCTTCCATTACCATCTTCAAAAGGGTGAATACTCTCAAAATACAGATGTGCAATCGCTGAACGGATAAGTGGTTTTTTAATAGGATTGGCTCCTTCTGGATGAGATTCATTAAACCACGTTATAAAGGCTTGCATTTCATTCGGAAGCAACTGGGAAGGCGGAGCTTCAAAATGGATCTTCTCCCTGCCCCAGCTACCGGATACGATCTGCATCGGTTCGGAGTGCTTACGCCATTGCCCGGTATTTATGCGTTTAGCACTCGATAATAGTGTTCTGTGCCATTCGAACAATTTCAGATCTGTCAAAGGTTCTGCAAAATTTTGCCTAACGCGCACCATTAAATCTCCTACACCCCGTGCCATTGGGTCTTTGACCGCTTTGGGCGTACCATAACCCATATTGTTTCGTATAGAAGACATCACATCTTCCCGGCTCAGGTATTCTCCCTCGATTTCTGACGTTTTAACAGCCTCAGCAACCATTAGCGATAAGATAGCTTCCATTTGCATGGTATCTGAGAGTCCTTCTAATATACCATTAACACGCCCGGCCCTTTGGCTGAACTCAAAGAGCTTCTCTTCAATTTCAGTTGTAGTATACTTAAAATTAGGCCAGTCTTTCTGTTGCCAGTTATACATGATGAGCCGATTAAAGTAGTTAATTGGCTCAAATATAATCAAAAAATGAGCCGATTAGGAATGATAATCGGCTCAAATTTTCACTTCCATTTATCTTGAAAAAAGTCGCTTCTTAATTTTTGTCTACAATTCCTGTTAATAGGTTTTAATAGAGCCTGATAAATCTTTTATAGGAAGAGTCATCAATAAGCTTGTGAAAGAAAAACAATCAGTGAAATACAGGAACTTAAATCACATACATCAACCATTTACTTATTTCATCTTGAGCAAATCCTTTTTTGCTCAACTAAAATAGATTTGTAGATCAAAATGTATACGGGTTCTGGTTGTTTCATTTACTTCCTCCAGAGCCGTCGCAATACCTTTTTTGATAGTTGTTACCTTCGGGATTTTAAATTAGAAGAGGGCTATAAATAGGAAGGCGTAGCCGACCGGTTTATGCGCCCGACTAATTTAGAATCCTGTACTTTTGCTATCAAAAAAGGTATGCTGTTGGGAGTGTATTAAAAAGAAAATAAATCACGAAAGTAAAAGATTGTCCATTCCAAGTTAGGATGCTCAGCGAACTCAAGTCAAAAATGGCTGACAAGATTTCAATACTATCAAATTGACATTTTTGGCCTGTGTTCAAGACCTTTTGGACGAACCTCTTTCCCCGAAACCCAGTGTAGGGGAATGTGGTGAGGACTACCTAAATTACCCTTCATTACCGCTATCTAAATAGGATTTGTCGCAAAAACCTGCCTGTTTACAGGGCTTAAAAGCGCATTTGTCGCAAATTGTTCAAAATCAAGCGGAAAAACAAACCGTAAGTAATTGAAATAAAATGAGTTATAAATCTGTAACATCGCGCAGCGTGTTACCCTCTTGCTACTCATTTTATATTCGCTACGCTACTAAAAATGGTACTTTTTAGTGATAATTTAATATTAATTTAAATGATTGTCCTCCTCCCATATTTAGGCACTGGTCATAACTAGAGAATTTGGGCTATTGAACTTCATTAATGAGTTTTAACTGAAATTATGGTAGAGTTAATTAAAGTTTTATATTCAGGATATCATATCCTAAGGAATCAAAGCCATAATTCTCTAAATCAGGGTCAATATCTATTTCTTCCAAAATCAACCTTGTTGTTCTCTTATCTTGATATGAGTCAATTGCCTTAGGGATTTCTAAGCCTGTTAATTCTTCGATCAAAGAGATATTGACCTGATAAGTATCAGCATCTTTAAATTGCAAAAACAGCTCCTCGCCTAATTCTAACTCCTCTATAATATGGTTTTCTTGGAGCAGTTTATTCTGACTCATCATAAATCCAACTCTGTAAATTTTTCCATCTTCTTTCTGAAAAACAACTACTTTCCAGAATAAAGATGGGATTTGTATTTGATTACCACCTATAGGTGTTATAAAATATGGATTTAAGCTTGATAAAACAGGACCTGTAAAAACACAAATACGTAGTTCATTTTGCTTAGTTTCGGTATGAAGTATGTAATCTTCTAAACTTCTCCATATAAATCTATTTAGATCTTTATGTTGAGGAACGGCATTAGTATAATAAAAAGTGGAGTTAGCTGCATTTAAAGCTATTGCGAGTGATTCTCCCCATTGAACGTCCTCTCGCTTAGTCATATGCCCTTTGTCAAATTCACTATTTGGGGCACTATATAGCTCTTTACCAAATTGAAACTCTTTGGGTAGTCTATTGTCCTTACGCCAATTATCTTTTCTTGGAACTTTTTTAAATTGAATTCCATCAATATTTGTAGCGGTATAGAATGGAAATTTGTTTCAATACAATATGTTTTGGAATCACATCATTCAATGAAAACAGTGTGCCTCTCATCAACATCTTTTCCGATGACCTGAAGAAAATAAACTCCTTTAGGTAAGGTGGAAACGTCCATTTTCATTTCCTGTGCTGGACCCTTGAATACGGTTTCGATTACAGGTCTTCCCAAAAAATCCAACAACGTCAAGCCAATATCTTTAGGCCTAGATAAAATCTCTGCATTGAACGAGGTATAATAGTTGGGTATTCGATTTCCTTGATCCAATGTTATGTTCAATTCTGAGGAAGCAGGATTTGGATATACGGTCATTCGGTGCCCTCCGCCAGTGCAGTCTTCATAGAAATAGGTATAATCAGAACCACAGTTCGAGGTAACGGCCATTTGGGATGACCCACCCTCACAACGATATCTATGGCTAAAATTTCGTGAGGATGTAGTAGCGATCAATTGTGAATTGATGTACCATTTAAATGGACTCGACCCACCGGAGACATAGCCACTTACATAGATGGCAGAACCTTCTCCCTCAACGCTTGTGACGGAGAGGTCGAGGTTTTGTGAATTGAGGCTCACATTTTGGGTTATGACCATTCCGTTCCCGCATGCTCCGGGATTGGATATTGTCGCCCTTATCCAACCTGTAGATCCTGTACCTGTTCTGGAAAATGTACAAGGGTTCGATCCTTGGGATGAGTTCCTTGTAATGTTGCCACTGGTACTCCAATTTATGGTGGCCCCGGTTGGTAAGCCAGTGACGGAATACGATCCAGAGGAGCATAGGTATTCCAGCCCACTCAATTGAAAAGTATTGACAAAGTTTTGAAAAATGGAATTAGATATCAGGGCCTGTCTCATGCGAACCCCTTGCCCATTGGTAAAATCATCCCTACAAAAGGACATGGAATAGGACATGATATTGTCCGGCAAAGGGTTGTATCCACCCCCTCCGGTATAAACACATGCCGCGCTCACATTTACATTACCAAGTCGCGGATCTGCCGGCGTGTCACAAACCAAATCTCCTGCCGAGCCACAATTGTTGCCATTGATATTCTCAGTACCAAATGCTGTTTCATGGGTATGGTAGAGATCGAGACAGTGACCTACTTCATGGGAAGAAGTCGATGTAAGTGTCCTGTCATTTCTTATCACTAAATGATTGGAGGGTATATCCAAGGCCGTACCGGCTATAAAACCTGTTGGTGTGCTCCACAATGTTTCGACAATATAATAATTCAAGGCATTCTGGTTATTGTTTATAGCAACCAAATTTTCGGCTTCTCCATCATTGTCTATATTGACAAAGTTGCTATTGTTAATGAAGTTCGTACCGAGGTTGTTGAAGAAAATGTTATGGTCATTATATCTAGCATTCAAATCATTTATAATGGCGGTTCTATTTATGGCTGCAAAAGCATTCGTACCGTTCGTTTCCCTGACGATATGGAATTGTACATCTATACAGTAATTGCTTACACTTGCCTTGGAAGACTCATTGGTAGGATAGGTATGCTTTACCGATGGTGCACTGGTCCCACACTCCTGCGAATGGATGGTTCCAAAGCAAAAGATCAAAGCAAGTTGAAATAAGTATCTTTTCTTCATGGATTGGTTTGGTTTATAGGATTATTTCTTTTTGTAGATATCATAACAACCTTCATCGCAAGTGCTCGGCAATTCCACCAGGATCAGATTCATTTCTTCAAAACTGAAAACATATTGTATAGGCTCATCCTTACACGGCATATCAATTGTGATCGTGTCGTTATCCATGGAAAATGTACCTTGGCAGTCAGGTAAGAAACTATCGATAAAATTATTTTCTTCCGTAAACGTCAGTGTTTTGCCATTATCAACAGGATCAATGCCATCTCCGTCGAAGCGTTGATATAGATGCCATTGGCCCGTGATATCATTTTCTTGACCTTTCCCATCGTCATCGTTGTCGCAGGATTGAATGGCCATGGCCATGGTTAATCCCAAAAAAAAGTTAAGTCCCAGAATTTTCATTGCTTTATTGTTTTTTATGATTTGAAATTATTACATTCCTTATTATCACGTGTTAAGCACATATTACCATAAGATTAATCATACAGTTTAAGAGTGCTCATAAAATACAGATGTGCTTTTTTTTTTCGCAGATTGCTCATATAGGCTGCAAAAAACGGGCATTGTATACCACTTCTCCGGAATAGAAAGAACATACCAAAACAACTAATAAGGCATTGACTTACAATTTACTACAACAAAATTTCGAGTGGCTCATAATTGCTGTTTTTAGTGGTTCCCATAATCCGTCCCTACCATTATATGGATAATTTAAACGATGACACATTAACTGAATATTCAAATGAAAAAGATGTAATGAATTTGCTAAGAAAGGAGAGTGTTTTCTACGAGAACTTTATGAAAATTTCAATAATTAAAATTCACATATATAGAAGAATTTCATAACTTTATATTAATCTTAGTTACGCTCATTTAGTCTAATTTTACTAGAAATCGGCAATAAGGTGTATCACTGAAATTAATAGGCTTTAAACCACGGTATATAGGAGAAGTTTCATTCGAATATAGTTCTCTCATCCCGACGATCCAAATCACGGTTTATATCAAAAATCCTGTTAATCAATCGATTATCAGGATTTTCATTTTAACGCGAACCCCTGGTTGTAAGTGAACCTACAAACCAATTGTTATCAGATCTTTTTTTTTGCGATAAACACGAACGCATCTATTTGAGCATACAAGTGCTTAAAGGTATTCACCTGAGCCAGAATCTTTCTTAGGCATTTAACCAAATCCTCTTTCCAAACATAAGATTCAGGGTTATCGGATAAAACCATTTAAACCAAATAATTGGTATCAATTCTATAATCTCAGCAATTACAGATCTGGGAATATATTAAAGTACTCTAACCCATCGCCTGCCTTATTTAAATCAAACCATATCGTATTTACAGACTACAAATGCTGCCTTCAATTCCTAAAAAAATCTTAATTTTTCATTACTTTTGAATTTACTCTAATTTAATTAAAGATCAATCTGAACAGAAAAGGTTTAAATACTATTGATGAGTCATACTTCCAGAATATCTTTCATAAACTATACCCGCGTCTTTTAACCTACGCTAAAGAAATTGTTTCTGATACTCAAACTGCCGAGGACATCGTTGAGAATACCATGTTCCAACTTTGGCGGGACAGGGAAAAATTTCAAAATGTAATAAACATTAAGTCGTATCTCTATGCGATGGTTCGTAATGATGCCTACCGCATTGTAAATAAAGAGAAAGAGAAAATAGCACTCCATGAAGAACTTACTCCGGATTCGGATGAAGATTTTGACGACAAAATTTTAGAAGAAGAAGTTTACGCTATTTTAATTGAACAATTAAATCAGTTGCCAGAAGGCTGCAAAGAGATTTTTGAATTATCGGTAATAGAAGGTTTAAAATATAAGGAAATCGCATCCAGACTTAACATATCTGTCAATACTGTAAAATCTCAACGAACACGAGCTATCAAATTACTAAAGGAAAAGCTCAAAAACCATCCTTTTATTTTGTTTTTACTCTTAATTGGTTCGAATTAATCAAAAAAAAAGTTAAAAACCTTCCACCCATTTTCGGCTTTTAGACTCTTATAACTGTAAAGAAGATGTTAAGCTATCTTAAAGTTAAAGAGTTTAAATGAAAATTGAAGGTTATAAAAAAGTGTTTGAGTTGGCTAAACTTATAGCCAAAAGCCGCTTAAACATCATTTCTCAAGAGGAACAAAAAGGCTTAGATAGGTTATTGGCTGAAAGTTCAAAAGCCAATAAAAAGCTTCAGCCTTTTAATAGTGTCAAATTTAGAGCAAGGCAAGATTTGTCGTCCTCAATAGATACCAATACCCCTTATCAAAGGGTTTTAAAACGAATTAAAGCCTACGAAAATCCCAAAACTTCGTTTTTCAACAGGTATTATAAGTACGCCGCTATTTTAATCCTGGCCATTGGGATAGGCTCCGGCATTTTTGTTGTGACCAGAACCGAGAATGAGCTTCCTCTTAATCCAGTTACAGATCTTGCACCCGGCTCAAAAAAAGCTATTCTTATTTTAAGTAATGGAGATCGAGTTACTCTTGAAAACACACAAAATGCGATAATCGAAAAGGACAGTTCTATAGTTAACTTAAACAATACCCTGATTTACTCAGCAGGTAAAAACAATTCTGCTGAGTCGTATAATACTCTGTTCGTTCCCAGAGGTGGCGTGTATAACTTGAGTCTTGCAGATGGCACACGTGTTTGGTTGAATTCTGAGTCTTACTTGTATTATCCGGTTTCATTTATAGGAAATACCCGAAAAGTCGTGTTAAAGGGAGAGGCCTACTTTGAAGTAGCCAAAAACCGGGAGAAACCCTTTATAGTTAGCACAGCGTTTACAGACATCAATGTACTGGGTACACAGTTTAACGTAAGTGCTTATGCTGAAGATCCTTTTAATGCCGTCACGCTAACTGAAGGAAAAGTTCAACTTTCAAATATAGAAGACTATGCAAGTGATCCCCCGATTGTTCTTAAACCCGGAGAACAAGCTACCTTGTATAAAGACACCAATAAGCTTGAAGTAACCGATGTAAATACTACAATCGCTTCGGCCTGGAAGGACGGCAAATTCTATTTTGAAAAAGTCCCGCTGGATCAAATTCTTATGCGAATGGCACGCTGGTATGATTTTCAATTCACATTTAAGGATCGTGATCTCCATAAAGTACGCTTTACCGGAGTGATCGATAAAAATAAAACCCTTGTAGAGTTGCTTGAAATCATCAAGCTAACATCAACTATTAATTACAGTTTAACCCAAAAAAGTAACGATCATTATGAACTAAATATTACCAAAAAATAGAAACCGGAAAATGCGCCAACATTTCCCGGTAATTAAGTCTAGTCATCAAATCCATTTTTTAATAAACTAAACATTTAAAAGTATGAAAAAAATACTACCTGCTTCGTGTGGGCATACTACAAATAGTATTTCAGCAAAAATTATGGTTGTTATGAGAAAATCCCTTTTCACATCAATCTTCTTTCTCAACTTATCCCTATTTGCCTTTTCACAAAAGGTAAGCATCGATGTAGAAAGGAAACCCATTTCAGAAGTCCTGAAATTGATAACGCAACAAACAGGTGTAGATTTCTTTTACAGCAGTGATCTCTTCAATAGCGATAAAATCATCTCGATACAGGAAGCTGATATTGCTATTTCAGAACTTCTTCCAAAAATCATTGGGAACGATTTTAAATCGGCTTTTGCAGATAAAAATCTCATCACCATTAAGCCCAGATTTGAAAGGGATTCCAAGATACAACAGGAAGACTATACCTTAACCGGTTCTGTATCTGATGAGTTTGGCAATACCATCTCTGGGGCTACAGTAGAAGTTCTTCATAAAAAGAAATGGGATATTACCCGTGATGGCGGGAAATACAGGCTTACAGTCCAAGCTACAGATACACTTCTGTTTAGCTATCTGGGATTAAAAAAACTTAAAGTACCTGTTGACAGGAGAACGGTCATTAACATTTCATTGAAAGAAGACATCGAGCAATTAAATGCAGTCACCGTAACCGCTGCCGAATCAAATGGGTATACTAAAATTCCTAAAGAACGTTCAACAGGATCTTTTGCATCGGTTTCAAAGGAGGAATTACAAAAAGTTCCCACTATAGATTTAAATGAGCGCCTGGAAGGAAAAATACCCGGCGTAAATGTAAATCCACGTACAGGTAACATAGAAATAAGGGGAACAAACAGCTATTCGCTTACGCCTCCTCTTATTGTCATTGACGGGTTCCCTATGTCTACGGAAGAATTTTCATTTACTAAAAGCCGTGCTAACCCGGGTTATGCCATACTCAGCTATTTAAACCCCGATGATATTGAAAGCCTAACTGTATTGAAAGATGCAGCAGCAACTGCGATTTGGGGTTCCAGAGCTGCAAACGGGGTGATCGTGATCGAAACTAAAAAAGGAAAAAAATCTGCCCCGGTTGTCAATATAAGTTCAACCGTAACCATAAGTGATAAAATCAGCTTAGATAAACTGAGGGAAATGAACAGCGCACAATACGTGGACCTGGAGTTAGAAATGCTTGAAAAGAATTACATAGTAGACAATTCCTCAAACTGGCAGGCCGCTAACCCAAGCGCCTTACAAACTGCTTATTTTCAGGAAAAACGCGGAGAAATAAGCCTTGAAGAACGTGATGCCATTATCGCTGAACTCGCTTCTCGTGATAATTCAAGTCAGGTTAACAATTATCTTTTGCAAAATAAGATCACGCAGCAATATGACTTCTCGGTCTCTGGAGGGGGAACAAACAATACCTACTATGCTTCCTTAGGTTATAATCAAGATAAAGGGGCTATGAAAAGCAACTCTTCTAAGTCGTATAACGTTACTTTAAATAATAGTTTCGATATCAGGGATTATCTTACCCTTGAAACCGGTGTTAATTACGTAAAATCTAAATACAATTTAAACACCACATCCAACGAAGCCTTGTCCCTTGCTTCTAATTCATCGTTGCGGCCTTATGACCTCCTTGCAGATGCGAATGGAAACGGTATAGACCGATATTTAAAATTTACCCCAGCCGTAATAGATGATCTAACCAGTAAAGGCTACCTTCCATGGACGTATAATTATCTTGACGAGCTAAATTATAATAACAATATCACCACCGGTAATGCCCTTAGATTTACGGCAAAACTGACTGCAAATCTTACAAACTGGTTACGTGTTTCTGCTTCCGGCAGGTATAATAAAATACGGGATGAAGTTGAGCAAATCAACCAGCAGGAAAGCTATTATACCCGCAATTTGATTAACGAAGCCACAAGTTATACTCAAGCGGGTGGACTGGTCTATGGAATTCCTTTAGGTGCCTATCGCTACAGCTCCTATGACGTTACCGAAGATCAATCCCTAAGGCTTCAGGCAACTGTTGACAAAGTTTTTAATGGGCAACACAATTTAAATTTCTTAATAGGATTGGAAACCCGGGAAGAGAAAAATGAAAGGGCAGCCCGGTCTGTTTATGGTTATGATTTAGATTCCAATACTTTTAAAGCTGTAAACCCTACCGAATATTATACAACTGTATATGGGTGGGATACATTTATAGGGAGTTCTGACAATAGTATTGGAAAATACTTAAATCGTTTTGCTTCTTATTACAGTTTAGGCTCTTATTCCTTTCGAAATAAATATCATGTTTCAGGAAGTTTGCGACTTGATGATTACAACCTTTTGGGAGCTTCAAGCAGAAACCGGATCATGCCTTTATGGTCTACGGGTTTGAAATGGGATATTTCTAAAGAAAACTTTCTCGAAGATACAGACTGGCTGAGTGTTTTAAGCCTGCGAGCAACTTATGGTAAAACCGGCAGTACGCCTCCGGGAGGGTTGGGTAACATCTATCCTATTATAAATACTTCAACAGATTTTAACACCCAATTGCCTGTAGGAACTATTTCCACTCCAGAAAATGCAGAATTAAAATGGGAAACCACAAAATCTTGGAACTTTGGACTTGACTACGGCTTATTCAACGGAAGAATTTCGGGTAATGTAGATGTCTATTTTAAAAAATCATTAGACATTCTTACCAATGTTCCTTTTAATCCTACCTACGGCTTTTCATTCCTAACCTATAACACAGGAACCCTTAAGGGAAGTGGCATAGACTTGGGTATTACAGGCATTATACTCAATGGTGACCTGAGTTGGTCAAGCACTTTCAATTTTGGGTATAATACCAATGAAGTTACAGACTCCAGGTTTGAAGTAACCACCACTAATCAATACTTTGGTGCAGCACCTATTCTCAACAAACCCTTAACCAGTCTTTATGCTTACAACTGGGCAGGTCTCGATGAAAATGGGCAGTCTCAAATCTATAATGCTGCAGGGGATATCATTGACTCAGATCAAGGCATAGTAGACGTTAATCCGGAAGACCTGGTTTATATGGGTACCACCCGTGCACCCTATTCCGGTGGGTTTTTTAACAATTTCAACTACAAAAATTGGTCGCTTACTATTCAAATGACCTATTATATGGGTCACGTATTCAGAAATCAGGTTTTATCAAACTATCCTTCCTTTTCAGGAATTCACTATGGACCGGTAAGCAGAGAGGGGCTTGCCGCGGAACGCTGGATGAATCCCGGTGACGAAAACTTTACCAATGTTCCCGGATTAAGCAATCTTAATTTCAACAGTATCAACAGGTTTAAAAATGCATCTATCAATGTATTATCTGCAGATCACATCCGCCTGCAACAAATAGGACTTGGTTATAACCTCCCGGCTTCTTTCTTTGGGGATAGCTTCTTCAAAGCTGCGAGCCTTAACCTTGCTGTGCGCAACCTGGGTATTTTATGGAGGGCAAATGATCAAAAAATCGATCCGTTATACCGGTCGATTAATAATTACAGCACCCTTCCTCCAGAGCGTAATTACACCCTTAGTGTAAGTCTAAGTTTCTAATTCTAAAAACACATTATGAAAACTCCTATATATAGTATATTCATTTTATTGGCTACGCTTATGATCACTGGTTGTAGTGATTACGTAGAAATAGACCCTGTAGGCAATACACGGGTACTAAAGTATACTGCAGATTACCGATCGCTGGTAAATAATCAAAGTAATTTTCAAAACTCGGGAGGTATTTATTTAATTTCAAGTACCGAAATTCAATTTCCCGAAACGTATCAGGATATAGTATCTCCCATTTGGGCTAATGCCTATACCTGGAAAGACGCCATTTATAATGAGTCCCAAAGTGATGCTGACTGGAATAATCTGTATAAAGCTATTTATTACAGTAACGTCGTAATAGATGGTGTTATGGGAAGCGAGAGAGGTGATGCATCTGAAAAGCAGGAAATCCTTGCCGAAGCCTACGTACACCGTGCCTTTGCTTATTTACAACTGGTAAATACCTATGCGCCTCAATTTGACCCACAGGGTACTAACACCGCAAAGGCTGTTCCTCTTTTAACTACTCCCAGCCTGTATACTGAGTTGGATCGCACTAGTGTTGCTGAGGTCTATGAGCTGATTCTTTCAGATCTTCAAAAATCACTCGATAATTCTATTCAGGTTAATGCAGAATTTAATACCCTGCCCACAAAGGCAGCGGCTTATGCTATTTTGGCCAGAACCTATCTTTATATGGGTAATTATGATCTAGCGCTTGATAATTCGCTGGAAGCGCTGGATTTAGAGGGGTCTTTAATAGATCTCAACGCCTTTTCCTCAGGTTATGATTACCCTCCTTTATTTGAAAACCCAGAGATTCTCTTATCAAAAACACTACTCTTTAGCTATCATAACGCTCCGCTATCTGAAGATCTGATTATGAGTTTTGAAGATGATGACCTGCGTTATGATTACTATACGATTGATGGAGCTAATGTCTATCCCAGTTTTACTGGTAGGGCTTTTGGTATTTCGAACTACAATTTTAACACCGGTGTAAACGTAGGGCCTTCGGTACCCGAAATGCATTTAATTGCAGCAGAAGCATACGCCAGATCTGGCGATCTTGAGAATGCATTAAAATATCTTAATGATCTACGGGAAAAACGGTATCAGAGCGGAAGTGCTTATGAGCTCAGCTCAAGCTCACCTGAGGAAGTTATGGATTATGTCATCACTGAGCGTTCCAAAGAACTTATAGGCAGGGGATTTAGCTGGTTTGATCAACGGCGTTTAAATCTTGATTCTGAATATCAGCAAACCTTTACCCGTATTTTTAAAGGGGAAACCTATGTATTAGAACCTAATTCTGATGGTTATGTCTTTCCTATTTTCCAGAATTATATAGACCTGAATCCGGAATTAGGTAAATAAAAAATATACGTATTTATGAAAAAACTCACACTAGCGCTGCTTGTAGTAGCAGCGCTAAATAGCGGCATTATTTTTTGCCAAAAAACAACGAATAACGGAACAAGTGGCACAATGCAAATCAGCTTGTCTGCAGAACCATCCAGTAAGGAATCTGAATTGTTACCGGGGTTGAAAAACCCACCCAAAGTGGGGACTAAGGCAGAATTTACCTATGTCCCAAAAAATGGTCTTGAAAACGTTAAGGATGTAAAAGGTCTGGTGTATATATATGCAAATTATACGTGGAAGCTGGATGATATTGAAATCACACAGAAAGGAGCTGTTTATGCTTGTTCCTATCAAATCCCCAAGGATTGTGCTTTCTTGGCCTTCAAATTTTATGCAAACACTTCTGAAGGTATAATCTCTGACACCAATCAGGATCAGGGCTATATTTTTACTACCGTAGACTCCGAAAACCAAAAAATACCCGGAAGTAATGTTGCCTGGGGCACCTTTAGAAATTCTAATTTTAATACTGATTTTGGACAGTATTTCAGGGAGTTTAGCGCCTCAGATGAAGCTTCGGAATTTTGGGTAAAAAAAGAAATTCAGGAACATCCGGAAAATTTTCCGCGTTTTGTAGAAACCTATTTTCAAATCGCAAAAATAAGAAAGCCTGAACAATTTGATACTATTGCCCACGTTCTTGCCCGTCAATTTTTAAACACGTATACAGACCTGACTGAAGATCAATATGCTAAAATGTACAATCTGTATGCGTTTGACCTAAAGGATGAAAAACGTGCAGATTCCCTCCGCGAGGTACTCTTAAAACGCTTTCCAAAAGGACGTACTGCACAGTTAAAATCCTTTCAAATTGCATCTCAGGTTACAGATCACAGCGCGAAGGTAAAGCAGTTTGAAGCATTTCTTAAGAAATATCCGATTACCGAATTAGAGGGAGGGCAACCTTTTTTCTACAGGACTATCTATAATTTCTTACTTGAAGACTATTTTAATAACGAAGAATATGATAAACTGAAGACGCTCTTGCCTCAACTGAATTTTGCAAACCTGATCGAAGGCTATCACTTTACCATTTCTAAGGCCTATCATTATAAGGCTGTTCCCTTTCCGGTTTTAAACGAATTATCTCAGGCTATCATCGCAGAACTGCTTGCCAAACTTGATGATGCATCCTATGTACAGGGGATCTACTTATCGCCGCAACAGGCACTGAATAATGCACAAGAACAATTAAATCGCAAACTAAGGGTACAAATGCGTATCTCGGCCGAACTGAATAAGCCCAGTGAGGTAATCAAATATGGGGATTATCTTTCTTCAGAAGCTAAATACACTGATTCTGAGCTCAATGAAATCTACATTAAAGCCTTGCTTCAGGAACATAAAGAAGTAACGCAGCAACTGGAAGTTGCCGCTGCAAACCAAGCGCTCACTCCAGAATTGAAAGAACTTTTAAAAGAAACTTATACCGTAAAAAAAGGAACCGATGCCGGCTTTGATTCGTATTTAAACAGTTTTAAAAACAAAGGGCTTAAAGACCGGATCCAAAGCGACCTTATTGATGAAGAATCTCCAGAACTGATTTTTGAAGTCCAAAAAGGAAAAGAGGTTAGAATCCCTTCAGAAGATAAAATCATCGTCCTGGATTTCTGGGCAAACTGGTGTGCGCCTTGCAAAAAATCATTTCCGGCAATGCAACAGCTCGTTGAGAATTATCAAAATGACAAAACGGTAGCTTTTTATTTTATCAATACCAGTGAGACTTCAAAAGACTATAAGGAAGTTACAGCCTCCTACTTTAAAAAGTATCATTTAGATACTATGACGGTTTTATTTGATAAGAAAACTGAAAACGCCCAAAGAAACACCAAGACCTTTTCAAAATTCGCTTCCCTGTTCAACTCGAGCGGCATCCCCAGAAAAGTAATTATCAAAGATGGAAAAATACGGTTTACATCTGAAGGCTACTCGGGCAATCCTGATGAGCTCAAAGATGAAATGAATGCTGTTATTGATATGCTAAAATCTGAAAACTGATATGATTAGAAAAACTATACTCTGCATCGCTATTTTTATAGTGATGCAGGGGCTTTCCGCTCAAAAAAAAGATATAGACAGCACTGCATATCAAGAATGGAAATATATCAAATCTTCTGAAATTTCCTATACCGGAGATTGGGTTGCCTACAACACGGTGTATCAGGATTTTGAAAAAGAAAATCCCCTGCAAACCTATATCGTTAATACCAAAACCTCAGAAAATCAGGTTCTAAAAGATGTAAGCTCGGTTAAATTTGTTGGGACGGGTAACTGGGTGCTTTATGAAAAGAAGGGGCAAAATTACCTGCACAATTTAGATACAGAAAAGTTTAGACTCTGGCAATCTCAAGCCTACACAAATGTCCTCAAAAATACTGATTTTTTGTACTATACCACTTTTAAGGCTTCGCCAGATAATGCCAATACCCAATTGGTCATCTACGACCTTAAAAAAAACGACAGCACCAGTCTTGACAAACTGCTTTCCTATAATTTTTACGGTTTAAACAAACTTGTATACGCCCAGATGGTAGGAGATAAAACGTTTTTAAAATCAGGTCCCATTAATGGCCCTTATCAAACCATCTACAGCTGTAAGGCTTCAGAATTTGGCAATTACAACCTGAACCCCGACGGTTTGGCGGTAACATTTACTACCCAAATCAACGGGCAAGCAAACATGCTGCATTTTTTTGATCTAAAATTGAAAAAACACGAGGTTGTTTTAGATTTTGAAAATCTTCAATTAGACGATGCAAATTATTCCGTATCCCGAATAGCCTATCCGGTTCAAAAAGATACCCGTTTTGTGTACTTACAACTTCAGGCTGAATTTGATAAATACAGCTCACAAGCTATCCCAAAAAGTAATGTCGACATCTGGAAATGGGACGAAGGCACTATGTTACGCAGGGAAGCAAAAATACGCAACTCGAAACCCATGGTAAAAGACCCTGTGTATGTGTATGATTTACAAACCAAACAACTTAAAAAGCTGGCTACAGACTACGATCATATTATTAAGCCCAATACGATAAATTTTTCTAAATTTTTCAAGACCGATAATACGCCTTATCTCACAGAAGTAGACTGGAAGTTTAATGAACGTCATGATCTCTATATCCTAGATGCTCTTACCGGGAACCAAAAGCTTATCAAAAAAGGAATCAACAACAATCCCATCTGGAGTCCTTCTGGGAACTATGCTTTGCTGTTTGACGAAACGCAAGAAATTTGGCTGGTGTATGATGCCACCACACCAGAGCAGAATTTTAAACCGCTTCTTAATTCCCCTCAGGATTCTTTTGTAAATCAGTCACAAGATACAGGGCACCGCAAAGATGCTTATGGCGCAGCCGGGTGGATAAACCATGGTAACACAGTGCTTCTCTACGACCGGTATGACATTTGGGCTTTTGACCTTACTGAAAAGCAAAAACCCTATTCCCTAACACAGGAATATGGACGAAGACATAAAGTTGAACTGAGGTTTAACAGCAATGATTATATTGAAAAAGTAGATCTGGAAGGTATCATTTTAGAAGGGTTTGACACTACTACTAAGGCAAGAGGTATTTACCGTCTCAGCTCCAAAAAAGTAGAGGCTTTAGCACAAAATGCCGATTATAATTTTGATGTAATAAGCATTTCAGGTAATGAAAAACACTACCTCTTTAATAAAGAAAACTATAGCACATTTCCTGATTTATGGATAGCAGACCAAAATTTTAAGAAACGAACCATGATTACAGAACTCAACGGTCAACAAAAGGACTATAAGTGGGGCAAAGCAAAACTTATAAACTGGAAGAACTTTAATCAGGAATTAAATGAAGGGATTTTATATGTCCCTGAGGATTATGATGCCTCAAAAACCTATCCTTTGCTTGTTCATTTTTATGAAAAACATACACAGGATTTACACAACTATCAAATACCTGAGTACAGCTCCAGTAATATCAATATACCCACCTATTTAAGCGAGGGTTATTTAGTATTTCAGCCAGACATTCACTACACGTATAACAACCCCGGACTTAGCGCCTATAATTGTGCCATAAGTGGTTTAGAGTACCTTATAAAGGAAAAAATCACGGCTAAAGGTAAAATAGGCATCCAAGGCCACAGTTTTGGAGGATACGAGACTTCCTTTGTTCTAACCAAAACAGACCTATTTACCTGTGCCGTTGTAGGTTCTGGAGTTTCTAATTTCACATCGAGTTATCTCGGCTACAGAGGTAATGGATTGTCTAATATGTTTAAGTTTGAAGCAGATCAATACCGAATGGAAGGTTCCCTTTTTGAAAACCAGGACGCATACATTCGCAATTCAACCGTATTTCAAGCCGATAATATAACCACCCCGGTTTTGATTTTTCACAATAAAGGAGATACTTCTGTACCTTTTGAAGAAGGCTTGAGTCTCTTTTTTGCTTTAAGACGGCTTTCTAAACCAGCTTGGTTAATCAACTATAAAGATGAAGCTCACACTTTATCTGAATTATCCAATCAAAAAGACTGGAGCAAAAGAATGCAGGAATTTTTTGATTATTATCTGAAGCAACAGGAAAAACCTTCTTGGATGTGATTTCTAAATATTTCAAACTACAAGCTTAAAACTTTACTGAAGTATTCTGACTCTTTAGTAACCAATTTTAAAATTCTTTCAGCTTATTAGCCCCTAACTATAAATCCATTAATATCTATTTAATCGGGGTGGCAGGTAATTTATAGACGCCTTCACCCCTATATTTCCTGTGTCTAACCGATTAAATAGTTAATCTCTTCACCGAATCATTGATTATACTTAAAAGAACATACTGATAGTATTTAACCGGCTCTAACTAGTATAAAAAAATAATTCTCATTAACCCATTACGGTTATGAGTTATTTTATCAATGAAATTTTATGAAAAATTATAAATAGCCTTCATGCTTTCTTTTAATTTCGAATCATCTTGTTTGTGGCTATCAAATTCGTTAGAAGCAGGATTATAGCTGTATTGTGAAGCCCACTCCTTGTGGTTCTCGATGATCTCTTTGATTGCTTGAGTAATAAAAATTACTTCAGCATCAGTCATTATTGGATGCAAGGAAACCCGCACCCATCCCGGCTTATCGGTTAACTGTTTATTTTCAATAGCTTCTATTAAGTCTTTTGATTTTTCGGCTTTAATCTTGAATAAGTAATGTGCATAACTGCTTGCACATGACCATCCACCACGGGTTTGAATACCAAAACGGTCGTTAAGTAAGCGCACCACCAGATTGTAATGCATACCACTTATATTAAATGAAATACACCCGATGCGATCCACATTACGATTACCCAGTAATTCAACTTTCCGTAAGTCAGAGACCTGATCGTAAAACAACTCAAGCAATTCGTGCTCGCGTTGCTTCATCTTTTCAGGGGTCATTTGCTCTTTAAGCTTTAGACATAAGGCGGTACGGATTACCTGTAATATACCGGGAGTACCACCATCTTCACGCGTCTCTAAATCGGCGTGATAACCGTATTCGCCCCAAGGGTTTGTCCATTTTACATTACCTCCACCGGGATTATCAGGAATGGTGTTTTTATGTAATTTTTTATCATAAATTAAAACTCCACAAGTACCAGGACCTCCTAAAAATTTATGTGGGGAAAAGAATATCGCATCCAGTTTTTGCATCGGATTCTTAGGGTGCATATCAATAGCTTCATAAGGAGCTGAGGCTGCAAAATCAACAAAGCAAAGTCCGTCGTAAGCGTGCATTAATTCTGCCAGTTCGTAAAAAGGAGCTATCTCCCCCGTTACATTTGAGCAGGCGGTGAAAGAACCTATTTTCAGCTTTCGGTCTGCATATTTTTTAAGCTGAGTTTCTAAGGTTTTTGTACAAATCTGTAACTGATCATTGGGTTCCAAAAGAACAACGTCCACATCCAGCGCCATCCACGGTACCTGATTGGAGTGATGCTCCATATGACTGATAAAAACTACAGGGCGTTCTTCAGAAGCTGAAATAGTATCTTTAGGTCTTAACCCCATAATACGATGTAGCTTAGCCAGTGCTCCCGTCATACCCGTGCCGGTGGTAATCAAGACATCATCATCACCTGCATTGACGTGCTGTTTGATTATCGTTCGCGCCTGATGATACGCATACGTAGCTGCTTTACCACTTTCGCTGGAAAACGAGTGTGTATTGGCCATTAATGGCCCTATCTGCTCACAAATTATATCTTCAATAGGTTGGTATAACCTACCGCTGGCAATCCAATCTGCATAGAGCTGATTCTGAATGCCATAAATAGATTCAAACTGATGGTTTAAACCAATGGTATTTTTTCGAAATTGATCAAAATAGTTTTCCAAACTGATTGAGGTTTCTTCGTTTAAGTACATACGTGATATTTTAAATAGAACCTTTGATCCTAAAAATGTAGTTGTATTGAGTTGATTAAAAAAAGAGAGCCCAAATCTGATGATTCAAGCTCACTTCAAATTAAAGTCAACATAAATTAAAAGTCTTTATTTAAAGGCTAATTCAAATAAATAAACCTATTCAAATGCTGCTTTTACGAGAATGAATGGGGTTATAATTATTTTACTCCACCGGCATTAATACACCTTCTACAATAGCCGCATTGGAATTGATTAACGCTGCTGTTGCTTTAAGATTTGCAGCTGTGATGCTTTCAATTAAAGCTATACTATCTGCCTCATCAGAAACAGGCATTCCTTTTTGAAGGTTATTCGCGATATTGCTCAACCAATAGCTATTGTTGCGTTGGTTTTCTGAAACACCCTTCTTGTAATTGCTTTTTATTTCTGCCAACTCCTCAGCATCGATGCTGGTTTCCATCTTTTTCAATTCGGAATAAACAATCTTTAACAAGTCGTCTGCTTTATCTGGGTTACAGTTAAAGCTCACGCTTAAATCATAATTTCCTGTAGGTTCCCAGCTTACAGAACCGCCTACCCGAACACCGTAAGAACCACCTTCTTCCTCACGAATACGTTCCATATACCGTTTATCAAGGAGTTGAGAAAGCACATAAAGCTCCAGGTTATTTTTCTTGGAATACTCCATATCACCATTAAAACTAACACTGATGGTTGTCTGAGGAGTTTCCATTTGTTTGGTCAAATGAACCGGTTTTGTCCCTTGCGCCGGACGCATGTTATGGTTGACAACCTCTTCTGTTTTATCCGTTGCCGGTATACTTCCCAAGTATTTTGTAGCGAGATCAAGCAATTCGCTCTCTTCGAAATCCCCTACAAAAACAAAAGTAAAATCGTTAGCATTGGAGATACGCTCCCGATAAACTTTAGCAGCTCCCTCTAAACTCACATGATCTATGAGCTTCTGATCAAAAAGAACGGCCCGCTTGCTGTAACCGGTAGATGCGAGTGTGAGGGAGTCTTGAAAAGCACTGGTCACCTGTTTTTCTTTAGCAATTAAATTAGTCGCCAGATTTTGTTTTATAATTTCAAAAGCCTGCGCATCAAAACGAGGGGCGGTAAATTGAAGGAAGATTTTCTTAAATAAAGTCTCCAGGTCTTTAGTTTTACTGCTTCCGCTAAGGTTCTCACTATAGCCATTTATTGAAACACCCAGAGAAGTCTCAGTGCCGGCAAGCAATTTTTGAAGCTCAATTTTATTTAATTCCCCAAGGCCTGATTGACCAACCAGATAGGAGGCGATAAACGTATTTGGCAATTCTTCTACCGAAAGTAGCGAACTACCTCCCGGACTGAAGGCCGTCATAAACACCTGCTCTTTATCAAAATCTGTAGGATAAAGTGCCAGTTTTAATCCGTTTGCTAAGGTGTATAATTGAGCATCTATGCCTTCGATGGCTTCCGTTTTTGTTACCGGGCTGCCTTCAAGAGCTGTATTGATAAGCTTTTTATCTGAGCTGGTTTCTTCAAAAGGAGTGAGCTTCTTTGCTCCCACTTCGTCAAGGATTGTTTCAATGGCTTGCTGATCTGGATAGGTGTTTGTATCAGAACCTACCATACTTACCCCTCTGCCTGTATCGCCTTTAAAACGTTTCAGATAATCCAGAATAGATTCATTGCTCACCTTCTCTAAAAGACTTAATTGATAATCCAATTTCCAGGCGTAATCCGTTACCGGCTCCCTCTCAAAGAAATCCTGATAAATCTCACCTGCATAACTGTCGTTGCTGCGTTTTGCTATATTTGCTTTTGAAGACTCTAAACTGGTTTTAAAAGCTGCTTTAGCTCTGGCTAATTCGCCCGGCGTTGCGCCAAATTCTGCAAAACGGTTATACTCCGTCACAATGTATTTAAGTCCGCTAAGTAGACTGTCTTTTTTAGGACGTGCATTCAGACTAAGTACCTCTAGGGGGCGTACAAATTCCTGCACTCCAAAACTCACTCCCAACACCGGGCAATTCTTTTCTAAAACCAGTTCAGAAAACCGGTTGTTTAAAATATAGGAAGCAAAGCTGGCTGTAATAGCTTCTTTGATGTCCTCAACTACACTTAAATCTAAAGGGGGCCGCTTGACAAAATATTGAAGGGAAGGTTCTCCCAGTTCTTTATCTGTAGAATTGATATATACCAAATCTTCCGTAATAGGTAAATCAAAAACAGGGCGCTCCGGCAAGTTCTTTTTTAATGGAATGGATGAAAATACCTTTTTGATTTTAGCCGCTAGCTCTTTTACATCAACATCGCCCACAACCACTACGGCTTGCTGATCTGGGCGGTACCAGCGCTTGTAATAGTCACGCAGTTCATCGTATTCAAAATTATTGACCACATCCATCAAACCTATGGGCATTCTTTGACCATAGTTTGAATCTTTTAAATACCCATCAAGCCAAACTTTTGAATTAGCCCGGAAACCTGCCGTATTACGAGATCTCCATTCTTCATTAATCACTCCACGCTCGTTATCGATTTCTGCATCGGTTAACGATAAATAACCCGACCAGTCATGGAGGATTAATAAAACAGAATCCAGTAATTTCTCATTCGTAACCGGCACCTGATTGATGTTGTAAACCGTCTCATCAAAGCTGGTAAACGCATTGATTTCAGAACCGAATTTCATCCCGTTTTTCTCCAGATACTCCAGCATTTCTTTGTCTTTGAAATTCTGCGTCCCGTTAAAGGCCATATGTTCTAAGAAATGCGCAAGACCTTGCTGGGTATCGTTTTCTAAAACAGAACCTACATTTTGTGCAAAATAAAAAGAGGCCCGATCTTTAGGTTCTTCGTTATGAAACACATAATAATGCATCCCGTTTTCAAGAACCCCGCTTTCCAAATTTTCAGGTCTAACGGGAGTTTCGGATCCGTTTTGAGCACTCAGGGATGTGCTTAGAAGTATAAAAAGAAATAGTAAGGTATTTACCGTTTTAGTCATTGTTTTTGATCTTAAATATTAATAGAGTATTAGTAGAATTAGGTCAAGGAATGTTACAGAACTCTATTCGGATTTTAACTTGTAAAAAGCTAATTCTTATCAAAATAGTGCAAGACCTTTTTTTAGTTTTATAAATAGCTTTCTTATTAAAGACGATTCTAGAAAGCAAAACCCTTATTAAGCCGGTGATTTATTTTGTTTTCCATCAAATGTATTGAAAAGGACCTTTCTTAAGCCTTAGATCAGAATTTTTGATTAAGTAATTGAGGCTATTGTATTGCTGGTTTCTCTATCTAGAAAGTGCTTCTCAAATTTAATTGCTGAAATTTTCGATTCCTTGCTTTAGCCAGCTCAAATACGAGTCGATATCCGGATCGTAAGCTGTAGGCTCATTGAGGTTTTCTCCCTTGTTATCGATCAACACATAATACGGCTGAGCATTTGCTTTATAGTGTTTGATTTGAAAATCACTCCATCTGTTTCCTATGGTCTTAATCTTCTTACCGGTGGTTTCAGAAATATACTGTTCACTTTTGGGCAGGTCTTTTTTGTCGTCTACATAAAGAGAAATCAGCACGAGGTCATTTTTCAATATCTGTGCAATCTGAGGATCCGGCCAAATACGCTCTTCCATCTTACGGCAGTTTACGCAGGCATATCCTGTAAAATCTAGCATCACCGGCTTGTTCATCTTTTTAGCATAGGCCATTCCGTCTTCATAATCTTTAAATGTTACAATATCCAGAGGGCCTAATTCTGCGTGTGGTGGCAATTCTATTTCTGCGTTCAAACCTCCCTTAATATTTCCTACCCCATAGGGAGACTCGCTATATTGCGATGGGGGTGGAAAACCACTGATCCATTGTAAGGGTGCTCCCCAAAGACCGGGAATCATATATACTACAAAGGCCAAAACAAATAACCCCAGGCCGAGTCTTCCTACCGATATATGTGGCAATGGACTATCGTGTGGCAACGTGATTTTTCCGAAAAGATAAAGCGCCAGACCTCCAAAAATGGCAATCCAGATCGCCAAAAACGTCTCGCGTTCCAATAGATGTAATTGCAGCACTAAATCGGCATTACTTAAAAATTTAAAGGCAAATGCTAACTCCAGAAATCCCAATACTACTTTAACCGTATTGAGCCAGCCACCCGATTTGGGAAGCGAGTTTAACCAACCCGGAAAGGCCGCAAATAATGCAAACGGCAAGGCAATCGCAAGAGAAAAGCCCAACATACCCATAATAGGCCCTATGTGACCTCCTCCTGAGGCAGCCTGTACAAGCAGGGTACCTACTATAGGTCCTGTACAGGAAAAAGAGACAATCGCCAGAGCTAGTGCCATAAAAAAGATACCTATAAACCCACCTTTATCGGCTTGAGAATCTACTTTGTTAGCCCACTTATTGGGTAACATAATTTCAAATGCACCCATAAAGGATGCGGCGAAAACTATCAACAGTATGAAAAAAACCAGATTAAACCATACGTTAGTAGATAAGGCATTTAAAGCATCTGCTCCAAAAACAACACTTACCAAAATCCCTAACAATACATAAATTACAATGATGGAGACTCCATAAATTATTGCGTTTTTTATACCCGCTATACGTGTTTTACTTTGTTTGGTAAAAAAACTTACCGTCATCGGTATCATGGGGAATACGCAAGGCGTTAAAAGAGCGGCAAAACCTGAAAAAAAGGCAATAATGAATATAGACCAAAGCCCCAAGTTGCTATCATTATCCGCTTTTTTTGTTGTGTTTTCTGCAGCCAGCACCTGCGAACTCGTATCTGATTTATTGACTACATCTGCAATTTCAAAGGTCAAATTCACTTCAGTCGGAGGCAGGTATTGATCAGTATCGCTTACTGCAAACTCTAAAAAAGCATCAATACGATCAATAGATTCTTTGATAGTGATTGTTTGGCGAAACTCAGCTTGCCCATTAAAAACGGAGATATCCATGTCAAAGACAGGATCATTAATAACTCTTCCCTTTTCTTCTTTGGTATTGCCTACGATGGTGAATTTCTCATTACTATCATCATATATAAAGGTAGTTGGTGTGGGACCTCCCTCAGGTACATTCTGAGAGTAGAGGTGCCATCCTTCATCGATTGTACCTTGGGTTATCAGCTCATAATCGGTTTCTGATTTTTTTTCTACCGATGTCTCCCATTTTACGTGATTTACCAATTGGGCCTGAGCCGATATGGTCGCGGCCAGAACTGCTAATACTAAAAACAATTTCTTCAATGTGCCCTGATTTATTTTAGCGTAAATACTAAATCTACTTCCGTTGGTGGCAGGCATCTTGCGTCATCACAAACCATGAACTCAACCTTTCCCTTAATGGATAAAGGAGTTTCATTTTTTAATCTGACGGTTTGTCTAAAGGTGGCCTTGTTTTCAAAATATTTAATCTGCATTTCAAAAACGGGATCATTGACCGTTAGACCTTTATCTTCTAAGGTGTTCCCTTTCTTGAGAAAACTGCCGTTGTTTATAAAGGTAAATACGGTTGGTACAGGACCATCTTCAGGGACATTTTGAGAATAGAGGTGCCAGTGAGGCTCTATAGTGGCTGTTGCTACTAAGACATACTCCTTATTCGAGACTTTTTCTGCGGAGGTTGACCACTTGACGGGTTCTAAAATTTGAGACTGTCCAACCCCAAAGAAAAATAAGGCGAGGCATAAAATTGTATATTTCATAATCAATTATTAATTAAGCATGAGTGCATTTTATAGAATCGAGTAAATGAATACGCTATTTATAAATGGCCCATTATTATTTTATTGGTTTATTTTAAGGTGTTTCTGTTTCTGCAGCTTCCTTAGCCATAGCAATCATTGTCGAAACTTCAGCTACTGCCGCATTTTCACCACCGGAGAATCCCGCAATGCGAAAACGTATTTGGCCGTTAGGATCTATAATTACCTTCGTAGGTATGGCATTAACTTCAAAAGCTGCCGCCATTGGATTAAGCCTGGTTTCCTTATTTTGATAATCCATATACAACGGGAAGTCGTAATCATTTTCGTCTAAATACTCCTGTGCTGAGGCCAAAGGAGCTTCATCCCTTTCAAAGGTGTGTACAAACAAAAACTGGACATCAGGATCTTTTCGATATTTTTTAAGAGCCTTTTTCATAGAAGGAAAAGATTTTTTGCAAGGACCGCACCAGGTTGCCCAAAAGTCTATTACCAATACCTTGCCCATCAAATCCTCTGATGTTACAGTATTTCCTTCACTGTCTGTCACCTTATAGGAGGGCGCCTTAGTATCTATAACTATTTTATCGAGATGCGTTTTAATACTGTCAATCATTGTCGCTTGAATGGCTCCTAAAAATTCTTCATAACCATTTTCATTCACCTTCTCATAGGACTTTTTGAGATACTCCATTACCAGATCATCAGACTGGCCTTTTTTTACTGTGCTGGTTAAAATTGGTAGTGCCTTATCATAATTACCGTTGTCTGCCTGTATTATGGCGTAACTGTTCAATAAATTGTCACTTCTTCTTTCGTTTAAATCGTAAGCCCTCTGAATGATCTCTAAAGCAGCAGAATTGTCTCCGGCTTCCCGCTTATTCCACGCACGTTTCAATTGTAAATCAACAACTGTGCTTTTTATTTGTTCTGCACGCCTAATTCGGTCTGTAGCTTCGGCGATTTCATTCTTCAAAAACTCTTCTGAATCTTCACCATTTTTTTTCATTACTTCTGCCACATAGCCTGTAGCTAAATAGCGATACATATCATCACTCTGAAAATCAGCATACCATTTTTTAGATTTTTCAAGATTTCCTGCTTGTGCATAGGAGGCAACGACGTCATAATAATACATCCCCATATCACTCTTTTTATTGGGAAACCGCTTTATCATTTTTACCAAAAGCACTTCCTTAGCTTTAGGATTTTTGTCACCAACCAGAGTATTCCCAGCACGAACGAATGAAAACCTTCCTTTAGGATATTTAGTAATAGCTTCTTCTACCAGAGCTTCTGCTTTAGCCTTTTGATTTTTTCGATCATAATATTGAACAGCCAGTAAGTAGCCTTCTTCGTCGTTACTTTTTAACATTTTGATGATTTCCTTTTCAGCAGCAATGGAATCTTTTGTATTTAATAAAGCCTGCAGGCGTGGATTGCCACCATAATTTTGGGCAAGTCCTTTATAGCAATACAGTAGCAGAAGGCATATTAAAACAGTATATCTTATAATTTTTTTCATAGTATAAATTTTTTTACTTGGAATAGTCGATTCAAGCAGATGTTAGAACCTGGCTCAATAAGGTATTGTGAGGTTTAATATTCAAACCCCACAATAAGTATTTGGAATAATTAATATCCAGGGTTTTGATCCCCTACGGTCATATAAAAATTGAGTTCTAAGATATCTGCAGGAATGACCTTTTTTAAACTTGAAAATCTATTCTTCCAAAAAAAATCCTGAGCATTTGAACTCTTAAAGAGTAATGCTCGAAATAAGAATTAGAATGATTTTGCCAAACTACTTATCAAAGATTTCCGCTAATTTTTGATGCAGTCCTTCTTCCCGTAAATTTGTAGCCACGATCACCCCATCTGGATCAATTAAAAAATTCTGGGGTATAGCAGAAACAGAGTAATCCTCAGCAGCTTGATTTTTGAAGCCTTTTAAATCTGAAACATGTTCCCAGGGAAGACCGTCTTTATCAATGGCCTTTTCCCAAAGATCCCGCTTATCATCTAAGGAAATTGCTAAAATCTCAAGGCCTTTGTCGTGATAGGTATTATAGGCTTTTAAAACATTAGGATTTTCCTTGCGACAGGGTCCGCACCAGCTCGCCCAAAAATCTACTAACACATATTTGCCTTTATAATCTTCAAGACCTATTTTTTTTCCTTCCAGGTCAACCTGATTTTTAATAGCTGGAGCGATACTGCCTATAGCTACGGCTTTATAACCTTCTAAGGCTTCTGCAAGTTCAACTCCATAATAGGAATCCTTGACTGAAGGGTGAAGCAGGTCATACAACTCCTGAGCCTTTTCCGGATCTGGATATTGAATATAGCGCTCTTTAATAATAAGTGGAGCAGCAAGGCTGGTGTTGTTTTTGGAAACATACAATTTACTCAAGCTATCGCTGAGCATACCAAGATCCTCAAATTGTTTATCTATCATTGTACGCTCATCTTTAGACAGTTCACGTTTTCCACCTTGGTTGAGAGAGTCCAGTAAACCATAAACTGGTCGAGCTTTGAGACGAACCTGATTAAAATAATTATCGTAATAGTCCTGATATTCAGCATTTACTGTTGCCCCTGTTATTTTTCCTTTATATAAAGAATCTTTTACAGCCATTATCGTAATGTCTTCATTGGACAAAATAAAATATAGCGGCCGCTCTAATGTATCTGCTGTTTTTAGGGTGTACCACTTAGCAGCATCCACTTCACCAGTAAAGGAAAAATGGCCTTCTTGCAGTTTTACAGAATCCATCTTTGGGTCTGTCCCTTCGGGAGCATTAAGCTCTTTCAAGTAGACCATACCAGAAGATTGATCCTTAATGGTTCCCGATATTTGGAATTGCTCAGTGGCTTCAGGTTTTTCTTCTGATCCTGATTTTTTGCATTGTACGGCTGTCAGTACAGCTAAGCACATTAAAGATTTAAGAGTATGTCTCATAATAAATGTAGAATTGTTCTTTTTAATTAGTGCTTAAATGCACTTGTTTTTAAGTTTTCTAGTGGCTCAAGTAGATTTGGAACTGATTTGGTCGTCTTTCCCTATTGAAGTTAGAGAGAAGTGCTTCGAATCAAAATCCTTTCCGTGACACATCTCTTGAGCGATGATTTGTATCCTCTAAACAATTTTTTGGCTTCAATTAACTTCTTTAGTCTTTAAATGCCAAATCGATTATCCTTCCAAAACCTTCATATTCACTTGAAAGAGACATTTCACCCGTACCAGACAATGCAAGTTTGTAGACTCTACCTTCACTATTGTCCCAAGTGGTTACTACCATTACCGTTGGATCTAAGTAACTTATTTCCATTGCAGTTATGCTTTCTCCCTCAGGCAGCAAGAAAGGGTTTCCTATTATGAGACCTGATGGAATATCATAAAGGTAAATCGTATTCCCGGCACTATAATAAAAGCGATCTAGTGTCTTGGAAGTTTCAAAGGCATTATGATTTGCGATTTCTGGAGCCTCATTCATAACCCGGTAACTTCTTGCAGGCTCTGCTTGATCCCCTTGAATCTGAAGCATAAAGTATTCATCGCTATCATCCTTCATTATAGCATTTATAAGATAATCTGTATTCCCTGTTTCCATATAGACCATATCAAGACCTACATTGTTCATATCGAACGCAGCACCATCAGGGGCTGGGGGAAAATTTTTCAAGGTTGGAGACAAAGCCGTGGACAGATAAACAAAATATTGTCCTTGTTCATCATAAATTATAGCTGGATATGGTCCTGAATATGGATCTGATCCCTGTGCCACAAAGGGAGCTGCATGATAAGCATCCCCTACTGTAGGAAATGCCATGGCAGCACCATACTTTTTATCCCCTGGAAACCCTCCACGCACCTGAAGATGTACTTTACCATTGTTAATAATCCACCCATTAATAGCGTCGTGCCATACGTGATACTCAGGATTAAATGGGACGGGTGCCTCCCAGAAAAGATCCTGTAAATCAAAGATTTTGAGAAGTTCATTATAGTCTAATCTTACCCCGCCGGACTCTGAAAGAATCACTATTTCATCTACCCCGTAAGAAAAATTGGTCACTACCAGCTGGCGCAATGGGGTGTCTAAAGGAGCATCGGGATTGATGCTTGAATAAATATCACGGAATATATTACCATTCGGAAGGATTATAGACAGATCACCCATCTCGTTCTTCTCTTCCAAAAGTAACCAGCCCTCACTAAACTGATTTTGTACCGTGATAAAAAATTGACCTGTAGCAGTTACTCCCGTATTTTCGTCAGTTACCCGTAAAACGAATTTCCAATCCCCAGTAATAAGGTTGATGTCATATTGCAAATCCCTTTCTTTGGATATGGTGGCTACTACAGAATCTATGGGAGCATTGAGATACTGTTCATCGGTACGAAGCGTCCACTCATAAGACAAATTGCTCTCGCCAGACTGTTGACTTTGCGAAATTGAAGGAGTAATTTCCAAGGTCTCAAATTGAAGTATTGTAGAAGGAGCTTCAGTCTCTTCCACATTTACCTGAACCTCATTAAAATTAGGATTGTCATAAATATTATCATTCTCCATTTCACAACTGGAAAAAAGCCAGATAAATAGCCCAAAAAGGCAAAGTCCATAGAATCGTTTCATATGTTTAGTTCTTTTTGTTAATTATTAATTGGTGATGAATCAGCTGGGAAACGAAACTCGATTTCCGTTTTCATCTAACATTGGTCCGTTTTCTGCTTCATATTCCGAAAGAGCAACAAGCATCTTTTGCTGAAACGACATCATTTCAGAAATGGATGATCCTGTCCCCATGGTGATGGATACGGTCCCCAACGTCTGCACCATAAATTCGTGTTTTCTTTTTGAATACGCCCCGTAAAAGGCATCGGTAAGACCACCTGCCCAGTCTGAAGGACGGGTCAATTGATCTGTTACCGTTACGATATGCTGCAGATTATCATTGTACCCTACATTAAAATATTCGGAGCTCTTTAGTGTGAAGTAAATTTTCTTTTCACTCTCCTTGAGATCTTCTGTCCTGTACAGATATAAAGGGATATAGACCTCGTAGGCATCGGCAGGCATTACAATGGAATTCGGCAAATCAAAATGCGTACCTTTTACAGCCGTTGAGGAATCTTCGACCACAAGGTTAATCTCCCGGTCAAAATCAGCCGCAGTACCCATTACTCGAACCCTCAGTTCCTCTTCCAAAGTATCATTAACAACTGATTCTGGATATACAACAAAAGAATAATTGAGGCTATCCAGATATTCATTACCGGCCAGTTTGTAAAAGTATACGCCCGGCTTTTCAAGATCAAACATCAGCTCTTCACTTTCGGAGCAAGAGATTGTTAACAGTCCTCCGAAGGTCAGAACGGCTAGGACAAAAGAATATATTTTCCTGTTCATTTTTAAGTTTTTAAAGTTGATAATTGATTGGTACATTAACCTCCAAACTCGACTTCCCGTAAGGGAATAGGTAATACGTATTCTTCGTCGGTTACGGGAGAAATTTGTGAATCAATTATATTTTCTGCATCGGTACGTTTATAGTAATAGAAAAGCTGTCCTTCACTGTAGAATTCTTTTCGGTATTCTTTAAAAATCTCGTTTTGCAGAACTTCTGCGCTGAGATCATCTGGAAGCGCAGGGATAAATCTGGCCTGCCTTACCTCATTGATATATTTCACAGCAGTTCCTGGGTTCTGGGTACTTTCTGCGGCGATATAATACATTTCACTCAGCCTTACAACGGGAACTAGGTTTTTCAGTAGTGGGGAGAGTTCATCTTCTTGCCAAAACTTAGCATGAACAAAAATTGATTGGCTAAACTGCCACAATTTATCGTAACGCGGATCACTGCTATACCCCTGTGAAACCTCATAAACATTCTTAACCTTGTCTTCTTCCACTAGCAACTTTGTGTCTGTTGATCCTGATTCACCAGTGCTAAATCTGAAGTATTCATCTGAGGTCTCTCTTAGATCGTATACACTTAATGAAAATACATGTTCATAAGAGAAGGTACGGTCATTGAATTCCCCTGTCGTATTTAATTCTGTCTGAGTCATAAACCTGAAATATCCACTGTCTATTACTTCATTTGCATATAAAAATGCCTGGGATTGATCTCCTTTATAGAGATAGAGTCGGGCAAGTAACCCCTTAACTGCCCAAAGATTCATACGATTTTGTCTAAAGGCTAAAAAATTGTCAGTCCCTCCTAAACTCCCTTTCGGATTACGGATTTCATCCATTTCGGGGTAAGGTGCAAGAAGGGCTTCTGCTTCCTTAAAATCGGCCTCACATTTTTTAAGAATTTCCTTGACACTTAATCTGTCTTCATTTTTAACCGAAAACTCATCTCTATAGGGTATTGCGGCAGCACCGCTTGAAGTTATGGGAGCACTACCAAATAAGCGCACCAGATCAAAATGTAAAAAGGCACGTAAGCTCAAGGCCTCGCCTTTTACTGTACTATAGAGTTGATCAGAAGAAAAAACGTTCCGGTTTGCATCTATATTCTCTAAAATAAAATTGATCTGGGCAATAGCGGTGTACATAGAACTCCATATATCGAAAATCCTTGCCTCCACCTCACTGTCTTCATACCTATAAAGACCAGCGTCATAAAACATATGACTAGAAGATCTGGTATTGTATTGTTGAGCCAAAACATCAACGAAACCCATCGTAAGGTTATCTCCATAAAGTGTTTTATCTGAAATCATTTGATAAACTCCATAAAGCGCATCTTTATACCCTTGCTCATCTTCAAATAATTCATCTTCTTTAACCTCAGAAGCCGGGTTCACATCTAAATAATCTTCACAAGAAGTCAAAAGAAAAATTGCTATAATTAGGGTCGCGACTCTGAGCTGTACTATACGGAATGATCTAAACATACTTATTGTTTTTTTCATAATTAGAATGAGGTTTGAAGTTGAAGTGTAAAGGAGCGGCTGTATGGGTAATCAAGACCACGCTCCCTTTTTACAGAAGAAAGGAAGAAAACGTCACTGGTATACAAGGTGATTTTAGTATTCTGTATCCCAAGTGTTTTGTTCAGTTTTTCTGAAAACCTGTAATAAAATGCAGCGTTATTGAGATTTAACCAATTGTAATCTTGCACAAACCGGGTACTGGCATAAGTAGTAGAATTAATTGTAAAGCCTTCGGGGTCTATCACTCCCTTAAAAAAGGTCTGATCACCAGGTTGTCGCCAGCGGTCATTGAATACCCGCTGATCTACATTAAAGTTAAGATCTGCTCCTTCAACGCGTTCCACTAAGGTTTGATTGTAAGTTTGTCCACCTAGTCTGTAACCAAAATAGAGATTAAGTCCAATCCCTTTATATTCCATACTGGTACCAAAGGAACCTTCAATATCTGCACGGCTATCACCGGCCACGATTTGATTTGCAGGATCATATACAGTAGTGTACATACCATCACGGGTGAGAAAGGCTTCTCTACCCGTTGAAGGGTCAATACCTACAGAAGGCACGGCCCAGATGGCTGTAGTAGACCTTCCTTCTACATATCTGGGCAATGGGTTTGTTGATAATGCGTTTGCATTAGCCTCGTTGGCTTCTTCTAATGCATTAGAAATTTTCTCTATAGTACCATTAACATGGAACGCATTTAAAAATAGGGATATCTGGTTTCGGGAATTGGGATCATCTAAAAGAGTATATCTGGTTTTGAACTCCCATCCTTTATTGACAACGTCCCCAATATTCTCACTATATGTAGTAAAACCTGTAGATGGGGCTGAAGTCACACTAATTACACTACCTTGTGTTTTCTCAGAGAAATAATCTAAAGTAAGACTTAGTTTTCTATTGAAGAATTCCAGATCCATACCAAAATTGCTCTTGATGGTACGCTGCCATTGTAAATTGTCATTTCCATATCCCAACAGGTAAGTACCTATATTATATCTATAGTCTCTGTCTGTATAATATTTACTTGTAGTAATCCCCATATAACTGGGAAAGTTTTGTGAGCCTGTATACCCATAAGAATAACGCAGCTTCAAACGGTTTACTGAATTCATATCCTCCATAAAGGATTCTTCGTGCACATTCCATCCTGCACCTAAAGACCAAAATGGAGCAAATCGTTTATTACTCCCGAATTGGGATGAACCGTCATACCTGTAAGAAGCATCCGCAAAATACCTATTATCGTAAGCATAGCCTCCATTAGCAAAATAACCAGCTGTACGGCTTATGCTTTCGTCACCTGTAGGACTAAGACCTTCAGGATACCTATTACCGGCAAGTAATTGATCAAGACGGGAATTGGGGAATCCCTGAACAGTAATTAATTCTTCTGAAAATTTATTTTCAATAATATTCATACCTATTGAACCATATAAAACGTGTTCTTCATAGGATTTGTTTACATTTCCTATAACAGAACCATCCATTCGGGTCATCCTGCCATAACCTTTAAGATATGAACCACGCTCGTAAAAACGCTCCAAGGGTATCGTTGCAAAATCGGTATGTTGCGCAGGTTTAAAATTATCACTCTCATCATTTTGAACCTGATACGAGAACCGTCCTGTAAACCGTAGCCAGTCAAGAGCTTTCCATTCGGCTACGAAATTATTGGAGAAGTTTCGGTATTTGCTTTCATCTACCGTATTCAGGGTAGTATTATATACTGGGTTTATTTGTGAATTCAAAAAAACATCCCGATTGGGAGACCTTACGTTTTCTAAAAAAAACTTGGTTTCTCCAAATTCATCGTAAGGAGCCCAATATGGATTCATAAGCGCATAATTGCGAAAAGAACCATAGGGAGAGTTGACAGCCTTATTGAAAATAAAAACCAGTTCGTTACGAAAGCGCACATCTTTAACCCGATAAGAGAGATAACTGTTAACTGAAAGGTTTTCCCGACTGGAGCCTTTCATCGCACCACTGTTCTGCTGATAATTTAAACCCAGACCATAAAGCACGTTATCTGAAGAGCCCCCATCTATATAAACATTCTGCTGGGTACCTATACCATTACGTACTGGTATTTTTAGCCAATCGGTATCCACTCCACTTCTGGCAGAGCCTAAGCGTTGATTATATAAAAAGTCATTCTCTTCCCTGAAAAAAGGAAAGTTTGAACGGTAGATTCCCGCCGCTTGTTCTATTTCGAGCTTCTGTTCTGCATTTAGCAGATCATAACTACTAAGATCAGGATTTTCCCAAGTAGCACCCCCAGTATAACTCACCCTAAAAGTTCCCCCTTTTGGAGTGATAGTCTCAATAACCACAATACCATTAGCTGCCCGTGAACCATAAAGAGCAGTTGCAGCAGCATCTTTAAGGATGGTAACACTTTTTATACGGTTCATATTAATGTCATTGATCCGTTGCAAGTTCACCTCAAACCCATTTAAAATGAAAAGAGGAACATTTGGATCATTGTTATAATTAAAAACATCTCCATTGTTTGAATTTGCTAGATCAGGAAGGCTATTACCGCCTCTTATGACCACACTAGGAGTAACATTGGGGTCAGAGCCCAGGTTGATATTTTCTGTAAGTTGGAAAGAAGGCTCGAGTACTTGAATAGCAGCCAGCAGGTTGTCATTGCTTACACCCTGCAATTGTTCCTGAGAAATAGATACGGCTGAACCTGTATACGTCTTTTCAGAACGTTCAAACAAGCCCGTTATGACGACCTCTTCAAGGCTTTCAACACTAGGCTGAAGAACGACATTTAGTACTTTCCTACCGTCTACTGCAATTTCTTGATCTTTAAATCCAAAAAACGAGAATTTTAAGGTTGCATTAGTTTCCACTTTTAAAGCATAAACACCCTCCAAATCAGTCATGGTTCCTTTAGAGTTACCTTGAACAGTTATGTTGGTACCGGGTAAAGGCACGCCGTCCTGATCTGTAACTTTTCCAGTTACATCTATCAGGTTTTGATTTGTGGGAGCACCCTTAATAACAGTCCTTATAATAATGGTATTTCCTTCGGATAATGAAAACTCGAAATTATTTTTTGGAATAGATGTTTTCAAAAGTTTAGACACTTTTGTTTTTCCCTTATGAATTTTGACGGGAGGGTAATCCTTAAACATATCAGATTGATATAGGAATACAATATCGGTTTGATTCATAATTAATTTAAAAACTTCATCTACTGATACTATTTTGTCTTCATCAATTATAATCTGAGCATCTTGAGAAAGAGCAGAGTTGGGAGTAAAAGCAGAAACAGTGATACAAAAGAAGAAAATGAAAGCTTTCATAAGGACAGGGATAACCCCTCTTTTAAAAATAAGCAGGGCATTAGTAAAGTTTATTTCCATAAATTTGAAAGTCGTTAATAAGTTAATTTCATTAACTGTTAATGATTGATTAATAAGGGTAAGGCGTATTACTTTGGCGAGTGGAACCTTACCCTTTTTTTTATTTTAAAATGATTGTGTTGTTTTTTATCTCATAGTCTGTAATAAAATTGGTGTTTTTGATTAATTTTAAAATGCTTGACAATTCTTGATTTTTTTTGAGTTGTCCATTAAAGGTGACCTCTTTTAACGTTTCCTCCTCAAAATTCACATCTACATCATACCACCGGGACAATACCTTCATTATTTCATATAAAGATTTATCATTGAAGCTGAACAATCCTTTTCTCCAAGCGATTTCAGAGTCGGTATCAACCTCACTGATAAGGAGGTTACCACTATCCTTGTTCAATACAGATTGCTGCCCTGGTTTTAGTATCTCTGCTTTCTTATGAACTGTGTTTAGTTGAATAGTTCCTTCAATAAGAGTAGTAAGAACGTTAGCATCCTCTTTATAAGCTTTGACATTAAATTCGGTTCCCAATACCTCTACCTCCTGGTTGTTAGTATTGACCTTAAAGCGAGCCCCGTTATGTGCTGAGCTGGGTGAAACTTCAAAAAACGCTTCCCCATATACCAACTCCACTTTACGGTGTTCTCCTATAGCAAAAGACTCAGGATATTTAAGCTGAGAATCAGAATTAAGCCATACTTTGGTCCCATCTGCAAGCTCTACATAAAACTGTCCTCCTCGTGGTATGGTTAATGTATTATAGGATAATTGAGGGGATGAGGCAGGTGCCTTTTTATAAATCAGTTCTTTTCCGTTACTTTTTGCAGTATTGAATAGAAAGTCTTTTTCCCCTGCTAAAAAAAATTCCTCTCCACTCCCCAGAGTCAATGTCGCCTTAGAACTCCCTATTTCAATTTGATTCTTCTGGATAGATGTTGTGAGAGCAGGATTTCCCTTGTAAAAAATAGTTGTGAATACCAGTAAAACCAACGAGGCAGCAACACCATAGGTGAACCAATTGGTCTTATAAAAGGGTATACGTTTTACCTTTCCAGTATCTTCAATACGCTCTAGGATAGAGATTAACATTTTAGTTTTTAGGGTCTCCTCTGAGCCTAATTCCTCAACCCACTCATGCTCTTCCTGAAAACTCTCATAATAATTAATGAGGCGTTGTAGTTCTGTAAGATCTGCTTCACCTTTCAGGTATTTCTTTATTAAAATTTGAAAATCTTCTTTGTTCATACTCAAAGCAGTTAATGAGTGCCTTTATATATGAAGTGTATTAAAATGCACTTATCCCCTAATAAAAACTTAACTATTTACTAATTTTAACATAAAAAGCGTTGTAGAATGAACTTTTAGCCATCGAAATCGCAATGTAAAGCGTTTGACTCTGGCGAGAAGAAAAGAAATTATTTTACTCAAAAAGGAGAAGTAACAAGGTAATTCCTAAGGAGGCTCGAAGAGCGTTAAGAGCAATGGTTATGTGATTTTCTACAGTTTTTGTTGAAATATTCAATTTTTTAGCTATTTCCTTGTGCGTTAAACGTTCGTTTCTGCTTAATTTATAAACCGTTCGGCATTTATCTGGAAGATTATCTACTACGAGTCGTATCTGTTTTCGAAGTTCTTTATGGATCAACTCAGTTTCCGGGGTAGTATTTTGAAGACGCTCTTCTATATTTTCAAAAAGCTCAAAACGTAAATTTTTATTTTTCCTAAATTCTGCAAATACTTTGTAACGAACACATGCAAAAAGATAAGTCTTTAAAGAAGATTGAATTTGAAGTTTATCCCGCTTATTCCAGAGGTCAATAAAAATATCCTGAATGATTTCTTCGCAGGTTTCCTTATCGTGCAATAAATTATAGGAAGAAATATATAAGGGTTTCCAGTAGTGATCATAGAGCACACTAAGAGCCTTCTTGTTCCCTGCTTTGAGGGAGACCACTAATTCTTGATCTCTATTGTTTATTTTACTTCCCATTGATACGTTAAAATTATACTAAATTTAACTTGTATAAAAATTTGAACTTGGTGAAAATTAATACACCCTAGATTTTCTCCATAAAAAAGAATCTATTCATGACATTTTTTAAATTATGCTTTGTTTTTCTACGAAATAGATAAAATAAAGTAGCTTATTTCTATAATTATTTAATTAACATTTAAAGTAAATTCCTGGTAAATGACAGATTTAACGTGCTTTTACTTAAATTTTCCATTCAAAATTTCAAGTGTTTTTTCCTGTCTATAGCCTTTAAAGAGCGAAGATCAATTTTAGAACTATACCCCTTATTAAAAAAGATGAAGTAAAACCAAATCGGTTTTTATTTCAAAAATTTACAAGGAAGCCTTTTTATAGAGGATGAAAAGGGGGCATTTCCCTTAAGAATTACATCAATTCTGAAATAAAAATATCAAAGTTGTAAATGGGCTGTATGACTAGGCAAGTCATCAAAAATACTATTTACGAAGTCCCATGATAGCTTAACAAAAAATCTACAGCGGCGCGTATACATGCTTACTTAATTATTGAGAATTGCTTTTGTTAAGCTTCTTGATTAGATTAACCTCTTGTTGTGGATATTCCATACCTTTACCATACCTTTACCATACTTCTTCTATGTACTATCCTCGGGTGAACCACGGGTAAACCTCGAGTGAACTACGGGTGAACCTTGGGTGAATGGAGGTATGAGAATGGTTAAGATGGAATAATTGCATCACGCAGTTCGCGCAGCTGGTAGTATCAAGCTACCCTTTAATATCTAACTTATAGAGAAAAAGAAGCCTTTTTCTATCCTACGCTGTTCGGGTAAAACGAATGAGAAGTACTTTACATCTACTAATATAGAGCATTTATAAGGCCTTGTCAAGGGATAGTGTCTATAAGGGTCTTAATTTGCTCAGTAGCTTTGACTCTAATTCTGCGGATGGCAAACCGCTATAGATTAGTCATCTTCTTCCCTATCCAACATTGGCGCATTTGCTTGTTCTACTATGGGTTTAAAAAGCATACTGGCCTCCTCCCTATAAAGCGGACATTTTAAATATCCCCTCCATTGGAATCCATTTCTCGCCCTTACTAGCTTTAGGCAACGCTTGCTGATACTTCCACATCAGTTTTTCCCATTGCTTTACCTTTGGGTTCTCCAGATCCATTTGCTTCTTTCTTTCTGCATCAAAATCTTCAGAAACTTCTATAATCATAAATAGCCGATTTTCGCATAAATAAATTTCCATATCCAGAATACCGGCGTCCTTTATACTCCTTGTAATTTCAGGCCAAACAGTATTGTGGTACTCTTTATATTCTGCTATAAGTATAGGATCATCTTTAAGGTCACAGGCGTAACAAAGTCGCTTCATTATAAATTATTAAGATTATAGTTTTTGTAAACATCCCTTCCGTAAATTCCTATGATTAGAAAGCAGATAAAAGGCAGGATAAATGAAAAATTCACTTCGGGTACCCCTAAGATACTTATATCAGTATATCCTGAACCGCCCAAGTCTAATATCAATCCCTGAAGCGTTGGCATTAAAGCTCCTCCCACAATAGCCATTACCAGAAAAGCGGCACCAAATTTAGCATCATCACCCTGTCCTTCAAGTGCAATCCCGTAAATGGTGGGGAACATAATAGACATAAAAAAGGAGATACTCACCAAAGCGATTAAACCAACCATCCCTGGAACTACAATCGTTATCAAAGTTGCCAGCGCGGCACCTATTGCAAAAAATAATAACAATTTACCGGAGTCTATATATTTGAGCAATCCGGTTCCAACCCATCTACCGATGAGAAACACCACCAGAGCAGCAATACCGTAATTTACGGCTTCCGTATTTTCAATACCAAAGGATTCTGCATATTGATACAGATAGGTCCAGCACATAATCTGAGCACCCACATAAAAAGCCTGAGCGATAACGCCACCAGTGAATTTACGGGATTTAAAAAGTCGTTTGATTGATCCGCCAATACCTACTTTATTTTCCTGATGTTCATTTTGCGGCATATTAACCAGACTGATTACAACCAAAAAACCAATAACCACAATACCCAGCAACACATACGGATCGCGGATCACCGCTAAATCTGCGGTGCGCACCACAGCCTTGGCTTCCTCACCGAGCGTTGAGTAGACCGTGGTTCCGTCAGGTAATAAATCATCTGATTGCAGCGAAGCCAGAATGAATTTTTGTGCCACGATCAAACCGAGTAAAGCCCCCATCGGGTTAAAAGCCTGAGCCAGATTGAGACGCTGGGTTGCGGTTTTTTCGGCTCCCATAGACAGGATGTAGGGGTTTGCCGTGGTTTCTAGAAAAGCAAGACCGAAAGTTAAAATGTAAAGCGCGGCAAGGAAGAAACCAAACTCTTCATAAGCTGCTGCCGGATAGAACAACAAGGCTCCTACTGCATACAAACCTAAACCGAGTAAAACTCCTTTTTTATAGGAATAGCGGTTTACAAAAATCGCTGCCGGTAGCGCCATGGTAAAATAGCCGCCGTAAAAAGCCAGCTGCACCAGCGAAGCCTGAAAATTGTCAAGCTCCAGCACTTTTTTAAATGCCGAAACCATTGGGTTTGTGATATCGTTTGCGAAACCCCACAGTGCAAATAAAGAAGTTATTAATATGAATGGCAGCAGTACCGACTTGGCCACTACTGGTACTTTAGATTGATTTTTCATAATTGATTATTTGGCCGGAAGCAACGCGCGATCCAGATGTACATAACCGCCGTCAACAAATAGAAACTGCCCGGTGGTATGAGATGATTTTTCAGAAATGGTAAACAATACCGTATCTGCGATTTCCTGAGTGCTTGTCATCCGGTTTTCTAACGGAATGGTATTTCGAATCGCCTGGAGTTTTTCAGCACCATTCTCCAATGTTTCAATCCAATTTTCGTATGCGGGAGTATAACTTTCGGCAATAATAAGCGCATTGCTGCGAATACCGTATTTGATTAGATCTACTGCCCATTCCCGCGTAAGTCCCAACACACCACCTTTGGCCGCTGCATAACCTGAAGTCCCGCCCTGACCGGTAATCGCCACTTTTGAACCTACGTTGAGAATGTTTCCTTTACTTTCTTTGAGCAAGGGTAAGGCATACTTTACAGTAGCATAAAAACTCACCAGGTTAAGCTTTAACGAGTACATAAAATCGTCTAATGAACCTTCAAGCGAAACACCATCGTTTACCCCCACATTATTGATAATCGCATCGATACGCCCATATTTAGCTGAAAGTTTTTCAACTGATTTTTTAATTTGATCTGCATCAGACAAGTCGGTTTGATAAAATGTGCTGTCAATACCTTGCTCGCGCAGTTGACTTTCATATTCAAAACCGCGGGCGTTTCGATCTAACAAAACCGGGGTTGCCCCTTCTGCTGCCAGGGCAAAAATAATCGTATGACCTATGCTACCGGGCATTCCTGCAGAACCGGTTACCAAAACAATTTTATCTTTTAAGTTTAAATCCATGAGTTAAATAGTATAAATGTGCTGGGCATTTTTATAGAAAAAAAGTTTGCGTTCTTCGTGTGATAATTGTCCGGCAAAAGCCTTGGCTACATTAAGAACCTGAGAATAGCTTCCGGCAACCAGGCATACCGGCCAGTCTGAACCGTAAACAATTCGGTTGGGGCCAAAAGCTTCAAAAACTATATTCATGTAAGGCATTAAATCAATAGTTTTCCAGGTTTTATAATCGGCTTCGGTAATCATACCCGATACTTTACAACTCACATTTTCATAGCTGGCGATAGCACGCATCAATAAAGCCCAGGAATCAATATAGCCTTCCTTGATATTAGGCTTCGCAATATGATCAATGACAAATTGCTGCTCAGGGAACAGTTTTACAAACTCGAGTGCCGCCGGAAGTTGATGTGAAAACACCAAGATTTCATATACGGCCCCGGTATCTTTCAGTTTTGAAATTCCGCTTAAAAACGATTTCCGAAGTAAAAAAGACGGATCCGCTTCAGCCTGTACTACGTGGCGATAACCTTTCATCAAAGGCATTTCAGCATAATAATCCAAATCCTGCTGCACAGAATCGCTTTGAAAATCAACCCAACCAATAACTCCCTTTATAAAATCGTTCTCATCAGCAAGATTGAGTAAAAAGGTGTTTTCGTCCAACGTTTGGTCGGCCTGCACCGCGATGCAACCTGTAACATCATGCTCTTGATAAACCGGTTGTAAATCCTGAGGCATAAAGTCCCGGCGTATCACAGCCATTTCCTCATCAATCCAGTCGTGCTTCACCGGGTTGTACTGCCAAAAATGTTGATGGGTATCTAGTATCATGCTTTAACTCTTTACTCGATAATCGAGATTTTAATGTTCCGAGACTTGTATCGTTCTAAAAATGTATTGTTCCGCATAATGCTTTATGGACCTCTAGAGGTAGTTTATTGAATCTCTACCAAAGCTTTGATCACGTTATTTTCGGGCGCCAGTAAATCCTCAAAGCCCGAAGGTAAATCCTTAAAATCAATGCGATGCGTGATATAGGTTTTAGGAGTTATTTTCCCGCTCTTGATGCTATCTATCACGTATTGAAAATCTTCTCGCGTCGCATTACGGCTGCTCATCAGTGTAGATTCCCGTTTATGAAATTCGGGATGGCTAAACGCCAGTTCGCCTTTTTGCAAACCTACCAACACATAACGGCCACCGTGAGCAAGATACTGAAATGCACTATTCATCACATTACGATTACCGGTAGCGTCTATAACCACTGTGGGCATATCGCCATTGGTAAGTGCAGCCAGATGCTCCATCACATCCACGTTCATTGGGTTTATGGCTTCCCAAACGCCGAGTTCTTTTTTACAAAAATCAAGGCGGTGCGCATTTACATCAAGCGCAATCACTCTTGCTCCTGCCTGTTGTGCAAACTGAATCAGACCAATCCCTATAGGGCCCGCTCCCATTACCAGAACGGTTTCTCCAGATCTTATGCCTGCTCTACGCACGCCGTGAGCGGCAATAGCTAAAGGTTCTACCAGAGCAAGTTCATCAAAATCAAGTCCTTCGCCGTGCAGTAAATAGGAATCCGGAACGACTACATATTCTGCCATCCCGCCATCGATGTGCACGCCAAAAACCTGAATAGACGTACAGCAATTGCTCAAACCATTGCGACAGGCCACACAGGTACCGCAATTGAAATACGGAATAAAACTTACCGCATCTCCTTTCTCGAAACCTTCGGCATCCCCTTGTACATATTCTGCAGCCAACTCGTGACCTAAAACTCGTGGATAATTGAAGTACGGCTGTGTCCCGCCAAAAGCATGAATATCGGTACCGCAAATCCCTATTTTGCGAATGCGCAACAACGACTCTCCCGCTTTAGGCTGCGGAATATCTTGTTCTTTTAATAAAAAGGTGCCAGGTTCCTGACAAACAATATAGTTCATAGTAGTTTTTACTGTTAACTGATTTCCAAAGCATTTGCATATGAAACAGCAGGTTTCTCCTTCGGAAAATACACCTCAAGACCTGCTGCAGTTTGCTGAAACTTTAATTTTTTACCGGTACTTACCAGTTTTACTTTTTTGATGGGTTTATTTCGATAAGCAGCATCTGAAGCTAATGATTTTATAACTACGTTTCCACTTTCGGGCCAGCTCATAACCGTAGCGTAAAGTTTCTTGCCTTTGGTCACAAATCTAAAATCCTGCGATGAAAAAGGCTTGCCTTTGCCTTCGTTGAATCCCTGAGCAGTCAAGGCGGCAGCACTTTCCTGTTGGGGGCCTTCTCCAAAAATTTCCCAAGGTCGGGTACCGTAAATGCTTGCTCCGTTGAGACGCATCCACTCCCCTATTTCTTCTACAATCGCACGCTCTAACTCGTCAATGCTTCCATCTCCCTTAACCGGAATATTAAGCATGAGGTTTCCATTTTTGCTTACCACATCGATAAGGCTGTGTATGACCTGTTTGGCAGATTTATAGCGTTTATCTCTGTAAATGCCTTTATCGTAGTGCCAACTCCCGATACAGGTATCGGTCTGCCACGGCAAAGGCTCAATTTCATTGCTTTGGCCTTTTTCAATATCCCAAACCAAAGCTTTGCGTTGCTCTTCATCCAGAATTTTTCCGGTAACCACAGCTTGTGGATTGCCGTCCTTGTCCAGGCTTTTGTTATATAGGTAAGCGGCTATTTCAAGGCCTACATTACTTACCGGCCAAAGCGGCAATGCCGTATCGTCAAAATAAAGTAAATCTGGATTGAACTTGTCTATCAACTCAATCGTGCGATTGTAAAATTTCTTGCAATATTCTTTTGAGGGCGGAGTAACACCATTACCCCAGTTCCACTGACTGTGAATCTTACCATTATCGTAGCTGCCTTCACTCAACTCGTGGTTCTGAGCATACAATTCCTGCGGGTCCAAACCTTCCCACCAGGTGCCTTCCCCATCTTCAACAGTCAAATTTCCATCATAGGGAACTCCCGCCAAAGGACCGTTTTTATCTGCACGTTGAGAAGGCTCATACCAACTCCACGCGTGAGCCGCATGTACACTGAGTGCAAAAGGCAAATCGGCCTTGCGTGCCGCTTTTTCCCAACCGGCAATAATATCTTTTTTAGGTCCCATTTGAACCGAATTCCAGTTGGGCTGATGGGTACTATCCCAAAGATCCAGATTGTCGTGGTGATTGGCCATCGCCATAAAATATTTAGCCCCGGCTTTTTTATAGAGACTAACCAGTTCTTCAGGATCCCATTTATCGGCTTTCCAAACGTTGATCACATCTTTAAAACCAAATTCTGAAGGATGCCCGTAATTCTCAATATGGGATTTGTACTGCCACGAACCTTCCTGATACATTCCGCGAGCGTACCAATCTCCGGACTCGGGCTCACACTGAGGACCCCAATGTGCCCACATACCAAACTTGGCATCACGAAACCAGTCTGGAACCTGATATTTAGAAAGTGAATTCCAGCTAGGTTTAAATGGCCCTCTTTGCTCAGGGTTGAAGAAATTTGCACGTGCCAGCAGTGGGTTTAAATACAAACCCGCAGCTGCCGCTGCGCTTAATTTTATAAGATCCCTGCGTTTCATAGTCTTTCTAAAGTTATATATTTCCGCTTTTGGCTAATGTCTCGTTTAGATTTAGATTCTCAATAATATACGATTACAACGATTTCGAAAAGAATTCCAGATGCGTAAACGTCCAAAGATATTCTAGCATTGTTTATATCTTATTATATAAAAACGACTTATTTTTATCTATTTAAGAACAGCCGTTTTCACTAAAACCTGCAATTTTGAATTCTAAACACTTCACACATACCTTTTCGCTGCTTAACATAGATTGTGTAGAATTGTCAAGCCGGTGGGACTATAAAAACGTGATTAGCCCTTATTATCGCATCTATTATATCGAGACCGGAAGCGGTGTGCTCGCAAGTCCGTCAAAAAAATTGAATCTCAGAGCCGGTCACCTGTATTTGATTCCCAGTTTTACTTTATGTGATTTTAAATGCACGGATTATATGCAGCAGTATTTTGTTCAGTTTTTTGAAGAATCACCAGATACCGGGGCTCTTTTTAAAGACAACAGAGAAGTGATGGAACTCCCGGCTTCCGAAACCGAGGTGATTCTCTTTAAAAAATTGCTGAAGCTCAATCCCGGGCGTGGGATTAACCGGTCTGACAATCCGGAAATTTATGAAAAAGAAGCTTTTTACAAGGAATACCAAAATTTAAATCGAAACATGAAAGCTTCGGTGCAGTTTGAAACCCAGGGTATCATTTTGATTTTACTTTCCCGGTTTATTGAATCTATACGCTATTCAGAAACCCAAAGCCGAAAAATTCCTTCGGTAGTTCTTGATGCTATGAATTACATTCAGCTTAACTTAAACCAGGCCATTACCGTCACTGAACTTGCCGAAAAAGCCAATCAAAACCGGGACTATTTCTCCCGTGAATTTCTAGAACATACCGGGAAACGTCCTTTGGCTTACATTCACGAAAAACGCATCGAACGTGCGCAATACCTTATTGTTACCACAAACAAGACCTTGCTCGATATCGCCATCGAAACCGGTTTTAATAACCTGCCCCATTTTAACAAAGTCTTTAAAAAACACCTCAATAGTACGCCGGGTGCGTATCGAAAGCAAAACCTTAAAATCACCTAATGCGCTGATATGAAACTCATTAAACTCGACAGGCAAAGCCACGATGATTGTTCATTCACAATCAGCCATACCTTAGACCGGCATTTTCTAAAAATCTGGCATTACCATCCCGAACTGGAGCTGGTGCTTATTTTAGAGAGCACAGGTACCCGCTTTATTGGGGATTCCATTTCAAAATTCAATCCCGGCGAGTTGGTTTTGCTGGGGCCTAATCTGCCGCATATGTGGCTAAACGATCCGGTTTATTTTAAGGAAGAAAACAAGGAGCTGCAGGCGGAAGCGATCGCCATACATTTTAAACAGAATTTTTTAGGTACCGATTTTTTCAGCAGACCCGAAATGCGTATTCCTGCCCGGTTGTTGCAGGCAGCACAACGCGGACTCGTATTTGAAAATATTCCGAAAGAGATTCTGCACCAGCTTAAAAACCTCAAAAATCTCGAACCTTTTGAACGCAGCCTGAGTCTGCTTCAGCTTTTAAAAGAACTTGTTACACTAGAGCATAATGCACTTACCAGCGCGGGTTATATGAGCGAGGCCTATAATACCGGGGTGGGCAATTTTGACAAGGTATATGAATACCTCTATAAAAATTTTAGGGAAACTATTAGTCTTGATGATGTCGCGGCACTGATCCCGATGAATCCTTCGGCCTTTAGCAGGTTGTTTAGCAAGTTTCACAAAAAAAGCCTGATGCGTTACCTCAACGAGATTCGTATTGGCTTTGCCTGCAGACTCTTAATGGAGCCGCACGAACGGGTAAGCGAAATTGGTTTTGCTTCCGGCTACAACAGCCTGTCCAATTTCAACAGACAGTTTAAAAAAGTAACCGGAAAAACCCCAAAAGAATACGCAGAAATTCACTCAAAAATGCCCTAATTTGACTGTTAAGCAAAAATAGTATCATTCTTGGTCAAAAAACGGTCGGTAAAAAGAATCAAGCCTGGGTAAATTTGGAACGTTCACTTTAATCACTCAAACCCATGAAAACAGAGGTAATTATCACCGGCTATGAAGTTGTAGATGTACGCTTCCCTACCAGCCAGTTTCTGGACGGTTCAGATGCTATGAATCCCGATCCTGATTATTCTGCTGCTTATGTTATTCTCAAAACTTCGCAGAAAGGTTTGGAAGGTCATGGCCTCACCTTTACCATAGGTCGTGGCAACGAGCTGTGTGTGGCCGCGATTGATTCTATAATGCCTCTGATTTTGAATAAATCGTTGTCATCCTTTACCGAAAATATGGGTGCCTTTTGGAAAATGATCACCGGCGACAGTCAGTTACGCTGGTTAGGTCCCGAAAAAGGAGTGATTCACCTTGCAACCGGAGCGGTGGTAAATGCCGTTTGGGATTTATACGCCAAGGCGGAAGAAAAACCGCTTTGGAAACTACTGGCAGATATGAGTCCGGAAGAACTGGTCTCTTGCGTAGATTTCACTTACATTACCGATGCAATTACCCCTGCTGAAGCGATAACCATGCTTAAAAAGCTCGAAGCCACTAAGCAGGAACGTATAGATCACCTGCTTGAAAAGGGGTATCCCGCGTATACAACCTCTGCCGGCTGGCTGGGTTACAGCGATGAGAAAATGCGAAAGTTATGCCGTGAGGCTAAAGCCGAAGGCTTTAAGCATATGAAAATCAAAGTAGGCAAAGACCTTAAAGACGATATGCGCCGGGCTCAGATTATTCGCGAAGAAATAGGTGACGACCTCAAGCTGATGATGGATGCCAACCAAAAATGGGATGTGACCGAAGCTATCGCAAATATGGTCGAACTCAAAAAATTCAACCCCTGGTGGATTGAAGAACCTACGAGCCCAGACGATGTATTGGGACACGCGGCCATCGCAAAAGCGGTAGCGCCTATAAAAGTGGCGACCGGAGAACATTGCCAAAATCGGGTTATTTTTAAACAACTCATGCAAGCCGGTGCCATCGAGATTTGCCAGATAGACAGCTGCAGATTAGCCGGTGTTAACGAGGTGCTTGCGGTTTTGCTTATGGCTGCTAAATTTGAAATTCCCGTATGTCCGCATGCCGGTGGTGTAGGCCTTTGCGAATATGTACAGCACTTGTCTATGATTGATTATATTGCCATTAGCGGTTCGCTTGAAAATCGTATTATAGAGTATGTAGATCACCTGCACGAACATTTCTTTGATCCTGTAGTTATAAAAAATGGCGCCTATATGCCTTCACAAATGCCGGGTTACAGCATCACTATGAAACCGGAATCACTTAAAGAGTATACATTTCCAACCGGAAAAATCTGGCAGGAAATCGCCAAAACCAAATAAAATTATGAAAAAGCGCGTATGCATTACTGCCCTACTCTTCCTAAATCTGTATGTGGCTTTAGGTCAAACCGACTATACGCCTTCAAAAGAAAATCTGGAAAACAGAGCCTGGTTTCAGGATGCGAAATTTGGCTTGTTTATTCATTGGGGCGTATACAGTACGCTGGGAGACGGGGAATGGGTGATGAACACTCAAAAAATAAAAACAGACCGGTATGAATTACTACCGGATTTTTTCAATCCGCAGCAGTTTGATGCCGAGGCCTGGGTTAAACTGGCCAAGGCAGCGGGTATGAAATACATCACGATCACGACCAAGCATCACGACGGTTTTGCGATGTATGATTCAAAAGTTTCCGATTATAACATTGTTGACGATACACCATATGGCAAAGATATTTTTAGAATGCTTGAGGAAGCCTGTAAAAAAGAAGGTATCAAGCTTTTTGCCTATTACTCACAGTTAGACTGGCATCATCCTGATTACTATCCCAGAGGGAAAACCGGTCAGGATTTGGGTCGACCAGAATCCGGTAACTGGCAAGATTATATAACGTATCAAAACGCCCAGATTAAAGAACTGGCAGAAAACTATGACATCGCAGGGTTTTGGTTTGATGGATATTGGGATCAAAACGATTTAAAAAAAGCGGGCAAACCCTATCAGGATTTTGATCTGGAAGCAACGTATAAAATCATTCACGGCGTGAATTCCGGTTTGCTCATTGGCAACAACCACCATCTTGCGCCCATTGCCGGTGAAGATTTTCAGATGTTTGAAAAAGACCTTCCGGGGAAAAATACAGCCGGCTTTAGTGAAGGTTCTCAAATTGGTAATTTACCCTTAGAGACCTGTGAAACCATAAATCATTCGTGGGGTTTCAATCTACAGGATGGCAATCATAAATCATTTAACGAATTGATTCAGTATCTGGTGAAGGCTGCCGGAAATAATGCTAATTTTTTGCTTAATGTAGGTCCTATGCCTAACGGAAAAATACAGCAGGAGCATCAGGATTTGTTGCTGCAAATGGGTTCATGGCTGCAAGAAAACGGAGAAAGTATTTATGACACGCGTGGCGGCATGTTTCAGGGCACCGATTATGTTTCGACTGAAAAAGACCAAACTACCTATCTGCATGTTTTAAATAGTGATCTGAATACCCTGAGTATCCCTTTCGCCAAAAAACGCGTTAAAACACTAAGTTGGTTTGATGATGGTAAGCCGGTTAAATACAAGCTTAAGAAAAATATATTGACGATCTATCTGGATGAAGCGCATCGCGATGCGGTAGATACTATTATTAAACTCACTTTAAAATAATTTGAAATGACCCCTTTTAATTTATCTGGAAAAACAGCACTAATTACCGGTGGAGCCAGCGGTATAGGACGTGCCATCGCAGAAGTATTTGCTAAAAACGGAGCTCAGGTTTACATTCTTGACTATAATGAAACGCAGGCAAAAGAAGTTGTTGAAACCTTTAGAGCTGATAACTTGGAGCTGCACTATAAAATATGCGATGTTTCTAAAGAAGATCAAGTACAGCACGTGATTGATGAGATCGCCGATGAAAATTCGCTTGATATATTGGTTAATAATGCAGGGGTTGCCCACGTGGGAAACATTGAAAATACCACCGAAGCAGATCTCGACCGTATTTATGCCATAAACATCAAGGGTGTATTTAACTGCGCAAAAGCCGTGATTAAACACATGAAAGGCAAAAACGGAGTCATTCTCAATATGGCTTCCATTGCATCTTCGGTTGGGATCTCAGACCGTTTTGCGTACTCGATGTCAAAAGGCGCCGTACTCACGATGACCTATTCCATCGCTAAAGATTATGTTGATGAGGGCATCAGATGCAACAGCATCTCCCCTGCCCGCGTGCATACGCCTTTTGTAGATGGTTTTATTGCAAAAAATTACCCCGACAATCAGGAAGAGATGTTTGAGAAACTATCTAAAACACAGCCATTAGGCCGCATGGGCAAACCTGTAGAAATCGCGCATTTAGCGCTGTACCTCGCCTCTGATGAAGCATCTTTTATCACCGGGACAGACTTCCCTATTGACGGCGGATTTATAAAACTAAATGGATAACTTTTTAACTGGAAGATTATGAAATTAATACGTTTCGGCGAAGCCGGAAATGAAAAACCGGGAGTGCTTTTAGACTCCGGAAAACGCATAGATGTATCGGGTTTTGGTGAAGATTACACCGAAGCATTTTTTGAAACAAATGGTCTTGACCGACTCAATACATGGTTAAGCAAAGAACTGGACAATTGTCCGGAAGTTTCCGCAGAAACCCGTCTGGGAGCACCTCTGATGCGGCCATCAAAAATTGTATGCATTGGTCTTAATTACGTTTCTCACGCTAAAGAAACCGGGATGGAAGTCCCTAAAGAACCCATTTTGTTCTTTAAAGCGACCTCGGCAATTGTGGGTCCCAATGACGATGTGATCATTCCCAAGGGAAGTGAAAAGACAGATTGGGAGGTTGAACTCGCTGTGGTAATCGGCAAAAAAGCCTCTTATGTGAGTGAAGCCGAAGCTTTAGATTATGTAGCAGGTTATACCCTACACAACGATTACAGCGAACGTGCCTTTCAGATCGAACGTGCCGGGCAATGGGTAAAGGGAAAAAGCTGCGACACCTTTGCGCCTTTAGGTCCTTTTATAGCGACCAAAGACGAAATCAAAGATCCTAACAACCTCAACCTGTGGCTAAAATTGAATGGTGAGGAATTGCAAAACAGCAATACTTCAGATTTTGTATTTAATGTGCAGCAGGTGGTGAGCTACATCAGCCAGTTTATGACCCTACTTCCGGGAGATGTCATTTCAACCGGAACTCCTTTTGGTGTAGGAATGGGCTTTAAGCCACCACGCTACCTCAAACCGGGCGATGTAGTTGAATTGGGTATCGAAGGTTTAGGTACTTCCAAGCAAACTGCAAAGGCTTATTCAGCAATTAAATAATCACAATAAATTTTAGATTACAGAACATTCTATTCTATACCAAAATCCATCCAGTTATTTTTTATGAAAACACGCGCTAAGCATTTCATAGAGTTCTGGATGGTTCTTTTTAAGCAAAATGGGATTTTCGAAAAAATATTCTGAAGCTACCGCAAAAAACTCCGCTTCATTAGTGCCTCCGTAACTGCGTATATCAGATTTATTGTCATTAATGGCCTCCATTTCTCTATGAATTAATTTTAGCCAGGGAATACTATACGAGTGAGCAATAAGTCGCTCGGGGGTACCATCTGCGACACCATCTGTCATATCTATCAAGTGTACGAACTCGTGAATGCCAGTATTGTGCAGATCTGATTTTTTATCAAAACCTTCATGAAGTGCTTTTCGTGAGAGTATCATCTGATGATTGAAGCGTCCTGAACCTACCATCCCGGCAATATGTTTCTGTTCATCTTTATGTCCAAAATTTAGATCATCGTTAAAATGATCTGGATATATAAGCACGGTACTCAGATTAATATAATGCCAGTCGGGAAATGCGAAAACAGGAATAATAGCACTTGCGGCTACTAATAATTTGTCAAGATCTTCTAACTCAAAATCAATACTTTCTATATAAACTTCACTCAAAAATTGCATCATCCGCTTTTGAAAACGCTTCTGTTCTGTAGCGGTGAGCTGGTCATAAAAGTGAACGTGTTGACATAATAAATTATGCCAGCCAGGTGGAAATGTAGCGGCTTTTCGCTTTTGCTGCCTGCTTAGTGTAATAATTGCAAAGGCCAACAAAAGCAATGCAACCACTATAATTATGTAGTTCATAGAGATATTCTCAAATAGAAAACGTTGGATCAAAAATAGTCATACTTAAAACGTGCAAGATATCTGATTTTGAATAATTTCAGAAATAAACAAAAATTACAATAATCACTTAGGTTTTCCAAGTGGGAAATGAGCTGGATTACGGGAGTGGTACTTATGGTCATCACCATAGTTATGGCGTTTACAGGACAATTATTACGATGGGATAATAACGGAGTATGGTCTGCAGTGGTCGCTGCAGAGCAAATGGGAAGAATACCCTTAATAGGCGATTCTATTGCTTATTTTTTATTGGGTGGAGATACCATAGGTGGAGAAACACTCAATCGTTTCTTTGCGATGCATGTATTCTTATTCCCGGCATTATTATTTTTAATCGTTACTTATCATTTATACCTTGTATTTAAAAATGGGATCTCAGAACCTCCTAAAGTTGGCAAACTTCTAAAACCAAAAACCTATAGAAAATGGTATGAAGACATGCTGATGAAAAAAGGGGTTCCTCTTTTTCCAGATGCCATCTGGCGTGATGCTGTATTTAGCGCTTTGGTATTCCTTATACTGGTTTGTCTCGCTTGGTTTATTGGTGCTCCTGCACTTACCTCAGAACCCGACTTGACCAATGTAAATGCCGATCCCAAACCCGATTGGTATTTTACCTGGATATTCGCGCTTTTTGCGTTAATGCCTCGACAAATAGAATCGTATGTTATGTTTTTGGGGCCTCTATTGGGAGGTTTTTTGCTTTTTTCCATTCCTTTCTTATCAAACAAAGGTGAACGGCACCCGTTGCGAAGACCTTGGGCAATAGCCGGTGTTACTTTTATCATACTTTCCATTTGTTCCTTGTGGTATATAGGAATTAAAGCACCCTAGTCACCGCGTTTTGATGCCAAACCTTTATCTAAATATACTACGGTACCTAAGACTTCTAAAAAAATAGAGAAAGGCATAGAACTTTTTAACACCGTAGGTTGTCTCTACTGCCATAAAATTGGTGATCAGGGTGGTATACGTGGACCGGAACTTACCAAAGTTCAAAATAGATTGACCAAAGAACAGATTATCATTAGAATTGTAAACGGTGCCGAAAACATGCCGGCTTATGGCGGAGCATTATCTAAAGAGGAAATGGATGCTATTGTAAGTTTTTTACTAGAACCTGATAAAAAATAAACTACTCTGCACTGAAATGAAAATGCAGAGGTTTACTTCACTGGGAATGGCCTGCTCTCTATAAATCATATTAAAACTAGAGAATTTCGGACAAACAAAAGCTTAACTTTTAATAGATTATTTGGTTATGAAATGTTTAAAAACTCAATGATTCTCTGATTTTGTTTACGATAAAACAGGTTTAGACTGGCACTAAACTGCAGGGAGGTATGGCGTGAAATGAGCAAGACTACAAGATAACATGTTTACTATAAAGTCCAGTTTCTATTCTCTAAAAGTAAAGCGCCCTATTATCTATATTTAAATTTCTAAAAGCAAAGCTATCTAATAGCTAAGCACTTCAACCTGCTGGTTGATTTCTAAAATTCGGTTTTCGCAAACCAGCAGATCGGTTAAAAACTGGCGTTCTTTGATTACCTTTTTGAAAAATAAATTCTTGTAATAGTCAATGCCTTCTTCCAGATTTTGTGTAAATCGGGTAAACTTTTTTGCTTCTCGTTTATTCGAAAAATCGGTGCTGTCTACAAGTTCCTTTAAGTAATTGATATACAATTGCAGTTCTTTAATAAATACATGTGGACGGTAACCGCTTAGCACATTCTTTCGTCCATAAATATGATCGGTGAGTTCTTTTAAAGAATAGTTACCCGAGAAATAGGCCAAATTTGGACCGGGACAAACGGTCACAAAATCCATTTTCTTTACAAAACTGAAATTGTAATTTTTAGCGACACTATTGCACAAACCGGTACATAAACATTCTTTCTGAAACAACAGATCAGCTTGCTTTGCCTTTTCAGTACTCGATAAATCGGAATGTTGAATTTGCTTCAGTTTCAATTTTTGATATTTATGCGAAGCGGTACAAATCGGTTTTTCGGTAAATTCCGTATTCGATTCTAATAATTTCTCGGGGCACGAACTGCCGGGTTTATTTCTTAAAATATTTTTTCTTCGGAATTCTTCTCCGCTAGCTCCCTTCAGGTAATTAAACCGAACTCCCAATGGAGAACTATGGCTTAAAACAATATCTTCTTCTTTCGATTTTTGAAGTTTCCTTAGGGTTTCCTCATCGACATTAGTTACTTCCGGACACAGTAAAAATGGGGATCCCCAACCGGTCGCATCAGCCTGAAAATAATCTTTCAACAAGTTGTTTTCTTCAAAAGTTCCGATTCCACCCTGAACGGTAATCTTTATTTCGGGTAATTCAAAAGTTTCAGCTTCTTCAGTAATAACACTTCGGTAAAGTGCCGATAATTCTGATTGTAATTCAGCTTTATTCTGCTTAAATTCTTCCATTATCGGGCCCATTAAATAACCATCAGTTGCAAAAGCGTGACCACCGCAATTTAGGCCTGATTCGATTCTAAATTCACTTACCCAAATACCACGTTTGGCGAGGTATTTTCCCTGAATTAAAGCCGAACGGTAATCGCTGACTTTTATAGCGATGGCTTTGTTGAATTTTCCGTTGCTATCGGGATGAAAGGTTGTAAAAGAAGACAGATAATTAAATAATCTTGGATTCATTCCTGCTGAAAAAACTAGGGTTGAATTCTCTAAATTACTTTCTGCATACCCTTTTAAAGCCTGTAAGGCATCAGATCCATTTTCTATAACTTCTTTGTTTTCATCGATTTGATCGCTATCAATCTTCGTCATAATATTGACTTCAATCGCACCGGGTGTAACCTCTTTTCTCAACTCAGTTTCCAGATTTTCTTTTTCTGAAGGATCAGTTAGCTGAAGAAATTTAAGGTATTTCTGTTTTAAGTCAGAAACTTCAGGCAGCATTTCGAAATACTTGGTAATTTCTGAAGTGCCTGAAAAAGCAGCGGTTTTCATCTCTTCTACCTTCTTTTTCACTTCTTCACCAATCAGATTCAAATAATCAGTTATCCGTTTGGCTCTAAAATCAGGTTCTTTTTTGCTTATAGGCTTAAAAGGCTCGTTGTTCAATTTGTAATAATACGCACGCATTTTTTCGATAAGGTGATCTTCAATAATTGAAATGGAAGAATTTATTCCAAAATGCGCCACTTTTAACGGTGTGTCTATGGTGTAAGCAATGCCCATTACCGGGATATGAAATTGATGTGGGGATATGGCGTTTTTCATTTATTTTTAGTTTAATACCCAAAGATGAAAAGTAGCTACCGTTTAAAATATGATATATGTCAGGTTTTTAATTTTAGTAGTGAGATTTGAGAAGTTGCCAATCACCAAAATCACTATTAATAGATTTGACTATGCATCTTGTGGATTTGGAAAAGTGATAACCTTCTATTTATACCAACTTTATATCATACTTTAAAATTAAAGTAAACTACTAAGGGTAAGCCTATCTGGCCGACAAAGGCAGGTCCAAGAAGCACTAAACTGAACAATACATTTTTAGAACGAGGCAAGTCTCGGAGCATTTAATCTCGATTATCGAGTAAAATGAATATAAAAAATATGGTTTATAACAGAGATGAATGCTTTAAAAACATGTAAGCTTTCACACTAAATGAAACATTTGACAATTCTTTAGAATTAATTTATCGACTTCCATACAATTCTAGCCTATTTTTGATATTCCCTATGCAGCAGATGTTTTCTCATCAATAGAAAGTGCTACAGAATCATTAATTTCTTATTTTCAATCAAAATACAGTTGACAAAACCTGATAAACAGAAAAAGAAATCAACCAAACGCAAGCGTTATTTTGGACTTATTTTGGGACTTATAATTTTGGTACCAATAGGTCTATTCACCTTAGGATGGCAAAGTCGAAATTTAATTATAGATGGTTTACAGGAATGGTATAACGCCAATCAAGAGGGAACTTTAAAAATTGGTGATGTAGAGGCTACTTTTTTAACCGGTTTTCCCAATGTTGGTTTTACGATCAACAACATTTTTCAAAGTGAAAAGGATTCTATTACTTTTAAAAGGAAATCAATTTTTATTGATAAAGCCTTAGTGACGATTAGTACTCGTGATCTTATTCGCGGAGACTTTCAATTTAAGCGCATAAATATTGATAGTGTTTCTATTTATTCTGAAGTAGTCTCTGATAAGTCTTATGAATATCACGTAAAGCAAAAATTAAACAATCTTTCTAATACTAATTCTCCTTTTGTTTTTCCTTCTTGGATAGATCCTAACGCTACAAAATTTAGAGTCAAACAACTAAAATATGTTGCGAAGGATAGTATGTTTCACAAGCATTTTGATATAGCGTTTCACAATATTCGTAGTGAACTTAAAATGAATAAATCAGTTATAAAGGGTTCTTTGAGTTTTGAAGCTGATGTCAATAAGCTGGGGTTTAATACAAAAAAAGGGAGCTTCTTAAAAAGAACCAAAGTATCAGGCAATCCTGAATTCACCTTAGATACAGATACAAATGTTTTAAATGTTTCCGATTTTATACTAACATTAGATGGAGAGCAATTTAGGGTGAGTTCTAGCTTTGATTTAATAGAACCTTCCTATCACCTTAGTCTTTCAAACGACAAGCTTCACTTTGATTCTTTACACAAATTTCTTTCTGATAGCATTGCAAAAAAGATTGCGCCGTATGCAATCAAAAAACCTATTAAGACAAGTCTCACCCTAGATGGCTTATTTCAATTTAGAAATACACCAGAGATCAATGCCGATTTTAAAAGCACAGATAATACGGTAAGTTTTAGCGATAATTATACGCTCTCAAATACCAGTTTTGAAGGAAACTTAACGAATAAGATATATGAATCTGATAGCCTTCAGAGCTTAAAAGGCACTAAAAAAGATATCAAAATAGTTTTCAATAAGGTCACTGGTAATCTCAAAGGGATGGTTTTAAACTTAGACAATAGTTATTATCAATCTACACCTGAGTATCATAATTATGTCGTAGCAAATCTAAATATAGCGGGTAAAAACGAATCGATCGCCCAAGTATTAAACAATGAAAATTTTGATTTTAAAGGAGGGGATTTTACTTTAAATGCTAAGCTTAGCGGAGATATTGATCATCCTGAAAATCTATTCAACTTTGCAGAAGGAAACTTTTTACTCAACAATAGTCAAGTTGTTCTGAAGAAAAATGGATTGCAATTACCCGTAAAAACCATCAAGCTTAGTTTAGATAATAAAAAATCACTTTTAGAAGAGCTAAACATTGAACTTGAAAGAAGCGAGAATCTCGTTTTTACAGGCCATCTCAATAATATATCTTCTTTGATATCAAATAATCCAGTGGAACCCACAAGTAGTTATGTGGAGTTAAAATCTGAATCTTTGAATGTAGATGAACTCATTGCTACAGCTAAAGAAATGATTCCGGAATCTGATAAAAGCAAGGACGACCGTAAAACCATAAATGAAGTCCTCACGACTATTTTTAATAAATTTCATCCCCGATTTAAACTCAACTTAGACAATGTTGTTTACAACTCAATTCAGTATCAAAATGTAAGTTCAGATATTGAATTGACAAGTACTGAGAACATTAGCATTAATGATTTTCACATCAATTATCAAGGATCTGAAACCGACTTAAATGGAAGTTTAGTTGTGCCTAGAACAGATAATGCTAACAGCCAACCCATTCATCTTAATATTAAAGCAAAGTCTCAGGGTACTCTTGCTGTTTTTCAAGATTTATTTGAGATAAAATTAGTAAATATCAATGCCGGTGACTTTGAATTTTCAGGAAGTGTAGCCGGAAACATTCAAAAATTTAATCAACTTCTGGATAATGCCAAGGGTACTTTAAAGTTAAAAAATGCAAACTTCTACTATCCTAATGCTGGGCTTGATATCGACTTTGATTCGTTATCAGTAAATATTACAAATTCTAATATCATTTTAGATCAGGTAGAGCTAGAAGTGGGTGCCTTGCATCCTTTTATTTTAAATGGAACTATAAATAATTTCACCAATATCCTTTTAAATAATCAAAACGAAAGAGGCAGTGTCTATCTAAATGTAGAAGCTCCTTTTGTAGATGGAGACCAGTGGATTGAGGTCGTTAACTCTTTAGGCAAAAAAGAAGAATCAAATTCTAAAACAAAATTAAGAAAATTACCAAAGGCTTTTGAAGATATCAACAGATTAAAACCTAAGCTTTCTCTAAATATCGACTCTTTAAAATACAAGGAATTGATCACTAAAGACGTTGATGCTTCGGTCTATTTTGTGAACGATTCGGTTTTAAAATTAGATTACCTCAATGTCAACTACAAAAATTCTCAAGCTTCCCTGACCGGAAGCATTCGATCATTAAAAAAGATTGAAAACGGTAATGAAAGCCCATTCGATTTTAAATTTAAGGCAAATGCTTCGGGCAATACTACTGACCTTAATGACTATTTAAAAACAATCAATTTTATATTTGAGTCGGGAAAATTTGAGTTTGAAGGTGAGTACAACGGGGAAGCTTCAGACTTAGCCATTTTCAATACAGATGCAACAGGAAGTTTAAAATTGGTAGATTCTAAAGTTAATTTTCCGTTAGCAGATATTCAGATACCTATAGATAGTCTTCGCTTAGAGATCAATAACGATTTTGCTAATCTCGAAACTTTAAATATAAACCTGCCCGGTAAAAGTGCATTGCGTGTTTCTGGATCTATTAATAATTTCTCTGATTTCATCAATAATTCAATAGAAAATGAAGAGCACATTTCAACTTTTGATATCAGTTCCCCCTATCTCAACACTGCAGATGTTGTGACTCTTTTTGATTCGAGAAAAAAAAATAAAGACAGATTAAACAAAAACCCCCTAAAGATTCAAAACCTAAAGGATATTCTGAATACCATTAATGACTCCTATTATCCACAGGGAAACATTGCAATTGATACACTCATTCATAAAAATTTAAGGCTGACAGATTTTGACACGTACCTCCTTTTTGACAATAAAGAAAATCTGAAAATTCAAAAAAGCAATATTGACTTCTATGAGGGTAAATTGCATATTGAAGCTGTTGCCAATATATCTGAACCCAATAATTTACCAGTATCTCTTACTATTGATGCAACTAACGTAGATATTAAAAAATTTGCTGAAGGTCTTGAGTATTTTGGGAGTAAAAACTTAGAGGACATAGCTAAACTGGGTGGAATAATAAACTTGAATCTTCTTGCAACAGGAGTACTCAATAATGATGGAACGCTAAATCCTGATAGTCTAAATGGTGAACTGCAGTTGAATCTTCAAAACCTCACGCTGCATAACTACAAACCTTTGATGGAAAGTGTTGTTTTACTTAAAGAAAATCGCTTTAAAGAATTAGAGTTTAGACCTATTAATCAAACCTTTAAAGTGGTAAATGGGGAAATAATTATTCCACGGACTGAAATTCAATCTTCTGCAATTCAGGTTTTTGCTGAAGGAACAATCAAACTAGATGACTATGTCAATATTTGGTTTTCTGTGCCTTGGAAGAATTTAAAGTCAAATGACGGACTTTCATTACCGAAAAAGACCACTTTTGATGAGGCTGGTGCTAAATTCTACATCAACCTCCTTCAAGATCAAGAGAGTGTGAAAAAACGAAAACAAAAACTTCACTTCAAAATCAAATTGTGGAATAGCAAATTGAAAAACTCTGAAGAAGAATGATATACTAGTTCTAGTACTAATTGATTTTAGCTGATAAAAAAAAGCCTCAATAAAATTGAGGTCTCGTTGCTGTTTAATGGTAAAATAACACACTTGTAATTAACATTTAAACAGGTGTTTTTATTTTTCGCTGGTTCATTCAGTATTTAGTATTATGGTAGTTACTGAACGTGATGGAATTCTTAACTCTTCATGTTTAAAGAGTTGTATTTTTTCAAGATCAGAACCCTCTGATGTCACATAACTTTCAACCGTAAAAGGTTTTACTTCCTCCTCAAAGTTGAGGTTGATTATTTTGTTTTCTAAAGCAGAATTGATAAAAACAAGTACTGTTCTTGAATCATCAGGACTTTTATATGCTGAATAAACGAAATCTTCATTAAGTATATCTTGCTCAAATCCTTTAAGGGCTACTCGTTGATATCCCGGTCTGATGAACCTGCTGTAATTACCTAAAGCCCATAACATTTTACTTTCATAAAAATTACCATCATATTTGTTCTTGTCAATATAAACCAAACCGTCTTTATAGTCATAAGCAGAAATAGCAGTCCACCAATGCCAGGCACTTGCGTTTGCAAAAACGAGATCACTATGAATCACCTGAGCCATATATAATGCTGAATCCATTCCTAAGTCTCTACCGTTTCCGTTTATTTCACCATTATTATCACCCAGAATACAGTATTCACTCATCCAAAAGTGTAAATCTGAAACTTCTGCAATTGCATCACCTAAATCTTGACGTTGCTTCACCATATTTTTAAAAGGTGAAGTTGTAAAGTAGCTGTGTGCCGAAACTGCTGGATTCACGTGTGCTAGGTGTCCTAAGTAATTTTCTGAAGAATTATCAAAAAATGAATTAATCACATCTCCTCTACCCGTTTTGTTTCCAGACTCTGTTAGATAGTTAATTTGAGCCGTTTCTGCGATGTCTATAAATGTATTATCCAGGTTTCTGCTTTCTAATTCATAATCTAAAGCACGTACTAAATCTGAAATCTCATGGTTCCAAAATGGAGTACCCTCCTGACCACCGTCTGCCCAGTCCCATTGAGGCTCGTTAACCGGACTTATATAATTTACTTTTAAGCCATTTTTCTCTAATTGTTGCGCTACGTCTGCCAAATACTTAGCAAAGTCGCTATAATTCTTAGCTCTGAGATTAGATCTGTTTTTATTACTAGTATAGGCCTTATTATTACGTGTAAATTTAACCGGCGGACTATTGGAAAAAAGCAAAAGATCTTTAACTCCTCTCTGTTTTGCAGCATTTGCAAACCACACTTGCCCTTGATGCTTATCCCAATCATAAGTATCACCTTCTCCGTAAAAAGATTCAGCTCTTCTCCACTCATCTTTTATACCACTTTCATCACCCTGTTCTGCGCTTCCTGCACCTAGATTAAACCTCCAGAGACTCAAGCCTATTCCTTTAGGATTAGCAGAACTATCATTTTCTGTACTAAAAAGCAGATCTGCAATTTTCTCGCGTTTTGATAAGGGCCAGTTTCTACCCACAAACTGTACAGACCAAGCATCAGATGCCCCGAAATTGTCTATATATTGAAAGGTTGTTTTAGAATCTAAATATAGATTGATCGCAGTACTTTCACTTTGAACAAGGTTAAGGGGTTTATCCTTCCAGCTTATTAAAAATGTAGCGCTTGCTATAGATGCAAGAACAACAAAAGAAATGAATACTTTTAATTTCAAAATAATTCTTTTAATGAATACTATTACTAAGGTTAAATTCAATTAGCATTATCAATAATTTATAACTTAAATATAGTAGGTAAATCGATTAAATATCGGGTGTTATTAGATTTTTTTAAACCAATTCATCTACTTTTTTGATTTGTTTATGAATTTTCACTCTCACAGATTTACTAATTGGTGTTTGACTACGTTCTGCAAAATGATTGTACGGAACCAAAATATTAGTTTCGGGAAAATATGAAGCGATATTCCCTTTTGGGATATTATAAGGTATCATTAGAAATTTATTCGCTTTACGCAGTATGCCATCATATTCACTTGTGATATCAACCACATCTAATTTTTGCAAACCAAGTTTATCCATATCCTTTTGGTTCATAAAAACTACTCGACGTTCATTATAAACTCCACGATATCTATCGTCAAGGCCATAAATTGTCGTGTTGAACTGGTCATGTGATCTAATGGTCATCAACATAAATTCATCTTCTGCTAAAGTATGCTGCGGTAACTTATTAACCGTAATTTGTGCTCTCCCTCCCGGAAGCATACTAAAATCAAGATTACGCACATTGTTAGGCAAATAATACCCGTGACCTTCAGAGCGCTTAGAAGTATCATTAAAGCCTTTAGCTACGAGGTCAATATATTCTCTTATAATCCCATAATCTTCTCCCATTGCCATCCAATTTACAGGATGGTTACTTTTAAAATAGGCATCGGCTATCTCGGCAATTATAAGTGGTTCACTTTTTACATTTCCTGAAGCTGGTTTTAGAATTCCTTTAGACTGACTCACTTTTCCCATACTATTTTCTACGGTAAAGTATTGCTGTTTTCCTTTGATGTTATCTTTCTCGGAACGTCCTAGTGTTGGTAGGATCAAAGCCGTTTTGCCAGTAACCAAATGGGTTCTATTAAGTTTTGTACTTATTTGTACTGAAAGCTCGCAGTTCTGTATGGCTTCAGCGGTATATTTTGTGTCTGAGGCGGCCATCAGGAAATTCCCACCTAGGCAAAAGAATGCTTTTGCTTTGCCGTCGTGCATCGCTTCCATAGACTCAACCACATCTAATCCTTTTTTGGTAGGCGGATTAAAATACATAAATTCTTTTATCCGCGCATTCATCGCTTCGTCAACAAAATGCTGAATACCCACACTACGGTCACCTTGTACATTGCTATGACCTCTTACCGGACAGGTACCGGCGCCAGGTTTTCCTAAGGCTCCTTTTAATAATAACAGGTTTACAAACTCTCGTATATTTTCTACACCATTCTTATGTTGAGTTAATCCCATAGCCCAGCAAACAATAATTCGTTCAGAATTACGAAGCATTGCTACGGCTTTGTTCACATCAGATTCCTGCACACCGGCACGGGCTAACAGATCTGCTTCATCGTATTGCATGATGTCCTCTAAAAACGCATCATAACCGGCGGTATATTTTTCTATAAAAGCATGGTCAAAAACCTTTTGATCTATAGAATCTAAAGTGGCTAACTTTTTAAGAATCAATTTCATCAGCGGAATATCCTGATTGATCTGTACGGGAAGATGCAAATCTGCCATCTGCACGCCACCACCAAGGGTGCCACTTAAATGCTGCGGATTTTTAAAATTCACCAACCCTGACTCTTCCAGCGGATTGATACTGATTATCTTTCCTCCGTTATTTTTACATTTTTCCAGAGCAGACATCATACGCGGATGATTAGTTCCCGGATTTTGACCAGCAATGATGATTACTTCAGCTTCATATAAATCTTCTAAAACAGTTGACCCCTTACCTATTCCTAAAGTTTCACCCAGCGCTACACCACTAGACTCGTGGCACATATTGGAGCAGTCGGGCATATTATTAGTACCAAAAGCTCTAGCAAACATCCCGTATAAAAATGCAGCTTCATTGCTAGAGCGGCCAGACGTATAAAAGATCGCTTCGTCAGGATGATCTAATCTTTCAAGGTGTTTAGCGATTAAACCATAAGCTTCTGTCCAGGTAATTGGCTCATAGTGCACACTATTGGGCCTAAGAACTAATGGCTCTATCAAACGCCCAAATTTATTGAGTTCGTAGTCCGAAAGTTGAGATAATTCTTCAACCGTCCATTTTTTAAACAAACCAGCATCTGCCTTTGCAGTAGTTGCTTCATCAGCTAGTGCCTTGGCTCCATTTTCACAATATTCAGCTACCGGAGATCTGTTTTCAGGATCTGGCCACGCACAACTGGGACAATCAAAACCATCTTTCTGATTCATTTTGAGCAATGCACCCATAGATCTTAAAACACCCATTTCTTTAAAGCCGTGTTTCAGCGCTTCCTTAACCCCCAGCATTCCTGCTGCATCACGCACAGGTTCTCCTAATCTTATATTAGTAAATTCTTCAATTCCCGTTATAGATACATTTCTCTTAAAGTCGTTAGCCATTTTGATCTTTTAATTCGTTTACAATCAGAGAAGAAACACGCTGTAATTCTCCCATTTATTTTCAATCAATTTAACCATAAAATATAGGGATGACTACTAAGAAAAAACTAAAAGCTTCAAAGAAAACAGGTATCGATGAATTAGCAAGTTATTTCAAATTGATAAAAAGCTGTTAATAGCTGGTAATCCTTACCTAACTGCTAAAACATATCGTTATATTCGCTAAGACATAACGCTTTAAATGTATGATTTCAGTAACCGAAGCTCAAAAACTTATCATTCAGAATGCAAAACAACTTGATACTGTAACGGTTGATCTTGAAAATACGTTCGGTTATTTTTTAGCTGAAGATTTAATGGCACCAATCAACCTTCCCTCCTTTAGACAATCTGCGATGGACGGTTATGCCTTTATTCATACCGGTAAAACTCAATTAAAAATCGTAGGGCAGGTACAAGCCGGCGATACTCAAATCCCTGACCTGAAAGAAGGAGAAGCAATTCGTATTTTTACAGGAGCACCGGTTCCTGATGCTGCTGATACTGTTGTTATACAAGAACATACCATACGTAGTGGAGACGAACTCATTCTTGAAAGGTTACCAAATAGAAAAGCTAATGTCAGACCTGTTGGTGAGCAAATTACCGAGGGAACTCATGTACTTAAAAAAGGGCATCAGGTTAATGAGGCTACAATAGGTTTTTTAGCTGGTCTCGGTATTACGCAAATTGAAGTTTACCGCAAACCTTCGGTGACAATTTTAACGACGGGTAATGAATTGCAAAAACCCGGTACCCCGTTAAAACCCAATCATATTTATGAGAGCAACGGGATAATGCTTAAAAATGCTTTAAGCCGAATAGGTATTACTGAGGTTCAAATCTCAAAAGCTGAAGATACACTAGCAGCCACTCAAGAAGCAGTTAAAAAAGCACTACAACATTCTGATGTTCTCTTGGTTTCCGGCGGAATTTCAGTAGGTGATTATGATTTTGTGCAAAAAGCATTACTGAATAATTGCGTTAAAGAACACTTTTATAAAGTAAATCAAAAACCCGGAAAACCCTTATGGTTTGGTACAACTGAAAATAGATCAGTTTTTGGCTTACCTGGTAATCCGGCTTCTAGCCTTACGGCATTTTATATATATGTATTACCGCATTTACATAGCAGAATGGGTAGTTTAAAACCCTTCCTAAATGAACGAAAAGCAGAACTTACTGAAGATATAAACAACAAGATTGGCAAAACCCTCTTCTTAAAAGCGGGCGTTTCAACTACTAAAATCACACCTTACACCGGGCAAGCGAGCTCTATGCTCAACACCTATGCTCTGAGCAATGCTTTACTTGTCGTTCCTGAAACAGAAACTGCATTAAAGACAGGTGATCTGGTAAATTATATAGATCTAAGCTTTTAAATATGAAACAAGTAAAAAGCAGAATTTGGATTGAAAAAGAAGGAGAAGTTTTCTTAGGCTATGGTCGTGTAATCTTACTTAAAAAAGTGGCCGAAACACGATCAATAAGTGCTGCGGCAAAAGCCATCGGGATGTCTTATAAAAAGGCATGGAATCTCATAAACACAATGAACACCAGCTCATCACAACCTCTCGTAATTACAAATACTGGTGGTAAAGATGGTGGCGGGACGGCTATTACAGATTATGGCCACAAAATGATAGAAGAATTTGAAACGCTAAACAAAGCGTGTGAAGCATTTTTAAATGAAAAATTTAATACGCTAAAAGAGGTCAAAAGCTAGTTTTATGAATGCTTTAGCTAACATACCAGCTTATATTTTATGTGGAGGAAAAAGCTCCCGTATGGGCAGAGATAAAGGTTTAGTAATACTTCAAGATAAGCCACTTATTACTAATATTATCAGTTCTTTAAAAAAAATTACAATTAATATTTTTTTAGTGACAGATAATCAGGATTACTTGAGTTTTGGATTTCCTTTGCTTAGTGATAATTATAAAGACAGAGGTCCGTTGGGAGGTATTCAAACAGCGCTCAATCATACACAAAGTGAAAAGGTTTTTATGCTGAGTTGTGATATTCCACTCCTAACTGTTGATACACTATTTACCCTTTTGAAAAAGGCAGAAAATGATGCTAAAATATCTTTTGCAACCTCTGGTAAAAACTGGCATCCTTTAGTCGGGATTTATTCAAAAAGCCTTTTATCAGCTATAGAAAATGCTATAGAAAATGACCGTTTAAAACTTATAAATTTTATAAAAGAACACCAGTATCAGGAGATCGAAATAGAAGACTCTAAGTCACTAACCAACATTAATTTTCCTGAAGAATTGAAACAACTGGAGCAAATTGAATAGTATGAAAGTTACACTAAAATATTTTGGACAATTGGTTGATGTGATGGGTAATCACGAAGAAACCCAAGAGATTGACGTGAAGAATTCTAATGAATTACTAGAGCAAATGAAACAAAATAACCCTATAAGTCACATTCCGTTTCAACTGGCAATAAATGATGTCTTGATAGATCAGGAAGAGTCAAAAAAATTGAATGATGGAGATGTGATTGCATTATTACCTCCTTATGCAGGTGGTTAACTAACTAATATGAGTAGATATCAACGCCAAATAATACTTCCTCAAATAGGAGAAAAAGGTCAGCAAAAACTGACTGAAGCCCGAGTGCTTGTTATTGGCGCTGGAGGTCTCGGTTGTGCTCTACTCCCCTATCTGGTTGCCTCTGGAATTGGAAACTTAGGAATTGTTGATGGTGATCGTGTTGAAGAGTCTAATTTGCACAGACAGATCTTATTTTCTAATAATTCTATAGGGAAGTTTAAAGCTGAAGAAGCTCAAGTTTTTCTAAACAACCAAAATCCGGCTTGCAGCATAACTGTCTATACTGAATATTTAACGGCTGAAAATGCATTACAACTATTTGAAAAATATGATATTATTGTTGATGCAACAGATCGTATAGCAATTAGATATCTTATAAATGATGCCGCTGTATTAACAGGAAAACCTTTTGTTTACGGAAGCATACACCGGTTTGAAGGTCAGGTTTCAGTATTTAATTATAGTAATGGCCCTACGTATCGTTGCTTATTCCCTAAAGCTATTGAAGTGCCAAGTTGTGCTGAAGCAGGAGTTTTAGGAACGAGTGTAGGTTTGATTGGAATGATGCAGGCACAAGAAGTATTGAAAATTATTTTAGGCAGTGAGAACGTGCTTTCAGGAGAGTTACTGATATATAATACGCTTACTGCCAGTCAGCACAAGTTTCAATTTTCTAAAAATGAACAGATTGAAATTACACACGAATTTTTCGATACTGAATATACTTCAGAAAAAATAGAACCTGAGTCATTCCATCCGAGTCTATTAGAAAAGTATACATTGATAGATGTTCGGGAATTGAATGAACACCCACGAATACAACATCAAAATATTCTTGAGCTGCCCCTATCTAATTTTAAAGAAACATTGAATCAGTTGGATAAAGAGCAAGCCTATTTAGTCTTCTGCAAAAGTGGAATTCGAGCAGCAAAAGCTGAAACTATATTACAAGAACATAATTTTAAAAATACCAGAGCACTTCAAGAGAGTGCTTCTCAATTAGAAGTATTAATTACTAATGCTTCAGTTTTAAAACAGTAATAATGAAAAAAGTATTTATAAGCGGTCCCATATCCAGCGATTTTATAGGAGAATCTATTGCTAAACATCAGACCAAAACCAGTATCGGTGCGCATAACATATTTTTAGGTCAGGTACGTGCAGATGAAGTTGACGGCAAAAAAGTAGCTGCAATTGAATATACCTGCTATGAAGAATTGGCAAATACAAAACTGCATGAGATTCGGGAAGAGGCTTTTGAGAAATTCGATTTGATTTGTATGCATATTTATCACAGTCTGGGTACGATCAAAACCGGCGAAGTATGCTTCTTTGTTTTTGTTTCCGCAAAGCGTAGAAAAGAAGTTTATGCCGCAACAGAATGGTTAGTCAATCAAGTAAAAGATCGCACGCCTATTTATGGGAAAGAGATCTTTGAAGATGAAACTCACCAGTGGAAAGTGAACAGCTAGTCTAAAGGATTTTTGGTAAACAACAGATACAGAATAAGATTATGGTAGATATCACCCATAAAATAAACACGCTACGTATAGCAACTGCGCAAGCAACGGTCACGGTGAGCAAAATTGAAACGATTGAGGCTCTTCAAAAAAATACAGTCCCGAAAGGGAATGTTTTTGAAATGGCCAAAACTGCCGGACTTTTTGCGGTTAAGAATACACATACCAGCATCCCGGATTGTCACCCACTACCTATTGAATACACTGCGGTTGATTATAAAATTGAAGGTTTAAACGTTTTTATAGAGATAACCATAAAAACGGTTTACAAAACGGGCGTAGAAGTTGAGGCAATGCACGGAGCATCGGTTATTGCGCTTACAATGTATGATATGTTGAAACCTATAGATAAAGGTATCGAGATCAATAATGTAAAGCTTCTCCATAAAAAAGGAGGCAAAAGCAGCTTTAAAGATCAGAATCCATCGCGCTTGAGCGCACATATTATTGTATGTTCAGACTCTATTTCTGAAGGAAAAAAAGAAGATAAAGCCGGGAAAGCTATTATTGAAAACCTGCAGTCTCATGATGTACAGATTCAGGGGTATGAGATTGTTCCAGATGATTTGCAAACCATACGTAACAAAGCAATAGAACTTTCAGAGACAGTAAACCTACTTATATATACAGGCGGTACTGGCTTAAGCATTCGCGATGTAACACCAGAAGCTCTAGAACCTATTCTTGAACGACGCATTCCTGGGGTTGAAGAAGCCATACGCAAATATGGCCAGGATCGTATGCCGTATGCGATGCTTTCGCGAAGCGTAGTGGGAACTTTAGGCAATTGTCTAGTACTTGCACTCCCCGGCTCTACTAATGGCGCAAAAGAATCTATGGATGCTGTTTTCCCGCATTTATTGCATGTCTTTAAAATCTTAAGAGGCGCTCAACACAACAAAAATGAATAACGTAACCTCAATATTAACAGATACACACGGCAGAACGCATAACTATTTGCGCATTTCGCTCAGCGAAAAGTGCAATTTACGTTGCACCTATTGTATGCCGCACGACGGGATACCGTTGAGTCCGCGGTCAAATCTTATGACCGCAGATGAGATAGAAGCCTTTGCTAAAGTTTTTGTAGCAAATGGTGTTGATAAAATACGGCTAACGGGCGGTGAACCGCTCGTTCGTAAAGATTTTACTGATATTCTCAGACGCTTATCAAACCTGCCCGTAAGACTATCTATTACTACAAATGCATTGTTAACGCATCGTTATATTGATGATTTTAAACGTTATGGCTTAAATGATATCAATGTAAGTTTAGATAGCTTAGATGCTGAAAAATTCAAGTTAATCACCCGTAGAGATCAGTACAAAAAGGCTTTTGAAAATATCAACCAACTCGTAACGGAAGGTTTTTATGTAAAGATCAATGCAGTTTTGATGAAAGACTTTAACGAGGACGAGATTGTAGATTTCATCAAACTCACTAAAAATCAAGATATCAATGTGCGTTTTATTGAGTTTATGCCTTTTGACGGAAACGAATGGAACAAAAATAAATTGGTTAGTCAAGCTGAAATCATAAATCGAGTAACAAACTATTTTGGCATTGAAGCTTTAAAGCCGCTCGCAAATGAGCAAAATTTTACAGCTCGTAATTTTAAGGTTGAAGGTTTTAAAGGAAGTTTTGGTATCATAAGTTCGGTGACCAATCCCTTTTGTGACAGTTGCAACCGTATCAGACTCACAGCAGATGGAAAATTAAAAAACTGTCTTTTTTCTAATAAAGAAACAAATCTTCTGAAAGCTTTTCGCGAAGGCGAAAAACTAGAAGAGCTCATAGACCTGGCCCTCAATAAAAAGAAAGCTGTACGTGCCGGGATGACTGACTTTGATCAATTGACCAATCCTGATTTGCACAACAATAACCGCAGTATGATCGCGATTGGCGGGTAAACTAAAACAGACTTTAATTAAGCTAACGCCCTACCTACTAATTCTAAAGTTTTATCATTTAAAGGAAGTTTTAAAGCTTCTGCCTGTCCTCTTTGAGACATCTTCAACCAAGTTTTTTGAATGATGTCTATGACTTTTTCATCTTTGTGTTTTGACGCAAAATCTTCAAAATAGTACTGTAGAAAAACCAGGCAGATCACATCTTCTAAAGTTTGAGTTTCTTCATCTTTTTTTATGAGTTTTTTCTTGATCAAAAACTGAACTCGATCAATAAAGTCTTTTTCAAAATCTGATTGTTCTAAGATATTGGTTGTAAGCTTAGCGTGCATTTTTTTTAGATCTTCCCGCCATTTTAAATAGCCTATACGATCCATAGGATAATCCTCCCGCGGACTTTTCCAACGACAAATATGCTGTGCTCGTGCGGCAATTTGTAGTTCTTTTGAAGCTTTAGGCTCAAATAAAAGTAATTGCCGCGTCATTCTTTCAGAATATAAAAGCTCTTTAGGATAGCTTTTTCCTTCAACAAGTTCTCTATTAGGATCTTGAGAATTTTCTTTATCTATTGCCTTTATAGCTTGTTGAAATTTTGTCATGCTCAAATGTATATTTTGGTTTTCGAATTGATTTAAAATCAAGACGTAATTGTTTAATAGCGCTGATATGAACCAAAGTTATTCATTGTTAAGCAAAGCACTAAAGAAAGTTAAAAATCAGAAGAACATTTTAATATATAACTTCTCTTTTACTATTTATAGTTTCTATTCATCGAATTTTATTCTAAAAAAAACTTGTTAATCTATTACTAAACCTGCTCACTTTTATAGAACAGCTTTAAGATGTTGTACTTTTAATCTGTTTAAAAATCAATATTCGCATGTCAAAGAAAAAGCTCAACCAACTCGAAGCAACGGCAATTTGTGGTAATGATATTAGCTCCTCTTGCCTTTATGTATCGGCATTGGCCATTGTATATGCCGGGCAATATGCCTGGGTATCTCTTTTAATTGTTGCGGGAGTTCTTTTCTTTTTTAGAAAAATTTATGGGGAAGTTGTTGGCGCATTACCTTTAAATGGCGGTGCATACAACGCCCTCTTGAATACAACCAAAAAATCTACAGCTTCTCTAGCTGCAGCTCTCACCGTGCTGAGCTATATGGCTACCTGTGTCATCTCTGCAACCGAAGCTATTAAATATGTTCATAGTATCTGGGAATTTATTCCTGTTATCCCGGTAACCATAGGTCTTATGCTGATTTTTATGGGACTTGTAATTCTGGGGATTGGTGAATCTTCTAAGGTAGCTATCGCAATCTTTTTGTTTCATCTTACCTCGCTTACTTTACTTTGTGGTTTTTGTATATATTTCTTTTTAACCGAAGGTTTTGACACGCTGATTCAAAATTTTAATCATCCTATTAAAACCAGTATTACAACTGCATTATTCTTAGGTTTTTCTGCAGCGATGCTGGGTATAAGTGGTTTTGAGAGCTCGGCAAATTATGTGGAAGAGCAGAAAAAAGGGGTCTTTCCAAAAACGCTACGCAACATGTGGATTGTGGTAACCATCTTCAATCCGTTGATTGCATTTTTAGCATTAGCGATCATTCCTATCAATACAGTTGTGGATAATCAAGATGCCTTATTATCGTACTTAGGCAGACTTTCTGGAGGAAACTGGCTATCTCTAATTGTAGGAATAGATGCGGCTCTGGTACTTAGTGGAGCGGTGTTAACATCATTTGTAGGTGTTGGTGGTCTGATGGAGCGTATGGCGTTAGATCGAATTCTTCCTAGTCCTTTATTAAATAAAAATACAAAAGGAAGCTCCTATATAATCTTTATTCTTTTCTTTGGTCTTTGCGCTTCAATACTTTTAGTTACCGGTGGAGACCTTGCTCAGCTTGCGGGTATTTACACCATTGCCTTTTTGCTTGTAATGGTCTTGTTTGGTATAGGTACGGTCCTTTTAAAGATAAAAAGAAGTCAGCTTCCAAGACCAGAACGTTCTTCATGGATAGGTCTTTTTATTGCCATTGCAGCTGTTACTGCAGCAATTATAGGTAACATCATTCTCAATCCGGGTTATCTCGTTATTTTCTTTGAATACCTTATTCCTACATTGTTTGTAGTGTTTTTTATGCTGTATCGGGTAAGTATATTCAAGGCATTTTTAAAACTATTAGACTATATTTTTCCTGACGGCGGAAAACTTTTTGCACGTTTAAACCGAAAAACAAAAGAACTTCTCAACAAGGTCAACAGTCAGCAGTTTGTATTTTTCACAAAAAATGATAACATCGCAACGCTGAACAAGGTTATGCAATATGTCTCTCATAACGAACCTACAAAACGACTAAAAATTGTAAGTGTAGGAGATTCCGATGAAATAGAAGCTTCAACGCTGCCCAGTGATATTAAGGTTTTAGACCGGGCCTATCCTGAAATTGATATAGAATACATCATAGAGCCCGGTACATTTTGTCCTGAAAAAATAAATGAATTATCAAAGCGCTGGAATATACCAACCAATTTTATGTTTATAGGTTCTCCTAGCGAAGATTCCGTTTTTTCAGTCGAAGAATTAGGAGAGGTTAGACTGGTAATCTAATACGTATATAATTTACTGTAGTACTCCTTAATAGAATTTTCCCAAGAAAAACGTACCGCTTTCGCTTTGCGTCTCATTTTATTCCATTTGACTCTATCCCCAAAATATACATCCATACAACTATCAAAAGAGGCTACCATATTTGCAATGGTATCTGTTATATTTTCACCTTTGAATGAAAATCCATTCTTACCCGTATCTACCGTATCAATTAATCCACCGGTGTGGTGTACTAAACATAAGACCCCGTTACGCATGGCAAGCATCTGGCTTATTCCGCAAGGTTCAAAAAGACTAGGCATAAAATAAAGATCAGATTCCAGATAAATAGAATCTATAATATCTTCAGACTGGCCATTTATAAAAATAAAATTAGGATGCTCATAACTAATCTCCCGCATAAGCATTTCATATTCCGGTTCTCCAGTTCCCAACAAAATAAATATACCGTTACGTTCTTCTAGTTTTCTTAAGATCTCTTTGAGTGCTTCGGGTTGTTGTTTGAAGAAATAGAATTTTTGCTCGGTCATTCTGGCGACGCTAGAAACCACAAAACTAGGTGGGTTCTCAATAAGATCTACTACCTTTTCCCCCGTATTGGCAAGAATATCTGCTTTGTATTTTTTAGACTCTTCCTGTATCCATTTAAATAATTGACGAAGAATGTTAGGATATAATTTCCCCTTTTGAGCGACACGCATATTGTGATAATTTACACCATTTAGTATTCCGTGTAAGCGTCCTTCTGCAAAAGCTCTCTTCAAATCTTCTTCAAGACTTTCACCCCCTATAAATTCTGGTTTATGGCTGGGCTTCATAATATCTTGCATATATGAAGGGCTCACCGTATGCACTTCATCTGCAAGGCGAATTCCCACGGCCATCAAATTGATGCAGTCGTTATAACGATCATCTTTCACAACCTCATACTCGTAACCGACTTGCGGGAAAAAATTATTTAAAGAAGCAAAATTGTCATTCAACGGTCGTATACCCTGCAAGCTCAAATTATGTATGCTGTAAACAAACCAACTCTGTTTTAAAATAGCAAAATCTTGATGAAATTTTCTATGAAACAACAATAGCGCCGTGTGCCAGTCGTGTAAATGAACAACATCTATGTGATCAAAAATATTTTGTTTAATAGCCTGTGCTACTGCTGTATTAAAAATGAAATACTTAATCGTGTCTGTAAAAAAAGGCTCTTCAGGATCATCGTTGTAAATATGAGCGATATTACCTTCTACAATTTCCGGATGATGTATTACGTAATGGGTAATGCCCGTAAATTCTTTTTTAGGCTTAACCTCATAAAGTTCTGCAACAGTCTCTTGCCCTCTAATATTGAATTTAAGTTCTGTTATTAAGAGCCCCTTTTTATGAAGTCTATTATAGGCTGGTACAATAACATGCACCTGATCTCCAGTTGTAGCAATTTGCCGGGGTATGTCTCTTACAACATCTGCCATACCTCCCGCTTTGCAATCTGCAAGGGCGTCATTTTCAGCAGAAACAAATAAAAAATTCCTCATTAGTTGATTTTGATCTGTTATAAATTTTCATATCAAAAAAAGGTCTTTGATATATTTTTAATTTACACCCCTAATAATTAGTAAATCGACACTCAATCAGTCATTATTCATCATAATATCCATTTCACGAGTTAATTGCAGATGTTTTCATTCAAAACCTTTCTTTAACTATGTAAACTTTATAAAATTATTATTTATAATATTAATTAAAGGTTAATTCTAAATATAAAATCAATAAAATTATCACATATTTTATGCTTGTATAAAATATCCTCGTTAGGAATAGTTTTTCAATAAAAATAGCAGATTTTATAAGTTTAACTAATCATTTATACTGCTGAAAAATTGAGTTTTAACGAAACGCTAATACCTGAATTTATATTTTGAGTGTAAATTTCAAAATATGAAAACTAACCAAAGCAGCTTTCTCCTTATCCTATTGTTAAATCTTTGTTTTCTAAGCAGTATTGCTCAAGATTCTACACAAACAACATCCGGTAGAGATTTACCCTCTAGTAAGCCTACAGTGCCAGAAGACGGGCGTTATTTACCCAATGCAATTAAAGAATATAATGAAGCTTATTTCATTTTAAACAGACTCAATATACCTATAGGGTTACCGCCCAATACATTCAATTTTCAGTCTCCTCAAGCCACTTTAGAACACTTTATAGTAAGTTCTCGCAATGGTAATTTTGAAGATGCTGCATATGCCTTAAACCTTAATCTACTACCAGATAACCTAACTAAAGAACAAGCTGAAACCCTAGCTGAAAAATTATATTTTGTACTCAATCAACGTGTGAAAATAGACTGGGGAGGATTATCTGATCGTCCAGATGGTCAAATAGATATGAGTACAAACACCAATCAAGCTATCGCCGGTAAACCAATGCGTAGTGTAGTTTTTGGTGAAATTGATCTCGATGGAAAAGATGTTGTTTTACGTATGCAGCGAGTAAAGTATAAAGAGTTTGGAGCCTTCTGGTTGATCTCTGCAAACACAGTTGAAAATATAGATAGCCTTTACGCTGTTTACGGTCCACGTGAATTAGACCGAATGATGCCAGACTGGGCGCGTATACGGTTTCTCAATATGCCTATTTGGAAAGTTGTAGGAACGCTGATTCTTATTATACTAAGTTACTTTTTGGGTAAATTGAGTTTATTTATTTTACGCAGAATGTTTAGGAAATCTGATAAAGTCTGGGTAAAAACCATTGCAAAACGTTTGGCTACTCCAGCCGGCTGGGCAATAGGCGTTTTGTTCTTTTACATAGCTCTGAATAAGCTCATTTCTTTTGGAGGTTCTTTTGCAAGCACTTTATACGCAATTCTTTTAATTGCTGTAATAGGAACGATTACTTGGTTTATTATGCGCTTTATCGATTCATTTATGGTCTATGTAGCCGAAACCAAAATAGGCGACGCGAACCCCGAGGAAAATAACGAAGCTCGAATGATGATGACTTATATATCTGTAGCGCGCAGGGTGATCACGTTTGTAGTAATTATCGTGGGAGCTTCGGTTATACTATCTCAATTCAGGTCTTTAGAAAAACTGGGGATTTCATTAATAGCTTCCGCAGGTTTGGCAACAGTAATTCTTGGTGTTGCTGCACAAAGTACTTTAGGTAATATTATTGCGGGTATACAAATCGCAATTACACGCCCTGCACGTATTGGTGACACGGTAATAATAAAAGAAGATTGGGGCTATGTTGAAGACATCAGGTTTACTTATATGGTCGTACGCACCTGGGATTTGAGACGCTTAGTTGTGCCTTTGAAATATGTAATTTCTAATACTTTTGAAAACTGGTCGATGACCAGCGCACATCAGGTACGACCAATTATTATCTATGCAGATTATAAAATTAATGTGGAAGATGTACGCAGTAAATTTTATGAATTGTTAGAGGATGAGGAAGATTGGGATCGCGATACACCACCCAGCGTTCAGGTTGTAGATGTTACCGAAAATTCAATCAAGTTAAGAGCATTATGTAGTGCTAAAGATGCTTCTGCCACTTGGGATTTACACTGTATCCTACGCGAAAAGCTTATTAAATATATTTCTACTTTAGAAGACGGTAAACACCTTTCTAAATCTCGTATTCAGTTTGAAAATAAGTTGGTGGCAGATATAGGTTCTAAACCTAAAAAGAGAACGAAAAACGAAAAAAAGGACGAGCTATCTAAAGATTAGTAAACTTTATAAAGAAAAGATAATAATGTTATCTGAAGAGGAAGAATTTTATTCTTCCTCTTCGTCATTTAAAGCAAGCTCTAATTCTTCCGTGAATTCTAAGGTGTGGAAAACATTTTGTACATCATCATCATCTTCAAACTTTTCTATGAGATTCAATATTTTCCGTGCTTGATCAACGGGTAATTCAATTGTATTTAAAGGAATACGTTGCAATTCGGCATTTTTAGTTTCAATATTAAGTTCTTCAAGATGTTGAGACATTTTACCAAAATCTGTAAACTGCGTGTATACTACAAAAACGTCCTCGTGATTTTCAAAAGACTCTGCCCCGCCTTCAATAAGCTCTAATTGAAGCATTTCAAAATCCCGTTCTATTTTAGTCTTATCTAAGGTAAAAACTCCTTTGCGATCAAATAAAAATTCAAGCGAACCATTAGTTCCCAAGCTTCCTCCATTTTTAGAAAAAATCGAACGTATTGAGGCTATAGTTCGATTAGAATTATCTGTGGTGCATTCTATAAAAAATGCGATTCCGTTGGAACCATAACCTTCAAAGGTGAGTTGCTCATAAGAATCAGCATTTGCACCAGATGCTTTCTTTATAGCTCGTTCTATAGTATCCTTAGGCATATTTACCCCCTTAGCATTTTGTATAGCATTTCGCAAAACCGGATTAGAATCTGGATCCCCGTTTTGATTATTTTCCTTAATAGCTACCGTAATCTCTTTGATCGCTCTGGTAAATTCTTTTGCACGTTTTTTATCCTGAGCTCCTTTGCGGTGTTTTATATTAGCCCATTTACTATGTCCTGCCATTTCAACTGTATTTTATGTCTAAAATCAATATAAAAGATTGTATACAGATTGCCAGTATTTTAACCCTTTTTTAAATTTTATAGGGATGGATATAGCTTAGATAACTACTTCGGGGCAAGCCCGGAAAGCATTAAACTGAATAATATATTTTTAGACGAGAAAATTCTCGAAGCATTTAAATCTCGATTATCGAGTAAAAAACATTTTTAACGCTATTTTTAAGGTATGGAAGAATTACTGAACCTCAATTACGCGCATCTTTTTGAAACAGAACTTTTAAAAGAAATTTCTGAAGCCGGAATCTTAAAAGAGGCTAAAGAAGGTGAAATGCTTATGGATATTGGTCAGTATATCACTGCTATGCCCTTGCTCATTAGTGGTGCTATTAAAATATTGAGAGAAGATCAAAACGGTGACGAACTCCTACTCTATTTTCTTGAAAAAGGAGATACGTGTGCACTCACGCTCTCATTTACCCGTGGTCAAAGAAAAAGCGAAATACGTGCCATTGCAGAATTGCATACGGTGCTGGTTATGATTCCTATCCAAAAAATGGAAGAATGGAGTTCTAAATATAAATCCTGGCGCAATTTTATTTTTGACAGCTACCAGAACAGACTTGAAGAAATGCTGGACACCTTAGACAGTATCGCATTTATGCGTATGGATGAGCGCTTACTGAAGTATTTGAGAGACAAGCAAAACCTTACCCAGCTTGACGAAATACACAGCACACATCAAGACATTGCTTATGAAATGCATACCTCCAGAGTAGTAATTTCACGCTTACTTAAAAAATTAGAATTAGAAGGAAAGCTAAAAATTAACCGAAATAAAATAGAATTACTAGACTTAAACTAGTTGTCTAAAGTCTCCAGCATCGCCTTAGCTTTAAGTAAGCACTCTTCATATTCATTTTGAGGTAACGCCATTGCTGTGATCGCGCTACCCACAGAAAAAGATACGTAAGGTTTTGCAGAATTATACAAAATACTACGAATTACTACATTAAAATCAAAGTCACCTTCGGGAGTAAAATATCCCATAGAGCCACTGTACAAACCCCTTTTAGAATTTTCTAATGCTTCTATAATTTGTAATGCAGAAACTTTAGGAGCGCCAGTCATACTCCCCATAGGATATGCCTTTTTTATAAATTCAACAGGCTCTGCTTCTTCATCAATTATTGAAGTTACAGTTGAGATCATCTGATGTACTTGCTTGTAAGTATATACCTTGCACAATTCTTTAACCTCCACACTACCTTTCTTAGCAAGCTTAGAAAGATCATTACGTACCAGGTCAGTGATCATAATATTTTCGGTACGCTCTTTTGGATCTTTAGCAAGTTGTTCGGCGAGTTTTAAATCTTCAGTAGGATCGATACTTCTACGTGCTGTTCCTTTTATGGGTTGGCTGATGAGTTGGTTTCCTCTTTTGGCCAAAAAGCGTTCTGGAGAAGAGCATAATGCGTAGTGCCCATTAAGTCTCATATAAGCTGCAAATGGTGCCTCAGAAAGTGAATTGAGTTTTTTAAAACAAGAAATAGGATTGATTTTTTCTTCCGTATAAAATTCCTGGCAAAAATTAGCCTCATAAATATCTCCACGGTTGATGTGATCTAGCATTTTAGATACCTGTTCACAATATTTTTTTTTGCTGAATCGCATTTTTATTTTAGGAGCAGGTGAAGGCTTTACTACATTTTTACAAGAAGGCGATTTGAAAATATTTTGAAAATCTATTTCTATTTCATCCACATAAAGAGGTAAATATAAAAACTCAATAATCCCTCCTTGTATTCGTATCAATTTTTTAGGCTGAAAGAAACAAAGATCCGGGAAATCGAGTTTATCATTATTTTGAGAATGTAGATCTTCCAGTTCGTTTTTTAGATCGTAAGAAAGGTATCCTAGTATCCAATCGTTACGTTCACTACGAAAGTTAGCGAGTTGAGAAAATGCATTTCCTACTGAAGCCTTAAGTAAATGCTCTGCTCCTATGCCCAACAAAACATCAAAACATCCGTAAATATCTTTATGCGTATTTGAGCTAAATAAGCAACTTACCGGCTCATCTTCAATCCAATCCAGAAGAAGATCGATTATATCACAATTTAGCGGAAGCTTTTTAGATTTTACAATTCGCATAGATTTGCGAAATTACAGTTTAGCGCATAAAAAAACCGCTAATTTCTTAGCGGTTCTGTAATAAATTGAAAAACAATTACTGCTTGTCAATCCAGTCTTTAAGTTCTTCTTTAGTTTTTCCGGTTTTTTCTTGAAGCTTACCAAGCATCTGGTCAAATTTACCTTCAGCGTGAGTTGTATCATCATCAGTCACATCACCGTACTCTTCTTTAAATTTTCCTTTTACTTGTTTCCATTTTCCTTCTAATTGATCACTATTCATAGCTTTGACTTTTTAATTATTAGTTATACCTAAAATTAGTCTGAAGCATAGACTATTTGCGCTAATAAAACGCTAATCTTTGCTTGACAAGCGTTAAATTTGCTTAAAACTATCATCTCATGATTAAATTGCTTTTACCACTGCTCGCCATTTTTATCCTTTCTTGTAAAGACAAGCCGAAGGAAACTGCTATGGCCAATAGTGATCCTCAGGAAGCTACCTATTACCTTATAAGACATTCCGACAAAGAACGAGGCCCAAATGCTGGTGATGATCCTGCTCTAACAGAAATTGGAGAAGCACGAGCAAAATTCTGGGCAGATGAATTAAAAGATGTTGATTTTGATGCGGTTTATAGCACTGATTTTAAAAGAACAAAAAGCACTGCCCTACCTACAGCAAATCAAAACGATTTGCAGATACAACTTTATGACCCTACAAATCTATATAACACAGTATTTCAACAGGAAACAGCAGGGAAAACTGTTTTGATCGTAGGTCATAGTAATACCACTCCAGCTTTTGTAAATGCTATTGTGGGTGAAAACAAATATGATGAGATTGATGACTCTAAATATGGTTATCTATATGTTGTAAAAGTAGATAATGGCAACACCGAAGTTGAAATAAAAGATTTTAACAGCTGGAGCCAAGAGTAAATCCCCTTTGGGAAACCCTCCCTATTTATTTTTGATTTTCAGAAACGGTAACATCTTGTAGTTCTATTTTAGAAAGCAAATCAAGCTCACCATTTGCAAATAAACTATCAAGGCTTTCTAATGGCGGAAATTGTTCATTAGGTTTAAAATTGCGGTAATCCACAAATCGAATTCCTTCGATTTCTCTTATGTTATATGCTTCTCTAAAACGCGTTCCTCCTTCATTTACGTGATAATTATAAGCTAAAAAATCTACAGTAAAATGTTTGGTATTTATCCAATACATATATTCATCTTCAAAATCCTCTCCACCACCTTCTTGACTAAAGGTTACTTGAATCTCATAATAGGTTTTTCCGTTTATCGTAGTCTCTCCAACCTTTTTAGCATTTACCGCTTCGGCATCTAAGCCATACGGTAGAACCGAAAAATAATGCACAGAGTTTACACTTCCGGAAAGTGAGCTGATTAACGAATCTGCAACAGGCACTTCTTTTTCATTAATAAAACGTTTAAAATCAGAATTGGTCAATTGATCCAACGTATCTTTAAAAGCGGCATTGGTACTACGCTCTAAACGGTATAAACCGTTATTGCGTTTCGCTCTGTAGTATTTATCCCTAAATTTAAATGTAATTGTAGACGTATCTATAGTTTTACCCCCAACTTGAGAAATTGCTTTTTGTATGATGGTATCTGCATCAAGTTTTTTAGATTCTTCTTTGCAGGAAAAGATAAATAAAGCGCTTAATATATAAAGAATTCTATATTTCATTTTAATTGATTTAAGGGTAGCGGCTATAAATTTATTGCGCGTTCTAGGGTTATTTAACCACAAAATTAAAGCAATTAAAAGCAATAGTAGTCCAACTAAGAAATTAGTATTTTTGCAGTGTTATGAAACAGACCAATACAATTAATATCAAAAACAAGAAGGCTCGTTTTGAATATGAGATTCTTGATAAATATACCGCGGGTATCAAACTTGCCGGTACCGAAATTAAATCGATTAGAGAAGGTAAAGCTTCTATCGCAGAAAGTTTTTGCGAGTTTGAGGGGGATGAACTTTTTGTGATCAATATGACCATTCAAGAGTATTCTCACGCTACTTATTTTAACCATAATCCTAAGAGTAGTCGTAAGTTATTACTCAACCGCCGTGAACTTAACAAGTTGCTTAAAGAAGTGCGCAATAGCGGACTCACAATTGTACCATTACGTTTATTTATAAACGATCGCGGTCTGGCTAAAATGCAAATCGCACTGGCTAAAGGTAAAAAACTATACGATAAGCGTGAAGCTATTAAAGACCGGGACTCTAAGAAAAGATTAGGTCAAATTAAAAAAGCTTTTAACAATTAGTGCAACACTTAAAAAGTAGTGAGCGTCTTTAAAGAAACTTACTTCGAGAAAATTAAAGAATAGTAAACTATATCTGGGAATTAAACCCATTGGCGGTGCCAATAAACTAGCTTTTAGCTTATTATAATTTAATCTCCGAGCAAAAACTTCTATTATGACCCAAAAGCTACTTGTTTTCTTAGCGCTATGTTTATGTTTTAACGGTTACAGCCAAATCACCGGGCTAGTCACAAATAATGACAACGAGCCTCTGCCCTACGTAAATATTTATTTAAAAAATTCTGCTACCGGAACGGCAACTAACGGTGACGGAAACTACTCACTATCACTTTCTAAAACCGGAAAACACACAGTGATTTTTCAGTTTTTAGGATATAAAACAAAGGAAGTTGATGTTGATATTGATCAATTTCCATATGAGCTCAATACAGTTTTAGCTGAAGAAACCACTTCGCTTGATGAAGTAGTTGTAGATGCAAAAGGTAATCCTGCAGATCGTATCATCAGGGAAGTAATCAATAAAAAACCTGAAATCTTAAAAAAGCAAAATGCTTATACCGCTGACTTTTATTCCAGAGGTTTGTGGCGTGTAGAAAATGCTCCCGAGAAATTTTTAGGTCAGGAAATAGGTGATTTAGGTGGTGGGCTTGACTCTACTAGAACCGGTATAGTTTATTTGAGTGAGACCATTTCTAAAATTGCATATCAAGCTCCTGATGATTTTAAAGAAACGATTACCGCGAGTAAAGTGAGCGGTAACGATAATGGTTTTAGCTTCAACAGTGCTCAGGAGGCTGATTATTCTTTTTACAACAACACGCTTGAGATCAATTCGCAGTTGGTTTCTCCCATAGCTGATAATGCGTTTAATTATTACAATTATAAGCTCGTGGGTGCTTTTCGCGAAGGCGAAAAACTCATCAATAAAATTGAAGTCACACCTAAACGTAAAAATGATCGCATTTTTGAAGGAATCATTTATGTTGTAGAAGATGATTGGCAATTGTATGGTGCAGACCTTAAAACTACAGGAGCTGCGATACAAGTTCCGTTTGTTGAGGAATTGGTTTTTAAGCACAATTTTAAATACGATGCCGAAAAAGAACTCTGGGTTAAAATTTCACAAAGTATAGACTTTAGCTTTAAACTTCTAGGTTTTGGTGGTAACGGAAGATTTACCGCTGTATATAGCAATTACAACTTTGAACCCCAATTTGAAAAGTCGAGTTTTAGTAACGAAGTGTTGAGCTTTCAGACTGAAGCCAATAAAAAAGACAGTTTGTTTTGGCAAAAAATACGTCCGGTGCCGTTAACTATAGAAGAACGCTCTGATTATGTAGTAAAAGATAGTCTGCAAGAAATACGCGATTCTAGACCGTATAAGGATTCTATTGATGGGGTGAGTAACAAATTCAGCTTTGCAGACCCTTTGTTGGGGTACTCATACACCAATACTTATGAGCGCTGGCGTGTGGGATATAAAGGTCCGTTACCAGAACTGCGTTTCAATACCGTACAGGGGTTTAATGCCTCGACAGGTTTATTTTATAGTACCTGGACTGAAGATTACAAACAAGCTACTTATGCTAGTCTGGATGCCAATTACGGAATAGATGATGACCGTTTACGTTTTACGGGGAGTTTAACGAAACGTTTTAATCGAATTTCAAACAGAAGTATAGGTGTCTCTGGAGGTACAAAAGTTCAACAGTTTAACGCAAGAGAACCTATTTCAACTTTAATAAATAGTATTTCTACATTATTCTGGGAGCGTAATTATATGAAAGTATATGAACTGGATTATGCCCGACTATTTTATAGTGAAGAACTTTTTAATGGATTTAAATTCTATGCAAACGCTTCTTATGAAAAGCGTTCGCCGCTCTTTAACACGACAGATCAGGTATGGATCAAAAACCGTGTTGACTATACCTCAAATAATCCATTAGCACCTGAAGATTTTAATACTGCAGCAATTCAAACACATCAACTGGGTAAATTTAATGCACGAGCTATTATTAATTTTGATCAAAAATATATGAGCTATCCAGACGGAAAATTCAATATTGGTGAATCTAAATATCCAACGCTAACCCTCGATGTCGAGCAAACCTTTGCAGCTTCAAACAGTGATTATAATTTTACACAGTTTGCGGCACAGCTTAAACAAGAGTTTGATATATCAAATAAAGGAAGTTTTGGTTATAATTTACGGGGTGGTACATTCTTAAGTTCAGATAACATTAGTTTTGTAGATTACCAGCATTTCTCAGGCAATCAAACTAGAATTAATATAGAAGGGCGACATCTTAACAGTTTTAATCTGTTGCCCTATTATGATTTTAGTACAAACAACAGCTATTTTGAAGGACATCTGGAACATAATTTTAAAGGTTTTGTTCTTGGTAAAATACCTGGAATACGAGCTTTAAATGCAAATCTTATACTTGGAGGTCACAGTTTAATAACACAGGAAAACAAACCCTATTATGAGTTTTCTGCGGGTATAGGTAATCTTGGTTTTGGTAAGCTGAAATTTTTAAGAATAGATTACGTTCGCTCTATTAACGGTCCCAATAAAGACGGTGCATTTATGTTTGGACTGAGTTTTTAGCATTACTAGAATTTGTAATTTTAGACTTCAAAAACAATATAATGCGTTACTTCTTATCTCTCTTAACCTGTACTTTGTTACTCTCTTGTAAACCAGATAAAAATTTAAAATTAAGCACTATTGAAGGATTCCCTTCTGAAATTATGGGATGTAGTTGTTATTATGCCACTTCAGAAGAAAACTTCAAAAACCAGCGCTTTATTTACTTAGACAGCTATGAGGCTACGCCGGCTTTTATAAGTATTGCAGATACGCTCGTTCCTGTTGATCCCAAATCTAACACATACTATAAAGTTGAATTTGATATTGAGAAGGAAGTTCAATTAGATCAAGAGTTATTTCACAGAGAAGGTACACTTAAGGTTACTGCTGCTGACGGTTCAATTTATACTACTCCTATTTATGGGGAATGTGGTTGCTAAATCCTTTCTATGGAAAAATTAAAACAACCTGAAGTGTGGCTAAGAGGTCCAGTTGAAGATATTCCTGTATTACTACAACCTGTTGCCTTTGCTTTATTGCAAACAATAGAAGAATTGCATTTTTGGCTCAGTGAGTTTCCTCAGGAAAAACTTTGGAAAAAGCCTTCAGGACGTGCAAGTGTTGCGTTTCATTTACAACATTTAACCGGTGTTTTAGATCGAATGCTTACCTATGCTAAAGCTAAAAAATTAAGTGAAGATCAATTTCAATATATAAAACTCGAAGGAGTTCAAAATAATGCACTATCAATAAAAGAACTCTTGAAAGCTTTTGAAGATAACGTTGAAGAAGCTTTAAGTTTTTTTAAAACTTTAGATTCAGAAACTCTCACAGAAACCCGAACGGTTGGAAGAAAAGAATTACCATCCACGCTATTTGGTTTACTCTTTCATGCCGGTGAGCACAGCCAACGACATCTAGGCCAGCTACTTGTAACAGTTAGTGTTTTAAAAGCAGACTAATTGCTCACTATTTTATTCTTTAAAGCATATAGAACCAGGCCTATTCTACTGCGAACTTCCAGTTTTCTAAATAAAGTATCGCGGTAATTATCTATTGTTTTGGGACTTAGACACATTTCGCTAGCAATTTGCTTGTAAGTCTTATCAGAGCAGGCAAGCGCCATAAACTCTAATTCACGTTGAGAAAAATTATCTTGAAGTTCGTCCTCATCTTTTCTAGAAACACCTTTTAATAAAGCCGTCGTCACATTGTCTGTATAAAAATGGCCTTTACTTATCACCTCGTTAAGAGCCAAATGTAAAGTATCTGGATGAATGTCTTTTAATAAATAGCCCTTGCTTCCTGCCTTAAGCATATTGATAATGGTTTCTTCTTCATCATCCATAGATAAGGTTATCGTTTTTATGTTGGGATGGTTTTCATTTAGCCAGTTTAAGGTTTCAAAACCGTTCATTACCGGCATATTGATATCTAATAAAATAATATCAGGTTCTTTAGAAGTCTGGCTCATTTTACCAATTAGATCATTACCATTACGAGCCATAAAAGCTACCTCAAACCCATCAAAACTATTGATGAGTCCCTGCAACGATTGAGCAAAGAGTACGTGATCGTCAACGACCCCCACTACGTAATTATTCATAATAAAATTTGGTTAGTTGATACTTGTAATTTTACAAAGGTAGTTATAATTCTTTCATGTTCGTTTTAAATACCTGATTATTAAAACAGTACCTTTTTCTTTTACAGAATGCAGACTATACTCAGCATTAATAAGAGCTGCCCTACTTTTCATATTTACCAAACCCGAACTAACAGCTATCAGATTTATGTCAAAGCCGATACCATTATCTTCTGCTTTTATCAAAATTTCGTGTTCACTGAACTCAAAATCTATATTTAAAAGAGATGCTTTTGCGTGTTTTATGACATTGTTTAAAAACTCCTGTATAATTCTAAAAAGTATAAGCGCATCGTCTTGGGGTGGTTGCCAGATCGCACCTGAAGTATTAAGGGTAGTATCTAGAATCTTTAAACGTTCTAATCTGTTTAGTTCGTTTTTTGTGCTTTCAATCAGCCCTATTTGATTAATTACCTCTCTATTTAAGTTGCGAGATAGCGATCGTATTTCTTGTAACGATTTACCTATTAAACCTTTAATTTCAATTAACGGTTCTTCATCTCTATAAGTTGGTGTATTTGTGAGAATATTGAGTTCTAAGTTTGCAACAGATAGCAATTGACCAATGTTATCGTGCAACTCCCAACTTACGTTCTTTAGCGTAGCTTCCTGTATTTCAAGCTGTGTACGTGCAACCTCTTCCTGATATCTCAAAATTGCTTCATTACGTTCTGTGATGAATTTTATTTTTCGCTTTTGAAAAACTGTAAATAAAATGAAAACTAAAATTAGAAATGCGAGCAGCACCAATGAACACACAAAAATGAGTAACTCAAAAGATTCTTGTAAATCATAAAATCTTATAGGATTCATCGCTTAAAGTGAGTTGTTATCAACAGGATGCTCTATCGTAAAACGATCTGCCCTTACAAAGGCAATAGCAAAGCAACAATACTGAATACAATTGATTAAAAATAATACGATGCTTAAAATTATAGGGTTTTCTTGAAGAAAAAATAAATAAGTTATATAAAACGGTAAGAACGTAACACAGTAAACTAATATGCCAAACGAAACCCAGAAATAAGGAGACTTAGTTATGTGCATCACGACTTCTCTATTGAGCATTTCAATAAAATAAAAAGAAACTGAAACAATAAGGAATAGCGTTCCTAAAGAAAAAGAATATGTCAAATAATCTACAAGAAACTGTTCTAAAAAAACAGCATCTATAAGCCAGAATGAAACATAAAATAAAAATAATATCTTGATTATTCTTTTGCGTATAAGTGACTTTAGTACCGAATGATACCAGGCAATAAAAAATGCAAAGTTTACTAATACGTAAACATTATAGACCGGTGTGTTTACAAATCCAAAAAGATCATAACACACACCGGCAAAAATTTCAGTTATAAAAACATAAATCAGAAAGAATAAAACATACTTAAATTTAAAATCTTTAATCTCCTTATATCTAAGAAATCCTATCACGATCGCGATAAACTCTAAATACTGAGAATATGAGCTCAATTCCTGCATATGATTCTAGCTTCTATTGGTAATCTTCTGGAGGTGGCTTTCTCAAGTGCCCCATATTAAGCGGTGCGATCTCTAGATCTTCATTACTTTGTAAAAAAGAATTGAAATTTATCAAGCCGGCTTTTTCAACTGCTTTCATTCCGGTAGGAACAATAAACAGTGTTGAGTAGCCAGCTACATCCTCATCAGAATGGTCTTTAGGATAAGCACCAAAATATACTCTCAATCCATTTACCTTTGATCCTTTTTCTGCTGCTTGTGATTTAGCATAAGCTATATATTGCTCCAGATCTTCAATAGACCACCAGCCAGATCGGCTATCTGGCATACCTATGGCCTTATTAATGGCTTCAACTCGTGTTTCAGTAAATGTTCGGTCTAGTATTTTTGCCTCTTCAATTGAAATTACTCCTTTAGGAGGCTTCGCTGACTGGTCTTTTTGATCCATACAGCCATATGTAAGGACTAAAGTAAAGGTTACCAAAACAAGCAATGTTCTGTTTAAAAGTTTACGATTCATAATTAAATATTTATTTAGATTTTTAAAATAAACCATTTTAAATCTAAGAATCTATTATTCAATAAAATAGGGTAAAAACCCCTTAATTGATAGGGGTTTTCAGGAATTAAAAAAAGGGATTCTAAGCAAGCTTTTTCAGGTTTATACACCTGATTATCAGCTATTATAAACAAATATTTAAAAAAGACAAAAAATCTAATGCTCCATTAATATGCTTTACGAAGCCCCTGAAATATTACGTGAGCAAGTAGCGATCTATATAAATGATTATGGTCTGGTCTCAGACAAGGTATCTTTAGATTCTATTGCTCACTTTATAGATAATCTTAATAAGGAAAATCAAGAGTTAGACAACTAGAATGGCTCAGACTGATAAGGCTAATGCTGGTTTTGAAAGCGCAATGCAATTTGTAGCACTTGTTAAGCTGGCGTTGAAAAAATCCGTCGTTGGATTTTAAAAATGCATCTGCTCTTAAAGTGGATACGCTTGCTGATTCTTTAAAAAAAAATATAAAAGTGCTTGATCTAGCATAAGAAGAAATTGCAATTCTTCTCCTTACACTTACCCACATTTAGCTCCTGAATTGATTTCAAAAACTGTAAATGATGTCTATCCTGAAGGTGGAGAACTTCCACAATTAGGAGGATTAAACGGTACAAATCATCACGGATTTTTACCTACCGGAGAAACTGCAATATATCTAATAGGTGGTGCTCAAGTAGAACAACGAGCATTTGCTTGACTATATTTTGATGCCGAAACTGCGCTTATCAAAAATCAAGTTATTCAATTGAAAAACCACTTTAGGACGAATCTATAATGAATAGACAACTCGTCTTAGAAAAAGACTATGCACAGCTCCAAATTACAGGAAAAATACCAGACCCTAAATTGAGCATAGAATTTTCTGCTAAAAAATTAGAAACACCCCTCACGTGGGATGATCTTATTTTAGCTGAAAAAACAAAAAGGGAGATTGAAGAACTGCGGGGATTAATATTTTAGCTTCTAATTTTAAATCAAATATAGATGCCTCCTTTACTCGCAGGTTTCAGTCTATAATACACTTTACCACGCCAGATTATGCTTCAAGACTTAACTTTGGGAAAATTCTTTATCTCACAAGTTTAGTTTTAGTAGAGGTCGATTTATCATTAATGGCTAAAACATATGACATCACCGGCGATAATATTAATAATGTTATGCACTATTGTTGCCTTCAGGCTTTAAATAACAAAACAAATAGGATTACGCATTCAAGCAGTATTAAAGGATGTAAACGCAAATATCTTAAAGAAGATAAAATGTTTTAAGAACAATAAAATTTTTAAAGTCCAATATTATATATACTAAAAAATAAATCGATAAATGTGCTTCCAGCTGCACCAGTTAGATTAGAAATGAATTGGCATTCTCCTTTAAAAAGTGAAGGGCTTTAGACATTTGATTCTCTACAGTCTTTATTGAAATCCCCATATCAACAGCAATTTCTCTATACTTTTTTTTCTGAATTTTATTTTTAATAAAAATTTCTTTACACCGTGGTGGTAGCTTATCTATAAGATTATTTAATTTCTCTAAATCACGATCTCTGGCACTGGTATCTTCTTTTTGAGCACTTGCGATAACTTCCCATCGTATATTATCCAGAAAATCAAACTTTATTTTTTGTTTTCTTATATGTTGTAAGAATTGATTGTGACAAGAACGGAATAAGTAGCTCTTTAAGGAAGTTGTTATTAAAATTGTGTCTCGTTTCTCCCAAAAATTAATCATCGTATCTTGCACTATATCCTCTGCCAGACTGGGATCGTTACAAAGTTTTAAGACATAATTACACAACCAGGTATAATATGTTGAAAACAAATATTTATACGCAGCGGTATCTCCTTTCCGTAACTTTTTTAATAATTTTTTATCGTCCATTTAGTATATCAGAAATTCTAAATTAATAAAAATTAAAAATAGATAGGGGTTTTTTATCAAAATTGTATCATAGAGTTGACAAACTGACTATATCAATAATGAAATCAGAAATAATACTTATCAATAAATTATTAAAAGGGACTATTTCCAGTAAGGAAAAGCTTGAATTAAAAAAATGGGTTCTTGAGGATCCTGATCATTTAGAGGTTTTTAAAAAGAAGATACAAAAATACAATCCAGATAGCTCGATTGATTTTAATGCAGAAAAGGCCTATCAAAAATTTATAAGTGCTACAAAAGCTAAAAAGCAGACTCCTAAGTTAACTTATCGATTGCTTAAGTACGCTGCTGTTTTTGCGCTGTTATTTACTATAGGTTATCAAGTAAAAGAGTATACCAGCGAAAAACTTGTAAATGAAAATGTGACACTTCATGAAAATACTCTTGATCCTAAAGATGAAATTATTATAACACTTGCTGATGGTACCCAGAAAGTAATTAGCACTAAAAATGATAACCAGATTAAAGATAAAGAAGGGAACATCGTTGCTAAAAATGATCATAATTCCCTGTCATTCTTAGCAAACGAATCTTCAAGTTCAGAAAAATTAGTCTATAACGAAATATACATTCCCTTCGGAGAAAAGTTTAAGATCATTTTGTCAGATGGTACAACAGTGCATTTAAATTCTGGTTCTAAGTTGCGTTTTCCGCAGCGATTTGTGAGTTCATTAGCGGAGCGAAAAGTATTTCTCGAGGGCGAAGGTTTCTTTGAAGTAACCAAAAACGCAAAAAAACCTTTCATAGTTAATGCTAAAGATATAGATGTAAAAGTTTTAGGTACCAAATTCAATGTATCATCTTATGATACTAATGAGTCTGTAACTGCAACTTTGGTAGAAGGAGCCGTAAGTGTTTACAGAAACAGTACTCCGGAAGAAGAGTTGAGATTAACCCCCAGTTATCAGGCTTCTTATAATAAAAAGGATGGTAAGCTTGATAAAGCCGTGGTAGATACAGATATCTACACCGCGTGGATGCAGGGCAAATTGATTATAAATAATCTAAAGTTTTCAGAAATCCTGATAAAATTGGAGCGCATGTACGATGTGAAATTTATAAACAAGGCTAAAAACCTAGATAATGAAATTTTTAAAGGAGAATTTAATAACGAAGACTTGGAAACAATCTTAAAAACCATTGAATTAAGCACACCGTTTAACTATGAAAAAAATAATAACGTTATAACAATATCTAATTAAAAGAAAAAGGAAGTGCTGCGAACACCCCCTTTTAATAATAGATCATCAGTAATAATTCTAACAATCTAAACACACCTAAAATTATGAAAAATCATGGAAGAAACCTTGTTTTTCTCAAAGAGGAACCTGGAAAAAAAATGAACTTTAAAATGAAAATAAGTTTAGTCTTAGCGTTTTTTGCTTTATTTCAATTACCTGCAAATACGGTTTTGTCACAAGTGAAAATTGATTTTGATGTTAAAGAGGTACAATTAAAAAAAGTATTGGATGAGATTGAATCACAATCTGATTACAGTTTTTTTTATAACGTGAACGAAATCGATGTAGTTAGAAAAATTTCTTTTTCTGCTAAGAAAGAAACTGTTGAAAAAGTGCTTGAAAATCTTTCTGATATAGCAGGTTTCAATTTTGTGATAAATGGGAAACAAATTGTCCTGACCAAAAAAGAACAGTCCAGTCCCACTCTTGTTTCCATGCAGTCTGTTATAGAGGGCGTAGTCAAAGACGATGGAGGATACCCATTGCCTGGAGCAAATATCCTAGTAAAAGGAACAACTATAGGGGCTACGACAGATTTTGATGGAAATTTTACAATTGAGGTGCCCGCGGATATGAATATTCTGGTCATATCCTATGTAGGCTTTAAAACTACTGAAATAGACATTACCGATAAAGATACTATTGAAGTGCAATTAGAAGCCGCTGCCGCGCAACTTGACGATGTGGTTCTTGTAGGATCAAGAGGTAAACCCAGAACAGATGTAAATAGACCAGTACCGGTTGACGTGGTAGAGGCAAAAGAATTGGCTTTAACAGGACAGACAGATTTAGGTCAGCAAATTCAATTTTCCTCCCCATCGTTCAACTCTGCAAAATATGGTGTGAACGGAACTACCAACTATGCTGAACCAGCTACCTTAAAAGGAATGTCGCCAGACCAATCGCTAGTATTGATCAATGGTAAAAGAAGACATCAATTTTCAACCTTGAATTTAAATGTTTCTCCAGGTTTAGGTACCATTGTTACTGATATCAACTCCATCCCATCTGGTGCACTTAGCAGAATTGAAGTATTACGTGATGGTGGAGCCGCACAGTATGGTTCAGATGCGATATCCGGTATAATCAATTTAAACTTAAATAAATCGGTAGGTGAGGGTACTTACATTGGTACAGCAGGTATTCATAAAGAAGGCGATGGTGTTACCTTTAAGCACAGTATTAATTATGGTTTTGGTTTAGGTAAAGAGGGGAGTTATTTTAACACAACCTTAGAAATGTTTACCTTTTCTGGAACTAACAGGTCTGATTCTTATACAGGAAGAATATATCCTGAGACACCAGATGACTACGATCAAACGGGTCCTACTCCTAACTTCCCTTATGATACGGCTAATCCAAGAGAAGATAGAGGGTTTTATCCACAGGGAGATGTAGTTGTAGGTAATTATGGTTCAAATGAAAATGATACCTATCAAGCATTTTACAACGCAGGGTTGCCAATCGGTACAAAAGACTGGAAATTATACAGTTTTGGAGGTGTATCCAGAAAAGATATTTTAGCCTATGGTTTTTTTAGAGCACCTTCCAATTTTGGAAATTCGGCTTTAGGTATTTTTCCTGATGGTTTTGTACCAGAACTTCCCGGTTCTTCTGTAGATGTTTCAACTGTGGTAGGTGTGGATAGAATTACACGAGAAGGTTGGAACTATGACTTAAGTCTTAGTTACGGTAGAAACTATCTGGATCTTTTTGCTAATAATACGGTAAATCCTTCTTTAGGTTCAGCCTCCCCTACTGAATTTAAAGTAGGAAGGTATGACTTTAGACAAACCATAGGAGAGTTCAACATGTCTAAAGCGCTTAGCGAAACCTTTAACTTAGCCTTTGGAACACAATATCGTACCGATAGATTTTTATTAAAGCAAGGTTCACCAGAATCCTTTGAAGTTGGATCATTAGCTACAGAAGGCAAGGCAATAGGATCCAGTGCAAGACCAGGTATCGCTGATATTGACGAAAATGATTTGTCAAGAAGCAATTTTGCTATGTATGTAGACGTCGAAAAAGATTTTTCTGACAGATTTTTATTAGGAGCAGCAGTTCGCTATGAAAATTACAGTGACTTTGGAGGTAACTTATCCGGTAAATTGGCAGGTCGCTACAAGCTTACTGAAAACATTGCCTTACGAGGTTCTTACAACAGAGGTTTTAGAGCGCCATCTGTAGCACAAATAGGTAACCGGGTGAATACTTCAACGGTACAAAATGATGTCATTGTAATTACTAAGCAGGTATCGAGTGACGATCCAAGATTGGCGCAATTAGGTGTTAAGGATCCAGAGGCCGAAATTTCAAATAACTATAATATAGGTGTTACTGCTAAATTACTTGGAGGTAAGTTACTGTTTACCGCAGATGCTTTCCGTATAGATATTAATGATCGAATTGTTATTACCGAAAGATTGGATACAGGTGATTTTCCGGCAGTTGCAGCGCTCTTTCCAGAAGCGAGTGAAATTCGCTTTTTCACAAATGCGATTAGTACCAAAACAACCGGTGTAGATATTGTAGCAGCTTACAAAGAGCGATTTTCAGAGAAAAGTAATTTCTCAGGGAGTTTAGCTTTGACCTTAAACCAAACAGAGGTGGTAAGTCAACAAGCTGCGCCTGCTGAGCTTACCGCTGGCGGTGATCCGGATTTTAAACTACTAGGTGAGATTGCAACTCAATTAATAGAAGTAGCACAGCCACGATACAAGCTTTTGGCCAGCCTTAATTACAATACGGGCAGATTTGGCTTTATAGGTCGTATGACACACTTTGGAGAAGTTCAAGCGGCAAGTGGTGGTTTGTCCTTGGAAGATCCTAACGTAATTGAAAGTGATTCGGGAGATAGACTGGTACAGGTATTTAGTGATAAAGCACTAGTCGATTTATCAATCTCCTTTAGATTCAGTGATAACTTCACATGGTCTATAGGTAGCAACAATATTTTTGATACGTATCCAGATAAGTGGAACAATACAAGAGATGGTGCTATAGGGCAGGCCTCTAACTATTCAAGTGGTCAGATTCCCTATTCTAGAAATTCAAATCAATTTGGATTTAATGGAGCATACTATTATACAAGTTTTAACATTAACTTTTAAAAATTCTAATTGCGTTGTTTGAGTTAGATTGTTTGTAGAAAGTGGCTCCTACGGGGGCCACTTCTTTAAAATTATGGAAAAAACAATAGTCCTTTTTGCTTTTTTACTAATAGGCATACTCTGTAAAAAATACAGCGTAACGCCCAAAGGCTTAGGTGGCAAACTCAACAAACTGCTTATTCATTTTTTTATACCTATACTAACCTTACGCTATCTCCCGGAGATTGAATTTTCTGAAAAACACATCTGGTTAATAGTATCACCGTGGATCATTTATGGTTTTTCCTTTCTTTTTTTTGAACTGGTTAATTTGATTAGACCAATTGAAAGAAAAGCAAGAGCTGTACTCATAATGACCTCGGGAATCGGAAGCATTTCATTTGCAGGTTTTCCCATTTTTGAGATGTTTTTAGGTCCAAAAGGTCTTGCATTAGGTATTATTCTTTCCCTCGCAGGTACTTTTGTGGTTTGCAATACCATAGGGGTTTTTACCGGTTTTTGGTACGCCCAAAAACAAACAAGTGCTGTGAAGCTCATAAAAGATATTGTTATATTTCCACCCTTTTTAGCAATGGTGCTGGCATTTATACTGTTATTTACCAATACAAAATTTCCTGATTTTATGAATGAAACACTTGCCATACTAGCAAAACCCTTTTCATTTTTGGCTTTGTTTACCATTGGGCTTAACGTAAGTATGAAATCTGTAAAACGGAATAAAAACTATTTTCTCTTGGGACAATCTTATAAACTTATAATAGCTCCACTTCTAGTATTTTTACTTTTCTTTTTTTTGGGAGAACATAATACGCTAGTTGCAAAGGTATGTGTACTTGGTGCTGGTCTTGGACCTATGAATACCATTGCAATTGTAGCTGCAGAACTTGGTCTAAAACCAGATTTATCTTTTTTAATGCCGGGACTGGGTATACCTGTATCTATTTTGACCGTAATTCTAATTTATTTTATAATCTATTGATATGAATACAAAGAAAATAATTGGCCTTATTCTTGGTCCACTCACCTTTTTTCTAATTTACTTATTCATCCATCCTGAAGGGCTCTCTAAGGAGGGTGTCGCAATTTTGGCAGGTACTGCATGGGTCGCCATTTGGTGGATAACCGAGGCCTTACCTATTTCAATAACAGCTTTGTTACCTCTTGTCCTGTTTCCGCTGTCTGGCGGTTTGGATTTGGAAACCACAGCAGCTTCTTTTGGGCACAAATATATATTCCTGTATATGGGTGGTTTTATAATTGCCATCGCTATTGAAAAATGGGACCTCCATAAGCGCATTGCACTGAACATCATTAACATCATAGGTTCTAACGTTCGTATGATCATTCTAGGGTTTATGTGTGCAACCGCATTTTTGTCTATGTGGATTTCAAACACAGCCACATCGGTTATGATGTTGCCTATAGGGGTTGCTATCATAAAGCAATTGCAGGATAACCCCGATACTGTTGAAGATGAGAACCAGACCTTTGGCAAGGCTCTTATGCTCGCCATCGCTTACAGTGCATCAATTGGTGGTGTTGCGACACTCATAGGTACTCCTCCCAATTTGGTGCTGGCTGGAGTAATCTCAGATACCTACGGGTATGAAATTACGTTTATGCAATGGTTTATGTTTGGTTTGCCTATTTCCCTAATATTACTATTTATTTGTTGGGTCTATCTTACCCGATATGCATTTACATTTAAGCAAAAGAAGTTTCCTGGAGGCAAAACAGAAATTAAACGCTTATTAAATAATTTAGGAAAGATCAGTTACGAAGAAAAGATGGTCGCCATGGTTTTTGGACTGACTGCTTTTTGCTGGATTACACGATCTTATCTGTTACAAGCAATTTTTCCTGCTCTTGATGATACAATAATAGCGGTGTTTTTTTCCATATTATTATTTCTTATACCCAATAAGAAAAGGACGCGAACTTTGATTAACTGGGATGAAGCTGTAAAAATGCCTTGGGGAATCATATTACTTTTTGGAGGTGGAATGGCTCTCGCACAAGGTTTTGAAACCAGTGGTTTAGCTATATGGATAGGCTCTCAAATGGGCAGTTTATCCGGGCTTCATCTATTTTTGCTGTTGCTCATCTTAATAGCGGCTGTTAATTTTTTGACCGAGATTACTTCAAACCTGGCCACTACGGCAATGTTGTTACCCGTTTTGGCACCTATGGCTTTAAATATAGATGTACATCCTTTTGTTCTAATGGTAGGTGCAGCTGTTGCAGCTTCCTGTGCATTTATGTTGCCCGTTGCCACACCGCCTAATGCGGTAGTATTCGGATCGGGTTATCTTCGAATACCGGATATGGTGAATAAAGGTTTTTTAATGAACATAATTTCTATAGTTCTACTCACACTATTTGTCTATTTTCTGCTTCCGGAATTATGGGACATCGCAATAGATAGTTTTCCTAAGCATTTGAAACAAAAATTATGATTTTCAAAGCATTTAAAAATCATATCAAACAGGTTAACGGCGTTAAAATAAACTATGTTATTGGAGGTAGCGGTCCTCCCCTACTTTTATTACATGGCTATCCGCAGACGAATTATATCTGGCATAAAATAGCGGACCAACTCGCAAAATGCTTTACGGTTGTCGCATCAGATTTAAGAGGTTACGGGGATAGTGGTAATCCACCGACCGATACTGAACATTTCCCCTATTCAAAACGTGAAATGGGTATGGATCAAATTTTATTGATGCAATCTCTTGGGTTTGACCAATTCTATTTGGCCGGTCATGACCGTGGCGGTAGAGTTGGCCACCGTATGGCGTTAGATTATCCTAAAATCATATTGAAATTGGCGGTTTTGGACATTGCACCGACCTATACGATGTACAAAACAGCCGATATGGAATTTGCAACTGCATACTACCATTGGTTTTTTTTTATTCAACCAAATGACATTCCGGAAAAAATGATAGGAGAAGACCCTGAGTACTTCTTGAACAAAAAATTCGGTCAATGGGGCAGGGATAAAAATGCCATAACAAAAGAAGCAAGACAAGAATATTTACGCTGTTTTACTCCTGAAACCATACATTCTAGTTGTGAAGATTATCGAGCTTCTGCAACAATAGACCTTGAGTTAGATCAATTAGACATCAATGCTGGCAAAAAATTAGCATGTCCTGTTCTCTGTATTTGGGGCGAAAAAGCTTTCGTTGGCCGAAAATATAATGTTATTGAAGAATGGAAAAAATGGTCGGATGATGTAGTTGGATTTGGGTTGCCCTGCGGACATTATTTGCCGGAAGAAGCCCCCACTGAAACAACGAAAGCTTTGATTGATTTTTTTAAACCTTTAAAACCGAAAAATTAGCATGAAAAAGTATGAAGTAGCAGTAATACCGGGAGATGGAATAGGAAATGAGGTTGTTCCTGAATCGATACGGCTTCTCAATACCGTAGCGGCTCAGTGTGGTTTTGAAATTTCGTATAAACACTATGACTATTCGTGTGAATACTATAAAAACCACGGAAAAATGATGGATGATGACGGTCTAAAAAAACTGAGAGATAGCGACGGTATCTTTTTGGGGGCTGTTGGTTATCCTGGAGTTCCTGATCATGTTTCCCTTTGGGGCTTACTTGTTCCTATTCGAAGAACGTTTCAGCAATATGTAAATCTCAGACCTGTAAAACTGCTTAAGGGAGTTGACTCACCCTTGAAGAATCCCGGAAACATATATTTCTACATTGTTCGGGAAAATAACGAGGGAGAATATTCTTCAATTGGAGGAAGGTTGAATGAAGGTACTGAACACGAGTTAGTCGTGCAGGAGAGCATATTTACAAAGCGAGGGGTTGACCGGGTAATGAAGTATGCTTACGAATTAGCAAACAAAAGAAATAAGAAGTTGACGAGTGCTACCAAATCTAATGGCATCATTCACACCATGCCCTATTGGGACGAGCGATTCAAGGCTATTGGTGAATTGTATCCAGGCGTAATACAATCTCAGTTTCACATAGATATACTGACCGCGCATTTTGTAACAAGACCTCACGAATTTGATGTCGTGGTAGCAAGCAATCTTTTTGGTGATATCCTTTCAGATTTAGGGCCGGCTGTGATAGGTGGTATGGGAATTGCCCCTGGGGCCAATTTAAACCCGGAGAAAGAGTTTCCGAGCATGTTTGAACCCGTACACGGCAGCGCACCAGATATTGCCGGTAAGAATGTTGCAAATCCTATCGCTTCTGTTTGGACTGCGGCGATGATGTTGTCGCATTTTGGCGAACATGAAGCTGCTGCATTAATAGAAGATGCGATAGAGAAACTAACTGCTAAGGGTAAGGTTTTAACGCCAGATTTAGGCGGAAATGCTTCAACTGTACAGGTAACAGATGCGTTAATTCAAAATATAAAAACTAAATAATACTGGTTGATGAATAGATTCTTTGCATAAAAACTCCTTTACATGAGCCGAATTTTGTGCTGTAATAGAAATGAATTGATACTATTTATTTGGTATGTAGAGATAGTCAAAATCAGTCTGGCAGGATAAGTTTCCAAAAGCCTTACTTAGAGATTTATTCCAAAATGAATAGGGGTATTTACCAAAAACTGCATCTTATAATAAAGAGATCAAAAAAAGAATATTGGGTTTAGCAAACGTTTTCGCTTATCAACTTTACCTAAATAACTAAAAACACTTCTTATGACAGATCATGTCAAATCAAACAAATCATTATCTTTAGTAGAATACGGAATTACACACCAAAATATACAGTATCAGTTAAGTCCTGAGCAATTGCAAGAAATCACCCTTGACAAGGGTATGGGCAAAGAATCCTCCCTGGGAGCTCTTGCCGTAAATACCGGAGAGTTCACCGGTAGATCGCCTATGGATCGTTTTATCGTAAAAGACGATATTACTGCAAATAGAGTATGGTGGGGTAACATCAATATTCCTTTTGAAAGTGATGCTTTTGATGCGCTTTATGATAAGGTAATTGAGTACCTGAATGATAAGGAGCTTTATGTTCGTGATGCCTATGCATGTGCAGAAAAAGAGTATCGGTTGAACATAAGGGTAGTCAATGAATACCCTTGGTCTAACATGTTTGCCTATAATATGTTTTTAAGACCTACTGAAGATGAGCTAGAAGATTTTGACCCGGAGTGGACGGTTATCAATGCTCCGGGTTTTATGGCTGATCCGGTAGTAGATGGCACCAGACAACACAATTTTGCGATATTAAATTTCACAAAGAAAATTGCATTAATAGGAGGAACCGGATATACGGGCGAAATCAAAAAAGGTATTTTTTCGGCATTAAATTTTATTTTACCCGTTTATAGGGATGCATTGCCTATGCATTGTTCTGCTAATGTGGGTAAAGATGGCGATACCGCAATCTTTTTTGGTCTTTCTGGCACCGGTAAAACAACGCTTTCTACTGACTCAAATCGTAAATTAATAGGTGATGATGAGCACGGGTGGACTTCAGAAAATAGTGTTTTTAATTTTGAAGGCGGTTGCTATGCTAAAGTGATCAATCTTTCTGAAGAGCAGGAACCTGAGATTTATGGGGCGATTAAGAAAGGTGCTATTTTAGAAAATGTAATTATGGATGAAAATGGAGTAGTCGATTTTGAAGATGCCTCGATTACTCAAAATACCCGGGTAAGTTATCCCATTAACCATATTGACAATATACAGATCCCCTCTGTAGCAAGCACCCCCAAAAATATCTTTTTCCTGACTGCAGATGCCTTTGGCGTATTACCTCCGGTTTCAAAATTGACAGCAAGTCAAGCTGCTTATCATTTTATTTCAGGATACACATCAAAACTTGGCGGTACTGAAGCAGGTATTGTAGAACCCCTACCCTCATTCTCAGCTTGTTTTGGAGCCCCTTTTATGCCTTTACACCCCACAAAGTATGCCGAAATGTTAAATGAGAAAATCAAGCGCAGTGGTGCCCAGGTATGGTTGATCAATACCGGATGGACCGGTGGTGCTTACGGTGTAGGTACCCGTATAAAACTAAAATATACAAGAGCCATGATCAATGCTATTCTTGATGGAAGCATTGATCATGAATATAAATATGAAAACTATCACATTCATTCGGTTTTTGGAGTTGCTCAACCGAGAACCTGTCCAAGTGTCCCTGATTCGGTATTGAGTCCCCGTAAAACCTGGGATGATGATTCAGCATATTATAAGGCCGCATTTAAACTGTCAAATGCGTTCCGTAAAAACTTTGAAAAATTTGAATCCTACGCTAATGAAGATATTCGAAGAGGAGGTCCTCAGCGTTTTGATTTTTGACCTGAATTTTCTTTCATCCCTTGATAATTTTTAGAAACAGGTAACCTAAAATATTTTAGACAGCCTGTTTCTTTCTATTATTATTATTATTGACTAGCTGCTTTTAGTCAAATCACAAATTATTCAGAACAGACTTTACATCTTTTAAACTAGCAATACCGTGAGCTTGTAGTGGCAAACTGTTTGAAAAAATTAGGGAACGCCAACCGCCTGTTCTTGTGGTATGTAAAAAATGATGAGTACTTTCTAGAAAGTGATACCTTAGATTTTTTAAAATAAACGTAAAATAAGTGTTTCTTTAGACTGAGTATCTGCTCGCTTAACAGAATTAAAAAAGCCCTTTGAAAAATTTTCAAAGGGCTTTTTAGTTTTAGATTAATGACTGTATCTAAAACTCTACCTCAACAGCAGCTCCGGAATAATCAACGGTTTTAGGCTCAGAAACTGAACCGTCTTTACTGATCTTTATAATAGTAAATCTGCGCTCCTGAAGCATCCCGTCAAAGTTTCCGTTACGATCTGCTATCTCCAGGGTTTGGTTCGCATCATTCCACGTGAATGAAATGGTAGAATAGGCGCCATTTTCATAATTATAGTTATCAAATTCATCTTCATACAAGCTAAAACTTCCGTCAGCTCCTTCATAAACACGAATTTCCAGATTGTTCCAGGGCTTTTCTTCGGCATACTGCACTTCAGGGCCTATGGGTAAAATGCTTCCGGCTTTTACATACAGCGGAATCGTATTTATAGTTGTTTCTTTTGTGATTTCCTGCCCACCGTCAAACTTCTCATTTGTCCAGTAATCATACCATGCGCTTCCCTCGGGTAAATACACCGTTGCCGATTTGGTCTCCTTAAAATCAACTATGGGGTATCCTTCGGCTCCTCGCTCCTTGCCTTTATTCCAGCCGGTTTCTTCATCTACTTTTATAATTTTCTCAGGCGTGTACTGGGCTTCCAATACCGGTGCCACAAGAATTGCATCACCAAACATATACTCGTCCTTAAGATCCCAGGTTTTTTTGTCCTGCGGGAAATCCATTACCAGAGCGCGCATAAAACTATCCTGATTGTGAGTAACCTCCCAGGAAGTCGTGTAGATATAGGGAAGTAAACTGTAACGGAGTTCGATTGCATTCTGAATGGCATCGTAAATGGCTTCGCCTTTTTCGCCAAAATGATAAATCTCGCGTTTCATCTCAGTACCGTGTGAACGCATCATTGGCGTAAACGCCCCGTATTGCATCCAACGCACGTATAATTCCTGAAACAATGGATTTACAGAAGCTGTGCCGTCATTCCACGACTTGTTATAAGCTCCCGCGAAAAACCCACCGATATCGGTATTAAAATTAGGATTTCCGGTAAGCGTAAAATTGAGACCGGCAGGAATCTGGTTGCGTAAGGACTGCCAGGACGAACCTAAATCACCAGACCAAACGTTGGCTCCATAACGCTGCTGCCCAGCAAAGCCCGAACGCGTAAGAATAAAAACCCGCTTATTTGATGTTTCCTCGCGCTGATGATCATAAACACCTCCTACCGTCTCCAGCGGAAACGCATTACGCACCTTGCGGAAAGAGCCCAGATAAGTCTCATTGTTATAGTCTTCATCTTTAATCTCTAAATGATCAGGCTCGGTAGAATCCATCCACCAGCCATCAATACCCAGAGAGAATAAATTCTTGCTTAAATATTCCCAGTAAATATCACGTGCCTCCGGATTATACGGATCGTAAACCTGCACACCTGAGGGATAATTCATATCGGGTGGCCAATCTTCTTTGCCTGATTGTGGCCAGGTCTGGAAGTCCATCAACATATTCTTTTCTTTCAGTTCTTTAAACTGAGGCGTTTCAGGACCAAAAGAAGACCAAATTGAAATGATAAGATGCGCATTAAGTCCGTGAACATCGTCAACAAATTTTTGAGGATCCGGAAATGCCGGATTTCCAAAATCCATCGCATTCCAATGGTAATTATCACCCCAATATTGCCAATCCTGAATAATTCCGTCCAGTGGCACTCCCAGTTCGCGATGCTTTTGCACCACGCCTACGGTCTCTTCCTGACTTTTATAGCGCTCCCGGCTTTGCCAAAAACCATAGGTCCAAAGCGGAACCATAGGAACTTCGCCTGTAAGATCACGCATTTCTGCAATAACGGCATCAGCATTGTCGCCCGCCAACACATAATAATCGATGCCATCACCTACCTGAGAAGAAAAAGAAGTTTCAGCAGTATCATCTTTAAACGTGGTGGGTGAGTAATTATCCCAAAAAACGCCGTAACCTTTTGGAGATTGAAAAAAGGTCGAAAAATCCCAGGTATTATTTTGAACCATTTTTACTTCCTGATTGCGTTGAGACATTTTGCCATTTTGCAAAATCCCCAGACCATAAATGGGCTCATCGGCTTCTAAAGTCCAGCCTTGTTTAACGGTAAATGTTTCGTTCCCATTATCTACAAAAGGTTTAAACGAAGTTGTGCTTTCGCTTAGTAAAAGACTTCCGTCCGGTTTAAAAAAACGTATCGCCTGGGTTAGCGTATCTAGCTCCACACGTAATTCTGCCGTGGTCAAAGCAAAGCCGTTCTTCATATCGTTGACTTCAAAAGAAACCTCTTCTGGCTCTTTAATAACGGAAAGGCTCTTTTTTTCAAAAGGATGTCCCTCACGATATTTTTGAATGCGTACTATAGAAGGAGAAACAAATTCAATACGCACATGTGTAGAATCGATTTGTGTTTTTACGCCAGAATTAGATGTTTCATAAGATTGGCGAGCACAGCTCGTACAGATTAAAAAAGCGCTTACAACACCTAAAAAAATAGATTTCATGGGTTACCTGTCTCAAGTTAATTTTAGAAAGCCGAAAAACCGACTTGTTTTAAATGTAATTTAAACATTTAAAAGCTAACTGCAAGAATTTATGTTGAAATCTAATTATTTACAGAAGTTTAGTCTTTGATTTTGAATATGGTAAGAGGCCTGTTATTATTGGCGATAACTAAATAGCTTTCATTGCCAATATTCATCTGCTTCATAAGCTTTGCATTGAGGTCATTATAAAAACTGATGTCTTTATAAGGCTTCAACCCACCTTTTGAATCTCCCAGCAATACGTAACCCACGTTTGAATCGTATTTAACCGTTTCTACTTCAGCTTCGTGAATAGCGCCTATTCCCACAACATCCAGGTGACCGTCTTTATTTATATCACTAAATGCAAACGACATCGTTGGCCCCAGTTGCGCGACAACCGGCAGGTGTTTCATTCTAAAATCACCATTTCCTAAATTTTCAAGATAAACCGATTCAAACTCGGTAGCTTGTTTGTGATACGAATTAGCAATCTGCTCACTGCCATAAATATCAGTTAGTGTAGAATTGGCAAACTCTTTATAGGTTTTGATTTTTTCGCTTACAAAAGAATTCTGCATCGTAGAACATTCCTTGCCGCGAACGGGTACTAAACTGCCCTTGTACACCTTACTTAAAATCATATCATAATTACCATCGCTATCGAAGTTGTTACCGTAGATATGCAGCGGCTTTTCTGAGGAGGGATGAAACTTATTATTTGCACCCAGGTTTCCTACGAAATAATCCAGATCCCCATCCTGGTCAAAATCAATTTCAGCAATGCTATTCCACCAGCCGGACGTCTCTTTTAACGCTTCTATTTCTAAAGGCTGAAAGCTTCCGTTTTGATTCTCAAAGACCGTAATGGGCATCCACTCCCCTGCTACCAGCAAGTCAAAATCACCATCGCCGTCGTAGTCAGACAAAAGCAGGTCATTTATTAATCCGGCTTCAGCAAAATCTGGCGCAACCGTTTTGGTAACATCTACAAATTTTCCACTTTGGTTTTCTAAAATATAAGAGCGCGGAGACAGCGGATATTTTCCGGGTACTATTCTACCGCCCACAATTAAATCAAGATCACCGTCCTGATCGTAATCTAAAGAAACAACCGCTTTAGATCCCGTAAGCATTTTTGGCAAAGCCGAAGAAGCACTAAAACTTCCTTTTCCGTCATTCAGGTAGAGGCGATCCTGTAGTTTGCTATCATTTTCCGCTAACTCATAACCGCTGCTGGCTACGTATACATCCAAATCGCCATCCCCGTCTGCATCAAAAAAATGCGCTCCATTATCTTCATAGGCTTTATCTGACTCAAAAGCGGCCTGTGGGATTTGTTCAAATTTTCCATCCTTTTGCTGAATGTACAACTGAGCTGCCTGACCAGGACCACCACCCAGAAATACATCTTCAAGTCCGTCATTATTTACATCTGCCACTTCAAAAGCCGGACCTTGCTGCGATTGTTTTTGTGGTAATAATACCTGCCGTGAAAAATCATTAAAATCATTTTCTTCATGCGCATAAGTCAAACCAAGCTCTCGCGGATCTATACGCTCAAAATGTTCTGGACGATCATAAGGCGTTTCAACTGAATTTGTGGCCTCGGCCTCAGATAAGCTGAGGATTTGATTGGCCTGAACCTTTTCTAAAACCGAAACCTTTCCCGTATTCCAAACCACTTCTATTTTTGAAATTTGTTGCTCTTCTCCTACCCCAAAATTCAAAACCGGAGAAACGGAAGATTGATATCCCCGCGATAAATAGAGTTCCTGATACTGCTTTGTGCTGTCTGTAAACACTTTTACCTTAGAACCTATTGCAAGGGGATTTTTAGCATCGCCTTTGAGCTTAATACTTATATAATTTGCGGTGGAATTGTTGCGGTAAATACCGGCCTCATCCTCCAGATTGTTTACTACCAGGTCCAGATCACCATCATTATCCAGATCCCCGTAAGCCACTCCGTTTGAATTCACCGCCTGAGTAAAACCCCAGTCTTCGATTACTTTTTTAAAGGAAAGGTCTTTGTTGTTTTTAAATGCATAATTCTGAAGCTTGTCTGAAGGCATTTCCTTGAGAATGCTGTCAATAGGCATTTGCTCCAGCGAACCCTCGTTGGCATCGAGAAACCTGCCAAAATCCTGATTGGCAATCTCGCGTTTAATTCCATTTGTGATGAAAATATCTTTAAAGCCATCGCCATCAAAATCGGCAATGAGTGGCGCCCAGCTCCAGTCGGTTTTTGACACTCCGGAAACCTGGGCGATATCGGTAAAATAGCCATTCCCGTTGTTTAAGTTAAGTACGTTTGACATGTATGGGTAATGGAAGCCGGCCTCAACAATCCACCAAAATCCTTCGGTATTCATACTGGCCATATTTTGTTTTCCACGCTGATGATCTTCCGCAGACATATCTAAAACCAGTAAATCGGGTAAAAAGTCGTTGTTGACATCGGCAAAATCTGAGCCCATACTGCTGTACGAGATGTGCTTCATTTTGGTATTGACCTCATTGGCAAACGTGCCGTTTTTGTTGTTAATGTAGAGCTTATCGGGCGTGATGAAGTCGTTAGCTACAAAAATATCGGGCCAGCCGTCATTATTAAAATCTCCGATAGAAGCACTCAGACTGAATTCTTTGTTGATCAAACCGCTACCCGGAGTTACATCGGTAAAACTATTGCCGTCATTGCGGTACAGGTGATCTGAAGTTTGCGGGTAAAACTGCTCGTCATTGACAATGGCATTAAGATCAACCGAATTTAAAAAGTCATCGCGATGGTTGATCAAATACATATCCAGATCACCGTCCTTATCATAATCCAGAAAATACGCCTGAATTGAAAAACCATCGTCAGCCAGGCCCCATTTGGCAGCTTCTTCGGTAAAGGTGCCGTCTTTTTGATTGATAAACAGCTTGTTTCGGCGTTCTAAACTGTTATTCAGAGAAGCCGATTTACAGACGTAAATATCCAGCCAGCCATCAGCATTGATGTCGATCATCGTGACCCCGGTCGTCCAGCCTTCGGCATCTGCCACACCGGCTGCTTCAGTAATATCGTCAAATTTAAAATCTCCTTTATTGAGGTAAAGCTTATTCGAATTTTGGTTTGAAGTGAAATACACATCTTCCAGACCATCATTGTTTACGTCACCTATAGCTACACCGCCTCCATTATACATATCGTAGTAATTGAGGATGTTGAAGGCTGCTGTTTCGGTCACGGTATTCTTAAAATGAATCCCGGAGTCTTCATTTGAGATTTCGGTAAAAAGCGTTTCTGCCGTGCTCGTCTTTTTCTGAAAACCTGAGTCTTTACAGGAGTTTAATGCCCCTGCAAACGCAACCACAACAAAAAAATAAGTCAAGCGCATCATAAAATATTCAATTAATGGGTTTTGTGCGAGTTATAACTCAATTCTAAAAGGTGAAGCCGGTAAACCTTCCTCATTGTATAAATTGGGATTATCGGGGTTGTCTGCCCAGGCATAGCGCAAATACTTTGGTTCGGGGATCTCATCACTCCAAACGATAACCTGATCACCTTCAATTTTTGCATTCGCCCACACAAATTTGCCATCTTCCCCTGCCAGTGCAAATTCGCTCAGAGGTTCGCCATCATTACTCACCAGACCACTTCCTGTATGTTCAAAATTCAAAATCACTTTTCCATCTTCAACGGAGGAGCTTTTATAAATGGGACCGGAATACACCAAATCTTCATCATAGGCCAACTTCAATCCTGCCAGTGCCATACGCTCACCCACATCTTTTTTATTGTCCGGGTGAATGTCGTTCCATTCGCCCAAATCGATATTTACCGTCATCGCCGTATTGGAATTCTGTAAAGCTTTGAGTTGCGACTCCCTCAATTCGGCCCAACTGCTTTCTTCCGGTAAATAGGAAACATCCATAAAATTAGGCAACTGTGCATATATAAAAGGTGCTTCGGGTTGCTGCAAAACACTGCGCAAACCTGAAATCAAAGCCGTCATATAGCCTGCGTAAGCCTCTGGATTACCTGCATTGCTTTCGCCCTGATACCATAAAATACCTTTGACCGGTAATTGCACATAAGGTGCAATCATCCCGTTGTACAGGGCTGCAGGCTCATTTTGTGGATTAATGCGGCGCACCGGTTCTCCCAATAAGTTATTTCGGGAACGAACAACAGGTTTAAACACTTCTCCTACTTTATACTGCCAGTAGCCTTTGAGGTCAACAGTATCTTGCTCGGTAAAAATGTAATAGGGTTTATCAGGCACAAAGCCTCCTTTACCATTGTAATTGGTGACTTTAATGGTAAAATTATTTTTTCCGGCTTTAAGTAGGGTATCCGGCACATCATAGCGGCGTTGCGGGTATTGATAGGTTTTATTCCCCACCAATACGCCATTGATATACACCTCATCGGCATCAACAATACGCCCCATAAACAGTCGGCCTTTTTTACCGACCATAGACTCTGGGATTTCCACTTCTCTGCGATACCAGACTATGCCATTTAGATCCTTAATTCCCTGATCTTCCCAGTAACCCGGAATAGTAATTCGTCTCCAGTTTTTAGGTTCAAAGTTCACATCATACCAGGGAAGTGCTCCTGTCAAACCCTTATCCCTGATTTCTTTAGGGCCGGAATTAACGGGTTGAAATTGCTTCTGGCGGTTTACAAACACGGTATCTTTATTTTCTTCAATGATCTCAAGTTTTTCAGGAAAATTGGTATAGCCTTCTTCAGGAATCCAGGCTTCAATGGGCGTACCGCCTACGCTGGCATTGATTAAACCAATAGGAATCTGGTATTTCTCATAGATTTTTTTAGCAAAGAAATAAGCAACTGCCGAAAAAGAACGGACTTCCTCCCCCACAGCTTTTTGCCATTCGCCTCCGGTAATATCTTCCTCAGGACCCGACAAAACAGGGGTGGTAGGCACTTTGAAATGTCTGATGTTCGGATTATTTGCGGTAGCAATTTCTTCCGCGTAACGCACATCGTGAATATCAAGCTGGTGTACCATATTAGACTGGCCGGTGCACAACCACACGTCTCCAATTAAAATATCATTGATTTCAAGCTCATTTTTACCTGCAATGCGCATTTGAAAAGGTCCGCCTGCTTTCATTTTAGGGAGTTCTATGCTCCATTTTCCATCTTTAGCAGTGGTGGTTTTATATTGCTTTCCTTTAAACGAAAGTGTAATCTTTTCGCCGGGATCTGCCCAGCCCCAAACCGGAACTTTAGCATCCCGCTGCAACACCATCCCGTCACTTATTAAAACAGGTAATTTTACTTCAGCCTGTACAGAAAGACTTAAGCTTAAAATAAAAAGGGTGATGCCGGTTATTCTTTTAAACTTCATGTGTTTTTAGTTTACTGCAAATTCTACTTCAGCCATTTTAGAAGCCCCCAATGCCTCACTGCGTTTCATAGGGCTTGATCCCCCTACATATAGTCTGAATTTACCGGGTTCAATAATTTTAGACCCGTCTTCCTGAACAACCTGAAAACTTTCAGGCTTAATCTCGAATGTAACTTTTTCAGAAGCACCGGGTTCTAGTGTAACACGGCGGGTATTTATAAATTGAGAATTCGGCACGCGTACCGAAGCTTCCAAATCAGAAATATACACCTGAACCACCTCGTCTGACTTTACATTTCCGGTATTTTTAACGGTGACCTCCAGGCTTACAGACTCTTCTGCAGAAAGTTCTGTTTTATCAAGAGTAGCGTTGCTGTATTCAAATTGCGTATAGCTAAGCCCAAATCCAAACGGATACATCGGCTCTCCATTCATATATTTATACGTACGACCTTCCATAGAATAGTCATCATAAGCAGGCAACTGATCTAAAGATTTTGGAAACGTAATAGGTAATCTCCCGGATGGTGAAACATCGCCAAAAAGTACATCTGCAATTGCAGTACCTCCTTCTTCACCGGGATACCAGACATAGAGCACGGCATCAGCCAGCTCCTGAACTTTGGAAAGATCTACCGGACTTCCGCCGGTTACAATGGCAATAAGTGGTTTGCGATCTTCAGGGTTTCTATCTGCCATAGCTCTTAAATCCTCCAGATATTGAATTTGATTAGGCGGTAAACCATAATCTAAACGATCACCCGCAGTATCAGAATCTATAGAGTCGCCTTCTTCGCCCTGAAGCGTACTTGAAAGGCCCAAAACCACCAGCGTCACATCGCTGTTCGCGGCATTACCGGTCGCATAATTAATGGGATTTCTGGAATCTTTATTCAACATAGCACCCTGGCGGTATTGCAACTGACTGGTAGGGATTATCGCTGTGCTGATACCCTCAAGAATGGTTACCATATTCGAATTTACGCCATAATAATTGCCTAAAAGTACTTCGGTACTCGTAGCATTAGGCCCGGTAAGAAAATACTTGGAAAGGTCTTTTTTAAGTGGAAGAATTCCGTCATTCTTTAAAAGCACGATACTTTTTTGAGCAGATTCGCGTGCCAGAGCGCGGTGTTCATCGTTGTTTACTACTTCAAGTGAAAGCGAATCGTATTTGTTGCTTCCTTTTGGGTCGAATAATCCCAGCTTGAAACGTGTTTTTAGTAATAAAGCTAACTGCTGGTCAATCTCCGCTTCGGTAATCAAGCCCTTTTCAACCGCTTCCGGTAAGGCACTGTAGGTGTCACCACAGTTTAAACTCACTCCGCTTTTTACTGCCATAGCCGCAGCACCGGCTTTAGAGGGCGCGATACCGTGTCCACCCTGACCTTTTGCAACGTATAAATCTACCAAAGCAGCACAATCACTCAGAATGTGTCCGTCAAAATTCCAATTTTTTCGCAATACCTCATCCAGTAAATACTTATTGGTACAGCAGGGTTCGCCATTAGTACTGTTGTAAGCGCACATTACAGCCTCCACATTTTCATTTACCAGTGCTTCAAAAGCCGGCAAATAGGTTTCATACATATCTTTTAAGCTTGCCGTAGCATTAAATTCATGGCGCAATTGTTCAGGGCCGCTATGCACGGCGAAGTGTTTGGCGCAGGCAGCAGTTTTTAAATGATCAGGATCATCGCCCTGCAAGCCCTTGACAAAAGCAACTCCTATTAAAGACATTAAATACGGATCTTCACCATAAGTCTCCTGTCCTCTCCCCCAACGCGGATCTCTAAATATGTTGATATTGGGTGTCCAGAAACTCAGACCGTTATACCGGTTATAATTTCCCTTTTCACTGGTTGCATTATATAAAGCCCGTGCTTCGTCTGATATTGCATTGGAGATACGATACGCCAAATCTGCATCAAAAGTGGCACCGATTCCTATAGCCTGCGGAAAAACCGTAGCTGCAGAAGCCCTGCCAACCCCGTGAAGGGCCTCATTCCAATAATCATAAGGCGGAATTCCGAATCGTTCAATTGCCGGGGTACTGTTCATCATCTGCGCAGCCTTTTCTTCCAGAGATAATCGCGAAATCAAATCGGCTACACGCTCATCTACTGATAAAGAAGTATCATAGAACAGAAAGTCGGGGTTTGAAATTTCTTCCTTTTCAATCGTTTGCGCTGACGTTTTTTGATCAGTATTACAAGACAGGATAATCAGACTCATAATTAGAAGAGCCGTACGATAAGAAGAGAAATAACTCATAAATATTAAAATTTGAAAATTTAAAGTGAATGAAGGAAATGATAGTTAAAGCATTTACGCAATCGGTTGCAAACTAAAAATAATTTAGCATTTTACCATCATTTTTAAAGACATAATATCATCCAGAAAGAAATTTATCATCTTACTAATTACAACTAACACTAGTAAAATATCGAAAAATTAGCTTCTATAGTGTGGATTAAACACTTTAAAATGTAAAACTCTTTCAATCTGAAAACTAGTTTTGATACATAAAAACTTGATTTGCTCCTTTTATTTTATTGAGGTTGAAAATAAACCTAATTTATAATGCATTAACAATCAATATTTTATTGACTTCATTCAGAACTAAAAAAATATTAAAACAAAATTTACGCAATCGGTTGTGTGGTACGTGAGATTTACATACATTTGAAAATAATACATATAGTACTAAAGACAATAACTGTCATAAATACATTTTATTTTTCTTAATTATTATAACTTTTATTATTAGCGAAATCGATTGAGTGTATAATAAATGTTAATGTTTTCTAAAGTATTATATGAAGACGCATCAATTCAAATTAACTCAAATGACTAATTAATTCAATCAAACTAAGTTTTATGGAAAGCATTTTACTTTTTCAGAAGAAAACACTCAGGTATCTGGGGCTCTTCTTCTTAAGTGTATTTTTCTGCTCAGGAATTTACGCTCAATCAACAATCACGGGAACTGTGAGTGATGGCAATGGCCCTATACCAGGCGTTAATGTTATCGTAAAAGGTACTAGCAATGGTGCAGTAACCGACTTTGACGGAAATTACACCTTAAATAATGTACCGGGAGACGGTGTATTAGTCTTTAGCTTTGTAGGCTATGAGGCAAAAGAGGTACCTGTTAACAACAGAGCTCAGGTAAATACTGTACTTGAAAATGATCTTCAATCCTTAAGTGAAGTAGTTGTTATCGGTTACGGTACTCAGAATAAAGAGTCGGTTACCGGTTCTGTAGTATCACTAGACGGCGATGAGCTTGAAGAAGTACAGGTTGCAAACTTTCAACAGGCTTTACAAGGTCGTGCTCCTGGGGTACAAATTACAACAACAAGTACCAGACCCGGTGCTGACAATGCTTCCATACGTATACGTGGTGTGCGTTCACTTTCAGGAAGTAATGACCCTTTAATCGTTTTAAACGGTATTCCTTTTTCAGGGGGGCTAAATGACATTAGTATTAACGACATAGCGAGTATTGATATTCTTAAAGATGCTTCCGCTACCGCAATTTACGGTTCAAGAGGAGCAAACGGAGTTGTTTTGATTACCACAAAATCGGGTCAAAAGGGACAAAAGGCAACCTTCAGCTACAATACATATTATGCCACTAAAGAGGTATTTGCAAAATATCCGATGATGAATGGACCGCAGTTTGTAGCTCTTCGTCAGGCTACAGCATTACAACAAGAAAGTGGGGTTCCAATTTATGAGAATTATGGTGCAGATGAAGATCCCAATGTAAATACTGACTGGCAGGGTTTGATTTATGGCACAGGCTTGCAAACCAATCATGACTTTAGTGTTACAGGAGGAACAGAAAATGGAAGCTACAGTTTTGGTGGAGGTTACTTTAAAGAAACTTCAGTATTGCCGGTGGAAAATTTTCAGCGCTATTCGCTAAGAGCACAGATCGATCAGCAGGTAGGTGCTTTCCGCTTTGGTATTAACTCAATTATGAATTGGAATGTTACCAATGCCGCCGGAACCGGGATTTATGGAAATCTTAGTGCTACACCTATTCTTAATCCTTATAACGAAGATGGAAGTCTAAAGCGTGTGGTAAGTATGCCTGCTGATGACTTCTGGGTAACTACACGCAGTACGCTTAAAGGCTTGGGAGAAGGCCGAGTGAATCTTCAGAAAGATTTTGGTACGTACAATAACTTATACGGTGAAGTAAGTATCCCAGGAGTTGACGGATTAAAATACAGACTTAATATTGGTTTAAATCTACGTACCAGCCGTGATGGATTTTTTAACGGGCAGGGAGTTGCTAATATTGATCCTTTTGCACCCAATAGCGCAGGAAACAGCAGCAACTTATTTCAGGATTATGTAATTGAAAATTTATTAACCTATGATAAAACTTTTGCAGACAAGCATAAAGTCAACATTGTAGGTCTCTATTCGGTTCAAAACTCAAAATCAGAAAGTTCATTTTTAAATGCCCGAAACATACCAAATGAGCAATTTTTATTCTATAATCTGGATTCTGCATTATTGGAAGATATTACAGGTTATGGAAGCGATTATGGTGAAAATGGACTAGAATCAATAATGGGTAGAGCTATTTACCAGTACGATAATCGGTATTTATTAACCGCTACGGTACGTGCTGACGGTTCTTCAAGACTGGCACCCGGAAATAAGTGGGTGACCTATCCTGCAATCTCATTAGGTTGGAATGTTGCCAACGAAAAATTTATGCAAGATGTAGATTGGGTAAGCCTCCTTAAACTTCGTGCAGGTTATGGTGAAACCTCTAATCAGGCAGTTGCAAATTACGCAACGCTTGGTAATCTTGGTGTTCGTAATTATAACTTCGGTGATACTTTTGCTACAGGTTATTTTGTTCAGGATTTGCCAAACGCAAATTTAGGCTGGGAATTTTCTGAAACCTATAACTATGGTATCGACTTCGGCTTATTTAATAACCGCCTCTCGGGTACTGTAGAGTATTACACAACCAAAACTAATGATATTTTGTACCGCGTAGGGTTACCTTCAACTTCTGGTGTTGGATCATTTGTAGGAAATATAGGTGCTACCGAGAATAAAGGTCTTGAAGTCGCTTTAAACGCCACTATTTTAGATAACCCTGATGGGTTTACCTGGGATTTTGGTGTCAACTTGTATACTAACAGAAACGAAATTGTTTCTTTGGCAAGTGGTCAGGACCGAAATGAAGGACAGCTTTGGTTTGTAGGATCCCCCATCAATGTAATTTATGACCATAAAAATATAGGACTTTGGAATGAAGATGATCCTGATTTCCAGTATTTACAGACTTACGAACCAGGTGGTAATGTGGGTATGATTAAAGTAGAATATACCGGAGAATTCAATGAAGATGGCTCACCGGTGCGTCAAATTGATTCTGATGATAGACAAATCATAGATCCAACTCCTGACTTTCAAGGTGGTTTTAATACGCGCTTAGCCTATAAAAACTTTGATTTTAATATGGTAGGTGTTTTTCAAAGTGGTGGTACTTTAATTAGTACACTTTATTCTTCTGCTGGTTATTTGAATTTACTTACCGGAAGAAGAAATAATATTGATGTGGATTACTGGACCCCAACAAATACTGATGCTAAATATCCTGCACCGGGAGGAATTCAGGATGGTGATGGACCACGATATGGTAGAACTATGGGGTATTTTGATGGCTCATATTTAAAAATACGTGCGATGACACTTGGCTATAATTTTGAGTCTTCTCTTGTAGAAAAAGCCGGACTCAATAGCTTACGACTTTATGCAACCGTTCAAAATCCATTTGTTTTATTTTCTCCCTATCATAAAGAATCTGGAATGGATCCTGAAACAAACTCAGGATCAGATGGTTCTGGTAACGCGCAAAACTCTGCTACAGGTACGGCAGGTTTCATTTCGAGAGGAATTGCGACCATAGGAACCAACGTACCTACTACACGTAACTTCCTTCTAGGGTTGAATGTAAAATTTTAAAAAATTAATTATGAAACAAATACAATTTAAAATTGCCTTCCTGGTTTTTCTTGCTGTTGGGGTAGGTTTTACTTCTTGTTCAGAAGATATTCTAGAGGAAAACCCCAGAAATGTTTTTACACCAGAATTCTTTCAGACAGAAAATGGTGTTGAGGGTGGTATTACCGCTTTATATACGCATTTGCGCTTTTTATATGGCGCGTGGAACTACTATAACTCAACTGAGACAGGAACTGATGAATATACCTATGCGCAAAGTGCAGATGGTAACTTTAAAGATATGGACTTGTCTGGTGTGGGTTCTATAATCTCAAGTTCGGCGCCACCGGCAGGGCCATGGTTTAGTTGTTTTGGAGCAATCAATACAGCTAATGGTATTATTGAAAATGCAGAAGCTGTAGGTATTGCAGAGTCTTTAGTGGCCGAGGCCAGATTCTTTCGTGGCTTTGATTATTTTCTATTAGTTCAAACCTATGGTGGTGTTCCTTTAGATTTAGGATCAGGAGAACTGGTATTTAATACTTCTACCTTCCGTGGATCTACTCGTAATACTGTCCCAGAAATATATACTAAAGCTATATTTCCTGATTTGGAACTGGCTGTACAAAACCTTCCAGAACAGCCTCGTTTGACTGGTACAGCAACTAAGAATACTGCTCGTTTGTATTTAGCCAAAGCCTATTTAACTTACGCCTGGTGGTTGCAAAATCCAAATAATATTCCAACCTATCCTGATACTCCACGTACAGATCCTGATGGAAAGGATGCAGCCTATTATTTTCAACAAGCGTATAACATAGCGACAACTGCAATTGATAATCCGGGACCGTACACTTTACTAGAGTATTTTTACGATGTGCATTGGGCTCCTAATGATCGTCATGCAGAAATGATGCTTTACGCCGATCATACCGAAGAAAGTGAAATTTATAATGGTGCCAGTTTAGGTTTTGGTATTTCAGGTGATCAGGATAATGCTTCTGTTTGGATGGCTACTTGGAACTATACTGCTATAAGAAGCAGTGATAACGTATCAACCGTTCAGCGTGAAGCTGCGCAGAGCTACGGTCGTCCATGGACACGTATGGCTCCACCAATAGAAGTATTCAAAAATACGTTTGCAGACAAAGATAACGACTCCAGATATGATGCTACGTTTACAACAAGTTACCGTAACAACAGAGATAAACTATCCCCAGCAGATTTTACTGAATATCCTAATGCTAACGATATTCCAGTAGGACCGGGTGAGGCTGTACTTACCTTCTTAGATGAGGATGATCCTGCTGTTGATTATTCCGGAAATAAGGCATCTATTGGTGCCGGTTCCCTTCCCGGAAGATCAGATTTTGTTATCAATCCAAATGGTATAAGTCGTGTTGTATATCCGGGTCTATGGAAATTAGGAACGTATAGAACAGATAATAATGGTGGGTTAGGTTCGCCTAACGCTGGTCTAACCAGACCTTTCCCAATTGCAAAGTACTCTGAATTCTATTTTATTGCGGCTGAAGCGGCTGTAAAAGGTGCAGCTCCACAAGGTGGTAAAAGTGCACGGGATTTAATCAACGTTATTCGTGAACGTGCCGGTAAGTGGCGCTTTGATAACGGAGAACAAGAAGAGCGTATAGAAGATAATAGTGCTACACTGGTTAATGAGACACCAGCAGTGATTACCATCGACTATATTCTGGAGGAACGTTCTCGAGAATATTTTGGTGAAGGCTACCGCTGGTATGATTTAGTTCGTACTCAAACTTGGGATGAAGTGGCAGCTAGCTATAGTATATCAGGCAATGCATATGGAGACCACAGTCCACAGACTTTTACCCGTACAATTGAGCCGTATCATTATCTGAGACCAATTCCTCAAGGTCAGCTTGATGCAATGGACGTTTCTCAGGCAGAAAAAGATGCCTATCAAAACCCAGGCTATTAATTTTAAATTAAGCGTTTGAAATAGCAACTGCCCAAAAGCTTAAAAACTTTTGGGCAGTTTTTTTATTCCTAAAAGAGGCTACAGCTAAAAGGAAATCTAAATCAATTAACTAAAGACTAAAGACAAGTGTTGCTTTACTACCTATACCTTTTAAAAAGAAGATACCCGAGAGACTCTCTGGAGTAAAGCAGTACTTAATCACGAGTATGTTTCTGATATCGATTTACATTTAAAGTATAAGCATTAAAACCAGCTATACTGACAAATAAATAGTACCAACCGAAGTCTCCCTGTATGTAGAGCAGTTTTTAGACTAAAATCAGGTTATTCAGTAAAATGCGCTGCGCTCAGACTATTGAGTAAAATTAAATAGTTGGCAATACTCCATAAAAAAAGAGGCCACCTTGACCTCTTTTTTAGTATTAAAAACAAAATAAACTATTCAGCTGGCTCGATAGAGTTCCCCGAAGTCGCATATAACCCAACCATAGCTCCGGTAAAACCTCCGGCTACATTGGTTGAAAGAATATCTCCACTCACGGTTCCGCCCAGATTTTTATAGGTATCTCCGTCGATAACATAGCTGAATTTATAATCAGCATTGTCCCCTTCCACTTTCAATGAGATTTCGTCATCCAGATCAATTTTCTCACTGGCTACAATGCTGGACTTTCCTCTTTCGGTGCGTTGTAAAACGATATAATAGTCTTTGTCTTTCTTGGTTACCCCAAAGGCATAATTAGAACGCTCATTCTGTAAAGCGGTAATCCCGGCAAAGTCTTCATCCGATTTTGGTTTGTAGGTCAAATCAGTTTTAAAACTGAAGGTCTTATGCATTTGACGATGAAATAATGTTGAAGTAGGCTTCAATTCGGTGATTTCAGCGTCAAAAGGCTCGATTTCCAACCCTTTCTTGGTTTGCTTGATAAATGCTTCACGCGGACCTCTCAAACCGATCCAGCGGTAATCCAGTTTATCACCACTAAAATCTTCCTCAAACGTGAAGTTTCCGTTGGGGAAATAACCATCCTCACCGGTTTTATTTTCAACACCTTCCGGAAGCTCTAATTTTGGCTCCATAGGCACCAGACCGTTTTCAAAAACCGGATAGGTTCCAGACCAGTCAACCGGTAAAATAAAGGTTTCTCTTCCTGTATTTACCTGACCCGCTGAATTGGGACGTACAGCCAGAAAAACGCCGTACCATTGACCATTTGGGCCTTCAATAATATCTGCGTGACCAGCCCAGTCTACATTGTTTTTTCGGTCTTTCGGGAAATAACGCTGGGTCAAAATAGGATTGCTGGGTGCAGGAACAAAAGGACCCTTAGGGTTATCGCTCCTAAAAATCACTTCACTGTGCCAGCCTCCGGTTCCACCTTCGGCACACATCAAATAATACGTATCATCTTTCTTATACAGGTGAGGCGCTTCAATCCAAATGGGTTTATCGGCTAAATCAACGCCGCCATTTACTATGATTTTATCGGTTCCCTTTATGATCTGGTCTTTTTCGACATCGTATTCCCAAACTTTAATCACACGATGTCCCTGATACAATTCTTCCCCTTTGTTGGGAGCATCATTATGCACCACATAGGCTTTACCATCGTCATCAAAAAAGATCGAAGGATCAATCCCGTCAAAATCCATTTTTATAGGCTCGCCCCAACCCTGCATCGGGTCTTTGGTTTTTACAATGATATTCCCTGCTCCACCCGCAAATGCAGTCGTGATCATATAAAAGGTATCATTGTTTTCATTGTAGGTAATTCCCGGTGCATACACCCCCTGACTGATCCCGGTATCGTGCACATCAAGTTGTGATACGCGATCTAAAACGTGACCAATTTGTTTCCAGTTCACCAAATCTTTAGAATGGAAAATTGGCACCCCGGGAAACATCGCAAATGACGATGCTACCAAATAGTAATCATCTCCCTTGCGGGTTATGGCAGGATCGGGATAGCAACCCTGTAAAATAGGATTGTAAAATTCATTAGCCTCCAATGGATTTTCGTTGTAAACAGCATCATTTCCTTCATAAACAACGTTGGAAAATACCGGCACTCCTTTTTTGGGAGGGTCCGGCCGCTCTGTCATAAAATCGAAGCTCGAAAAGCTCAGAATTAGCGCCAGTGCCGGCGCGAGTAGTAAATTTTGTTTTTTCATTATATGCGAATTTAATTTATGGTGTATAAAATTTAATTGAGTAAAGATTATTCAAACACTACCTGATAGGTTTTTACAATACCCTTGTAGTCAAACTTAACAACGGCTTTTTCTGAAAGTGATGACGCCTGCGTAATATCAATTTTTACTTCCGGGTTGTCCGATTGTACCGTTATTACCGGTGCAGACGCGGCACCTTCAGCATTAAAGCGTGCCTCATAAATATCATAGCCTGTAATACCGTTATCCTTAGTGGACCTCACCGGAGTCTTTGGTAGATCAAGATTCTTGCCATTTGCAGCAATGACTACCTCAGGAACCTCTGGACGATTGATTGGCTTATCCTTTGAACTAAAACCAAGCCCTACAAGCTCACCGAGCGATTCTGCTTCAGGGCCTTCTATCCTGAGAAATATCGCGTGCTTCTCATCAAGATTGTCTACAAATTCAGAAACATCTACAGTAAATTGAGTAATCTCGTTTTCAGCATTTGCGGGAACTATAATTTCACCTATTTGCTTTCCGTTCCAGGTCGGGTTATCCCAGGGGCCATCTAACCAAATTTGAATTTTAAATGATTTTTCTGATTGTGGTTTCAGGAACAGGTTGAACATGGTTTCGTTCCCTTCTTCCGTTCCTTCAAAGGCACTTACGCCTTTTTGGTCTTCCTTCACCCCTCCAAATCCAAAATATTTATAGCCGATGACGTGCCCATTTTTCAGTCCGGAAATAGGCATATGATTATCCCAGATATCCCATGCGTCCTGCTGAATGCCGATATCAGAAAGATAGCAGGCATACCCGGCAGAATAATATTGATAAGGATCGAGCCCGAAAATATGAAATCCTTCTGAAGTAACTTCTGCGCCCTTGTATTCCAAATCATCTGAGGCCTTTGCCGTCCAAATTTCATCTGATGCATACGGATCGTATCCGCGAAGGTAAACGGAGCCCCCTTCTTCTACTGATTTTTCATCCCAGGAAACCGATATTGGTGAGACCATAGGTTGGCGAGCAAAGCCAAAACCGCGTGGCGGGCGATGGTAAAAAACATACCATTGATTGTTGATTTGCTCAATACTTCCGTGGGTATTGTGGCCGGAATAGGTCGTCTGAATAGCGGTTCCGTCCTCGTTGAGTACCGGTGCCCGCGAATCAACCAAAACTCCGCCACTTCTCCAGGGTCCTAAGGGAGAATCTGCCACTGCATAACGCAAGGTGGAATTCGAACTTCCCACGCCATAATCTGGTCCTGAATAACCGCTAAAGACCGTGACATACTTATTTCCAACTTTACGAATGGAGGAAGCTTCAAAGAAATTAAAACTGCCCAAATCCTCTCCTTCATAGATTTTTGGAAACTCAGTCCCTTCCGGATCCCGAATAACCCCATATCTGCGGCTGGCTGGTAATAAGCGCTCAATAACTTCAGTCCCGGGTCTTAAGGAATACATGGTATTTTGATCCAGCTGTGCAGCAGAAGATTTTTGAAAGCCCCAATAGCCATAGGCCCTGAACCCTATTTCGTAGTCTGGATCAGTAGGATCATCAATGTACTCAATATAGATGGCGGGATCAAAGCCCAGGATACTTCCGGGAACTGTTCTTTTTCCATCTGCGGTAAGGTTAATAGGCGTAAACGGACCATCAGGGCGGCTTCCTTTGGCCACCATGGCTTCGCGATTCCAGCCGCGGCTATGCGGGTACAGGTAATAGGTTTTGTTACCGTCTTTATCTTTTACTTCAACTAAATCCGGTGCATACATCACATCCCACTCCCCATCAACCTGATAGGTGAAGACAGGGCCTTCATCCTTCCACTCCGAAAGATTTTCGGCCGGAGCAGACCAGATTCTGATATCCGGACCGCAATAACTGGTGTATCGCACATCATGCGAACCGATGATGTATGCTCTGTATTTTCCGGGATTGTCAGGATCTTCAAAAACCCTGGGCTCACCATCAGGCAGATGCTCCCAAAGTGGCAGATACGGATTCCCCCTAGTTTTATGCACCGCAGGCTGATGAGTTCCAGTTGTTTCAGCGACATAATTTTGCGCTCGCATTCCCTGCACCGCGAATAGAAATACAGCAAAATACAGGAGGTTGGAACATGTATATTTTAAGTTCTTCATGTTTAATAGAGCTATTATTTAGTTTTTATGTTGATTTATTACTCGTTAATGCGTTTGCTCTGAATTTAGATAGCAATCATTTTTTTCGAAAAATCAGTACAACTGAATTCAATACACGCATCAACTGATTTATTTGAAATACCACGAATCAAAGTTGAATAATTCTTCTTTAGCCGTTCCTTTGAATACCAAATAGAGATCGTGTACACCTTTTGCTCCGTCTATCTTCGTTGAAATTTCTTTGTACACCTCGCGATTCCCGGAAGCAGGAACAACCAACGTACCTATTAACTGCTGGTCTACCCCATCAAGTCGAATTTCAATAGTTGATCCTGCAACGCCGCCTGCCAGATGAGCAAAAAATTTCTTTGGAGATTTTTCTCCAAAATCTACCGCTCGTACTTTGATATAATCCCCATCGTGAATCTGGTTTACAAAGACTCCCACCTCATCATTTTGATCGGTTTTCGCACCTTCTGACCAGGCGATGGTTTCGGCTTCAACACGCTGATACGGATTTAGGTTCTTAACTGCTTTCGTGATTCCTTCACGGCTGTGTTCCATTAACGGAATGCTTCCATCGGCATTAAATTCAAAATCCACAGCACAGACTGATCTTCTGAAGCCCTGTCCGCCCGGCAAATCTCCATTGTGGTAAAATAAATAAGGTTGCCCCTTAAACTCGACAAGTCCCGGATGATTGGTAAAAGCCCCTCCTTCCTGAATGACCGGCATAATCGTGTCCTGATACTTCCAGGGACCGACAGGACTTTTACTGGTGGAATAGGCCAAATGCTCGGGAATGCCCCCAGCCGGATACAATAAGTAATACAAATCCTTGCGCTTGTGCAACCACGGGCCTTCCACATAACCTCCTCGTTCTGGATTACGTTTTCCTCCGGGACCAAAAGCTTCGGGTGTTACCGCAACTTCTACCACACCAACTTCTTTATCATAAGAAATCATATCCTCATTGAGCTTTACATAATGAAGTTTTGGATTTCCCCAATACATATAAGCATCTCCATCATCATCAATTAAAACCGTAGGGTCAATGTCTCCCCAATCGGCATCTACCAGCGATGTACCTAAAGCATCTTTGAAAGGTCCTTCTGGTTTGTCTGAAACCGCAACACCTACAGACATTTTATTTTTTTGCTCATTAAGCGCGCAGAAATACAGGTAGAATTTATCGTTGCGAGCAACAGTTTGAGCGGCCCAGGCACGGTCGTTTCCCCAAGAAATATCATCCAAAGAAAATATTTTTCCGTGGTCGGTCCAGTTTACCATATCATCTGTAGAATAGGCGCGCCAGTCGTACATCCTAAAAAAAGTACTGGCCGTATCCTGATCATGGGTGGTGTACATATACACCCTATCGCCATAAACCATAGGCGCCGGATCTGCCGTATAATAGGTTTGTATAATGGGATTTTGCGCCCGGACTTCGTAGCTAAATACTGCTAAAAACAGGAAGAGCTGAGCGGTAAAACCCATATGTTTTGTTCTAATTTCTTTCATAGTATTCTGAATTAAATGCTGCTTTAATCTATTTTTTCGAGAAATGCTGAAAACCCACCCCGACGCAACATCCTGATATTTAGTTCTTCGAAAGCATCCACGACCCGATGCTCCGTTTTTAATTTCTTATCGTGTTCGCTATCTGTAATTAAGGTTAATCTGTATTTGTTGTTTTTTGGTAAAAACGAAAACGAAAGCTGTTGACGTTTCTCCCGATCTTCAGCATTGATACCTCCCAGATACCAATTGTCCTGAGACCTTCTGGCGATAACTACTTCTTTTCCGGGATAACCGGAAAGCAATTTGATCTCATCCCAACTCGCAGGAAGATTTCTGAGTAAAACTTTTGCTGCGTCTGGAAGCTCCAAATAGCCATCGGGGCGGTCTGCCAAATGCTGTAATCCAGATTCAAATACAATACCCAATGCCAACTCGTGACCGTAGGAAGTAAGATGTGGGTGCTGAGAATTGGTAAAAGTCACCGGTGTATAATCCATAGAGCCCACCACATTGCGGGTAAAGGGAAGAATGGTGTTGTGTACCGGAGCTTCAAAAGTAAAATCGGGCACATTGTTATACCACTCAGCGCCACGTACCGACTCGTAGGTCATCACATTGGGGTACGTTCTGGCCCAACCTCTGGGAACCAAAGAACCGTGAAAATAGACCATAATGTTATACTCAGCGGCGTCTTTAATAATATCCAAATAGTAGTTGATCATATCCTGTTTTTCACTTTCAAAAAAATCAACCTTGACGCCAGCAATACCCAGTTTGTTGAGCTTTTTAAATTCTGCAACCCGGTTTTCATGGGTAAGCATACGGTCTTTAGGTGTGGCTCCAACCCAGTTGTGATCTCCCCCGGAGTTGTACCAAATTAATGGCGTTACTCCAATGTCGTGAATATATTCAAGCGCATCTTCCAGGTCGCCTCCGTTGCCCATCGCATCCCATTCCCAATCCAAAAGCGTATACCGCCAGCCCATAGTTGCGGCCAGATCTGCAAAGCGGGTAACTACCTGATAATCTTTGGTCCCGTGATTGTTTGACCAGTAATTCCAGGATACAAGCCCCGGTTTGATCCAGTCAGTGTTATCAATGACACTGGGTTCTGATACGTCTTCAACCAGCGTTGAAGATACAATGTCCTCAAGCTCCCCCACCATAATAACCCGCCACGGTGATTGCCATGGCCCGTTAATCGTTGGTAGTCGCTCTCCCTTGCCGCGGCCGTTCCAATCATCAGGAAATACCAATTTATACTTGTGGGCATCGTCTGTGTTTTTCAATTTGGTTCCGGCATAGGTTCGCATCAAATTGGCTTCGTGTATCAAAAACCATGCTGTAGTGTCTGGGGTATGAAACAAAGCAGGATACGCCCAGTCGCTTTGCACTTCTGCGTAATTCGACTTTCGATAATAGCCCTCGTTAGCCGGATTGAACTTTTGGAGCCAGCGCACCGTACTGTCTGGAATGGTGTAAGCCGTTTTTTCTTCAAGCACGACCTGTTCCTTAAATTTTTCGGGCAATTCATAGCTAAAAGCGAGCCCGTCATTATAAGCTCTCAATATAAGATTCAGCCTGGTTGACTTTTCGTTTTTAAACTGAACCCGTACTTCATTTGCTTCATTCTCCCGTTTATGAGACTTTCCGTGAACCATAGTGTACTGCTCGTGAATCGATCGGGGTTTTGCAACTTTGATAAACCTGAGCGTTTCTGAAAAATCCTGATCATCAAGTACCAAACCCAGGTCTATTTGTGGAATGACTTCCACCCTTTCACCTTCATTATTGTAAAAAACTTTTAAATACCAGCTACCCTGCTCACCCTCCTGCGTGTTAAGCAATGACACTTCAACCTTCGCATTGGGAGAAGTCACTTCAGCCTCCTGTGCATAGGCAAACCCGCTCAAAATGCACAGCATTAAAAGGGAGAATACATGTTTAGTATATCCGGTTTTTATTTTCATTCTAACTTTTATTTGAAGAGCAAAGGTGCAAAGTTGTACAGGTTGTTTCGCCAAACCGGCCAGGTATGTCCGCCGGGATATTCAGAATAGGTGTAATCAATACCCATCTCGTCAAATTTCTGTAGCATTACTTTACAGTTCTTGAACGCGATATCTTCCTCACCTCCCATCGCGATCCAGAATTCTTTGAGATTATCATTGATTTGGTCTGCGTTTTCGCTCATAAAGTCATATTGCTTCCCGGAAATGGAATCATCATTAGCAAACCAACCGGAGCTAAAAACGCCCAGATAATCAAACATATCTGTGTTCTGTACACCGGTGAATAGCGTTTGAATTCCGCCCATACTGAGACCGGCCAATGCTCGATTATCAGCTCCTTCTTTTACCCGATAGCTTTTTTCTACAAAAGGAATCAAACCGTCTTTAAGTTCGTTGGTAAATAATTGCAGTCCCATCTCGGTAAAGGCCGAAGCCGGCATGTTGCCATCGGGCATAACCACGATCATCGGTTTTGCCTTGCCTTCCGCTATCAAATTATCGAGGATCAGGTTTGTTTTTCCCTGCATCGCCCAGCCGCTTTCGTCTTCACCGCCACCGTGCATAATGTATAAAACGGGATATTCGTCATTACTGTTATCATATCCGGGTGGCGTGTACATATAAAACTGACGCCAGCTGTTAAGCACCGGTGAATAGTATTGCTTAATACGTACATCACCGTGTGGCACATCTTTTAAAGCATAATACTCATCGCCTTTAAACGGTACTTCGATTCCGCTGGCCATACGGCCCATCCCGTAGAAAGTTTCACTCGCAGGGTCTGCTACAGCAGCACCATCTATTATTACTGAATAGTAGTGCAAGCCTTCGGTAAGTGAGTCGGTACGGACTTCCCACACACCTTCGCTATTTTTATCCATATCATATTTTTTGGCTAAATCGAGCTGTACGCGCTTGGCATCGGGAGCTTTTAACCTAAAAATGGCGCTTCCATCCGGCATCAATTGTGGGTATTTTGCATTTCGCATATTTGTCGAAGCAGGAGTACCCAGCAGGCTGTAGGTATTGAAAAGCGATTCATCTACCGGTTTAAAAATAAGTTTGGCAAACATATAGAGTCCGTTCTTCCAGACTTTAAAATTGTGATCCCCGGGCTCAATGTAATACACGTGCGGCACATCATTCTCAACCAAATAATTGTGAGTGCGCTCACTAAAGCGCAACAAACGATCAGCATCGCCGCAGGAAATCCATAATAGATTCAGTTTTTCACGGGCTGCTTCAGGGTCCGGAACCAAAACTTCAGGAGCTTTAGTATTGGGAGCCGAAGAGAATCCGCCTACATAAGAGAAGGTATCTAAGTTACCCAAACCAAAATTTAGCGACTGCCCGCCACCCATAGATAAACCGGCAATAGCACGGTGCTCCCGGTCTTTTTTCACCGGATAATTTTTTTCGATAAACGGAATTAAATCCTTCAGCAAGTCCTGCTCAAAAGTGGCAAAAGCTTCCACCTTATCCGGTGCCATAATATTGCCAACCGCACGGTCGTCTTTCATCGCCCGTCCGTTTGGCATCACAACGATCATCGGTTCGGCCTGCTCTTTGGCATACAAATTATCTAAAATCACTTCCGGATGCCCGCCTTTTAACCACTCTAAATGATCGCCACCAATACCGTGCAGTAAATACAGCACCGGGTATTTCTTACCTTTTGTATAACCGGGAGGCGTGTAAACCAGGGCTTTTCGGTTAGTTCCCACCGTTTTTGATGCATACTGAATGGTATCCAACTTTCCGTGTTTGATGTCTGTTTGAGGCACATCAAAACCTTCTGGTGCTTCGTTTACCTGTTTGGGATACCCCAACAGTTCGAGCATCTGCTCACCGTAACGTCTGCCCAGTTTTCTATAGCCTGCGGCGGAAAAATGCAAATGGTCACCAATGGCCTCACAATCCTCTGAAGAAACCACATACGAATTTGGAATCACTTCCGGCAAAGTTCGGATAATGGGATTCATACTGGCGCAAGCCCCACCTTGTTTCTCGCTCACGAGCTCACCTGCAATAAGTGGAACCTTTTTCGGGTCTAGTTTTAAATCTTTGATCAGGTTGTCATAAACACCCTTCACTTTTTGTGGCCAAAGACTATCGCCGGTATTCGATTCGCCCTGATGCAATAAAATTCCTTTGATCACACCATCTTTCTGAGCCAGCTTAGCCATCTCAACCAAACGCGCATACGGATTGCCGTCGTATTCTTTCACCATATTCTTAAGCCAATCTGGTGAAGTTTCTACGTACGATTCAAAATTATCTTTGTCAAAAAGTTCAATCTTACAACCGCCCACAGAGACGTTGATGACGCCCACTTTTACTTCCTGCGGAAGGTTTTCAATCAGTTCGCGGCCAAAATAGTCGGTAGGTGTTAAACCGGTTTTGCAGCGGCATAAAGGCGGTTTTGCGGTGTACCAGTTGCCCTTTTTTCGGTCGAGATCGGGGCAATCTACCGCCTGCATTACTCTAAAGCGATCGTTGACCACGGTATCCCGGGCTTCAAAACGGGCGTGCCCTTCCATATTAGACTGGCCAAAGGCCAGGTATACGTGTAAGTTCTCATCCTGGGCTGCGCCTGAAGTCATTCCCAGAATGAATAAACCAAATAGTAAGATGTATTTTTTCATAAGTAATTGGTTTTCGGTTAGTCTTCAAATAATTTTTGCGCGTACTCATACAAGCACCGTCTCCAGGTATGCCACTCGTGGGCTGTACCGGGCGATTCGTAAAAACTGTAGTTGATGCCCTCCTGATCTAACATATCTTTAAATGCTCCTACCGATTTTGGAAACGGAGCAGGCTCTTTGGTACCCAGCCCCAGCCAAAACAAGTTTAACTGATCGTCAACCGTCTTTCCGTCTGCGAAAGCACCGTTTAGAAAGGTTTTCACATCAATAGGGTCTGAACTCGGATAGTTTGAAGTCCCGCTAAAGCCCCCGTAATAGGAAAAAGTATCCAGATTATTCATCAGGATGCGCATCGTTTGATTAGCGCCCATCGAAAGTCCGGCGATGGCACGGTGTTCCCGGTCTGCGAGGGTACGAAATTGCTTATCGGTCATCGGGATGATTTCGTCAAGCATCACCTCCTCAAAAACCGATTCCGGTCGGCCTTCCTTTGGAGCGTCGAGTTTATAGGCATAGCCGTTATCCATCACAATGATCATAGGCTCAGCCTTACCGTCAGCGATGAGATTATCCAAAATAAGATTGGCATGGCCTTGCGAAGACCAGCCGGTCTCATCTTCAAAGCTTCCGTGCTGCAGATACAGCACCGGATAGCGTTCATCTGAAGTCATATAGCCCGGTGGCAGGTAGATGAAATTGCGTCTCCATTCCTGTGTGATTTCAGAGAAATACAGGTTCTCAACCACTTTGCCGTGGGGTACTTTTCGCAAAGCGAAAATAGCGTCGTCAGCAGCCGGAATTTCAATCCCACTTCCCCAACGGCCCGCACCATAAAAGTATTTAGTACCAGGATCTGGGACTGAAGCCCCGTCAATATTCAGTTGGTAATAATGGAAACCCACATCCTGCGGAGCGGACTCTCCCGTCCAGACACCTTCGGCATCTTTGGTCATTTCATATTTAACCCCGCCAATATCAAGCTTTACCGAAGTAGCTTCCGGAGCTAAAATTTGAGCACGCATCTGCCCTTCTTCATTTACCTGCGGAAAAGCTTTCCCTTGTTGGTTAACAGACGAGGGTTTGTAGCCTTCCTGAGCCTGACATAAACTAAGCCCTGCCAGCAAAACAAACCATGTAATGTGTTGTAGCGTTTTCATAGTTATTAATTGAATAAAAGCGGAGCCATCTGATACAGGCTTCTTCTCCATGTTAAAAATTCGTGTGCAGTGCCTTCCGAAACGTAGGAAACGGCTTTGATTCCGGCATCATTTAAAGCCTTAGCCGCTTGTTTTACCCGCTCTGGATTTTCCTTACTTCCGGCACTTAGAAATACGAGTTTGAGATCGTCGTGCGCCTTCAAATCATCGGGGCTGTACGTTCCACCGCTCAGTAAGCCGTAATACTGAAACAGGCCGGGTTTATTCATCGTGATCATTCGGGTTTCCATCCCGCCCATTGAAAGTCCGGCCATCGCGCGGTTCTCAGAATTGTCAAGCGTTCTGAAATGCGAGTCCACATACGGAATCAATTCTTCGTTAAGTACGGTCTGAAAATGCTTGATATCAAAATCGCGAATACCGCCCCATTTGATTTCATTGGTCATTCCGTAGGTGTTTACGATGATAAAAGGTTTTATTTTACCTTCAGCAATCAGATTATCCATAATTAAATTGGCCTTTCCCTGATTCATCCAGGCAGTTTCATCCTCGCCCCAACCGTGTTGCAGGTAGAGTACGGGATATGCTTTATCGGTATTCAAGTGATAGTCCGGCGGAGTGTACACAAATGCGCGACGCGAAGTATCGGTACTTGGAGACGGAAACAAAATCTGTTGCACAGCACCGTGAGGCACGTCTTTCAAGGCGTAGAAATCTTGATCGTGCGCGGGAATCTCGATTCCACTTTCCCAGCGTACCGAACCGTAGTAATTTTTAGCTCCGGGATCGTTAAAAGTTCCGCCGTCAACAGTAAGGTGGTAATAGTGAAAGCCTTCATCCATTGGCCCTTCGGTGGTACCGGTCCAGAAGCCTTCTTCATTTTTAGTGAGTTTGGTGCCGCCGCGGCCTCCCAAACCTAAACTTACCGAAACGCTATCGGCAGCCGGAGCTTTAATTTTAAAGCGCACATAACCCTGCGAATTGACCATCGGGTATTCCTGACCGGGTTGGTTGAGTGAAGAAGGTTTAAAATCCTGCTTTATATCTTCTTGTCCAAAAGACCATAAGAAATTCAGGCACAAAAAAAGTACTGCTAGTTTTTTCATAATTGCGATTGTTTAAGGTTGATGGTAACTGTTTTTAAGTCGGCCTCATCAGAGCTGTTGCCGTAAAATATGGTGTATGCGCCGGGCTCAGCGGCCATTTCAAGTTTGTCTTCGCTATAAAACTGAAAGGATTCCGAGTCGATTTCGATACTCACTTGCTGCAGCTCGCCGGGTTTTAATTCCACACGTTTAAATTGCTTCAGGGTTTTTACAGGCCCGTCTGTATCCTCTACTTTTCTCAGGTACACCTGAAGGATTTCAGTCCCGCTTCGATCTCCCGTATTGCTTACCGGAACGGTAAATTGTAGCGGTTCGCCCTGCGCGATTTCCTGTTTAGGAACAGTGGCATGCCCAATTTTAAACGTGGTATAACTTAAGCCAAAGCCAAACTTGAACAGCGGCTCTTCTTTCATATATCTGTAGGTACGACCATTCATACCGTAATCTTCAAAATCAGCGAGTTGGGTGGTATCGCGGTAAAACGTAATGGGCAATTTCCCGGAAGGATTGTAATCGCCAAAAAGCACATCGGCCACGGCCTGCCCGCCAGATTCCCCACCGTACCAGGATTGCAGGATGGCATCGCAGGTTTTAGTCTCAGGAACCAGCCCAATTGCAGAACCCGAATTGTTTACAAAAATGACAGTTTTCCCGGCATCTTTAAGGGCTTTCAGGCAATTGCGTTGCACTGCGGGAAGTTCAATATCGGTACGGTCACCGCCTTTAAACCCTAGATAATTTACCGGCATCTCCTCCCCTTCCAGTAAAGTTGAGAGTCCGCCCACAAAAATAACGGTATCAATTCCTGCTATTTTTTTAATCAGGTGGGTAAAGTCAACCGGAATTTCTTTCCCGAAATTAAACTCCAGATTGGCTTCCCAGTTGTTCAATTGGGCGTATTTGATTTCAATAGTATACGTTTTTCCTTTTTCAAATTTGTATGGAAGTGTTGAAGGCAGCGTTCTCCAATTGTTGGTTTGTCTGAGCGATTTGCCGTTTACAAACAATTCAAAATGACCGGTAGCACCAAATTTAAAAGCCAGTTCTTCATCTTTATCGGCAGTATATTCCGTCACGTAGCTCGCGGAAAAATCTTCCAGCTTTACTCCGGAAGCAAACTCATGTTGCCCCGCAGTGGTCAACTTAAGCGGATTGGTAATATAGGTTTCGGCAATGACCGGCCCGCTACAGTCCGGTGCATTCCAGTAGGTTGCTTTAAAGCCTTTTTTGCCATCAATTCCAATTTTGGAAAAGTAGCTTTCGGTTACTTTATCTTCAACAAGGTCACAAGCCTGATCGTAGACGATACGCTCTGCTCCTACCTTCGATTTAATGCCGTCAAGAATGGTAATGGTGCGCACGGGCGTTCCGTTGTAATTCCCCCAAAGCATGGGCTCATCATCAGCATTGGGACCCAGTACCGCAATTTTATCTATTGATTTTTTTAGCGGAAGCACCTTGTTCTTATTCTGAAGCAGGGTCATCGACTTTCTCGCCATCTCGAGCGCGAGCTGCCGGTGTTCTTCATTGTTGATCACTGAAGCCGGAATCTGCGCCCACGGCACAATCGCATCCGGGTCCATTTCGCCCAACTCAAAACGGCCTTTCAACACCCGCTTTACGCGGATGTCAATTTCATCTTCCTGCACCAGACCGCGTTTTACAGCTTCGGGAAGGAGTTTGTAGTTGTGGTTGTTCCACTGGCATTCAACGTCAGTACCGGCCAAAACACCTTTCGCGGCAGCGTGAACCGCATCAGAAGATACGCCGTGCGAGGTAAAAAAGTCCTGAATGGCCCCACAATCGGAAACCACCAAGTGCTCAAAACCCCACTGGTCGCGCAGAATTTGCTGCAACAGACGGTCGCTACCGCAGCAAGGCTCATCATCCAGACGCTGATAGGCGCACATCACCTGACGTACATCAGCATCCTGCACCAAAGCTTTAAAAGCCGGCAGGTAGGTTTCCCACAAATCCCGCTGTGAAATGTTATTCAGGTTGAGACTGTGACGACTCCACTCGGGTCCCGAATGCACGGCGTAGTGCTTGGCACAAGCCAGTAATTTTCGGTATTTCGCATCTTCAGGACCTTGAAGACCTTTAACCACCTGCACGCCCATTCGTGATGTGAGATACGGATCTTCGCCGTAGGTTTCCTGCCCACGTCCCCAGCGCGGATCGCGGAATATATTCACATTGGGTGTCCAAACCGAAAGGCTCATAAAGCGTTTATTCTCTTCACCATTGCGCATCGCTTGATGGTATTTGGCCCGGACCTCATCTGAAGTCGCATCAAAAATTTTATAGACCAGTTCGTCATCAAAAGAGGCTGCCATACCAACCGGCTCAGGGAAAACGGTCACATCGTTGGTATTGGCAAAACCGTGCAGGGCTTCGCTCCACCAGTTGAATTTCTTGATTCCCAAACGCGGTATCGCTTCGGAAACATCGCACATCAAGTTTGCTTTTTCTTCCAAAGTAAGCCTGCTTACTAAATCGGCTGCGCGCTCATCGGGCGAAAGTGCCGGATTCTGATACGGGTAGTCCTGGGCGTAGATCCCCAAACTAAACAACAAACTGACTACAAGTATTTTATACCTATTCATTTTAATCACTATTTATCATTTTTCAGAACGCAGGAGTCGTATGTTGTATACTGCTCCGGCTGTGTTGTATGGTAACGCCTGAAATTTCACGCGTATCTGTTTTTTACCTTTAACCAGTTCATTGGGAATTTCATAGACTACGTCCTTAAACAGAGATTGTTCCCAGCGTTTGGTGTTGTCTTCGGTAACCAATTTTTGATCATCGATATAAATGTCAAACTTGCGGCCGCCCCATTCTGCTCCCCAATACCGAACCAGCAGGCTAAGATCGGTTTGAGAATTTGTTGCAAATTCATAACTGAAATAACCATCAGCAGGAGCTTCCCTAAAGAAATCTTCATTGGCATTGCCCCTTCTGGATTTTTCTTCCTGCATATTATGATCGGTTTCGGGCTGTTGTTCTCCGGTAGCCACATAGTCGAGGGTACGATTTTCGATTTTGATTTTTCGCTTTTCCAAAGCCGCTAATGAATCGGTATAACTGGTGTAACCTTCGGGCGTGAGCGAAAGCCAATACGTCATATACCGTGCATCGTGAATGTTGGCAAAAGGCTCTAATTCCAAATTTTTGTCGCTGTTCAAAACTTTGGTATCTAAAGTAAAATGCAAGGGTTTGTTAGCAACCGGCTCTAATTGATTTGCCAGATCGGAAAGCTTTTCGGTTATAAGAATAGGAGCCTGATCTACCGGAAGGAATTTCCCGGAAGGATACTGTCCCCAGCGGCCATCTCCGGCAATAAGTCCGTTTAAATCCTGAGTTCCCGTTTTAGCACCCAGCAAGATTGGGCCGTGCATAAAAGCCTGATATTCGGGTACGTTGGGCATTGCTACGGTAGTATTTTCCATAGGAAATTGTACCAAAATGACATCGCCTTTTTTCCAATTCCGGCTGAGTGTCACGTAAGAACCTTTTTCGACATTTACCTCAACCGGTTTTCCATTTACCGTAATGCTAAAACCATCTGCTTTGGCCCAGGAAGGGTATCGCAGGTTCAGGTTAAAAGCGGCATTACCTTTTATGATTTCAAGGCGGGTTTGTTCTTCTTCCGGAAAGCCTGTGGTTTGCTTTAAGCGTATTCCTTTTTCGCTCCAGTTTACTTCTGAAGCCACAAAAAGATTTACATACAGGGCATTTTCGCTATGCGTATAAATAAACTGGTTGTATTTGCCGTGGTTTTCCATCCCGGTGCCCACGCAGCACCACATCGCCTCATTGGGAGCTGAATACACGCGGTAGTGCCTGGGTCGTGTTGATGTAAAATACACATAACCGCCGTGCTCTGGGTGTTGGGAAGATCTGATGTGATTAAAAAGCGTGCGCTCGTAAAACTCAGCATACTTTGCCTGTGGATTTATACGGAATAAATCTTCGGTCAATTTGAGCATATTGTAGGAGTTACAGGTTTCTGGCCCGTCAATCACGTTTACATAATCTATACTCGAAGCTTTACTGGGAAAATGCTCCCTACGGCTGTTTCCGCCAAATGCAAGGCTTCTGTTTTCAACTACCGTTTTCCAAAAAAATTGACTAGCATCCTTGTATTTTTCGGTATTTGCTAATTCCGCTATGCGTGCAAAACCTACAAATTTGGCAATCTGGGTATTGGCGTGCATATTATTTAAAATATCGTTGCCCTCAGCAAGTGGATTGAGTAGTCTTTTATGCGAAAACCGTTTTGCGACTTCCAGATATTTAGGTTCACCACTTATTTGATAGGCATCGGCATAGATTTCGTTCATTCCGCCGTGTTCCACATCCAGCATTTCTTCCATCTTCGCTGCATCAAGATCTGCCGTGATGGCCATTCCCCAATCGCAATACTTCAGAAAAAGGCTTTTGGCACGCTCATCATCTGCATACAACCAGGCATCACGCAAACCCGCATACATTTTATGAATATTATACCAGGGCGCCCAGGACTGTTTGTATGCTGATAAATCCCCATCTTTGAGAGTTGACCAAACCTTTTCGCTATTGGGCATTCCACCTAAATAGCCAACACCCCAGGACGGATTGTTGACAGCGTTTGCCTGTTGAATGGTGTCAAGTTGGGCTATCATATAATCCATTCGCTTTTTACATTCGGTACTACCAGTTGCGGCGTAATTCATGGCCATTGCAGAGAGGTAATGCCCACCTACGTGACCGTCTAGCCCTGCCCAGTTTGCATACGGATCTGAGATAGGTTCCAGACCGGCCTCAATACGGTAAGGCGCCAGCAATCGGTCAACATCGTACTGCAGCAACACCTCAATATTCAAATCCCGACCCTTCTGAAATGGACCTTCTAAAAGGGTCACCTCATCCAGATCAAATGTATTCTTATAGAGTTTGCTTTGTGCAAAACTTGCTGCACCGGTGCAAAACAGCACCAAACAAAGCACTGTTTTAAAAAGATTTAATGTATTTCCCTGAATAGGATTCATCGTTGTTCTAGTTCTTTGGCGTTAAAATGTAAGTTTCTCCAGGTTCTGTTTGTAACTCGTATTCAAAAACCGTTATGAGGTCGGGTGTTGATGCTGTGGGATTAGTAATAAGCGGTTCTTTGGGATTCGGAGTTTGGAAAAAACCGGTTTCTGCTGCTTTTTTAGATTCTATCAAACCTTCACCTTGAAGCGGCTGGTAGGAGCGAACCCGGCAAACACCTCCTAATGCTGATGTAATTTCTAGTGTTTTGGCTTTATTCGCCTCCCACTCCAGATTAACCTCAAAACCACCACGGGCTTTAAGACCTGTAATGGAACCTGTTTTCCAGGCATCGGGTAAAGCCGGTAGGATATGAATGGCACCATCATGACTTTGCATAAGCATTTCGGCAATCCCGGCGGTACAGCCAAAATTCCCGTCAATCTGAAACGGCGGGTGTGCATCAAACAGATTGGAATAGGTTCCTCCTTTTTGTTTTCCATCAGGCTGAATAGACGGCGTAAGTTGATCCTGAATGAGTTTATACGCGTGATTGCCGTCTAGCAAACGTGCCCAAAGATTGACTTTCCAACCCATAGACCAGCCGGTTGATTCATCGCCCCGAGCCACCAGAGATGTTTTTGCAGCCTCAAAAAGCTGCGGAGTACGATAAGGCGAAATCTGATTGGAAGGGTACAATCCGTATAAATGCGATACATGGCGGTGGTTGTCTTTTGGGTTATCCCAATCGTACATCCACTCCTGCAACTGCCCCCATTTCCCGATTTGCATCGGAGGTAAACGCTGAAGACTGGCTTCAATCTCATCTAAAAGATCGCTTTTTTTATTCAAAATTTTTGAAGCCCGAAGGGTTTTAGTAAACACATCAAAAACCAACTGGTTATCCATCGTGGCGCCAGCCGTTACCGACTCCGGATGATCGCTGTAGGGTGCGTTTTCGGGCGAAATGGAAGGTGCAATTACCAACCAACCGTGCTCCGGTTCTTCTACTAAAAAATCCTGCAGAAAGCGTGCAGAACCTTCAAGTATGGGATACACCGAATCCAGAAACTGCGTATCGCCGGTATATTCATATTTGTCAAATAAATGCTGCGAAAGCCAGGCACCGCCCATTGGCCACATTCCCCAAAAAGCAGCATCTACCGGACCAGTAATGCGCCAGATATCGGTATTGTGATGGGCAACCCAGCCTGAAGCTCCGTACATTTCCCGGGCGGTTTCCTGCCCGGTTTCTGAAAGTTCGCGGATCATTTGAATCAAAGGCTCGTGTAATTCAGAAAGATTGGTACTTTCTGAAGGCCAGTAATTCATCTCGGTGTTGATGTTTATGGTGTATTTGCTGTCCCAAACTGGTTTTAGATCATTGGCCCAAATCCCCTGTAAATTTGCGGGCTGGCCACCGGGTCGTGAAGACGAAATCAACAAATACCGCCCAAACTGAAAATACAACGGCACCAGCGCCAAGTCATTTCCATCTTTAAAATGGGCTACGCGTTCATCGGTAGTAGCGCTATTTGGCTTTGCCTCACCCAGCTTAAACTGAACCCGATTGAAATAGTTTTGATAGTCTTTAAGGTGTGCCTCTTTTAAATAGGTATAGCTTTTTTGAGCAGCCGATTCTAAAAAAGCCATCGCTTTAGCATTGGCATCGCCCCCGATATCGTTATAGCTTTTAAAATTGGTAGCCATCGAGATGTACAAGGTGGCGGAGTCTGCTTGAGAAACTTCCAGTTTTTTTTCGCTTTGCAAAAGGCTTCCACCGGTGGTTTTTGCTTTTACCTGAGCTTCAAACTTTATGGCACCTTCAATGCCCTCGTGGTCACTGCCCGTACCCTCTAAATGCAAAATGTTTTCGGCATCCACAAAAGAAGTTGCACCTTCCTGTCTGCTCAATGAAGCCGAAAAATTGAGGGCTCCGGCTTTGCTTGCTGAAAGTTGAATCACAATTACCTGATCGGGAAATGAGGAAAATACTTCCATTTTATAATCCGCACCGTCGCGGGACCAGCTCGTGGTTGCCACAGCAGTTTCCAGATCAAGGGTTCTGGAATAGCCTGTAACCGAACCGACATTCTTGAAATCAAGATGCAGTTTACCCAAAGTCTGATAAGGCATTCCGCTTTTACCGCTAAAAAATTTTTGGTTGACCAAATCCTGAGCTTCAGCGTATTTACCGTCAAAAATCAGCTGACGTACCTGAGGCAATGCCTCTTTAGCCTGTGGATTATCGTTGCGATAGGGTTGCCCGGCCCATAGGGTATTTTCATTTAATTGAATGGTCTCGTGGTCGGGATCGCCATAGACCATAGCTCCCAAACGACCATTACCCACCGGAAGCGCTTCAACCCAAAGTTTTGCAGGTTCATCGTAGCGCAAGCTCATATCAGGTTGTTGGGCATACGCCGAAATACCCAGAAAAATCAGTATGAATGTACTTTTTATGCTCATCATTTTAGACTTCATTTAGTTTTCTGAAAACATCCAGTAATCAAAAAACAGAATTTTAGTTGCCGCTTTTCCTTTGAATACAAAATAGAGGTCGTGCACGCCGGTCACCTTTTCGATCTCCTGAGAAACCAAAGCCCAGCGGTCATCCCCTCCGGTCATCGGTACTTTAAAAGAAGTTACAAGTGGCCCGTCTTTGCGATCCAGATGAACTTCCATACTCACATCGCTGTTGTGAGTAGTGCCCACTCGAGCTGTAAAACGAGTGGCACCCTCTTTTCTAAAATCAACATCGCGTACTTTACTGTACGCATCATTTTTCAAAGCCGTCACAAAAACACCTACAGTTTCATTTTCGTGTGCCTTAAGTCCTTCAGACCAGGCGATGGTCTCGGCTTCATTTTTTAAAAACGGATTCAAGACCTGTAAACTTTTGGTAATTCCTTCGGTCATCTGAAGCTCCGGAATGTTTCCGTTTTTATCAAATTTCAGCTCTTCAACAGCCACCGAACGTGTAAAGCCACTTCCGCCCGGAAGTGCCGCGTTGTGATAAAACAGGAAGGTTTTTCCTTTATAATCAATCACTCCCGGATGATTTGTAAATGCCCCTCCCTGTCTGGGCATCACTTTGCCCTGATAGGTATACGGTCCCGTGATATTTTTGCTGGTGGAATAGCCCAGGTGTTCGGGTAATGGACCTGCGGCGAAAATCAGGTAGTACAATCCGTCGCGTTTATACACCCAGGGACCTTCTTCGTAAGTTGTAGGACGGCGCTCGTTAGGTTCGCCTTCCCGTTTGCCAAAGGCTTCGATTGTATTGGGTATTTGTTGTATCTCACCCTCAACTGTAATCATATCCTCCTTCAACTTCACGTAATAACACACGGGATTTCCCCAAAACAAATAGGCCTGCCCATCATCATCAATAAAAACTGCAGGATCAATATCAGCCTGACGCTCCTGGATAAGGGGTTTCCCTAAAGGGTCTACAAACGGTCCGTACGGACTATCCGCTACGGCAACTCCAATCCCGTTTTTACCATTTCGGTCTGTGATGGGCACATACATGTAGAATTTACCGTCACGCTCTGTAGTGACCGGAGCCCAGGCGTTGCGCTGTGCCCAGTCAAAGTCTTTATAGCTCAACACCGTACCATGGTCAGTCCAGTTGACCATATCCTCTGTGGTATACAGGCGCCAGTCATCCATCGTAAACCAGGTGGAGTCGTCCTCATCGTGGGAGGTATAGAGGTATACTTTCCCGTTATATGCCATAGGCGCAGGATCTGCGGTATAATTGGTTTGTATGATGGGGTTTTGGGCGCATACCATGCCAATCGCCATCAGATTAAAGAGTATATAAAATGTACTTTTCTTCATGTTCTAGTCATTTACAAGTGTAAATCCACCTCCAGGCTGAATGGTTAATGCCAACTTTCCACTTTTTGGAATCGTTATCTTTTTGGTGAAGGTTTCCGAATTTTTATCATTGATGAGCGTGACGGTTTTGCCTGCTAAAAAAGGAAGGTCCAAACTCAGTTTTTTAGGCTCTGCTTCGGCATTAATGCCCGCCACATACCAGGTATCTGCATGACGTCTTGCCAGTACCGAAAACATACCGGGATAGCCATCTATAAATTGGGTTTCATCCCAGGTGGTTGGTAGTTTTTTTAGGAAATCCAATTCAAACTTTGGCGCATCATCCAGATTATTTGGGGTTAGTGCTAGGAACTGCAACGGATTTTGGAACAAAACCCCGGTAGCCAATTGAAATGCATCAGTGGTCAGGCGTTTTTGCCCGGATTCATTTCCTCTATTCAAATAATCATTGAGAACTACTCCACCAAACTCCATACTCGCCACAGCATTGCGTATAAAAGGATGCATGCTCGCGTTATAGGCTTCTTTTTTACGCACATCCTCAACAAATACCAGCATTTCTGAAGCTACCACAGCCTCACTCCCCACAAAATTGGGGTACATACGCTCCCAACCGCGCGGTAGGGTGGTTCCGTGAAACACGATCATCAATCCGTAATCATTCGCATCCGAGAGAATATCTTCATACAGGCGCATGGTTTCCTGCTTATCTCCTCCAAAAAAGTCAACCTTAAGCCCTTTGACTCCGGCTTCTTTAAGCCATTTCATTTCTTGTTTACGCTCAATCGAGGTGTTCATTTTATTAAGCGGAGTCTGAAAAGCATCGTTGACAATGCCATTTGAATTGTACCACAGAAAAACACCTACATCTTTAGAAGCCGCGTAATCAATGAGTTCTTTCATTTTCTCATAACCTATACGCTCGTCCCACCAGGCATCGATGAGGATGTATTTAAAATCCATCGCTGCTGCCAGATCGATATACGCTTTCTGGTCGTCATAATTCATACTGGCATCCTGCCAGATAATCCAGCTCCAGCTGCCTTTACCATATTCATAATCCTGTGAAGGCTCGTAAAGGGGTTCAACCACATCCCAGGGAATAGTCGTTTCTACAATAGGTTTTAGGCTTTTGCCAACCGTGATGGTACGCCAGGGAGTAACTCCTGGCAAACCCAGTTGCGCGCCACTACTGCCGAAACCATTATTTTCCTTTTCACTAGGGTATTCTACGTAAAAAGTTCCGTCTTCATAGGAACTAAGATGCGAAGCCGGATACAGACTACGCACACCGGTTTCAGAGAGCAGTACCCAGAATTCATTTTTTACTTTAAACAATCCCGGAAACACATAACCTCCGAGAGCTTTTTGTTCGATTAGGGGTTGATCTGCCCGGTAAGCCGACTCATAACTGGGTGCCGTACGTGCAAAACCGGTCATCGGGCGCATCACATTAGATAGAAAAGAGGTGGTCTCCTCGGGAAAATTAAAACCGGTACGCTCTCGCTCCACCACAATAACGCGGGTATCTCCCCATTTTGAAATTTCGTACCGAAATGCAATATCGTTATCGCTCACCTGAAATAAAACAGAAAACTGACGGTCTTTAGAATCCTTTACCGTGTAGCGAAGTGTGTTAGCTTTATAAGTAACATGAGACTGCTTTATTTTGTCCTGAACGTAGGTTTTAGTAAGGGCATCCTTTACAGCTTCAACAAAAACCAAATCTTTGCTGAAATCCCCTTCATTTGTAGTAAAGCCTAAAGGTGCGTTCTCAATTACAAGAATATTTTCATAACTAACCGAATACACCGGCTTAGCATTAACCAATTCTACGCTGAGTTGAAGCTTATTATCAGGTCCACTTATTTGCTCCTTTTGAGAAAAAAGGGTTATACTAACGCATATAAAAAAGATGGAAAGCGTGTTTTTCATAAATTTTAAACTTGGTTTGTGAAACTTAGACTATAAATTTATCAAATGGTTTAAAAGACTATAAGTCTAAAATGTGTAAATTACGAAAAGTGTTGCGATTACATTTATGAACTTGTTTTTTAAATTTTATTTCTAAAAATTTTTATCAAATATTTATACATAAGCAATGAATACCTTCATTATTTAAAAATAGTTGGATAGAAAACAAGTTTTAGTGAAAATAATTAGGCACTTGTAGCTTTCTTAAAATACTATGAATAGGGACTACATTTGATTAGAAAGATTTAAGTCTGATTACTTTAAGTCAGTCGATCCAACTTATACCATTAAAAAGTCATTTCAAAACTGAAAATTAAATTTATTTTAATCTACATAAGCTTACCCTAATTATGATGATATTTAATCGATTCATTATTATATTCTTCTTGCTTTTAACAGCAACTTTTACAGTCCTGTCAGCTCAGGACTTAGAGGAGAAACTTAAATTTACCGAGGTGAAAAACCTACCGGTTCAGCGTGCAGTGACTGCATTTGCTCAGGACACCAACGGCTTTCTCTGGTTTTCTACTTATGGTGCTGGTTTGTATAAGTTTGACGGAAGCACTTTTACTGCATATAAAGAGAGCTGGAAAGATGAGCAATCATTAAGTAGCTCATTGGTTCATGCAATTTATACAGATTCAACTGGAAACATCTGGTTGGGTACTGAAAAAGGCTTAAACCGATACCGGCCCGAAACCGATGATTTTGAAAACATAAGCCTTAAAACTTCAGATACAGAAAAGCCATTTGCCATTCATTGTATTGAGAGTCTCGAAGAAAATACACTCATCGTAGGCTCTCACAATAATGGAGTTTATGAGGTAGATATCCCTACAGGAAAGATTACATCGATACCTTTTAGAACTCCTATTAATAATGACTGGCTGCGTATTAATAGTATTGAGATCGCCCAGTCTAATATCTATCTGGGAACTTCTCTCGGGCTTTTTGAGTACAATGACCAGACTGGGCAAATTGATCGCAGTGAATTCATTTTAAACAAAAAAAAATCCCGTATACCCTATCACATTAGCAAATTATGCAAAGACTCTGATGGTAATCTTTGGATAGGTACCTATAGCCACGGCTTATTTCGGCTTGATTTAAATGAAAAAGTTTACAATTACCGGGAGTTGCCCATCACAAACAAACGTATTCTTTCTATAGTTGAAATTGATCGGGGTAAAATTCTAGTAGGTACTGAAAATGACGGACTTTTTATTCTCAACCAGGAAGGCGAATTAATAGACAATTATACGCAAAGCAAATTTGGAGATAATCTCATACAATCTAACTCGATCTGGAGCCTTTTTGTAGATAAAGATCAACGTGTTTGGATAGGTTATTACAGTGATGGCATCAGTTTTTATGACCCTGATTTTGATCGATTTAAAGATATTGAAAGCATTCCTTATAAAAAGGAGTCTTTACAAGATGGCTCAGTTACCGGAATTCTCGAAGATGAGGATTCCAGATTATGGATTAGTATGGATGGTGGCGGGATTGATGTTTTAAACAAGAAAGCGCAACACTTTACCCATTTAATTGATCCTAATAATCCCATTGCCAAAGGTTTGTCCACCGGTGATATACAAACCCTGTTTTTTGACAGTAAGAAAAATTTATGGGCGGGCTCTTGGAATGCAGGGATCTTTTTCCTTAAAAAAGGAAGCTCCAGATTTAAAAATTACACAAATGAAGATGGTTTGGCTTCCAGAAGTACTATCTGTTTTGCCGAAGACTCTCAGGGAACGATCTACATAGGCACCTTTAATGCCGGGCTGCAAACATTTGACCCAAAGACTTCTAAATTTACTAGGCTTAACAGTGAAGTGTTTAGCAATGCCGGTATTGCTAATTGTGATGTGCGGAAAATATTAATAGATAAGAATGACCTGCTCTGGGTAGGTACCACAAAAGGGTTATTTACTGTAAAAAAAGAGGCAAACGGTTACAAAGTAGAATCAAAAAATAAAGAAATGTATGCTGCCAAGCAGAGCAATGATTTACAGTATTACATTTTATCGCTATACATGGATGCTCAGGAAAATGTATGGATCGGGACAGATGGCGGAGGGTTATTTAAGTATGACGTCAAGTCAAACTCTTATAAATGGTTTCAGGATCAAATAGAAAAACAAACAATCGCATCGATAATAAGTGATTCACAAGGCATGATCTGGTTAGCCGGAAATAACGGTATTTCCAAATTTAACCCGGAAAATAATGAAGTCATAAATTACACCGCAAATGATGGACTTCTTGCTAATGATTTTCACAACAATTCGGTATTAAAAAGCAGCAAGGATATGCTGTATTTTGGAAGCTATAATGGGATTAATTTTTTTAACCCTACTGTTTTAAACATAAATCTTCAGCAACCTTCCCTCTATTTTTCTGAGTTACGCCTTTTTAACGAAAAAGTAGGTCCAAAAACCGAAGACTCTCCTTTAAATGAGGTCTTATTTTCTACAGATAAACTTACTCTTAAACCTGATCAATCTGTCTTTACCATTGATTATGCTTCTATAGATTTTACAAGACCCTCAGATAATAGCTATGCCTATATTCTTGAAGGCTTTGATAACTCTTGGAATTATGTAGGCAATACTAAAAGTGCAACATATACAAATATCCCTGCTGGTAATTACACCTTTAAAGTTAAAGCAGCAAATAATGATGGCTTTTGGACTCAAGACCCTATCGCCTTAGCGATTACAATACTTCACCCCTGGTATAAACAGACTTGGGCAATAACACTTTATATTGTAATCATTATTATTTTGGCCTATTTCGCCTATACATTTACTCAAAATAGAATCGCCGAAAAACGCCTGATTCAATATGAACGTGACAAACGCCAGCAGGAAGAAGAATTAAATAACAGAAAGCTTCAGTTTTTTACGAATATCTCTCATGAGTTTCGCACTCCTTTAACGCTTATTAAAAATCCTATTGAAGATATAATCACTACTAAAACCTATACATTCCCGAAGGAAATAGCTGCAAAGCACAGAAGTATCTTTCGCAATACAGAACGCTTAATTCGTTTGATTAACGAGCTGATGGATTTTAGAAAACTTCAGTTTAAAAAAACCGTCATAAAGGTTGAAAAAATTACCATTACTCCCTTCTGCGAAAACATTGTTGCTCATTTTAAAGAAGAAGCCTATCAACGTAATATTGCCCTCGAGGTAACTTCTGAAGAAGACGATCTGAGCGTTTATGCTGACCCCGGCATGTTAGAAAAAATAATATTTAATTTACTTTCAAATGCATTTAAAGCGACTCCAGATAATGGCTTGGTCTCTGTCTCTCTCAAACGCACCGAAGAGCCTATAATATTACCTGAAATTTCTTTTGAAAGTCCGGTTGAAGCTCTTGAGATTCAGGTTGAAGACACTGGTTTTGGAATTCCCAAAAAAGAAATTGAGAAAGTTTTTGATCCTTTTTATCAGGTTGAAGGAATGAATAAACAGTATTATGGTGGTACTGGTATAGGTCTTGAAGTAGTACGCAGTTTTTTAATCATGAATAAAGGTAAGATTGAGGTGAGCAGTAAAGTAAATCAAGGCACAACCTTTAAAATCTATCTGGCACTTGGCAAAGAACATTTTGATAGTTCTGAACTATTAAGTACATCTGAACTTATTCCTGAACAGGAAACAGAAGATTCTATGATCGAATTACCACAGGATAGCGTAACAAAAAATCCTCCTGAAAATGAGCCTGAAAAGCCTAATACCCTCCTGATCATTGAAGATAACTTTGAACTACGCACGTATTTAAAAGAGCAATTGAAAGATTACTATAAAGTTGTTGAGGCCATCAATGGAGAAGAAGGTCTTGAACAGGCACTAAAAATTATTCCAGATGTTATTCTTACCGATGTTCTGATGCCTCAAATGGATGGTGTTGAATTTTGCAGAAGGCTTAAAAGAGATATTAAAACCAGTCACATTCCTGTGCTTATGCTTACCGCAAAAGCACAAACAGACGATTGGCTTGCCGGACTTGATGCGGGTGCTGATGCATATATCAACAAGCCTTTTAATATTAAAATTGTACGCTCTCAACTCAAACAACTTATTGAAAACAGACAAAAACTGTTTACAAAATATTTTAGTGAATTGAGTACTGCCGATTTAAAGGCAAACAGTACATCTATAGATAAAAAATTTATAGCCAAAGTGATCAATTACATCTACAAAAACATTGATGATCCTAAGCTTAATGTAGAGAATCTCGCGAATGAACTGTATTTAAGCCGAAGTCAGTTGTATCGTAAAATCAAAGCATTAACCGGTCAGACTGCAAATGAATTCATTCGTAAAATTCGTTTGGAAAAAGCAAAAGAATTACTGGAGAACGGCGAAGAATCGGTTAGCGAGATTGGCTACAAAGTAGGCTTCTCGACTCCGTCCTATTTCACGAGATGCTTCAAATCTGAATTTGGAAAATTGCCTACTGATATAAAATAGTTTTAATCTGTCAAACCTTTTCTAAATCCATAATACGCCGGTTTTGGCTCTAGCTCACTATTATAAATTGTAGGCCAGTCCTTTAATTCAAAAAATGGATTGATCCACGTATCGCGATCTGTAAAATCCCAAAAGGTAATACCAAATTGTTGGTCAGCAGGCACTTCTTCTCTATAAATCGTTGCTACAGTCTCGTACTTTTTTGCCTGTTCCTCCAACATTTCCGGAGTGACTCTGCTGTAGAGTTGCTCTCCTCCTCCACGGGTATCATCGTGTCTATTGAAAATAATGTCCAGTTCAGAAAAATGAATTTTCAGACCTGTAGCCGCCATTTTGCGCACACTCTCGCGTATGAGACTATCAGGAATGTCCATACGCAAATGCATTTGGACGCCGAGACCGGTAATGGGTACATGGTCTGCTTTGAGTTCTTCAACCATTTTGAGTACGCCATTGAGTTTTGCAGTATCCCGTTCCAGATTAAAATCGTTGTAAAACAACTCAGCCTCAGGGTCTGCCTCGTGCGCATATCTAAAAGCTTTTGCTATATATTCTTTACCTAAGGTATTATACCAAAGTGTTTTTCGGAATTCACCGCCCTGCGTGTCAAAACCTTCATTAACTACGTCCCAGGCTGCGACTTTACCTTTATAACGGCCTACATAATCCTGAATATAGCTTTTAAGAAAATCACCCAACCAGAGGCTGTCTTCAACTCCTTTTTGGAAAACCCATCTGGGCGTACCCGAATGCCACACCAGGGTATGACCAAAAAGGCGCAAGTCGTTCTTTTGACTAAAATCAACCAGACTATCGGCTCTATCCCAGTTGTAAACGCTATCCTGAGGCGCAATAGCATACATTTTCATATCTGATGTGGCAGTAATACTGTTGAAATTTTCCTGTATAATGGATTCTAGCATGCTATCCTGCAGCACCTGTCTGATTTCGACAGCTCCACCAACGGAAAATGAACTATAATCTTTAAGTCCTTTTTCCTCTGTTAGTTCTGAGACACATCCCGTAAAAAGGGTTAAACATAAAATCATGAATGCGGAGTAAACAGGTGCTGTGTTTTGCATGTTTCTTTTGGTATTTATTGATTTGATTGTCCTGTATGATAATTGTAAAAGTCCCAAACCTGATGCGCAACTGCACGCCCCAGTTCTAAACCTGCAATATTATCTGCCTGAATATGATAGCCACCCATAACCCGTGAGATTCCGGCCATTTCTGCAGCCTGAGTAAAAGTGGGAAAATCAAGTACGATGGGTTCTCCCAATGCCTGAGGCTCCGTTAGAGCACCGGGAACTAATTCTACCTTTACGTCGAGATAATCACTACCGGTCCATAACTTTAAAAGTTCAGCGCAGGCACCGCTTATCGTGCTGTGACCCGAGGTATAACTGGGAAACGGAGGGCAGAGAAAAGCCGCTGGTGAATAGGGACGCCAGTCTTCACCTTTGATGATTCCGGTACCAAGACCCGGGCCTTTCCAGCCTTTAATCTCTTTGTCTTTAAAATAATGATGCACTAAAGCAAAAGGTCTTGCCGAATCGTAAAACATTTTAGAATCCCAGGAAGCAATAAACGCATCCATTGCCGTTACCTGATTGGCAAAAAACATTTTTACATCTTCATCCAGATTGTGATTGTCTCGTTGAGAAACCTTTTGCGCAAACTTCAACCAGTGGCCTGCCTGCTGTACAGACTGTGGACCATCACGCATAAATTCTACAAGCGCCCGTTCTTCATCTGTAAGGTTAGCTTGCAATTCAACCACCTCTTCCACTTCCTTTTGAAGTTGTTCTGAACCGACTTTAGGTGGTGGTCCCGGTCTAAACTGATCTGCAGTTCTGAGGGCGATGGGTTCAACCAGCTGCCAATAAGGTGTCAAACATGAAGGAGCAAATTTTTCGCCGGTTTCCCGGGTGAAATATTTTGGTTGCCAGCGGTCGTAATCGTTTAACTGATCTACCGTATTTACAGGCTGGTAATTGCTATAATCTGAATACGGTTTCGGAAATCCTTCAACTTCACCATATTGATTAGCCCCGTCATTATGACGGGCTTTAATCGTTGTCTTTGCAGCCAGATTACCTATTCCTGCAGGTGTAGTAGGATCTGTAGCGTCGTCATTAGGATCATACCCCAAATGAAGCATAAACTTCTTGTATTGAAGGCTGTCGTAGGGATAATATTCTTTTAATGCGTGATAAGCAGCATAGCTTATGGCCTTTTCCTTATTGCTTAAGGTTTGCTCTTCTTTCGGAAATTTATCATAGTCTTCTAGATAAACCGGTATTGCCGCATCGTCAAAGACAGACCATGCGTCAAAAACAGCAACAAAAATCAACGCCAAAAATCTTGAAGTAACCGTAGGTCTTGGAGCGATACGATCAGTATCGTTTGCGGTGGCGATTATTGCCATTTCAGACCATTGGTAAGCTACATTGTGGTCACTCATTTCTTCAAGACGGTCTTCAAGGGTGAGAACCGGAACATACTCCTGAGCATAAGACTGAGAAGCGCTTAAAACAACAACAAAAATCAATGCTGAAAAAGCCTTTTTCAAACTGAAATATTTCATAATAAAATCTTAAAACATAAAGTATAAATAAACAAAATTTTACTAGTGTCAAACACACACACAAATAGTTTTTTCAAGTAGCACTTTTTAATTAATGCGTAATACTTGTAGGTAATCTGAATTTTTCGCGGCCAAAATATAGTTTTTAGATCCGAGGCGAAACGGACTTAGATTTTTCACATCTCCCGGAATAAATAAACCAGTTTCGGCAGGACTAAAAGCTGTAAACCCGCCTTCACCATTTCCCTCGAGAAATACTCCTCTAAAGGCGTCATTACGCGGTGTTTCAATCTCAGACTGGTATAAGTTTCCGGCTAATACAGCGTCCAGATTTCCGTCTTCATTAAAGTCTTCTACAAGAATACTAGTCACACTTGAAAGCTGTGCAGCTCTAGGTAATTGATGTACTACCATTTTGCCATTCTTATTTTCCAAATAAATACTGGCAAAGGATTTTACCTGATAATGCAACGAACTGTTCAATACTTTTTCAGAATACACCTCATCAAGGGTCGCTTCAGAAAAACTGGCATAATCTTTAAACTTTTTCTTGATTCCCGGAATTTGCTGAGATGAGCACTGTCTGCCACGTAGCGGGTATTGTTTTCCGTCGTTATAATACCCCAATACAATATCCTCGTTTTCATTGTTGTCAAAATCACCTGCGTAAATATCAAAAGATTCTTCTTCTGAAGCCTTGTACTTGTAATTCAAGCCATTATTACCCAGTATGTAATCTGTATCCCCATCCCCATCAAAATCCCCAGAAGCTATACTCCACCACCAGCCGGTAGTGTCTGTAGTGTCTTGAGAAAGCATTTCATTTGTAACCTCAAGGAAACCGGTTTTGGTATTTTTAAAGAATCGAATGGGCATCCACTCCCCTACGATCACAATATCGGCTCTGCCATCCTGATTGAAATCTGAAACCGAAGCAGCGGTTGCCATACCTAAATCTGTAAATGCTTCCGGTTGCATTTCATCATCAATCTCAAATTGGGGATTGCCGGTGGTACCTGTATTTTTTAAAACAAACGACGAAGCAGGTTCCGGATATTTACCCGGAATTTGTCTTCCTAAAACCAGTAAATCCTGCTTTCCGTCCCCATCAAAATCTTCAGCATACACTTTAGAACCACTTGACTGTAGTTTGGGCAAGGCATCAGCTACCGCTTTAAAATTTCCCTTTTGATCATTGAGATAAAGCCTGTCGTTTAAGAGTTGTGGTTTTTTCGCAAATTCGTAGCCACCGCTTACCACATAAAGATCCTGAAACCCATCACCATCTGCATCAAAAAACAAGGCGTCTACATCCTCATACCCCTTATCGCTTTGGAAAGCCTCTAAATCAATCCGATTCATTCCGTTTGTGGTTTGAATGAAAAGCGCGGCTTCCTCATCTTTAGCACCACCTACATAATAGTCTTCAAGTCCGTCATTATTCACATCTCCTACTGTTAATGCCGGACCAAATTCTGACATTTTGTGAGGTAATAAGACCTGATCTTTAAAATCATCGTAGGTGTTCTCTACGTGTTTAAATTTTGGGAATGCAGTGGAATCAGCTTGTGTAAAAAGTGTTTCTTCCTGAGATGGATTGATCGTGTTCTCAGACATTGCTGAATTATTTTCTTCAAAAATCAATTCCTGATTTACCACTATTTCGCGAAGGATCTCTTCTTTACCACTAGGCCATACTACACGAACCTCATCAATGCTTTCTGCATTATTGAGTCCGAAATATAAAACCGGAGCAACAGAAGATTGAAAACCTCTTGTCAACGTGAGCTCCTGCATCTGGATCGTATCACCTGTAGTGACATACACCCTATTGCCTACGCCCATCGTATTTGCGCTGTTTCCTTTAAATTTTACCCTTAAAAAATTAGACCGTTCTGATGCCCTATTTTCAAAGATGGAAGCCGGGTCGTCAATATTATTGGTCACCAATTCCAAATCCCCATCGTTATCTAAATCTGCGTAAATGCCTCCATTTGAAAATCCTTTAAAGCTTATATTCCAGTATTTATTGGCTTTCTCAAAATGATAATCGCCTTTGTTCTGAAACATAAAATTGTCAAGCTTCTCTTCGGGAATGTTTTGGCTCCAAAACAACAAACTGTCCTGAGCAATTCCCCCTTTTTCTTCGATACGGTTGAAATAGTCATTATCGTTGATCTCGCGACGTGTTCCGTTGGTGATGAATAAATCTTTGAGTCCGTCGTTGTCAAAATCGGCGAATAAGGGTCCCCAACTCCAGTCTGTAGAAGAAGTTCCGGTTATGCGTGAAATATTAGAGAAATCGGGAATTCCTTCAGTATTAAAAACCCCGTTATTCAGTTGCATACAATTGTGCATGTATTGATAATGAAATCCCGCATCTACCACGCTCCAAAACAAATCGGCATTCATACTGGCCATATTTGCTTTCTTTCGGCGATTGATCTTGGCGTCCATATCAGCCTGAAAGAAATCGAGCAAGCCATCATTATTAAAATCAGCAATATCCACGCCCATTCCATAAAATGCAGTCTGTGCTGTAGCCTCTTTGATCACTTCTTTAAAGCTTCCGTCTCCATTGTTGATATACATAAGATCGGGTGAGTTGAAGTCGCTTGAAACATAGATGTCGGGCCAGGAATCGTTATTTAAATCCCCTATGGTTGCGCTTAGCGAAAGATTGTAGGATCGTAAACCGGCCTTATCAGTTACATCAACAAAACCGGTACCGGTGTTTTCGTAGAGATGATCTGTCTGAAGGTCTGAAGGATCCCGCATATACTGCTTGTAAACCCAGGTAGGCGAACTGAACTTGGTAGGCGGATAATTCGCCTGATACATATCTAAATCCCCGTCCTTATCGTAGTCAAAAAAAGTAGCCTGAATGCTATGCCCGGCGTCAGCAAGACCGTATTCTGAAGCTTTTTCGGTAAACGTGTTATCTCCTTTATTTATAAACAACTGATTGGTATGCGGCTCAAACTTGCCACTTACAGAGCAGTAGATATCCAGAAGTCCATCACCATTCACATCTGCCATCGTAACTCCTGTATACCAGCGGTCATCACCACCCATACCCGCAGGTATGGTGATGTCTTCAAATTGAAGATTACCCTTGTTGAGATATAATTTATTCTGAACCTGATTACCGGTAAAATACAGATCTATAAGACCATCATTATTGATGTCACCTGCAGCAACGCCGCCGCCCATATAAATATAGTTGTAGGTGAAATAATTGAGAGAGTCGTTTTCGGTAAGTACATTATTGAAGTCTAATCCCGTTGCATCAGAATTTAAACTTTCAAAAATCTTAAAATTAATATTAAGTTCAGCACTTTGATCCTTTTGGGATTTTGTACAGGAACTCAAAAAATGTGCACAAAAGCCACAAACTAAAATCATTAAAAATAACTGTGTCCTAAAAATCATAATTAGAAGGGTTAAGGAAAATTAAAAGCGTTCTAAAAAAGGAAGCAACACTATAAAAATAGTGTTGCTTCAATGGAAAACCAATTCAGATTAATATCCTGAGTTCTGATCTGCCTGAGTAATCGATTCATTAGAACTAATCTCACGATCTGGTATAGGCCACAATTCATGTTTGCCTTGTTGAAAACCAGTACCTGCTAACTCTGTATTAGAAATACCCCATCGCACAATATCATTGAAGCGCACCTGTTCCCCTGCTAATTCTACTTTACGCTCATGAACTATAGCGTCAAATACCTGTGTTTGCGAGAGGTTGTCTTGTATATCGTCAAGTCCAGCTCTATCTCTAACGCGATTTATTAAATCAATCGCTTCAGGAGTTCTGCTTGTTTCATTAGCAGCTTCAGCTTTCATCAACAGCACATCAGCATAACGTATAACTTTAAAGTTTATACTTGACTCTTGTTCTTCTGCAGTTCTACGGTAATAGTTCTGGTATTTTCTCCAACCCGCCGGGCGTATTCCTGCCGTAGTTGAAAGGTCACTTTCTTCAATAACGCCCCCACCATTACCGTCAGCGTAGGTGTCACCTACAAAATAAAAGTTTTCAGCAGAACGGATATCCCCTTCCTCATACTCATCTAATAAGTCTTGTGAAGGATATACGTTAAACCAGTCTAAAACGCCATAATCCTGACCTCTAAAAGTAGACTCGTTAAAACCTTCGCCATTAACGTTAGAATCCCATTTTGTACTGGTACCTAAAGCTCTGTCAAATTCTATTTCAAATAGCGATTCAATACCGTGCTCTGTTTCTTCTTTAAAATTGTCAAAGTAACTCTCTTCAAGATCATAACCAGTTATATCATCAAAAGCATCGTAGGCTTCGGCGTACTGCTCTTGATATAATAAAGCTTTACCTAAATAAGCCAATGCAGCACCCTTAGTAGCTCTACCAGTCACTTCCTGATCACGCGAAAAAAGATTATCTGCAGCAAAGCGAAAATCATCAATAATTAAATCGTAAACCTGATCTTCTGTCGAGCGTGGCAAACCTATCGTACTTTCAGATTCATCTCTAAGACTTTCATAGAGTGGCACCCCTCCAAAGCGAGTTACTAATAGAAAGTAATAATGCCCTCTTAAAAAACGTGCTTCAGCGATGTATTTATTTTTTATATCTTGTGCTAACTCAGACTCTTGAATTGCGTTAATTCTGTCAATATTAGAAATAACAAAATTCGCTTTATTTATTCCCCTAAAACAGCTATTCCAGTATTCAGCAATTTCATTATTACTCGAATCAAAAGTGAAATTATTATAGGTTACTTTATTAGCTTCCTGTTGAGGGTTTGGACTATTATCCTGACCCATGTTATCATACATATAAAATAATAATCGACCATAGAGAGCATTTACCTGATTTTGCGCATAAGATGCATTTACAGCAGACTTTATTTGCTCTTCGTTAGCAAAATAGGTCTCCGGAATCAACGCGTTTGGATTTACAAGTTCAAGATCACTATTGTCGCAAGATTGTGTTACCACAAAAAACAATGCAAACAAGGAGAAAATTTTATAGTTTTTCATAATGTTTTTTTTTAAAATGATAATTCAAGTCCTAATAAAAAAGATACCGGTTGTGGATAATCTCCACGATCTAGACCTACTTCACCAGCTCTACTTACAACTTCGGGATCTAATCCTGAGTAATTGGTCAACGTTATGAGGTTTTGACCGCTCACATATACTCTTAATCGTTGTATAAAATCAATTACTTCTTCATCAAAAGTGTATCCAATACTTAAATTTTTAAGTCTTGCATATGAACCATCTTCCACAAAACGGTCTGAAACTCCAACATTTTGCGTCGCACCAGCGTATCGAGGAATTGTGTTTGAAGGGTTCGTTGGAGTCCAACGATCTAACACTTCAACACCTGCATTAAATAAGCGCGTCATACCCTGTAGGTCATAGATATTCGTATTATAAATATCATTACCCGCAACACCATTAATAAATAAATTGAAATCAAAATTCTTATAACGCGCATCGAAATTTAACCCATAGGTCAAATCCGGATACGGATTACCTATTATCTGTCTATCTGCAGAATTAATAGTACCGTCACCATTAGTATCAACAAAGCGTATATCACCTGGTGCTATACCTTCTGGATCAGGGTTGGATGTAAACACCTCATTTATTTCAGCCTGATCTTGATAAATACCGTCTGTTACTAAACCGTAAAAGTGAAACAAAGGTTCTCCCGGTTGGGCTCGAACAATCTGCTGACCTTCAAATCCATCACCAAAGAACTGTTCTGAATTTCCTCCTAAATTGAGAACTTCATTAGTACTTGTACCAATATTCACATTAGCAGACCAGGTAAAATCACCATCATAATCATTATAACCCAAAGCTAATTCTACACCTCTAGTTTCTACAGAACCTGCATTTCTAAATTGTGTATCGCTACTATACCCCAGTGATGGAACCAACAAAACAGGTACTAATAAATCATCACTTTTATTCCTATAATATTCTACTGAAGCAGTAAACTGATTGTTAAATGCTGCAAGATCAACACCTAAATTTAGGATACTTGTTTCCTCCCACTTTAAATCGGGATTTGGCAAACCATTAGGAGTAGTACCAATTGCTGCGGCATCATCAATTGGATAAACAAATGGACTAAACAATGTAGGTGCGTATGCATAATCGTCAATTCGATCATTACCCACAATACCATAACTTGCTCTTAGTTTTAAAGTATTAAAATTAATGTTGTCTAAAAAGTTTTCCTTTGCAATATTCCAACCTGCAGAAACTGAGGGGAAGTTACCCCAACGGTTATTAGCTCCAAATCGAGAAGAAGCATCTCGTCTAAACGATGCTGAAATAATATACTTATCATCATAATCATAATTTACACGTGCTAAGTAGCTAAAGCGATTGTTTTCAAAAGTAGAACTACTGGCAGCTTGTTGCTCATTACCTAATTCTTTAATGTCACTCGATATCGTGTTACGCGCTTCTGCTGAGAAATTTTCGGTTTTACTATTATAGTCCTCGATTAGTGCTAAAGCTTCAAAGTTATGTACATCATTAAATGTCTTTTTATAACTCAAACTGTTATCAAAAGTAATTGCCTGCCCACGTGAATTTCCTCTAAATGCAAATGCAAAGTTTTGGAAATGTGTCGTTCCGGATATATCATCATCATTAAATGCAGGAGTGAATTGATTAGTCAACCCATTAAAGAAATCTAGACCCACCTGAGAGCGAAAACTTAAGCCATCTAATAGTTCATACTCAGCGTATACATTACCAATTACAGAAATATTTTTTGTCTCAAAATCACTTATCGTTTGAACACGAACAGGATTTTCTGCATCCTGACCATCTGCTGCACTGTTAGGTCCCTGAAAACCTCCTAAATTGTTATCGTTGTAAATATTAAGATAAGGCGCAACTTTAATAGCATGTTCTATTAATGAACGACCACCACTCTCTAAAATCGGTTTTGTTCTTCCAAATGCCACAGACATAGTTTCTCCCATTTTAAAGTTACCCAATGTAAAGTTTGAAGTAGCTCTAAATGAAAAACGCTCAAAACCAGAGTTGATTATTGCTCCTTCCTGATCCTGATAACTTGCTGAAAATCTATAGGTACCGTTTTCATTACCCCCAGAGTATGCCGCATTGTAGTTCTGAATTACCCCAGATTGAAAAATAGCATCCTGAAAGTCAGTATAATTATTTAAGAAATCATCAGGTCTATTGATATTAACACCAACTTCAGATGCGAATTGTAAATATTGATCTGTGTTTAATATGTCATAGCGCTTGTGAATGGTTTGAAAACCGCTATAAGCGTTAAAAGTAAGTGTACCTCTACCCTGTTTTCCTTTTTTGGTAGTTACCAAAACAACTCCGTTGGATCCTAATGACCCATAAAGCGCAGTAGTAGATGCATCTTTCAAAATGGATACAGATTCAATATCCGATGGACTTATACCTGATAAATTACCCACAATAACACCATCTATAACATATAAAGGATCGTTATTTCCGAAGGTACCTAACCCTCTAATTCTTACATTAGGTGTTGTCCCGGGTGCTCCGGCATTAGTAACAGTAACACCAGGTGCTCTACCTTGTAGAGCTTGCTCTGCATTAGTAACCGGTAATGCATCAATAGCTTCAGAGTCTACAGTAGAAATAGCCCCGGTAACTTTAGTTCTACTTTGTGAACCATAAGCCACAACTACTACATCCTCCAATGCTTCTGCAGATTCTTCAAGCGTAATGTCAAAAGTTGTTTGAGAGCCAACATTCAACTCTTGCTCTACAAAACCTACATAGGTAATGAGTAGTTTATCACTATTTGCAACTCCATCGATTGAGAACATACCGTCAAAATCTGTTGAAGCCCCCTTGTTAGTACCTATTACGGCGACAGAAGCTCCGGGAAGTGGCATTCCTGTAGGATCTTTTACAGTACCTGTAATAGTTTTAGTCTGCGCAAAAAGTTCTGCCCCTGTAAGCAGAAATGCAAACGCAAGAATTGCAAGTTTAATTTTAGTCATATTGGTGAAATTTGATTTTGATTTTGTTAAATATTTTAATTCATCACTACTGTTACATCGATTGCGTGAAAATTATTTTAATCAATCAATGCTTCACAAAAGTATTTCCAGTACCTCGATAGCACTAGAACAAATGATGCAACCTCTTTAAATTTTGTTGCATTAAAGCCTAATAAAGCCCTAAAAATCAATCTTAAGAGCACAAAACAACATTTAGTAGTGTTTTTAAAACATTTAAATAATGATCTTTTATATTTTAGCCATCTTTATTGTTGTATTGTAAATTTATCATCTCTAATAATCCATGATTCATAATAGAATAGGTAGTCTCCTTTTTGTTCTTGTGGTAATACTATTTACTACAGGTTGCAAAAACTCTAACAATAATGAGCAGCTCTATGCTCATACTAATGCTTTAATAAGTGAGACCAGCCCCTATCTTTTAAAACATGCTCACAACCCCGTTGACTGGAAACCCTGGAGTGAAATTGCTTTTGAAGAAGCCAAAACACAAAATAAATTGGTTCTTATAAGTATTGGATATTCTTCTTGCCATTGGTGTACCGTTATGGAAGAAGAATCCTTCTCAAACGATACTGTAGCAAAATTGATGAATGCTAACTTTATAAATATAAAAGTAGATCGTGAAGAACGTCCTGATGTAGATCAGGTCTATATGACTGCATTACAGCTTATGACCGGCTCAGGAGGCTGGCCTCTCAATATGATTCTTTTACCCAACGGTGAACCTCTTTATGGTGGAACTTACCACTCTAAAGAAGAATGGTTACAGACCTTAAAAAACATAGATAGCCTTTATAAAGACAATCCTGAGCGGGCAATTGAGTATGCGGATGAAGTGACCAGTCGTATTAAAGAGCTTAATGACTATTCCAGACCAAATGTAACTTCTGGAGTTATATCAAGAGACTCTATAAAAAAACAAGTACTAGACTGGCAAGAGAACTGGGATTTTAAATACGGAGGTAATACAGGTAGTCAAAAATTTATGCTTCCACCTACCTTAAATTTTTTAATGGATTTTGCTATTCTTAATAATGATCAAAAAACGTTAAACTATCTGGAGACAACACTTGATAATATTGCGCTAAGAGGAGTTTACGATCATCTGGGCGGGGGGTTCTTTAGATACAGTACCGATAAACGCTGGCAGATACCCCACTACGAGAAAATGCTGTATGATAATGCCCAGCTTGTGAGCCTCTATGCAAAAGCGTATAAAATTTATAAGAAGCCGGTATATAAATCCCGAATAGTAGAAACTATTGCATTTCTAAATAGAGATATGAAAAATGCTGCAGGAGTTTATCAAGCTGCTCTTGATGCAGACCTCGATGGCGAGGAAGGAGCTTACTATATCTTTTCAGGCGAGGAACTATCTAAAGCAATTAAAACTGAAAGAGCACTTTTTGATTCATACTATGCTATTAAAGATCAAAAACCGAGTGCCAACGATGAATATCATTTATTAAAAAACCAAACTGATTCCCTATTTGCCGTGGTAAATCAAATTTCTTCAGACAAGCTTGAAGACCTAAAAAAAAACTGGAATAAAAATTTACAGGAATTACGCGCAAAAAGACCATTTCCCGTTAAAGATGATAAAATCATAGTTTCATGGAATGCGTTAACTATAGAGGCTTTAGGCGATGCCTTTTTTGCTACAGGTAATCAAACGTATTTGAATCAAGCTGAAGCAACCTATGCCGAGTTGTGGAAAAAATCGTGGAAAAATCAGACGCTTATTCATTCCTACAAGTCAAATAGCAAAACCGTAAAGGGCTTTCTGGATGATTATGCTTTTCTGGCTTCGGCTTCCTTAAAACTGTATAGCATAACCGGAACTGAAAAATACCTAAACAATGCACAACAATTAACAGCAAAAACTATAACAGATTTTAAAGTTGAAGATTCGCCGCTTTTTAAATACAATAGTCAGGATAATCTCATCTCACCTATTGTCACTACTAACGACGGCGTTATGCCTTCTGCAAATGCAGTACTGGCAAAAAATTTGTTCCTTCTTTCAAACATTACCTACGAGGATAGCTTAATGGATAAAGCTAAAGCCATGATTTTAAGCATGTCAAATGATATCACTACCTCGCCTTCGTCTTTTGCACAATGGCAAGAGCTTCAACTTAATCTTATATATCCCTTTTATGATATAGCAATAGCAGGGTCCTCAGGAGGTCAACTCGCTAAAGATTTACAAGGGTTCAACTTACCTAATACGTTAATTTTGTTTACTAACAAAGAGAGCTCAATTCCTGTGTTTGAAGATCGCTGGATTGCAGATAAAACCTATATCTATATTTGTGAACAACGCTCGTGTAAATTCCCTGTTCAAACTGCTGCAGAAGCGCTGAAACTGATCACCTACTAGTAATACGCCTTATCAGCTATAGTATTCATTTAAAGTTAAGTTAAAATTGAAAAGATGCTGATCATTTAAACCATAGTTTAACGGAAAAAAGTATCATAGCCTAATTATAACTGGCTATTACGTATTTTAACACAATCGATAGCGTTCCTGATCAAAACTAATCTTGTCAGTCGAAAACGTTATATTTGCAATTCAATTTTTACGGATGAAAAAAAAGAAAACCCTAACCATTCATGATTTAGCACGTGAATTAAATTATTCTGCAAGTACAATTAGCCGGGCTCTAAAAAATCATAAAAGTATCAGTAAAAAGACTACTCAACTCATTCAAAAGGCTGCTAAAGAGCAAGGCTATCGCCCTAATTCTATTGCAGCCAGCCTTCGTAAAAACAAAAGCAAAACCATAGGTGTTCTTGTTCCTAAGATAAGTAGGCCTTTTGGTTCTAACCTAATTAGTGGTATAGAAACCGAAGCACGCAAAAAAGGGTATAATGTCATCATCTCGCAATCTAATGACAGTATAACTAACGAGATTGCAAACGCTAAAGCATTATTTGACAGCCGTGTAGGCGGAATAATCGCATCGCTGAGTATGGAAACCCAAAACACTGATCATTTTAATCAGTTTGTTGATCAGGATATTCCGGTGGTATTTGTAGACCGTGTTCCTAAAGATTTTCCCAGTTATCACGTAATAATTGATAATTACACTGCTGGCTATCGGGCTACAGAACATCTCATAGAGCAAGGTTGCAAACGCATTGCTCATTTTGCAGGTTCTCAGCATATAAACGTTTATAGTGAACGCAGAAGGGGTTATGTAGATGCGCTCAAAAAATATAATCTCCCTGTAGACGAAGAACTCATTATTTATATGAATTCCTTAAGTTTTGAAGAAGGCCAGCAATGTACCGAAGCGCTTTATAATTTAGCTTCACCACCCGATGGCATTTTCTCTTCAAACGATACTGCAGCTGTAAGCGCTATCATTTATTTAAAAAAATCAGGATATAAAATCCCTGAAGATGTTGCAATTATTGGTTTTAATGATGATCCTATTTCTTCTATTGTAGAACCGGCATTATCTACCGTTTACCATCCGGCTCAAAAAATGGGAGAGCTATCAACACGTCGAATTTTGGAACATTCCGGAAATGAAGGCGCAGAGATAGCAAAAGAAATTTCAGTAATGGATACGCATTTAATTGTAAGAGCATCAAGTTTACGTAAAAGCACACCCATTCAATAGCGTGTAAAAAAGTAGATTTCTATCTTAAAACACAAATTTTACGCAACCGATTGCGTTATTTTTATTAAATTCACTTTCCTATATTTTAAACTTATGAAAAAACTAATACTAGGACTTTTAGTATTTGTATCTTCTTATGGTAGTGCACAAGACGGATACAAGCTTTGGCTTCAATATAAAACCGTCGATGACGCCAAGCTTCGCCAACACTATTCAGAATTAAATGAAGCCATAAGTCTGGACACCACTTCTTCAACAGGTAAGGTCATACAAAAGGAACTCAAACTGGCAATGCAAGGTATGCTTTCGCAGAAACCCCAGTTCTCAGAAGAGAATCCTACTTTACTTATTAGAAAAGTAGCTGATCTTCCTAAAAATTTAAAACCTAAGCAAAACCTTATCGATTCTATTAATGATGAAGGCTTTAGCATACAAACTATTCCCAGTAAATCAACAGCTAAAATTCTAATTACCGCAAAGACAGATCAAGGCTTATTGTATGGTGTTTTTACCTATTTAAAACAGCTCCAACTGCATAAAGATTTGACTGAACTTTCAATTACAGATTCACCTAAAATAAAAAAACGTCTGCTGAATCATTGGGATAACCTTGACCGCACGATAGAGCGTGGTTATGCTGGTTTTTCCATCTGGGACTGGCACTTGTTACCAAATCTCATCAAACAGGAATATATAGATTATGCGCGTGCCAATGCATCCATAGGTATAAACGGCACTGTTCTTACCAATGTAAATGCAAGTGCGTATATACTTCAGAAAAACTATCTCGAAAAAGTAAAAGCTTTGGCAGATGCTTTTAGACCTTACGGAATTCAGGTTTACTTAACTGCACGTTTCTCGGCACCAATTGAAATTGGCGGGTTAGAAACTGCAGATCCACTCAATGAAGAAGTGCGTCAATGGTGGAAAGATAAAGCAACAGAAATCTATGCCGAAATTCCAGATTTTGGAGGCTTCCTGGTAAAAGCAAATTCTGAAGGACAACCCGGACCAAATAATTACAACAGATCGCATGTTGATGGAGCAAATATGCTGGCAGAAGCAGTTGCTCCCCATGACGGGATTGTTATGTGGCGGGCTTTTGTTTATTCAGACGAGAAACCTGATGATCGTGCCAAGCAGGCCTATACCGAGTTTGTCCCTTTTGACGGGACCTTTAAAGACAATGTTCTGGTTCAGGTTAAGAATGGGGCAATAGACTTTCAGCCAAGAGAGCCTTTTCATCCGCTTTTTGGCGCTATGCCAGAAACCCCTTTGATGATGGAATTTCAAATCACTCAGGAATATCTGGGTGGTATGTCTCATCTGGTGTTTTTACCTAAATTATTTGAAGAGACTTTACAGGAAGATACATTTTCACAAGGCAAGGGAAGTACGGTTGCAAAAGTGGTAGCTGGCTCGTTGACAGACACCCAACTAACCGGTATTGCAGGAGTCTCAAATATAGGTAATGCCCGTAACTGGACCGGTCATCCTTTTGCGCAAGCCAACTGGTATGGCTTTGGCAGACTTGCCTGGAACCCGGAACTTAAAGCTAAAACCATCGCTCAAGAATGGTTGGGAATGACCTTTTCTACAGATCCAGCATTTGTAAAACCTATGACTTCCCTCCTGCTCGATTCACGCGAAGCCGTGGTAGATTATATGACTCCTTTAGGATTGCATCATATGATGGCAGAAGGGCATCATCAAGGACCTGGACCTTGGGTAAAAGATTTAGGTCGTGAAGACTGGACTTCAGTTTATTACCATAAAGCAGACAGTCTGGGCATTGGCTTCGACCGTACTGCAACAGGCAGTGATGCCTTATCACAATATGCACCAGAAATCGAAAAAGCCTATTCAAATATCGAAACAACTCCTGAAAAATACCTGCTTTGGTTTCACCATGTTCCATGGGGTTATAAGCTGAAAAATGGTAAAACCCTTTGGTACAATCTTGCGAGACATTATCAGGACGGGGTTCTAGAAGTTGAAAAAATGATCAACACTTGGGAGCAAATGAAACCTTATGTTGATGAAATCGCTTATAAAAAAACTGAAATGCTATTAAGCATTCAACTGGAAGAAGCTCAATGGTGGCGGGATTCCTGCCTGCTGTATTTTCAGCAGTTTTCAAAAATGGAACTACCTGATTTTATCCCCAAAGCACCGCACACACTCAAATACTATGAATCTATACGGGATCCTTATGCTCCCGGTATAAAACCCTCTTGGGATTAAGAAATGAAACAAAAAATAGCTCTTGTTACCGGTGGAAATGCCGGTCTAGGTTTTGCAATCGCAAAAAAACTTTGTGACGAAAACATCATAACCTATATCATATGTAGAAATCCTGAAAAAACTGAAAAAGCCCTCGAAGAATTAGGACCTAATGCCCGTTCTTATATTCTCGATCTTAGTGAACTTGACAAAATTCCTCAAGCGATAGCACATATTACAGAAGAAGCTGGTGGTATTGATATACTGGTGAATAATGCAGGAATCAATATGAAAAAGGATTTTCTGGAAGTTGAAGATGATGAATTTCAGCGTATTATTCATACAAATCTTATCAGCGTTTTTGCAGTGAGCCGCGAGGTTACTAAAGTCATGAAGATACAAAACTCAGGTAGCATCATCAACATCAGCTCGATGGCTGCTCAATATGGGATTCCCAAAGTGGTAGCTTATACGGCCAGCAAATCGGCTATTGAAGGAATGACGCGTTCTATGGCGGTTGACTTGGCTCAGTATGGCATACGTGTAAACTGTGTAGCTCCCGGTTTTATCAAAACCAATATGTCTAGTAAAGCCCTGGATAGTGACCCCGAACGCAAAAATAAAGTGTTAGGCAGAACGCCTATGGCTAAGCTGGGAGAGCCTTCAGACATTGGCGATACGGTTTTTTACTACGCTTCCGACTTATCAAAATTTACAACCGGCACCGTACTTTGTGTTGACGGTGGAAACTCAATAGGATTTTAAATGAAAACTTCAATTATCAAAACAATGCGCTGGTATGGAGAGCGTGATGTATTAAGCTTAGAAGATTTGCGTCAGGCCGGTATTTCCGGAATTGTAACGGCGCTACACCACATCCCTGTTGGGGATATCTGGACCCCAGAAGAAATAGAAAAGACCAGAACTAAAATTGAAGACGCCGGAATGATCTGGGAAGTGGTTGAAAGCCTTCCGGTACATGAAAATATTAAAAAGCGCACCGGAAACTTTGAGGAGCTTATCGAAAAGTATAAGGTAAGTCTTAAAAACCTGGCCGATCAGGGGATTTACACCATCACCTATAATTTTATGCCCATCTTGGATTGGGTGCGTACTGATCACCGCTTTAAAAACGAAGCAGGAGCCGAAATTCTAAAATACGACCCCGTAAAATTCCGTGCTTTTGACTTATTTATTCTGAAAAGACCCGGAGCAGAAGCAGATTATAACAAATACCAAATTAACGAGGCTAAACAGAAATTTGAAAGCTTTTCTGAAGAAGATATCAAAGTTTTAAAGAATAGCGTGATGCTGGGACTTCCGGGAAGTACTGAAGATTTTACTACAGAAGATTTGCTGACACAACTGGAGGAATACAAAGACATCGATGAAGATAAACTTCGGGAACATTTAGTGTTGTTTTTAGAAGCCGTTACGCCTACTGCTGAAGCTGTAGGCTCAAAACTGGCGATTCATCCGGATGATCCGCCATTTTCAGTATTGGGACTTCCACGTATTGTAAGTAAAGCAACCGATCTGGACTTTATCTTTTCAAATATTGAATCTACCGCTTGCGGACTCTGCTACTGCACAGGATCATTGGGTGCAAATCCTGCAAACCAACTCGTTGATATTTTTGAAAAATACAAAGAACGTGTTCATTTTTTACACTTGAGGAATGTTCGAAAATTTGAAGACGGCACCTTCTTTGAATCCGATCATCTGGATGGCGATGTGCCTATGAAGCAAGTGCTGCAACATATTATGAATTACGCAGCATCAACCGGTAAAAAAATACCCATGCGACCTGACCACGGTTACCTGCACACATTAGAAAAAGACAAACCCTATTACGTAGGCTATTCGTTCATTGGCAGGCTTAAAGGCCTCGCAGAACTTACCGGTCTTGAATTGGGTTTACAGCCTTCTTAGAGTTCTATAAAAACACAAAAAACGTACGTATGTTCATTCAATCTATATCAATAAAATCGTCCTTATTTTTCTTCGCAATCGTTTTAATTTTTAGCAGTACAGATTTAGTTGCTCAGAATATTTCGGTTTCTCAAAATACAGAAGCGGGTGCATTTAAGCTTATTGGTGGTACTACTGCCGCGCAGTTAGTAATTGATGCCGAAGATTACGAGGGCGTTCATATTGCGGTTGAAAATTTACAAAAGGATATAGAACGTGTAAGTTCTATAAAGCCAGAGCTTGCAGAAACTTTTAAGGGAAGTGGCGGGGTAATCATTGGGACTTTGGGTAAAAGCAAGTATCTGGATGAACTGATCGTTTCCGGAAAGCTCAATCCCGATTCCATCAAAAATAAATGGGAAGCCTTTACAATTCAGCAGATTGATGGAAATCTGGTAATAGCCGGTAGCGATAAACGCGGTACCATTTATGGCGTTTATACACTTTCAGAAAAAATAGGAGTTTCCCCATGGTATTGGTGGGCAGACGTTCCTGTAAAAAAATCAAAAGAGCTTTACATTACGTCAAAATCATTTACTGATATGGGACCTAAAGTGCAGTATCGAGGTATTTTCATCAACGACGAAGCTCCGGCACTTTCAGGATGGGTTGGAGAAAATTTTGGCTCGTTTAACCACGAGTTCTATGAGCATGTTTTTGAACTGATTTTAAGATTGAAGGGGAACTACCTTTGGCCTGCGATGTGGGGACGTGCTTTTTATGATGACGATCCACAAAACCCGATTGAAGCTGAAAAATATGGTGTGGTGATTGGAACTTCGCATCACGAACCTTTAATGCGGGCACACGCAGAATGGGATAAGTATGGAGTAGGAGACTGGAATTATACTACGAATGCCGAAACCTTACGCGATTTTTGGAAAAAAGGAATTGAGCGAATGGATACTAACGAAAGTATTGTTACTGTAGGCATGCGCGGGGATGGTGACGAACCCATGACCGAAGGTACTGCAATTGAATTGCTCGAGGGTATTGTAAAGGATCAACGGGATATTATTGAAGCGGTTACGCAAAAACCTGCTAATGAAACGCCACAACTCTGGGCTTTGTATAAAGAGGTTCAGGATTATTACGATCAGGGAATGCGTGTTCCAGACGATGTAACACTACTCCTTGCTGATGACAACTGGGGAAATATTAGAAAATTACCCAATCCCGAAGAAGGGGAACGCGCAGGGGGATACGGTATTTACTACCATTTTGATTATGTGGGCGGTCCGCGTAATTACAAATGGCTCAACACCAATCAGATTTCAAGAGTGTATGAGCAAATGTCTCTGGCATATGCTTACAACGCCCGTAAAATATGGATTGTAAATGTGGGCGATATTAAGCCGATGGAATACCCAACGAGTTTCTTTCTCGACTACGCCTGGAATCCGGAAAAATTTGACTTAAAAGATCTTGCAAACTATCCCAAAAAATGGGCAGCAGCGCAATTTGGAGATACTTATGCTTCTGAAATAGCAGAATTATTGCAGACCTATTCAACTCTGGCAAGCCGTCGTAAACCCGAATTATTGAGCCCGGAAACGTTCAGTCTAACGTACTCTAATGAGGCTGGGACTATTCTAGAGGAATATAAGAATTTAGAGGAGAAAGCGCTTGCAATCAAAGATAAATTGGATGTTGTATATCAATCTGCTTATTATCAGTTGGTCTTGTTTCCTATTGAAGCAATGGCAAATCTTAACCGACTTTACATCGCTACAGCAAAAAACAAATTGTATGCGAAACAAGGCCGAAATACAACCAACCAATATTCAGATCTAGTTCAGGAATTATTTGAAAACGACAAAGCATTAACCGAAGCCTATCATAGCCTTAATGATTCAAAATGGAATCATTTTATGGATCAAACTCATATTGGATACACCTACTGGCAAGAACCCCGTAAAAACACAAAACCAGAAACCAACACAATTGAAATACCACAAACTGGTAAGTTAGGTATTGTTACATCAGGAACAACAGCTTTTTATCCTAAAGTGAATACGCTTGAAATTCTTCCTTTCGATCAATCACATACCGTTCAGCAGATTACCCTTTTTAATACGGGGGTTGACGACCTTGATTTTAAACTGAACAAATTGCCTAAGTGGCTTACGGCAAACCTCAAGAAAGGATCTTTTTCTGAAGAACAGGTTATTGAATTAAAACTTAATCTAAAGAAGCTTCCTCAAGAGCCTGTTACCACTTCGTTTTCAATTAAATCTGTTGATCAGGAAGCTGAAATACGGGTATCTTATGCACCGTATTCTGAAAATGCTACAGGCTTTTTGGCATACAACGGAATGCTCACTATACCCGCAGACGGATTTGTTAAAAATACAGGTTGGGAAGTAATATCCGATCTTGGTAGACAAGATATAGCGCTTAGACCCGAGAAACGCTTTTCAAAAGAAATAACCAATGCTAATACCCAACTAAAATATGAGTTTTATACTGAGCAGGAATTAAAAGGTACACTTACCTTCTACCTCTCTCCTACTTTAGATTTTAAAAATCAAGGAGGCTTAGCATTTAAGTATCAAATTGATGAAGGTGCTGTGCAGGTATTAAATATGCATCAGGACACCTCTGACAATTGGGGAGCAAGTGTTAGCAACAACGCGACTCGTGTAAAAACAGCAGTCAATCTATTACCAGGAAATCATACACTTAAAATCTTTGGCAAAGACCCGGGTGTAGTTGTACAACAACTTGTTTTTAAATCACCTAACAACCTGCAGGATACCTATCTTGTACCTCTTACCAAAAAGATCGCAACAGATTAGAGGATCTATTCTTATTCGTTTGAATTCATTTAAATCAGTATTTAAAGCATTTTGTATCACATATTTTTCTTTACTAAAAACTTAGTATTGAATCAAAAGTATTAGTTATCCCAATACCTTCTGGCCCATGCAATCCAGGTACTCCAGTTGGGACCGGTTGAATGCCCGCCTCCGTGTTGTCTGAATGCTAGTTCTCCCTCGGTAAGGGCAGTTCCCATAAAAGGAAAATCATTCGTTGCATAGCCTTTAAATCCGTACAGCTTATAAACCGGACTAGCATTTAAACCTCCCAGAAACATACCTTTAGCATCAACCCAATTTCCTTCTATAGCTGAAGATCCTGCACTTATAAACACCGGGCGCGGCGCACAGAGTGCGATGACCGAGTGCGCGTCAAACGGAAGATCGTCTACCGTTTTAAGACTCGCATATTTGATAAAATTTCCACTAAACCAATGATACTCTGCGGTTGAGGCTAAATTCTCAACAGATTCCCCAAAATTTCTGCGCAAAATGGAAGCACCGCCAGCACCTGAAGAACCAATAAAACCTAAGGAAATACGCGGATCAAAAGCCATCGCTACTAAAGCAGCCTTTCCGTAACGGGAAGTGCCTTCTACCGCAACACGCTCCTGATCTACATCAGCTCTTTCCGAAAAATAATCAACCAGCTTGCTTGCACCCCAACCCCAGGCTCTTAATACTCCCCAATCATCGGGTGACCGTGATTCACCTTTATTTACCAAACCTATTATACCCGATTTCAAACCAGCTCCGTGATCAGCCTGAATGCTATTTACGTCTAAAATGGCATAGCCCCAGCCTTGCATAGTAAGTTGTTGTTTAAAACGCGGCACATAAGGTGAAATAAAGTAACTGGAAGGCTCGTTGATCTTACCGAAGGGAGAATTCAAAAATCCCAGTTCAATTACTACAGGAATGGCACTCCTTTTTTCCAATTTGGGTAATCCTAAAAGCACCTGAATTTCAACTTCTACTTCAGGATAGACAGCATTATCAACTATACCTTTTAAACGTTCTTCCTGAATGAGCACGCCACCTATCACCGTATCTCTAGTAGATTCGACAATCCAAGAAATCTCCGGTATGTTATCCGGAATGCGGCCATACATTTCAGTTTCGATGCTTTCAATAAGTTCTGGTCTTCGTAGGCGCTCCCACTGTTTTGATGTGGAAATCTTTTCTCCATTTTTGGCGATTAACAAATCTGGTAGAATATATTCCCTTACGGCAGACTCATCGGTATTTGCAGCATTTGAATCATTGGGGTTTCCTGACGGTCCCGGTCTGTTTTCAGTAGCGATTTCCAGCTGTTCTTTCATGTGTTTAAAATCAAGATACGTGTAGGTATTGATGCTATCGCGTATCTGAGCCGTATTTTGACAAAACAGTACCAGAGGCAAAAAAATGAATGTAAGTAATACAAAAACATTAGATATTTTGAAGTACATACGAATTCGGTTTAAAGGATTGGATTAGTAGCGAGAAACCTGTCTGAAACCAAAAAAAGAGGCATAAGCCTCTTTTAAATGATTATTTTGGGACTAAGAACCCTGCAGGGTATTGATGCTGCCGTCAGGATTGTAGTCAAATTCAATCACCTTCATGCTTCTTAACCAGGTCTTACCTCCTGAAGGAACACTGTCGTGATAGAACAGGTACCATTTGTCGTTAAATTTGATAATTGAATGATGTGTCGTCCAGCCTACAACCGGTGTTAAGATTACTCCGCGATAGGTGAACGGTCCATACGGATTATCTCCTGTTGCATAACACAACTTATGCGTGTTTCCGGTGCTGTACGAAAAGTAATAAGTCCCTTTGTATTTGTGCACCCAGGAAGCTTCAAAAAATCTTCGGTCATGATCTCCAGCTGTTAAAGGCTTTCCCTCATCATCTAAGATAACAATGGGTTTAGACGCTTCGGCGAATTCCAGCATATCATCACTCATTTTTGCAATTCTTGCGGGTAAAGCTGGCTCGTTATCTGCCGGTTCTGCACCACACTCAATAGCTTTACCCTCTCTGTAGCGCTGCAACTGACCGCCCCACAAGCCTCCAAAGTACATATAATGCGCACCGTCATCGTCTTTAAATAAACATGGGTCAATAGAGAAACTCCCTTTCATAGGCGCTTGTAATGGCTTAAATGGACCTTCAGGCTTATCTCCTATGGCAACACCTATTCTAAAAATATCTGTCTGGTCTTTTAGTGGAAAATACAGGTAATACTTACCGTCCTTAAAGGCGATATCACAGTCCCAAAGCTGTCTGCCTGCCCACGGAATATCTTTTACACTCAGTACTTTGCCGTGATCAGTTACCTCACCGTCTATTGCATCCATTGAGAACACATGGTAATCACGCATATCAAAATGATCTCCGTTATCATTCTCGGGGATTCCAGATTCTACGTCGTGAGAAGGATAAATATAAATTTTACCATTGAATACATGAGCAGAAGGATCTGCCATATACGCGTGATCTACTAGGTATCTGGGTTCTTTCATTGTCTAATTTTTATAACTATTATTATTTTAATGATTCTTCTCGTTGGGCTTGCACTAGCGTTTTAGCTCTTAAAGCGTATCCAGTCTATGCTTGCCTCACCTGCTTTTAACACCACTTTTAAATTGTAAACAGCAGGCTCTATTTGAGGTAGGGCTGCTTCATATTCAAGCCATCCCGTGTTTCCCGGGATTTCAATCTCCGCAAGTATGGTATTTTTGGTCGTATCTACGATCTGCAGTTGCGATTTTTCGGTAGCATTCACCCGCATCGCCAGACTAGCATACGTCTTGTCAAAATCTACAGCATTATATTGTACCCAATCGTTTTGGTTTAAAGCAATATTCCAACCTTCAAAGGTGTTTTGCGAATTATTAAAATGCAACACTGCATTGGCACTTTTAGCACTATACCGATCAATCTGAAGCTTTCCTGAAGCCTTATTAATTCCTATTCCACGCAATGTGGGTATTACTTTTTTAATCGTTCCGTCTGCATTAAAAGAGAGACTGTCTGCGCGTATAGAACGGTTTTTATCAAAATCTGGTGACAGGTCATTATGATGGTAAAACAAATACCACTGATCTTTATAGTCTAAAATAGAATGATGGTTGGTCCAGCAACCTGTAGGACTTTCGTCCATAATAACCCCAGTAACCTTAAAAGGTCCCATTGGGCTGTCACCCATCGCATACTCTAGACGTTCTGTTTTGTTTTCTACGTGTGGATAGGTCAAGTAATAGATGCCGTTGCGCTCAAAAACAAACGGCCCCTCTTTATGCCCTTCCTGGGGAAGATTGGCTATAATCTGAGGCTCTGAAGCGAGCTCAAGCATGTTCGGCTTTAGCTTAGCGACCCAAATATCGCGTCCCGACCAGTATAGATACGCCTGACCATCGCTATCAATAAACACATTGGGATCTATCCCATTCACATTAGCAATAGGCTTTTCCTGCGGAGTAAACGGACCTTCGGGATTGTCACCTACTGCAACACCTATGGTAAAGCCTTCAGTATCCTTTGGTTTTGTAGGGAAGTAGAAATAGTATTTACCGTCTTTCTCGACACAATCGGGAGCCCACATGCTATATCCTTCGTCATCAGCCCAGAACACATCTTTTTGATTGAGTATTTCCCCGTGATCTTTCCACTCTGTGAGATTTTCTGAAGAAAAAACATGGTAATCTTCCATACAAAACCACCCCGGACGACCTTTTTCTTCGGTACACATAATGTCGTGAGAAGGGTATACATATATTTTATCATTAAATACACGAGCAGTAGGATCTGCTGTGTATTGATCGCGTACTAACGGGTTTTGCGCCCAAATGAATTGAACACCAAGCATAAACGTGGCGATCAATATAAAGCTATATTGCTTTCTCTGGAATAATCTGGGAAGTATACCGTATGTTTTTTTCATCATCTAATTGGTTTTAGCAGACAGTGTATCTGTTATTCTGAAATAATCAAAATCGACAGAACCACCTGTATTCTCAGTAGCATAATTAAACAAACCGAAGCGATAGCCCATAAAATGCGGGAGGGTATACTGCATCTGCAATACTTCGCCTAGAGACTCCCAGGTTTCTCCATTTAGGCTGTAGTAGAAATACGCATTATCTGTTCGGTTTTTAAAATCACATTCAATTTTAAAATACACGGTATCCTGATTGAGTTCAATTTTTGAAAGTAAGCCCCCATCTTCGTCGTTTTTACTCATAAAGATTGATTTTTGATCTCCTTCACAGGTTACTCCGATCAGTCCGTATTTTTTCTGAAGGATCGCTAATCCGGCAAAATCACCAGGCTTCATATTGGTCACATCCATTTTAATAGAGCCTGAAGATTCAGGACCTATGCTGCGTTGGGTAAGCGTATTTTTTGCCTGTAGAAACAGGGTATCAATTCTTCCGGTTTTTAGGCGTAAATAGCCGGGACGTTCTGAAACCGACCACAACGAATTATCAGGGTTGTGGTTAAACTGCCAAACCAAAGGAAGCGCAGGATCTCCCACTTGCCGATCAAAATCGTCTGAGTTTACAATGCCCGGAATCAAACTTCCATTTTCTGGTAAGTCGAGGGTTTCCGGAACTTTACCGTCAACACCCAGAACCGGCCAGTCATTTACCCATTTTACAGGAACTAAATAAGGGATTCTCCCCACTGCCCCACTATCCTGAAAAAGATACGAAAACCATTCACCAGCCGGTGTATCTATCAATCCGCCCTGTGCGACGCCTTTATCCTGAAGTGCAATTCTGCCTTCATAAGGACCCTTTATTTGATCTGCCCGATGAATGATCACTGTACGCATCCCATTACGAGGCCAGGCGATGTTGAATAAGTAATACTTATCATTGTGTTTAAAGAGTTGCGATCCTTCAGCGGGTAAAATGATTGAGGCACCTATAGGCTCAGTAGCATTTTTAATTAAAACCTGCCGCGTATTTTCTTTCACTCCGCTAAAGTCATCCTTAAGCTCAACGATACTGAGCTCTCCCGCTCCCCAAATCATATAAATCTTTCCGTCTTCAAAAAAGAGCGTGTGATCATGATAAGAAGGGGCAAACTCGTGTTTTTCCCAGGGGCCGTTCTCAATATCTCCGGTTGTATAAATATGCGTTTTCCCAGACGTTGCTGAAAAAGTTGATAAGTAATAGGTACCCTTATGAAACCTTAATGAACTTGCCCACGAACCTCGCCCGTAGGTTTGTTGTCCGTTTTCAAGATTCATTGCATCATTTTCCACGAGTCTGTCATAGGCATAGCCTACAAGTTCCCAGTTCGTGAGATCTTTTGATTTCATTATGGGTACTCCGGGGCTCATATGCATCGTAGTACTACTCATATAGTAGGTGCTGTCAACCCGTATGATAGCCATATCGGGTACATCTGCATGGATCAACGGGTTTGACGCCGTATTTTGTGCAGCTGCCTGAAGCACAAACATAGTTAAACCTAAAAGCGAACTTTTAAAACAACATGTATTCTTGATTATTCCCAAAATAGAATTTATTTTTTTACGATTGCAATGATTGAGTCTACAACACTTTTTGGTTTGTTATCCCGGTCAAAAAGCAACGGATAGTCGGTACGTCCCCCTATCGGCCAGTTGTTTCTCCATGAATTGCCATCGTTAACGCCCCATAGGGTTACTTTATCAATCTTATCTTCATGTTTTAGAAACAATTTGAAAAAATCGAAGCACCTGTTATTGAAAGCCGTACTTACAGAGTCCGGTAATTTTTCCGGATACGGATTCATATCTTCTTTGTATTCAAAATTTGCAGAAACCTCGGCACCCTGATTATCCCATGGAGAAGGAAGCACGGTAATGTCAAATTCAGTTACTGAAACTTTAAGGCCTAAATCTGAAAACGCAACAATAGTTTTTTCAAACTCTTCAAGCTCCGGATAATCCATCCCTACATGGCCTTGCATCCCTACCCCATGGATGGGTACTCCCTGCTCCTGTAGGTTTTTTACCATACGCACAATACCTTCTCTTTTTTCAGGTAAAGAGGTTGAATAATCGTTGTAGTATAATTCTGCATCAGGATCTGCTTCGTGAGCAAACTCAAAAGCCATTTTTATAAAATCTTCTCCAAGAAGATCGTAAAACTTACTTTTTCTCAGTGTCCCATCATCCAGAACAGCCTCATTTACGACATCCCATGTTTTTATTTTTCCTTTGTAACGAGATACAACCGTATTGATGTGATTTTTCATTCTGGAAATCAATTCTTCACGAGTAATTTCCTGATCGAGACTGTCTTTAAAAAACCATTTAGGAGTTTGAGAATGCCAAATGAGTGTATGCCCGTGAATGACCATATTATTTTCTTCGCCAAAAGCTACAAACTTGTCTGCAGCAGAGAAATCATACTCCCCCTGATTAGGAACCAGACGTTCACTTTTCATACAGTTCTCAGCAACAATAGAATTGAAATTTTCTCGTACGACCTCCATTTCTTCAGGGTTGTAACCGTTAATCTGTCTTATGTTTAAAGCAGTACCTATAAGAAACTTATCTGCCAGAGCTTCTTTTAATTTTAACGGTTTTTCATCTAACTGCGCAGTATCTGAAAATTTATTAGGCTTGCAGCTTACCAGCAATACTGCCAGTAGAATAAGTGACGATAAATTGTTCATTTAAGTAGTTTAAGTTTATAATCTTTTAGGTGAAGGCTCGCGTCTGTTTGATAATTCTTCTTGTATCTCAAGTTCTTTAGCCTTGTTAATTTTATAGAAAATCAGGCAAGCAACACTTACGAAGAAGAAAAGTGCCGGATAAATACTTACCGAGAGTTTAATACCTGAAATGGTTAACGCATCCTGAAGTACTGCCTGCTCATCATACCCATACCAGGCTAATAATCCTGCAACTAAAGCACCACCAATACTCAAGCCTGCTTTAAGACCAAAGATCATTGCTGAAAAAATAATCGCTGTAGCCCTGCGGAAATTAATAAGCTCTGAGTAATCTGCAACATCGGCAATCATCGCCCACAACAAAGGGGTAGATATACCGTAAAACAGACCGTGAACCAATTGTGTTATAAATATTAATGCAATAGCATCATTGTCATAAAAGTAAAAGAGAACGAGACACACCGCGGATAAAAACAGGCTAAGTCCAAATATATCCCGCTTACCAAATTTGTCTGCAAGGGGTTTTGAAAACCCGATTCCTACCATCATCATAATAATACCTCCGGCATTAAACAGGCTAAACCCGGAAGTAGCAGGATCGTCAGGCCAGGTAAAGCCTACGAAACCCATATTTATAAGCCATTCATTTAGATTTAATATAAACCCGTTAAAGCCTATATTTTCTAAGAATGTGCTAAGACTTGCATTATCTACAAAATCATTAAAGTAATACACATACATCCCACCCTTTAAGGAAAGTGTGACAAAAACAAAAATGGTAATCAGTAAAACGGCACGCCAGGGCTTATTTCTCACAAGATCCTTAATGTCTTGCTTAACGGAAGAAACTCCTTCTGCCTGCGGTAACACGCGTTCCCGGGTAGTTAAAAAGGTAATGATAAAAAAGACAACCCCCACAATCGCAAACAACCATATGGTTTGTTTAAAACCCTCTACCTTATCTCCTTCCCCAAGAATTAGAACGAGTGGTAATAAAAGCACCTGTACGACAAATTGAGCAACCATCACTGCTACAAATCGATACGAAGAAATACTGTTACGCTCAGACATATTTCCGGTCATAACGCCACTAAGTGAGGCATAAGGCAGGTTATTAGCCGAATAAATGATCACCAATAAAATATAGGTAATCAAGGCATAGGTCACTTTACCGGTCAAATCAAAATCTGGCGTGCTGAAAGCAAGGATTGCTACAATACCAAAAGGAATGGAAGTAAATAAAATCCAGGGACGAAATTTTCCCCATCGCGTCTTAGTACGATCGGCAATAACACCCATTACCGGGTTAAAAAAGGCACCTATCATCCCTCCTGTAAAAATGATAAAAGACGCTTTACCCGGTGGTATTTTGTAAACATCTGTATAAAAGAAAGCCAGAAAGGTCATTAAGGTCTGAAAAATAAGATTAGCCGCCAGATCGCCTAAACTATATCCTATTTTCTCTATTACAGAAATATTATCTTGGGTTGATTTCATATTATTTCATCTACTTTAACTAGTTAAACACATTCATTTATAAATATCATTTACCCATATAATTTCAGTACTCATAATTACGATGATAATACTATAACAGGCTATTCAACTATTAATAAAAATTGAAATCTAATATTGATTTATCTTTTAATAACTAAATGTAATACAAGGATATACAAAAACATATAAGTATTATAGTTTTTTTGACTATTAGCTATTTTTTCAAAAAAAATTTCCCTTATTTCTTCTTAATCAGTTTATCTAAACTGTGCCCTTTTTACTAACACATCCTAAATATTCAAGAACAATCTACGTATTGTAGAACTAAAACTTACTACGTATCGCAATCGATTAAGTAGTCATTTATATGCTGTAAAGAATATCAATATATTATAGGAAAGCCTCGCAAGGAGGCTCCCCAAAAATGTTGCCAGTAAAAACACACTTCAAATAATACTAACAAACAATTCAATTTCTTTTACTCAATAATCGAGATTTAAATGCTTCGAGACTTGTCTCGTTCTAAAAATGTTTTGTTCAGTTTAATGCTTTGCGGGCTTGCCTTTGTCGGCAGACAGGCTTGCCCCGAAGTAGTTTACTTTTAAAATGCGTTAGCTATAATTTGCTCATAAAGTTCCTGTTGTCCACTAATCGCTTTAGGTTCTCCGATTTTTCTTCCCAGCTCACTGAGTTGTTCTAAGCTCAATTCTCCTTTTTCAAACTGAGAGCCCGTACCAGAATCAAAAGACGCATATCTATTCTTACGTAGGGCTTTATATTTTGTGTTAGTAAGAATATGGTCTGCTGCGATAAGTCCTCTTGCAAAGGTATCCATACCCGCAATGTGGGCGATGAATTTATCTTCCAGATCAATAGAGTTTCTGCGTACTTTGGCATCGAAGTTAATACCACCACCCTGAATACCACCACTTTCTAAAATAACAAGCATCGCTTGTGTAACTTCAAAAACATCTATGGGGAACTGGTCTGTAT
>NZ_QOVK01000005.1 GCF_004104075.1 Leeuwenhoekiella polynyae | reverse complement strand
AAAGCGAGTAGTCTTTTTGGGTTCTTTTTGCATAACCACTCTTTGAGGGTGTTTTCATTACACTAAGGTTTTAGTGTATCGCTATTTCAGGACGGGACATAAATTAAAAACAAAAAACCCATCATCTCAAAATTGAGATGATGGGTTTTTTATATTTATTACGTAAATCTTAAGCTTCTGCAGCAGGAACTATAGATACGTAAGACTTGTTGTCTTTCTTTTTAGTAAACTTAACAACACCGTCTACTTTTGCATGTAAGGTATGATCTTTACCACCATAAACATTATCACCTGGGTGATGTGTGTTACCACGTTGTCTAACAATGATATTACCAGCAACAGCAGCCTGACCACCAAAAATCTTAACACCTAGACGTTTCGATTCTGATTCTCTACCGTTTTTAGAACTACCTACTCCTTTTTTGTGAGCCATCTTATTCTAGTTTTATGGTTATACTTAACGTAATCAAATAATCTAAGGATTATTTTTCGATCCCGCCGTCTAAATTATCTTGTAATTCTTTAAGCTCATCCCATTTACCTTCTGCAGCTAAAGCAGCTTGCTTTGGCCAAGTATCGGTAACTAAGTGACTTAATCTAGAGCTTGCCTCAGAAAGAACTTCGCTCAATTTCTCTGGAGAAGTTTTTGCAACTTTAGCAAAAGTGTCAATACCTGCAGCTACTAATGCTTCAGCAGCTTTTGGTCCAGCACCTTCGATCTTTTTAAGATCATCTCCTTTTGATGAAGCTTTTGCTTTTTGAGCTTTTGGGGCTTCAGCTTTTGCTTCTTGTTTTTTCTCAGCTTTAGGAGCCGCTTTTTTGCCTCCTTTTAAAGAAATATCGCCAATTACAATCTCGGTTAAAGATTGACGGTGACCATTTTTCTTCTTATAGCCTTTACGTCTTTTCTTTTTGAAAACAATTACCTTGTCTCCTTTTAAATGACGTGAAATTTTTGCTCCTACTAGAGCACCTTCTATAGCCGGGGCGCCTAAAGTGATGTTGTCACCGTCACCTGTCAAAAGAACTTTATCGAAAGAAACATCGTCTCCTTCTTCTCCTGCCAAGCGGTTAACAAAAACTTTCTGGTCTTTTGCAACTTTAAATTGCTGCCCTGCTATCTCTACAATTGCGTACATAGCGTAATGATTAAAAATAGTTTTTAAAATCTTAAACCTTGTGATTTAAGAGGGCGCAAATATACAGCTATTTACTTACAATACAAATGTATAATGAAAAATTAAACCTGTGAAGTTTTATGCTTTTTCTTGGTATTCCAACTGGGCTTAAATAATTGCATAAAACTGAGCGTAAGCACTATACTTGTAGCAAAGCCCATAATGGCAACCACAAAGATCACACTACCCAAACTTGTATTATATGTAGTCTCCCAAGCAGCAATCATATTACTTAGAAAATCAGGATTCAAATTACCAGCATATAATGCAAAGAACGCAGTGAATAAAATTGTTGAAACAAAACCGGTAACAACACCCACAGAAAAACCATCACCATATTCAAAATCTTTGCCTTTACTAAGCTTATAATATTTGATAGCTTCATAGATACCAAAGCCGGTAATAACGCCATTAAACAGACTGAATATAGGATTTGTATGCAGCCCAAAAAGAGCCAATACTAAAAAATAAGCAATAAGTCCCGCAGTAATTGCGATGCCAAAACGTATAGGAAGTGCGACTTTAAGCATAATTGTAAATTTTTGATTACTCATAAAGTTCTCAATTAAAATGTTGTATTTCAGCTAAAAAGCTGTTAAAAATTAAGTCTATTTCTAAAATATAAAATATTTTAACTATTATAACTTAGGGTAATTTATTATCAATTAACAGGTTGATTCTGTAACAATATCATCTTACACATTACTTATACGAGTAACTAAAACAAAAACTATATACATGAAAAAGACTCTTTTTTCAATTGCTTCAATTTTAGCTTTGAGCTTTACTGCTACCGCTCAGGAAGTAGAATTTGAAGAATATGATTTAGACAACGGTCTTCACGTAATCTTACATCAAGATAATACGGCTCCCGTTGTCACTACAGCAGTTATGTATCACGTAGGTGGTAAAGATCGCGAAGATGGCCGTACGGGTTTTGCTCACTTTTTTGAACACTTACTTTTTGAAGGAACCGAAAATATAGAGAACGGTAAATGGTTTGAGATCGTAAGTTCTAATGGCGGAACCAACAATGCTAATACTTCTCAAGACCGTACGTATTATTACGAGGTTTTCCCATCTAATAATTTAGAATTAGGATTGTGGATGGAATCGGAGCGTATGCTTCACCCTATTATCAAACAAGACGGTGTAGATACTCAGAATGAAGTTGTTAAAGAAGAGCGTCGCTTGCGTTATGACAATTCTCCTTATGGTCAATTTCTATTTGCAATTAGCGAGCAGCTTTTTGATAAGCATCCTTATAAAGATCCTAACGTAGGCTATATGGAAGATCTTGATGCAGCTTCTTTAGAAGAGTTTCAAGCATATTTTGACAAATATTATAAGCCCAGCAATGCTGTTTTAGTTGTTGCAGGTGATCTTGATGTTTCTGAAACTAAAAAAATGATTCAGGAGTATTTTGGCCCTATCCCAAGCGGCCCTGCTCTTGAACGCAGCTATCCTCAGGAAGCTCCTATAACTGAAGCTAAAAGAAGTCAGTTTTACGACTCTAACATTCAGGTACCGGCTATTCTTACCGCTTACCGCACACCGGGTTACGGAAGCCGTGACGCTTATGTATTAAACATGATCTCTTCTTATTTAAGCGATGGAAAAAGCTCTAAGCTTTATAAGAAAATGGTTGACGAAGAGAAAAAAGCACTACAAATTGGGGCAATCAATCTGGAGCAAGAAGATTATGGAATGTATATCATTTACGGTCTTCCTTTAGGTGAAACCAGCCTCGAAACTTTATTAGAAGGGATGGAAGAAGAAATCGCAAAATTACGCAGCACGTTGATTTCTGAAAGTGACTATGAGAAACTTCAAAATAAGGCTGAAACTAATTTTGTGAATTCAAACTCAAGCGTAGAAGGTATTGCAAACACACTTGCCAGAGATTATATGCTTTATGATGACACCAACCTCATTAACACCGAAATAGATATTTACCGCTCTATCACACGTGAAGAGATCAAAGAGGTTGCCAATAAATATCTAAAACCTAATCAACGTGTAGAAGTAGAATACCTTCCTAAAAAAGAAGAGCAATAGCCTGTTGTTTTCAAAACAAGAAACCATCAGAAAACTAAAATAAAATACATTTAGATGAAAAAAATATTTTTTAGCTTACTACTTATCTGCAGCGTAGGCGCAGTAGCACAAGTAGATCGCAGCACGCAACCTAAAGCAGGTCCAGCTCCCGAAATTAACCTGAGTGAACCCCAAACTTTTACGCTTAAAAACGGACTTAAAGTTATTGTTGTTGAGAACCATAAATTACCCCGGGTAGCTTACACCCTTACGCTAGATAACCCACCAATCGCCGAAAATGATAAAATAGGTGCAGCATCACTTTCAGGTGCATTATTAGGCAAAGGTTCTACAAGCATCAGCAAAGACGATTATAACGAAGAGGTAGACTATATGGGGGCTCGTGTTAACTTTGGCCCTCAATACGCTTCTGCCAGCGGACTTTCACAGTATTCAGATCGAATTCTCGAGCTTCTTGCAGATGCAGCGATCAATCCTAATTTTACTCAGGAAGAATTTGAAAAAGAACAGAATATCCTTATCGAAGGTTTAAAGACCAATGAGAAAAGTGTTGAAGCAGCAGCAGGTACCGTAAGCCGGGCTTTGCTTTACGGTAAAGATCATCCTAAGGGTGAATTTGAAACCCCAGAAGCTGTAGAAAAAGTTACTCTTGCTGATGCAAAAGCATTTTACAACAAGGCTTTTATACCTAACAACGCGTATTTAGTGGTTGTGGGTGATGTTAATTTTAAAGACATCAAAAAAGCAGTTTCTAAAAACTTTAAAGACTGGAAAAAAGGAACCGATCTAAGCAACACCTTTAAAGCACCAGAAAACGTTACCACTACAGAAATCAACTTTGTAGACATGCCTAATGCAGTACAGTCACAAGTGATCGTAGAGAATCTAGTAGAACTTAAAATGAGTGATCCAGATTATTTCCCGGTATTGATGGCCAATCAGATTCTGGGTGGCGGTGGAGAAGGCCGCTTATTCTTAAATCTTAGAGAAGATAAAGGCTATACCTATGGGGCTTATTCTAGCATGAGCAATGACAAATACGGCAAGACCTCTTTTAGCGCTTCAGCAAGTGTGCGTAATAGGGTTACAGACAGCTCTGTAGTTGCCTTTTTAGAAGAGATTGACAAGATTCGTCAAGAACTCGTTACTGAAAAGGATCTTAAAAATGCAAAAGCTAAATATATAGGTAGCTTTGTACGCTCTCTGGAGCAGCCAAGCACTGTAGCTCGTTTTGCTTTAAATATTGAAACCGAAAATCTTCCAAAAGATTTTTATCAAAACTATTTAAGCAAGATAAATGCTGTTACTATTCAAGATGTTCAACGTGTAGCCAAGAAGTATTTCTTATCAGACAATGCGCGCATCATCATCGCCGGAAAAGGAAGCGAAGTACTTGATAATCTTGAAAAAGTACAGTTTAAAGGAAAAACCATTCCTGTAAAATATTACGACAAAAAAGCTAATGCTGTTGAAAAACCAGAATATGAATTAGCCATGCCAGAAGGTGTTACTGCAGCAACAGTTTTCAGCAACTATATTGAAGCTATAGGTGGTAAAGATGCCATTGAAGGAATCAATTCTATCGTGATGATGGGCGAAGGGAGCGTTCAGGGAACTCCTCTTAAGTTAACTATTAAAAAGACAACTAAAGATCAATTCTTACAGGAAATCTCGGTTATGGGGAATGTGATGTCTAAGCAGGTTTTAAACGGTGACACCGCTTCTATTTCTGCACAAGGACAAACAATTACACCTTCTGAAGAGCAAATTGCAGCACTTAAAAAAGAAGCTGCAATCATCCCGGAACTCGATATGATGAATGATGCTTCAGTAAAGCTTGAGAAAGTTGAAAAAGTAGATGGCGAAAACGCATATGTAATCGCTTTAAACGATACTAAAAAAGCATTCTACGCTACTGAAAGTGGTTTAAAATTAAAAGAAGAGACTACTCAGGAAATGCAAGGACAAACTTTTGTTCAAACGGTTATGTATGGTGACTACAAAGACGCAGGAGCAATTCTTGTTCCTTATAAATTATCTCAGTCTATGGGACCTCAGAACATTGAGTTTACCTTTACTGAAATTAAAGTAAATGAAGGCGTAAGCGACGCTGATTTTCAATAAAATTTAAGTACTTACTTATTTCAAAGACCGACTTAACCGTCGGTCTTTTTTTTGTTTTCTATTGGCGTTAACGAGGTAAACACCGGTTAGAATTACCAAAGTTCCCAGAAGATGAATCAAGGTCAGACGCTCTCCATCGAGCAATCCCCAAAAAATACCCACAATAGGAATTAAATAGGTGACAGAAGTAGAGAACACTGCTGAAGAAATCTGAACCAGTTTATTGAATAAAATCTTAGCCAGAGCTGTACCAAAGAAAGCCAGTAATGCAATATAGATCAAGGATTCTGTAATTAGCGGATTTTCAACATCAACGGTCATCCCACCGGAGAAATAAAGCACCAATATCGCCGGTATCAGCATAACTGCAAAATTCCCGACTGCAATTCCCAGTGATGATAATTCTTGAAGTTTTGATTTTAAAATATTAGCGTTTCCGGCATAACAAAAGGCAGCTACAACTACTAAACCTGAAAACATATAGTTCTGCTCAGGATTCACTTCAGCGCCTTGAAAGATCAGTATTCCGGCTCCCAATAAACCTAATAAAACTCCTAATATTTGATTTCCGTTAAACGGAATCTTAAAGACTAAGTAGCCTAAGAATATTGTAAATAGTGGAACCAGTGAATTCAATATTGAAGCAATACTGCTGTCAATTTGAGTTTCGGCAAAAGCAAATAGAAAAACCGGCAAAAATGTTCCCAGCAGCGCACTCAATGCCACCCAGGGCCATTTCTCTTTTGGGATTTTAAACAATGTTCTAAAACCCATTAAAAACAAAAAGATCGTGGTAAACACAATTCTAAATGCTCCTAATTGCAACGGACTTAAGCCTACTAATCCTTTTTTGATAAGAATATAAGAAGTTCCCCAAATGAGAGCTAAAATAAAAAGGTAAACCCACTTTTTAGTATTGTTTTGCATAGTACACGTTGAGCCTGCAAAATTGTAATTAAAAAATAGAATAGAAGTTGAATATGGACTTATTTCTTCCAGCGCAGGCTTTCCATCAGATGACGGATATCTGTCTTTAAATAAGCTGCTGCAGGCAAAATACTGTCGTAATTAGGCGTTACATTAAAGTAGATAGAACCCGTGATAAAATACGAGGTGCTGTCTGTAACATAAAACTGAGACTGAGAAGCTGCATTCCCGGCAACATCATAAAACATCCCGTATACGTTATGCTCAGGATTGATGTATTTTTCTTCAGCTATATTATCTGCTTTGATCACATGCTCGTAGGTAAGTTTCTGCGCATCGGTAAGCAATTGTTTGATGTTACCATCTACATTTCGGTACGTAAGATACAAGGCTCCATCCATATCAGGATATTCTAAAATCACAGAACAATCGCTTTTGTAACGCACAACTGCGCTGGTATTTTTCATAAACTCATAGGGACAAGTTTCACTTCCGTAGAGCGTATATTCCGGGGTATTGTAATTGAGAGCTAAAAAAGCATTGGGTTTAGGCAGCACATCCTCTTTACACGAACCGAAGCTCGTAAGTACTAAAAAAAGCACGAATGTAAAGCTGAAATTTTTCAATTGAAATTAGAATTTGTGCTAGTCGAGATCTTTGATCGTAAGCTTGATTTGTTTGATACGCTTTTGATCGATCACCTCAATAGTAAACGCGTAATGCTCAAAATTTAGTATCTCATTTTTCCGGGGAAATCCTTTTGAAATCTCGAGAAGAAAACCGGCTAGAGTCTCTGCTTCTCCTTTATTCTCTTCAAAAGCTGAGTTATCATCAAGTCTGATAACCTTGTAAAAATCCTTGAGCGAAGTCTTTCCTTCAAAGATATAATTGTTATCGTCTAGCTTAGAAAAGATGATATCCTCATCATCAAACTCATCACTGATATCGCCCACGATTTCTTCGATGATGTCTTCCATAGAGATCAATCCGCTCGTACCACCATACTCATCAACTACAATTGCCAGGTGATTACGCTTATCTTTAAACTCGTTAAGCAAATCGTCTAGCTTTTTATTTTCGGGCACAAAATAAGGATCTCGCAACAGACTTGTCCACTCAAAATCTTCTTTATCTATATGCGGAAGCAAATCTTTCACATATAAGATACCGGCGATATTATCTATATTTTCGGTAAAAACAGGAATTCGAGAATAGCCATTTTCGATAACGAGAGGAATAATCTCTGCATAAGTAAGCTCTTGATTGAGTGCAAAAATATCCATACGCGGCTTCATAACCTGTTTGGTATCGGTATTACCAAAACTCACAATTCCCTTTAAGATCTTTTGCTCTTCTACAGAAGTATCCTCTTCACTGGTAAGTTCTAATGCCTGCCCCAGTTGATCTATACTAATATTTGCTTTTTGCTTACCAAATTTATCCTGCAACAATAATGTAACCGCCCGCATAGGAGTACTTAATGGCGAAATGATAAAATCTAAAACCAACATCGGATACGCCATTTTCCCTGAAAATTCTACCTTATTCCTGTTAGCATACACTTTCGGTAAAATTTCACCAAACATTAATATCAAGAAGGTCACTGCAACAACTTCTACCAGAAAACGCAGATTAATGATCCAGAACTGGTATTTCTCAAGACCTGAAAAAAGCGTCTCTCCCAGATTGGCAAAAATGAGAACAATTGCAATATTGATAAAGTTATTGGCAACAAGAATGGTAGCGAGAAGTTTCTTAGGCTTTTCTAGCAAACGTACAACCAGATTTTGTTGTCTGGTTTGTTTCTCTACATCGAGCTCAAGATCTGATGGTGTAAGGGCAAAAAAGGCAACCTCAGTACCGCTTATAAGCGCAGAACAAACCAGTAAAATAAGAACGGCAATAATTTCTACAACCGAAGTTACAGAAAAACCTTGCTGAATAATTAATAAACTTGGGGGGTCAGGATCCAATGAAATTAATTTAGTTGGTAGGCATTATTAAAATGGTAAATCATCTTCCTCTTCATCATCATAAGCAGGAGACACAGGAGACGGACTCGCCTTTGGAGCTGCTGGTGCAGCAGATTTTTGCGCAGGTTGCGCACCTTGCTGTGGCATTCCACTGGCGTCTTTTGGTGTTAAGAATGTAAAATCTGTACATTGTATTTCTGTACTATACCGTTCTGTACCAGACTCATCTTGCCACTTACGGGTTTTAATACGCCCCTCTACATAGACTTTATCACCCTTTTTTAAATATTTTTCGCAAATTTCTGCACCCTTGTTACGTACAACAACATTGTGCCACTCGGTATTACTCACACGCTCACCGGTAGTTCTGTTTGTATACGTTTCATTTGTAGCAAGCGGAAAACGCCCTATAGCGCCACCACCCTCAAAATAGTGCATCTTTACATCATCCCCCGTGTGCCCTATGAGCATTACTTTATTTAACGTACCAGACATATTCTCTATATTTTAAAGGTCAAAAGTAACTAAAATTAAGGAGTTGCTCAACTAAAAACAAGTTAACCCTCACAATAAAGACACACGCAGAATAGCCGATTTCAAGCAAACTAACTTAAGGCAAATACAGCCGTATTTATTCTTAGCCTACAGAAACAAAACATTTATAATCAAACCCTTCCATAAAACGGTCTATTACGCGAGGTACGGCATAATTCTCAAAATCATCGAAAGAAACGGTTTTAAGGCCTGATTTATTTTTCAGTTTTATTACCCAAAATTTTACGTGAAGCTTTTGATGCGATAATTTGTGAATAATAGGATCTTGCTGTTGTAAGATTATATCGATTACAGGAAGCTCTGCGAATACAACCGGCTTTGTCTCTCCTGTAATCTTCAGATCTTTTACGCTGTCGCGAAAATTTTCTTTCGTCAAGTCTGCCTCGGTCTCTAATAACGGAAAATCAAACAGTCCACGCCAGATCCCTTTATCTTCGCGTTGATTTAAAACCGTCTCTCCTTCTGTAGTTATAAATAAGAGATAATTAAAAAACCGATTCTTCACTTTGATCTTTCCTTTCTTCACCGGAAGCTTATCGATTTTTCCATGCTGAAAAGCCACACAATCTTCATTAAAAGGACAATGCAAACAATACGGATTTTTGGGCTTGCACTGCGTAGCTCCAAATTCCATAATCGCCTGATTAAAATTTGCAGCATCGTCAGCATCAATTAAATTTTGAGCCAAAGCTTTAAATTCTTTTTTACCCGGCGTACTATCTATAGGAGTGTCTATCCCAAAAATTCGAGAAAGTACGCGATAGACATTACCATCTACTACAGCTGTAGCTTCATCAAAACAAATAGAAGCAATTGCACTTGCCGTATAATCTCCTACTCCTTTTAATTTCTTTATTTCAGAGTAGGTATCGGGGAATTTTCCATCCAGTTCATAAGCAACCTTTTTTGCAGTTGCGTGCAGGTTGCGTGCCCGTGAATAATAGCCCAGTCCTTGCCAAAGTTTTAAAACTTCATCTTCATGAGCATCAGCTAACGCTTTTATGTCAGAAAAAGCCTCCGTAAACTTAAAATAGTAGGGTGTTCCCTGCTCAACTCGCGTTTGTTGAAGTATAATTTCTGATAGCCAAATGCGATACGGATCATTAATTTGCCGCCATGGCAACTCCCGCTTGTTTTGTAAATACCAGTTTATGAGTTTATTAGAAAAGTTTAACACAAAAAATACCTTTTGGTCAATTTATGCGTTTATCTAGTTATATTTTAATCTTTTACGTTTGAAATATTGATTTAATAATGTGTATATTTGCACCCTTGAAAATTTTTAACCCCCTAAAATAACAAGTAATGACAAAAGCAGATATTGTTGCCAAAATTTCTGAAAAACTAGGAATTGAAAAAAACGATGTACAAGCAACTGTTGAAACTTTCATGACAGAGGTAAAAAACTCTTTAGAAAGCGGAGACAATGTTTACCTAAGAGGTTTTGGAAGTTTTATCATTAAAACACGTGCTGAGAAAACCGGCCGTAACATTTCTAAGAACACTACTATAAAGATACCTGCACATAACATTCCTGCTTTTAAACCTGCTAAGGTTTTTGTAGAAGGCGTTAAGTCTAATGTATCTGTAGACGAAAACTAACTATTAATTTTAAATTGAGCTCTTATGCCAAGTGGTAAGAAAAGAAAAAGACACAAGGTAGCGACGCACAAGCGTAAAAAACGCCGTCGTGCTAACCGTCACAAAAAGAAAAAGTAGTCTAGTACTACTTTTTTCTTTTATTATACCGTTAGTATAATAAAACGTTCATTGACATCTGGAGCTATTTTCCCATTTATTTTTTTGGGAACACATACCTCCTACCGGAAACACAAAATCCTGTGAAAAATAATGTTTAATCTTTTGTCCCGTATTCGCGGGATGGATATAATTTAATGAAGCGTGAATAATGAATTAATAATTCGATCCAGTTCCACTTCAGTTGATTTTGCCCTTTTAAAAGATGGTAAACTAATAGAATTACATAAGGATGAGGAAGACAATCAGTTTAGCGTAGGCGATATTTTTATTGCTAAAATACGCAAGACGGTTTCTGGTCTAAACGCCGCATTTGTCAATGTTGGCTACGAGAAAGATGCATTTTTGCATTATCACGATTTAGGACCGCAGCTTCCCACACTTTTGAAATTTGTAAAACGTGTAAGCACAGGTAAATTAAAAGATTTTTCTTTAAAAAACTTTCCTGCAGACAAAGACATAGACAAAAATGGTAAGATAGCAGATGCTGTTAAATCAAACCAGTCTCTTCTTGTTCAAGTAGTTAAAGAACCCATTTCTACAAAAGGCCCCAGAATTAGCAGTGAGCTATCTATCGCCGGAAGATATGTGGTTCTCGTACCATTTTCTGATCGCATTTCTATTTCACAAAAAATAGAATCTAAAGAAGAAAAGGCACGTCTTAAACGCTTGATGCAAAGTATACGCCCCAAAGGATTTGGAGTGATCGTACGTACTGTCGCTGAAGGAAAAATGGTTGCAGAACTAGACAAAGATCTACAAAACTTGGTGGACCGCTGGACCGCCATGTGTAAAAAATTACACAATGCTCATTTACCCAGTAAAGTTTTAGGTGAGATGAACAGAGCCTCTTCTATGTTAAGAGACCTTTTTAATGACACCTTTACAAACATCTGTGTAGATGATGAAACATTGTACTACCAAATCAAAGAATACCTGCAAGAGATTGCACCTAATAAAGAAAGTATCGTAAAACTATATCAAAACAACGTGCCTATATATGAAAAACATGGCATAGAGCGTCAAATAAAAACTTCATTTGGCAAGACCGTATCTATGAGTCGCGGTGCATATCTGGTTATTGAACACACAGAAGCACTACACGTAATAGATGTAAACAGCGGTAACCGCTCGAGTAAGGCTAAGAGCCAGGAAGAGACAGCATTAGAAGTTAATTTGATCGCCTCTACCGAAATAGCCAGACAACTACGTCTGCGCGATATGGGAGGTATTATTGTTATAGACTTTATCGATATGGGTAAGGCCGAAAATCGTAAAAAACTCTTTAATCACTTGCGTGATGAGATGAGTGATGACCGCGCCAAGCATAAAATTTTACCCCCAAGTAAATTTGGTCTTATACAAATCACACGGCAACGTGTGCGTCCCGAAATGAATATCAAAACCCGGGAGAAAGACCCTAATGGAGATGGTGAGATAGAAGCCCCTATTAGTGTGGTAAATCGCATTCAGGCAGACTTGACCAAACTATTAAAAAAAGACTATAAAAAGATCACGTTACATACGCACCCTTTTATAGCAGCCTTCTTGACAAAAGGCTTCCCATCACCGCGTTCTAAATGGTTTATGGAACACAAAAAATGGGTAAAAATAATGCCCAGAGATGCTTACACGTATCTCGAGTACCGTTTTACAGATAAGAACGGGAAAGAAATTAGATAACTGAAATAACCCTCATCGTGCAAACGGTGGGGGTTTTTTATTTCTTAGACTTTGTTTAAAACCCTATCACGTATTAAGCGCACATTTAAATACCATACAAACATCCAGTTAACCATACCGCATCTCCGTTTTGCACACAGAATACTCTATGATTAATCCACAGTAAGTTCAAAGTGCAACCACAATGCAACCACAGTGCAACCACACTTTTCCACAAAAAGTGTAGCAAACCATAGATCCATTGTGGTATCATATCACTAATGCTATTGATTATCTATTTAGAATCCTTACCCCTTCTATAATTCAAACGACTAGGTTCCAAACCACACAGATGCCTAACCTAGCTTAACGACTCAAAACATATAATGATTATGATTACTATGCCAGCCCTCCGTTCCAATCACCACAAATTCGTACTTTTACCGAACTTCAAACAAAACTCTACCACTACAAGCCTATTTTGGATCAACAACCCACAAAAACCTATACTGTAGAAGAAGCCAAGCGCAAGCTTGAAGCGTATTGTGCCTATCAAGATCGGTGTCATAAAGAAGTGCGCGAAAAGCTCTATCAAATGCGTATGATTCCTGATGCGATAGATGCAATTGTATATCACCTTTTACAGCATAAATTTTTAGATGAAGAACGTTTTTCAAGAAGTTTTGCACGCGGAAAATTTCGTCATAAAAAATGGGGTAAAAACCGCATCAAACAAGAACTGAAGCAACGCGAAATAGGCACCTACCTCATTAATAAAGCTTTTACAGAAATCCCCGAAGAAGAATATCGAAATACGTTTGACACACTGGCTCAAAAACGTTTTGACCAACTCACCGAAAAAGACAAATACAAAAAGCGTAAAAAACTAGCCGACTATCTCCTCTATCGTGGCTGGCCGGGGGATTGGGTTTATGAAAAGGCTAAAGAATTAATACCTTAAACCGCTAATCCATGTTTTTTGTGAGTTTCAGCAATCGCGCGCTCGTTTTTCTCATCAATCCACGCCTGACCTTTTCTGCGACGCATCAGATTATCAAAATGACGCATAATAAAAACGTTATAAACGGCTTTTAAGAGATGTTTAGGCTTGCGTGGCAATGCACGAAGACTCATACTAAAACCAGGTGTTACATACTTCATATAATGCCAATAGCCTTCCGGCATATAAAGCGTCTCACCGTGGTTGAGTTCGCAGATAAAGCCTTCGGCTTTTTTCAATACCGGAAATTTCTCATAATCCGGATGATCAAAATCAATATCCTCTCTTGTGATCAAGGAGTGTGGTACCTTATACAGGTTTTCGGTCTGATCTGGAGGAAATAAAATACACTGCTTTTTTCCGTGGAAATGAAAGTGTAAAATATTTGCCCAGTCAATATCGTGGTGCATAAATACTTTAGAGTTTTCACCTCCAAAAAACACCATCGGGATTTGTTTTATGAGCCTCAGACCAATTTTAGGAAACTTAAAATCCTTCTTCAACGAAGGTACCTCCTTCATAATATTATAAAGAAAAATACGGTAATTAGTAGGCTCACGCTTTAGCAAATCAACATAATCTGCCATTTTCATTGTAGCATGCGCCTGGTTAAAACCATCTTTGTGAGTTACCGGGCGATCATCATACAAAGGCACTTCTTTATCACCAGCAATCTCCTTGATATAATCTAAACTCCACTTGTCATAAGCAGGCCAACCCCCTATAAGGTTTTCGATTACAACAGGTTTTTGTGGCTTGAGGTAATTCTTAACAAACTCCTCTTTGGTAATATTCTTTACCCTATGTATTTCGGTAAGTTTCAAGTATGCTGTAAATTAAATTAAGCTTTTGCCTTTGCTTTAGCTTCTTCGTTACGCGGAATTGTGTGTCCAGGTCTTGACCATTTTGGCTTTTCACCTTTAGGCAAATGTCTAGACTCAGCAGCTTCAACCGTTTCTGGCTGTGATTTCTTCACAAATGGAGCCTGTGGATTTAAGCCAAGCAATTTAAACATTTCCATATCCTCATTTACATCAGGGTTAGGAGTCGTTAAAAGCTTGTCACCTGCAAAAATAGAATTGGCTCCGGCAAAGAAACACATCGCTTGCCCTTCTCTGCTCATTTGTGTACGTCCTGCACTAAGTCGCACTTGTGTTTGAGGCATTACAATACGTGTAGTTGCAACCATACGCACCATTTCCCAGATAGAAATAGGTTCAATATCTTCCATCGGCGTACCTTCAACGGCTACCAAAGCATTGATGGGCACACTCTCGGGTTGCGGATCTAAAGTAGCCAGTGCAACCAGCATACCTGCACGATCTTCAATCTTTTCGCCCATCCCTATAATCCCGCCGCTACACACGGTAACATTGGTTTTACGCACATTTCCTATCGTATCTAAACGATCTTGAAAAGCACGAGTAGAAATCACATCTTTATAATAATCTTCTGAAGTATCTAAGTTGTGGTTATACGCATACAAACCAGCTTCAGCCAGTCGTTGTGCCTGATTTTCGGTAATCATACCTAAGGTACAACACACCTCCATATCCAGCTTATTGATGGTACGCACCATCTCTAAAACCTGATCAAACTCTTCGCCGTCTTTTACATTTCTCCATGCAGCCCCCATACAAACACGAGAACTTCCCGAAGCTTTTGCTCGTAAAGCCTGAGCTTTTACCTGCTGAACACCCATCAAATCATTACCCTCTATATCAGTATGATATCGAGCGGCTTGTGGGCAATACCCGCAGTCTTCAGGGCAACCTCCTGTTTTTATAGACAGCAAGGTAGAAACCTGCACAGTATTTGGATCGTGAAACTCACGGTGAACTGTTGCAGCTTCATAAAGCAACTCCATTAAAGGTTTATTGTATATATCGAGGATTTCCTCGCGAGTCCAATCGTGTTTCATGGGTCTTTTTTTAATTCTTTAGCGAAAAGATATTTTTTCAATTTAGAAAAAGCAATTCTATATCGCCAATAGCGATTTCAAAAATACTAAATCTGATGTTTATAATTGCGAAAAACTAAGTTCCGGTAATCAAAATACTCACCGCATTTCCTCCAAAACCAACAGCATTTACTAATATATTCTTTAATTTTTTAGGTTGTGCTTGCTGCGAAACAAAAGGAACTTCTTCATAGTTACCGCTTTGTAGCATACGCACAGCTGCCTCAAAACTGAGTAGGCCACTGGCGCCAAAGGTGTGTCCTATTTTCCATTTATTGGTTGTTAATAACGGAAGATTTGCACCAAATAGTTTCTGAATGGCTTTATATTCTGTTTGATCTCCGGCAATTGTTCCCGGAGCATGCATCACAATCGCATCAACATTTTTAGTCATTTCCGCGAAGGCGGAAATACCATCATTTCCGGTTTCCCCGAAAGCATCTTCAATCGCCATCTCCATCGACTTTTGAAAACAGGTAGCTTCTGCAGAAATTGAAACCGCATGCTTTAATTTTTCGGTAGCGTAACCTACTCCGTTGATGTAGGCCAATGCATTTTCCTTTATACCGATTTCTAAACAAACAGCCGCAGCACCTTCCCCTAAAACCATCGTATTTTCAGTCTTATCCAGATCTAATGCTAAACACGGAAATTCAGCATCAACAGAAGCTCTCGTATAGGTTTTGATAGCTTTCATTTGCGCAATGGTAAATGGCGTTAAAGCCGCTTCACTACCGCCTACCAAAAATTTCTTACACATCCCGGATTGCAACCAGGCAACTCCATTAAGCACTGCGTGTAGGGCCGTAGAACACGTTATTGAATGTGAAATATCCGGGCCGTTATTCTGTAAATCCTGAGCTACCCAAGATGAAATATTTCCTAAGGTTGTGCTTGGAGAAGCCAGGGTCTCACTTTTACCGGTTTCTAAAAATGCATCGTAATACTTTTCAAAAAGCTGAGTGGCTCCACGTGAGGAACCGATATTTATTCCAAAATCAGAATTTACCTCCCAACCGGATTGTTTTACAGCTAATCTTGACACGTACATAGCATACAAGACCGAAGCGTCTAAAGCCTGATAATTCCGATTTTCATCACGTATGGCTTCAATTTCAGCTAAGATTTCTTCAGGGATTTTTCCTACCCAGGTCTCTAATCCTTTATCAAAACATAGCGCATGCGACCCTAGAGATCCAGTGCTTTTCTCTGCTGAAATTGCTGAAATTCCGGTTATTGAAATAGGTTGTTTCACATTTATTTTTTTGATTCAGCAGGCTAATTTGAAACACACATCTTAAAAAGACCGTGTTTTCTAAGAAAACCTCTCAAATTCAAAATCTATTTTATCAAGCAAAATTAATATTTCGGTAACGGACAATATCTTAAATATGCATGTTTATGCAGAAAATTCTTAGCTTCACAGTTCAAAAATCAAACAATGAACGAATTAGAAAATGAAGAACGTAGCTGGTGGTCTCGCAACTGGAAATGGGTAATACCTGTAGGCGGTTGCTTTACCGTAATTCTCCTAGGAATCATCTTAATTGGCGGAGCTTTTTTTAGCTTTTTTAGCGCTGTAAAATCTGGATCAGGTGGAGATGATGCCTTTGAAATTGCTCAAAACAATACTAAAGTAATCGAAGCCTTAGGAGAACCTATTGAAAAAGGAACTTTTGGCTCTAACTACAATGTAAAATACAACAACGGCCACAAAACTACTGAAGCAACCATACCTATTAATGGCCCAAATGGTGAAGCTACACTGACTGTAAAGACTTCAGGTAGTGACGATGATAAGGTCTATGAGGTTTTTGAAATTCAGTTAGAAAATACAGGTGAAATTATTGATCTGAGAGAAAACCAATTGGATGAGGGAGATTATTAAAACACGTCCAATACTTTCCTGATCGCCGCATACACCCGTTCCATTTGGTCGCGCGTTGTTACATAAGGTGCTAAAATATAAATTGTCGCTCCCAAAGGTCGTAAACACACTCCTTCTGCCATACAAGACTCGTATATCTGATAGCGCAGATTACCATAACGCTCCATTTCGATGGCCAATTCTAGCGCAAAAATCACACCTTGCTGACGCGTTAAATGAACCTTAGGATGCTGTTCTAATTCTTTAGCAAACTGCTGATGCCAACTTTCAATCTGTTTGATATTTGACTGAATTTCTTCAGATTGCAACAATTCGATACCGGCGATAGCAGTCGCGCAGGCAATAGGGTTTGCCGAATAGGTATGCGCATGAAACAACCCCTTGCCGATATCATCATCGTAAAAGGCATCGTAAATTTCCTGCGTGCAGGTGGTGATTCCCATCGGTACAAGACCTGCCGTAAGTGCTTTTGACAAGCACATTACATCAGGCTTTACAGTAATATGGTCTGAAGCAAAATAACTTCCGGTTTTACCGAAGCCGGTCATCACTTCGTCTGCCACAGTGATTATCCCAAGTTCTTTACATTTCCGCAAAACAGACTCAAGATGTTCTGCCTGATACATTTTCATTCCGGCTGCACCTTGCACAAGCGGCTCGTAGATAAAACCGGCTAACGGAGTTTCGGCGTGAAAAGATTCTATAGCTTTTAAAATAGCCGTTTCATTTTCGCCATTAGGCAACGGAATTCGTTTTACATCAATAAAATAGTCTTCAAACGGACCATTATAAACCGATAAGCCACTTACAGACATCGCCCCCAATGTATCGCCATGAAATCCTTCTTCAAAAGCCAGCAAGGTTTTGCGGTTTGTGCCTTTATTGTGATGAAACTGCAACGCCATTTTAATACCGATTTCGGTAGCAGTAGAACCGTTATCGTTAAACATCAGCTTCTGCTGATTATCAGGGAGAATAGCCATTAATTTTTCAGACAATTCTACCGCAGGCTCATGAGTAAATCCGCTAAAAATAATCTGATCCAGCCGCAGCATTTGTTTGTGTGCACGCTCAATGATAAAATCATTACAATGCCCATACATCGCCGTGTACCAGGACGAAATCGCATCTACATATTCCTTCCCGTCTTCATCATACAGCAAAGCACCTTTTGCCTTGACAATAGGTTTTGATTCCGGATGCAGCTTATGCTGCGTTAAAGGATGCCAGATGTGTTTTTTATCGCGTTCGGTTAGATTCAAAATAGTGAATTTTTATTTAGCGTCATGCTGAACTTGTTTCAGCATCACATTTGAATAGCGTGTTTTCTACTCAAAAATATTTAATGTTTGAAGTGTTGGATTTTTCTCCTTAATCAAATTCAATTTCCAACTCTTTCTCCAGTTTTTCAATTGTTTTTCTCTTAAAATTGCTTGATCAATATTTGTAAATTCTTCAAAATAAATCAAGTCATGTAGGTTATATTTTGAAGTAAACTTAGATCCTCTATTTTCCAGATGATCTAACATACGCTGTTTTAAGTCTGAGGTCACGCCAATATAAAAGGTTGTCCTGTAAGTATTAGTTACGATATAAACATAACTATTTTGCATAGCATCAAACTTAATTTTATTATCTAAAAGTCGAGACCCAATTCTAAAAATCAACTTGCGAGACCCTGAAACAAGTTCAGGGTGACGGATATCATCTAAGTCTCTCCCTCAAAAGCTCTGCATATTCTTTAACCACCATTTTATCAAAATAGGGTTCTTCATCAATACGCCCTAAAACTGGTACTCCGCTCATCTTTTTTATTACAGCTTCGGTAGTGAGATGTTCTTCGCCACTAAAAAGAATTCCGAAAATGGTTTTTCCTTCTTGTTTCAATTTATCAATGGTTAGCAAGGTGTGATTGATACTGCCCAAATAATGTCTCGAAACGACAATCACTTTATCTTCAACCTGAATTAAATCTAATATGGTTTCGGTATCACTAATAGGAACCAACAGTCCGCCCGCGCCTTCAATCACCAAATGATTATTAGTTTCCGGTCTTTGTATTGCTGAAGCTTTAATAGAAACGCCGTCAATGACTGCCGCCGCATGCGGACTCATAGGTGTTTGCAGACTGAAGGCATTTTCAAAAAAATGCGTTTTAGTATTACTGATAAACCGCTTAACCTTATGGGTGTCAGAATCGTCTAAGTCACCCGCCTGAATAGGCTTCCAGTAATCAGCTTCCAAAGCTTCTGTCACAATTGCCGAAGCCACGGTTTTTCCTACTTCTGTAGAAATACCGGTTATAAAAAAAGTCTGTTTTTTCATAGTGCTTGCAAAGGTACTACCGCAAGTTTAATCTGCAGAGAATCCCTCTAAAGATTTTGCCAGAAGCTCCAGAACGGTTTCTATTTCACTTTGCGTATTGTAACTGTGTAGGCAAAATCGCAAGCGCTCTTGTCCCGCAGGTACCGTGGGCGAAAGAATCGCTTTGACGTCAAAACCGTTTTCTTTAAGCTTTCGCGAAATGGCTTTAACGCGTTCATTTCCTGAAATTATTGCCGATTGAATCGCGGAATCACTGCTTATAAAATAAGACTGAAGCTTTTTAGTTTTGATTTCTTTACGGAAGAATTGAATAATTTTATTAAGCTTTTTCACTTCATCGGAAAGCCCCTCGACTGTACTTCGGCGATGCTCAGCAGAACCGCTCGGGGTGACATTTGCAAGCTGTTTATAAGAAGCTAAGATGGTGGCTACACTATGCGGCGGCAAACCGGTTGTATAAATCAAGCTGCGGGCGAAATTAACCAGATAAGACTTGAGTTGGTCAGATCCCAAAATAGCGGCTCCGTGGCAACCCATAGCTTTCCCAAAAGTCACCAACCTCACAACTCGGTGCCCTAGTGCCAAATTATCGACTAATCCCAACCCAAATACACCGAGGGCGTGAGCCTCATCAACTATAAAATAAGCTCCGTACTTTTCGCATAAATCGTTCATTGCTTTAAGATCGGGACTATCACCATCCATAGAAAAAACCGATTCGGTAACTACGTAAATTTCGCTTTGATTTGTATTTACTTGACTTCTCGACTGCACTTCGACAAGCTCAGTGTGACCCGCTCGACTTCTCGACTGCGCTCGAAGTGACAATTTCGATACCAGGTCTTCTAAATCGTTATGCTTGAATTTATAAGCCTTTGCATGGCTCATCTGAATCCCATCACGAATGCTGGCGTGTATGAATTCATCATATAAAATCACATCACCCCGCTGGGGTACACTGCTAAAAAAACCCACATTCGCATCATAACCCGAGTTAAAAATCAAGGCCGACGCCACTCCGTGTGTTTCTGCGATATAATCTTCAGCCAGATGGTAAATTTTGTGATTTCCCGAAAGCAAACGCGAACCGGCAGCTCCGTTTTGTTTCAGGTTTTGTTCTTCTAAGATTTCACTGGCACGGAGAAAAATGGTCTCGTTTTTAGAAAAACCCAGGTAATCGTTTGAAGAAAAATCTACAGCCTCCACTAACCCCTCCAGTGGAGGGGAACCTAACTCGCGCAGAGAGTTATTCTCTCTACGCGTATCGAGTTTGTCCTGTAATTTTTTGGGCAGCATCCCACAAAGATACATTCCTCCCCCAGCCCCTCCAAAGTAAGCGTGTGAATTCTATAGGCCTCACAGGTTTTTGAAACCTGTGAGGTATTTTTTTTAAAATAATTATTGTTTTTCAATAATTAAGCTATATTTGTTATCGTAAAACGATAATATTTAAACGTATGAAAACTAAAAATGTATTATTCATTGTAGCCGCATCAGTTGTAATTCTCTTTACAATCATGGCTTTTATTGCAGATAAAGTTGTTATTGGAGTAACCCATTATTAAAAGGATGAATCTTAACAAACTCTTTAAGCTGCTTATTGATCTGGCTTTCTTTCTGATGATTCCCATTGTGGTCTTTTTTCCCGGAACTATTTTGTACATCCTGATTTTTCCAGAGCAAAGCATCATTAATGTGAATATTCCGTTTACCTCAACTGGTTTTGGAGGGAAAGCCTTACTTTTTACACTTGCTTTTTTCGCATTATTTCTGTTGTTCTTCTTTGGGTTTTACCAGCTGCGCAAATTTGCGGGATTGCTGTTAAAAGGAAAGCTGTTCTCCAAAGAAGTGGTGTTGTGCACGAATAAAGCCGGACGTTTTTTTACCACCTGCGCTCTGGGCTCGTTTCTTTTTGTTGGTGTAAATGCTATACTAACAAACTCAGGGAAATTCAGCATCACTTTTGGCTCGTCTAATTTCAATTTGCTGTTATTTCTGCTGATTGTGGGCGTCCTGTTTTTATTGCTTAGTGACGCTTTTAGAAAAGCTTTAGCCCTAAAAGAAGAAAACGATTTAACCGTCTAGCTATGCCCATCATCATCAACTTAGATCAGGTGCTGGCAGACCGCAATATGAAAAGTAAAGACCTGGCAGAAATTGTAGGCATTACCGAAGCCAATCTTTCGATCCTGAAATCGGGTAAGGCCAAGGCGGTACGTTTTTCAACCTTAGAGGCCATTTGCCAGGCTTTAGATTGTCAGCCGGGAGATATTTTAGCCTTTTCCTCCCCTGCCCCCTCCAAAGGTGGGGAATAGAAATAGCTCTGTTTCTAGAAAAATCTTGGTTTTATGAGTATTTTTAAAGTTCATTCTCAAACTGCTTTACATGAAACTTTGGATTGCTTTCTTACTTGTAAGCCTTTCTATTCAGGCTCAGACCAATACCTATGAAATTTCTTTTGATAATGCCGTGCACCACGAGGCGGTAGTAAAAGCAACATTTCCGAATATTAAATCAAACACGTTGCGCGTTGAAATGAGTAGATCTTCGCCGGGTCGTTACGCCATTCACGAGTTTGCCAAAAATGTTTACGGTTTTAAAGCAACCAATGCAGCTGGAGAACTGCTTGAGGTCAAACGAGACAACCCGTATAGCTGGATCATCACCAATACAGATGGCACAATCAACATAGAATACATTCTCTTTGCCAATCGGGGCGGAGGCACCTATTCACAGGTAGATGCAACCCACGCGCATCTGAATATGCCGGCAACTTTTATGTATGCCAAAGGCTTACAGGAACGTCCCATCGAAATAACTTTTGACGCACGGGAAGATTTGGATTGGAAGGTCGCTACTCAACTCAAGCACGAGAAAGGAAATACGTTTTCCGCCCCAAACCTGTACTATTTTATGGACAGCCCTACCGAAATAAGCGACTACAAAGCGCGAGAATTTGAAGTCGACGGTCAGACGATAAAGTTTGTATTGCACGATCCGGGTACCGAAGCCGAATTTGATGCATATTGGGATAAGGTCCAAGAAATTGTCTTGCAGGAAAAGGCCGTTTATGGCGAATTGCCTAAATACGATTACGGCACCTACACCTTTCTCGCCTGTTATATGCCCAATGTTTCCGGCGATGGGATGGAACACCGCAACAGCACCATTCTTACCGATACTGAAACACTTGCCAATGGCGGAATGAAAGGCAATATAGGTACTGTTTCTCACGAATATTTTCACAGCTGGAATGTGGAGCGCATTCGCCCTGCAGATTTAGAACCCTTTCAGTTTGATAAAGCCAATATGAGCAACAGCCTTTGGTTTGCCGAAGGATTTACCAGTTATTACACCAACCTGATCTTAGAACGTGCAGGGATCATCTCTGCGGAAGAGTATGTAAAAAGCCTGAACGGCACCTTTAATTATGTATGGAATTCACCGGCTCTGGAGTATTTCAACCCGATTGAAATGAGCAATCAGGCACCCTTTGTAGATGCCGCAACTTCGGTTGATCCTGTAAACCGCGAGAATATGTTTATCTCCTATTATTCCTACGGAAGCGTTTTGGGTCTTGCTTTAGATTTAAGCCTACGCGAAAAAGGCCTGAACTTAGACGATTTTATGCAATTGATGTGGAAGCGTTTCGGTAAAACCGAAGTAGCCTACACAGATGCAGATATTCTAAATACGCTTGCTGATTATGCCGGCAGCGATTTCGCTCAAAACTTTTTTGAAAATTATATTTATAACAGCAAGATGCCAGATTATGAAAACCTGCTGGCCTCTGTTGGCCTTAAACTGGAACAAGATACTGACAAAGCTTATTTTGGAGCCTCGTTTAAAGAGACCGCATCGGGTCTGGAAATCAGCAAGAACACATTTAAAGGAAGTCCGGCTTATGAAGCCGAGCTTGATAAAGGAGATGTCATTACAGCTATTGACGGCATTGAAATGACTTCAAACGAAGTCTTTAACCAGTTGCTTGACGAAATGAATATAGACGATATGCTTGAGGTTAGTTTTTTGCGATTCGGAAATGAATTAAAGACCTCCGTACGTCTGGTTGCTGATCCTGCTTACAGTATAAGTATTGATAAAGACGCAAAGAACAATACTGTAAAAGCACGAGAAGCATGGCTGGCAAAGAAATCATAGACCTGAGTCAAGAAATATATGATGGGATGCCGGTTTATAAAAGTTTGCCTTCTGTCTCAATGGAAATTTACGCTACGCATGAACAATGGGATGGTGATGAGAGTCCCACAACACAAACCCCCAGCGTTCACAAGCTAACAATGGGAGAGCATACAGGCACTCACGTAGATGCGCTCAATCATATGGATCGCAAAAACAAAGGCCAATCTATAGATACGATGCCTTTGTCTATGTTTTATACGGATGGAATCTGCCTTGATTGTTCCCATAAAGGTTTACAGGAATTGATAACCCCTGAAGAACTTCAGAAGGCTTGTAAAAAAGCTGATTTAAGCATTAAAAAAGGAGATACTGTTCTTATTTATACCGATCATTATCGCAAGCATTTCAATACAAAAAACTGGAACAAAGGACCGGGATTAACCGCTGAAGCAGCAAGGTATTTAGGTAATTTAAAGATTGCTGCTTTTGGCGTAGAAACCATGTCTCCCGGAGTGCCAAAAATCAGTAATACCGAAGTGCATAAAATTTGTGGTGAGCTTGGCTTTACACATTATGAAAATATGGTAAATCTTTATCAGTTGATAAATCGCGGCAGGTTTCAGTTTATAGCACTTCCGTTAAAAATTAAAGGCGGCACCGGTTCTCCTGTACGTGCAGTTGCTATATTTTAAACTCATTCAATATAAAATCCTTTTTTAGGATCTGAAGTATTCCATACTCTAAGAGATAAGATCTCTGCTATATATTTTGCCTCTGCTAATGCATTTTCAAAAGAAAGGAACTTCTCAAACTTAATATGTCGTGAATTTGAAAACCAAATATTTAACTCGTAAATACCTTTTGAATTCTTAAATATGCCAATCATTTTAAGTGCTTCGTAATTCGACCAGCTTCCCCAATAAAAAGGACCTATATAGTATTCTAGCTTATACTTTTTAGACGATTGGTCAAAAATAATACGTTTGCGTTTAGCCAGATAAGAACCTATTCCAAAAGCAAACACCCCTAGAACCAGAACACTTTTAAGTTGTTTACCCCACTCCTTAAAATCACGTTCTTTGCCAAAATCAAAACCTCCCTGAAAGGTTATCCAATAAACTAAAAAGATTAAAAAAGCCGTAGCAGTAAAGAGCAACGCAGCAATCACTTTAATAAGAAAAGAGCGCTCCGTCTGATTTATAATAAGCCGATCAGTAGATTTCATAACTGCTAAAGTAAACTACCTCGGGGTATTAAACCCTTTGGCGGTGCCAATAAAAAAGCGCTTAATCAAAAAATGATTAAGCGCTTTTTATTATTTGATTGTTCAACTTAGTCAGCCAGAACAATTACTTTATTATCCTTCATTTCAACCGTTCCAGATTTGATAGCGAGTACAAACTCACCTGCTTCTTTACCGGCAGTGAAATGCTTTTTTGCTTTATCTGAAAGCGTAGCTCCTTTAACTTTCACAACTCCTTCTTCTAAAAGAGAAACGATAGCTGCGTGATTGTCTAATAACTGAAATGCTCCGTCAGCTCCAGGTAAAATAACCGAAGTAGCTTCTCCGCTATATAAGGTTGCTTCAGGGCTTACTATTTCTAAATGCATATTTTTTAGTTTACAGAGAACAGTTACAGTTTACAGTACTTTATACTGAGACTGATAACGGTAGACTCAGTTTATGCTTCTGCAAGCATTTTCTCTCCAGCTTCAATAGCTTCTTCAATAGTACCTTTAAGGTTGAATGCTGCTTCAGGAAGGTGATCTAACTCACCATCCATAATCATATTAAATCCTTTAATAGTATCCTTAATATCTACAAGCACTCCTTGTAATCCGGTAAATTGCTCAGCTACGTGAAACGGTTGAGATAAGAAACGTTGTACACGACGTGCACGACTAACAACCAATTTATCTTCTTCTGAAAGCTCTTCCATACCAAGGATCGCAATAATATCTTGCAATTCTTTATATTTCTGCAGCGTCATTTTTACGCGCTGTGCACAGTTATAATGTGCTTCACCTAAAACAGCAGAAGACATAATTCTTGATGTAGACTCTAATGGATCAACAGCAGGATAAATACCTAATTCTGCAATTTTACGAGATAATGAAGTAGTAGCATCTAAGTGGGCAAAAGTTGTAGCCGGTGCCGGGTCAGTAAGGTCATCCGCAGGAACGTAAACCGCCTGTACAGATGTAATAGAACCTTTTTTAGTTGACGTAATACGCTCTTGCATTGCACCCATCTCTGTCGCTAATGTAGGCTGGTAACCTACCGCAGATGGCATACGACCTAAAAGTGCAGACACTTCAGAACCCGCTTGCGTAAAACGGAAAATGTTATCTACGAAGAATAAAACGTCTTTACCTTGACTGTCTCCAGCTCCATCACGGAAATACTCAGCAATAGTAAGACCAGAAAGCGCCACACGAGCACGTGCCCCAGGTGGTTCATTCATCTGACCAAATACGAAAGTTGCTTTAGACTCTTTCATAGCAGCCTTGTCAACTTTAGTAAGGTCCCAACCGCCTTCTTCCATAGAGTGCATAAAGTCTTCACCGTATTTAATAATACCAGATTCTAGCATCTCACGAAGTAAATCGTTACCCTCACGAGTACGCTCACCTACTCCGGCAAATACAGAAAGACCACCGTGACCTTTTGCAATATTGTTGATCAACTCTTGAATCAATACGGTTTTACCTACACCAGCACCTCCAAAAAGACCAATTTTACCCCCTTTTACATAAGGCTCAACTAAGTCGATCACTTTAATACCTGTAAATAAAACTTCTGTAGAAGTTGATAAATCTTCAAATTTTGGTGCTTCGCGGTGAATTGAAAGTCCATCTTTTCCTGCTTTAGGAAGGTTTCCAATACCGTCGATAGCATCGCCAATAACATTAAATAAACGCCCATAAACATCTTCACCTATTGGCATTTGAATAGGTGCACCAGTAGCAACTACTTCTGTACCTCTGCTCAAACCATCAGCAGAATCCATAGCGATAGTTCTAACGGTGTTTTCACCTACGTGAGATTGCACCTCTAGTACTAAAAGGCTTCCGTCTGCTTTAGTAATTTCTAGCGAATCATAAATTTTAGGAAGATCTGCATTGTTTGCAAATTCAACATCTACAACAGGGCCGATAATCTGGGCAACTTTACCTGTAACTTTTGACATTCTTAACTATTTAATGTTTAGCAAAATATGTAGTCGAAAAAAATAAATTAAGCATAAATACCCCTCGTTTTTTTCGTCGTGCAAAGATAGTTTTTAATATTTAAAAACCTAAAAGACTTTTATTGAATTTATTTGGTTCTGAAAAAACATAACAAATCAACCTCACCACCTCATTAAACAACAGATGCACAGGAAACTAAAAAACAAATAAATTCTTCAGAATATTAATTTATAGGGAATTACTCAACCGTAACAGACTTCGCCAAATTACGAGGTTGATCTACGTTTTTACCCAGCATCACCGCAATGTGATACGATAAAAGCTGAAGCGGAATAGTAGTTAACAACGGAGACATAGAATCCATCACTTCTGGCACTTCAATCACGTGATCTGCGAGTTCGTTTACGGTGACGTCACCTTTGGTAACAATTGCGATAATTTTACCTTTTCGGCTTTTGATCTCTTGAATATTGCTCACTACTTTATCGTAATGACCACGACGGGTAGCAATAACCACAACTGGCATTTGCTCGTCAATCAAAGCAATAGGACCATGCTTCATCTCTGCAGCCGGATAACCTTCAGCATGAATATAAGAGATTTCTTTAAGCTTCAAAGCCCCCTCTAAAGCTACAGGAAAGTTAAATCCGCGACCTAAGTACAGGCAATTAGAAGCATTCTTATACACGGCTGCTATCTCTTTGACACGGTCATTGCTCTTTAAAGCTTCCTCTACTTTTTCAGGAATCAAGCGCAACTCTTCTAGGTGCATATGAAAGTCTGAGGTAGAAATTCGACCTTTGGCTTTAGCTACTTTTAAACCCAGCAACGTAAGAACTGTAATTTGTGTTGTAAATGCTTTAGTTGATGCTACACCTATTTCAGGCCCCGCATGGGTATATGCACCGGCGTGTGCTTCTCTTGAAATAGAAGACCCAACCACATTACACACACCAAAAACAAAAGCTCCTTTTTCTTTAGCGAGCTTCATAGCCGCCATTGTATCTGCTGTTTCTCCACTTTGAGAAATCGCAATCACAACATCATCTTTTTCAATAACTGGATTACGATACCGAAATTCAGAAGCATATTCAACCTCCACAGGAACGCGAACCAGTTCTTCGATAATATATTCTGCAACCAAGCCTGCATGCCAGGAAGTTCCACAAGCTAAAATAACCAGTCGCTTGGCATTGATGAATTTATCTATATGATCATCTACGCCAGCCATTTTTACGATGCCCTTATTTTCGCGCATCCTACCTCTAAAGGTGTCACGAATAGCCTGAGGTTGTTCATATATTTCTTTGAGCATAAAATGCGGATAACCGCCTTTCTCAATTTGCTCAAGATTTAATTTTAATTCTTGAATGTAAGGCTGACTTACAATCGCATCATCTTTAATATTAAAGACTTTGATCTCTTTACCTCTACGCACAACAGCCATCTCACCATCTTCAAGGTAAAGTGCATTATTTGTATATTCTATAAAAGGGGAAGCATCTGAAGCGATAAAAAATTCATCTTCGCCGATACCTATTGCTAGCGGACTACCCAAACGAGCAACCACAATTTCATTAGGCTTTTTCTTATCAAAAACTGCAATTGCATACGCGCCAACAGTTTCATTTAAAGCGATTTGAACCGCCTTACCCAATTTTACACCTTGTTTGATCTGCACATCTTCTATAAGATTTACCAAGACCTCGGTATCAGTATCTGATTGAAAAGTGTAACCCCGTTTAGTAAGCTCTTGTTTTATTGCATCGTAATTCTCAATGATACCATTGTGAATGATTACAAGGTCTCCAGAATTTGAATAATGCGGGTGTGAATTCAGATCGTTAGGAACGCCGTGAGTCGCCCAGCGCGTATGACCTATTCCTAAAGTTCCCTCCGTCTTTATTGAAGTTTCAACTTTAGTTTTTAGATCATCTACTTTACCTTTCGTTTTGCAGAGTTGAATGTTCTCTCCATCATAAACCGCCACCCCGGCACTGTCGTAACCGCGATACTCAAGTCGCTGCAACCCTTTTATTACAATTGGGTATGCTTGTCTATGACCTATGTAACCTACAATTCCACACATAAAATCTAGTTAGATGCTTCCGAATAAAAAACTTTCAGTTTAAGTCGTTTGGCTTCGGGAACACTTTCAGAACTTCCATAAAGAATTGTACCTCTATTAGAAATAATCGAAGAATAAGGTACTCTGCTGGGAATATCTGAAGATGTTTTTCCTTCTATACTTCCTGTAGCTGTTGAAAGTAAATTTTGACTCACCACAACACCAAGTTTTGTTGCCGGATTATCATTATCTTCATCTAACAATCTTTTCAAATATTCAGTAATTCTTATTTTATAACTGATTCCTTCGCCAGTTTCAGTTCTTGTTAAAGGACCTAAATGCGTGGTTCCAACTGCTGTAATTGGACCATTATTAGGAGCTGTCGCATCTCTAAAAAAATCTTCTAAAGGCTGATTTGTTTCTAAATTATAGATATAAATACGCTCTGGCTCTGAAACAGAACTTCCTGCAAAAGAATTAATCTTATCCTGATCAACAAAAAATTCTAAATTAGCTTCTCTAATCAAACGTTGCTCAGTACGCATAAAAGCTAAATCATCAGGAATACCATCATTATTATCATCAGGGCCAAACAGTTCTATAACCGCCATACTGCCCTGACCGCCTTTTAAATAAAGGTTTTCTTCGCCATTTTCCTTATCTACGCCAGTAAGTTCAGCTTTAATCGAAGCGTTAAAGTCATTATCATACCCTATAACAGACCCTCCACTAAACGACAATGTAAGACTTGCAGACCTACGCGAACCTTCTGCTCCGTTTTTATAATATATTATAATATTAGTATTTGATTTATCAAAAAGAAAATAGCTTCCTTTATTAGATACAGGCTCTGCTTTTAGATAAATTCCCCTAAAATAGTTTCTAAAAGCATTTCCGTTGAACAATTCATCATCACCACCCTTATCTAAAATGTTTGTTTGCCAATAGGTCTCACCATAAGAATTTTGGTCTAATCGCAGGCGCAATCTTGGAGAAAGCGTTGTTCTGGTATCATCTTCATCTTCAGAATCAGCCGGCACAACAGTGACAAAAGGGTCATTTGAAGGCGTAAAGGTTTCGCTAAAAAGTGTATCACCCTCTACACCATTAAACTCAGCTATATCATCAGAATAATAAACCGCCCCATTTTCTAAGTCAGGAGCACTATTACTATTTAAAAAATAGTTAGATCTAAAAGCTGTTAATTTAATAAGATCAGAACCATAAACCGAATCCAGTGTGTACACATTCTCATTATCACTATTAATACTCTCTGTACTGAAATAAGGCATTTCAAAAACCACAGAGTCAATAACCGGATTTGTACCGTATGAAGAATTATAGACACTTAACCCCACCTGACTCAACGTAGAAGCCTTAGTCGTACCATAAATAGAATCTTGATAATATCCTAGAGCTCCTGTACTAAATCCATTGGTTTGAACTCCAACTGAATCAAAAAAACGCTCGCTATAAGCGACCACAGGATAAGTCTCACTACCAGAAGTAAAATTACTTTCATCCACCAGTCCACTACCTATTCCTTGTATATCATCTTCACAAGAAAAGAAGATAAAAAGAAGCATTAGTACTACTAATGTTCTCGTCAACACCGTATTCAATTTCATTCTTTTTTTATTTGTTTTTTAGTCTAATACCTTTGTGGTATAAAACTCTTCATAAGCCTGAGCAAACTCTTCTTTTTTCTTGTAAGGCAGTACAGGAATTTTTGTTGCATTTAAATATGCAGTAAGCTCCTCCCTTAAATCAGACGAACCTATAATCGCTGCATCAGAATTTTTAATAGCAACCTTCATAAGGTTGTCATAAGAAGGAGTTTCTAATTCTGAAATAGCTTCTTTATCAATACCATCAAAAGCAATCTTGTCTATCATTTGCTCATTTAACGCACCTTCATAACCTGTATTGTAAACCGAAGTCACAATTTTACTTTGTTTAAACAACGGCTCACTAGCATAATATTGTTTTAAATACAAAGGCAATAAAGACGCTAACCAACCATGGACGTGAATGATATCTGGCGCCCAATTCAATTTTTTCACCGTTTCAACAACACCTTTTGCAAAAAATATAGCTCGCTCGTCATTATCTGCAAAAAGCTTTCCTTCTTCATCAGTAAAAGTTGCTTTACGTTTAAAATACTCTTCGTTATCTATAAAATAAACCTGAATACGCTCTTTAGGTATAGAGGCTACTTTAATAATAAGCGGCATGTCAAAATCATTTATGACCAAATTCATACCTGAAAGTCGTATCACTTCATGAAGCTGATGACGTCTTTCATTGATATTGCCGTATCTAGGCATAAAAATTCTAATTTGACCTCCTTTGCTATTGACCATTTGCGGTACTTCAAAAGACATTGATGCAATCTCTGTCTCAGGTAGATATGGAATAACTTCAGATGATACGTACAATATCCTCTTATTTTTCATAAATGTGCTTCTAAGTTTCTGTTAAGGCTAAAAAACACGCAAAATTACGAAATTTTATGCAGATTGCCAGTAATATAGTAATTTTGCCGCCTGTTAAATAAATCCTGATGCACGTATATACCAATAGACCAGAAATTTCTGCTGCTGTTGCAAAACACAAAAAAAATGGCGCAAAAATAGGTTTCGTACCTACCATGGGCGCCCTGCATCGCGGGCATGCAAGCCTGTTCAACTTTGCTTCGAAAAATTGTGATATTGTTGTGGTAAGTATATTTGTCAACCCTACACAATTTAATAACCCTAAAGATTTAGAAACGTATCCGCGCGATTTACAAGGAGATCTTGAGTTTTTAGAATCTACAAACCCCGAATTACTTGTTTTTGCTCCTAGCACTACAACGATTTATGGCTCTAAGGTTGAATCTATTAATTATAGTTTTGACGGACTTAATCAAGTCATGGAAGGAGCTTTTAGACCAGGCCATTTTGAAGGAGTTGCCACCGTTCTCAAACATTTATTTGAAATTGTAAATCCTGATTTTGCATTTTTTGGAGAGAAAGATTACCAGCAGTTACAAATCATAAACAAGTTAGTAGCGATCGAAGCGCTTTCAGTAAAAATAATTGGGTGCCCTATAAGTCGCCACAAAGACGGTCTCGCAGAAAGTTCAAGAAACAAAAGACTCACAAAAGATCAGCGCGATGCTTCTCCATTTATTTACAAAACCTTAATGCAAGCAAAAGAGCTTTTTAACGACCAAACAGTTGATGAAGTTCAGAAATTTGTAGTGCATCAGTTTAAAGATAATAAGCATCTCGAGTTGGAGTATTTTGAAATCGCAAACGCATCAACCCTTACTCATGCGAGCACAAAGAAAGAAAGCGAAAAATACAGAGCCTTTATAGCCGTATTTGCAGGAGAAGTAAGACTTATTGACAATATTGCCCTAAATTAAAAACCCTATTTTTACACCATGTTAGTTAACGTTGTAAAATCTAAAATACACCGCGTAAAAGTTACGGGAGCAGAATTGCACTATATTGGCAGCATCACCATAGATGAAGATCTTATGGATGCAGCCGGTATTATTGAAGGTGAACGCGTTCAGATCGTAAATGTAACAAACGGAGAGCGCTTAGAGACCTATGCGATTCCCGGACCGCGCAATAGTGGCGAAATTACACTTAACGGTGCTGCAGCTCGTAAAGTTGCTAAAGGTGATACCTTGATCTTAATCACCTACGCTTTTATGGAAGTTGATGAAGCAAAAGCTTTTAAACCTTCATTGGTTTTTCCTAATGAAGAAACCAATTTGCTCAATTAAGTTGAGCAAAAAAACTCTCATAAAGCTTCTTAAAGTCATAATCCCTTTAGGAATTGGGATTGTTCTCATCTATTATTCGCTGAGTTCAGCCACCGAAGAAGAACGCGCAATTCTTTGGAAAAATATAAAGCAAGCCAACCCATTTTACATAGCGGTATCTTTACTCTTTGGGATTTTAAGTCACCTATCAAGAGCTTGGCGCTGGCAATTTTTACTAGAACCTATGGGTTATAAACCCAAACTTGCCAACCGATTTATGGCGGTGATGGCAGCATATTTAGCCAATTTAGGAATTCCCAGAAGTGGAGAATTGCTGCGTGGTGCTTTACTCACGACTTACGAAGAGGTACCTTTTGAAAAAGCCTTTGGCACCATCATTTCAGAACGTATTGCAGATTTTTTGATGCTTTTGCTTGTTGTTGCTATCGCTATTTTTTTGCAAACAGATACTTTGCTTGAATACCTTAACGATCAAAACATCAATCCGCTTTACACGGTAGCTTTTTTAGCCCTCGCCGTCGGCGGAATCTGGGTCGGTTTTAGAATTGTAAAAAATGCTAAAAGTGGATTTTTACACAAGATTCAGCAATTTATGACCGGCCTAGTTGAAGGTATGCGCAGCATTCTTAACATGAAACATAAACTGGCTTTTATTGCCCACACCTTATTTATCTGGGTGATGTATGTTTTGATGTTTTGGGTCATAAAGTTTACCATTCCTGAGATCGCTGATGCTTCAACAGGAGTAATTCTTGCTGCGTTTGTTATAGGCTCATTTTCCATTTCGGTTACCAATGGTGGGATAGGCGTTTACCCCATCGCCATTGGTGCTCTCTTTATTTTCTTCGATTACAGCAAACAGGGCGGCGAAGCTTTTGGCTGGATCGTCTGGGGTTCACAAACCCTTTTAGTTCTTATTCTAGGAGCTCTGTCTTTTCTCCTCCTTCCGCTTTACAATCAGAAAAAATAGCTTTTACAGCATAATTGAATCCGTCACGTTAAAGCTTAAGGAATACTTAAGCATAATGACTAAATTCACGTTCCCAAATCTATTCTCCATGAAAAAAACACTACTTCTATTCCTGCTTTTTTACAGCAGCCTCCAGGCACAAGTAATTTATGAATCTGTGCCTTCGGTTAAATTTAATGAACCGAGAAATGTAAAGATTCAGCTGCCGCGAAATTACGAAGCAAACAAAGACAAAAGTTACCCCGTAATCATCACTTTAGATGGCGATTATCTTTTTGAACCGGTTGCCGGTAGTGCAGATTACTACAGCTATTGGGAAGATATGCCTCAAGCTATAGTTGTAGGTATTATGCAACCTAACCGAATGGATGATTCGGTATACGACGAGACTAATTTTTTACCTACAAACCAGAGTGCCGATTTTTTTGAATTTATAGGAATGGAATTATTTCCTTGGCTGAATAAACAATACCGGCTTGCTCCTTTTAATGTAATCGTTGGGCACGATGCTACAGCAGGTTTTGCCAACTATTATTTGATGAAAAATCCACCCCTGTTTAATGCGTATATTTCGTTAAGTCCAGATTTAGCACCTCAAATGGCAGAGCGCCTTACTAATGTTTTGAGCCGCACCGAACAACAAATTTTTTACTATCAAGCCACCGCAAGTGAAGACATTCAATCCCTACGGGAAGATGTGCTCGCATTAGACCAGTCTCTAAAAGCCATAGAAAATGATAAGTTTCACTATTATTTTGACGATTTTGACGACGCTACGCATTATTCTTTAGTTGGCCGTGCGATCCCGAATGCCCTAGGAAAGGTATTTTCAGTATACAAACCGGTTACTAAAAAAGAGTTTACAGATGTTATACTCAAATCTGATTCTCCGTATAATTATCTGATTGAAAAATATGCGATTATCGAAAATCTTTTCGGTTTAAAAGATCAGATCCGCATTAATGACTTTATTGCTGTAGCTGCTGCTCTAGAGCAAAAATCAGATTGGGATGGCTTTGAAAATTTAGGCAAACTAGCCCGTAAAGAATACCCCGAAACGATTCTGGGAGCTTACTACTTAGGAAGATCTTACGAAGGAAACGGGGAACCTAAAAAAGCAATGCGTACTTATGAAGGAGCGCTAGTTCTTAAAGAAATTGGAGATATTAATAAAGATATACTTGTTGCCCGAGCGCAGCAAATTAAAGATGATTTTGGATATTAATGGCAAAAACTAAAACCACTTTTTTCTGTCAAAATTGCGGTGCACAATTTGCAAAATGGCAAGGGCAGTGTACCTCCTGCAAAGAATGGAACACTATCGCAGAAGAAGTTGTACAAAAAGCAGAAAAATCAAGCTGGAAAACCGAAGTGCCCACTTCAAAACGTGTGGCAAAACCCCAACGCATTCGGGAGATTGACACCACTAAAGATGCCAGATTAAACACCCTAAACGAAGAATTGAATCGGGTTTTAGGAGGGGGCTTGGTTCCGGGCTCTTTGACGCTTTTAGGAGGCGAACCCGGTATCGGTAAGAGCACACTGATGCTACAAATTGCATTGACCCTTCCTTATAAAACCCTTTATGTTTCTGGAGAAGAAAGTGCACAACAAATTAAAATGCGCGCAGAACGTATAAATCCCAATGCTGATAACTGCCTCATTCTTACCGAAACCAAAACTCAGAATATTTTTAAGCAGGTTGAAGAAGTAGAACCAGACATTGTAATTATAGATTCTATTCAAACGCTGCACAGCGATTATATAGAAAGTGGAGCGGGAAGTATTTCTCAAATACGAGAAACCACCACAGAGCTCATTAAATTCGCTAAGGAAACCGCCACGCCGGTAATTTTAATTGGGCATATCACAAAAGATGGAAACATTGCCGGGCCTAAAATTCTGGAGCATATGGTAGACACCGTTCTTCAGTTTGAAGGTGACCGCAACCATGTCTACCGCATCTTAAGAGCTCATAAAAACCGTTTTGGATCAACAAATGAGTTGGGTATTTATGAAATGCAAGGCAGCGGACTCCGAGAGGTTTCCAATCCATCTGAGATTCTAATTTCTAAAAATGATGAAGATTTAAGCGGAACAGCCATTGCTGCAACTTTAGAAGGCATGCGACCGCTTATGATAGAAATACAAGCTTTGGTAAGTACCGCAGTTTACGGCACCCCACAGCGCAGTGCTACGGGCTACAATGCCAAGCGTCTCAATATGATTTTGGCAGTGCTTGAAAAACGTGCGGGATTCAGACTTGGGGCTAAAGATGTGTTTTTAAATATAACCGGTGGAATTTCAGTAGATGATACTGCGATTGACCTCGCTGTAGTTGCCGCTATATTATCAAGTAATGAAGATATTTCGGTAGCAAAAGATATTTGCTTTGCAGCGGAAGTGGGTCTAGCTGGCGAAATAAGACCGGTAACTCGCGTAGAACAACGCATTCTAGAAGCTGAAAAGCTTGGCTTTGGCACGATAATGATTTCAAAATACTGCAAAGTTCCTAAGAATAATTATGGTATTACTATCATACGCGTCGCTAAGATGAATGATGTGGTGGAGTGGTTGTTTGGATAAAACACAACTACTGAATTTCTTATAGACTGGAAACCAGTAAACTATATAGAGACAAGCCCAAAAGGCATTCGTCAGAAATATATTTTTAAATTCGAGGCTAGCTTCAGGATATTAAACCCTTTGGCGGCACCAATAAAACTAAAAACACCCGATAGTTTTAAAACTATCGGGTGTTTTTATGCTTTCCGCTTTGCGAAAAAATTATCCTTTTGACGTAGCGCTTAAGTACTCACGATTCATACGAGCGATGTTTTCTAAAGAAATTCCTTTAGGGCACTCTATCTCACAAGCCCCGGTATTTGTACAGTTTCCGAAACCTTCTAAATCCATCTGGCGTACCATATTCTCTACACGTTCTACAGCCTCAACCTGACCTTGTGGCAACAATGCATATTGAGAAACTTTAGCCGAAGTAAATAACATCGCACTTGCATTTTTACAAGCAGCAACACAAGCGCCACACCCTATACATGTAGCTGCGTTGAACGAGTCGTCTGCATCGTGCTTATTTACCGGAATACTGTTTGCATCAATAGTATTACCTGAAGTGTTCACAGAGATATAACCACCTGCGTGTTGAATACGATCAAAAGCAGTACGATCTACAATAAGGTCTGTTACTACCGGAAATGCAGTTGCTCTAAACGGCTCAATAACGATGGTATCTCCATCATTAAATTTACGCATGTGCAACTGGCAGGTAGTCACTAAACGGTCTGGCCCGTGAGGCTCACCGTTAATCTGCAAAGAACAACTTCCGCAAATACCTTCGCGGCAATCGTGATCAAACTCTACAGGAACTTCTCCTTTATTTATAAGCTCTTCGTTAAGAACATCAAGCATTTCAAGAAAAGACATATCGCCTTCAATCCCATCTATCGGATAGGTTTTCATCGCTCCTTTTGCCTTAGCGTTTTCCTGACGCCATATTTTGAGTGTTAACTTCATAGTAAAAGTTATCTTTTAATTATTATTTATATGAACGTGTCTTTACCTCGATATTCTCAAAGGTCAACTGTTCTTTATGCAGTTTTGCTTCGCGTGGATTCTCGTTATACTCCCAAGCAGATACAAAACTAAAATTCTCATCATCCCGTAAAGCTTCGCCTTCCGGAGTTTGATATTCTTCTCTAAAGTGACCTCCACAAGATTCATTTCTAGTAAATGCATCTTTAGCAAAAAGTTCTCCTAATTCTAAGAAATCTGCTACTCTTCCGGCTTTTTCAAGCTCAGCATTTTTAGAATCCAGCGTTCCTGGCACTTTTACATTTGCCCAGAAATCTGCACGCAATTCAGCGATTTCATCCATTGCTTCCTGAAGCTCTTTTGCATTACGAGCCATTCCACATTTATTCCACATGATCTTACCTAATTTCTTATGGTAATAATCTACAGAATGCTGTCCGCTACCATTCATAAGCTTTTGCATACGGTCGCGTACATCTTTTTCTGCCTGATCAAATTCTGGAGAATCTGTTGGAATTTTTCCTGTTCTTATATCTTTAGAAAGATAGTCCCCTATTGTATAAGGAAGCACAAAATATCCATCTGCAAGACCTTGCATCAATGCTGAAGCTCCAAGCCGGTTAGCACCGTGATCAGAGAAGTTTGCTTCTCCCGCTGCATAACAACCCGGTATGGTAGTTTGTAAGTTGTAATCTACCCAAAGACCTCCCATCGTATAGTGAACTGCAGGATAGATCATCATCGGAGTCTCGTATGGATTCTGATCTACGATTTTCTCATACATCTGGAATAAGTTACCATACTTAGCCTCTACCACTTCTTTACCAAGCTTAATCACTTCTTCTTTAGAAGGATTTTTATGCCCTGAAGTAAATGCTTTTTCTTTTCCGTAGCGTTCAATCGCACTTGAGAAATCTAAGTAAACTGCTTCTCCTGTTTTGTTAACACCAAATCCGGCATCACAACGTTCTTTTGCAGCTCTTGAAGCTACATCACGAGGAACCAGGTTACCAAAAGCAGGATAACGACGCTCTAAATAATAATCTCTTTCGTCTTCAGAAAGATCAGTAGGTTTCTTTTTACCTTCTCTAATTGCAATCGCATCTTCTTTCTTCTTAGGAACCCAGATACGACCATCATTACGCAAAGATTCTGACATCAACGTCAATTTTGACTGATGATCTCCAGAAACCGGAATACACGTTGGGTGAATCTGCGTATAGCAAGGGTTTGCGAAATATGCTCCACGACGGTGCGCTCTCCAAGCTGCCATTACATTACTTCCCATTGCATTAGTTGAAAGGAAGAACACATTACCATAACCTCCACTAGCTAAAACAACTGCGTGAGCAGCATGTCTTTCTATCTCACCGGTAACTAAGTCACGAGCTATAATACCTCTCGCTTTACCATCAACCAAAACAAGATCTAACATCTCGTGACGGTTGAATGATTTTATCTTACCGCGGTTGATCTGACGGTTCATCGCAGAATATGCTCCTAAAAGCAACTGCTGACCGGTTTGTCCTTTAGCATAAAATGTTCTGGAAACCAAAACTCCACCAAAAGAACGGTTGTCTAATAACCCTCCATATTCTCGTGCAAAAGGCACACCTTGTGCCACACACTGGTCAATAATATTACCTGAAACTTCCGCAAGACGGTAAACATTTGACTCCCGAGAACGGTAGTCACCACCTTTTACCGTATCGTAAAATAAACGGTAGTTAGAATCCCCATCTCCCTGATAATTCTTTGCCGCGTTGATACCTCCCTGAGCAGCAATAGAGTGCGCTCTACGCGGAGAATCCTGGTAGCAAAAAGTCTTTACATTGTAGCCCAATTCTGCCAAAGTTGCAGCGGCACTACCTCCTGCTAAACCGGTACCTACAACGATAACATCTATATTACGTTTGTTAGCCGGGTTAACGAGATTGATATCGTTTTTATGTTGAGTCCACTTATCTGCAAGTGGTCCTTCTGGTATATTTGATTTTAATTCTGACATCGTCTAGTGATTAAAATGGTGAAACAACGCGATGAAAATAAATCCTGCAGGAATAGCTATAGCATAAACCTTTGCAAATTTCTTTAAAGCAGTCGCGTATTTGTTATTGAAGCCAACTGATTGAAACGAAGACGCGAAACCGTGATACAGGTGAAGCGCTAAGAATATGAACGAAAGCACATACAAACCTGTTCTTACAGGACTGTGGAATTTTTCAACCAACTCCCCGTAATAACGGGTAGCATCAGCCGGGTTACCTTCAATGTATTTGTAAGCGATTTCCGGAAACCAGAAATCATAAAAGTGAAGCCCTAAAAAGGCTAGAATTACTATACCTGAATAAATCATATTACGACTTACCCAACTAGAGTTTGCACTACCCTTATAGCTCACATAACTGATCTGACGAGCAGAACGGTTACGTATTTCAAGAATAAAACCCATTACAAAGTGAAAAATAACCCCAAAAATTAGCACGGGTTGAAGAATTGCCTGTACCAGAAAATTGGTTCCCATAAAATGAGAAAACTCATTAAATGTTTCAGGACTGAAGGTCGACGTGAGGTTAATTGTAAAATGCTGACCTAAAAACAATACAAGGAACAAACCTGAAAGTGCCATGGCAACTTTTCGGGCGATAGAAGAGGAAATGATTCCCATTTAATTACGTTTTTTATTTAGTGGCACAAAAATACGGCTCAGCAGGTTGTTTCACAAACTTTACCCCCCCTTTTGGAATGGTTTTAAATAAAGCCAAAAATGTTTAAGAGTTCACACGAAAACCTTTGAAATATAAGAGTTCCCTTAAACAAAGAATTGGAATCAAGTGAGCTAATAAGAAAATTGAATCCCTTTCTGAAACGTAAAAGATTAAATATTATAAAATCGATTACATGGAGACTTGAATAACTAAAGATTCAAATCAATCATCCATATCATTCAACTGAATTTCAAGAGCCTGAGTACTCAATTGCACTTCTATAAAAGACAATGTCAAAGAAATTATAAGCGCAATCAAACTGACCCCGAAGAAAATATTAGCCCAAATTGACTTTTCAATGTAGATTAGAAACATCGTGATTACGGCCAGAAGAAAGCTCACGATCGCCATCGCCTGCATAGCTTTTATAATGCCCAGACGTTTGCGCAATTGTTTGATTTGCTTTTTTACGGGACTCGATGACTGGTTCTGATACCGCTTGTGCAACGCTCTAATTAATGCTGCTATTGCTAAATACCTGGCATTATAAGCAAGCATAGTTAGTGATATTGCCGGAAACAGCAATGCCGGTATACTTAAGTTCAGCTCCATCCTATTTAATCTTCTTCTGGTGCATTTGCAGCTGCCTCAGCACGATCTCTGCGACGACTTCCTTCTTCTACTTTTAGAGCTGTAGTTTCTGTATTTCCTGCCGCTTTAATCTCAACTTCATAAGAGCCGGGCGGAAGATAAAAAATTCCATTTTGAGCCTTTTTGATTTGTAAATCTTTAATCTCTTTTTCTAAATATTTCTTCCCTGATTCTGAAATACTCAAATCGTAAGGACTATAATTAAAGCCTTTACTCACTTCAACCTGCCAAGTCTTTAAGGTTTCACCCCCTGTACTCTTAAGAGTTATCATGGCATTTCCACTTTGTGGTGTATAAAAACCGAAAGTGATCTCAGGAGTATTTGCTGAACTCCACGCACTCCAAGAACGCCCCCAATTTGTTGAATAATTTACTGGGTCAATTTTAAAAACTTGTAAATCTTCAGCTTTTTGAAAATCAAAATTTTGAATATCATTAAGATTTGTAATGTAAATTGATCTTCCGTGAGTACCCACAACCAGATCGTTTGCTTCGGTTTGAACAACCATATCGTGAACCGCTACATTAGGCATACTTCCGTCTAATAATTGCCAGGTGTTTCCTTTATTTAAACTCACATAACTTGCATCGTCTGTACCTAAATACAAAATATCTTCTTTTACTGGATCTTCAATAATTACATTAATAGGAGACAGGGGTAAATTACCGCTGATGTCTTTCCAGCTTTTTCCATAATCCTCACTTACATAAGCATAAGGTGCAAAATCGTCGTAGCGATATCCGTTTAGCGTAGCGTAAACTCTAGCTTTTTTATGTACCGAAGCTGTAACCTTACTCACCCATAAGTTCTGAGGAAGCATTTTTGAAATAACGCTCCAGCTTCCTCCGGCATCTTGCGTCACCTGAATCAAACCATCATCACTACCCGTATAAATTAAACCGAATTGAAAAGGAGATTCACTAATCGTTGTCAAGGTCCCGTAGGGTACATTTCCTTTTTTTCCGCCAGCTGTGAGATCTGGAGAAATCGCCGTCCAATCATCACCCTGATTCATAGAACGCATCAGCTTATTTCCGCCCATATATAAGATATCCTGATTGTGAAAAGAAAGCAGAATAGGAGTTTCCCAATTGAATCGATACGGAGCTTCACCTACATCATGACTGGGTTTTATAAATTGACGCTCTCCTGTTTCAAGATTCACGCGATTATAATACCCAAACTGTGAACCCGCATAAACTATATTGCTGTTGCGACGGTCAATTTGCACTTGCATACCATCACCACCACCTATAGATTTATAGGGGTATTGACCTTCAGACTCATAATCTTTAGAGTAAGAATAGGTATGTGGCCCCTTCCACGTACCATTATCCTGTAAACCCCCATACACATTATAGGGCTTTTCATAATCTACATTTATCGCATAAAATTGCGCCAGTGGCATCGAGTTTAATTTTGACCAACTCTTTCCGGCATCGTAAGACATATTGAGTCCGCCATCATTACCATTAATCAAATGGTCTGGCATTTTAGGGTCAACCCAAATCACGTGGTGATCAACGTGTACATTGGGCTCATTGATATAGGTAAACGTTTTCCCGCCATCTGTAGATTTTATAAGCGGAACACCAACTAAGTAAATTTCATTTTTATCCTGAGGGTTTACATCCATCTCTGCAAAAACGTAACCATAAGAATAGAAAAAATCATCAATATAGCCTTCGTGAGTTTTACTCCAAGTAGCTCCACCATCTTCAGAAAGGTAAATTTCGGCGCCTACTACTTCTCCTTTAGATTCAGAAGCATTTTTATCATAAGTGTATAAGAAGAGATCAGCCGGTTTCAGCTCATCGCTTTTAATCATCTTATAAACCTTTTTAGCATCATACTGCCTCGGAAAGCGATTATCACGCAAATAATCACTCAACGACTCTTCATCCAAAGCTAAAAAAGCAGCTTTAGTCATCGTCTTAAAAGCTTCAGGTTTTAAAGACTCGTCTCCCTTCTCTTCATTTTTTTCTTTTGATTCCTCTCTTATAAACTGACTATCGTGAATGGCATAAATGGTATTCTCATCAACAACCGCCACACCAATACGACCAACCCCTTCTCCCTGCGGAAATCCATTACCGGTAGTCACTAACTCCCAACTATCTCCTGCATCTGTAGATTTGTAAATCCCGGAATTCTCACCAGACCCTCTAAAATCCCAAGCCATACGCTCACGTTCCCAAGCGGTAGCATACATTACATCGGGGTTATCTGGGGCTTCAGCAAGGCATATGATTCCTGTTTCATCACCTATGTATAATTTTTTTTCCCAGGTGTCCCCGCCATCTGTTGTTTTAAAAATACCGCGCTGCTCGTTAGGTGAATATAAATGACCCAAAGCACCCACAACCACAACATCAGGGTTCGATGCATCAAGAACAATATCGCTGATGTGATGGGCATCTAAAAGCCCTTTTTGTTCCCAGGTTTTACCATTATCTGTACTTTTTAAAATACCGATTCCGGCATAAGAAGAACGGGATGAAATCGTCTCTCCGGTTCCCGCCCAGATTATACCTTCTGTCCAGTTTACTGCAATATCCCCTACATTTTGAGTAGGCGCACTATCAAAAACTGATTCAAACGTATTCCCGTTATTCACGGTGTGCCAGATACCACCTGTCGCATACGCGACATAAAATTCTGTACTGTTTTCAGGATTAACCTCTATATCAACCACACGACCACTCATTATAGTAGGTCCTATATTTTTAAAAGGAATATTTTTTACTAAAGAATTTTCGAGCATTTGCTCTTTTAAAGTCAGTGTTTCCTGTAAGACAGTTTCCGAAGTAGCCGGTTGTTGCGCTTGAACATTTAGCAGAAAACTAAAAAATAAGATAATTAGTAGAAATCTTGATTGCATAGAGAAGAGTTTTATACTTCTAAAATTAGTGATTTGCACAACAAAGACCTAGTTATGACCATGTTTTTAAATACAAATACCTCCTTTAATTAGCGGAAGAAAAACCTTCTATTAAAAAGGGAGGCTCGTCACTTTATTTCAGCATCGCTTTAATTTCCTTTACCTTTGGAAAAATTCAATTTTAGATATGAAATACGACCTTATAGATCGCAACTTATTTATCAAAAACCGCAAAGATTTTATGGCTGCAATGAAGCCAAATAGCCTTGCCGTTTTTAACAGTAACGATATTTACCCCATAGGAGCAGATAGCACGATGCCTTTTCAACAAAATCGTGATTTGTTTTACTTAAGTGGAGTAGATCAGGAAGAGAGCATCTTAGTGCTTTTCCCAGATTGCCCTAAAGCGAAGCATCGCGAAATTTTATTTTTAAAGGAAACCAATGAGCATATCGCTGTATGGGAAGGCGAAAAACTCACTAAAGAAAAAGCACTAGAAGTTAGCGGTGTTGAAACTGTATATTGGTTACAGGAATGGGATAAGATTTTTTATGAATTGATGACGCAGGCCGAAACCATTTACATCAATACCAACGAACATTACCGTGCAAATGTAGAGACCGAAACTCGAGAGGCTCGTTTCAACAAAGCGATTAAAGAACAATATCCTGCTCATAGTGTAGCTAAGAGCAATCCTATCCTGCAGCGTTTACGTTCTGTAAAAGACCCAATTGAACTTGACATTATGCAACAAGCTTGCAATATCACCGAAAAAGGTTTTAAACGCGTTTTACAGTTCACTAAACCCGGTGTGATGGAGTATGAAATAGAAGCCGAATTTATGCACGAGTTTTTGCGTAACCGCTCTAAAGGCTTTGCGTACACACCTATTGTAGCCTCAGGCAACAATGCCAATGTATTGCATTACGTTGTGAATAATTCTGAATGTAAAGCCGGAGATTTAATTCTGTTAGACATTGGTGCTGAATATGCAAATTACAGCAGCGATATGACCCGTACGATTCCGGTATCCGGTAGGTTTACCGATCGTCAAAAGGACGTTTATAATGCTGTTTTACGCGTAAAGAAAGAAGCTACAAAAATGCTCACTCCAGGAAACTTATGGGGTCCTTATCATGAAGAAGTAGGCAAACTAATGACTTCAGAATTGTTGGGTCTTGGCCTACTGGACAAAGCCGATGTTCAAAACGAAAACAAAGATTGGCCGGCTTATAAAAAATACTTTATGCACGGTACATCACACCATATAGGTCTGGACACCCATGATTATGGACTACTTCACGAACCGATGCACGTAAACAATGTATTTACCGTTGAACCGGGAATTTACATTCCTGAGGAAGGTTTCGGGATTCGATTGGAAGATGATGTAGTTATTCAAGAAAACGGAGAGCCGTTTAATCTGATGCGTAACATACCACTTGAAGTGGAAGAGATTGAAGACTGGATGAATCGTTAGGTTCAGTTTGCAGTTTGCAGTTTGCAAAAAAGCTCCGTAATCAAATTGATCACGGAGCTTTTTTAATTTAAAATCTTACAAACTAGAAATTAAAACCAATTAGACCACGGAATACGAGTTAGCATCACCAAAAGTCCCAAAGTATAAAAAATAGCCAGAAGCTTAAATTTAGGCTTAGATGTTAATTTCTTTTTATGCTTGCTGTAGCCTACTGTTATCAAAACAACTGTTATAATCATTGCAAGAGGGTGCTCCACCACATACAAACGTAAATTAGGATCTTTCATCGCAGCACTCATCCCTTCAGAAGCTATGGCTTTTGCTCCCAGTGGGGAAACAAAATATAGCACAATACCTATAAGTAATTGAATGTGCGTGACAATCAACGTAAATAATGCTAATCTGAAATCACGAGCGCCAAATTCTTTATTTCCAAAATAAGAAACCAGTGAATTGATAGTAGTTATAGTAAGTACTATGAGCACTAAATAAGCCCAGTAGGAGTGTACAAATTGAATGGTGTTATACATAGTCTGATTTTTGAAATTCAAAGATAGGTTTTTGCTGTTAAAAGCACTGAAATCTACATCTCATAAAAACAAAAACCCTTTCAAAATTGAAAGGGTTTTATAAATTTTAAACTAAAAGGCAACTATTCCCAGGTATTCTCGGCTGCGGTTCCTCCCCAAATTAAAGTTGCTAAATACGGGTTGTCAATAAATGGATTACGAACTCCCTGTGCACCTTCAATTACTCCGTTTCGCTGACGTTCAAAATCTGAAACCGGGTCTTCACGATTCCACTTTAAGAATAAATCTAGCGTTCCTATTTTAGTATAGTCTTCTCCGTAGCGTATATTTAAATAAAGTACCATACGCGCCACATCACCTTTCCATTCATCTCCTGGAAACCAAGAATTGCCGTTGACCAACGCATATTCTCCACTTCCATCTGTATACGGGTAATTAAGACGAAGAGAGTTGATCGCGTCATCTGTAGAGCGTAAATGATGTAAATCTGTAACTGCGTTTGCAGTTGCTAAACGCGACTGCGGAAAAATATGTTCGGTATTAAAAGTTTGAGGTGAGTAGGAATTACTCCCTGAGGTATACTCTCTACGATCTCTGCTTTCACCGGTATACATCAGGATAACATTTGCAGGATTATCTAAATCTGCATCTGCATCATATAAATATTCGTGACGCTCAAAATAAGTAAGAATCGTAGTATGCATCCCCTGTGTAAGCGTGCGGAGCACAGTGAAATTTAAATCTTCATCTGTAGTAAGCGCTAAATCTCCGTAATAGTATTCAAGTACCGCTGGAATATTAACATCAAGACCATCTACAAGCTTAATAGTTATTGTGGCAGTTACACAAGACGGTGCCTCATCATCATCACACAACGTATAAACAATGGTTTCTTCCCCTATAAAATCATTTGAAGAAGTATAGGTGATCGTACCATCTTCATTAAGCGTTGCAGATCCAGATCCCGAGTAACTGATCTCAGTCACAACAGCATCGTCAATCAAATCATCATTATCAGTAAAACCCTCTAAGGTTAACGTCTGATTTTCTTGTCTAAACACAAACTCGTCATCAACAGCAACAGGAGTACCTTCGTCTATAACCGTGATGGTAATAGTGGCTGTAGAGCAAACCGGAGTTTCATCATCATCGCAAATAGTATATGTAAATGTATCTTCACCTGCATATCCATTAGAAGCAGTATACAAGATCGAACCATCCTCATTTAAAACTGCAGAACCATTAGTACCTGTTAAATCCAACTCTGTGACTACTGCATTATCCAGCAGTTCATCATTTTGAAGGTAGTTATTTATTTTAAAAAAGCTATTTTCCTTTACTTCATAGCTATCAGCTACAGCAATAGGATCTGAACCTGTTACAGTAACAGTAACGGTAGTAGAAGAGCAATTTACCGGAGTCAGTGCATCACACAAAGTATATTCAAAAGTATCCTCACCTGTAAAATTACTAGGTGGCGTATAAGTAAAAGAACCGTCTCTGTTATCCAAAATAGTTCCACCTTTTGAAGACTCTTTATCGATTTCAGAAACTCTTCCAAAATCAAAGATGGTATCATTATCTAATAAGTCATCAAAAGTAATTGATTCATTTTCACCTGTCGTATAAGAATCAGCCTGCGCCACGGGTTTATCAACTTCAGTTTCTGGATCTGGAGTTTCTGGAGAGTCATCACCGCCACTACAGCTTAAGAGTAAAAGCACAAAAGCGGTATTAAAAAAGCGGACCGCATTTCTTTTAAGGTTTATCTTTTTCATAAATAAAATATTGGTTTTCAATATAGCTATAGAAAAGAAAACCTCCTACAGTAGTGTAGGAGGTTTTACTTAAAGTAATTTATATATTACTGTAATACCCACGCCCCATCTGTTTTGATCAGATAGAATGTTTCAGTAGTATTAGAACCGTTGTAAATGTCAAATGTAACCGCATATTTCTGACCTTCTGCAGCTGAAGGGGCAATTTCATCAAGAAGAACATTCATTCCCTCTACGATCATACCATCACTCCAGTAAGCAGCATTACCACTACGACGATCTAAGTTTCCATATTGTGCCATACTTGCTGTTTGAGCAGGGTATTCTGCAGCAAGAGCATCTGCTATTAATATGTAATCTGCACCTGCAAGTGAATAAGCGATAGTATTATCTGGCACCCAAGTTGTACCATCATTACCAAACTGTAAAGAAGACTCTACCACACTAGGAATATTCACAAAAGATCCATTTTTAAATACAAAGTTTGCATATTCTGTAGATGTAGAACCATCATAAAAAGCGTAAGCAACAGCTACAAAATCGCCCTCTTCTGCGTAAGGAAACTCTCTACCTAAGAAAATTTGTAGCTTATAGATAGCCTCGTCCTCATCATCAAAATTAGGGAATCTTTGCCCCATCTCTGTGTAATCTTCAGACTCTAAAGTAAAGGGCTCATTCCAGGTATTGTTTGCATATGCATAAACTACAGTTGCCTCAATAGTAGAAACTGAAGCAGTCTCATCTATTACAAAGGTATCTCCTTCTTTAATTACAGAAGAAACTTGTGTTGAAACTGCACCGTTGTAAATCGCATAAGTCAATTCAAATTTATCCCCTTCTACAGAATTAGGATATTGAGCATCTAGAACAATATTAAATGCTTCAAGCAACATTGCAGGACTCCAATAGTTGTCGCTAGCTTCACGAACATCAAAGCTACCAAATTGACTAGCATTAGCTGCAGGTCCCGGATATGCTGTAGCTAATTCTGTAGCTGCCAATTCATAATCTGCATCAACAAATTCGTAAGCTACACCACCAACTGCAACATAGGCGTTACCATCAAACTGAACAGTCATACTTTCAGCACCAGCGCTTCCATCATAAATTGCATAAGAAACACTGTACTTTTGACCTGAAACATTATCAAAATTATCAGCTAATACAACATTTAGCGCAGCTAATATCATTTCTTCTGTCCAATATGCATCACTTGTAGTTCTTCTTTCAAAATTAGAACGGAAAGCTGCTTGATCAGCCTGAGCAGGATATATTTCTGCTAACTCTTCACCAATTAAGTCAAAGTCATCTCCATCTAAAGTATACTGAATTTCATCAGCTAATACTTTATAAGAAAGATTTACATAGTCTCCATTTTCAGCTTGAGGATATTTAAGATCAAGAAAATCCTGAATATCGCCCAACCCAGAAAAATAAGAATCTGAAAGACCAGCTTCTTCATAATCTGCCGCATTCACAGCATAATCCTGAACACGTATAGGATCATAAATATTAAAGCTAACATTGGCCAATGAACCAGCTCCTAGTACCGGAAAGTTATTTGTAAGCACCTGAGGTATTAAAGCCTTAGCATCGTCAAGACTACTAAAGTTACCAAATGAAAGCTCTAAATCTTCGTAGTCATCATCAGTTAACGTATAATCCAATACAGTGCTGATACCAGGCTCATTTGCAGCCAGGCTATCATTTATATCCTCTACAGGATCGCAACCCACAGACATAACGCCTATGGTAATTGCAACGATTAAATAGTTAAATTTTTTCATTTCAATTTTTTATTAAAAATTAATTTTTGCTCCTACAGTGTATGTTCTACCAGGACCGTAGTAAACTAATGCTGTTTCAGCAACAGAACCATCACCATCTTGCGCGTCAGAAATATACTCAGTACCTAATACATTGAACACGTTAGCATTTATTTGTGCATTAAATCCACCAAAATTAAACCTGTGTGTTAAGCCCAAGTCAAATACTCCGTAATCTGGCATCTCCCAGGTTTGTGGCAAACCTTCCACGCTACGACCAGTTACGTCATAATCGGCATAGTAATTACCTGCATAGTTAAATGAAGCTCTTACAGTTGTTGAAGCAAGCACAGCATAATCTGCACCTAAAGCAAACGTAGTCTGTGCCGAGTTACCCACTTTAACACCCTCTAAAAAGATATCAATTGGGTCTCCAATAGGATTTTGTTGATCGTCAAAAACCTGAACATTAGTTACATTATTATCCCATTGCCAGTCTCCCAAAGATGCCATACCGGTCAAGGTTAAAGTCTCTATAGGACGGTATTGCAATTCTAATTCAACACCCTGGTGTAGTGCGTCTACCCCTAAAATATTTGCGGTGTATTGAATAGTGTTAGCTGTTCTTGTTATAGTATATGATCTATCCATCCATTGAGTACGATATACATTCAAGTCAGCTCTAAACTTATCTGTTCTTAAGCCATAACCTAGTTCTGCACTAAATATCTTTTGGTTTTCGGCATCCTCATTTACAACATTTCGATTGTTTATAAAAACCGCTTCATTAAATGGAGCTCGTTCAAAATACCCTACATTTGCAAATACATTATTTACATCATCCAGACGATAATTAATACCTCCTTTAGTACTAAAAGCTGTAAAGTTTATCCAATCTGTTTCTCTTAACGGATCGTCTGGTGTATACTTATAATAATCTTCTCTTTTGTAAGAAGTGTTGTTACCTGCAACAGAAATCACAGCAGAAATAGCATCTTTGTTATACTCAGCTTGAGCAAATAACCCTTGCCAGTTAGTATAACCGGTGTCATTATAGTTATACTTATCCCCTTCTCTAACAACTCTGTTAGGATTATTTACATCACTATTATCTAAATAAAAAGCAGCTCCTAAAAGATCAGTTAATTCTGTATAGTGATCCCCTCTGTAAAAACGTAAATCTACACCTGCAGTTAAATCTATATATTCAGAAAGCTCTGTATTGTATGTTGACAAAGCACCATACCACTGGTGGTTGTTTCTTGAAGCTCTCAAGAAAGTTTCAGCACTTGTTGCCTGACCTAAAGCTTTATTTTCTGCAACGATCTTATCAAGATTTACAGGTCCAAATTCTTGATCACGATAGTTTGTATCATATTTCCCGAATTTATTAGTACCCGCAGTACCTCCGCCACCTCCAGTACCTATAGAATAGTAAACTGAAGTAGTTAATGATGAAATATCATTAATTGTCCAATAATGGTTTAACGACATCTGTGGCTTATGGTAAAAGTTGTCTTCAATATTTACCAGCTGACCATTTTTATAACCATAATCTGTATTGGTACGTATACCACGATCACTTCTTCTATAATCGTCAATTAACAATCGATTTTGACGCTGGCCGTGACGTTGTGGCGCTCCAAAAGCAGTAAACGACAATTCGTGATTATCACCTATTTTTTTTGCTACGTTTAAAAAGTAAGAATAAGCATCAATTGTAGTAGCATCTACAAACTGCTCTCCAGTAGTTCTAGAAAGACTTACCGTAGCCGCCCAATCATTTTCTAACATCCCTGTAGAAAGTGTAAAACCATATTTTGTATAACCATCATTACCTGTGGTCATGATTACATTTCCACCTTTATTGATGTCAGTAGCTTTTGTAACAATGTTTACAGTACCTCCAATAGAAGGAAGACCTATCATTGCCGCACCAAGACCTCTTTGTACCTGCATAGAGCTAGTTACATCAGATAGACCTGCCCAGTTACTCCAATATACACGACCATTTTCCATATCGTTTACCGGAATACCGTTAATCATTACCGCAACGTTTTCAGAGTTAAAACCACGTACACGCAATTCTGCATCTCCAAAACCACCACCACCTCGGGTTACATAAACACCAGGAGTTGTTTTTAAGATTTCAGGAAATTCCTGACTACCCAATTCATTCTGAATAGTCTCAGCCTTAATTGTAGAAACTGCAACCGGTGTTTTACGATCAATTGCTAGTGAATATGCTTTGACTATTACCTCATCAAGGGCATCAGAATCCATTTCCAACTGAACCGTCCCAAGATTTACTACTTTTTTACCAGACAAATCAAAAGCAATAGTAGAAGGCTTAAATCCTACGTAAGAAATACGTAAAGAACCTGCATTGTCAACAACCTGAATTTCGAAAACCCCATCAAAATCAGTTGATACTCCGTTAGTTGTTCCATCAACAACTACGTTTACTCCAGGTAGCGGCGTACCATTTTCACCGTCTACTACAGTACCACGAATTGTTCCTTGTGCTTGCATAAAGGCTGCAAACAGAAGAAACACAAGTGTTAGTGAACTTGTAATTTTTTTCATTGTGCTTGTTTAAATTTAGATTTTGCGCAAAAGTCTTAATAAAGACCTAATTAAATATTAACGCAATGTTAAGAATAACATCTCAACAGCGTATGTGCTATTTTAACCCCTAAGTATTTTAAATTAATATTTAACAGTTAAAAACCTAAATTCAAATAAGCGTATAACTTACGCTTTAAATGCCTTAATTAAAGCTGTGGTTGAAGAATCGTGGGCAGCTATAACCTCTGAATTTAAATCAGTTAAAACATTTTTCGCCAACTGTTTTCCTAACTCAACACCCCACTGGTCATAGCTAAATATGTTCCACAAAATACCTTCAGTAAAGATCTTATGCTCATATAACGCGATCAGAGCACCCAAACTTTCAGGTGTTAGCTTATCAATAAGAATGCTTGTAGTAGGCTTATTTCCATCAAAAACCTTGAATGGAACCAGTTTCTGAATTGCATCAGCACCCATACCTGAAGCTTCTAATTCTGCTTTAGCTTCAGCTTCTGTTTTACCATTCATTAAAGCTTCAGTTTGCGCAAAGAAATTGGCCATCAACTTATTATGATGATCTACATCACCATGTAATGAATGTTTATAGCCAATAAAATGAGTCGGAATAATTTTAGTTCCCTGATGTATCAACTGAAAAAATGCGTGTTGTGAATTGGTTCCCGGTTCACCCCAAACAATTTGTCCTGTTTGATAATCTACGTGCTTTCCATTACGGTCTACACTTTTACCGTTACTTTCCATAATTGCCTGTTGCAGGTAAGCAGGGAAACGGTGCAAATATTGTGTATAAGGAATAATCGCTTCACTTTCTGCACCAAAGAAATTGTTGTACCATACGGTTACAAGCGCCAGTATAACTGAAATATTCTCATCAAGTGGTGTGTTTTTGAAATGCTCATCAGCTTTATGAGCGCCAGCAAGCATACTCTCAAAATTGTTATAGCCCACTGCCAAAGCGATAGAGAGCCCTACCGAACTCCATAATGAAAAACGACCACCAACCCAGTCCCACATTGTAAAGACATTATGAGGGTCTATGCCAAAATCTTTAACAGCAGTCTCATTTGTAGAAACGGCAACAAAGTGTTTTGCAACAGCCTCACCATCTGCTACAGCACCAGAAACTTTATCTAAAAACCACTTACGTGCAGTATTAGCATTAGAAAGGGTTTCTTGAGTTGTAAAGGTTTTAGATACAATCACAAACAAGGTTGTTTCCGGATTTAAATTTTTTAGAGATTCGTGAACGTGATCGCCATCTACATTAGAAATGAAATGAACTTTTAAATGGTTGTGGTAATATGCTAAAGCTTCGGCAACCATAACAGGCCCAAGGTCAGAACCTCCAATACCTATATTCACCACATCGGTAATTGCTTTACCAGTATATCCTTTATGTTCACCACTAATAACCATGTCGCAAAAACTCTTGATTTTTGCTTTTACTTCGTTTACTTCAGGTATTACATCTTCTCCATCGATCTTCACACTAGCTATACTGGGCTGACGAAGAGCTGTATGCATCACTGCACGACCTTCAGTCTCATTTATTTCGGCTCCGCCAAAATAAGCTGCCTTAGCTTCCTTAAGATTCATTTCTTTAGCCAGATCCAACAATAAAGACTTTGTCTCTTCAGTGATTCTGTTTTTACTATAATCCACATAAAAGTCTTCCCACTTCAAAGTAAAAGCTGCTGCCCTTGATTGATCTTCAAAGAGGTTCTTCATTTCGACATCTTTAATGTCTTCAAAATGTGCCTGAAGCGCTTTCCAGGCTTTTGTCTGAGTAGGATTTACTTTTTGCATTTTATGTTGATTTTTGGAAGGTTATTGCATCTAATTGCGCTCTCAATGGAGCTATAAATTCAAAATACTGAGGTTGTAGTTCTTCTGCTAAAGGCTCTGAAGTAGGTAAATCTATAGCAAATGGATTAACTTGCTTGCCGTTTTTCCAAAAACGATAGCAAACGTGAGGTCCGCTGGTATTACCAGTCATACCTATATAGCCTATTACTTCTCCTTGTCGCACATAATCACCTCTGCTAACTGCACGTTTACTCATGTGCAAATACTGCGTGTCATAAGTTTTATTGTGCCTAACTTTCACATAATTTCCATTACCACCTCTGTATTCTGAAGCGATTACCGTACCGTCTGAAGTCGCCATAATAGGAGTTCCTACAGGAGCGGCAAAATCGGTTCCTTTATGTGGACGAATGCGATTACCATAATATGCAATTCTGCGCTTTAAGTTATAGCGAGAAGAAATACGTCCGAATTTAAGCGGACTTTTTAAAAAAGCTCTTCTTAAGTTATCTGCATGCTGATCGTAAAAGTCTCTGTTACCATCATTCACCGAATCATTCTGATACGCAAAAGCATAAACGGGTTTGCCTTTGTGCTCAAACCAACTTGCTTTTATTTCTCCAAATCCTGCCGGAATGGTATCATTGATAAACTTCTCGGTATAAATTACTTTAAATCTATCCCCCTCTTGAAGACGGAAGAAGTCAATAGTCCAGGCATAAATATCTGCCATTTTATAAGCTACTAAAATATTTACACCAAGATCATCAAAAGTAGAAGAAAGGTTACTATTTATCACACCGCTTACCACACGTTCCTTAACCGTAACTGGTCTTTTTTTAGCGGCAGCTTTTACAACCTCATCAGCAAAATCAAGCACGACATAATCTATCTTGTTTTGCTCATATATAAAAACCTTTGCCTGATTTGCAGAATCCTTACTTTTAAGTAAGGTATATGGCTTACCTACAAGAATTTTACGCGTATCAAAAGTAGACTGTACCGTGTCTGTAATTTGTTGAATAGTCCCGTAATCAATACCATTTTCAAACAAAATCTGACCAAAACTATCACCAGACTGTACGGTATCTGATATCACCTCATAATCATCAAGCACATACCCAAACTTCTTATTAACAGGCTTCTTTACTTCTTTTACTTCCGGTTTTATTTCTGCTTTTTTATCATCGGCGCAACTCATTAAAGTGAGTACGGCCAGCAATACGAGACTAATTTTTTTCAATTTAGGGTATTTGAAATTTTAATGTTTTTATTTAGATATTCTGTCCCCAGTTTGCGCGTTCTTCTTCAGACCACAAATCAGGGAAAAATATGCGTTTCTGATATTTGGGATGCATATATTTTACCCAATCACTACCACCTGTTGCCTCTAACGGCTCTTTACCTTGATTTAAATAATGCAGGGCAGTATGGTAGTGCGACATAACCCACTTGATATTTACTGTATAATCATAGTGACGCATCGCTTCAAGCAATGTTGCATCCTTTTGATCAGAAAGTGGCAAGGTTTTAAATCTGGCCCACAAATTTAGGGTTTTGTATTGTTTTAGAAAACGAATGAAGGCTTCCTTATATTTTAATTCAAATGCTTTTAACGTATACGTTTTATCACCGGTCTCATAATCTTTTCCGGCTGCTTGCCAATATAAATGCTCAAAGACCTTATCGTAGTAGCTCTCATCTGTAACTTCTTCATTTTTGAAGCTTTCGCGGATGCGTGCATCTATAAGATTTATGAGTTCAGTAGAACCAAACTCTACAAAGCGGTACTGCGCACTTTGAAAACCACTTGCAGGACTTAAGGTTCTTCTAAATTTGAGATACTGCTCCATATTCATCCCTTCTCGCATAATATTAAAAGAAGAAGTAAGCATATCAAAGTATCTGCTGATGCGAGTTAACTTTTCTGAAAAGAAAACAACATTCAAGTCTTTCTCATAAGCGACCTGCTCAATTTCCCATAAAATCATTTTAAAAAGCAGTTCGTTGATCTGATGATACATAATAAAAACCATTTCATCAGGAAGAAGAGTACGCTGGTTTTGAATACTTAATAGGGAATCAACCTGAATATAGTCCCAATAATTTATGGGTTTACTATGTGCGAATCCTTCTAATTGATGGTCCAGGTTTTGACCCATTGCATCAAATTTTTCTCTAAGCGCTTCTAATTGTTGATCTGTCTCCAGACTGCTTTTATGCGTCATTAATCTTGTATAATATAGAATGGATGCTTAAGGCCTTTATATGCTTCAATCTCTGCTTTTAACGAGCCTACTGCTAAATCTGCTTTGATTTGCAAAGGTATTTTATTTTGATCATCGCTAATCCAAACCGTAAGACTTTCTTTCTCTTTAAAAACACGACCGGCTTGCACATACGGTCTAAATATTAAGGTATTTACCTTACCAAACTTCGTTTTTAAAACTTCACGTCCTAAAAACTTGAGTTTGAACTTAAAGTTTTCCTGATCAAAAAACATATTGATCACTGTCTCATCACCTTCTTTCAGGTTTTTCGTATCAATCGAATTACGCAGGTAGTAAAAACTGGATACCATATCGTGAATGGACGGGTCTGTTTTATAGGTAGTGATCTCATTATGCTTTTTATCATTTACAGTAGCCACTTGAGCTTTCTGATCAAAGTCAATTACCTTATCTTTTGTATGCCCACCTTCATCTATTTTACGAATAAAACGGTAGGGTAAAGTGGATTGCTTATCAATGTAAGTTTCATAATAATCTTCAACACCAAAGAAAAGCTTGGTCATACCCGTCGTCACGCCTTTTCCTTTTATATAATATACCGATTTGCCTTTATAAGTATCATTTGTAACTGCAAGAGTTGCCTCACCGGCTTTCCACCAGCCACTGTAACTTATACGAAATTTGAACCACTCTCCATCTTCAAAAGCAGGCTCCTGTGCACTGGTAGAAACCAACACTAACAGCATAAGAAATAAAACATAATATTTTTTCATAGCGATCTGATTTAATCACAACAACACTGTTGTAACTTATGCTTTTACAAGAGTTATTCCAAAAGTAGCCAAAAGCTAAAAATCCCTGCTTGAATACAAACAGGGATTTTAAAATTTTATTATCACATACTTAAATTAAAGCGTTCCTCGCTGAGCCTGCTCACGCTCGATAGATTCAAAAAGTGCTTTAAAATTACCCGCACCAAAACCTTTGGCACCCATACGCTGTATAATTTCAAAAAATAAAGTCGGGCGATCCTGAAGCGGTTTTGTGAAAATCTGCAGTAAATAGCCTTCTTCATCGGCATCTACCAGTATTGAAAGTTCCTGCAATTTGTTAAGATCTTCTTTCATCGTATCCATATGCGCGCCTAATCTGCGTGGGATATCATCATAATAGGCTTGTGGAGGTGGCGGTAAAAACTCTACTCCTCTGGCCTTTAAAGCCGAAACGGTCTTAACAATATCATCTGTCGCTACAGCAAGATGCTGCACTCCCGGACCTTCGTAAAAATCCAAATATTCTTCAATCTGTGATTTTTTAATGCCTTCTGCCGGTTCGTTGATAGGGAATTTGATTCTTCCGTTGCCATTGCTCATCACTTTACTCATCAGAGCCGAATACTCGGTGGTGATTTGCTTATCGTCAAAAGTGAGGAAGTTTACAAAGCCCATCACCTCTTCATACCATTTGACCCAAGTGTTCATTTCGCCCCAACCAACATTACCTACCATATGGTCAATATATTTTAAGCCGGTAGGCTCCGGATTGTAATCAGATTCCCATTTCCTAAAGCCGGGCATAAACTGGCCGTTATAATTCTTGCGCTCTACAAACATATGCACTGTCTCGCCATAAGTGTAAATCCCGGAGCACACGACTTCGCCCTGCTCATCGGTTTCTACTTTGGGCTCCATAAAGGGTTTTGCACCGCGTTTTGTGGTTTCTTCAAAAGCACTACGTGCATCTTCTACCCAGAGTGCTACCACTTTTACCCCATCGCCATGCTTTATTATATGGTCATTGATGGGGGAATCACTCCCTAACGGCGAAGTCAACACCAGACGTATCTTATCCTGCTTTAAAACATAACTCACCCGATCTTTTTGACCGGTTTCCAAACCGCTGTAGGCAAAGGATTGAAAGCCAAATGCTGTTTTATAGAAATGCGCAGCCTGCTTGGCGTTGCCCACATAAAATTCTACATAGTCGGTACCCATAAGTGGGAGAAAATCCTGTGCTCCTTCAAATATTTTTTCGAGTCCGTAATCAACGGATTTCAATTCTTTACTCATAATATATATTCTATATTTCTTATTCTGTATTTGTTATTCATTCTAGCCCTGATTGCAGCGGCATCCTTTTTAAGGGTTGCTGAGTGATTTGCTCGCAGAGCAAATCGTATCGAAGCCCTATTAAAAAGATACAGCGTAAAGCAGGTATCAGCTCCTAATCATCATTATATCAAATTGACGTACTGCTATTAATCTACTTGTGATCTGCTTCCCCTTTGGGGATTGAGGTGCATAACCACGATTTATAATAACTCTCGTCTGCTATAGACATCGCATCTTCACAAATTTGTAACGGTTTAAAGGTATCTACCATTACGGCTAATTCTTCAGTTTCGGTCTTGCCAATGCTGCGCTCGGTTGCTCCCGGGTGCGGCCCGTGTGGAATACCTGCGGGATGCAGCGAAATGTGTCCCGCTTCAATATCGTTACGGCTCATAAAATCACCATCTACATAATACAACACCTCATCGCTGTCAATATTGCTGTGATTATACGGCGCGGGAATACTTTTAGGATGGTAATCGTATTTACGCGGGCAAAAGCTACAAACTACAAATGCACTGGTTTCAAAAGTCTGATGTACCGGTGGTGGCTGGTGAATGCGTCCGGTAATGGGCTCAAAATCGTGAATGGAGAATGCATATGGATAATTATACCCATCATAGCCCACCACATCAAAAGGATGCGAGGCGTAGATCATATCAAACAGATCGTCCTGTTTTTTTATTTTCATCAAAAATTCACCGGTCTCATTGTTAGTCTCCAATTCATAAGGACTTCTTAAATCCCGTTCACAAAAAGGGGAATGTTCCAGAAGTTGTCCAAACCAGTTGCGGTATCTTTTTGGAGTATACATAGGATGTCGTGACTCTACAATAAACAGGCGGTTGTCGCTGTCGTCAAAATCCATCTTGTAAATGGTACCGCGTGGCACCACAATATAATCGCCGTATTTGAAATCCAGATTTCCTAAATGACTGCGGAATTTACCACTGCCTCGATGTACAAAAATGAGTTCGTCTGCATCGCTGTTTTTATAAAAATAATCCTGAGTTTTATTTTGCGGAGCAGCCAGAATAATAGTACAATCATTATTGGTCAGAACCGGTTTGCGACTGTCAAGATAATCAGCTTCGGGCTTGATCTCAAAACCTTTAAAACGATACGACTGAATGTGGTTCGACTTAGCAACTTTAGGCTTTATGTTTTTGCTGCCTTTAATCTCCTTAACCTGTGTGGGACGCTGCTCGTGGTACATATTGCAGTACATCCCATCAAAACCGATCGTGCCAAAAAGCTGCTCATAATACAGGCTACCGTCTGGCTTTCTAAATTGCGTGTGGCGTTTGTGAGGTATTTCGCCAAGTTTATGATAAAAAGGCATAGTTTATATTTTTCTTCGAAAACGTTATCGTTCGTTGCAAATATCGTAAAAAGTGCTGCTTTTAGGGCTAAAATTTTCTTAAAACCAAAAACCTAAACTAAAGTTCCAAAATACACGGTCGATCTCAGGAGAGTAAGAAAGTTTGGTTTGTAAAGGTCCCACCAAAGTCTCTAAACCGTACCCCAAATAATATCCAGTGTAATCTGGGGCACTAAGCCAGTTACCTGAGGTAAAAAGATCGTCTTCAAGATTGGCGATATTTGCACCAAAATTGAGATGATTTTTTCGGTAGAAATTATAATCAAAACTGATTTGAGATTTTACCATACCATCACCAGAAACGCTTATTAAATCATAACCATAAAAAGAAATCAGGTTATTGATAAAATCATTTCCCCAACCACCCAAAATAAAGTTAAGCGTTGAATTTGTCGCTGCACCTATTTTAAAACCACCTTCAGCATCAAGAACCATAGAAAATTTTGGGAATAGTTTCTTTGCGTATTTGATATGTGCCTGAGCTATAGAAAATTCTTCAAAATTGGCATTGTAATCTGATGAAAATAAATAAAGATGAAAATCCCCATTAAAATACCATCCTGAAGTAGGAAAGTATTTATTATCAAATGTGTCTAATAACAAATTACCGTAAGTGCTGTAATAATGACTGTTTTCAAAATATACTTTACTATCTGGGTCATCCATTAAGCGCACACTTTCTGTATCAATCTTTAGAAATTTGTGCTCTAATCCCAGATTTAAAGAGAATTGCTTTTGAAACAACGTTTGCAAATACACTTGATTAGTAAGATCTGTATAATCTATTGTAATGGTATTAAAACTCTCCAAAGGTAAATCACTCACCTGCTCTACAAAACGCGCATCTACTTTACGCTCAAAACTGTTATATCGTGAGCGCACACCAAAACCAATATAAAAGCCATTATCGCTGTAATAATCAAAATTATAACGAATGTTATCCCCCAAGGCGAGATCAAATGAGGCAATATCATTTTTAAACAAAACTCGCTTTTTAGTAAGGTTTACTAAAGCAGCACTTTTGTAAATATCATCGTAGTGAATACCGGCCTTAATATAGGTGGTCGCTTCGCTTTCACTCAGGTTGATAATTAAGTGATACTGCCCGTTATCATAACGCTCTAATTTATGATTAATCCGTTGAAAGTTATTCGAAGCCGCCAGATTATTGATTCCATCAAACAAAGCCCCATACGTCGTTTCTACCGGAGTTTTGATCTTGAGCTTTCCTAAAATATACGAGCGCGTATAATACCTGTTGCCATTAATACTCACACTTCTGATCATCAGGGTATCTTGATCACTTATTTCTAAAGGAGGCTTTATAAATTCTTTATGTTGTAGATCTGCGAGCTTTTTAAAATCAGACTTATACTCTTTAGCTTTTTCTTCTCCGCCTTCTATTATTTCTGCTCCTTTATCAAAATCAACAACACTGTACCCTGCAATGTTTGGCTTGATATAAATATCGGTTTGAGCTACTTTATCTTTCATGGCTTCAATCGTGCGGTAATTGTTGATCTGAATAAGCATTTCTGGTGCGCTTTTTAGCTCATTTTTACCTCTTAAATCATCTTGTACATCAACCCCTATTATAAAATTAGCACCTCTTCTGCGCAATTCCTCAACAGGATAATTGTTGACAACACCCCCGTCTATTAAAATTTTATCATCTAAAATCACCGGACTAAACAAGGAAGGAAGAGCTCCACTAGCCGTGATAGCTTCCGGGAGACACCCCTTATCTAAAACGACAGCCTGACCTTTTTCAGCATCTGTTGCTACACAGAAAAACGGAATGTCTAATTTTGAGAAATCATCAACTTCCTGAACGTGATGAGTTAATTCGGTAAAGAGATTATAAATGTTTTGCCCTTTAGACAACGCTGAAGGAAAGGAGATCTTAAAATGATCAAAAGGTAAGCTAATAGCATATTTCTCAGCGTCTGCACGCTCATAAAAAGATCGCGCACTCCGGGGTAAATCATCTTGTATGAGCTTGTCAAAATTTACCGCTTCAAAAATAGAGTCTAATTGATGTGCATTATATCCCGCAGCATACAAGCCGCCAATAATAGCACCCATACTCGTACCTCCTATATAATCTATTTTGATCCCGGCAGCTTCGATCTCTTTAAGTACACCTATATGCGCAAGACCTTTGGCTCCGCCTCCACTTAAAACTAAACCTACTTTAAGATTCTCACCTTTTGGAAACTTGCTAAAATCTACCGTTGTAGTGTCCTGAGCATAAGTTGCCCAGTTTAATAAAACTAAAACGAGTAGACTTTTATATATTTTCATTCTTCCTGATGATAATGCGTAAAAATAATTTTTGCCTTTGCCGGACCTATAACTTCTGCCAAAGCTTTCTCTGTAGCAGCTTTTACTTTACTTACTGATCTAAAATGTCGTAACAGGTCAACCACGGTTTTTTCTCCAATCCCGCTTATCGTCTCTAGCTCTGTGGTAATTGCGGCACTACTTCTTTTATTTCTATGGAAGGTTATCCCAAAACGGTGCGCCTCATTCCGCAATTGCTGTATCACTTTAAGCGTCTCACTTTTTTTATCAAGATACAACGGAATAGAATCTCCCGGATAAAATAACTCTTCCAATCTTTTTGCTATACCTATAATGGCTATTTTACCTCTCAGCCCTAAAGCTTCTAATGCTTTAACACCAGAAGAAAGTTGACCTTTTCCTCCATCTACAATAATAAGCTGTGGTAACGGTTCATCTTCATTGAGCAAACGCCTGTATCTTCTAAAAACCACCTCTTCCATAGACGCAAAATCATCGGGTCCCGTTACAGTCTTGATATTAAATTTACGATAATCTTTCTTACTGGGTTTTCCGTCTTTAAACACAACACAAGCTGCTACAGGGTTTGTTCCCTGTATGTTTGAGTTATCAAAACATTCTATATGTCTGGGCTCTACCGAAAGCCTTAAGTCAGACTTCATCTGAGCCATAAGTCGGTTTACATGACGATCAGGATCTATGATTTTGGTTTGCTTAAAACGTTCCATCCTGAAATATTTTGCATTGCGTTCAGACAACTCTACAATACGTTTTTTATCTCCAAGTTTGGGCACTGTAACCCGTATGCCGTCTCCCAGATCTAACTTAAACGGAACATAAATTTCTGAAGATTGCGAGTTAAAGCGCTGTCTGATTTCTATGACACCTATTGCCAGTAATTCTTCATCAGACTCGTCAAGTTTCTTTTTGAGTTCTAGCGTGTGCGAGCGAATAATCGCTCCGTGAGAAAGCTGTAAAAAATTGACATAGCCGTAACCTTCATCAGAAACGATACTAAAAACATCCACATTATTTATCGAAGGATTAACAACTGTACTCTTTGCCTGATAGCCTTCTAAAATGTCTATTTTTTCTTTGATACGCTGGGCATCTTCAAATTCCATAGCTTCAGAATGAGCTTTCATTTGAGATCGAAAACGGTGCAGCGAATCTTTAAAGTTCCCTTTTACGATATCACGTATCGCATCAATATTATCGTGGTAGGTTTCCGCAGAGATTTTATCCTCACAAGGCCCCAGACAGTTGCCTAGATGATATTCTAAACAAACTTTATACTTACCCGATTCTATCTTCTCTTTAGATAAATCGTAGTTACAGGTACGCAACGGATAAAGTCCCTTTATAAGATCGAGCAAAGTATGCACCGTCTTCATGCTGGTATACGGACCGTAATATTCACTCCCATCTTTAATTAATCTACGTGTAGGGAAAACTCTGGGAAATCGCTCATTTTTAATGCAAATCCACGGATAACTCTTATCATCCTTGAGCATCACATTATACCGCGGCTGGTAATTTTTAATCATATTGTTCTCCAGTAAGAGCGCATCGGTCTCACTGTTTACCACAATATGTTTAATGTTTGCAATCTTTTTTACCAGCAGGTGAGTTCGGGCATTATCATGCTTCTTGTTGAAGTAAGAAGAAACCCTTTTTTTTAAGTTCTTAGCTTTCCCAACATAAAGCAACTTTCCCTTTTTATCATAGTATTGATAAACGCCAGGACTGTTAGGCAGGGTTTTTAATTGTATTTCTAAATCAGGGGTTTTCATGCAAACCAAATTTACGCCTTCTTACGCGCTTAAAAAATTATAAACTCAAGGCATCAGATTAAATTGCTAACGAGTTATGGTATTATATTTACACCGTAATTGTAAGACTTTACAACTACCTTTAAAATTGTTTAACCTAGTTTTAAATATCCCCAACTCAAAAAGAAATATGCTTTTAGTAAATTGCAACACATGGAGAAGATAGTAATAGGACGCACAGACCGGGCAGATTTTCCTGCGCTTGGCTTAAATGATATCGACATTAAAATTGATACAGGCGCCTACACCTCTTCAATTCACTGCAACCACATTCGCGAAGAAGACAATATTTTACTTTGTACATTTTTAGACCCTAAACACCCGGAATATAACGGTAAAGAAATGCGTTTTGAATCATATGATATTACAGCTGTAAAAAGTAGTAATGGTGAGATACAATACCGGTATGTAGTGCAAAGCAACATCAGGCTTTTTGATAAACTCTTTAAAATATCCCTGACGTTAAGTTCTCGGGAAGATATGCGATTTCCGGTATTAATAGGTCGCAAATTCCTTACTAAAAAATTTATTGTAGACACCGAATTAACCGATGTCTCTCACGCTCAGAAAGCCTTATGAACATAAAAATATTATCCCGAAACGGAAACTTATACTCAACTGCAAGACTTGTTGAAGCAGCAAAAAAACGCAAGCACAACGTAGAAGTTATAGATCCGCTTAAGTGTGATTTAATTATAGAAAAGAAAAAACCATCGGTTTATTACAAAGGAAGATACCTTTCTGAAACCGATGCGATAATTCCTAGAATTGGTGCTTCTATAACTTATTACGGCACCGCAGTTGTGCGCCAGTTTGAGATGATGGGCTGTTTTACCACAACCGAATCTCAAGCGCTCGTACGCAGCCGTGATAAACTGAGAAGTTTGCAAATCTTATCAAGAGCACGTTTAGGTTTGCCAAAAACTGTTTTTACTAACTACAGCAGAGACGTGGCAGAAATCATAGATCACGTAGGTGGTGCTCCTTTAATCATAAAATTACTAGAAGGTACACAAGGCCTTGGTGTGGTTTTAGCCGAAACTAAAAACGCGGCAGAATCTGTTATTGAAGCTTTTAATGGACTTCAAGCACGTGTTATTGTGCAAGAATTTATCAAAGAAGCTAAAGGTGCAGACATTAGAGCATTTATTATAGATGGTCAGGTTGTGGGAGCTATGAAACGCCAGGGAAAAGAAGGCGAGTTTAGATCTAATCTTCACCGCGGCGGTACTGCAGAAGTTATTACACTTTCTGATGAAGAAGAAAATGCTGCGATAAAAGCTGCAAAAGCAATGGGTCTGGGAGTTGCAGGTGTTGACATGTTACAAAGCGCTCGCGGACCACTTATTCTTGAGGTAAATTCTTCACCGGGTCTTGAAGGTATCGAGAAGGCTACTGGAAAGGATATTGCAAAAAGCGTAATACGTTATATAGAACGCGGAATTTAATTTATGACAGGATTTGATGATAAAAATGTGTTGCATATTCTGGGGGAAAAAATCAAACCCGGTGAAAAGCGTACGCTCAATTTTAATCTGGCAAAACTCTACACAACTACTTCGGTAGAAGTGCCCATCATAATTAATCGCTCTAAAAAACCAGGACCTTGTGTTTTGCTAACCGCAGGGATTCACGGTGATGAGATTAATGGGGTAGAGATTGTACGACAGGTCATTTCAAAAAAAATAAACAAACCGGCACGCGGTACTATCATTTGTATTCCAGTAATAAATGTGTTTGGCTTTCTCAATATGGAACGTGCATTTCCAGACGGGCGGGATCTTAACAGAGTCTTTCCGGGGACTCGAAACGGGTCGCTAGCAAGTAGATTTGCGCATCAGTTTTCAACAAAAATTTTACCGGTTGCTAATTATTGTCTCGATTTCCATACTGGTGGCGGGAGTCGTTTTAATGTCGCTCAAATACGCGTAGATCCCAGCGATTCTGAACTGATGGAATTGGCTAAGATTTTTGGAGCCCCCTTTATTGTGTATTCAAAAAATATCCCAAAATCATATCGTTCTACCTGCGCAAGGATGAATATTCCTGTTCTGCTTTTTGAAGGCGGAAAATCTCAAATCAGCGATAAAGATATCGCCAGAGAAGGGGTGCATGGTGCGATGCGCATATTAGAACACCTTAATATGCTTTCTAAAGATTTCACTCCGCCAGAATTCAATAATAAAACTATCACTATTGAAAGCAGTACGTGGATTAGAGCTAAATACAGCGGCTTGTTGCATCTTAAAACCACCTGCGGCGACTTTGTAGAAAAAAATGAAATCATAGCAACAATCACAGACCCTTATGGATTTTTCAGACATAAGGTTAAGGCTTCAAATGATGGTTATATCATAAATACAAACGAAGCTTCACTGGTTTATCAAGGCGATGCTATTTTTCATATTTCAACAGCTAATAATGCAAATGGATAAGCCGTTTTTCAGAAAAAAATACAAAAGCTTACGTGAAAATTTAAGCTTAGAAATGTGCGATAATAAGAGTATTGATATTGCCAATCAACTCTTGAAACTACCCATTTGGAATCTAGAATTCTATCACATTTTTCTGACTATTGAAAAACTTAAGGAGATCAACACCGAGTATATACTCAATATTCTCAATGGCAAAGATAAGAATACGGTTATAGCGCAAAGTGATTTTACTAATTTAACAATGCGTCACTTTTTACTTACAGACAACACCTTGATTAAAATTAATTGTTGGGGCATTCCAGAACCTCAAGGTGGTATTGAAATAGACCCTTCACAACTGGATGTTGTATTTGTACCACTACTTGCTTATGACATAGAAGGCAATAGGCTGGGTTACGGTAAAGGGTTCTACGACAGATTCCTATCTTCTTGTAAGCCCGATTGTTTAAAAATAGGACTTTCATTTTTCGAACCCGAAAACGAGCTCCCAACTGACAGTAATGATGTTAGGTTAACACACTGTGTTACACCTAATAAAACATACACGTTTTAACACGACACCGATTTTTTTGCTATATTAAACCTCCCATTTCAAACGCACAAATAGATATGTCGAATAAACCTCAAAGTGGCTTTTTTTCATTTTTGAAAAAAATACCTGCATCGCAGGATCAAAATTTAGAGGAAAGTTTTTATTATGAGCAGGTTGCCTCAATGGTTGGTGCCGGTGGATGGCGTATAGATTTCATCAACAAGAAGAGTTATTTTGACAAGCAAATGAAGGCTATTCTTGAAACTCCGGAAAATTACAGACCTTCTCTTAAGCACGCGCTTCATTTTTTTGACATGGATTATCATGATATGGTAATCAAAAGCTTCACAGATCTTGCTTCAGGCAAGCCCGTTTTTGATGAAGTTATAAAGATGGTTACCTATACCAATCAACCTTTTTGGGCTCACGCCATTAGCAAACCTGACCTAGATAAAAACAACAAAATAATTGGTCTAAAAGGAGTTATTGTAAACGTTGATCAAGAGAAAGAACGTGAACTCATGCTTGAGAAAGCTATAGAAACTGTTGAAGCAAATAACTCACGCCTTTTTACATTTGCAAACTATGTTTCTCATAATATTAAGTCACATGTTAATAATCTAGAACTTACCAGTGAACTTGTAGATGTTAATAAACTACCACAAGACCAAAGAGAGCTCTTTAATAATTTTAAGCAAATTGCTGCCAGTTTAAATGGTACCGTAGCAAGACTTAATGAAGTGGTTTCGATTCAAAATAAAGCATCAGAACCTTTAAAAGCTATTCATCTCGAAGATGCTTTTGAACGGGTAAAAACTAAACTAAGGCCTTTAATTGAGCAAGAAGAAGCCTACCTCTATTCTGATTTTTCTGAGATACCTACTATTGAATACAATCCTGACTTTTTAAACAATATTCTTTATACGCTAATCAAGAATGGTATCATTAATAAAAGCCCCGATCGTAAACCAGAGATTAAGGCTTACTGTCTGGAAAATAGCAAAAAACTGTCACTCATAATAGAGGATAACGGTAAAGGTTATGATATAGATGGAAAAACCGATCACGTTTTTCATATGACTCGTAGTTCAGACAATAATGAGAATAGTCAGTCTGTAGGCCTGTTTATCGTTAAAAACGAAGTAGAGGCTCTAGGTGGAAAAATAGATGTAACCAGCAAACTGGGTTATGGCACAAAGTTTATAATCACCTTATAAGTAATTATAATTACTTTTCTTTTGCAAAAGCTCTTTTATTGAATACTAATAAAAGTCCTACTCCAGTACTTATCGCCATATCTGCAATATTGAATACCGCATTGAAGAATGTAAAATAATCTCCGCCCCAAATAGGCAACCAATCTGGTAAATAACCTTCCCACATAGGAAAATAGAGCATATCTACAACTCTTCCGTAAAACAAACCGGCATAACCTCCGTTTTCTGGCATAAAGGTCGCTAATTGCCCTGCACTACTATCAAAAATAACTCCGTAGAAAATAGAGTCTATAATGTTCCCAAAGGCACCTGCAAAAATTAATGAGATTCCTACAATAAGAATCTTTGAAGCATTTTTTTTGACGCTATCATAAAGCCAGTAGCCAATTAATGGCAAAATACCTATTCTAAATAGTGTAAGAATAATTTTACCGTAATTACCAGGTATTTTTGCCCCCCAGGCCATTCCTTCATTTTCTACAAATAGTATTCTAAACCAGTCAAAAACGACTACCTGATCCTGTAAGACAAAATGTGTTTTAATATAAATTTTACTGATCTGATCAATAAGTAAAATAAGAACTATAATGCCTACGGCCTTTTTTAATGACATGTGCTTTTTATTAATTGAGGTAAAGCCCTCAAAGTATTTATCGGAAAAACAGTTTAACTCTAAGACAAGCCTAAAGCAATTCTGTTCGACTATCGCGTAAAAATAATTAATTTATTCAGACTGGGTTACTCTTATATCCCCATCTACACTTTTGAGATTTAAATGTTGACTTCCATAAGCATTATTCTCTACTTGAAGCTTTCCGTGTCTGGTGATTGCTTCTATCTGATTATCTTCGGTTTCCACCTCGATACCACCCCGCAACGTATTTATGATTCCGCTACCCCGAAAAGCATTCAACTTACAATCACCACTAGAAAGATTCAGATTTATAAACTTAAAAAGACCGGTTAGCTCAACCGAAGTCAAAGAAGAATCTACCCAGAGTTCTTTGTTCTGTGGCATTTTAATTTTTAGAACGACTGACAACACTTTATGTGCGGCTAGTTTATCATCAATTTTTTGATAACCAGGAGCACGTTTGGTACTTATAACCCACAATCTGTTTTCTACGTGTACATCCAGTAAAACGGTTTCAAAAGTTTCACCTTCTATTTCAGCTTTCAACTCAATAGCATTTGTATTCGTACTTGTAACATGAATTTGAAAAACCTCATCAGAATTTACAAAAACTCCTTCTAGATCAGTTGCAGGCTGGGTGTATAAAATTTGCTTCTGACTGTAACCCGAATTGAGTACAGCAAATAAAAAACCTAAACAAAGAAGAAAATGAGGTTTAAACATAAAATTCTTGAAACAAAAAACGCTCCAGAAAATCCTGAAGCGTTTGGAAAACTACAATTAAGGTGTCTTACTTCTGCATATTTTTAGCCTCAATACTCAATGTAGCGTGAGGTACTAATTTTAAACGTTCTTTGTTAATAAGCTTACCTGTAACTCTACAAATACCATAAGTTTTGTTTTGTATACGGTTTAAAGCGTTCTTAAGATCACGTATAAACTTTTCCTGACGGATTGCAAGCGCAGAGTTAGCCTCCTTGCTCATTGTCTCACTACCCTCTTCAAAAGCTTTAAATGTAGGTGAGGTGTCATCGGTACCGTTGTTACCGTCATTCATATAAGCACTTTTAATAAGATCTAAATCTTTCTGAGCCTTATCTATTTTCTGCTGAATAAGCACACGAAATTCTTCTAATTCTGCGTCGCTATACCGTTCTTTGATGTCTGCCGCCATATTCTATTTACTGTTTTTTTATAGCCAGCTTTGTTTCTACATCGTCAAATGCAATGGCTATACCGTTAGTAACTTGCTCTGCAACTTCGAGTTTTGCGGTGAGCGTCTCCGTTTTAATATACTCTAAATTCTCGTTAACGGCTTGCTCGACCTTACCGTTACGTTGTAATTGTACTTCTATTTTATCGGTCACTTCAAAACCAGAATCTTTTCTTAAGTTTTGAATACGATTTACCAGTTCTCTGGCAATTCCTTCATTTCGCAATTCATCATCTAAAGTAACGTCTAGAGCTACTGTCAACGAACCACTACTTGCAACTAACCATCCCTCAATATCTTGGGAAGTTATTTCTACATCTTCGGGCGCCAAAGTAACACTTTTTCCATTAATGTCCACATTGATTTGCCCCTGATTTTCAATAGTTATGATATCTGCGGCAGTCATCGCGTTAATAGCATTTGCAACCACTTTCATATCTCTACCAAAGCGTGGTCCCAACACTTTAAAATTAGGCTTAATATTCTTAACTAAGATGCCCGAAGCATCATCAATTAGCTCTATTTGCTTAACATTAACTTCAGATTTTATTAAATCTTGCACGGCTTCAATTTCCGCACGTTGCGCTTCATCAAGAACTGGTATCATAATGCGCTGCAAAGGTTGACGCACTTTTATCTTTTCTTTAGCGCGAAGTGAAAGCGTTAATGAGGATATCGTCTGTGCTTTCTGCATTTTATGCTCTAAAGTCGTATCTATAAATGCTGCATTACTCACCGGAAAATCTGCCAGATGCACACTTTCTGAATCTTCTTGCTGCGTTAGACCATTAAGATCTTTATACAAGCGATCCATAAAAAATGGTGCTACCGGAGCTCCTAATTTTGCAACAGTCACTAGGCACTGATAAAGTGTTTGATATGCTGAAATCTTATCATGTGCATACTCACCTTTCCAGTAACGGCGCCGGCTTAAACGCACAAACCAGTTACTCAAATTCTCCTGTACAAAATCTGAAATCGCACGGGTCGCTTTAGTAGGCTCGTACTCTGCATAAAATTTATCTACCTGAGCAATCAACGTGTGTAATTCTGAAAGAATCCAGCGATCAATCTCAGGCCTGTCTTTCCAATCGATATCTGCTTCTGCATACTTAAAATTATCCAGATTGGCATACAACGAGAAGAACGAATAGGTGTTGTATAGTGTACCAAAGAACTTGCGCTGTATTTCGGTAATTCCGTCAAGATCAAATTTCAAATTGTCCCAAGGATTCGCGTTGCTTATCATATACCAGCGCGTTGCATCAGGACCGTAAGTACTTAACGTTTTAAAAGGATCTGCAGCATTACCTAAACGCTTAGACATTTTTTGTCCGTTTTTATCTAAAACCAATCCGTTAGAAACTACATTTTTATACGCCACATCGTCAAAAGTCATTGTAGCAATCGCGTGTAAGGTGTAAAACCATCCACGAGTTTGATCAACACCTTCTGCAATAAAATCTGCCTTGCGCCAGGTATCTTCAACCTTCTCTTTATTCTCAAAAGGATAGTGCCATTGTGCATACGGCATACTTCCGCTATCAAACCACACATCAATTAAATCTGCTTCGCGACGCATTGGTTTTCCGCTTGGTGAAATCAACTTGATCTCATCTACTACATTTTTATGCAGGTCGATTAAACCATAATTGGCTTCACTCATATCGCCCGGCACAAAATCTGCAAACGGATCGGCATCCATCACCCCGGCTTTTACCGCTTCGGTGATTTTTTCTTTTAGTTCGGCAACCGAACCAATGATGATTTCCTCTTTACCATCATCTGTTCTCCAGATTGGCAATGGAATTCCCCAATAACGCGAGCGAGATAAATTCCAGTCGTTGGCATTGGCTAGCCAATTACCAAAACGACCTTCTCCGGTCGCTTTTGGTTTCCAGTTGATGCCTAAATTCAACTCGTGCATACGATCTCGCACATCAGTAACTTTAATGAACCAGGAATCTAATGGATAATATAATATAGGCTTATCGGTACGCCAGCAGTTAGGATAACTGTGCACATACTTTTCTACCTTAAAGGCTTTATTTTCTTCTTTTAGTTTAATGGCGATCTCAACATCTACACTCTTCTCAGGAGCTTTACCGTCGTCATAATATTCGTTTTTAACGTATTTACCTCCAAACTCTTTCAACTCGGGACGGAAACGTCCTTGTAAATCTACAAGCGGCACCAAGTTCCCGTTCTCATCTTTGACAAGCATAGGTGGTACAGGAGGTTCTGCTTGCTTAGCAACCATAGCATCATCTGCACCAAAAGTAGGTGAAGTATGTACAATACCGGTACCGTCTTCTGTAGTCACAAAATCCCCGGAAATCACGCGAAATGCATCCTGCGGATTTTCATGCGGCTGCACATAATCTATCACCGGCTCATAACGCAATTCTAAGAGTTCACTACCTTTAAATTCGGTTAAGATTTGATAGGGTATCTTCTTATCTGCTTCGCTAAAGTTTGTGAAATCTTCGTCACTTTCCGCAGCAAAAAACTTTTTAGTAAACTGTTTACCCACCAAAGCTTTCGCACAAACCACCTGAATAGGCTCAAATGTGTATTGATTGAAGGTTTTACCCAACACATAATCAATCTTTTTACCAACTGTCAACGCAGTGTTAGAAGGCAGTGTCCATGGAGTGGTCGTCCAGGCCATTAAGTATTTTGTTCCTTCAAAAGCCGCAAGCGGAGATGCTTTATACGTATCATCTTCAACGACCTTAAACTGCGCTGTTACCGTAGTATCGGTAACATCTTGATAGGTCCCCGGCTGGTTCAACTCATGCGAACTTAATCCGGTTCCTGCTTTTGGCGAATAAGGTTGTATGGTGTAGCCTTTGTAAATAAGACCTTTATCATAAATATTTTTAAGCAGCCACCATACTGTTTCCATGTATTTAGACTTGTAGGTGATATACGGATCTTCCATATCCACCCAGTAGCCCATTTGCTCAGTAAGATTGTTCCACACATCAGTGTAACGCATTACCGCATTCTTACAAGCTTCATTATATTCTGAAACACTGATTTTTGTTCCGATATCTTCTTTGGTAATACCCAGTTCTTTCTCCACACCCAGTTCTACCGGAAGTCCGTGGGTATCCCAACCGGCCTTACGTTTTACCTGCTTTCCTTTTTGGGTTTGAAAACGACAAAAAATATCTTTAATCGCACGCGCCATAACATGGTGAATACCAGGCATTCCGTTTGCAGATGGCGGACCTTCAAAAAAGATATAGGGATCATTGCCTTCACGGGTTGAAATACTTTTTTCAAAGATGTCGTTTTCCTTCCAATAGGCTAAAATTTCTTCAGCCACTTTAGGCAGGTCAAGTCCTTTATATTCAGGGAACTTTGTGCTCATGATATGCGTTTTCTAATAAGTGTGCAAAATTACGGAATTTAGATTAGAAAAAACCCTATAAAAATATTGGGTTAACGCAACGATAATCTCAATCGTGTTCGCTCTCCAAAACTAAAAGCTCTTTATAAAAAACCTGCATCAATCTAGGACGTATATTAAAATCATAAATCGCTGTATTAGTACGAGAAGGAAATACCCGATTTGACAGAAAAATAAATACGAGTTCATGCTCAGGATCTGCCCAAACAAAAGTACCGGTAAACCCACTGTGACCAAAGCTTGCAGGGCTCACCTCGGGATTGGGATAGGCTTCTACCAGTGGCTTTTCGGCATTGTCCAAATAAGGTTTATCAAAACCCAAACCGCGGCGGTTATCGTTATCCGGATATTGAACCCGGGTAAATTCGCGCATGGTTTTTTCTGAAATATAACGCTTGCCGTCATAGATGCCCATATTCATATACATCTGTATCAGTTTGGCCAAATCAGCTGCGGTCGCAAACAAGCCTGCATTGCCCGAAACACCGCCCATCAAACTTGCATTCTCATCGTGTACCCAGCCTAAAACTTCCGCTTTACGGTAGATGGAATCAGCTTCGGTGGGAATGATGCGTTCCTGTGAAAAACCGTGTTGTTCGGGATTAAACATCAAGGTTTTAGCACCTAGCGGACCGTAAAAATGTTCCTCAAGATACTGCTCGTACGGCACACCGGTTAGGTTCTCCACAATCTGCGGATAGAGCAAAAATGAAAGCCCCGAATAGGTGTATTTCTTCTCTTCGGAAACTTCAGAGCGGTTGATTTTACGATACATTTTGCGCACAAAACGTTTGTTTAACCACAGATTGTTATACGTCTGTACAGAAAAACGGTGGGATTTTTTATCGCGTACAAACCGGTGTTTAAAGCTTACGTCTTTTTTAAGTACATCGCTTAAAAAAATAATATAGGGTTCGAGACCGGCCTGATGTGAAAGAATTTCCCGAAGGGTCAAATCGCGTTTATCGCGGCGGCGTTTCCAGGGGGTCCAGTAGGTGCTAAAAGCTGAATCTAAATCGAGTTTACCTGCATCAACCAGCTTCATAATCGCGGGTAAAGCTGCCGTCACTTTGGTCACCGAAGCCAGGTCGTATAAATCATCGTTTTTAACCGGCTGCAGACTGTCATACGTATGAAACCCATAAGCTTTGTGAAGAATAATACTGCCGTTTTTAGCCACCAACACTTGCGCTCCGGGAAATGCCTGATTTTTAATTCCCAGATTCATTATGGAATCAACTTTGGTATTGATAAAATCAGAATTTACAGGGCGGTAATCGAGTGTATCGTTATATGTACGGTTAGGCGAATAGCTTTGAGCCTGCACAGAAATAATCTGTAACAGTACAAAACCTAAATAGAAAACGTGATGTAGTTTTAAGTTCATCCCGGTTTTAGTTTAGGCTGAAGTTAGTGCATTTCTAAAAACTGTACTTCAACGCCAGAATCAAATTCCTTCCGGGAGCTGAGATTCCTGAAGAATAGGGACGATAGCGTTGATCTGTGATGTTCTCTAGAGCGGCTGTTGCTTTCCAGTTTTGGGCGATCTGGTATTCACTGTAGACATTCAAAGTGTACCAGCGCGGTGAGTACGGATTTCCATCAGCATCCAGCGCGTACAAATAGGCGTTACCCTGTTGCGATGGCGCGAGTTCGTCATAATCAAATTGCCCATTATATTCTGCCGAAGCGTCAAACTTCCAGCGCTTCATACGGTAAATAAGGTGCGTATTTCCAAACAGTGGTGCGGCGTGTCTTAATGGCGCATCGCTACCATCGTCTTCCTCCTGACTTCCTTCGGTAACAGCGATCTGAGAGGTGAGTTTTATGTTTTTAGTAAATAAATATTCTAAACCGGCTTCAACGCCATACACCTCTGCACGTGCAGCATTTTGAATTGCCTGCACAGTACTCGGCTCTCCTTGATAATCTACCGTTGTTGCTCCGTTTAGACTAAAATCACGACGCACAAGCGCATTGTTCAAATGCGTGTAATAGGTTGCGACATCCAGACGTAACTTTTCATCAATACGCCACGCTGCACCCAACTCAGCATTATAGGCATACTCTGCTTTAAGATCGGGATTAGGCACCACCACAGAACCGGGTTCACTATCAAAAATCTTTCCGATATCGTCAATATTGGGTGCTCTAAAGGCTGTACCTAAATTCAGTTTTAAATTGAAATTCTCTGCAGTTTGCCAATTCAAACCGGCATTTCCGGTAAAATTTCCGAAACTTACATCTGCCTTTTCAAATGGAAAATCATAAAAAGTATCGTCAAAAGTGGCATCGATCAATATATGATTGTACCGCAGGCCGGTTTGCAAGGTTAAACTTTCAGCCAAATTGAATTGTCCACTTAAATAGGCTGCCAATGATTGCCAGCTGGAATCATCAGGGTATCGGGTTGCAGTTGCCGCTTGGTCGCCGGTGTTGATATCGGTTTGCTTTCCGTAGGAACCAATTTTATTATACACATATTCCACCCCATAAAACAAACGATTATCATTCAATTTTTTTGTGAAATCTAAATCTAAAGAATAGGCATTCACCTGTTCTTGCGTGGTAAAAAGTATAGGGTCTCCAAAATCACGATCATTCCGACTTTCTTCAAAATATTGAATGGCAACAGTAAGTTTTGCATCGTCATAAAAATCTCCATTACCCTTTTTATCGATTTGCAAATTACCCATAAACCACAATTGCGGCCCATAATACCATTCGGCAGAACGCAATTGATCACCAAGTTTACGAGTTAAACGATCGTAACGCGCATAATCTGAAGTAGTGCTGTAATGTAGCCCCAGATTAAAGTCCCATATATTATTTGGCATGAACCGCACTTTTTGCGTGAGGTTTACTAAATCAAAACCGGTAGGTATTTGCACATTAGGATCATCATTTTCAACAACGGTATCTATGCCATTTTGAGTGACAACATATTCTGGACGCAAGTAATCGTCTGGACCGTGCTCGCCCATACGCAGGTCGTCAAAATCTGAATAGCTAACACTCGTAAGAAAAGCCCATTTTTTAAAACCTAAATTAACATCAACGTGCTCGGTCTTTTCGTTGTTTGCAGTCGCATAACGCGTAAGCGCCATCCCGGAAACCGAAGTGTCATCCTCAAAAGAAAATATAGGTTTTTTGGTATAAAAATTCATTACGCCACCTACCGCATCGCTGCCGTAAACGACAGAACCCGGTCCCAGAATAATTTCGGTCTGATCTATGGTAAAGGGATCTATATTAATCACATTTTGCAAATTTCCTGAACGGAAAATAGCGGTGTTCATGCGCACCCCGTCAACAGTTAATAGCAACCGGTTTGTAGAAAAACCACGTATCATTGGACTACCACCACCCAACTGACTTTTCTGAACAAATACTTGTCCGCTCTGCGTTAAAAAATCTGCTGCAGTTTGTGGGTTCTTAAGTTCTACGTCTTCAGCATCGAGGCTCACTATTTTTTGCGAAATACCTTTAGCTTGTTGCTCAAATTTTGAAACCGAAAGTACGACTTCGTTCAGTTCGTTTTCACTATCAGCCAAGTAAAGCATGTTTCCTTTAGCAATTAATGCAGCCTTTGTTGTTTTTAACGTGAGATGAGAAACGTGCGTTACTATAATTGTTTCAGATTTGCTAAATGCTGAGATATCTGCTGTACCGTCTGCTGCACTCACCACATATGTAGATTTTGCAGTATTGTATAATGCAGCATTTTCAATAGGTTCTTGCGTTTCCTGATCTAAAATTTTAATGACCTGAGCCTGCAAAGAATTTATTGAATAAATAAAAAATAGTAAGGCAATAGTTAATCTCATCAATTAGAGTTAGTTAAAAAGTGAACTGAGAACAGCCAGTGATTTAGGCTTTTTAAAGCCGTGTAAATGTAATTCATAATAGGCCAACAGCATATTTACAAAGTCTGCACGCCTTTTCTGATTGAGCTTTACACTAGAAAGTGTATCAAAATTTATACCCAATAAGGCTTTTAGTGTTTGTAAATTTTCTTCAGAAATACTGTAAAAACGCTCAACAGGCTCAAATGTGCCGGTCTCTAGATTAAAATGTGTATTTTCAATCGCAGAAGTGTCTGGGTAAAACCCTAAATATTTAGTGAGTTCCAGCAAGAAAAATAAATGAAAATTAGCCGTCTGTTGATGCAGGTCAAGCCAAAGAAAAGCATGCTCTAAGAAAGCATAAAGCCCCCGGTTCTCTTCTTCCTCCTGTATTGCGTTACGCAACATTTCAGAAAGAAACAATACCATACTCGACTTTAAAATATCAGTATGCAAACTAACATAAGGCTGAATAACTTTTGCCTCTCTGATGCTCTCAAGCGTACCTTTATCTTTATGCATCGCAACAAGCTCTAACTGGGTTGCCGGTTGAAACATGGCAGTACGAAGCTTTCCTTTTTTTGACTTTAAAATACCTCTTAAAATGTATGATTTAACACCGGCTTCTTCTGTAAAGCAACGCACGATAAGGTCTGCTTCGCCATATTTTAATGCTGAAATCACAATGGCTTTAGTATTGACTAACATCAGCGAATGATCATCAATTTAACGATTTTAGTCTCAACGGCATCTTCGGCAGTAATTAAGATAAAATAAACACCAGACCTTACCTTGTACCTTCCAAAAGCTGTAGTATCCCACTGAATGCTTCCACCCTGCGAAACTTCTTCATAAACCAGATTACCATTCAAATCTGTGATCTTTACATTTGCCCGATCTGTTAAGCCATCAATAGTAACCTGCCCGTTAAAATCAGGGCGAACGGGATTGGGAAATACCCGTGCATTTTCTAAAGTTTCTTGTGCACTTACCGCAGTTCCTGAATAGGAGACCAATCCTAATGGAGTTGCAAAATAAACTTCACCAGATGCATTGTCGATACTAATATCCTGTATCGTATTAGAAGGAAGCGGTGAATTGGAGCGATCAAACTGTTGTAAGGTTTCCTTACCATTAGAGCTGAACTGAAACACACCGCTGTTTACCGTTCCTATCCATTTATTATTGTTACCATCTACGGTAATCGTTTGTATAACCTGATCGTTGAGTAATTCTAAAGCAACACCGTTCTCTTCTATGATCACAGGTTGCGTCTGCAACTCTGCATTCTCAAAAACTTGCGCCGGATTGATTAAAATACGAAGCCCTAAAGTCGTACCAATCCATAACGTACCGTTTGCATCAATTGCTAAAGTCTGCACGTTATCTGAAGGTAGATTTGAACGTTCTGCATTTAAAAGTTGAAAGCTATTTGTATTAGGGTCGTATGCTATCAATCCGCGATTTGAAGACCCAAAATATATAGTTCCTAACCTCCCTATAACGAGTTCTGAATATCCATTTACCTGATCAAAATCTGGTAAAACATCAGCGACAGATATTCCTGCGATCTGGTTTCCGGTTTTACGTGCCAAAGCATTTTCTACTAAGCTGTTTGTCATCCACAGGGTCCCATTACGGTCAAAAGCAGCTCCATTGATACGCACATCTGTAGGATTAATAGAAATATCACTCAGCCCACTATTCGTTTCATCATACAACTGTACCGGTATTTCTTCTGAAATTTCAAGAAGTCCGGCGTTGTACGAACTCATAAAAACCTGACTAACATCCGCCGGATTGTAAGTAATATTTGTGATGCTGTTTGTATTGAGTAAGTCTTCAAAAGGAATATTGTACCAGCCACTTTCTTCGGTTAAATGACTCACTCCGCGGCGCTTTAAAGGATACGGATTGTAAGTAGAAGAATAATCACCATAAACCATCCAAAGTTGCCCCGGTGCCGCTTCAATATTAAACGGATCGTTGCGTAAAGGACCGTCTGGTAAAATCTGCAAAGCGCTAGTGGTATTAGTTTCTGAAGTAATCAGAAGCCCATTAGACTGCGTTCCTAAGTAAATTTGTCCATCCACTGCCAATGCTGTGTTGTAAGTGTCCGGATATTCTGCAAGTGTATTAACTGATGTATTCAAAATACCTGTATCATTATAAATCAAAACTCTACTTTGAAAAATGATTGCTAACGAATTGCCTGATGCTTTTAGCAATGCCGGTACAAACTCAAAAGTTGCAATCGTATTAAAGGTATTTCCATCATATTGCTGCAAGGTTTGATCTCCTTTAACTCCAAAAAGACCATTCTGTAAAGTTTGAATTCCAAGCCAACTGCCAGCATTTACAGTTTCCCAATTATTAAAATCGATCAGGTTTTGTGCAGTGGCTAAAGCTCTTCTCAAACCTCCCGTTGGACAAGCCGCATAAATATATTCATCATATATTGCTGTTTGAATAATGTTTAAACGCGCACCATTATCCCCAATAAAATAGGAATCATCAAACTCTAAACGCGCTAAGTCAAATAGCGAAATCCCAAAACCTGTAGCAATGTATAGGATATTTTCAAATTCGGTAAAGCTGTTGATTATTTTTTCTGACGGAAGGATCACTGGTTTATCACGTATAGCAACAACGGTTGAAACTGATCTATCTGGTCGTACAATATCAACCACTCCCGAAACATAACCCACAAAAAGAATACCTGTGCTTTCACTAAAATGAATGGTACTAATGGCAGAACCCGTTAACCCGTTTATAGTAGAAAGTGTTTCAATTTTGTTTGTAGCAAGCTCATAACTGAATATTGAATTCTGAGCGGCTGCATAGATTTTTGTTTCTCCTTTTGCTACAGCTGTTATGGTATTGTATGAGAAATAACCTGTCCAATTTTGACCAAAGTCTTGCGCCTTCATCTGAAAAAGATGAAAAATCAAAAACAGTAAAACTAAGATTCTGTTTTTCATAAAATGCATTTAGCACAGCAGTTAAAAGTACAATTTATGATATTAAAAAAGGCTTCGGTAATTACCGAAGCCTTTAACTAATTCTTTATATAAAAATGGAATTTCTATACAATTCCCTGAGCAAGCATCGCGTCTGCAACTTTTACAAAACCTGCAACGTTCGCACCTTTTACATAATCTACAAATCCATCTTCTTGTCTACCATATTCTACACAAGCATTGTGAATGTCATACATAATCTCGTGTAACTTTTTATCTACTTCTTCTGCAGACCAGTTATAACGAATACTATTCTGTGACATCTCTAATCCTGATGTTGCGACACCACCTGCGTTAGAAGCTTTACCCGGAGAGAATAAGATCTTCGCTTTTAAGAAAACTTCAATCGCCTCTGGTGTAGAAGGCATATTCGCTCCTTCACCTACAGCCATGACGCCGTTCTTAACGAGCAGTTCTGCATCTTCTTTATCCAGTTCGTTCTGAGTTGCACAAGGCAAAGCAATATCACATTTAATTCCCCAAGGTGCTTTCCCTTCAAGAAACTCTGCTTCAGGATACTTATCTAAATATTCTTTAATACGACCGCGACGCTCATTTTTGATTTCCATGATATACGCGAGCTTTTCTTTACCTATACCGGCCTCGTCGTAAATAAAACCATCAGAATCAGAAAGCGTTACCACTTTTGCATCAAGTTGAGTTGCTTTTTCTGCAGCGTACTGCGCCACGTTACCAGAACCTGAAATTACAACAGTTTTTCCGGCAAGCTTTTCACCAATGTTATTCAACATATATTTAGTAAAATAAACGTTACCATAACCTGTAGCTTCCGGACGAATTTTAGATCCGCCGTAAGAAAGACCTTTTCCGGTTAAAATACCGGTAAATTCATTTTTAATGCGCTTATATTGACCAAACATATAACCAATCTCACGACCACCTACACCAATATCCCCGGCAGGAACATCTGTATTAGGACCAATGTGACGGTATAATTCTGTCATAAAACTCTGGCAAAAACGCATAACCTCAGCATCGCTTTTACCTCTGGGATTAAAATCAGAACCACCTTTACCACCACCCATAGGCAATGAAGTAAGGCTGTTTTTAAATACCTGCTCAAAACCTAAAAATTTTAGAATACTTAAGTTCACAGAAGGATGAAAACGCAAACCACCTTTATAAGGGCCTATTGCAGAATTAAATTCAACACGATATCCTTTATTGATTTGAGTTTCTCCTTTATCATCTACCCAAGGCACTCTAAACAAAATAGCGCGCTCTGGTTCTACCATACGCTCTAAAAGCTTTTTACCCTGATATTTAGGATTTTTTTCTATAAAAGGAATAACAGTTTCTGCTACTTCCTGTACAGCTTGAATGAACTCAGGCTCGTTAGGATTAGCTTTCGCAACAGAATCAACAAAGTTTTTAATGCTATCTGTCATTATAATATTTTTTGAATTTATAATTTTTATTGCTCTTTGGCGATGCAAATATATGATATTGATAAAAATAAGTGTCTAATTTTTAGAAATTCTTAATATTGACACTTCGTTTTTATTATATCTATCATTAAAGTTGTAGTGCGCGAGCAATTTTAGATTAAAACTTCAATTTTACTATATTTGTTGCATCTTAAGTCCCCAAACCTAATGAATACCAGAATTCTAGTTTCGGTATTAACACTCTGCCTGACAATACCTTTCGCCGGTAAGGCACAACTTGCTTTTTCTAACGAAATCGGTGTAATTGCGGGTCCACTTCTTTTTCAGTCTGATTTTGGACTTAGAAACAATTTTGATACTAATATAAATAATCAAGGTTTAGGTATAGGTATCGTGCATTACTTCAACTTCTCTTATCGAGCAGATTGTAATTGCTATACCAGAGATCGCTATTTTAATGATCATTTTAAACTGCGTTCTGAAGCAGATTTGCATTATACTCCTTTTACTCACGAGGGCGTTGAAGCTCAAAAAGATACTCCAGAAAGTCAAGACTTAAGAGATCACAAAGGAAGTTCTCTCGTTTTTGAACTCGGAATGCAGCTTGAGTATTTCCCATTAAGCATACGGGATTTTCAAGCAGGCGGATATAAAATCGCACCTTATATTAGCCTCGGAGCACACTTTGTTTCTTTCAAACCTAAATATTCATCAGTACAAGATGTACCCGGAGCTTCTCCAGAAGATATCTATTTTGACCGCTTTTTAATAGGCGATGGTGGCGAATTAGGCGGTATTAGTGATGATTCAGGAACGACTTGGGCGCTAACCGGTAGTGTGGGCATTCGATACAAACTCACTACATTAAGTGATATCAATTTAGAATTAAGATATCACAAATATTACTCCAACTGGGTAGACGGCTTAAACCCTGATCCTGAATTTTACCCACCTAACAAATACGATGATTCTATCGTATGGCTAAACATTGGCTACATCTATTATCTGAATTTTTAAGAACGTACAGCCTAATCTAAAGCTTGTTGTAAATCTGCTAAAAGGTCTTCTGCATCTTCTATGCCTACACTTAAACGTATTAAGGAATCTTTTATTCCTGTTTTTTGACGTTCTTCTTTAGGGATACTGGCGTGCGTCATACTCGCAGGATGGCCAGCAAGACTTTCTACACCGCCTAAACTTTCGGCCAACGTAAATACTTTTAATTTTTCAACAACCTCAACAGCGCCTTCAAGCGAATCTTTTTTTGTTGTAAATGAAACCATTCCTCCAAAATCTTTCATCTGCTTTTTTGCGATATTGTGATTAGGATGATCTTCAAAACCCGGCCAATATACTTTATCTACCTTAGGGTGATTCTTTAAAAACTCAGCAACTGCTTTTCCATTTTCACAATGACGTTGCATACGCACATGTAGCGTTTTAATTCCGCGAAGGGCCAAAAAACTATCTTGTGGACCACAAACAGCTCCACTTGCATTTTGAATAAAGTACAACTTATCTGCAAGCTCTTTATCTCTTACAATGAGACCGCCCATTACCAAATCACTATGACCACCCAAATATTTTGTAACACTGTGCATAACCAAATCTGCTCCCAAACCTAGCGGCTGTTGTAAATAAGGCGTCGCAAAAGTATTGTCTACTGCCAATAGGATTTTGTGCGCTTTAGCAACTTGAGCAACCGCTTCGACATCTATAATATTCATCATTGGATTAGTTGGCGTCTCTACCCAAATCAACTTAGTCTTATCTGTGATTACAGACTCAATTGCAGCGGTATCTTGCATGCTTACAAAATGAAATTTAAGACCAAAATCCTCAAAAATCTTAGTAAATAATCGATAAGACCCCCCATACAAATCATTAGTAGATATGATCTCATCTCCTGGTTTAAACATCTTCAAAACCGCATCAATTGCAGCAAGACCAGAGCCAAAAGCTAGCCCAAACGCTCCATTCTCTAAACTGGCTAAAGCATCTTCTAGAGCTTTACGAGTAGGATTTCCGCTTCGCGAATATTCAAAACCTTTATGACCACCCGGAGTAGACTGCGCATAAGTTGACGTTTGATAAATAGGAGGCATCACGCTTCCGTATGCAGGGTCTGTATTGTGTTGACCACCGTGAATAGTTTTGGTATTGAATTTCATAATTCTTAATCTTTCATTAAATCTATTCGTAAATGTAGGAAGCAAGAAACCTATTCCCAAAATTGCTTGTACCTTTATTCTTTGTTTAACACCAAAACCATAGTTGCCTTGAAGAAAATCATTTCAATACTGACCATTATTGTTGTACTTATCAGTTGTGAAAAAAAAGAAACTCCGTTAGTATTTGATACTAAAACCTATAATCCTGAAAATTTAGACGCTTGCGACAAAGGAATGTGTCCTGTGATCAAAATCGAAAAACTCACTGCCTCCGGTAATGATAATTTTTCTGATACGATTAATAAAGCCATTGAACAGGTGCTTGTGAATACACTTACTATTTCACCAGATGACAGCCAAAATATCAAAACATTAGATCAGGCGTTAGCAAACTTCATCACCAGCTATCGTGCTTACCGCAATGATTTTCCTGAAGCTGCTATTGAATATGAAATAAACAGTAAGTCTCAAATTAGCTATGAGAGTGAAAATGTATTGAGTATCATTTTTGACAACTATTCCTATTGGGGTGGAGCACACGGTTATGGCAGCACCACCTACATCAATTTTGATAAAGAAACCCACGAGCAACTTTCTAAAGAAGCTTTATTCTCCGATAAAGCCGGTTTTTTAAAATTTACCGAAGGTCAATTTAGAAATCAAAAAGGTATTTCTGAACGTGAAAATATCAACAGCAGCGGTTACTCTTTTGAAAATGACACTTTTTCTTTACCTGAAAACATAGGGTTTAAAGACGATAAGATCATACTTATTTACAATCCTTATGAAATTGCCTCTTATGCAGATGGCCAGATTATTTTAGAATTCCCTATTACAGAAGTTCAAAAATACCTTAGACCAAACCTATAGCGTGACGTAAAGCTAAGACAGAACCTAAGTGAATCCCCTCGTGGAAATTGTTATAAGAGATTGCCTCCTCAACATTACTCAACGTACTATCCATTGATGTGGTAATGGTATTGTAGGTTTTAAAGACACCGGCCTCATAATCTTTTGCTGTTTGATCTAGCGTAGTGAATAACAATTCTTTTATCTCATCTACTTCTGCCTGAGAAGCATCTGCTTCAGGCTTTGTACCTTTTCTGTATTTATCAATAATCTCTTCAGAAACTAATACCGGCACGTTTGAGAACTTATAAACCAGTATTTGCTGTGTAGCCACAAGATGTGCTATATTCCAAAAAATAGTATTGTTATAGCCCTCTGGTATTTTGTTTAAATCTTCGAGAGAAATTGTCTCGAGGTAGTTTTTTAAGATTACCCGAGTTTTATAAGTGATTTTTAAAGCGTAGTCAAAAGTGAATGCCATCTGTATAATTTTAATCAAAAATACCTTTTTACAGCGAAAAGCAATTACTTTGCACCCGTAAACTGTGTTTCTAAAAAACAAAACACAGCTTGAATTTTTTAAGTAATTATAAATTTTAAAATCTGTTGTTTTGAAGAAAATATATTACCTCTCAACTTGCGATACCTGTAAACGAATTATGGATGAGATCGAATTACCTTCTGCGTTTATCAAACAGGATATTAAAACAGACCCTATTACTGAAGAGCAACTTGACCAACTCTATAATTTAAGCAATAGCTATGAAGCTTTATTTAATAAACGTGCTCGTCTATATAGAGAACGAGGTCTGAATAATGAGAATCTTAGTGAAGATGATTTTGAAGAACTTATTCTGGAGCAATACACGTTTTTAAAAAGACCAGTGATCGTAAATAATGATCAGATCTTTATAGGCAACAGCAAAAAGACGGTTGCAGCGGCAAAAGAGGCTATACATTCTTAAACAGATTTATGAACAAGCGCATGCTTGCACTTGCTGCAGCAACAGGAGCCAGTACTATTTACGGTATTAACCATACACTTGCTAAAGGTGTTATGCCTGACTATATAGGCGCTTATGGTTTTATTCTATTACGCGTACTGGGTGCCTCTGTTCTCTTCTGGTCGATAAGTATTTTTACAAAATCAGAAAAAGTAGATCCCGCTGATTACTGGCGATTTCTGGGATGTGCTGTCTTTGGGATGTTTGTAAATATGCTTGCTTTTTTTAAAGGATTGAGCCTGTCAACTCCTATAAACAGTTCAGTTATTATCACGCTGAGTCCGGTTATTCTTTTGATTCTATCAGCCCTTTTTTTAAAAGAAAAAATAACCTGGGTAAAGACAGTTGGTATTTTTACCGGAATGCTTGGCGCATTGATTCTGGTGTTATTTGGAGCTTCAGAACAACCTAATGCTCCTAATATTCCGCTAGGGAATTTACTGTTTTTTGTAAATGCGGGCACCTATGCCGTCTATCTCATACTCGTAAAGCCCATTACCTCAAAATATTCAACCATTACTTTGATGAAATGGTTCTTTCTAACCGGTGTAGTCTTAAACCTTCCATTCACATTATCAGAATTTACAGATGTAGACTGGTTAGAGCTTCCGCCTCGCGCAATAGGGATTATGATCTTTGTAGTTGTAGGGACAACCTTTTCTACCTATTTACTCAACTTATATGCATTAAAAACGCTCAAAGCGTCTACCGTAGGAGCATTTATTTACTTACAACCGGTAATTGCCGTGATCTTTGCTATGCTGGTAGGCGCAGATAAAATAACACCAGTGCGAGCGGGAGCAGCTCTTTTAATTTTTGTCGGAGTTTACCTTTCTACCCGAAACAAGACACCTTTTGAAAAGCCCAAAAGTCATTAAAAGAAGACAACTTTTGACTTCGGGACAGTCTCAGAAAATTTAGATCTCAATTATCTAGTAAAAATAACTTAGTCTAGATCTTTCGGCTTTTTACCAAATTTACGCGTATCCTCCTTAGTAATGATTTTAAAATCATCAGTATGATCTAGAGATGAGAGGTTTTTATAGAGTTCTTCTGGTAAAGCGATAAGCTTGCGCTCTTTTAAATCAATCCAGGCTCCCATCATTTCACAACTAGCAAAATTTCGGCCTTTGTAATCGTAGAAGTTATGTACAAATTCAAAATACATTCCGTCATCTGAAATACCCTTTAACTGAAGTGTAACACGCACCGGCTTCCCGGCAAATACTTCTTTAAAATAATACATATGCTCATAAAAAACCACCGGACCTATACTGTGTTTTGCCATTTGTTGCTGTCCAAAACCGTTTTCCATCAAAAAAGCCATTCGGGTATGACTCATAAAATTGATATAAGCGCTATTGGCAAGGTGTCTATTAGCATCTATATCACTCCAGCGTATCTCAAATTCTTTAGTATACATAGTTTCTCAATTAGAAAACAAAGATACCTAAAAGTACTGTGCGTGCATACTATTTTAAAATTACCTTAATAGTTCTGCTATTCTGTACATTCAAAGTATCTTTAAAAACAAAAGAACACCAATGCTCATCAAAAGAAATATTAGCTGGAAGCTTATTCTACGCTATACCTGGAAAAACCTCGTATTTTTCCTTATTTATTCACTTGTCATATTTTACCTGTATCACGATCTGGGTTGGGAATTTATGGATATTCCTTTTGAACCATTAACCGTAATTGGTATTGCGGTATCTTTTTATCTGGGTTTTAAAAACAGTCAGAGTTATGATCGTTTTTGGGAAGGAAGAAAGATCTGGGGAATGATCGTAAACTGGAGTCGTACTTGGGGAATACGGGTATTGAGTCTTATCGATTTTGAAGATAAAGAGGCTGAAAAAGAAATTAAAAGAGATTTGATTTACCGACATATCGCCTGGCTCAATGCGTTACGTGTACAACTACGTCAGCCACGCTCCTGGACACTACAAGAAGGTGCATTAGTAGAGCGACTATTTGATCGTCATGCAGAGCGGAATATTGAAAGTAACCAAGCCTATCAATTTGTAGGACAGGATGAATATGAAGAAATTAAAAAACGAGAAAACCCGGCAACGCATCTTATAAAAAATCAAAGTTTAATCATTCAGCGTCTCAGAAAAGACAATGTGATAGATGGTTTTCAAGAAATGCAACTTCAGGAGGCTCTGGCTAAGTTTTATGATTTTCAGGGAATGTGCGAGCGCATAAAAAACACACCGTTCCCCAGACAATACGGGTATTTCTCTAAACTATTTACATGGATTTTTGCGCTTTTGCTTCCGCTAGGTTTACTTAATATTTTTGAAATTCACGTAACAGATTCAGTACATCCTTCGCAGCAAATTTCAATTTTATTCCTGCAAATGATCCCCTTCACCATTCTCATAATGTGGATTTTCACCACTATGGAATATATAGGCGATAACAGTGAAGATCCTTTTGAGGGCAAGGCAAATGACGTACCTATGACTGCACTGTGCCGCACCATAGAGATAGATCTACGCGATATGCTCAATGAGAAAGATTTACCAAAATCAATAAAACCAAAAGGAGAAATATTGTATTAATGCCCCTTGTCTCATCTACATACAAACCTAAAACTCCGTTTACAAACGGTCACTTTAATACCATTTATGCGGCAAAAATACGACGTATAAAAGGTGTTACTTACAACAGGGAGCGCATCACCCTAAGTGATGGGGATTTTCTAGATGTAGACTTTAGTTTTTCGCAGAGCGAGAAAAAGAGCTCACAAATGACTATCCTTGTTCACGGTCTTGAAGGTCACGCAAAAAGACCTTATATGCAGGGTACAGCACGCATTCTAAATCAGAATGATTTTGACTGCGCTTCTATTAATCTTAGGGGTTGCAGCGGAGAAGACAACACAAAAATTCGTTCGTATCACTCTGGTGCTTCTGAGGATCTTGCAGATGTTGTAAATTATATTGTCTCAAAAAATAAATACAAAGCAATCTACTTGTGCGGTTTTAGCTTAGGTGGTAATATCATTTTAAAGTATTTAGGTGAAACCCGAGATCGACCTGACCTAATACAAGCAGCCGTTGCTGTTTCTACACCGGTTGATCTTTACGGTTCTTTAGGAGCACTACAAAAACGAACTAACTGGGTTTATCGGTGGTCTTTTCTTAAAGATCTCAAGAAGAAATATAATGCAAAGTTAAAAGTATTTCCTAACGAATTGAGCAAAGAAAACAAAAGCAAAATAAAGTCGCTTTTGCTTTTTGATGAGCTGTACACAGCACCTGCAAATGGTTTTGAGAATGCGCTAGACTATTATAAAAAAAGCAGCAGTAAGCAGTTCTTAGGGAATATAAACATCCCTACGCTTATCATTAATGCTTTTGACGATTCATTTTTAAATGAGAAATGTTACCCCAAAAAAGAAGCAGAACAGAATAAAAACCTTTACTTAGAAATACCTGCTTTTGGAGGTCACGTAGGGTTTATGACCTCAAATGAAGTTAGTTATAATGAAAAAAGAACCTTATATTTTTTTAATTCACAGAAAAAAGAAAAGAGCCTCAGATAAGTCTTGCAGTACGCTTATATCTTGTGTATATTAGCAATTACCTAAATAAATACTAATGAAAACTTTAAAAATCACCCTTCTTTTTGCGCTTTCCTTAATTTTAGTGAATTGCGGCGATGACAAAAAGAAAGAAGAAAAAGAATCTGTAAAAATTGGAGCAAGTTCTTCTTCGTCTTCAAGTGCAAAAAAATCTGACGAGAATGTGACTGAGGTTGTTCTTCTTGCGACAGATATGATGCAATTTGATAAAAATGAAATACGCGTACCTGCAGGTAAAAAAGTAAAACTTACCTTACGTCACACCGGCAAACAACCAGTAGAAGTTATGGGTCACAACTTTGTGCTTTTAACTATGGGGACTGAGATTCCTGCTTTTGGAGCTAAAGCTTCTGCTGCACGTGATAATGGTTATATCCCAGAAGGTACAGACGCTGTAATTGTACACACAAAAATGCTAGGTGGTGGTCAATCTGACACAATAGAATTTGATGCTCCAGAGCCCGGTACTTATGATTTTATCTGTAGTTTCCCTGGTCACTATAGTGTGATGAAAGGAAAGTTTATCGTAGAGTAAACACTTCTTTTTCAAATATAATTTAACGCCCAAAAGTTATCCGAAGTGATTAATTTTTGGGCGTTTTCAGCTTAAAAAAGTAAAAAATCATGGTCACTAATTATTTTAAAATACTCGCCCTTTTATTGGTACTTATTGTTTCCTCTTGTAAAAATGAATCACAAACTGATGCTTCAGATCTGGTTGTAAATTTTCCGGATAAAGACCTCAACCCTATAGATCGCTACGGAGATTTACTTGTGGCTGTGCAGACCAATCGTATTTTTCCTGACGGAAAGACTTTTGTAGACTGCGAACCTAAAATTCCATCAGAAGAGATTCTAAAAGAATATAATTCCCAGAAAGATGAAGAAGGTTTTGACCTTAAATCTTTTGTTTTAGAATATTTCACGTTGCCTGACACACCCACTTCAAATTTTGAGTCAGACACTACACGTTCTACTACCGAACACATTAATGCACTCTGGTCGTATTTAAAACGAGATGCCGATGCCGTAGAAAACGGTTCGAGAATCGCATTACCTAATGCTTATATTGTTCCGGGAGGTCGCTTTCAAGAAGTATATTATTGGGATAGTTATTTTATTCTTTTAGGGCTTAAAGAAGCTGGTGAAATCGAATTGATAGAGAATATACTTGATAACTTTGCATATCAAATAAATACTATTGGTTTTATTCCTAACGGAAACCGAACCTATTATGTAGGTAGATCTCAACCGCCATTTTTTGCAGAAATGGTAAATCTTCTCGCCGGTATTAAAGATGAGAAAACCGTTTATCTAAAATATCAAGATGCTTTAGAAAAAGAATATGAGTTTTGGATGAAAGGTGCCAATGCGTTAACAGAAAAAGGAGCTACAGGTCGTGTTGTAAAATTAGGTGACGGTCATATTCTTAATAGATATTTTAGCAATACACAAACACCAAGAGCAGAGAGCTATCTTGAAGATATTACTACAGCTGAAGAGTCTGGCCGTAAAGCTTCAGAAGTATATTTAAATATTTCGGCGGCGTGTGAGAGCGGTTGGGATTTTAGCAGCAGATGGTTTGCAGACCCTGATGATATTGCCACCATTCAAACTACTGATATCATTCCGGTAGATTTAAATGCTCTGCTGTATAACCTTGAGGAAACTCTAGCTAAAGCTCGTAGATTTAATGATAATACTGAAGGTGCAGAGCAAATGGTAAAGGCTGCTTCTGATCGTAAAGATGCGATTGACGCTTATTTATGGGATGCCTCAAAAAACACTTATATAGATTATAATTTAGCTTCAGAAACGATTTCACCTACTCTTTCACTAGCAATGGTTTATCCACTTTATTTTAAAGTCGCATCTCCTCAACAAGCAGAAGCCGTGAGCAAAACTTTAGAAACTCAATTTTTAAAACCGGGCGGACTCGTAACTTCTTTGGTGAACAACAAGCAACAATGGGACAGTCCTAACGGATGGCCTCCGCATCAATGGCTGGCGGTACGCGGACTTCAAACATATGGGTTTAATAATTTAGCTGAAGAAATTAGCACGAGGTGGTTACACCTCAATGACCGGGTCTATAAACGCACCGGTAAAATGCTTGAAAAATACAACGTTATAGATACTACCCTCGTCGCCGGTGGCGGCGAATATCCCACACAGGATGGCTTTGGGTGGACTAATGGAGTCTATTTAGACCTGAAAAAAGATTAGACCACAAAAAGTCAATCAAAAAAAGAGACTTCAAATAAAGTCTCTTTTTTTATTTAGAAGTTTTTTATAGAAAATTATCGCAGCTCACATAAGCATCTATGACAGCCTGTTCTCCTGCTGCTCCCGGCATAGAGTTACCGTGTTCCATACCCAGAACTCCGGTGAAGCCTTTTTCATAAATATGCTTAAAAATATTCTTATAATTGATCTCACCGGTAGTAGGCTCTTTTCTTCCGGGATTGTCTCCCATTTGAAAATATGCGATCTCATCCCAGGAAGCATCAATGTTAGGAATTAAGTTTCCTTCCTGAATCTGCTGATGATACACATCAAAAAGTATCTTACACGAAGGGCTATCAACCGCTTTACAAATTTGATATGCTTGTGGACTTTCTTTTAAAAATAATCCGGGGTGATTGTAAAAGTTAAGAGGCTCTAAAACCATTATGATTCCGTGAGGCTCTAATAAAGCAGTAGCTTGCTTTAGGCTCTCTACTACGTGAGCCGTCTGATAATTGATATCCTGCGTCATATCTACATAACCCGGCACAACGGTAACCCACTTTGCATTTACGCGTTTAGCAACCTCTATAGAAGCTTTAATGTCTGCTAGAAACTCGTCGCGTTTGTCCTTTTTTCCACTTGTAAGGTTAGGCTCTGTCCAATAAATCTTGTGGGCTACAAAAACACCCATTTGTAAACCACGTTTTTGCATCACATCTGCCATTTGCTGTTGCAAAGCCACAGAGCGATCACGCATAGTATTATCTTCAAAAGCAGTAAAGCCCTGATCTGCCATAAAATTTAACTGATCTATAGGGTCATCGCCTGCCAGATTTTTAAACATCCCTAAATGGGGAGCATAATTTAGATTGAATTGATGATAAGGAGTGACACCTAAACCTTCTTGCATCGCAAAAAGCTTAGGCCCATTTAAAGCCAAAAAGGAACCACTTAAGGCTCCTTTCTGTATAAAATTTCTACGTTTCATTATAACGACATTACTTTACCTCCACCAGCTTCAGATTCTGGTAAGCAGCCTATGTAAGCTCCTGGAATCGGGTCATACCAAAGTACGTTCTCACCTACAGCCTCGCTGTTTTTCCAAGCCCAGATCCCTAAATCTCGTACTACACCCAGATACGCATAAGAACCTGCATGTGCATCAAAGCCTGCTTTAGGAGCCTCAGGATCCTGAGTTTCTGAAATTCGCTTCACATAGGCATCACGAGTTTCTTTATCTGCCCCTAAATATTTAGCGACAGCTTTCTCAAAATCTTCGGCTTCTCCGTCGCTTAATTCTTTATCAAAATTTTCTTTAAAGCTTAATGCAAATGCATTAGCTCCAGACTTAAATTCTTCTTTTTGCTTATCACCCGCAACCTCATCCATATAACTGTCTATGAACTGAGCTATGTTTAATTCTGATGCTCCGGGAGTATCGCTCTTTGGTAGAATTACATCTAAAACCTGAGTCAATGCAAAACCGTTAGCAACATTTAAGAAAACAGGTTGCCATTCATTTTTTGGTTCGCTCTTACAACTTTGCAATAAGTTAAAAACTGCTGGAGCAACGGCTACATAACCAGCGCCCAGACCTATATTTTTTAATACTTGTCTTCTTTTCATAATTAAGCGAATTTTCCATTTTTAAATTGTTCTGCCGCATGATTAGCTGCTCTTGCAGTAAATGCCATATAAGTTAATGACGGATTCACACAACTTGCTGAAGTCATAAAAGAACCATCTGTAACATAAACATTAGGTACAGCGTGCAGTTGATTATTCCCGTTAAGTACAGAAGTTTTAGGATCTCTTCCCATACGAGCAGTTCCCATCTCGTGAATACCTAAACCAGGTGCACCGGGATTATCGTAAGTCTGCACATCTTTAAAGCCTGCATTAGTTAACATATCTGCTGCCTGCTGCTTCATATCTTTACGCATCTCCCACTCATTCTCTTTCCATTCAGCATCAAAGGTAATAGTAGGTAATCCCCACTTATCTACTTTATCATAATCTAGGGTCATTTTATTCTCGTGATACGGTAAACATTCACCAAAAGCATTAATACCTATAGTCCAACCTCCCGGTTCTGAAATAGCTTTCTTAAGATCTTCACCATATTTCATTTCAGAAATCGCTTCAGTCCAGTCTCCTCGACTTGCTCCACCTTGGTATCCATAACCACGCTTAAAGTTAGGTTGATCAGAATCCCCACCTACATTTCTAAACCTAGGGATGTAAAGTCCGTTGGCACGGCGACCTTTATAATACTTATCTTCAAAACCATCAAACTTTGCAGATGCTCCTACATTAAAATGATGATCCATAATATTATGGCCCAACTCTCCACTATCATTACCCAATCCTTCAGGAAAACGATCTGACTTAGATTGCATTAAAATAGATGCTGAGGCGATTGCTGATGCACACAAGAAAACAATTTTTGAGTTAAAAACCATCTCTTCTTTGGTCTCAGCATCAATAACCTTAACTCCCGTAGCAAGCTTTGTAGTATCATCATAGATAACTTCACTTACAATACTAAATGGTCTTAACGTCATATTACCGGTACGTTCTGCAGCTGGTAAAGTAGATGAGTTAGAACTAAAATAAGCTCCAAAAGGACACCCACGCATACAGCGATTTCTATATTGACAAGCAGAACGTCCTTCAAATGTTTTATCTGTATACGTTATATGCGCTGTACGACCTATAGTAAGTAAGCGGTCTTTATAATTTTGCGCCATGTTCTTCTTGAGGTGTTCTTCAACACAGTTCAACTCCATTGGCGGGCCAAAATTACCATCAGGCAACTGTGGCAGACCTAAGTTTTCACCACTTACCCCAATGTATTCTTCAACTTTATCATACCAAGGGGAGATATCTTTATAACGCACGGGCCAGTCAACAGCTATACTCTCTTTTTTGTTTGCTTCAAAATCTATATCGCTCAAGCGATAACTCTGACGTCCCCACATAATAGAGCGACCCCCTACGTGGTAACCACGCATCCAGTCAAAACGCTTAGTTTCGTTATAAGGATGTTCTAAGTCATTTACAAAGAAATGGCTGTGAGCCTTGTTTGTAGTATAGCCGGTACGGGCTTGCTTAAATTGTTTAGCCTCTTCCTCTTTAGTAGGTTGCCCCTTAAATTTAAAATCCCAGGGATCCATATTCATAGTCGGGTAATCTTCAATATGTTTTACCATACGCCCCCGCTCAAGAACTAAAGTCTTTAGTCCGTTTTCACACAATTCTTTGGCAGCCCAGCCACCACTAATTCCTGTACCCACCACAATGGCATCATACATTTCTTCAGGTTTAATACTACTCACTTTTATTTAGTTTTTAATAAAATAATCTAGCCTATGCTATCAAATATATAAATTTTAAGTTATTTTTTAGGTAAACTAAAAAAAGTATAATTTAGAGAACTTATATATTTATAGGGGGTTCGCACGTTTCAGCAATCCCTCGCAAACAACCTAAATTGCTAATTCAATGAACATTAAACTCGTATTGGCGGCTCTAATTTCGGTAGCTGTTTTATCGTGTAAAAGCGAAAAAAAAACTGAAAAAAATACAAATGAAAGCGTTGTAGTAGCCGAAAAACAACCTTTTTTCAAAATTTCTCTGGCCCAATGGTCGCTTAATGAAGCCATAAGAAGCGGAGAAATGGACCCCTTAGATTTCGCAGAAAAGGCTCACGAAATGGGTTTTGAAGGTATTGAATATGTAAGTCAACTGTATACTCCTTTGATGGAAACTTACAAAAACGATCAGGTTGCACTTGATTCTATTCTTCCTAAAATGAAAGCTAAAAGTGAAGAATTTGAGGTAAAAAATGTACTCATTATGGTTGATGGTGAAGGTAATCTGGCAGCAGCGTCAGAATCTGAGCGTAATCAGGCAGTAGAAGATCATAAGAAATGGGTAGATGCCGCAAAATATTTAGGCTGTCATGCCATTCGCGTAAATCTTATCGGTGCTGCAGATAAAGAAATCTGGAAAACTAGTGCTATTGATGGTCTGGGTAAGCTCGCAGATTACGGCGCAACTCAAAACATTGAGGTCACCGTAGAAAATCACGGCGGGTATTCGTCAAATGCAGCACTACTTATGGAAGTCATCAATACCATTGATAAAGAAAACTGCGGTACGTTACCAGACTTTGGAAACTTCTGTATAGAACGGAAAAATGGTGAAATGTGGGATGCTCCTTGTGTAAAAGAATACGATAAATACAAGGGAATAGAAGAAATGATGCCTAAAGCTCTTGCTGTAAGTGCTAAAACCTATGACTTCAATGAGGCTGGTGAAGAAACATCAATGGATTTTACAAAAATTCTACAAATCGTAAAAGATGCTGGCTACACCGGTTTTATAGGTGTAGAATATGAAGGAGAAAATCATACTCCAGAAGAAGGAATACTGCTTACTAAAGAGCTTTTAATCAAGACTGCTCAAAACTTAAAATAATCACTAAAATAAATACATGAAACCACTTGTTCGATTTCAATTATCACTAATGATGTTCCTCGAATTTTTTATTTGGGGAGGCTGGTTTGTAACCTTAGGAACATTTTTAGGAAACAATTTAGAGGCTTCCGGAGCACAAAGTGCAATGGCATTCTCTACACAGTCTTGGGGGGCAATCATTGCTCCTTTTATTATAGGGCTTATTGCTGATAAATTTTTTAATGCAGAACGTATTTTAGGCGTTTTACATTTAGTTGGTGCTTACTTAATGTATCAAATGAGCCAGACCACAGATTTTGCTGTGTTCTATCCGTATGTCTTAGGATATATGATTGCTTATATGCCCACTTTGGCTTTAGTCAATTCTGTCGCCTTTAGGCAAATGAACAACCCATCAAAAGATTTTGGATGGATTCGTGTTTTTGGGACTGTAGGCTGGATTGTGGCAGGTTTTATAATTAGTCTTTTGGGCTGGGATTCACAAAGCGGAATTCAAGACGGACTATTAAGCAATACATTTACGATGACTGCCATTGCTTCAGCATTTTTAGGAGTTTTCAGCTTTTTATTACCTAAAACACCACCTATTAAATCCGATGAAAATCAATCTATTTTAGAAAAAACAGGATTGAGCTCTATCACCATGCTTAAGAATAAGAACTTTTTAATTTTCTTTGTTTCATCAATCTTAATCTGTATTCCATTAGCCTTTTACTATCAAAATACTAATCCGTTCCTAACCGAACTGCAAATGGAAAATCCAACACTTAAACAATCTATAGGACAAATTTCTGAAGTATTGTTTATGCTTCTAATCCCTGTTTTCCTGTTACGCTTTGGCATCAAAAAAACCTTACTCTTCGGGATGTTGGCATGGGTAATTCGATATGTATTATTTGCTTTCGGAAACGCAGATGAGCTTTCGTTTATGCTCTTAATAGGGATTGCTTTACACGGAGTTTGTTATGACTTCTTCTTTGTTTCAGGACAAATTTACACAGATTCTAAAGCAGGATCGAGCAACAAGAGTGCTGCTCAGGGACTTATAACACTAGCCACTTATGGAGTAGGAATGTTAATAGGATTTTGGGTTGCAGGCCAGATTACAGATAATTATCTTGTGGGAGAAATACACGATTGGAAGACAATTTGGTTATATCCTGCGGGCTTTGCTGCGCTAGTATTTGTGTTCTTCCTGATCGCATTTAAAAATGAAAAAATAGAATATAAAGGCGAAAAAGTATAACGATGAAAAAATTAAAAATGGGAATGGTCGGTGGCGGCCAGGGCTCTTTTATAGGCGATGTACACAGACGTGCATCTCGAATTGACGGAATGATTGACCTGGTTTGTGGTGCTTTTAGCAGCAACCCGGAACGCAGTATAAAATCTGCCGAAGCTTTAGGTGTAGCTACAGAGCGTGCTTACAAAAGCTTTGAGGAAATGATTGAAAAAGAAGCCGAACTTCCTGAATCAGACCGTATGGATTTTGTGTCTATTGTGACCCCAAACCATATGCATTTTCCTCCCGCAAAATTAGCGCTAGAAAAAGGTTTTCACGTGATTTGTGACAAGCCGGTTACCTTAAGTCTGGAAGAAGCTTTTGAGCTTCAAAAAGCGGTAAAAAAGAGCGGAAAAATTTTTGCTCTAACACATAATTATACCGGTTATCCAATGGTGAAACAAGCTCGCTTGATGGTTGGTAACGGAGAACTGGGTGCTATTCGTAAAGTGGTAGTGCAATACCTGCAAGGGTGGATGTCTACGGCTGTAGAAGAAACCGAAAATAAACAAGCTTCTTGGCGTGTAGATCCTAAAAAATCTGGAATTGGCGGTGCGCTTGGAGACATTGGCACTCATGCCGAAAATCTAACCGAATACATTACCGGAAAGAAAATCCTGGAACTTGCGGCAGATCTTACCAGTTTTGGTGCCGGCCGTGTGCTGGATGATGATGGTAATATTTTGTTGCGTTTAGAAGATAACGCAAAAGGAACTTTAAGTATTTCTCAAATTGCAACCGGTGAAGAAAACAATCTTGCTATACGCGTTTACGGTACTAAAGGTAGCGTGGCTTGGTGTCAGGAAAACCCGAATGAATTAACAGCCTACTGGTTAGATAAGCCAAAGCAAATATTTACGCCTGGCGGAAACGGCACTTACCCAGAGTCTACAGAATATACCCGGGTTCCTCCTGGGCATCCTGAAGGATACCTAGAAGGTTTTGCTACCATTTACAGAAGTTTTGCTAAAGAAGTACTTGCAGTAAAAGATGGTGCTACTTTTAGTGAGCGACCAGATTTTCCAACCATTGATGACGGTCTAAGAGGTATGCAGTTTATTTATGCTGCTGTTGCTTCTAATGACAATAATGCTGCTTGGGTAAGTTTAACAGAATAACAACTTAAAGCAAGCGTCTCGATGAGGCGCTTGCTTTTTTATAAATACAAACAACTATGAAAACCATTAAAGGCCCTGCAGTCTTTCTTGCTCAGTTTATGGATACTAAAGAACCGTTTAATACTTTAGACGGTTTGTGTAAATGGGCGAGCGAATTAGGCTATAAAGGTATTCAAATACCTACGTGGGAAACTCGCTTAATAGACCTTAAAAAAGCTGCAGAAAGTAAAACCTATTGCGACGAACTTAAAGGCAAAGTAAATAGCTACGGACTAGAAATAACTGAACTCTGCACGCACCTTCAAGGGCAACTTGTTGCTGTACACCCTGCTTATGATGAGATGTTTGACAACTTTGCGCCAGATGGCTACAAAAACAATCCAAAGAAAAGACAAGAATGGGCTGTAGATCAATTGATGTGTGCTGCTAAAGCCAGTAGAAATCTAGATATAGACGTTCACGGCACCTTTAGTGGAGCTTTGCTTTGGCATACCTTTCATCCGTGGCCACAGCGCCCACCGGGATTGGTAGAGTTAGGTTTTAAAGAGCTGGCAAATCGCTGGATGCCTATACTGAACGCCTTTGACGAGCAAGGCGTAGACGTGTGTTATGAAGTACACCCGGGAGAAGATATTCACGACGGAGTAACATTTGAGCGCTTTTTAGAAGCTACCGGAAACCACAAACGTGTGAATATATTATACGATCCCAGTCACTTTGTGCTTCAGCAATTGGATTACATTCAATACATAGATTTTTACCATGAGCATATTAAAATGTTTCATGTAAAAGATTCAGAATTCAATTCTACCGGAAAGAAAGGAGCTTTTGGTGGTTATGGAGATTGGATAGACCGTGCCGGTCGTTACCGCTCTCCGGGTGATGGGCAGATAGATTTTAAAACTATTTTTACCAAATTAACCGAATATAATTGTGACGTTTGGGCTGTTATGGAATGGGAATGCTGTATAAAATCCCCAGAGCAAGGAGCTCGAGAGGGTGCTCCGTTTATCGCCAGTCATATTATTGAAGCAACAGAAAAAGCCTTTGATGATTTTGCAGGAGCAGAAACTGACGAAGCTAAATTGAAACGTATTTTAGGAATTAATTAAAACAAATCATGAAAAAACTAATTTTATCAGTTGGTCTTGCGACGGCCCTTTTTACTTCTTGTAAAGAAAAAACCGAAGAATCTAAAACTGAAGATGTCGCAGTAACAACTACCGAAGAAACACAACCTGAAGATAACGACTGGGAAGTTTTATTTGACGGAAGTAATTTAGACAAATGGCATGCTTATAATGGCGAAGCTCCAACACAATGGGCAATCGTTGATGACGCCTTAGTTTTCACACCTGCAGAAAACAGAGAAGGAACCGAAAATCTGGTAACAAATGAAAAATATACCAGCTTTATTTTAACTCTGGATTGGATGATCTCTGAGGGCGGAAACAGCGGTATTATGTGGGCTGTAGAAGAAAACCCAAAATATCATGAACCCTATGCCACAGGGCCAGAAATTCAGATACTAGATGATGAGCGTCACCCTGATGCAAAAGCAGGAACCACGCACCGCTCAGGAGCTTTATACGATATGATTGGTGCCCCTGAAGGTGTAGTAAACCCTGCCGGAGAATGGAACAGTTATGAGATCACAATTGATTACAATAACAATAAAGGTATTGTTGTAATGAACGGTGAAGAGGTCGTGACTTTTCCGGTAAAAGGCGAAGAATGGAAAGCAATGGTAGCTGACTCTAAATTTGCAGACTGGGAGGCTTTTGGCAAAGCCGAAACTGGCCTCATTGCTTTACAAGATCATGGGCATCAGGTTTCTTTTAAAAACATAAAAATTAAAAAACTTTAAGTTATGAATAGAAATCTAATCCTTCCATTTCTTGTTGCAGGTATGCTTTTTTCATGTAATGAATCTGCAGAAAAAAAGAGTGATGAGACAACCACTACTGCTGAAGACACCACCAAAGTAGCAGAAGAAGCTCCCATCACAGACCCTGAAGCTACAGAAGTGTGGGAGCCAGAACCTGCTGTAGTTTCTTTTAACGATAAAGAGGTTCCTTCTGATGCAATCGTTCTTTTTGACGGCAAAAATTTAGATGCATGGGAAAGCACTAAAGAGTCTGTTGTAAATGCGCCTTGGCAAATCAATCAAGATGGTTCGATGACAGTTGTAGGTGGCACCGGAGATATTGAGACCAAAGAGAGTTTTGGAGACATGCAGTTGCACATAGAATGGCAAGCTCCTCAAGTTATTGAGGGCGAAGGTCAAGGTCGTGGAAACAGCGGTATTTTTTTACAGGGATTATATGAAGTTCAAGTGCTTAACAGCTACGAAAACAGAACCTACTCCAACGGACAAGCAACTGCTATATATAAGCAAAGTATTCCGTTAGTAAATGCTACAAAACCTACAGAGCAATGGCAGACTTATGATATTATTTATCATCAACCAGAGTTTGATGCTGACGGAACTAAAACTAAATCTGCTACAGTAACGGTTTTGCATAATGGTGTTTTAGTACAAGATAACACCGAGATAAAAGGAACCACAGAGTATATAGGAAAGCCTAAAAATCCTGCACACGGTGAAGGCCCTATTAAATTACAAGATCATGGTAATCCTGTAAGTTTTAGAAACATCTGGGTGCGTAAATTATAGCAATCTATTTCATTATAACAGCTAGATAATCCCGTATACTTCATATACGGGATTATTAATTTATACGATAAACAGTAAGCATAGTAACAAGCCGATAGGTTTTGCTATCTTTGCCGTTTAAATATTTCGCATGATTAAATCTATGACCGGTTTTGGAAAATCTGTAAGCCAGCTTCCCACTAAAAAAATTACTATTGAAATCAAATCCCTAAATAGTAAAAATCAAGACCTAAATGCCAGAATACCTTCTTTCTACAGAGAGAAAGAGCTAGAACTAAGAAATCTGATTGCTCAAAAATTACAGCGTGGTAAAATAGATTTTAGTCTCTATGTTGAATTGAATGGCGAAGAAACCAGCAGCTCTATCAATACTGATGTTGTTAAACAATACATGAAGCAGTTACAAGCTGTTACTCCAGACGCCGCGCCTATCGAACTTCTTAAGATAGCAACACGTTTACCAGACGCTTTAAAAACAGAGCGTGATGAGATTGACGAAGAAGAATACCAGACTATTTTAGGAGGGCTTAATGAAGCTCTAAATGCAATAGAAACATACCGTGCCGATGAGGGAAAGGTACTTAAAGAAGACTTTGAACTTCGCATTAAGAACATCTCTACTAATCTTGAAGAAGTTATAACTATTGATCCTGAGCGTATGCAAGGAGTTCGTGAGCGTCTTACAAAAGCTGTTAGCGATCTTAAAGCTGAGGTTGATGAAAACCGCTTTGAGCAAGAACTCACTTACTATTTAGAAAAATACGATATCACCGAAGAAAAGGTTCGCTTAAACAACCATCTGGAATATTTTATAAGCTCCCTAAATTCTGAAGATTCTAATGGTAAAAAGCTTGCTTTTATAAGCCAGGAAATGGGTCGGGAAATCAATACAATAGGTTCTAAGTCAAATTACGCTCCTATGCAACAGATCGTTGTGCGCATGAAAGATGAACTAGAGAAAATTAAAGAGCAACTTCTAAACGTACTTTAAAATGGCTGATACAGGAAAACTTATCGTTTTTTCTGCACCTAGCGGAAGTGGTAAAACCACCATCGTAAGATGGCTTCTTGAAAAAAAAGAATTAAATCTGGAATTCAGTATTTCTGCAGCTTCGCGCGAAGCAAGACCTAATGAAAAGCACGGAGTAGATTATTATTTTCTCTCGCTCAAAGAATTTAAAAGACGCATTAAAGATGATGAGTTTTTAGAGTGGGAAGAAGTATATCGCGATAATTTCTACGGAACTTTAAAAAGTGAAGTAGAACGCATATGGAAGCTTGGCAAACATGTGATTTTTGATATTGACGTGGTAGGCGGTTTAGATATTAAAAAGTTATATCCCGAGCGTACTCTGGCTGTTTTTGTTAAGCCACCAAGTATTGAAGAGCTTAAGATAAGACTCAAAAAACGTAAGACTGAGAGTGAAGACCGCATTAATATGCGTGTTGCAAAAGCCAGCATAGAACTTGCTACAGCTCCACAATTTGACTACATCATAGAGAACAATGATTTAGACACAGCACTTGCAGAAGCTTATGAACTAGTCAAAAAGCACGTCAAGAAGTAGATATGAAAATTGGACTTTATTTTGGGACATTTAATCCAGTACACGTAGGGCATTTAATCATTGCAAATCATTTCGCAGAATACAGTGACCTCGACAAAATCTGGATGGTAATTACCCCTCATAATCCATTTAAAAAGAAAAAAACACTTCTAGATAACAATCACCGCTATCAGCTAGTACTTGAGGCTGTTGAAGAATATCCTACTATTGAAGCCAGTACTATTGAATTTAATTTGCCGCAACCCAATTACACAAGTAATACGCTAGCGCATTTAAAAGAGAAATATCCACAACACGAGTTTTGCCTGATTATGGGCGAAGACAATTTGCGCACCCTTCATAAATGGAAGAATTATGAAGTGATTTTAGAGCATCACGATATCTATGTATATCCGCGTATTGCGGACAGTAAGGATCAAACGCAACACGAAATATTAAAAAACAAGCGTATTCATATTATTGAAGCCCCGGTTGTTGAAATCTCGTCTACCGCTATTCGTAAAGCAATAAAGGCCGGCAAAAATTGCCAGCCTTTATTACCACAATCTGTATGGCGGTATATTGACGAAATGAACTTTTACAAATAAAAAAGCTTCAGTATTTATTGAAGCTTTTTTATTATGACTTTAATCTAAATTCGGGATTCGCAACATCTGTCCCGGATATATTTTGTCTGGATCTTTAAGCATTGGCTTATTTGCTTCAAATATTACAGGATATTTCATTGCATTGCCATAAAATTTCTTTGCAATTTTACTTAATGTATCACCTGATTCTACTGTGTGAAACTGTGCTTCTGGTTCTTTATGCTCAACCTCCATTTGATCATCTACCTGAGCAATACCTTCTACATTACCCACAACAAGTACTACTTTTTCTTTTGTAGTCTGATCTTTAGCTTTACCTGTTACTGTTGCCTTCTCACCATCAATAGAGATATCAAGATTTTCAACCTCAAGACCTAAATCGCCTATTGTTTCTTTTAAAGAAGCCTCTGCTTTTTTATTTGCGGCAGCTGCGGCTGCGGCCACTTCAGCCTTTTTTTCTGCAGCTTCTTCAGCTGTGCTTTTACCGATGCCTATTTTTGCTCCTGCATTTTTAATGAATGAAAATAATCCCATTTTTGTGTTCTTTAGTTAGTTTCTGTTACAAAGATTCAATTTACAAAATACCGTCTTAAGCTATTAATAATGCCTACTTAAATGTATGTGAATGTTTACAGCTGATTCTTAGTAAAATACTTCGGGGCAGGCTCACGAGGTATTCGTTAGAAACAAATTTTCAATTTTGAGGCAAGCCTTGGGGTATTAACCCTTTTGGCGGTGCTAATAAAAATCGCCCTGTGAATAACTCAACAGGGCGATCTCAACTAACCAACCAAAAAAATCTTCTATTGCCTATTTAGTTAACGCTTTTATCGTCTTAATATTTTGTTCTATTTCGCTTTGCTTTAAACGACTCTTACCTTCTGAAGGTGTTTTATACTGAATGTAGCCTTTACCTCTAAAACGGTATTCTGTTCCTGAAGAAGGGTGATACAAAGCAATGGTTGCATCATCTACTATTGAAAGTTCAAAGAATTCATTTGCAAAATAATCATAATCTAATGTCAACGTTTTTAACAATGCATTGTTCTGTACATCCTGTACTTCATAAATACCGGAGTAATCCCAATACAAGTTATTTACAGAAGTACCACGTACATCTTGTGAACTCTGAAAATTTCCTCCGGAATTTGCTGGCAAAAACTGCAAGAAATTTTCGGCATCAAATTCATTTATTGAGCCTGAAGCACTGGTATATATTTTTTCCCAGGCAGCATATTCCTGCAGAAAAAAATGAATATTGTCATAAAACAACCGGTCATAATCAAACGTATTACGCTGGTACCCCTTTAATATATAGGAGGTATTTGAAAAGCTATTGTACAGCTCAAGTGTATTAGTATTCAATACACGTATTTCAAAAGAATAAAAACCATCTATATCGTGACTGATGTCTAAATCATAATCAAAGATATCATAGTAACCGATCTCTATACCATAACCGCTACCTTGATCACCTATTCCTGCCAGGTTGTTATTTGCCATTACTGTTCCGCTTAAAAAAGACAGTGTAAAAGCTTTTTCCATAAAAGGGATGTTGCCATTACCTTGAGTCTGGTTGATATCTACATACCAAAGCTCATAATCAGCAAGCACTCTAGAAAGAGGTACAACCGGTTCTAAAACTTCATCTTCTACATATACATCTGTATAACAAGATGTGAATACAGTAAGTATTAATAAAAATCCGCTAAGTAGTTTTAATGTACTCATAATTGTTCGTTTTTAAGTTTGGTGCTCTTGCGATCACAAAAGCTGCAATTAGATTCTTAGCGTTGACGTCATGCTCTGAATTGTGTTTTAACATATTCAAACCGCGTGCCAAAAAATTATTAAAGTGGTTTTCAAGATTTTAGGTGCGGTCTAAAATCTGTACCTTTAGATATTAAATTTTGAATAATGAAATTCAGTTAAAACCTTGCGGTAACTGGGTTTATAAGTGATATAGATCACGATATATTTTAATTCCACAATGTGGAAAAATTAAAAATTATGACCTTAAAATTTGGTGTTATAGGAGGTGGAAGCTGGGCAACGGCGATTGTAAAAATGCTTTCAGAAAATGTAGAAGAAATAGGTTGGTATATGCGCAGTGTTTATGCTCTTGAGCATTTAAAAAAAGAAAAACACAATCCTAATTACCTGAGTGCTGTAGAGTTTGACACCACCCGATTGAAACTAAGTAACGATATTAATGAGATTATAGAATACGCAGATTATCTCATTTTTGCAGTGCCATCTGCTTTTGTGGGTAAAGAATTGGAAAAGGTTACCGCTAGCTTTAAAAACAAGATTATTTTTTCGGCGATTAAAGGGATTGTACCAGAAACCGGGCAAATCGTTGGCGCTCATTTTCACAAAGAATATGACATTTCTTTTGAGAATATTGGTGTAATAACAGGCCCCTGTCATGCGGAAGAAGTAGCGCTTGAACGTCTTTCTTATCTAACTATCGCTTGCGCTGATGAAGAACACGCTCAAGTGGTTGCAGACCATCTTAAAAGCTGGTACATCAAAACGACAATTAGTGATGATACTATAGGTACAGAATATGCCGCAATGCTTAAAAATATCTATGCAATTGCTGCCGGAATCGCACACGGCTTAGGTTATGGTGATAACTTTCAGAGTGTGTTGATGAGCAATGCGATCAGAGAGATGAAAAAATTCATAAAGAAGGTTCATAAAATGAAGCGTAACATCAATGATTCTGCCTACTTGGGAGATTTATTGGTAACGGGTTATTCTGTATTTAGCCGTAACAGAATGTTTGGCAATATGATAGGAAAAGGATACACTGTAAAAAGCGCTCAAATGGAAATGAGTATGGTTGCTGAAGGCTATTACGCAGCAGAAAGTGCCTATAAAATCAATCAGGAATTGGGTGCAAAAACACCCATAATAGATGCGGTTTATCAAGTTTTATACAAAGGAAAAGATCCTAAACAAACCTTTAAAAAGTTAACAGATAAAATAGATTAGCTCGCTAAAACTCCTTCTTTTAGCATAGAAGGAACCGGACCTTTGTTTTTATCTTTGATGCTTCCGCCAGGAAAAATAAATTTCTTTTCAAACATTTTTCCGTCTAGAAAATAGGTGACTGCAAATTCATTAGTCAGCTCTAAAACACTATCCTCTATAAATTCAATTTTAGCAAAAGACTTTGCAGGCAAAATTTGCAATTTATGTCGCATCTGGCTGGTTGTTTTCTTCTCATTATAACCATTAGAAACGATAAGAACAAGTTCTAATGGCTGCTCTGAATCATTTATGATATAAGCATTCCAATCATATGTACGATGCGCCTCATTAAACTCTTTAACTGCCGCTACATAAACGTCTTTAACCTCAGGAATGTTGATGTCTTTTCGCATAGTTAGTCGTCGTTAACCTTCCACATAATCCATAAGGCTAATAGCGCGAGCGCCATTATACCCAAAAAAATGCTTCCTATAACAATCTTAATTGCTGCTATGACAAAAGTCAAATAGGCAACACCAGCTAATGCGATAAGAAGTATCGCAATTACAATATACTTTTTCATAGCAAATATTTATTTCTTTCTGAATTGAATCAGATATTACAATGCACTCTTAAACTGGTTCAGGAAACGCAAATCATTCTCGCTTAATAAGCGTATATCTGATATTTGGTGCAATAATAAAGCGATACGATCTATCCCCATACCAAATGCAAAGCCACTGTATTCTTTAGAGTCTATACCACAGTTTTCTAATACATTAGGATCTACCATACCACAACCCATAATTTCTAACCAACCGGTTCCTTTTGTCATTCGGTAATCGGTTTCTGTCTCCAGACCCCAATACACATCAACTTCTGCACTAGGTTCTGTAAATGGAAAGTAAGAAGGTCTTAAGCGAATTTTACTCTTACCAAACATCTCTGTAGTAAAGTGCTGAAGTGTTTGCTTAAGGTCTGCAAATGAAACATCTTTATCTATATACAAACCTTCTACCTGATGAAAAAAACAGTGTGAACGCGCTGAAATAGCTTCGTTACGAAAAACTCTACCAGGAGAAATTGTACGTATAGGTGGTTTGTTTCCTTCCATATACCGCACTTGTACCGATGAGGTATGTGTACGCAACAGAACGTCTGGATCTGTCTGAATGAAAAACGTGTCCTGCATATCACGAGCCGGATGGTATTCCGGTAGATTCAACGCGGTAAAATTATGCCAGTCATCTTCAATCTCAGGACCTTCAGAAACATTAAAACCTATTCTTGAAAAGATATCAATAATCTGATTTTTTACAATTGAGATAGGATGGCGAGAACCTAAAGTGATTGCATCACCGGGTCTGGTCAAATCACCATAAGTACCTTTTTCTTCTGCTGATTCTAGACTTGCCTTAAGCGCATCTACTTTATCTTGAACCACAGTTTTAAGGGTGTTCATTGTTTGCCCAAACTCTTTCTTCTGCTCGTTAGGGATGTTTTTGAATTCTGAAAAATACTGATTAAACAGTCCTTTTTTTCCTAAAAATTTAATTCTAAAAGCTTCCGCTTCTTCAAGTGAGGTTGTAGTAAAAGCCTCTGCTTCCGCAATTAATTCTTTTATTTTATCTAACATAATTCTTCTTCAATCCCATTTTTGGGTTTTAATCTGCGATAATTTTTGCATTATAAACAGCTTCTAGAAAAGTGTTCTTCACGCAATTTTAGAAGTCACAAATTTAGGAAATATCAACGGCTTCGGCTTTATTGTCCCGGTAAATATATTGCAGGATAAAGAATACTGCCGTACCACCTAGTAGATGCCAAAGCCAGTGGGTTCCCATCCAGAAAAACTCAAAATCAAGCCGTTTATCTAAAAACCGAAATAAAACTGCTAGACCAAAAATCACAAATGCTGTTACCACCGGCCTAAGGTGTCGTCCATTTGTTTTTATTAAATATCCAATGACAGGAATCAAAATGCTTAACGCGCTTATGAGATAACCTATGTTGTGCTCTAATTTAACCGGAAGTGGTAAATACCGCAAACCGATGAATGCAGCACCAATTGTACTAATAAAAATGAGGCGTTTTCCCCAGGTTTTTTTCCATTTAAAAATAAAATACAGCACTGCTGCAAAACTGAGTCCGCGAATGGGCACCCAGTCTAAAAGCAACCAGGCTTCTTCATTGCGCAAACCGTGATAGAGTGTACCGCCCACATAGCCTATAAATACAAAAGGCAAAGCGATTATTAAAAACCACTGATTTCTAGGCTTTTTGTAAATTTTTATACCAAAGTAAATTACAATAAACAAAAAAATCAGATTACTATACGTGTTGAACGGTTCAACAGGAAATCTGCCAGCAATTGTCTCTTTGTAAATAGGGCCGGTATCGTTAGGAAAAACTTCCTGTAGCAGGGCTAGTAGCATGGTTTAGACAAACTCATTTTATTCAATTCTTTTAATGCACGAGTTCTTTTTCAACAAAATATTGAACTATTGCTTCTTTCATCAACAAAGTCTGTTCACCAGCCTTTAAAGGTGGTAAAGCTTCTAACATTTCGTAATGAGGCCATCCATCTTCATCTTGAAAATCAAACTTATAAAACCCAAAAGGCTCTAATAATCTGCATATTGCTATATGCATCAGATTGAGTTTATCGTCTTTTTTAAAGCGCATTCCCGGTTTACCCAACTCCTGAACACCAATTAAGTAAATAATAGCATCCAGATCTAATTGTTCTCCATCTGCAAAACGGTCAGAAAGTTTACTCACGATCTGGTCCCACCGCTCTTTTAATTGTTCATCTCTTGCCATGCCGCAAATATAGGTAAGAAGCTACAATCTAATACCACACGTAAGTTTACTAATCAATAAACCTTTATAATTTAACTAATGATTAAGCATACTCCTTTTGATCTCAGCACAACAAGAGGGTATATTGGGCAAAATAGTATCTTTAACCTATGAATTATCTAGATATCGTAATCGGAATTTTACTGATTTTTGGGCTCTTTAAAGGTCTAAAAAATGGATTGCTAATTGAAGTAGCTTCACTTATTGCCTTAATTTTAGGAGTGTATGGTGCTATTCATTTCTCATATTATGCTGTAGAATTTTTAAATGAAAAAGTAAGCTGGAGTGAACAAACCATAAATCTCGCTGCCTTTGCCATAACATTTATCATTATTGTTTTTGTGATCACTTTAGCTGGGAAAGTGCTTACCAAAGTGGCTTCATTTGCTATGCTGGGTATCGTAAATAAAATTCTGGGCGCAGTCTTTGGACTTCTTAAAACGGCCTTTATTCTTAGTGTGATCCTTATGTTTCTTGCTGCAATGACAAACACTTTAAATATTATAGATAAAGAGACAAGAGAACAATCTGTTCTCTATAAAACCATAGAACCCTTAGGCCCTTTATTTCTTCCCAGTATTTTAAAGGAAGTCGATGAGTTTAGAGACAGGAATGATCAAGATGAAAATAATTCCTTAGAGCTTCAATCTGCCTAAAACGAAAAACCCCAAAAAGAATTGTTCAGGGATTTTTAATATAGGTTTTATCTAGTAACTTTTAAATTCTCTTTTTTTTCTTGATTGAAAAACATCTCATAATCTTTAGGGTTTTCAATAATTCCACGTTCTGAAATTATTTTCACATCAATATTTTTATCGTTTGCTTTATACCTAAAGTCATCAAGAATTTCAATAATATCATGATCTAAATAGCGCGTTTTACGCACATCTATTTCAAGGAATGAGTCATCACCCAACTTATTTAATTCTTTTAAAATAGCACCTTTATTAATAAAGCTTACCTCTTCTGCTAAAGTCATTTTTACTACTTCTTGACCTGTTTTTTCCTCTTTTCTAATATGTAAAAAATGAGAATTCTGATAATTCTTTATAAGTATCACAACAATCCCTACTGCAAGCCCCAGACTGATTCCTATAAGTAAATCGGTAAAAACAATCCCCACTATTGTAATTACAAAAGGTAAAAATTGTTTCCACCCTAAATCCCACATGCGTTTAAATGTTGCTGGTTTTGCCAACTTATACCCTACAAGTAAGAGCACAGCTGCCAATACAGACAAGGGGATCAGGTTTAAAACATTGGGAATAAGAATCACAGATATGAGCAATAAAAAGCCGTGAATGATCGCAGACATTTTGGTTTGTCCTCCTGACTGAATATTAGCCGAACTGCGCACAATTACCTGAGTAACCGGTAAACCTCCTATCATTCCTGAAATAATATTACCAGCTCCCTGTGCAAAAAGTTCGCGATTGGTAGGTGTTGTTCGCTTCTTAGGGTCTAACTTATCTGTTGCTTCAACACATAGAAGTGTTTCTAAGCTCGCAACTAATGCAATTGTAAAAGCTGTTATCCAGATTTGTGGCTCCCCTATAACTTTAAAATTAGGAAATGTAAATTGACCTATAAATGAATTAAAGTCATCTGGAACAGGCACTTTAACGAGATGTTCTTTTGAAATACCCCAAGTTTCAGAATCCTGAGTAAAGACAAAATATAATATACCCAGAACGACAGCGACTAAAGGTCCCTGCACTAACTTAAAAACCTTCCCTTTATTACCTAAAACTGCTTCCCATAGAACCAGAATTGCCATTCCTATAATTGCAATTAAAGTTGCCCCAAGACTTATACCATCAAAGACTCTGGCTATTTCAGTAAATGTATTCCTACCATCAACCTGAGCAAATGCTAAATCACCCACAGGGTCTGCATCATACCCAAAAAAGTGAGGGATTTGCTTTAAAATAATAATGATACCTATACCAGTAAGCATTCCTTTAATTACTGAAGAAGGAAAATAATATCCAATAATCCCTGCTTTAAGAACTCCAAATAGCAACTGAATTACTCCACCTAAAACAACAGCTACTAAAAGATTCTCATAACCTCCCAGACTTGAAATCGCCACTAAAACGATTGCGGAAAGACCCGCAGCAGGTCCACTTACTCCTAAACTAGATCCACTTAAAGCTCCTACTACGATACCACCTACAATACCTGCAATAAGACCTGAAAATAATGGTGCTCCACTTGCAAGTGCTATACCTAAACACAGCGGTAGTGCTACAAAAAATACAACAATACTAGATGGCAAGTCGCTCTTTAAATGTTTAAACATAGTTTTAATTTTTAATTTGTTAGTTTTTTTTCAATACTGTAAATTTTAAGATCATTACAACTTATGAAGAGTACAATTCTGTCAAGTATATCCAACTTTTAAATAAAGAATCCAGAGCAGCTAACTACTACTCTGGATCAATACGTTTCTTTATTCGTCTAATCGATAAATTTCCATGATGTTCTCGAGAATTGCATCAAAGTCAATTTTAAGATCGATCAATTTCCCAGAGTGGATGTCAAATACCCATCCGTGAACCGTAAGGTTTCTATTGCGAATCGCCTTTTGTACATCGGCAGTTTTAATCACATTTACACACTGCTCCTGCACATTAAGCTCTACAAATTTTTTATAGCGCTCTTCTTCATCTTCAATAAGGCTCAATTCATCTTTGTGAATACGGTAAACATCTCTGATATTTCTTAACCACGGGTTTAAAAGCCCGAGATCAGCAGACTGCATAGCTGCTTTTACACCTCCACAGTAATAATGACCACAAACCACCACGTGTTTAACCTCTAGATGCTCTACAGCATAATTGATTACAGACATCGAGTTTAGATCTGTGTTAGGTACCATATTAGCAATATTTCTATGTACAAAAACATCTCCGGGACCTACGCCCATTAACTCTTCAGAAGAAACGCGGCTATCGCTACACCCTATATAAAGGATCTCAGGAGATTGCCCCTGAGATAATTTTTTAAAATATTCAGGCTCAATATCTAAACGTTCCTGAACCCACTCCTTGTTGTTCTCGAATATTTTCTTAATATCCATGCTATTTGTTTTTTGGTTATAAATAAGAATTATAAAACGCTGATATGCGCTTTAGCTATTGAAACTATGAATAACTTCAATGACAATCTATTAATAAGTCGCTAAAATAAAAATTAAATACTTTTAGGAGGAGGGAAGACAGGGTCAAGATAACCGCTGCTTAATAAAAATCCTTGATAGAAAGTGGGTTGCAAAAATCGCTCAGATTCCTCATAGTAGTAAACTACAAAGTCTTGTTTTACCTTTAGATCTTTTTCAAAATCATAGGTTCCGTCTGCGCTTTTTTCTTCTTCTGAAATTGTAAGCGCGTAGTCATAGTCATCCTGTTGCAAAATAGATACAACAAAAGGCGTGACTAAAAAAGACACAAATATTATTATAAAAAAATACGATTTACTAATCAAAACCTGAATTATAGCTTGTTATTCGTAAATCTATAAAAGAAAAGTTAAAAAAACCTTAATTTAAAAAAATAATTAGCTCGAGTCAACAAGACCTGAAAAGGATATAACTTTTGACTTAGAAACAATCTTGGGCATTTACATCTCCACTATAGAGTAAAACATTTGAGTAAAGCCAAGATACTGTGTTTACCTATATTATTTACAGCAGCTTTATATAAGTTTTAGGTATCCAACCTTCTTGACCATCTGCAAGACGTATTAATTGCCAGTCTCCTTGTTCTTCAATAACACGCACCTTAGTGCCTTCATGCAAAACAAACACTTCTTCACTACCCATATTAGGCGCATTTTTTATTTCTGCTTCTGGTGAAAAAACGACAGCAAAGCGCTTGTTTTTTTCATTAGATCGTGCCTGAAATGCTAAAGTCAGACTGAGTAATCCTAAACCTAAAGAAACGAAAGCAATGGTAAAAAAAGAGCGTTTTAAAACTGTTTTGCTTCCAAAGTAATACACAAGAAAACTAAGAGTAAACAACACAATTAAAACTACTGTAACAAGTGCCCAACCGTCAAGTGTAAACAAATTTAAGAGTTGATTCCACCATTTTTTAAACGTGTTTTCAGGTAAAGGTGTTATTCCATCAACCGTCATATTCTGAGCGAATTGAAGATTGTTTTTAATCTCTTTATCGTTAGGCTTTAGTGCTAATGCTTTTTCATAATTATAAACGCTAGGTGCAATCCTATTGAGCTTATAATTGGCATTTGCCAGATTATAATACACTTCTGCAGACTCATAACCGGCATCTAAAACCTGCTCATAATTCTTAATTGCCTCTTCATAATTATTCTGCGCATATTGTGAATTACCAGTCTCAAACAATTGTTGCGCAGTCTGAGCACTTGCTGAAAAAACACATAGCACTACAACAAGCGCAACTAAAATACTGCTATATCTTGACATTAAACCCTGTATTTTCATAACTGTTTATCTATTTCAGAAATTACACGGGAAGCCTGCTCATAATCGTGTTGCATCGCATCACTGCTTGATGGTGTATATCGTGCAAACTCGCAGCTTTCTAAAAGCTTCAGGAAATCTGCAGTAGTTTCAACCGTAGCACCACGTTCTTGAAGCAACTTACTTATACGCTCTTTACTCATATCACTAGTCTGTATATTGAGACGAGCTTTTAAGAAATTATGCAGACACTTTTCAAGGGCGAGATAGAAAGCGGTCTGATCTCCCAGACTTTTCTTGGCATCTCCCAGATATTTACGAGCCAGTTTATCTGCCTTACGCAGTCTGTTCCCTTTTACATCATTTTGATATGCTCTGCGTTTAGTTCCAAATAAAATCGCTAACGGAATTAAAATAACTGGTGTTGCCAGCATACCCCAGAATGTTGTACTCGCAAAAAAAGAATCCTTATTCTGAGCAACCAGATTAGCATCAGACTTTATATAATTGAATTGATTTACAGCTTTAACAGGTACTTTGTTATCATCGTTTGAAGCTAAAACTTCAGGACCGTTCTCTACATCAATTATAATTTCATCACTGCTCAATGTCTTGTATTGCTCTGTAGAAGGATCAAAATAAGAAAAACGTATCGGCGGAATAGGATAATTTCCTTTTTGTTGCGGAACAATGGTGTATCGTGCAGAATTTGAACCTGCCATACCATTCAGAGAAACCCGAACATCCTGATCATTCTCAGGCTCATAAACTTCTAGTGAACTTGGTAATTTTGGTTTTGGTAAGGTGAACAACTTAAGATTCCCGTTTCCTTTAGCTGTTAAAGTTAAATCAAGCGCTTCTTGTGCATCCAGTTTAGTTTTGCTGGCAGTTACATCAAAATCAAAACTACCTACAGCACCTGTAAAACTTTCAGGTTTACCATCTTCGGGCAGGCTTTTTACATTGACTTTGCGAGTAGGAGCAGTTACAGTAATTTTTGCCGGTCTGGTAATGCGCATCCCAAAGATATCTCTACGATTAGTTGGTGCTTCCACATTAATATTTAAAGCGAGCGGTTCAATAGTTAATTCTCCTGTTTTCTGTGGATAGAGCAATGTTCTTCTCAGGATCACATAGCGATAGGGTTTCCCATTAAACGAACCATCATAAACCTTAAATTGTTTCTCATCTATACTCTGACTCCAAAAGTCTGCAAACTTAGGTGCGTCAAGCTCATTCCAGCCGTTTACAGCTGTTTCACGAGAAACATAGAGCTTATAGACCACTGTAAAAGCTTCGTTCAAATAAGGGTCAGATTTGGAAACCTCAGCAACCAAATGCACATTTTCAGTTGCGGCAACTTGAGGATCGTTAGGATCTTTCTGCAAATCTACAGCACCCGTAACATTGATCTCTATGGGTATGGTTTTGTAAACCGTACCTTCTATTTCTATCTCTGCCTGACCTATTTTTAATTTTCCGGTGGCTTTGGGTTGTAAAAAATAGGAGAATGTTTTTGAAAAACTTGCTTTCCCATTAATCCATTGCTTGCTGATTGACTGATTGGGACCACCTACCACTGTAAATCCCTGAAAGCTGGGAGGTCTAAAATTATCCCCATCTTTATTCATCTCAAAGTCTACACGCAGGCGCTCATTAACACCCAATGTTTCTTTACTCACTACGGCATCAAACGCTACCTGTGAGTATGCAGAGAAGCCTGCAAAAAAGACAATCAGCAAAAATTTTAACTTCATCTTCATCGTAATTGCTGCTTTATCGCTCAGCTGTAGCTTACCAGTCTTTATCTGTTTTAACTTTAGCACCTTTAACTTTCTGAGCATTCATTTTATCCTGTACTTTATTTTCCTCGTTTTTCATAGCCTCTAGCAAACTTTTAACTTGCTGAGGAGATAACTGCCCCTGACCCGGTTGTGGCTGAGGCTGTTCTTTTTCTTTATCGCCATCTTTACCCTTATCTTTCTGATCACCATCTTTATCCTCAGGCTTTCCTTCATCGTCTTTTTTATCGTCGCCCTGATCTTTCTTCTCATCTCCCTGATCATCAGAATCTTTTGGCTTGCCATCATCGCTTTCTTTATCATCACCATCGCCTTCCTGATCTTTTTTATCTTCGTTCTGATCCTGATTTTGATCTTCTTTATCGTCGTCACCACCGCCACCACCGTTCTTCTCTTCTTCTTTTTTAGCTAGAGCTAAATTATAACGGGTTTCTTCATCTGTAGGATCATTACGCAGCGCATTTTTGTATGCTTCTACGGCTTTCTTGTAATCTTTTTGCTGATAAAACGCATTGCCCAAATTGTGAAACGCTTTATGCTTTTCAGTCTTCGTTTGTGCTACTTCAGCAGCCTGAAGATATCTGTTCATACCCTCACCATATTTTTTGTTTCGGTAATAGTTATTACCCATATTGTATTTTGCGGTCGTATTTGCAGGGTCTTTAGCAACAGCTTTTCTGTAACTAGATTCTGCAGCAGCAAATTCATTAGAAACAAAGTCATCATTTGCCTCAGCTACATAATCTTGCGCCTCTATAATCGCGGGATCTGGTTTTTCGCTTTGCGCGAAAACAACACCCACTAAAAACATAAAGAATATGGCTAGTAGCGTATGTATATTTTTAAAATACTTCATCTTCAATCAGATTAAGGTTTAGTCTTATTTTCATTAAACAGATTCAGTTTTCTAACCCAAGCTGTTTTGCGCTCAAGCAAGAAGACATCTATAAATAACAAGAATAATGCCGCAGCGACAAACCACTGAAACTGATCTTTAAAATCTGCAAATTGCTTGGCCTCAAACTCTTTCTTATCCATCTGGCTGAGCGCAGTTTTCATCTTATCTACAACCTTTTGTGTACTGTTTCCGTCAATGTATTCTCCGTTGGCTTCTGCTGCAATTTGCTTAAGGGTTTCAGCGTCTAATTTTGTAATCACGGTCTCACCGTTCTGGTCTTTTTTATAAGACTGTACCACTCCGTTTCGCTTAATAGGAATACGATCACCCGCTTCAGAACCTACTCCTACCGTAAAAATACGAATGCCTTGCTCTTGTGCAGATTCAGCAATTGAAGCGGCATCTCCCTCGTGATCTTCCCCGTCTGAAATGATAACCAAAACTCGATTAGTCTGCTCTTCATCATTGTAATAGGTCTTCGCAAGTTCTATAGCATCTTTTATTGCAGTACCCTGGCTTGACAGCATGTCTGTATTCATCGAGTTGAGAAACATCTTTGCACTGCTGTAATCTGTAGTTATAGGCAATTGTGGATATGCACTACCTGCGTAAGCAATAATACCTACACGGTCACTACCCAGATTATTAATGATCTGAGTTACCAGCTGTTTTGCTTTATCAATTCGGCTGGGTGCAATATCTTCTGCATCCATACTTTTTGAAACGTCTACCGCAAAAACCACATCTACACCTTCACGTTTAACCGTTTCTAATTTGGTCCCTATCTTAGGATTTACCAGAGCTACAGTCATACAAGCAAGTGCGAGACAAAACACAATAAGCTTCAATACAGGTTTAAAAACCGATCGTTGCGGCGTTAATTTCTCCAGCAATTCGCGGTTTACTACAAAGCGTTTTTGTGCAGTTCTTTTCCAAAGTGTAACTGCAAAATAAAGCAGAACCACTACTGGAATAGCTAAAAATGCCCAAAACCATATTTTTTCTTCTAGTAAATACACAAATTAAAATATTACTGTTATTACTATTTTTTAAACGAAACTCTTGAAAACGGTATACCTCAGCAACAGCTCAAACATAAGCAGCAAACCAGCCAATAAAACTAGCGGTCTGTATTTCTCCTCATAATTGGTATACTTAAACTCTTCAACGTCTGTTTTCTCCAATTTATTGATCTCATCGTAAATCTCTTCAAGCGACTGGTTATCTGTCGCTCTAAAGTATAATCCACCCGTTTTATCTGCGATTTCCTTTAATAGTTCTTCATTGATTTCTACAGGAACATTTCCGTATTGAAATCCTCCATCACCTCGCAATGCAATAGGAGTAAGTGCTGTGCCATTAGTTCCTAAACCTATGGTGTACACTTTAATCCCAAATTCTTGTGCCAACTCACTCGCTGTGGTCGGTTCAATAAATCCAGCATTGTTCACCCCATCAGTCATCAAAATGATCACCTTACTTTTTGCTTTACTGTCTTTTAATCGGTTTACCGAAGTAGCAAGCCCCATTCCTATTGCCGTTCCGCCTTCAATAATAGTGTTATACTGAATATCATTTAACGAACTCAACACAATGCTTTTATCGCTGGTTATTGGAGTACGTGTATAGCTTTCGCCGGCATATTCTACTAGCCCAATACGGTCATTGGGACGATCTGCAATAAATTGTGCCGCAACATTCTTAAGTGCCTCCAAACGGTTAGGCTTTAAATCTTTTGCAAGCATACTCGCCGAAACATCTATCGCAATCACAATATCAATTCCTCTCGTGGTATTTGTTCTAGTTGAAACATCAACCGTACGCGGTCTTGCTAAAGCAGTAATTAAAAAAGCCAAAGCCAGCAAGCGCAACACAAAAAGTATAGGTCTAAACTTTGCCAGTAAACCACTACCCGTTTTAAAACCTTTTAAACTGGAAATTTTAACCTGTGCAGTAAGTTTATTTCTTTTAAAAAAATACCAAACCACAACTACCGGTAGTATTAAAAACAACCAGAAAAACTCAGGATTTTGAAATTCAAAATTACTTAACATCGGTAGGTACTGTTTTTTGAAGTTCTACTGAATTTATGATTCGGGCGGCCATTTCTTTTGCATATTGATCATCTTCACGATGCGCTACTAGTACCTGCTGCAAAACTCCCGGAGCTGTAAATAGCAACATCTCGTATGCCCCAGGACTGAATTTCTGTGCATTAATACTGTTTGGAAATTCACCTGTACCGTAAACGCGTAAACCTTCAGTGCCCTCTGGTGTTGTGTACTTTTCAGATTTTACAATCAGATTCTTGGCCCCACTCGCTTCTAGTGTACTTATAAATCCTTGTGACGAAGCTTCTAAATCAGCTTCATTTTTACCACCAAAACGGGTATTATTTACCACAATATAAAACTCATCTATGAGGCTTCCGTATGTAAAAGTGCTCATATCCATCTGAGTTTTTAAAGAATCCGGCAGCGCAATCTCATTGCGTTCTAATACGCGCGGTGTACTCACAATCACAGGTGGATAACCGTACTCACTACGCACCCAATCACCTTCTAATAAATCTTTAGACGGGTGACCTATAAAATTATCTTTTACGTAATCAAAACCTTTAGTTGCAACCAAAATACCAGTTGCAATAACTAAAATTCCAAACACTCCAATTACCGAAGTTAAAATGAGCTTTCTCTTACGACGTTTTGCTAATGCCTCCCTATATGCTGCATCCCGCATCAACTCTTCCTCAGTAGGCTCTGGGATAGCTTCTTTAGTTTCTTTTACAATTTCTTCGGCTACAAGTCGATCTGCCTCAGCTTGACCGGTTCCCGGAGAGGTACGGGCAAACTTAGTAAGGTCGGCACGTCTTAAGATTTGATCCAGTTTGAGAATTGTTTCTTTACTCAAATCAATCTTGCCTTCTTGTTTTTCCTGCATCAAGCGATCTATCAACTCAGAAGAAGTACTTTCCATAGAGCGATCATAGACTTCTTCATCAAGATAACGTCTTACAATGTCTGTAAGTTTTGAGTAGTAAGCCTTAGTTACATCACGCTCATCAACACCCCGAGCAGGTTCTTTATATTCCTCGTCTAATTGTTTAAGAGAAAATATTGCCTGTTCAAAGGGAGGTAATTTTTTTTCGGCTTCAGCCTTTTTACGACTTCTACGGATTATGAAATATAAAAAAGCACCTATTAAAGCGGCAAGAATTAGAAAATACAGTAAATACGTCCAGAATTTACTAGTTGCACGTTCTACTGAAACAATATCTTTAATGTCGTATAAACCTTGCTTGGTTGTGTCAACGACTACATTGTTCACTTCAATCGCAATAGAATCTGTATAGAAAGGTTTCTGATTAATGGAAACCAACTGGCGTGGAATAGTATACGATCCGCTATCAAACTGAGTTAAGCCGTAACGTTTTATCAAATTCATTTTTGCACCGGCGAAAGAAGTATCTATTTTATAAGCCTCTATCATCTCTAAAGGCTGAAAGGTTTGCCCTTCTGGAAATAATACAAGATCTGTAGAATCAGCTTCTACCGAAACTTCATAGGTGATTTGTTCTCCAATACGGATTGAAGTCGTATCGACAGCTCCTGTAACCTGCTGCGCCTGTACCTGAGTCAATGCAAAAACTGAAAGTACAAAACCTAAAACTATAGATTTGTATTTTAAGAAGCAGGTTGTATTTTGAAGTGTATTAGGGTTACTATTCATTTTATTTTTATCCTCTTCGTTTAAAATAACCTAATAGTTTTTTTACATAACTTTCATCAGTACGCACATCGATCACACCGGCACCACTACGGGTAAAGCTCTCTTTGTAATAATTAACGCGGTCCTGATAATATTTTGAATAATTACTGCGTACCTTTTTTGAAGTCGTGTTTACCAGAAGTAATTCACCAGTCTCTTCATCCTCCATCTGAACAACTCCGAGGCTAGGGATCTCTTCTTCTCGTTTATCATAAATGCGAATCCCGGTAATGTCGTGTCGCTTTGCAGCGATTTTCATCGTATCGCGGTAACCGTCTGCTATAAAATCTGAAAGCACAAAAACAATTGCCTTTTTCTTCATCACACCAGACAAAAACTTTAAGGCTTGCGTTAAGTCGGTTTTTTTACTTTTTGGTTTAAACTCCAGTAATTCACGTATAATTCTTAAAACGTGAGATTTTCCTTTTTTAGGAGGAATATAAAGCTCTATTTCATCAGTGAATAAAATGAGACCTATTTTATCATTATTCTGTAATGCCGAAAAAGCAAGCGTTGCAGCAACTTCGGTAACAATTTCAGACTTAAACTGCTGGTCTGTACCAAAGAATTCTGAACCACTCACATCGGCTACAAGCATCATGGTGAGTTCGCGCTCTTCCTCAAAGACCTTAATGTATGGTTCGTTGTAACGCGCGGTGACATTCCAGTCTATATTACGCACATCATCGCCAAACTGATACTGACGCACTTCACTAAAGGTCATACCTCTTCCTTTAAAGGTAGAATGGTATTCCCCACCAAAAATGTGATCAGACAACCTTCTGGTTTTGATCTCAATTTTGCGTACTTTTTTTAAAAGCTCTTTAGTGTCCATAAGCCCCCTGGCCCCCGAAGGGGGAATTATTAATTACTCTTTTTTGATTAGCGTTCAAATCAATTTTGTTTTCAGAAATTTTAAGAAATTTTTTCGGTCTGATTGGCGTTCCCCCCGCGTGGGGGTTAGGGGGCTAGGGTACTTCGATCTCGTTTACGATCTTGTTTATTATTTCTTCTGTAGTTACATTTTCGGCTTCTGCCTCATAGGTAATTCCAATACGGTGACGCAATACATCGTGTACTACCGCACGCACATCTTCTGGAATCACATAACCACGACCTCTTATAAATGCAAAACACTTAGAAGCTGTCGCAAGGTTAATACTACCTCGAGGAGAAGAGCCAAAGCTGATTAACGGCTTTAAATCTGCCAGTTTATAATTCTCAGGATAACGGGTTGCAAAGATGATATCGAGGATATATTTCTCAATTTTCTCATCCATATACACTTCTTTAACTGCTTCCTGAGCACGTAGAATTTGCTCAACAGAAACCACAGGATTTACTTTCTCATACGACCCTTTTAAATTTTGTCTCACGATAAGTTGCTCGTCTGCTAGTTTAGGGTAGTCAATTACAGTCTTCAACATAAAACGGTCAACCTGAGCCTCAGGAAGTGGATACGTACCTTCTTGCTCTACTGGGTTTTGAGTTGCCATTACTAAGAACGGCTTGTCTAATACAAAAGTCTCATCACCTATGGTAACTTGTTTTTCCTGCATCGCTTCAAGTAGCGCACTCTGTACTTTTGCAGGAGCACGGTTGATTTCATCTGCTAATACGAAATTTGCAAAAATGGGACCTTTTTTAATACTAAAATCATTGAGCTTCATATTGTAGATTAGCGTTCCCACAACATCGGCAGGAAGTAAATCTGGCGTAAACTGAATACGACTAAAACTACCTTGTACTGCTTGAGAAAGTGTATTTATTGCTAAGGTTTTTGCCAGTCCGGGAACACCTTCAAGCAAAATATGACCCCGGCCCAGAAGACCTATCAACAAACGTTCTATCATGTGCTTTTGTCCTACGATGACTTTATTCATCTCCATAGTAAGAACCTTTACAAATGCACTTTCTTTTTCAATCTTTTCGTTAATCGCTCCTATATCTACAGATGCGCCTGTATCTTCCATATGTTTATGCTGTTTAAAATATGACTCTGAGGTCTACAAGGTTAAATTTTATTACTAATGATATTGTTAATCAATCGTTAAAAACCCCATATTTTAAAGGCTTCAGGAAGCTGAATAAGGGGTGCTTTTAAAGACGGTCTTTAAAAATAAATGTTGCAAAAAAAAAAGCAACCTTTTTCAGATTGCTTTTCAAATATACGTGATATTTAAATTTTATTCAATTGTAATACTTCCTAGAGCGGTAGTTTCTCCATCTACAACAGCTACATCTTCAACAGTAATACTGGTAATAACATCTGCTACAAGTTCTGCATCTATAGTTAAATCATACACTCCTTTCGGCAGGCCATTTAATACAAAGTCTCCGTCACTATTTACATTAGTACTCACTACAATACCTTCTCCTGCTGCAGTTATTGTTGCAGGCACATTAAGTGGCAATAAAGAACCAGAGATCATGCCGGTTGCTTCAATAGCACTTGCACGAATAACAGGCTTTAATAAATAACCGCCATCACCTTGCTCTACTATAGACTCTTCTACATTAAAGTCAAGAACTACAGTATACACAACACCAGCTTCTAGCGTTTGGTTAAACTGAACTTTAAGTCCAGATTGCTGCGCACTTGGAGTTTGCAATGGGAATGTTTCACCATCTACAACAACCGTATTATCATCACCAAGAATAAGTCTCACCTGGCTAATTGAACCTGCAGGGATATCTTCATCTGCCAGTATTGCATAAGCTCCACCAGTAAGCTCAAGAAGATCGTAAACCTCATCATCAGTATCAAGCTCTAATTCACCATCAACAAGTATAAAGTCATCATCATCGTCAAACTCATCGTCGATGAAATCATCACTATATTTCACAACAACAGCCTCTACATCTACAAAGACATTGTTATAATCTCCAGGCGCGTCTACAAGACGAACAGCCATCTTAGCAGTTCCGCGCTCTGAGCTTGAATTATTATCATCATCACTACACGAACTTAATCCCAGTATTCCGGCTAATAACAGCCCATATTTCAAAGTATTTTTCATAATATTCTATTTGTTTTTAAATACATTTTCAAAAATGAGGTGATTTCTTACTGTCAAAAAAATCTTTAACAGCAATTAACGAAGTTTAATATTCCTTTAATAAACTCTAAAAAGTGAATCACCAACTTTATACTTAATACTTACTCAAACAAAATAAAAAACCATGTCTGCTAAAACAGCTTTAATTACAGGTGCTACTAGTGGTATAGGCGCTGCAACTGCAAAATATTTTGCAAAAAATGAAATCCATCTAATTCTCTGCGGAAGACGTCAGGAGCGACTTACTGCTTTAAAGGAAGAATTAAAAAATCATGTAAATGTTCATACGTTAAGCTTCGATATACGTGATAAATCAGCAGTTAAAGAAGCGATCGAAAACTTGCCGGAAGACTTTCAGAAAATAGATATTCTCATCAACAATGCCGGAAACGCTCACGGTCTAGACCCTATTCAAGACGGAAACTCAGATGATTGGGATGCGATGTTTGACATCAATGTAAAGGGGTTGCTTTATGTAAGCGATATGATCATCCCAAAAATGATTGCTCAAAACAGTGGCCACATCATCAATATTGGTTCTACCGCGGGTAAAGAAGTTTACCCTAAAGGCAATGTGTATTGCGCAAGTAAACATGCTGTAGACGCCATTAATCAAGGAATGCGTTTAGACCTCAACGGTTACAACATACGCGTAGGTGCGGTAAATCCGGGAATGGTAGAAACCGAATTCAGCGAGGTACGCTTTAAAGGTGATTCAGAAAAAGCAGATAAGGTATACCAAGGCTTCAAACCTTTACAAGCAGATGATATTGCAGATATCATTCATTTTGTGGTAACAAGGCCTTATCATGTTAACATCGCAGATCTTGTGGTAATGAGTGTAGATCAGGCTTCGAGTACAGTGGTGAATAAGCAATAATTATTATTTTTATTGCTATTATTATTACTTTTTGATAAAGTATTCAGTGATGGCACATTACAATTCATTTGAAGACCTTGAGGTTTTTAAGAAAGCTCGTTTGCTCTCTCAAAATGTTTGGAAAATTATTCAAACTATAGAGTTGAAACAGGATTTTGAATTAAGGAATCAAATAAATACTTCCTCTGGATCTATTATGGATAATATTGCAGAGGGATTTGGAAGAGGAGGTAACAAGGAGTTTATCAACTTTTTAGGTTTTGCGAAAGGTTCGTGCTGTGAAACAAAATCGCAATTAATAAGATGTTTAGATCGAAACTACTTAGATAAAGGTTCATTTCAAAAACTTAATACTGAAGCTCAAGAATTGATAGATCAAATCGGTAAATTCTCAAACTATTTGAAAAAATCAGAAAAACGAGGAAGTAAATTTGATTAACAGAATAGCAATAAAAATAATAATTGCAATAACATAATGATCAACAAACGCCTTCTCATTAAAAACCTGCTCGCTCATAATGACGAGAACAGTTTTTATGATAAAAAGCGTAAAGTTGATATCAGCAACAAAGAAGGAAAAGCCAAATTTTTAAAGCACGTCTGTGCACTTTCAAATTCAAACCCCAAGAACAACAGTTATATTGTAATTGGTGTTGAAGATGAAACCAACGAGATTCAAGGTGTCCCGTTTTTTGATGATAGTAAGATTCAAAATCTGGTTAATGCGTATTTGACAAATCCACCGTTGATCTCTTATGAAAATATTCCTTTTCCGCATTTACCATCAGATCAGGTTGTGGGTTTAGTTACCATCAGACCCATTAATAAACTCACTGCACTACGGAAAAACATTTGGAAATACTGGGGCGGAACAGCTTTTTTTAGAGACGGAAGCATCTCGATGCCTAAAGTTTTTGAAAGTGAGATCAAAGATGTTAATAGCGAGATCGTAGCAACTATTGAGAAACACGCACACAATAGCATAGAACTCACTCTTGACGGAGTGATCGACTTTATAAATGTGCGCCACGCAGACCTTTTCACGCAATACAAAGTTTTTAAAGAGCAATTTGTGGTTTGCTGGGCTGGAAATAAAAAAGAGGTAAAAGGCAATACGTATTTCAGTCGGGTAGATATTGAACTTATAAATGAGCAGGTACGCCTGTTTTATTCTGCTTTAGACGAAGTCTCCATCTCGATGACCGATGATCATTTTACCATTTTAGAATATGTATTGCTTGGTATACAGAATGATTACAAATATTATCCGTTAGAAGAACTTACTATTAATTTTAAGGAAAACGGCTCTTACAACATAGATAGTAATCTGGTTTTTGAACCGCCTCAATTTGATAAAAAACTGCTTCACCACATCTACAACAATAACAATTCGATTTTAAAAAAAATATTGACAAATAAAGCACTTAACAAAGGTGAACTTGAAGATTTATACAATCTGCCGGCCACCTATCTTATTTGCTATTTAAACGGTCTGGAGCCGGCCCTAGACAAGCTTGAAAGCATAAGACCTTATTTACGCAAATACGGTACTAAACTTTATAACGCATACAAAGAAAACATTCGCATACTGCGAAAAGTAAAATACAATTCATGACACGCACATTAGCAATAGGTGATATTCACGGAGGATTAAAAAGCTTAAAACAGGTTCTAAAGCGTGCAAATGTCACAGCTGAAGACACCCTTATATTTTTAGGAGATTATGTTGACGGGTGGAGTGAAAGCGCAGAAACAGTCTCTTATTTAATAAATCTGGCTCAAAAACAAAACTGCATTTTTATAAAAGGTAATCACGATGAGCTTACATACAATTGGCTTAAAGAGAACGACCTCAATGAAGTTTGGCTCAATCATGGCGGTAGAAGCACTATTGAATCTTACAATAAGCTTACTGAAGAAGATCGCAAAGCACACGTAACATTTTATGAAGATTTACTAAATTATCACATTGATGATCAAAACAGAATGTTTGTTCATGCCGGTTTTCAGAATCATAACGGACCGGAACATGAGCACCACAGTACTGCTTTTTATTGGGATCGTACCTTCTGGGAAATGGCAGTCGCATTAGACAAAACCATAAAACCGGAAGATGTCGCATACCCCAAACGGCTTAAGCATCACAAAGAGATTTACATTGGCCATACGCCCGTCACCCGCATCGCAAAAGACAAACCCACACAGATGGCAAACGTTTGGAATGTGGATACCGGTGCTGCATTTAAAGGAACACTTTCAATAATAGATGTTGATACTAAAGAGTTTTGGCAAAGCGATCCAGTTTACACTTTATATCATGATGAAGACGGACGTAATTAAAATAATTTGAAACAATTGAAGCATTTTGGCTACTAACAATTTATAACCTAAAAACATATCATGAAAAAACTGATTTTTACTGCCCTATTAATTACAAGTTTTGCATTAAACACTCAAGCTCAGGATGCAGACCCTTATAAAGATACACTCAAAGAAATGCTTGTTGCATCTGGAAGCATGGGTACTTTTCAAGTAGCGATCAAACAAGTTTTTAATATGTATAAGCAGCAAAAACCGGGTGTACCTGATGAAGTTTGGGGAGAACTTGAGAGTTCATTTAGTAAAACTTCTATTAATGACTTAGCCGAAATGCTAACCCCTGTTTACAAGAAAAGTCTAACGCAATCTGATCTGCAAGCTATAATAGATTTTTACCAAACTCCGGCAGGAAAAAAGTTTGCTGAAAAAACTCCAGACATTACTCAAGAATCCATGCAGGTAGGGCAAGAATGGGGGATGAAACTTGGTAAGGAAGTAATGGGTAAATTAAAAGAGAAAGGATATTAAAAAGTATAGATTATGGGAATTTTTGACACAATAAAAGAAAAACTCAGCCACGAATTTATCGATATCATCGAATGGCTCGATTATACAGATGACACCATCGCGCACCGCTTTGAGCGCTATCAAAACGAAATTAAAAACAACGCAAAACTCATCGTACGTGAAGGACAAACGGCAGTTTTTGTTAATGAAGGGCAGCTGGCAGATCTTTTTACTCCGGGAACCTACACCTTAGACACGCAAAATCTACCCATACTCACTACACTCAAAGGCTGGAAATACGGTTTTGACAGTCCGTTTAAAGCCGAAGTTTATTTTGTAAACACGCATTTATTTACCGATGAAAAGTGGGGTACTAAAAATCCGATCACGCTAAGCGATGAGCGTTTTGGCCTGGTAGAGATCAGAGCTTTTGGGACCTATGCCTTTCGCATCAGTGATGCCGGAAAATTCATCAAAGACATCGTGGGTACCGATGCTAACTTCACCAACTTTGAGATCAACGAGCATTTAAAAAGCCTAATTGCTACTCGTTTTACAGATACCGTTGGTGAAGCCAATCTTCCTATAGAATTATACGCAGCAAATACTTCTGAACTTTCTGAGACTTGCAAGGACGTGATGCAGCCCGAGTTTTTAAGCGTTGGGATTTCGTTAGAAAAATTCTATATCGAAAATGTCTCCATGCCTGAAGAACTCAAAAAAGAAATCTTTGAGTACAGCCGTATCGACAAGCTAGATCTTGATAAATTGACCAAGTTTAAAACCGCAAAAGCTATTGAAGCGGCTGCCAATAATGAAGGTGGCACTGCCGGCGCCGGAATGGGAATGGGAATGGGCTTTGCCCTCGCACAACAAATGGGCGGCGCAATGCTAGGCGGCGGTACACAAGCACCACGACCTGCACAGCCCGCGGCAACTCCACCGCCTATGCCAGCAGAAACCCAGTATTTTTACGCACATAACAGTCAACAACAGGGACCGGTAAGTTTTGAACAATTACAGGCACTTTTTGCTTCACGCACCATTAATAGGAATTCTTTGATCTGGAAACAAGGAATGACTGAATGGAAAGCGCTGCAGGAAATCGAAGAGCTTAAGCCCTTTTTAGGCGGAAACACACCACCACCTTTACCAGGACAATAGATAGCTAGTCATTTTCGTCAACCTGAACTTGTTTCAGGTTCTCACTAGTATTTAATCAAAAGCTTAGTAATCTTCAAAATTACTGAAGAATCAGGGGTTTTGAATGACGATTTTCAATGTTTCGTTGATACGTATTAATCTTTTTAAAAGCATCAAACCAAACCTCCAAATCAGTGCCTGAACCTGTAATTCAAAAATCGGAACTTAAAAAAGCCTGTAAAAACTGTGGTGCTGAGCTAAAATACAAGCCCGGCACTACGAGCATTACTTGCGAGTACTGTGGTCACGAAGAGCACATCAATCTGGATACCGATCCTATCAAAGAATTACCACTACGTGTATATCTCGAAAGTCAGGGAAGCCAGGCAAACAGTGAAGAAATAAGCATTCTGCATTGCAAAAACTGTGGGGCTAATCAGCACGTAGAAGAAAATTACAAATCCCTGCATTGTGTATATTGCGGCACACCGCTTATTCGCGAAGATGCTAAAACAGAGCAGTGGATCTTGCCTGGAGGAGTTTTGCCCTTTCAGCTAACACAAGACGAAGCTATATTACGCTTCAAAAAATGGGTCAAAGGACTTTGGTGGGCGCCTAACGATTTGCAGAAAGCTACACTAGACCCGCAATTTACAAAGGGATTATACTTGCCTTATTGGACGTTTGACGCTCAACTTTACGGCCGGTATACTGGCTCTAGAGGGGATTATTACTATGAAACGCAAAGCTACCGCGACAGTAATGGCAAAAGGCGCACGAGGCGCGTGCGCAAAACCCGTTGGACACCGGTTTCGGGCAACATCTCAGGCTTTGTAGATGACACATTGATAAATGCGTCTAAACAACATACGGGTAAAGTTCCGCGTGGTGTCGCACTATGGAATCTCAAAAAACTACAACCTTTTGAAAGCAGTTTTCTCGCTGGTTTTGTGACTGAAAAATATACCATTCCCTTAAAGGATGGTCATTTGGAATCTCAGGATGAAATGCGACGCATTGCAGACACCTGGGCCCGCCGGGATATTGGCGGTGATGAACAACGCGTATCGCACCTCAATATGCAGCTGGAAGAAGAAACTTTTAAACACATTTTGCTTCCGGTTTACATAAGCGCCTACCGTTATAAAAACAAAGACTATAGTTTTTTTGTAAACGGAGAAAACGGAAGCATCTCCGGTAAACGACCGTATTCCTTCTGGAAGATTTTCCTAGCAGTACTTGCCGGCTTATTTGTTTTTGGCTTGGTTTATTTATTTAATAAATAAACCAAGCCGCCCAAAAGCGGCTCTTGTATTTCATATTATTTTGATTGATTACAGATCAAACTTAATCCCTTGCGCTAGCGGAAGCTCTGTTGTATAATTAATGGTATTGGTCTGGCGACGCATGTAGACTTTCCAGGCATCAGAGCCGCTCTCGCGACCGCCACCGGTTTCTTTTTCCCCTCCAAAAGCACCACCTATTTCAGCACCACTGGTACCAATGTTCACGTTTGCAATTCCACAATCGCTACCGGCAACACTTAAAAAGCGCTCAGCTTCACGTAGATTGTTGGTCATAATCGCAGACGATAGTCCTTGTCGTACACCGTTTTGCAGTTCGATGGCATTTTCTACGCTTCCACTGTATTTCATTAAATACAAAACAGGTGCAAAGGTCTCGTGTTGTACAATCTCAAAATTATTTTGAGCTTCGGCGATGGCCGGTTTTACATAACAACCGCTTTCATAGCCTTCGCCTTCGAGTACTCCACCTTCAACAATAATTTTTCCGCCTTCTTCAACTACTTTTTTCAAAGCATTTTGATAGTTCTTTACCGCATCGGTATCAATTAACGGACCCACGTGGTTGTTTTCATCCAGCGGATTCCCGATACGCAATTGACCATAGGCATCTACAATCGCATTTTTTACTTTATCGTAAATGCTTTCGTGAATAATCAACCTGCGGGTAGAGGTACAGCGTTGCCCGGCAGTTCCTACCGCACCAAATACCGCCCCGATTACCGTCATTTTTAAATCCAAATCCGGTGTCACAATAATCGCATTGTTTCCGCCTAATTCTAAAAGCGACTTACCCAATCTTGAACCTACAGCCTGTGCAACCTGTTTTCCCATTCGGGTAGAGCCTGTGGCCGAGATAAGCGGCACGCGCTCGTCTTGAGTCATCAGTTCGCCTACTTTATAATCGCCATTAATAAGGCACGAAATACCTTCCGGTAGGTTATTTTTTGCAAACACACGCGCAGCTATTTTCTGGCAGGCAACACCGGTTAAAGGTGTTTTTTCTGAAGGTTTCCAGATACACACATCACCACAAACCCAGGCCAATACCGTATTCCATGACCACACAGCAACCGGAAAATTAAATGCCGAAATAATCCCTACAATCCCAAGCGGATGGTATTGCTCATACATGCGATGCCCGGGACGCTCACTGTGCATAGTTAAACCGTGCAATTGACGCGAAAGTCCAACCGCAAAGTCACAGATATCGATCATTTCCTGTACTTCACCCAGACCTTCCTGATAGCTTTTTCCCATTTCATACGAAACCAACTTGCCCAAAGGTTCCTTTAAGCGACGCAGTTCTGCATTAAACTGGCGCACAACCTCACCACGTTGGGGAGCCGGCATAACCCGCCAGGTTTTAAACGCTTCCTGTGCAGTTTGCACCACCTGCTCATACTCTTCTGGCGTTGTTTGCGTAACGCTTGCAATGGTCGCTCCGTCAACAGGAGAAACCGACTCAAAAGTTGAGCCGCCATGCATCCACTTAGAACCGGTAGAAGTACCTGAATTTTGGGGTTCGAGTTCCAAAGCTTTCAACGCTTCGGCTATTGCAACATTGGTGAGGGTATCTGCCATTATTTTATAGTTTTCTTAGAATTATATTTTAAACCTTCCGAAGTTAATAAATTCAAAAAGGGTTTTAAAGCGTTATTTAGCATATTCGCAATAAAATACCTTGAGGTAAGCACACAAGGCATTCGTTAGAAACAATTTTAATTTCGATGCAAGCCTCGGGAGTATTAAATCCGTTTGGCGGTGCCAAAAAAAGTGCGCCGTGTAGCGCACTTTTTCTTTTCAGAATTAAAAGCTTATTCCGTAAAACGCGGATCGGCTTCCATCACCGTCCCGCAATTGTCGCAGGTACGCAACTCTTTGCTTCCGTAAAATTCTTTAAAATGCTTTAAGAAGTCTTTTTCGATATCGTTTAGAGGAAAATAAACTTCATATAATTTATGATTGCAGTTGTCGCAAAACCATAACAAACCATCTTTACCCTCCAGGTCAGCGCGTTTTCGCTCAACTACCAGACCTATCGAGCCCGGCTTACGCACCGGAGAATGCGGCACTTTTGCAGGATGCAGGTACATATCGCCCGGGCCTAATTTCATCGTGCGTTTTTTGCCATCTTCCTGTATGTGTACTTCAATCTCACCTTCGAGCTGGTAAAACAATTCTTCGGTCTCATTATAATGATAATCTTTACGGGCGTTGGGTCCGGCAACAGCCATCACGATATAATCATCGGCATCTTTGTACAGGTTTTTATTTCCTACCGGCGGCTTGAGTAATTCCCGGTTTTCTTCCACCCATTGGGTTAGATTAAAGGGTTTTGCAATTGACATACTTCTTTTGTTTACAGCTAAAATTACAATATTAATTACGGTTAAAAAATAAAGGCTTCTCGTGCAATGCTGTTTTAGAAATAAAACGATTAGAAGCATTAACCCTGCTTTTTCCGTATTTTAGAAGCTATAAAAATCAAACTATGAAGAATCATTTACTCCTTTTTCTAATCCTCGTTTTTATTGTAGCCTGCAAGCAGGAAAACACAGAGACCAAAACAGCACAAAACACACCTCAACAACAGAATTTTGCTATAATTATTCACGGCGGTGCAGGAACCATCCTAAAAGAAAATATGACTGATTCGCTAGAAGCTGCTTACAAAGCAAAGCTTAGTGAAGCCATTAAAACAGGATATGAGATTCTAAAAAATGGAGGGACCAGTCTGGAGGCGGTACAGCGCACTATAAATATTATGGAAGATTCTCCATTGTTCAATTCTGCAAAAGGAGCAGTTTTTAATCACGAGGGCGTAAACGAACTCGACGCTTCTATTATGGATGGCGCTACACTTAATGCCGGAGCCATTGCAGGAGTCACAAATATAAAAAACCCTATTAATCTGGCTTACGAGGTAATGACCAACTCAAAACATGTCTTATTAAGCGGGAAGGGAGCCGAAACGTTTGCTGCCGAAAAGGGCATCGAGCTGGTAGATCCTTCCTATTTCTTTACTCAAAACCGCTATGATGCCTTACAACGCATTCTGGAGCGTGAGAAAAATGACTCCGTAACTGCAGCTTCGGCTTTTATTGATCCCTTTATCAAAGATGAAAAGTTTGGTACGGTAGGTTGTGTTGCTCTGGACAAAAATGGAAACCTCGCTGCCGGTACTTCTACAGGCGGAATGACTAACAAGCGCTATAACCGTATTGGTGATTCACCCATTATAGGATCAGGAACCTATGCCAACAACGCCACTTGCGGCGTTTCATCAACCGGTTGGGGGGAGTATTTCATCCGCGGGCAGGTTGCTTACGACATCAGTGCTCAGATGGAATATGCCGGAAAAAGCCTGAAAGACGCAACGCATAATGTCATTCAGGAAAAACTGACCAAACTGGGCGGAACCGGTGGTATTGTTGCTTTAGATCACTACGGCAACCCATCTATGGAGTTTAATACTGAAGGAATGTATCGTGCGTATATGAATGATGAAGGTGAGCTCACGTTAGGTATTTATAAGGAAAACGAGAATTAAGCAAGTATGCAGTTATCTGAAGAAGAAAGTTATTATGCGGTAATCTTTACTTCAAAACAAACGGAGCGTCATGGCTACGCCGAAATGGCCGAACACATGGAAGAACTCGCTAAACTTCAGCCCGGTTATCTAGGCATGGATCACGCACGCAGTGAACTAGGAATCACGATTTCTTATTGGAAAAATGAAGCAGCTATTCTCAATTGGAAATCCCAAACAGACCATCTAGCAGCTCAAAACAAGGGTAAACATCAATGGTATGCTGAATACAGCGTTAGGGTTTGCAAAGTAGAACGTGAATACCATTTCACTAAATCCTGATCAGCATAAAAAAGAAAAGTCCCTTAAAGACATGAGACCTTAAAGGGACTTTCATAAAATTGATCCCCACAAACTGTGGGTAAAAGCGAAACAGCAGGCCCCCGCCTGCTGCATCTAACATAACAAAACCAACTTAAAGCTGTCTATTTTGTGATATGTTGAATATTGTAATTGGCTTGTAACCTTGCTGGGTTATGAGGGATTTTAAAAAATTGTAAATGAACTTGTAATCAATTATGATTTTAGGGGTAAATCAGAAAGGATTTGGGGTTTTTACTTTGTAATAAAGATCTGCGTAAAGAATGCAATTCCACGTTCATCTTTTACCACTGAAATACCACTATGTGTGAAATTTCCTTCAATAGCTTCTTTATGTCCTTCGCTCTTTAACCAGGCAGAAACTACTTCTGCAGCGCTACGATAGCCATATGCTACATTCTCGCTAACGCGACCTGCGCCTTTTGCTTTAAGATAGTCTGATCTTTCTAGAAAATAATCATGACTAATTTTACCCTTAGTAGCCATATACTTGGTATGCTCAGTAGCTTTAACTTTAGAATCTGAATTCGCCCGAAGCTCTGTAAGGCCTATGCTGGCACGATACACATTAACTTCTGCAAGAATTTCTTTTGCAAAAGTCTCTTCAACAGTAAGGTCTGCAGATAATTCTAAGGTTGCTTCTTCAGTTTGCATTAGCTCCTCATCTTGTGAGCAGCTGGTTAAGAATACGGCGAAAGTTAACGCCATCAAAGTGGTAGTAAAAGTTCTCATGATTTGGGGTTTATGAGTTATGTTGATACAAACATAGGTAGGATATTTCATTCCTACAACACTTAAACTGTTATTTTGTGTATTTCATCGATTTTAAAGAGTTTTTTAACATAATTACATTGAATTTTAACATATTTCAACGAACATAAAATGCATTTTGTCGTTTAAATACATTTAGACGAATTATTTAAAATTTAGCAAATTGTGTATTTCATCGATTATTTTGAAGTTTTAATGACGCTTAACGGCATTTTAAGACGATTTGTAAGACTAAAAAATTGACAAAAGAAAATTAAATGATTTTACTAGTACTTTTATAAAAATTGAAAGCGCTTGGTCTTCCCAATTTTCATCAATTAATCCTTGTTTACCTCTAAGGATTTAAAACAAAATTATCTTGGTAGTTTTAATACCTATTTAATCTTTAAAACCGTTAGATCGATGCTGTTCTTAAAATGTTGCTTTCTCTTCTAGTTCAGGAATGATAAAAAAAGTATTTTACGACATCATGCCGTTTTAATAGTGATTCATAAAATTTTAGGGTTTATGAGAAGATTTGAAGTACTTCTTAGTCTGTGTTTTTTGCTGGTTATTCAATCTTGTAATACCAGGAAACACCCTGATGCTGACAATATTTTTAAGTTTAAAGAGTATATTTCTTTCAACACTTTTGGTAATATTTCAATCACAGAACCTATACGTGTGGAACTTGCACAACAAACCACACAGTTTGAATTGTCACAAGAAATTCCTTCAGAGTATTTAATTATTAATCCAAAAACCGAAGGAACGCTTCTTATCGAAAATGGTACCACGCTGACCTTTAGACCTGAAAAGAATTTACGCCCGGATACTGAATACAGCGTAACGCTGAAGTTGAGTAGATTTTTTGAAGACGTTGATCCCGATTATAAAAATTACACCTTCGTGTTTAAGACCATTACGCCTAATTTCAAAATTACTCTGGGTAATCTGCAGTCTTATAATAAAGAATGGCAATATCTCACCGGCTCAATAGAAACAGCAGATTGGGTTCCCGCACAGCAGGTAAAACAGTTGGTAGAAGCAGAACAGGAAGGCAATAAACTTCATATAGACTGGCCTACAGAAGAATTAAAAGGAACTTACTTCAATTTTACCATTGACAGTATTCACCGTAAAGAAGAAAATTCTCAGATACGCATATCGTGGGATGGAGAACCTATTGCAAGTAGAACACAAGGTCAAAGCACACTCAATATACCCGGCCAATCTAATTTTACTGTAGTTGATGTCGTAAGTGCTTTGAGCCCCGAAACTGCCATTAGTATCAATTTTTCTGATCCTTTAGAAATGTCTCAAAATTTTGATGGACTGGTACAGCTGGATAGCTTAACGGGTTTACGCTATGAAGTGCAGGGGAATGTCTTAAACGTTTACCCAAGACAGCCGCTTTCTGGCGAACTTGATTTAACCATAAATAAAGGAATCAAGAACGCTTCGGGATACAGCTTACGACAAACCTATACACAAAGCATATCTTTTCAACAACTTAAACCCCAAGTACGCCTTATTTCTAAAGGAAATATCCTACCGGCTTCTATGAAAACACCTATTTACTTTGAAGCGGTAAACCTTTCTGCGGTAGATGTGCGTGTTATTAAAGTGTATCAAAACAATATACTTCAATACCTGCAAAGTGCCAATCTCAACAGTACAGATACCTATGATTTAAAACGGGTAGGAAGAAGAGTTGCTAAAAAAACCATACCACTTATCAAAAATAGTGTTGGGCAATCTGGCTTGTGGAAAGCGTACGCCGTTGATCTATCAGAATTGTTTAAGGCTGATCCGGGAGCTTTGTACCGTGTTGAGTTCAGCTTTGATCAAAACTACAGTCTTTACCCCTGCATTAATGAAAATGAAGAGACTTCTCTCTCAAAAGAAGAGGCTTATCTTGAAGAATCTTATGAAGAGTATTACCACACTGGTACAGATAGTGATCAAGACCAGCGTGAAGAACGCTATTGGGATAACGAATTGTATTCTTGGAGAAATAGAGTTTACAACTGGGAAGAAGAAGACAACCCGTGCCATCCGGCTTATTACAACGAAGATCGTTTTGCCCAGACTAATCTTATAGGATCTGATCTGGGACTCATCGTTAAAAAAAGTGAAAATGGCACCTATGATTTTGTCACTACAAACTTATTAAACGCAAAGCCCGAAATGGGTGTAGACATCAAACTCTACAATTACCAGCAACAACTCATTAAAAGCATCAAAACAGACCTTAACGGTCTTGCATCTTGTAAAAGCTCTAAAAACATAGCTTTTGCAATTGCCCAGCAACGCAACGATTTTGCATATGCTAAGCTTGATGACGGTAACGCATTATCGTTAAGTAACTTTGATATCAGCGGAGCCAAACTGCAAAAAGGATTAAAAGGATTTATTTATACAGAGCGAGGCGTCCATCGCCCAGGCGATACTATACACCTCAGTTTTGTTCTTAATGACTTAGCAAATCCTCTACCTAAAGAACATCCTGTAAAACTTGAAGTTACAGATGCCCGCGGAAAGCTCGTACAACGCAGTCTATTAAGCTCTACACTCACCAATCAAAATGTTACCGGCGGGAGCAGTAACGGATTTTACTATTTTCCAATTTCTACAAACACTACAGATCCTACCGGAAACTGGAATGCGACCATTACTGTAGGCGGTGTAAAATTTAGTAAGACGCTGCGGGTTGCAACGGTTAAACCTAACCGACTTAAGATAAAACTTGATTTTAATCAGGATCTTTTAAGCGCTACCACTCCTATAAATGGCACAGCACAAGCGACTTGGCTTCATGGCGCACCTGCTCGTAATCTCAAAATTGATATGACTGCTACGTTGAGCAGCACAACGGCATCATTCATAGACTTTAAAAATTATCAATTTACAGATCCGGTTAGACGCTTTAATGAAGTAGAAATACCCATTCTCAATCAAAAAACATTAGATAACTCCGGACTTATAAAGTTTTCGGAGAAAATAGACCTGAGTAAAAAAGCACCGGGAATGTTAAAAGCTACTTTTCTCACAAAAGTATTTGAAGGCGGCGGTGATTTTTCGGTTGATGTATTTTCTAAAAATCTTGCCCCTTTTACCTATTTTACGGGTATTAAGGCTCCAGAAGCTCACGAATATGACTCGTATTATACAGATGAGGATGTGACCTTTGATCTGGTTAGCGTAAATGCAGAAGGCAAACCCAGTGCAAACAGAACACTCAACGTTGAGATCTTTAAAATTGAATGGCGCTGGTGGTACAGCCGTGGCGGTGATAATTTATCGCGTTACGAGAACAGTTCGGTTTATAAGCCCGTGCAGGATTTTGAAGTAAAAACCAATAATAACGGTAAAGCTCAGGCAACTGTAAATATTCCGGAGAAAGAAGGTGGTCGTTATCTCGTGCGCATCATAGACAAAGCCTCTGGTCACGCAACCGGACTCACTACTTATTTTTACCGAAACTGGGGCAATGCACCGGCAGGAAGTTCTGAGAGTGCAAAAATGCTGATATTTAAAGCAGACAAAGAGCATTATAAAGTTGGTGATGAAGCAACAATCACTTTTCCATCTGAAGCTTCAGGCAATGCTCTCTTGAGTATTGAAAACGGCACCCAAGTGCTTTCTAAACAATGGGTAAAAACTAAAGCTAAAGAGACAACTGTGCGTATTCCTATTACTAAGGAAATGGCGCCTAATGTTTATGCGCATATCACTTTATTGCAACCCCACGCCCAAACCTTAAACGACAGACCTATCCGATTATACGGAGTAATTCCGTTGCTTGTTGAAGATCCTTCGACCCTGTTAGAACCACAACTCAAAATGCCTGAAGCACTCAAACCCGAACAGGATTTTACCATAAAAGTTAGTGAAGCTTCTCAAAAAGCAATGACCTATACTGTGGCTGTTGTAGATGAAGGCTTATTAGATCTGACCCGTTTCAACACTCCGGAAATTCATAAATCTTTTTACGTACCACAGGCGCTAGGTGTCAAAACTTTTGATATCTATGATTATGTAATAGGTGCCTATTCTGGCAGTGTAGATAATATCTATGCCATAGGTGGTGGTGATATCGCCGCTGGTGCAAAAAACCGAAAAGCCGATCGCTTTAAACCAGTGGTCAAGTTTCTAGGACCATTTCATTTAGAAGCAGGTAAAACCGCTACTCATAAATTGCATATGCCTAATTATATCGGTTCAGTGAAGACGATGATCGTGGCTGGCAATAATGAAACGGGTGCATACGGCAGTGTAGACCAAACCACAGCTGTAGAAAAACCATTAATGGTATTGGCATCGCTTCCGCGAAAATTAGCTCCTCAGGAAAAATTAACGCTTCCGGTAACGGTATTTGCGATGGATAAAAAAGTGAAACAAGTTTCTGTTCGAGTAAAAACAAGCAATTCACTAAAAGCCCTAAACGGAAGTTCTAAAACTATAAACTTCAACGAGCCAGGCGAACAAATTGTAAATTTTGAATTTGCCGTAACAGCTGCTGAAGTACCACAAAAGTTTAAGATCACAGCTTCAGGAGGTGGCGAGACTGCATCTTATTCCGTAGAAATTGATGTTGAAAATCCGAATCCAATTTCACAGAAAGCAACCTATTATACCCTTGAACCTAATGAGTCTCTCACCATTGACTATGAAAATTTTGGCATCTCCGGAAGCAATTCTGCAACGCTAGAACTATCTACCTTACCACAAATTGATTTTACAAATCGCTTGCAATACCTTATCAGTTATCCCTACGGATGCGCAGAACAAACCACATCTAGTGGTTTCCCTCAATTGTTTTTAGATTCTCTTTTTGATCTGGATAACAATCAGCAAAAAGAAGCACAAGAGAATATCAAAGCAACTATAGCGCGTCTGGGAATGTTGCAAAATCCATCGGGCGGTATAAGCTACTGGCCGGGAGAACGGGATTCTGATGCATGGTCGACATCATATGCGGGGCACTTTATGCTCGATGCTCAGAAACAGGGCTACACGCCGCCGCTAACCTTTTTATCTAACTGGCTTACTTATCAAAAAAATGCGGCAAAACAGTGGCGTAATGGTGCGACCTCATACAACAGCAGTCTCACTCAAGCTTACCGCTTATACACACTGGCTCTGGCCGGTCAGCCTGAACTTGCAGCGATGAATCGCCTGCGCGAATCTGGATATCTTAATAACGATTCTAGGTGGCGTCTGGCAGCGGCTTATGCACTTGCCGGTAAAAAGCAAGTAGCAACAGACCTTGCTGCAAAGGCTAACTTTAATTTTGATACAGATCGTGAGTTACAATATACTTATGGCTCTGTACTGCGCAACAAAGCAATGGTGTTAGAAACACTGGTTTTATTAGAAGACAAACGCCAGCAAGACTTAGCCAAATCAATTGCCAAAGATCTAACAGCATCAAGCTGGTACAGTACACAAACTACATCTTATGCATTATTAAGTCTGGCAAAAATGCTTATCGCCAATGGCGGAAAAGCAATTGCTGTTACAGCAAATACCACTTCTTTAAAAACCGAAAAAGGCTTCATAAAAATGCCTTTAAAAGTTTCTGAAAATAAGAATATAATTGAACTTAAAAACATGAATGACAATACTGTTTATGTGAGCATCATTCAGCAAGGTAAATTGCCTTTAGGAGAAGAGTTAACCGAGCAAAATAATCTTACGCTTGCTACTGAATTTTTAGACGGAAACAACAAAAAGATAGCGGTTGATCAACTCCGTCAAGCAACGACAATAAAAGCGCGTATTACGGTTACAAATCCTACCTCAAATGCTGTAGAAAATGTAGCCTTATCTCAAATATTCCCAAGTGGATGGGAGATTGTAAATACGAGCTTTACGAGTCTGGGAGGCGGTGCATCAGGGAAAGCACGATACAAAGATATTAGAGATGACCGCGTATATTTTTACTTTGATTTGAAACCCAAAACAACCCGAACCTTTGAAGTTGACCTCAACGCATCGTATCTAGGCACCTATTATTTACCGGGAACGCAAGTCGAGGCAATGTATGATCATGATTATTTTGCGCGTACAAAAGGAAAATGGATCGAAGTGCAGCAGTAAACAAATGCTCTTGAGAAAAGCTTAGAAAGCTTTAAAATGAAACAGTTTTGACTTCGGGGATAGTCTTGATGTATTTAAACCTCGATTATCGAGTAAACTTTGAAAACAACACTCAGCAATCGCATATTTCACATTATAAAGCGCTATAAATTTGTAGTAAGCGGATTCTTGATACTGGTTTTGTTTTGGTTACTGTGTTTGCCTAAACCACTTTTTAAAGATCCTACAGCTACTGTGGTTGTAAGCCAAGAAGGTAAACTTCTTGGGGCTCGCATTGCAAGTGATGGCCAGTGGCGATTTCCTGCAGTTGATAGCGTCCCAAGTCGTTTTAAAAACTGTATTCTGGAGTTTGAAGATGCTTATTTCTATAAGCATCCGGGGTTTAATCTTGTGGCGATGAGTAAAGCTTTATGGAGCAACCTTACAACAAATAACCGCCGCGGCGGAAGCACATTAACCCAACAAGTAGTGCGACTTTCACGCAAAAATCAAAAGCGCACATACTTCGAAAAAATTATAGAAACCTTTATGGCGACCCGGGTTGAAGCTGGTTACTCCAAAGAAGAAATTTTAAACCTGTATGCTTCTAATGTGCCCTTTGGCGGCAATGTAGTTGGGCTGGAGAGTGCCTGCTGGCGGTATTTTGGTATTCCTTCCAGTGAATTGAGTTGGGGACAAGCTGCAGCTTTAGCTGTTTTGCCCAATGCACCTTCACTTGTTTTTCCGGGGAAAAATGAAAGTCTTTTTAAAGCAAAACGAGATCGCTTACTTCAAAAATTAAAAAACGAGAATTATATAGACAAGACGACTTATGAGCTCGCTGTTGCTGAAGATCTTCCGGGGAAACCCAGAGAGTTACCAGATGAAGCTCCTCATTTTACTGAAAGGATGGTGCGGGAACAATCTGGCAACTATGTAAACAGCACGATTCAGTTCAATTTACAAAAGCGCATCAATCAGATCACTGCTGAAGCCTATTACCGGTTGGATCAGAATCAAATACACAACCTTGCTGTTTTGGTTCTGGATGTAAATTCCCGTAAAGTTTTGAGCTACGTAGGCAATGCTCCCACAACCGCAGAACACGCCAATTATGTAGATATCGTCACCCGAGAACGCAGTACCGGTAGTACCTTAAAACCGTTTCTTTTTGCTTCGCTGTTGAGCGCAGGCGAGTTATTACCCAACAGCCTGGTCGCTGATGTTCCTACCAGTATTAATGGCTACAGTCCACAAAATTTTGACCGAAGTTATCACGGTGCAGTCCCTGCTTCTGAAGCTTTGGCCCGATCTTTAAATGTACCGGCTGTAAACCTCTTGCGCGAATATGGTCTGAAACGTTTTTATAATAATCTGCACCAACTCAACTTTAAAAGCATTGATAAAGCTGCAGATTACTACGGCTTGTCCCTCATTTTAGGAGGGGCAGAAAGCAATCTGTGGCAATTGACCAATGCCTATGCAGGTATGGCTGCTACGCTCAATTTTTTTAACAATACTTCTAGTGAATATCCTTATCACGCTTTTGATGAACCGGTTTATTTAAAAACGGAAACAAATCGTGTAGCTTCAAAAAATCAGAATCCAGAGCTTTTTGATGCAGGAGCCATTTATCAAACCTTACAAACCTTGCGCGAGGTAAACCGGCCGGAAGGTTCAGAAAACTGGGAATTTTTTAGCGATGCGCAGCCCCTCGCCTGGAAAACCGGAACCAGTTATGGCTTTAAAGACGCTTGGGCAGTAGGAGTTACCGGCGACTATGCAATAGGTATTTGGGTAGGAAATGCAGACGGTGAAGGTCGCCCGGGTATTACAGGGATTCAAGCTGCTGCGCCCATACTTTTTGAAGTGCTTGATGTGCTTCCGGATTCAAACTGGTTTGAGATGCCCTATGACGAACTCGTAGAAGCTGAAGTTTGTCCGCAGAGCGGAAAACTTGCTGGATTGTTTTGTCCTATTTCAAAAAAGGAATGGATCCCCAAAAAAGGTACACGTACTGAAGCATGTAAATTTCATCAGCAGGTATTTCTTAATCAAGAAGGTAACCAGCGTGTAACGGCTTCTTGCTATCCGCTAGGAAAAATGCTTTCAAGATACTGGTTTAGTCTTCCCCCGGTATGGGAATATTATTATGCACCTTTGCATCCTGAATACAAACCGCTACCAGAGTTTGCTCCGGGTTGTTTCCGCGAAAGCGAAAAGTTAATGGAGTTTATTTATCCTAAACGTGGTGAAACAATTCTATTACCTAAAGATTTTGATGGCGAACAAGAAGTGGTTTTAAGAGTTGCACACCGAAACCCCGATACTAAACTTTACTGGTATCTTGACGAAGTATACATAAGCACCACGACCAACTTTCATGAACTCTCTTTAGAGCTTTCTTCTGGAATTTATAAACTCCTTGTTACAGACAGTGGCGGAAACAGTATTGAACAACAAGTAGTTATAGATAAAGCTTCTTAAAAACCTTCTCCTTGTGAGCCCTTACTAGGCCTAAGATAACGATAACTTACATTTAACAAATTTTTAAGTCTTATTGGTTCGGTAAAAACCGAACCGCTCGTAATTTTGCGCTTTCAAATACAATAAAAATGAAGTTGGAAGAGCTAAATGCCGAAAAGCAACAATTAATTGAACGCTTAGGAGTGCATATTGAGAAGAAAGACAATATTCCTCCTCTTGCAGCGCGCATTGTCTCAACCTTAATTTTAACGGGTAAAAAGGGGTGCACATTTGATGAGTTTGTAGCCAATTTACAAGCCAGTAAAAGTACCATTTCTACCCATTTAAATAATCTTCAGCATCAGAAGACCATAACCTATTATACCGTTTGTGGGGATCGCAAAAAATACTTTGTGATGAATCCAAATCACATCCTTATTCATATGGGTGAAACCCTTGATACCTGGGAAAAAGAAAAGCAACTGCATGTTGCTGTTATGAAATATAAGGAGCAAATAAATCACAATAACCCCGAAAACGAAGAGCTGCACTTTGATCTGGAATTTCATTTAGAATACCTACAATATCTAGAGCAAGCCAGTGAATCACTAAGAAAGATTCGAGAAAAACTTTCAGCAAAAAATAACAATGAATAAACCCTCAATAATGAAAAAAAGAGTTTTATCTTATTTAATTCCTGCTCTGGTAGGAGTTTTTATAACCACAACATCTTGCGGTGATTCTAAACAGGCTCAGAAAGGAGAGGAACAACAGCCTCAAGCGCTGCCGGTAATTACTATACCTCAACAAACTGTGACCGGTTATAGTTCTTATCCTGCGAGCATAGAGGGTATTGTAAACAGTGGCGTACGCGCTAAAATACAAGGCTACATCTCTAATGTACTGGTAGATGAGGGTGAAAAAGTAAGAAAAGGTCAGGTTCTTTTTAAACTAGAAACTCAGTCTCTTTCTCAAGATGCCAATGCTGCAAAAGCTAATGTAAATGCTGCACAGGTTGAAGTTAATAAACTAAGACCCCTGGTTGAGAAAAAAATCATTAGTAACGTACAGTTAGAAACGGCAAAAGCCCAATTACAACAGGCACAAAGTGCTTATGAAAGTATTGCAGCAAATATAGGTTACGGCACTGTAAGAAGTCCTGTAGATGGTTATGTAGGTGCTATACCATACCGAGAAGGAACTCTTGTAGGCCCTAGTGATTCTACCCCGTTAACAACGGTTTCAGACATAGAAAAAGTGTATGCATTTTTCTCTATGAACGAATCTGAATATCTTGACTTTATTCAGAATACTGAAGGAGCATCGCTTCAGGAAAAGGTAAATAACTTCCCCCAAGTAACTCTTGAACTGGCAAACGGAAAAGAATATGATCAAAAAGGGAAGATACAAACGGTAACCGGCCAGGTAGATCCTACTACCGGTACGGTAAGTTTCAGAGCAATTTTTGACAACCCAAATCAGCTGATCACAAATGGTAATAGTGGCACTCTTAAAATTCCTATTGTTTATAGTGATGTTGCCGTAGTGCCTCAAAATTCAACTTTTGAACAACAGGGAAAGATCATTACCTACAAAGTAAGCAGCGAGAACAAAACAGTGACTTCTGAGATCACCACAAAAGCGACTGTAGGCAACTTATACATCGTAGATTCTGGTTTACAAGCCGGTGATAAAATCATTGCAAAAGGAGCCAATAAGGTACGTGCCGGGATGACTATACAGCCTCAAGAAGTTCCTTTTGACAGTATTGCAAAACCTGTTAAACAACTATTCCAATAATCTAAGCAGCAAATCATGTTAAAAACATTTATAGAAAGACCGGTACTTTCTACTGTAATATCTATTATCATAGTTATTCTTGGAGTACTTGGACTTACAACCTTATCTGTTGAGCAATATCCTGATATTGCACCGCCAACAGTTCAGGTAACTGCAAGTTACACCGGTGCCAGTGCTGAGACCATTCTGGAAAGTGTAATCATTCCTATTGAGGAACAAATTAACGGTGTTGAAGGGATGAGCTATATCACCTCTACAGCAACCAATAATGGTACTGCTGAGATCACGGTATATTTTGATCAGGATACAGACCCTGATATTGATGCGGTAAACGTACAAAACCGGGTAGCTCTTGCGAGCCCATTACTCCCGCAAGAAGTTACACAGTCTGGTGTGGTAACCCAAAAAAGACAAACAGGAGCGTTGATGTTTATGTCTATGTATTCTAAGAATCCAGACTATGATGCGACGTTCTTAAACAATTACCTGAATATTAATATCATTCCGGCATTTAAGCGTGTAAATGGTGTGGGCGATGCAAACGTATTCTCACAACAGGATTATGCAATGCGTATCTGGTTAAAACCAGACCGTTTAAAAGCGTATAACCTAGTACCTGCAGATATTACAGCGGCATTAAACGAGCAAAGTTTAGAAGCTGCTGCGGGAACTTTGGGACAGAATAACGGAGAAACTTTTTCTTACACTATTAAATACAGTGGGCGTTATAAAGAAGAAGGACAATATGAAGATATCATCATCAAAGCTCTCGAAAACGGACAGTTTTTAAGACTGAAAGATGTTGCAGATATTCAGCTTGATGCGCAATCTTATGCGGCAAGCTCACAAACTAAAGGGTACCCTAGTGTGAGTTTTGCTATCTATCAAACTAAAGGTTCTAATGCGCAAGATATTATTGAAACCATTCAGGGTGAACTGGAAACGATTAGAAAAGATCTGCCAGAAGGTGTAGAGATCTTTGTGCCGTATAACACCAATGAATTTCTGGAAGCTTCCATAGAAAAAGTGGTTCACACCCTTATAGAAGCCTTTATTTTGGTATTTATCGTTGTGTTTATTTTCTTGCAAGATTTTAGATCCACATTAATCCCGGCGATTGCGGTTCCGGTTTCGATTATAGGTACATTTTTCTTCTTAAACTTATTTGGGTACTCTATAAACCTGCTTACGCTATTTGCACTCGTATTGGCAATTGGTATCGTGGTAGATGATGCAATTGTAGTTGTTGAGGCCGTTCACGCCAAATTAGATGAAGGCGCTAAAAGTGCATCTGGTGCTACTCTAGATGCAATGCACGAAATATCTGGAGCGATCATCTCGATCACCTTAGTTATGGCTGCGGTATTTATACCAGTAACCTTTGTACAAGGTCCTACAGGGGTTTTCTATGAACAGTTTGGTATCACACTTATTGTTGCGATTATAATTTCAGCAGTTAACGCATTGACTTTGAGTCCGGCATTGTGTGCCTTATTCTTAAAGCCGCATAATGAAGAAGACGAGCATAAGAAGAAAAGCTTTTTACAGCGTTTTTATGACAGATTCAACAGGGGTTTTAATGCCACTATTAATCACTACGGAAAGTCTTTAGGTTTCTTATACAAAAACAAATGGATCACCTTTGCGATGATCATACTTGCAGGTATGGGAATATTTTGGGCTTCAAGTACGACACGAACCGGTTTTGTACCTAATGAAGACCGTGGAGTATTATTTATTGATATGTCACTTGCACCGGGTTCTTCTTTAGATAAAACTAACGAAGTACTTACCGAACTTTATAATGACATTAAAGACATACCAGGCATTGAAGGTATCAGCACCGTTTCTGGTCGTGGTTTAATAAGTGGTCAGGGTAGTAACAACGCTTTAGGTTTTATGAAGCTTGATGACTTCTCTAAGCGTGATGCAGATTCTTTATCTGTAGATGCTATAACCGCAAAGCTCTTTGGAGTGGCTGCTCAATACCCTGAAGCGAATATTATTTTCTTTGCTCCTCCTAGTATCCCTGGGTTTAGTATTTCATCTGGAGTAGAGGTAAACTTATTAGACCGAGCTAGTGGTACATTAACAGATCTGGATCAAGCCAATCAGGAATTTATGGGTAACATTATGTCTCATCCTGAAGTGCAATACGCACAATCATCTTTCAACACAAAATATCCCCAATATCAATTGGATATTGACATTCCCCTTGCTAAACGTACAGGAGTGACCGTTAGTGATATATTCTCTGCAATGCAGGGCTATATAGGTGGGATTTATGCTGCAGATTTTTCACGTTTTGGTAAACAATACCGTGTTTACATACAGGCATATCCAGATTTCCGCGCAGATAAAGATGATATAAACTCCATGTTTATCAGAACTAAAAATGGAGATATGACACCACTTAGTGAATATGTAAGTTTTGAGCGTGTTTACGGTCCGCAGGCTGTAACCAGATTCAACCTTTTTAATTCGACTAAAGTAAACGTATCTATGAACCCGGGATACAGTTCCGGTGATGGTATTAAAATCGTTGAGCAAGAAGCCTCTAAACTTGCAAATAATTATGATGTAGCCTACTCCGGTCTGACTCGTGAAGAAGTAAGTTCTGGTAATCAAACCCTAATGATATTTATGTTGTGTGTATTGTTTGTATACTTTTTACTATCTGCACAATACGAAAGTTACTTACTACCACTGGCAGTAATCCTTTCTTTACCACTGGGTATTTTTGGAGCTTTTATCTCAACCAAATTAATGGGGCTTGAGAATAATATTTACTTCCAGATCGCACTCATAATGCTGGTAGGTCTATTAGCAAAAAATGCGATTCTTATTGTAGAATTTGCCATACAGCGGCGTAAAAATGGGGAATCTATTGTAGACGCTGCTATAGATGGAGCAAAAGCGCGTCTACGCCCAATCTTAATGACCTCGTTTGCCTTTATCCTGGGGCTTATGCCTCTTGTACTTGCTACAGGTGTAGGTGCTGCTGGAAACCGCTCAATAGGTACCGGAGCTGTTGGTGGATTATTAATAGGGACCGTACTCGGTGTGTTTGTAATCCCTATTCTCTATATCATGTTTCAATGGTTACAAGAGAAAATTTCTGGAAAACCAACTACTCAAACCGAAGAAACTCATTAATATGAAAAAGCAAACAATATTTAGATTTTTCACACTGATTGCTGTTCCCTTATTGCTGGCTTCGTGCTTTGCTGCTAAAGAATATGAGCGCCCGGAAGAAGTGATTAACGATCTCAACTACCGCACAGATATGCTGCCGCAAGACAGTACAAATGTGACGCTGATTTCTTGGAACGAACTTTTTACAGATCCTGCTCTTCAGGAATTGATTCAAGAGGGACTTCAGGAAAATATAGACATTCGTGTTGCTTTAGAACAGATCAGAGCTGCTCAGGCTTACTTTAAGCAAGGCAAGCAGGGCTATTTCCCAACCCTTAGCGGAACCGGGCAATACACACATCAGGATTTATCGTCAAACAGTCAGTTTGGAAGTCAATTCTCTAGTTTAGATGTTTTTCAGCTTAGCGGAAGTCTTTCGTGGGAGGCTGATATCTGGGGAAAAATAAGAAGTAATAAACGCGCTTATGCCGCTTCTTATTTACAAACTGTAGAAGCTCATAAAGCTGTAAAGACTGCTTTGATTGCTAATATCGCGTCCTCTTACTTTCAGCTTTTAGCTTTAGATGAACAACTTCGGGTTACCGAAGAAACCATCGAAACCAGAAGCAGTAGCCTCGAAACTACAAAAGCTTTAAAAGAAGCCGGTAATGTTACTGAAGTAGGCGTAAAGCAAACAGAAGCGCAACTGTATACGGCAAAAGCCTTACGATTAGACATCCTTAAACAAATACGCCTTTTAGAAAACAGTCTTTCTATACTTTTAGGCAAAGAGGCGGGTGCGATTGAACGCGGTAATCTTGTTGATCAGAAAATCACAACACCGCTAAAAACCGGTGTTCCTGCTGAATTGTTGAGCAACAGACCAGACGTTATGGCTTCAGAATTTAATTTACTGAATGCGTTTGAACTCACGAATGTAGCCCGAAGCAACTTTTACCCTTCGCTTACCTTAACAGCAACTGGTGGTTTTCAGAGTTTAGAATTTGACAAGCTTTTTGATTCGAGTTCTTTATTTTCAACTATTGTTGCTGGTCTGACTCAGCCTATTTTTAACGGAAGACAAATACGAACAAAATATGAAGTAGCCCAAGCAACGCAAGAACAAGCTAAACTTCAGTTTAGAAGCGCCTTGCTAACTGCAACTCAGGAAGTCTCTGATGCTTTATATTCATATGAAATTGCCACTGAAAAACTGGAAGTGAAGAAAAATGAATTTGAAGCCTATGATCTGGCAACAAACTATTCTGAAGAGCTTTTAGATAACGGTCTCGTAAACTACTTAGAAGTACTAACCGCGCGTCAAAATGCTCTTAGTTCTAGCTTAGACCTTATAGACACCCGTTTTAACCAACTGCAAGCAATCGTAGACCTCTACGAAGCTCTAGGAGGTGGATGGCAATAGCCAAAATTTTTAAAATTAATCGAGCCTTTTATCCCTAAAGGAACAGCTTAAAGCCGGAACACTTGATGTTTCGGCTTTTTGTTTTTAGCGCAATGGGAATCCCTTTGCGGCCCACCACGGGTGTAACTCAATCTCTAATCTACCTGCTTGAACCATAGGGTCTAGATTTGCCAGACTATCTGCCATCTTCAGTGTTGGCGTATTGTAAATAGTAATACCGCGTATAGTGCTATCATCTCCAAAAGGTCCTGAAATATCTGCATAGCCTAACTCATACATTTTACCTAAATGTTCTAAGTGTAGCTTCTGAAGACTGTCTGCCTCAGCTTTAGTCTGGTTGCGATTAGTACCCCTTTTGAGAAAAGCCATAAAATACTGTTGCATAATCACTGTATCTTTTGTTTTCTCATCTACGTAATTCATTGTGAGATAACCTGCTTCTTTGAGTTCAGCTTCTATATCAGAAACAAGTCTTTTATGTTGTGGTTCATCCTTACGACGAGGCACTTCTTTTGCCGGTTGTTCTTTACAAGACACTAAAAAAACCAATAGAGTAAACAGTTTAAAAATTAATTTTCTTTCCATAACGTAAATGGGTTTTTACTCAGCTGTGAGTTGTAGTACCGCACGTCCCCGGTAACTTCTTCTCCCAGCCAATCTGGTTTTATAAACTTTTCATCTGAGGTGTTCAATTCTATTTCGGCTAAAACAAGTCCATCATTTTCATCAAAAAATTCATCTACTTCATAAACATGTTCACCAGCTTCAACCTCATACCTTATTTTTGAAATCACACCGGGTTCACACAGTTTCAATAAAGCTTCGGCCTCCTCTTTATCAATTTCTTTTTCCCACTCAAAACGCGTTGTTCCAGACTCGTCAGACTTACCTTTTATGGTCAAATAGCCTATTTTTTTTTTAATGCGTATACGCACAGCGCGCTCAGGACTGCTATTGAGATAGCCTTGCTTTATTTCGCTTTGCGAAAAAGCTTCTGATTTAAAAGCTTTTGTTTTCACTAAAAATTTACGTTCTATTTCAAGCATGTTTTCCTGCGATTTTTTTGATTACATCAGATTCTATTCTGTTATCTGCATATGTGTTAAAGGAAAGATACTGCATTGCTGCTACTAAAGCTTCTGGTTTTATGCTTTGAAATTTCTTTAAAGGTCCTATCAAAAAAAAGTTGAAAACCTTAAAAACCTGTATGGCCAGCTTTTCTGTCATTCGCTTTTCTTCCCGATCTCCTGCTAATAATGCCGGCTGCAATAAATAAGTTTCCTGTAGATTTTGTTTAAGTACATCACGCTCCATCTCCCCTTTCACTTTATTGTAAAAAACACTGCTTTCTGCATTTGCACCCAGCGCAGAAATAGCAATAAATTGGGGAATATTATTTTGTTTGCATAACCGGGCAGCACTTACAGGAATGCCATAATCTATCTGTCTATAGGTTTCTTTATCACTCGTTTTAGACTGAGTCGTACCAATACAGCAGAAAACAATATCACCTTTAAATAAAGATTCATATTTCTCTAAATCAAGAACATCTACTACGTGCTCTTCTAGTTTAGGATGCGTTATATTAGATTTTCTACGATGAAAACTGATGAGTTTATCATATCTGGAATCAGCTAAAACTGATTCAGCAAGAAGATTACCAGTTAGTCCTGTAATACCTAATATAATTGCTGTTTTTCCCATTTTATTTGATTTGCTAGATAATTAAAACTGAAATGCTACAAGAATTAATTATAAAGCCAATTTACAATTTTGTGCGTTTAAAAATAGAGCCGAGCGCAAAGCCCTTTGATGTATTTTTGCAAATACTATGGAAGAAGAACCTAAATCCAGAAAGATTATTCATGTCGATATGGATGCATTTTATGCGTCTGTAGAACAGCTGGACAATCCTGAACTGAGAGGAAAACCTGTAGCCGTGGGTGGTGGTTCTGAACGTGGTGTGGTGAGCGCAGCGAGTTATGAAGCCCGTAAATTTGGTGTGCGTAGCGCGATGGCAGGAGGTTTAGCACGCAGACTCTGCCCAGAACTCATTTTTGTAAAGACTCGTTTTGACAGGTATCGGGAGATAAGTGCTCAAATCAGACAAATATTTTATGAATATACAGATCTGGTAGAACCGCTGTCTCTTGATGAAGCCTATCTGGACGTCAGTGACAATAAAAAGGGAAATCCCAGCGCGTCGCTCATTGCAAAAGAAATACGCGCTAAGATCAAAGAAAAAACAGGCCTAAATGCTTCTGCAGGGATTTCTGTAAATAAATTTATTGCAAAAGTTGCTAGCGATGTCAATAAGCCTAACGGTCAAAAAACCATTGGCCCAGAAGAAGTAATCCCATTTCTCGAAGCTCTAGATATCAGAAAATTTTATGGTGTGGGTAAAGTCACTGCCGAAAAAATGTACCAACTCGGCATATTCACAGGCAATGAACTTAAAACTAAAACACTGGAGTTTTTAGAGGAAAAATTCGGTAAAAGCGGGAAGCATTATTATAATGTGGTGCGCGGTATTCACAACAGTCCTGTAAAGCCAGACCGAATTAGAAAATCATTAGGTGCAGAGCGAACATTTAGTGAAAATATTTCTTCTGAAATCTTTATGCTAGAGCGTCTCGAGAACATTGCCGAAGAGATTGAACGCCGCTTAAAGAAGTCTAATGTTGCCGGTAAAACAGTTACTTTAAAAATTAAGTATAGCGACTTCACATTAAAAACCCGAAGCAAAACACTTTCCTATTATATCAGGTCTAAAGACGTTATTCTTGAAACTGCAAAAGAGCTGCTTTACCAAGAAAAAATGAAAAATAGTGTGCGCCTTTTGGGTATTACTTTAGCAAACCTCAACACAGAAGATAAAAAGGAACAACTCTCTGACAAGAAAGAAATTGTTGTTCAGCTAAAATTTGAGTTTTAATTAAACTACCTAACGGCAAGCTCAAGAGGTATTTATAAGTAAACCTAATATTAATTATAAAGTAAGCCTTGGAGTATTATATCCTTTGGTGGTGCCAATAAAAAAAGCCCTTTCAAGTGAAAGAGCTTTATAATTTATAAGGAAGAAATCTTAGAATTAATTCCCTTGTATTTCGCGAACGCGAAGCGTATTTACCATACCTTTTTCAGTAATTGGCATAGCTGCAAGGCTAATCACCATATCACCAATATTTAAGTATCCGCTATCACGAGCAATTCGGTTAATATCTCGTACCGTTTCATCTGTAGAAACAAACTTATCGTAATAGAATGCTTTAACACCCCAAAGTAAGTTAAGCTGACTCAAAATAATTCGGTTTGAGGTAAACACTAAAATATGAGAATTAGGCCTCCAAGCTGAAATTTGAAAAGCTGTATATCCACTATTGGTAAGTGTTGTAATCGCTTTTGCATCAATCTCATTAGCCATAAGCGCAGCGTGATAACAAATTGCTTTTGTAATGTAGCGCTTGGTGCGAATATGCGGAGGCGTGTGCGGTACTTTGATCAATTCTGAATCTTCAACTTTAGAAAGGATCGACGCCATACGCTCAATCACCTGAACCGGATATTTACCTACTGAAGTTTCACCGCTTAACATAACCGCATCTGCACCATCCATAACAGAGTTTGCAACATCATTAACTTCAGCTCGAGTTGGAGTAAGACTGTCTATCATTGTCTCCATCATCTGTGTAGCGATAATTACCGGAATACGCGCTTTTTTAGCAGCAAGTACTAATTGCTTTTGAATAAGCGGTACTTCTTCTGCTGGGATCTCAACACCAAGATCTCCGCGAGCTACCATCAGACCGTCACTATACGCAACAATCTTATCGATATTTTTTACTGCTTCTGGCTTCTCTATTTTAGAAATAATAGGAATCTTATACTCAGAATGTTCTTTTATTAAGTCTTGAAGTTGAATTAAATCTCCTTCGTGACGTACAAAAGAAAGTGCCATCCAATCTACTTTTTGGCTTATTGCAAAAATCGCATCTTCAATATCCTTTTCTGTAAGTGCCGGAAGTGAAATATTTGTGTTAGGTAGGTTAACTCCTTTTCTAGACTTTAAAGGTCCTCCTTGAATTACTACAGTTTCAACTTCGTTTTCATTATCGGTCTTTAAAACTTCAAAGATCAATTTACCATCATCAAGAAGAATACGCTCCCCTTTATTTACATCACGAGGAAAATGCTGATAATTCATATAGACACGCTCTTTTGTGCCTTCAAATTCTTCTTGAGTTGAAAATATAATTTTATCTCCGGGATTAACAACTACTTCATCTTTCATGATCCCTACTCGCAATTTAGGACCTTGTAAATCTGCTAGTATTGCTGTGTTGTATCCAAATTCTTCGCTAAGGCTTCGTATCATTTGGATACGCTCTTTTACTGCATCATAATCTGCATGCGAAAAATTGATTCGGAATACATCTACACCGGCCTTGATCATATCATGAAGTACTTCCTTCTTGCTGGTTGCAGGTCCTAGTGTAGCAACAATCTTAGTTTTCTTTGTGTTTGACATTATTCAAAAATTAAATTTTGTTTAGACTTTAGGGAGCTTACCTCTACATTGTAAGCTGTAATTATTTGTGGTATTTGGTTTAGTTGTGCTAAAAGTGCTAAGGTGGGTATTTTACCATTGTCACTTTCTATTTTAAGCAAATAATCTGCGTTTTTAACTTCGGGAACTAAGTTAAGAGTTTTGTAATGTTCTGACTCAGATTCTGTAAACAGGTCACTGTTAATTGCCCGCTTATCATACTTCAACTTGTACTTATTAGCTATCAATGTATAGCTCTGGTAGTTTTTCTGATCATCAAAACGCATTACTGTAAAGCTATACTTGTCGTTTTTTACAAAAAAATCAACGTCATCAGAACTTTTCAACCTCAGACCGGCATACTTGTTAATTAAAAATGCCATCCGATACTCTTCTAAAGAACAGTGTATTGCAATGACAGTAAAGTCAAAATCAAACACATCATCTAGTAAAAGCTTCAGAGCAGGCATAATCTTAAATAAGCGTTAAATATAATCAAACTTCAAGAGATATTCTCAGCATTTAGCTTTATCTAAATGTAAATACGACTACACTTAAATCAATTTAGTTAAAGCGGTGTACATCTATTTTATTTTGAAATACATAGTACGCCCGCTTAGCAGCTTTTTCTTCTGCCTTTTTCTTAGAAGTTGATCGTGCTTTTGCTACTTGCTTATCATCAATAGATAAACGCACCGAAAAATGACGAATTACATCCTGACCAGAATCTTCATAGGTGTTGAAATCAAAGGTCCTTTTTTCTTTTTGACACCATTCTATCAAAAGACTTTTATAGCTTATTACACGTCCTTCGAGCTTTTCGATGTCTACATAAGGATCTATCACGCGTTTATTGATAAACTTTTTAGTGTATTTATAGCCTCTGTCTTGATAAATAGCTCCTACTAAAGCTTCAAAGAGATTCCCGTGTATGTTCACTCCAAAATTCTCTTTAGGAATAGCCGACTTTACTAAATTTAGTAAACCCAAATCTCTTCCCAGTTCATTAAGATGTTCACGACTAACTACTTTAGAACGCATTTTTGTCAGGTAACCTTCATCACCCTTACCTACTTCATCAAATAAATGTGCTGCGATTACAGCACCCAGCATAGCATCTCCTAAAAACTCCAGACGCTCGTAATTAAAAGCATGTCCTCTTTTATTTTGGATTGCCATTGACCTATGTGTAAAAGCCTCCTCATAATGCTGAATAGTTTTAGGCTTAAATCCTATTATTTTCTGAATGGTGACAAAAAAATTCCCGTCCTTGTCAGAACGGGAAGTAAATATGTTGCGAATCACACTCATCTGTGATTATTCGCTATACTTTTTAAATAAGACGCAAGCATTGTGACCTCCAAAACCGAAAGTATTGCTCATTGCAACGTTAACCTCACGTTTTTGTGCTTTGTTCAAAGTAAGGTTTAAAGAACTGTCTATATTCTCATCAACAGTTGTATGATTTATAGTAGGAGGTACCAGACTGTTTTCCATAGCTAATATTGAAGCGATTGCCTCAATAGCTCCGGCAGCACCTAGTAAATGTCCCGTCATTGATTTTGTTGAATTGATATTGATATCCTTCGCATGGTCACCAAAAACTTTGGTAATTGCTTTAAGTTCGGCCACATCTCCTAGTGGAGTTGAAGTACCATGGGTGTTTATAGCATCCACCTCTTCTGGCTTAATGTTAGCGTCTCTTAAGCAATTAAGCATAACGCGCTCTACACCTATACCATCAGGGTGTGGTGCTGTCATATGATAAGCATCACTAGACATTCCTCCTCCTACAACTTCAGCATATATTTTTGCTCCACGTGATTTAGCATGCTCATACTCTTCAAGAATAAGAGCTCCTGCACCTTCACCTAAAACAAAACCATCTCGTGTAGAATCAAAGGGTCTTGAAGCTGTTTCTGGACTTTCATTACGTGTAGACAAGGCATGCATTGCATTAAAACCTCCCATACCCGCTTTAGTCACAGCAGCTTCACTACCGCCTGTTACAATAATATCACAATGTCCTAAACGTATATAATTTAAGGCATCTATCATTGCGTTAGCAGATGATGCACAAGCAGAAACCGTTGTATAATTAGGTCCCATAAAACCATGTTTGATCGAGATATTACCCGGGGCGATATCTGCAATCATCTTTGGAATAAAAAATGGGTTGAACCTTGGGGTTCCATCACCTTCAGCGAAATTAATAACCTCGTCCTGAAAGGTTTCTAAACCACCTATACCAGCTCCCCAAATAACACCTACTCTAAATTTATCAACAACATCGAGATCTATGCCCGCATCTTTAATAGCCTGATCAGAAGACACTAGCGCATACTGCGCAAAACGGTCTAATTTACGGGCTTCTTTACGGTCAAAATGATCTAATGCATTGAAATTCTTGAGCTCACAAGCGAATTTGGTTTTAAACTTTTCTGCGTCAAAATACGTAATAGGGGCACAGCCACTCTTACCTGTACTCAATCCTTCCCAATATTCTTCAATATTGTTCCCGATTGGCGTAAGCGCACCAAGACCTGTTACAACGACTCGCTTTAACTCCATAAGGTAATTTGCTTTCTTCTTACTTTGCTTCTTCTATATAGGAAATAGCTTGACCTACAGTAGCTATATTTTCTGCCTGGTCGTCTGGAATCTGAATATCAAATTCTTTTTCAAACTCCATAATAAGCTCAACTGTATCTAACGAGTCTGCTCCTAGGTCGTTTGTGAAGCTAGCTTCTGCAACAACCTCGTTCTCATCAACGCCAAGTTTATCTACGATGATGGCTTTTACTCTTGATGCAATGTCTGACATAATATTTAATTTTAAATTTTAATTAGGAGGCAAAAATAGCAAACTTTACCGTTTTACCACATTACCTGTCTAAAATGTATCGTTAATTTAAACATTTCCTTTCTAAGATTCAATGTAAAGTGCTTATTTAAACGAATAATAATCCGTTGTTTTGCACCCTCGCAACACATACTATATATGAAAAAAATCGTAATTTTTGCTTCAGGAAGCGGTACCAATGCACAACGTATCACAGAATTTTTTAAAAATAGAGATGACGCGCAAGTTGTTCAGATTTTGAGCAATAAAAACACCGCAAAAGTTTTAGATCGTGCAAATAAACTTAAAATAAGTGCCTTTAGTTTTAATCGCACAGCATTTTACGACACGACACAAGTTTTAGATCTAATTAAACAAACACAACCAGATCTTATAGTGTTAGCCGGCTTTTTGTGGTTGTTTCCTCAAAATATAATAGAAGCTTATTCTGGCAAAATAATTAATATTCACCCGGCTTTACTCCCGGATTATGGCGGCAAGGGTATGTATGGCGAGCGTGTACACAAAGCGGTTGTTGAGGCAGGGGAAAAAGAATCTGGCATCACCATACATCAAGTTACAGCCGAGTATGATAAAGGCGCTATCCTCTTTCAGGCCAAGACTCAACTTGAAGAAGGAGAAACTGCAGAAAGTCTTGCTGCAAAAATTCATGAATTAGAATACGAGCATTTTCCAAGTGTAATTGCTGAATTTTTAAAGAAACAATAACCCATATAGATGATTTCCGCCTGCGCGGAACTAAAAAAAGTTTTTCATGGCTAAAAAGGAAAAATTCTATGTAGTCTGGCAGGGTAAAAAACCCGGCATTTATACTTCGTGGAAAGACTGCAAAGCGATGATTGACGGTTTTGCAGGAGCACAATATAAATCGTTTCTTTCATTTGCTGAAGCCAAAACAGCCTATAATAAAGACTTTAAAGACGTAAAAGGAAATTCTAAAAAAAAGAAAGTCCTTTCTCCTGAAGAAAAACGTAAATATGGAGAACCTAATCTTTATTCTATAGCGGTTGATGCCGCAAGTTCTGGCAATCCTGGCATTATGGAATATCGTGGCGTTGATACTCAAACTACTAAACAGCTTTTTCATCAAGGTCCTTTTAAACAAGGCACCAATAATATAGGAGAGTTCTTAGCGCTTGTACACGGCTTGGCTTTTCTTAAGAAGAATAATAGTGATCGCATCATTTATTCTGACTCTCGTATTGCTATTGGTTGGGTCAAAAAAAAGAAGTGCAACACTAAACTTAAAGAGAATTCTAAGAATAAAGACGTCTATGAATTAGTAAGGCGCGCAGAAAATTGGTTAAAAACCAATACGTATAAAACGGTAATTGTAAAATGGGAAACTAAAGCTTGGGGCGAGATTCCTGCAGATTTCGGTAGAAAATAATTCGTTTCTAAAAGAAATCTAATGTTTTTAGCTTATCTATTAATAGAATTATAACTAACGGATTTTCTACTCAATTTTCAAAATGCGCTGTACAAGTAAGTTTAGAAACAGTCTTACGACCATTGTTTAAAATTGCGTTATCAAAACTGTATATTTGCTTAAAATTTTTGAATGCAAAAACTGGTAATTGTAGGCACTTGTGCCTTTGATGAAATTGAATCTCCTTTTGGTAAAACAGGAAAAATTTTAGGTGGCGCCGGTACCTTTATAGGTCTTGCCGCTTCAAATTTTGACGTCGATCAGGCAATAGTATCTGTTGTAGGATCAGATTTTCCGCAAGAATACATAGACTTACTCAAAAATAAAGGCATAAACATGCAAGGCCTTGAGGTAGTTGAAGATGGTAAAACTTTTTTCTGGAAAGGACGTTATCACAACGACCTTAATTCACGAGATACTTTAATCACAGAGTTAAATACATTAGCAGACTTTAACCCTGTAGTTCCTGAAGATTATAAGGGTGCAGAAATTGTGATGCTGGGCAATTTGCATCCGCTGGTACAACTTTCTGTGCTAGACCAGATGAATAAAAAGCCGAAGCTTGCTATTCTGGACACCATGAATTTCTGGATGGACAGTGCTCTTGAAGATCTTAAAAAAGTTATAGCGCGAGTAGATGTTATTACTATAAATGACGAAGAAGCACGCCAGTTGAGTGGAGAGTACTCTCTAGTAGTTGCCGCAAAGAAAATTTCTGAGATGGGACCACGCTTTGTGGTTATCAAAAAAGGAGAGCACGGCGCATTATTATTTGAAGATAATGATATCTTCTTTGCTCCTGCGCTTCCGCTTGAAGAAGTTTTTGACCCTACTGGAGCCGGTGATACATTTGCCGGTGGTTTTGCAGGCTATTTGGCAAGCAGTGGTGATATTTCCTTTGAAAATATGAAAAGGGCAATCATATATGGCTCTAATCTAGCTTCCTTTTGCGTAGAAAAATTTGGAACCGAGCGTATGCATAATTTAAAACCCGACGAAATAGAAAAGCGTTTGCTGAAATTTAAAGCCTTAACGCAATTTAATTTAGACCTATAAAACAACGCGCGCCCTCTTCTTAACCGAAGGGGGCGCAAACATTAGAACAAGCTATGAGTGATGCAATTAAGCATGAATGTGGAATTTCAGTAATACGCCTTTTGAAACCTCTGGAGTATTATAAAGAAAAATACGGCAGTGCATTTTATGGTGTAAACAAAATGTATTTAATGATGGAAAAGCAGCATAATCGTGGTCAGGATGGTGCAGGTTTTGCCAGTATTAAATTAGATATGGCTCCGGGTGAGCGCTACATAAGTAGGCAACGGTCTATTGCGCAGCAACCTATACAAGACATTTTTGCACAAATAAATTCTCGTATCAACCAGACCTTACTGGAGCACCCGGAATATGCAGATGATGTGGCTTTACAAAAAAAATACGTGCCTTATATAGGTGAGTTGCTCTTAGGTCACGTGCGCTATGGTACATTTGGAAAAAATAGTGTTGAGAGTGTTCACCCGTTTTTAAGACAAAACAACTGGATGCACCGTAACCTTATTGTTGCAGGTAACTTCAACATGACCAACGTGTTTAAGCTTTTTGATAAGCTTGTAGAGCTTGGTCAGCACCCCAAGGAAAAAGCAGATACCATCACGGTGATGGAAAAAATAGGTCACTTTTTAGATGATGCAGTTGCTAAGGTTTATAAGAAATTAAAAAAGGAAGGCTTTTCTAAATTTGAAGCTTCTCCACAAATTGCAGAACGTCTTAACATTGCAAAAATCCTAAAGAAAGCTTCTAGAGACTGGGACGGCGGTTATGCTATGGCCGGCTTATTAGGTCACGGAGATTCTTTTGTTTTACGTGACCCTTCAGGGATAAGACCCGCTTATTATTATAAAGATGATGAGGTTGTAGTTATTGCGAGCGAACGCCCTGTTATTCAAACCGTTTTTAATGCAAATTTTGAAGATGTTCATGAGCTAGACCCGGGTCACGCAATGATCATTAAAAAAAGTGGTGCAACTTCAATCGAAAAAATTCAGGAACCTTTAGAGCGCAAAGCATGTTCTTTTGAGCGCATTTATTTCTCAAGAGGAAGCGATGCCGAAATTTATCAGGAGCGTAAAGAACTGGGGCGCTTATTAATGCCTGAAGTTTTAAAGCATATTCAGCATGATACGCAGAACACTGTTTTCAGTTACATTCCTAATACGGCCGAAACTTCTTTTTACGGTATGGTTGAAGCTGCACAGGCAGAACTAGATAAGCAAAAAGCAGATGAAATTTTAGAACGTAGAAACGAACTTGACAAAGAAGGCCTTAAAGAGATTCTTTCAAAAAAATTACGCACTGAAAAGATAGCTATTAAAGATGTAAAACTACGCACCTTTATTACCGAAGACAGCAGTAGAGATGATCTTGTAGCTCACGTTTATGACGTTACCTATGGTGTTGTAAAAGAATCTGACAATTTGGTGATAATAGATGATAGTATCGTACGGGGTACAACACTTAAGAAAAGTATCATAAAAATGTTATCTCGATTAAATCCTAAGAAGATTGTTGTTGTTTCTTCTGCACCGCAAATTCGCTATCCTGACTGCTACGGAATAGATATGGCTAAACTTCAGGACTTCATTGCATTTAGAGCGGCTATAGACCTCTTAAAAGAGCAAAATAAAGAAGACATCATAGATCAGGTTTATCAAAAGTGTTTAAGTCAGGTAGATTTTGAAGATACAGAAGTTGTTAATTATGTAAAAGAAATCTACGAACCATTTACCGACGAAGAAGTTTCAGATAAAATTGCAGAACTTCTTAAAGATGAAACCACTAAACCAGAAGTAAGTGTTATTTATCAAAAAGTGGCTGATCTACACAAAGCATGTCCTAAAAACTTAGGGGACTGGTACTTTACAGGTGACTACCCTACCGCAGGTGGAAATCGCGTCGTAAACCGTGCTTTTATCAATTATGTAGAGGGAAATTTGAAAAGAGCGTATTAAAACAACTGTTTAACTAATAATTAAGCACTTAATCTAAAAGATTTGGTTCTATCCTACAACATATAATACTTTAGTGACTGCCATAACATAAGTAGGTTAAGTTCATGGTAGATTTGGGGCAAAAAAGGTGGATTTATTCCACCTTTTTTATTGCCCAAAATTTAAGGGGTGGCGAGTATGCCCGGTGCTTGATATCAAAATAGACTTAATTACAAACTCATTTTCTATTAAAAACATATCTGCTGCTGCGAGCCGTTTCAGTCTTCCGCTTTTTTCCACCTTTTTTATTTGAACCAAATTGGGGTGGCGAGCTTATTTTGCGTTTTTCTATCAACTGCAATTACGATCTAAGAGCAACGCTAAATCAAATCCACAAAAATTAGCGCGAGCCGTTTCAGCCTTCTACTTATTCCACCTTTTTTATTGCCCAAAATTTAAGGGGTGGCGAGTATGCACGGTGCTTGATATCAAAATAGACTCAATTACAAACTCATTTTCTATTAAAAACATATCTGCTGCTGCGAGCCGTTTCAGCCTTCCGCTTTTTTCCACTTTTTTTTATTTGCATAAATTCGAACTTAAAAGCTAATTACTGTTGAATACGCTCGCTCAGAATCTTTAAGAGGACGTTACTATAGAGAACACGGTATTTTATTGGGCAAGAAACTATTTCAGTTCTATCAAAAGCATCCTAATAAACATTCTTCTCCAACCCTTCCTTATATGGAATGAAGTTACCTTTTCTAATAATTCCCATAATCTAAATGTTATGAATTCTCTGAGAACTTCAAATCAACTAGTATCCCTAGATTTCAAAACACCTATTCAATAAATTTTCATTTAAAAAATATGCTTTTTTAAAAAAAGGGCATAAAAAAGCCCGGTAAAACCGGGCTTTAATTACTATAAAAAAGTTTTTATTATTTGTTCTGAGCATATCTGCTAGAAACTTCTTGCCAGTTGATTACATTAAAAAATGCATCAATATATTCCGGACGCTTGTTCTGATACTTTAAGTAATAAGCATGTTCCCATACATCAATACCTAAAATTGGAGTTCCACCACAGCCTACTTCCGGCATAAGTGGATTATCTTGGTTAGGAGTAGAACAAACTTCTACTTTTCCACCTTCGTGAACACATAACCATGCCCATCCAGAACCAAACTGAGTTCCTGCAGCACTACTAAATTTATCTTTAAACGCGTCAAAAGATCCAAACGCAGCGTTAATAGCTTCTGCTAATTCACCAGTTGGCTCACCACCACCGTCAGGAGACATGACCTCCCAGAACAAACTGTGATTGTAAAAACCTCCACCATTGTTACGAACAGCTTTGTTAGACATATCAAGATTAATCAATATATTCTCAATAGTCTTTCCTTCTAAATCTGTTCCTTCAATAGCAGCATTTAATTTACTGGTATAACCTGCGTGATGCTTATCATGGTGAATTTCCATGGTTTGAGCATCAATATTTGGTTCTAGTGCGTCTTTCGCGTATTTTAATTTCGGGAGTTGAAATGACATTTTTATTTAATTTTTTTCGTTAATAGAATAGTTGATAGTCAAAGATAGTGATTCATAAGCCTTATTTAAAAGATGCTGTGTTATAATACTCTTAAGGTTTAACCTCTTAGCAATTAATTCTAAAATAAAAGCATATCTCTACAATTGGCTTGCGAGCTTCCACACGGTAATTTATTATCTTGAACCCATGCAAAATCATCCTTCAATTTCTATTTATAACGCTTCTGCAGGTGCGGGTAAAACCTTCGCTCTTGTAAAGAATTATCTCAGCATCTTATTTAAAAGTAACAACGAATTCAAATACCGTCGTATTCTCGCCATAACTTTTACAAACAAAGCTGTGGCAGAGATGAAAATGCGCATTGTAAAAAACCTTCAGGAATTTTCAAATGAAGCTATTTTTGAAAATCCAAGTCCAATGCTTCTCACAATCGAGGAAGAAACTGAACTGAGCCGAGAAGAAATTCATGAAAAATCAAAACGCCTACTGAAAAATATTGTTCAGGATTTTGCCTCTTTTGATGTGGTTACCATAGATAATTTTACACATCGCATCATTCGCACCTTTGCTTATGACCTTAAAATTCCTCAAAACTTTGAAGTTGAGCTCAACACTCAGGATGTTTTAGAGCAAGCCGTAGACAACTTGATTGATAAGGCGGGGAGAGATCCGCTTATCACACAAGTTCTACTAGATTATGCATTTGAAAAAATTGATGACGATAAAAGCTGGGATATTTCACTTGATTTCTATGAGATAAGCAGACTGCTACTTAGTGAAAATGATCGCAAATTTTTAAAGAGAATAAACAACAAGTCTTTAAAAGAATTTGCAGAACTTAAAAAGTATTTAAAAGCTTCTAATAAAAAACTTGAAGTTCAGATTAAAGAATCAGCAAAATCCTTATTAGAATTTTTCAGTACAAATGGTCTTGAAGAAGCGCACTTTAAAGGAAAATATCTTCCAAAGACAGTCTTCAAATTTTCAGAAGGAAATTTTGCATTAAATACTTCTTCTGCTTGGGTGATTAAATTGGGTGAAGAACCTATGTACACCAAAACCCAGAAAGATATCATTAAGCAAACTTTAGATCAGATCGCTCCAGAAATTACAACCAAATTCAACACTATAAGATCTGACATTTTTCAGTTGAAATTTCAGGAGGAACTTTACAAAAAACTGACACCCCTTTCTGTTTTACAAGCTATACAAAAAGAAGTTGATGCGCTTAAATCTGAAAATAACTTAGTTTTAATTTCAGACTTTAATGAACTTATTCATAAAAACATTGCTAACCAGCCAACACCATTTATATATGAACGTTTAGGCGAGCGCTATGAAAACTACTTTATTGATGAGTTTCAGGATACTTCTGTCTTGCAATGGAATAATCTAGTACCACTAATAGATAACGCCGTAAGCACCAATCAGCCTGAAAGTCTGGCAAACAGCTTAATGCTTGTAGGCGACCCCAAACAAGCCATATACAGATGGCGCGGCGGAGAAGCAGGTCAGTTCATTAGCTTATCAAAAGATGAAGTTAATCCGTTTCAAAACAGAGATAAAAAAACCATTGATCTTCCTTTTAATTACAGAAGTTATGATCAAATCATACATTTTAATAATTCCTTTTTTACTGAAATAGCATCTGTTTTTGCCTACGACGAGTATAAAAATATCTATACTTCTGGAAATGCTCAAAAGGAAAACTCCAGAACAGGAGGTTATGTTTCCATTTCATTTGTAGACGCCGATACAAATACAGATGCTGAACCGCTATACCTAGATGAAGTTGTAAAGTCCATTAAATCTTGCCAAGAAAATGGTTTTAAACTTCACGAGCTCTGCATTCTCGTGAGAAGAAATGCCGAAGGAGTTGCTATCGCGCAACGTCTTCAGGAAGAGAAAATACCAGTTATATCTAGTGAAAGTTTGCTTCTTAAACAGTCTCCTCAAGTTCAATTTATAATCAATTTATTGCACTTTACATTAGAACCAGATTCTAATGCCATCAACATCAAGTTGCTTGAATATTTGGCGAAATTCCATTTAAAAATTGAAGACAAGCATGAGTTTTATAAATATTACTTATCGTATTCCGGAGAAACTTTATTCAACACTATTTTTGAAGATTCTGATGATTTTGATTTTAATTTATGCTCTTCCTTACCCATTTATGAAGCTGTAGAATATATAATAAGAAGCTTTAACCTGAATCTGGAAGGCGGGTCTTATCTACAGTTTTTCTTAGATGCTATTTATGATTTCTCTCAAAAAAATTACGGTGGTATTCCCGAATTCATAATATGGTGGGATCGCAAAAAAGATAAATTGAGCATCAGCACACCACCTGCTTCAGAAGCTATACAGATCATGACTATTCACAAAGCCAAAGGACTGGAGTTTCGGGTGGTTATTTACCCTTTTGCACATACTGACCTCCATCCTACTAAATCTGATTCTTATAATTGGTATTTACCGGAAGAAAATGAATTCTTAGGATTTGAAGCATTGTTGTTGGGACAAAAAAGTGAACTACTAGATTACAATGAGCAGACCTCTGTTCTGTATCACCAAAAAAGAATTCAACAACAACTCGATAATATAAATGTATTATATGTAGCACTCACGAGAAGTGTTGAGCAATTGTACATAATTAGTAAAAGCAGCAAACTCAGAGGTGAACCGAAAAATTTTTCTGACCTATTGAGACTTTATTTAGAAAATCAAAATTTATTCAATACTGATCAAAACAAGTATTACTTTGGCAATCAACAGCGTATCTCTCACACTAAAGCGTTAGCAAACAATTCAAATGAATTGAAACTTATAAGCACCGCTAAAGAATCTCATGATTTAATATTAGTCACACAGGCAGAAGCACTATGGGATACCGCACGACTAGAAGCCATAAGTTTTGGAAATATCGTCCACGAATTGATGGCTGAAATCAAAACCGAAAAGCATATAGATTCTGCGCTAAAAAAGGCTATAACTAAAGGAATGATTACAACAAAGCAATTAGAACCGTTAGAGACCAAACTCAGAGAATTAATTGTTGCATTGCAGGAACACGGTTTTTTTAATCCTCAACATCAAATTCTTAATGAACGAGCAATTCTTACTTCCGGGAAGATGCTCAGACCAGATCGAGTGGAAATTGATCCCACAAATAAACTATGGCTTTTAGATTATAAGACCGGAGAGCCTCATCAAAACCACAAAAACCAGATAACAAAATATGAAAATGTATTACTAAAAATGAATTATCAAGTAGTGAAAAAAGTCATAATCTACCTGAATGCTAAAAAACCAATACAGGTTCTTTAACATTTTATATACAATCTTAAATCTTAAAATATTCATAATCAGTCATATTCACGACTCTATTTAAAATGCTAATTATAAGGAGGTAAAGTACATTTTTTATTAACTCAAAGCATATTTATACTGTCTAACAGAGACTTACAGTAATTATAATTCTTAGTAAAGGTTTAATAAAACTTTATCACTTGTGGTTTTGCAGGTATATTTTAACAAACTACTTTTACCTCAATAATTTAACAAACCATTTAATTATGATTAGAAGTACTAGTTTATTACTGGTGTTGTTTGCTTTCTTAGCAGGCTCATTAAGTGTAAGTGCGCAAGACGAAAACAATCCTTGGTATATAAGCATTGGTGTAAACGCAGTTGACACATATCCTGTATGGCCAGGTGAGAGACCAACTACTGGTGGTTTTCCAAATGAATTTTATAATGTAGATGATCACTGGAATATTCTTCCATCAATATCAACAATCTATGTAGGTCGCTATATAGGTAGTGGTTTTAGTTTTGGTGTTAGAGGTTCACTAAATAAAATTGAAAAATTAGGTGATGCCCCAGCAAATGACTTAGCATATTACGCTGTTGATGGTATGTTCACTTACAGTTTCCGCGATGCTCTTTTTGGAGAGGGTGGCTGGTTTGATCCGTATTTAGGTGCAGGTGGTGGTTATGTTTTTATAGGAGATCTTCCTAGCCACGGTACTCTAAACGGTACAGTAGGTTTAAAAATCTGGTTATCAGACAATCTTAATTTAAACCTGTCATCAACGTATAAGCATGCGATGGAAGGCTATTATACAAGACATTTTCAACATACTGCTGGTATAGGTTTCAATTTTGGCGGAACTGATACTGACGGCGATGGTATTTATGATGATAAAGATGAATGTCCTGATACTCCAGGTTTAGAAGAATTTAATGGTTGTCCAGACACAGATGGTGATGGTATCAAAGATTCTGAAGATGCTTGTCCTGAAGTTGCTGGTTTACCAGAATTTAATGGATGTCCTGACTCTGACGGTGATGGCATCGCTGACCCAGAAGATGCTTGCCCTGATGTTGCCGGACCTGCAGAAACTAATGGCTGTCCTGATGCTGACGGTGATGGAGTAATTGACTCAGAAGATAACTGTCCTAACGAGGCTGGCCCTGCTGAAAATGATGGATGCCCTTACGAAGACCAGGATAACGATGGTGTTTTAGATAAAGATGATGATTGTCCTACTGTACCGGGAACTGTTGCTAATAATGGTTGTCCTGAAGTAACTGTTGAAATTCTTGAAGAAATCAACGTACAGGTTAGAACTGTATTATTTGATTTGAATAAAGCTTCTATTCGTGCTGAATCTTACGAGACTCTGAATACAGTTGCTGAAACAATGAAAGAATATCCTAACACAAGATTCTTAATTGAAGGCCATACTGACAGTCAGGGTTCTGATGCTTATAATTTAAAATTATCAGATGAAAGAGCAGCATCAGTAAAAGACTATTTAATTAAACAAGGTTTACCAGCAACGAGACTTTCTTCAGAAGGATTTGGAGAGTCTAAGCCAGTAGCTACAAATGCAACTGCAGCTGGAAGACAACAAAACAGACGTGTAGAAATATCACTTATAGAATAATGTAATTATAAAAGATCTGGCAACAGAATCAAGTCGAGAATCATTCCATTTTAATTATAAAAATGTGATTTTTATTAAATTTGACTTTGTTGCTAGATTTTAACAAATTACATTTGCTTCAATTAACACTTAAATTTTACTTACTTAACATGAAAAATCTTACTAAATTATTTCTGTTTGCAGTTTTGATCTTCGCAGGTCTTAACACTGCAAACGCACAAGACAAAAACAACCCTTGGGCTGTTAGTATTGGTGTGAATGCAGTTGATACTTATCCTGTATATCCACCAGACAACAGACCTTTAACCGGAGGTTTTCCTGATGAATTTTATAATGTTTCTGATCACTGGAATATTCTTCCTTCAGTTTCTACACTTTATGTAGGTCGTTACATAGGTGCAGGATTTGCTCTAGGTGTGAGAGGATCTATCAACAAAATTGACAAAATGGGAGATCTTCCTGTTGATGATTTAGCTTACTACGCTGTAGATGGTATGTTTTCTTATAGCTTCCGTGATGCTCTTTTTGGAGAAGGCGGTTGGTTTGACCCTTACCTAGGTGGTGGTGGTGGTTACGTGTTCATTGGCGATATGCCAAGTCACGGAACCCTTAACGGTACTGTAGGTTTAAAAATTTGGTTAAGCGATAACATTAACCTTGACTTATCTTCTACTTATAAGCATGCAATGATGCCTGGTACTTATTATACAAGACATATGCAGCACGTAGTGGGTGTAGGTTTCACTTTCGGTGGAACAGATACTGATGGTGATGGTATTTATGATGATGAAGATGAGTGCCCTGAAACTCCAGGTTTAAAAGAATTCAACGGATGTCCTGATACTGATGGTGACGGTATTAAAGATTCTGAAGATGCTTGTCCAGAAGTAGCTGGTTTACCAGAATTTAATGGATGTCCTGACTCTGATGGTGATGGTATCCCAGATAATGAAGATGCTTGTCCTGACGTTGCTGGTCCTGCTTCAACTAATGGTTGTCCTGATGCTGATGGTGACGGTGTAATTGATTCAGAAGATGAGTGCCCTAACGAAGCTGGTCCTGCATCTAACAACGGTTGCCCATTTGCTGATGCTGATGGTGACGGTGTTGCTGATAAAGATGATGACTGTCCTAACGTAGCTGGTCCTGCTTCTAACAATGGTTGTCCTGAAGTTGACGCTAGTGTACTAGAGACTTTAAATGGTGAAGCTGGTCGTATCTTATTTGATACTGACAAAGCTACAATTAGAAAAAGCTCTTATGCAACTCTTACTACAATCGCTAATATCGTAAAAGAATACCCTACTGCTTCTTTTGAAGTTGAAGGTCACGCTGATAGCCGCGCGAGTAACGCATACAACATGGATCTTTCTGAAAGAAGAGCTCAATCTGTTGTTGATTACTTAACTAGTAAAGAAGGTGTAAATGGTAGCCAATTATCTATCAAAGCTTACGGTGAAGAGCAGCCTATCGCTCCTAACACTACAGCTGCAGGTATGCAACTTAACAGACGTGTAAAGCTTACTTTAAAGTAAGACTTGATTCAGTTTAAATCTGAAATAATATATTTGGAAAACGCCCTGAGAAATCAGGGCGTTTTTTATTTTTAACTTATGACTACATTCATTGACGAAGTAATAGAAGACATCTTAAATTCTAAATTACCACTAGCTGAAACTGTGGTGATCTTACCTTCTAAAAGAGCAGGAAGCTTCTTTTTAAAGAAATTGAAAGAGCATCTTAAAGATGACGTTTGCTTTCTTCCTCAGACGCTAAGTATTGAAGAACTTATAGAGGAAATATCTGGATTAACAGCTGCTTCTCAAACACAGCTTCAGGTTGAATTGTATCATGTATATCAAAGTCAATTTGATGGAGAAACTCCAGAAGCTTTTTTGAACTTTTTAGGCTGGGGGCAAACCTTACTAGGTGATTTTAATGAAATTGATCGCCATCTGATCCCAACTGACAAATTCTTTGATTATTTATCTGCCGTAAAAGAACTCAACCATTGGTCAACTGATACCAGTTCACAACTTGTCACAAACTACCTAATATTCTGGAAGTCTATCAACACCTATTATACCAGCTATAAAAAACATTTAGAGGATTTAGGCTTAGGTTATCAAGGTATGCTTTATCGCAAAGCAGTTGACAATGTCACTTCTTTTTTAGGTGAAGACAAGCAACACTATATTTTTTGTGGTTTCAACGCTCTAAATACTGCAGAACAAGAACTCATAAAAAACTTTTTACAGCGACCTACAACAAAAATTTACTGGGATATTGACCCTTATTTTTTAAATGACAACAATCACGTTACAGCAACGTTTATAAAATCGTATTTAAAAGAATGGCCTGGCCTTAAAGAAAAGAGTCTCTTGCTTCCCAAGCAAAATTCAAGCTTCAATACTCCAAAAAATATTACCGCTACCGGTATCTCTCAAAATATTGGTCAGGTTAAATACACCGGTCAATTACTTTCTGACTTCTCAAAAGAAGAATTAGAAGATACTGCCGTTATTCTGGGTGACGAAGCTTTACTTCTACCGTTACTCAACTCTTTGCCCGCTTCCGTTAAGAATCTTAATGTAACGATGGGGCTTCCGTTAGGGCAGGTAGCACAAGCTGCTTTTTTTGAAAGTTGGTTTCAACTTCAAATCAATCATAAAGAACAAGGATATTATTATAAAGATGTACTTTCCATTTTAGATCAGCAGTATACGATATATCTTCTAGGAGATGAGCGAAAAAATCTAAAAAAGGAAATCACCCAAAAGAATTTGGTTTTTGTCAAGCCAAATGATCTTAATAAAGAAGCTTCAGAAAATTATAAGCTACTTTTTAATTCTTGGAATGAAAACACCTCAAAAGCTTTAGAGCAAATTTTAAAAGGTATTCAATGTTTGAAAGAGATTCTGTTTCCGGAGCAAAATTGGCTTCAGCTTGAATTTCTGCACGCATTTTTAGAGCTATTTACGCGATTAACAAACTTAAATGAAGCCTATCCATACCTCAACGATATTAAAACCCTCAAACAGTTTTATAAAGATTTACTGAGTCAGGAGACTTTAGATTTTAGAGGTGACCCTTATCAAGGACTTCAGATTATGGGGGTTCTAGAATCTCGGGTTCTTGATTTTAAAAATATAATCATCACTTCTTTAAATGAAGGCACATTTCCGTCAGGAAAAAGTCAAAATAGTTTCATCCCTTTTGATTTAAAGATTGAATATAAACTGCCCACCTACCGCGAGAAAGACGCGATTTATGCGTATCACTTTTTTAGACTGTTACAACGCGCCGAACATATAAATCTCATTTACAACAATGAAGCTGGTGGCTTAAACAGCGGTGAGAAAAGCAGATTTTTATTACAGTTAGCAACAGATCCTGACGCAAATTATACATACATTGAACAAAGTGCTTCTGCTTCAGTAAGGCTTGAACCCCAAACGCTCAAAGAAATAGAAAAAACACCCACTATAATCGAAGCTATAAAAAAGCATGCGGCTTCAGGGTTTTCGCCTTCAGCATTAACGACCTATATACGCAATCCTGTTGATTTTTATTATAAATATGTTTTAGGTATTAAAGAGCTCGATGAAGTTGAAGATGTAATCGCACACAATACATTAGGGACCGTTGTTCACGAAACGCTAGATACTCTATACAAGCCTTACCTAAACACCATACTTTCTAAAGAAATTGTAGAGAAAATGCTGAGCACAATTGATGCGGAAGTTAAGCGCCAGTTTGAACTCAACTACAATGCGATCAATATCAAAACCGGGAAAAATCTCATTATTTTTAATGTTGCAAAACAATTTGTGACTAATTTTTTAAATCAGGAATTGCAAACCATAACCTCTGGTAGCGAGATTATTATTAAAGATCTTGAGACAAAATATGTGGCTCAGCTTTCTCCTGAAATTTGTATTAAAGGAACCGTTGACCGCGTAGATCAAATAAATGGAGTAACCCGTATTTTAGATTATAAAACAGGAAAAGTAGATACCCCACAATTAGTAATTAAAGATTGGGACGAATTAATCACAGATTATAAAAAGCAGTCTAAAGCCTTTCAGGTCTTGTGTTATGCTTTGATGATTTCTAAAAAAGAAACGCTACCTGAACAAGTTGAAGCCGGTATTATTTCCTTTAAAAATCTGAACAAAGGATTTTTAAAACTCACTGAAAATAAAAACTCAAACATTACACAAGAACTTCTGGAAACCTTTGAAAGCTATTTGCTCAAGCTTATTGATGAAATAGTAAATAGTTCTGTTCCGTTTATTGAAAAAGAAGTTTAAAACTAATTCCATATTTTTTTCGTTATATAGTATACTAAAAATTACAGAGATTTTTAGCATACTTTTGGTTCCTCTTTTGCAATATAGAGCTGTAAGCGTATCTAACACTTACACCCTTTAAATAATAAATTATGAGAAAACTAATTTTAAGTTTTATTTTAATGCTAGCATCTTTTCAACTAGCAAGCGCACAAGAGTGGACAACAGATATAAACAAAGCAAAACAATTGGCTGCAAAAGAACATAAACCTATTATTTTGGTTTTTCAGGGCTCAGATTGGTGTGCACCGTGCATCAAACTAGATAAAGAAATCTGGCAAGCAGATTCTTTTAAAACCTATGCTAAGACTCATTATATAATGCTACAAGCAGATTTTCCACGGAAAAAGAAAAATGCGCTTCCTGCAGATTTACAGGCCGCTAATAATAAACTTGCCGAAAAATACAATCCCAATGGTTATTTTCCATTCGTTGTCGTTTTAGATGAAAAAGGTAATGTTTTAGGAAAAACGGGCTACGAGAAAACCGCGCCTGAAGCTTATATAAAAAACCTCAACGCCTTTTTATAAGTTTATGCGATTTGCAACGGTTTCCATTTTACTGTTTTTATGCAGTCAAATCTTAAGTGCACAAGAGACTTATAAACGCACGCTCAAACTGATGGGTAGTCGTTTTGATATAACGGTAGTTGCAGCAAATAAAACTCAAGGTGACGCATATATAGACTTGGCTGTTGCCGAAATCACACGAATTGAAAAATTGATTTCATCCTGGGATCCCAATTCTCAAACTTCTCAAATTAATGCCGATGCCGGAAAAATTCCGGTTAAGGTTGATCCAGAATTGATACAACTCATACAACGGTCACTCGGGATTTCAAAACTCACTGATGGGGCTTTTGATATCAGTTACGCGTCGATGGATAAAATCTGGAAGTTTGACGGTAGTATGACCATGATGCCTTCAGAGCAAAAAATTGCCCAATCTGTAGCGAAAGTAGGCTATGAAAATATAGTTATAGATCCTGTTGAACAAACTGTCTTTCTTAAAAAAGAAGGAATGAAAATTGGTTTTGGTGCAATTGGTAAAGGTTATGCTGCTGATCGCGCTAAAGAATTACTGATTCAAAATGGTGTCACTTCAGGAATTATAAACGCATCTGGTGATATGAATACCTGGGGAAAGCAAACTTCTGGCGAACCGTGGAAGGTAGCCATTACAAACCCGCTAGATAAAAATAAGGTGTTTGCATTATTGCCCGTAATAAATAGTGCCGTTGTAACATCCGGAGACTATGAAAAATACGTAACTTTCAATAACATCCGTTATTCACACATTATAGATCCGCGTAGTGGATACCCCGCTACCGGAATCATTAGCGCAACAGTTTTTGCTTCAAAAGCAGAACTGGCAGATGCTCTGGCGACATCTGTATTTGTGATGGGGATTGAAGTTGGGCTCAATCGCATCAATCAACTGCCTAACATTGAATGTATAATTATTGATGAGAATGGCACCGTTCATAAATCAGATCATATAGAAATTCAGAAACCATGATAAAAAAACTAAGTCTTGTAGTTGTTTTGGCATTTATGTTTACCAGTTGCGTTGCTGTTAAAGAATATGAGAAGGTAAACATTAATGATCCTGATATGGCACTAGCAGATAAACCTGCAGACCGCAATGTTTCTACTTTTCATTCTTATCGTGAGGCGGCAGCAGGAGCTAACGGAGGTAAGACCGGCGGAGGTTGCGGTTGTAATTAATTCAAAAAACTATGCTTAAAAACTACTCTATTTTAGCCCTATTCTTTTGTATTAATACATTAGCATTCGCACAGCAAGATCAATCTGAAAACACATATAAAAAACGGGTTTTAGAAACTACCGAAATTGACCTATTGAGTAGCTATTATGGGCAGCAAGGTAATAATGCTGCGGTTAGCGGTGGTTTGGGAACCGAAGAATTAACTGATGCGACAGGAACTATTGTGGTCTCAATCCCTATAAATGCTGATGCTATTTTAACCATAGATGCAGGGGTTTCGGCATATACATCTGCATCTTCTTCAAACATCAATCCTTTTGACGGAAGTAATGGCGCTGATATTTATCAGGCATCTTCGGGAGCATCACGCAGCGATACCTGGGCTAATCTTACGGGTTCTTACACCCACAACTCAGATGACCGTAACAAAATATGGTCTGCAAAAGCTTCGGTATCTTCAGAATACGACTATTTTTCTATTGGTTTTGGTGGAAGCTATACCCGTCTCTTCAATGAAAAAAATACCGAATTGAGCATAAGAGCTAATGTTTATTTAGATACCTGGACTACTATTTATCCTATCGAATTGAGACCCGGTGCTGCCTATGGCGATTCTAACTACAATCCCACTTTTACACCATTTAATGATAAAGGCAGAAACTCGTATTCGTTAGGTTTTGGTTTCTCTCAAATACTATCTAAAAATGTGCAAGGTTCGCTAGCGCTAGATCTGGTTCAGCAAAGTGGTTTATTATCTACACCTTTTCAACGGGTTTATTTTAGCGACAGCCCAGATGTCTTCTTTGATAATTTTCAACTGGCTGATGACGTAGAACGCTTACCCAATAATCGCTTTAAAATTGCTGCAGGCGGTAGGTTAAATTATTACATAAATGCTGCACTAGTTTTGCGTTCCTATTACCGGTATTATACAGACGATTGGGGCATAAACTCACATACCGCCAGTCTTGAGATTCCTGTAAAACTAGGCGATAAGTTTACTGTTTATCCGTCTTACCGCTATTATACGCAAACAGCCGCAGATCAATTTGGGGCTTATGAAACGCACCTTTCTACTGATACGTTCTATACATCAGATTATGACCTGTCTAAGTATAATGCCAATCAGTTTGGTTTCGGTATAAACTATACTGATATTTTTGCTAATTTCCATCTACTACAATTTGGTCTTAAAAGCATTGATCTTAAATACTACAATTATAAACGAAATACCGGACTCAGTTCAAACATCATCACTGCCGGATTTAAATTTGTTCAAGACTAAAGCATTATTGTCGCTTTAATTTTTCGATAAACGAAAGAGAACTTATACTTTTAAGCCAATGTAAATTTATTGGGGTTTACCCTTCTCTATTTATTTACAGAAACAATATAATTTTTAAATCTCGGGGCCCGAGTAAAACCTTTTAGTCAATGAATTTTTTCAATCGAAAATTGACCTTAGCAACTCTTGTTTTAGGAGGGGTTGCAATAGGTATCGCGCAAGAAGCGCAAGGCAATCAACAACTTTTTAGTGAGTTCTTAGAACATAGCGGTAATGAGTTTCGCACCGCAACCGGCAAACCGGGTGAGCACTACTGGCAAAACGAAACCGATTATAAAATTGAAGCCACACTAGATGATAAAGCACATACCATAACCGGTAAACTTACTTTAGAATATACTAACAACAGTCCACAAACACTTGATTTTATCTGGATGCATCTGGAGCAAAATCGCTTTACAGAAAATTCACGTGGAAATCTAACAACTCCTATAGGCGGTAATCGCTATAACGGCGATGTAGACGGCGGTTACACCATTACAAATCTTAAGGCAAAAGTAAAACGCAGCACTTCATCAAAACACATCATTACAGATACGCGTATGCAAGTGTTTTTTGATGAACCGATTCCCGCTGATGGCGGTAAAGCAACCATTTCTATGGACTTTACCTATAAAATTCCGGTGAAAGGAATGGATCGTATGGGACGTTTAGAAACCAAAAATGGCACCATCTACGCGTTAGCTCAGTGGTATCCTCGTGCAGCTGTTCTTGATGATATTGAAGGATGGAATATTGAGCCTTATCTAGGCGCTGGTGAATTCTATTTAGATTATGGTGATTATGAATTCAAAATTACTGCACCGTATAACCACATTGTAGTGGCTTCTGGAGCATTACAAAATGAAAAAGATGTGCTTTCTGCTACAATGCGTGATCGTATGGAAAAAGCAGAAAATAGCGACGAGACGGTTTATATTGTTAAACCTGAAGAATTAGATAATATGTCTTTACGCGCAAAACAAAGCGGTACATTAACGTGGAATTTTAAAATGGAAAACACCCGTGATGTAGCTTTTGCTTCTTCTAAAGCTTTTATCTGGGATGCCGCAAAAATCAATTTACCTAGCGGAAAAAAAGCAGTAGCACAATCGGTTTATCCTATTGAAAGTGATGGTCAGGAAGCCTGGACGCGTTCTACTGAATACACCAAGCATTCAATTGAAAATAATTCTGAAATGTGGTATGAATACCCATATCCTGTTGCAGTAAATGTAGCTGCAGATATAGGCGGAATGGAATATCCGGGACTGAGCTTTTGCAGCTGGAAATCTACAAGTGCCGGACTTTGGGGCGTTACAGATCACGAGTTTGGCCACAACTGGTTCCCAATGATTGTGGGCACAAACGAACGCCGCTATGCGTGGATGGATGAAGGCTTCAACACCTTTATCAACTATTACAGTACAATGAAATTCAACAATGGTGAATATCCTGCACGATTGAATCAAACTCGTAATTCTGTAAGCTGGTACACAAGTCCATCGCGTGAGGGAATAGACACCTATCCAGATGCCGTTAATTTGAGAAACTTAGGTATGATCGCTTATGCAAAACCAGCACAAGGTCTGCTTATGTTGCGTGAGTATATTTTAGGACCAGAACGTTTTGACAACGCATTTAAGTCTTACATCAAAACCTGGGCGTACAAACATCCACAACCGCGAGATTTTTTCAATCATATGGAAAATGTAGCCGGTGAAAACTTAGCCTGGTTCTTTAAAGGATGGTTCTACGGTACCGGAAATATTGATCTGGCTGTAAACAGTGTAAGACCCTATCAAGGTAATTATGTAATTAGTATTTCTAATGAAGGTGATATCCCAATGCCGGTTAAAATGCTGGTAACTTTTGATGATAAAACCACGCAATTGGTCGAATTACCAGTAGAAATCTGGCAACGTGAAAACAGCTGGAATTATATGCTGAACACAGATAAGAAAGTGAGCAAAGTGGAGCTTGATCCTAACAAGATCTTACCAGATGTAAACTTCTCTAACGACAGCTGGCCGGTATCTCAATACCAGAATTAAGAATTCTGTTTTATAACTACAACCCCCGAATGATTATCATTCGGGGGTTTTTTATGCTCGTATGCGGAGTGTAACAAACTTTTGTTTTGCACTACTTATAGTTAAACAAATCATCAATTAATTATGGAAATTCAACCTAACAACCTCAGTACCTTTAGAGTTCTTTTTATCATAAAAGGAATCTTCAATCTTCTCGGTGCTTTATTCTTTGTGGGTTACGGCTTTTTTATGAATATGCTTTTTAGTGAAGTAGGACACGATGCTTCGGCACCTTTTGAAATGTCTACATTCTTTGGTATCATAAGCGGTTTAGGTTTTGTTGTCTGTCTTATTTTTGGGATTGTGACACTCATAGCGGCTAAATATATTGGCGAAGCACGTAATTATACTTTTGTTCTTATAGCTTCAATAATGAACTGTCTTACGGGGATTTTAGGTATTCTTCTGGGTGTTTTTGCTATTTTAGAGATCAACAAACCGCATGTTAAAGTACTATTTGATCAGAATCAATAGAGTATTTTCTATTGACTACAATTCAATATTAGTTTAAGAATCAACTTAATCTCAATTGATTTTAGAGTAGAATAACCTACTTGAATATGAAAATTGTATTTCATCAAAATCCTTTCAAGATTTCTGTTATCTTTGCTCTTTAAATTAAAGGCAATGAGGTCTGCCTCAAACCGCTTCAAATGAAGCTGATGACTTCTACTAAAAACGGCCACAGACGTGAGTCGCAGTAGAATCATTTATATACGGCAGTATGAACATAGACAAATTAAAGCGCTCAATATCTTCCATTGAGCAAATTCCTACTCTGATTTACCTTTTTAAATGGATTATCATTTGCACCTTGATTGGAGCAATTGCTGGTAGTATTTCGGCATTTTTTCTACTCAGTCTAGAGTGGGCGACTAACTATCGCGAATCTCATTTATGGATTATCGCCTTACTTCCTATAGGTGGTTTTATCGTAGGTCTTTCTTATCATTTATATGGAAACAGTGTTGTAAAAGGTAATAACCTCCTGCTAGAAGAATTTCACTCACCCAAAAAAGTGATACCTTTTAAAATGGCACCGCTAGTGCTTTTTGGTACGATTGCCACACATCTTTTTGGAGGTTCTGCCGGTCGTGAAGGCACTGCTGTACAGATAGGTGGTGCAGTTGCAGATCAGTTTACCAAACTTTTAAAACTGAATGATCAAGATCGAAAAATTCTCCTGATTGCCGGTATTAGTGCCGGTTTTGCTTCGGTTTTTGGTACGCCACTCGCCGGAGGTATTTTTGCTCTAGAAGTACTTATTTTAGGCAGAATTCGTCTGGATGCTATTGTGCCAAGTTTTCTAGCTGCTGTACTGGCTGATTATTTTTGTCAGGCCTGGGATGTGGGTCATACGCATTATCACATCCATTCTATTGCCGAAATGAGTCCGGTAAATCTCTTATGGGCGCTACTCGCAGGAGTTATTTTTGGCTTGGTTAGTATGCTTTTCTCAAAAAGCACACATTTCTGGGGATCACAATTTAAAAAATACATAAAGTATCCGCCCTTACGGCCATTTATTGGCGGTGCAGTGATCGCCGTTGCAGTATATTGTATTGGCACCACAAAATACATTGGACTTGGCATACCTATCATTGTAGACTCGTTTAGTGAAGGGATGAACAAATATGACTTCCTAGTAAAAGTTTTATTTACCTCATTCACGCTGGGTGCTGGTTTTAAAGGTGGCGAAGTAACTCCGTTATTTTACATTGGTGCAACCCTTGGTAATGCACTGATCTGGTTTATTCCATTACCTATGGATTTGCTAGCCGGGATGGGTTTTGTTGCGGTTTTTGCCGGTGCGACTAACACACCTATTGCCTGTACAATTATGGGTATTGAACTTTTTGGTATTGAATCTGGCGTGTTTATCGCCATCGCATGCAGCACTGCTTACCTTTTCTCGGGTCACTCCGGTGTTTATACTTCACAAATTATAGGAAGCCCTAAAAACACGCATTACAACAGTGAAAAAGGCATCAGCCTGTCTGAAATAAGCAAGAGTAGGGAAAAGAACGAATCTTAAGTTCATTTAAAACAAAACCCCATAGATTCAAATCTACGAGGTTTCTACAAAAAACACGTCTTTGGAAAACGCTTAATAAACCAAGGTCTGGATACTATGGGCTGATATTTCTACAGTAGTTTCAGCCCCATTAATATATACTGAATAGGAAATATTTTCATTGGTTTTATTCATGACTACTGTAACCAGTGAATCATCATTATTTTTAAAAGTTGTACTCAATAAAACACTCCTGCTTACCGCAGAACTTAAACGTTTGGCCTCTGGCTTTATGAATTTTGAAAAATGTCCTATGTAGTAATAAGAAGGCGTGTAAATCAATTCACCAGTTGTCGTGTCGGCGTGAATAGGCGCAAAACAAAAATTGCCTACATGGTTAGGACCTCCATTTTGATCCAGAAGGATATTCCAATCTGTCCAGGCTACCGTACCATTATTAAAATCATGTATCATTTGCTCACCGTAGCGCTCACCATTAGGCCAATATTGATATCGGGAAGCATCAAATTTTTCGATACATCCTTCGGTAAACATTAATTTTTTATCAGGAAAAGCCTCGTTAACACGATTGACATTTTCGTAAAGGGGCTCTGCGCCGGTCCACGTCTCATACCAGTGAAAACCAGTTCCCCAGGTATATTTAGCTGCTTCAGGATCTTCAAAAATGACATTAGAACGGTTAACCATTAGATCCCGGTTATGATCCCAAACCACGATATTTTTAGCTCCTAATCCTTCCCTTTCTAAGGTAGGCCCCAAATAATCTTTCAAAAAATCCCGCTCATCTTCAGCAGTGTAAATACATGACTCCCAGGTCTGTGTAGCCATAGGTTCGTTCTGAATGGTAAGCCCCCATATTGGCATTCCTTCAGCTTCATACGCCTTGATAAATTTGGCATAATAATTTGCCCAGTTCTGACGAAATTCCGGCTTCAACTTTCCACCTTTCAGCATAGAACCGTTTGTTTTCATAAATGCAGGTGGACTCCAGGGACTAACATACAGAGTAATTGCTCCACCGGCAGTTTCCGTAGCTTTCTTGATCATAGGGATGCGATACTCCTTATCATGCGCTATAGAAAATGTTTTTAAGTCTGCATCCCCTTCTTCTACATAGGTATAACTCTCTGGACTGAAGTCTGAACTGTGAATGGTTGTGCGCAACAACGAATAACCTATTCCTTTTTCAACATCATAGTAAGCATTGAGCAACTCTTGTTTCTTAGCTGCACTCAATCCATCAAAAATTACAGCACTTGCATCTGTAATAGCTCCGCCAATTCCTAACAGGCTTTGATGCTTTTTATTAGGATTAATAAAAATCGAGATTTCTGTTTCTAAAGGTTGTACGGCTGGTTTAAAGCTTAGGGTTTCGGTTTCAGCAAGTCTTAAACCTGAATCTTTTGAAGTAGTATAAACTTGAATCTTTTTATTCAGAAAATCTACTTTCTGTGCTGAAATCAGGCTTGAGTTTATACAAAGCACAAAACAACTGAAATAGTATATAAAATTTTTCATCTTTAGTTTTTTAGTTAAAATACCAGAGTACCTATGTCCCCGGAATCAAGTTTTACCAAAAGGTTAGCCTCGTTGATCTCTACCTGAATTTCTTTATCTTTTTCTGTAGTGTTCTGAAGAATAACAACTATTTCTCCATCAGGCGTTTTATAGGCTACATTAGGAATCTCGTCAGTCATTGTAGACGCGATACGCACCGAGCCCGGTTTAACAAATTTTGAAGCCTGCCCTATTATATAATACGCTGGCTCACGCTGCACGGTATCACCACTAATGGTTACGGCACCCAGACATCGGTCACAGCCACCACGATCTGTATGCGGATCCTGATTTTTATCAGCTGCCAGGTTCCATTCTAAAACAGTTTTAGACCAATTGCGCGGTGCTCCTATAATCAGGTTTTTTGTATGCCAGGAAAGTTCTTTAGCAAAATCACCCGGTGCTCCTACCCACTGTTCAGTAAAATATAAGTTTTTATCAGGGTGTTCATCGTGCACTTTTTCAAGTGCATTGATATTCCCTCCATATAAGTGAAAAGCCGAACCATCAATATATGGAGCCGCTTCCGGATCGTTTAATATTTCAATAGGATAATCAGGACGGTCTGCATTGTGATCATAAATAATAATCTTAGTCTCAACACCTTCGCTTTTAAATAGGGGCCCTAAATGATTTTTAATGAACTCAGCCTGTTCTGAAGCCTTCATCAAAAGACTTGGATTATTACCCGGATGTAAGGGCTCATTTTGTATCGTTACCGCATCTATAGTGATGCCATAAGCTTGCATTGCTTTTATGTATTTCACAAAATAAGCTGCATAAGCATGGTAGTATTCCGGCAATAAACTTCCACCACGGGTATCTCCGTTATCTTTCATCCAAACCGGAGGTGACCACGGCGAACCCAGAATCTTAATATCTGGATTTATACTCAAAATCTCTTTTAAAACCGGCACCAAATGCACGGTATCCTGAGCTAAAGAAAAATGCTCAAGCGTTTCATCTGTTTCTCCTTTTGGTAAATCATTATAGGAAAATGGAGCAGCATCCAGATCAGAAGCACCAATACTCAATCTTAAATAGCTCACTCCTAATTCTGAAGTAGCAAAAAGTTCGTTAAGCAACTCTGCTCGTGCCGTATCACTCATTTTGTGAATATGCATTGCACTACCGCCGGTAAGGGTATAACCAAAGCCGTCCATCGTTTGGTAGGTGATTGAATCTGTCACACTAATGACCTCATCAATTAGCGCGCTGTCTATAGTTTTTGAAAGGATTTTTCGTTCTTCAATCAGGGATTTCTCATCAAGAGAAGTTATGTAAATCAAAGCCTCATCAGATTTTTTTTCTGAAACAGAGCAACTCTGGATCAAGCTGAAAAGACAGATAAGCAGGTAGGGGTAATGATTCAATTTCATTTAAGGAAGTACTTAATTTATTTGCTGATTTTAAGGCTTTCTAGATTGAAGCCTCCTTGTTCAATTTGAAGTTTTATCGTGTTTATTCCACTATTCAGTTTTACCTGTTGCGGTGGAGTCCAATTCCATCCTTGTGAATTCTCCAAGATTTTAAAACTGCTTGTTTCAAGCTGATTGACGTTAACAGAAATCAAGCCCGAATCACTTTCTGAACTGACTTTTAAAGAAAGCTTATAATCACCTGCTTCTTTGACGTTTATCGTATACTTAAGCCACTCCTCAGCTTGCAAATCGCCTACATAAATAAGCCCATCGTTATCTCTGAAAATATCCACTCCATCGTTGCGATATGTTCTTCCCAAATTCCAGCTCTGACGCTCCTTGCCTGTCGAAATATGGTAATTTGCAGATACAGTGTCATGGTAAGCAATACCGTCTGTGCCCAAATCGTAATCAGCGGCTTGAATCATCAGTTCATTCTCGAGACGATTAATTTTAAAAGGGATAGCTTGCTGGCTCTGGGGCTGTCTAATCATAGCATCAATTACATCATAATGCACGATACAGTTTTCTATTTTAGTATTTTCTGCTAATTGCATCAAAGCCTGAAAAGCTTCTGCCTGACCTGGTTTGTCTCCACTCCCGCTCCAATAATCTAAAAGAAGCTGATAACCGGGATTTACCTGAATTTCTAATGGATTATTGAATCCTAACTTTTTAAGAGGCCACCAGCACCAACCAATGTTATTTTTTTCCATGAGAGCAATGGCATCTTTAAACCACACATTTGAATTTTCACCTGATTCTCCCAACCAAATAGGTATGTTGTATTGTTTACGGTAATCTAAAAACTGCTGAATGGATTCAAGATTGTTGTAATTCCAATATTTATGAAAACTCAGTACCATATTATCATCCCAAGGTGGTAACATACCCTTGTAATTATTACCCCAGCCGTTACCTTCAATAATTATAATATGATTTTCATCGACCTCCCGCACTGCCTTTGTTAGCTTTACAAGAAGTTGACGCAATGCTTTATTGTCAACATCTTCAATACCATTTTTATTTTTTCCTTCTTCAAAAGTCCAGTTTGGTTCATTGATCAAATCATAGGCAGCTACCCAGGTTTCATCTTTATAACGCTGGGCTATTTTTTGCCACAAGGCAGTGAGTTTATTCTGATTTTCTTGACTTTCCCATAAAGCCGGTTGTGAAGGATCTCTATCTGAAATATTCAAATCATGACCTTGCCCCCCTGGAGCAGCGTGCATATCTAAGATTAAATACATTTTATTTGCCTTACACCATGAAAGCAAGGAATCTGTAAGACGGAAACCTTCTTCAAGCCAAGTATTTTCGCCTTTAACAGGTTCCTCGTTTACCGGAAGGGTAAACAGATTATAATGCAAGGGTAAACGTATAGAATTGAATCCCCATTTTTTAAGAGAATCAACATCACGCTTTTGCATATGCTTTTTACGCCAGGCATTGTAAAAAGTTGTGGTCTTCTCTTTACCTACCAATTGCTCCACATGTTCTTTAAAAATATACTGCTGTCCTGAAAATGGAACCTTAAGCATATAGCCTTCCTGAAGCATAAAACCGCCTAGACCAATGCCACGAAGCAATATATTATTCCCCTGCTCATCAACGATTTTGGCATTTTCAGCTTTTAAAAAGCCCTGACTATGACCACTTATACCGCATAATAAAATTACAAACAGGGCAAACTTTAATTTTCTCATAGTTTTATTTTACTCCCAGATGAATGTTCCTACCGCTCCTGCATCTAATGAAGTGACTACCCATTTACCCTTATATTTTATATTAAATGGAAGGTTTGTAGACCCATCATTTTCAACAATAAGTACTTTTTTACCTTCGGGAGTTAGAAAAGCGACATTGTGTAAATCACCTTTTATAGCACTATCAATACGTACGGATCCTGCAGGTACAAACTTTGATGCCTGTGCTACAATATAATACCCTACATTTCTGGTAACGCTAGATCCATTGAGGGTTAATGCTCCTTTACAAACTGTGCACCCACCATCTGTATGTGGACCAAATCCAGAGTCGTTGGCTAAATTCCACTCCAGAGCATTTTTACTCCAGTTACGCATAGAGCCTATGATTACATTTTTTAAATGCCACTTAAGCGTTCCGCCAAAATCATCCTGAGAGGAATTGTATTGCTCTGTGAAATACACATTTTTATCAGGAAAAGCATTGTGCACAGTACTCAAAGCTGCGATATCCCCAGCATAGAGGTGAAAAGCAGATCCATCTACAAATGTATTTGCACTAGCATCATTTAAGATTGAAATGGGATACTGGGGATTATCGCAATTGTGATCATATACCACTATTTTTGTATGTATTGAAGCCGCAGACAACGATGGCCCTAAATTGTTTTTTATAAAATTTGCTTGCTCAACTGCAGACATTTCCATACTCGGATTATTACCACCATGCAAAGGTTCATTTTGAGGGGTAAGCGCATCTATAGTTATTCCTTCTGCTTGCATAGCATTTAAGTATTTTACCCAGTAATTTGCATATACCTCATAATATTCCGGCTTTAAACTCCCACCTAAAAAGCTGTTCTTATCTTTCATCCAAACCGGTGCAGTCCATGGGGAAGCCATAATTTTAATTTCCGGATTAATGGCTACTATTTCCTTTAGTAAGTCAATAACACCTCGATCTTTTTCTATACTGAATTCTGAAAGATCTTCATCGGTCTCACCCGCAGGCATATCATTATAAGTAAAGGGAGCTTCATTAAGGTCTGAAGCACCTACACTTATTCTCAAGTAACTAATTCCAATATCATTGGTACTTGTACCGAAAAGTTCCTGAAGTAAATCTTGCTTTTTAGCAGCTGGTAATGCATTAATCACTTGAGCACTACCACCGGTTAATGAAAACCCAAAACCATCAACCGTCTGAAAGGTCATTGACTCATCTACCTCTATGTTTGTGTAACCATTAGGGCTAGAACTAAAACTTAAATTACCAGACTGTTTAGCCAATGCTGCGCTACGATCGCCTTTGGTCAACCAAAAATCCATGTCATTTGCAGATCCTGAAGGTTCTGTAGGTGTGGTGGGGCTCTCCGGATTTTCAGGAATTTCTGTCACCTCATCATCGGTTGAAGAAGAGGAACAACTATACAGAAATGCAGGAATTAGCATTACATAAATAAGTGCGCGAAAAAGTCTTTTAGGTATTTTCATTTTCAATAATTTTTTAATAAAATGCAGTATTGGATAATTACCCAATACTGCGTAGTTTGACTAATTCGCACTTCCTCTAAACTCAACATTGCTTACCGAGATACCGGTAGAGCCTAAATTTTTTCCACCGCTTTTTATAACTACATATACAGTACCAGACTGCTCAAAACTCATTGAGTTTCCAGATCCTGCACAGCTAATTTTAGAAAGTTTTCCATCAAAAGCATTATTTCCGCAACCAGCCCAGGTATTTAAAGCTATTCTAGTACCATCTGCCGAGTAATCCTGATTTTGAACCGGAGGTGTTGGTGAAACATATACTTCAAACCAAGTTTCTGTAGCACCGCTTCCGAAAACTTTCATGTCAATTGTATAGGTTTTATTTGCCTCTACCACTACAGACTGAAACAAACCTTGCTGATTGTTATCTCCACCTACAATAGTTGCACTACCTTCATTAAAGGTCCAATACGTGCCTGAATCACTAATTTGTAAGATGCTCCATTCATCATGATCTGCCTGATTTTCAAAAGTTCCACCTTTAATTAGATTTCCTGCAACAGGATCAGAAGTTGCAACCGTAACATCTTGAGAAGATTCGTTTATAATTCCGCCACGGCCATAAGCCTGATGTGTTATGGTATATTCACCTGCATCTGGTAGAAAAATCTCTTCTGTAAATGAACCTGCATAAAAACCATCTCCGGTATTCCAAAGAGATTTTAAAACATTATCCCGGTTTGCATCTAATACAAAACGGTTAGGCTCGCCACTTACAGCTTCTACAGTAAAAGAAGCATCTACATTAGGATCGCTAAGGCCATTACCATTTGTAACTTCATCTGGCTGGCAAGCTGTTAAGCCCAATAAGGCAACAAAAAGACTTGCGAAGCCAATGGATTTTGATTTTATAATTTGTGATGTCATATCTAAAACACTTGGATTAATAATTAGGATTCTGAACGATTAGTGTATTTTCTAATTCGTTAAGTGGAATAGGTAATATTTCATTTTTACTTGCTGTAAACCCACGGTCTGCCAGAACAGATGCTGCTCTATCTGTACGAACCAGGTCAAACCAGCGATGTCCTTCTCCTGCAAGTTCACGGCGGCGTTCTAACATTATATTATCCATACTAACAGGTACCGGTGCAAGACCTACACGGGCACGTACAGCATCAAGTAATGCCTGTGCTCTAGCACCTGAAGCACCCAGAGCTTCGGCTTCCATCAGATAGGTATCTGCAAGCCTTATGATATATACGTTTTGTCTGTAGTTTAATTCAACATTTCCACCACCTGTTGATTTTTCAGAATTAAGAGGCATAAATTTTTTGAGAAAATAACCAGTGTCTTTATTACCCGGCGTATAAGTAGCTTCTCCTGCAGCTTCTAATGCTTTTAGATCTGCAATTGTAGCGTCAAACCTGGGGTCACCATTTAAAACATCATATAAACCTTGAGTTACGGTATTAAAACTCCATCCCCCTGCGTAATCAGGCGCAGAAGAACCAGCAGTTCTAGAGTAACCACGCGGACCTACCATTTGATTTACAGTATTTCCTTCATTTTGACCACCACCCCAAATGTCATAATTAACGTTGGCAAGACTGGTTGCAGCAACTTCAAGAATTGATTCTGAATTAAACTCGTTGTCTAGACTGAATAGATCTGCAAAATTATCTACCAATTTATAGCCATATTTACTCGTTCCGCCGGGAGTACCATTTACCTCTGCAAATTGTTGAGCGGCCATCTGGTTTTTGTCTTCATACAAGTAAACTTTTCCTAATAAAGCCTGCACACTCCCTTGTGTTAGACGCCCGGCTTCATTCTCTAAATCTGTGATACGTGACGGTAGGTCAGGTAAAGCTTCAGTTAAATCTGTTTCAATTTGTGCATATACCGCTTCCGGATCTGCCTGTTCAATATTGTAAATCTCACTGGTCAAAATAGGTTCCGTAAACAAAGGCACATTTCTGAACAATCTAACCAATTCAAAATAGTAGTATGCTCTTAGTGCCTTTGCCTCTGCTGTAAACCGAGTACGCAAGGCTTCATCCATAGGTACATCTGGTAATTTTTGCAGTAAAATATTTGTTCTGAAAACACCTTGAAAATAATCGTTCCAGAAACTCCCTGGAATTGTGGAAGCATCTATACTGTAATTAGAAAATGACTGAATGCCAATACCATCTGAGGGTCCACCGCCACCGGCAAAAAAATCGTCAGATCCTGCATTCATCATAGTGATCATATTTTCAAAACTTTTTGACTGCTTACCCATAATGTCATAGGTTGCTACAAGCCCTGAGTATGCCTCACTCTCATTTGAATAATAGTTGTCAACTAATGGCTGCCCTAATGGATCAAGCTCTATATATTCTTTAGAACATGAAAGCAAAGAAGCTGTCATTAAAAGTCCGACAGCCGGATATAAAATTGTTTTTAGTTTCATAACTCTAGTTTTTTAAAATTGAATGTTAAGACCTACAAGTCCTGTTCTCGCCTGTGGATAAAACCCTCTGTCTATACCAAAAATGCCGCCCCCTATTTCAGGATCAAAACCGGTATACTTTGTGAATGTAAATAGGTTTTCTCCCGTTAGGTAAACTCTTAAGCGGGTTAACCCTATATCTTCTATGACCTCCCGTTTAAGTGAATACCCTAACTGAACCGTTTTGATTCTCAAATAATCTCCTTTTTCTAGGTAAAAGTCAGATGGGTTCGTAAAGTTGTTATTGCTATCTACGTTACTCAGGCGCGGGAATGTATTAGAAGTTCCTTCACCCGTCCAGCGGTTGAGAGCTTCTGTCTGATAGTTAGCATTGCTAATATCAAGACGTCTTAAACCCTGAAAGATCTTATTACCTGCAGCTCCTTGAGAAAATACCAGTAAATCAAAGTTTTTATAGTCAAGGTTTAAGGTCAGACCAAAGGTATATTTAGGAATTGAACTACCTAAAAACTTTCGGTCATCTGATGTTATAGAACCGTTGTCATCAACATCTTCATATCTAAAATCTCCAGGAACAGCATTAGGCTGAATAACGACTCCTTCAGAGTTTACATAAGAATCTATTTCCTGCTGATTTTGAAAAATTCCGCGCGTTTGAAAGCCAAAAAATGAATTGTAAGGCTGACCTAAAGCCGTTCTTGTTATAGGATAGGTGCTAGACTGAAACCCGGCTCCACCAGATAAAAAGTCAATACCGTTACCTAAATAAACTACTTCGTTTTGTAGATAAGAAAGGTTTCCATTAAGAGAAACATTGAGTTCCCCAAAAGTTTTAGAATATCCTAATTCTATATCAAAACCTTTATTTACCATATCTGCAACATTTGCAGAAGGACTGCCGGTTGCACCTACATATCCCGGTAGACGTACATCTTGTAAAATACCTACTGTTTTTTTGTTGTAAAAATCAACAGTCATCGTAAGGTTGTTGAAGAAACGCGCATCAAAACCTATGTTGCTTTGTCTGGTTTCTTCCCACTTAAGATCTGGGTTTGCCGGTGCATTAGGACTGTTACCTATCACCACTGCAGAAACGTTACCAAAGGTGTAATTTCGACCTGCACCTATTGTAGAAAGATATCTAAAGTCGCCTATAGCATCGCTACCAACAACACCATAACCTCCACGTAGTTTAAACTGATTTACAACATCATTTTCTTTCCAGAAATCTTCTTTTAAAGGATTCCATCCTAAAGAGAAAGATGGGAAAAAACCATACTTATTATTTGATCCAAAACGCGAAGAACCATCTCGGCGAACGATACCGGTTACCAAGTACTTCTCTTTATAATTATAAGTAAGGCGTGAAAAAAGAGACGTTACTCTATGCTCTGTACCTATATAAGCACTTGCTATAATCTGATCATCAGGAACCTGAATAAAAGCAGCATCTTCTCTGCTATTTACAGGTATATCATTATAAGTTACCGTTTCTCCTTTGGTATCATTTTCTGAATAAGAACCTTGGCCTAATAAAATGGTAAAGTCGTGATCACCTAACTGTTTAGTATAGGATAACGTGTTTTCAATATTCCAACCAAAACCTCTGTTTGTTGATCTCGAAATATTGTTTTGTGATACTACAGAAGAGGTATTTAAAAATGATACCGGCGTAAAACTCTCAGAACCATAGTAGGCTAATTTTCCTCCTAATGTACTTCTCAGGTTTAAGCCCTCTAGCAATTCTAGATTTACATAAACATTACCTACAAAATTATCTGCCCAGTTGTAGTTACCCAATCTCGTCTGAATATAAGCCAGCGGGTTTGCCATTTCTTGAATCACAAGATTTGAAATTCCGTAGGGGTTTCCGTTAGGGTCTCTTACAACACCCGGATTTGTATATAAGCCAGAATTTGCAACCGCAGGATCTGTAATTATCAAAGGTGTTGTAGGGTCAAGGTTTATAGAAGAACTCAAAGGACCACCAAATTCACTATTTGTATTACCTATACCGGTACTTTTTTCATTAGAATACCCAATGGTTTCTCCAACAGTAATTATATCATTGATATGATGCGTAGAGTTTAAACGAATATTCTGTCGTTTATACTTAGAAATTTCTTTAGCAACTATCCCTTCCTGATCAAGATATCCAAAAGAAAGATAGAATGTAGACACTTCATTTCCACCACTTAAACTAAACTCGTGATTTTCCTTTTTAGCACTGTTATTAAAGATAACATCTTGCCAGTCTGTACCTTCACCCAGGCTTTGTGCATTAGGAAAAGGAAGTGAAAAATCCTGAGGCGATCCGTTGTAATCATTAGCGTACTTTTCATTAAATAAAGTCGCATACTCTGTAGCATTAAGCAGGTCGAGTTTGCGAGCAGGACCAGACAAGCCCGTATACCCGTTATAACTAACGGTTAGTTTGCCCATCTTACCCTTTTTAGTCGTAACTAAAATTACACCTGCAGCAGCTCGCGCACCATAAATTGCCTGCGAAGCCGCATCTTTAAGCACCTCAATAGATTCGATATCAGATTGATTTAGATATCCTATTCCTCCGGCATCTACAATCACACCGTCTACTACCCATAGCGGCTCATTATTACCAAAACTGGTTATACCACGCACCCGTATAGTTGATGATGAACCCGGTTGACCTGAGTTTGCCGCGATTGTAATTCCTGATGTTCTACCTTGTAACGATTGCTCAATACGGGTGACGGGTAAGCTCTCTAATTCACTAGCCTTGATGCTAGAAATAGCTCCGGTAACAACACTTTTCTTTTGTGTACCATATCCCACAACAACCACCTCATCAAGAGCAGCAGAATCTTCTTCTAAGGTAATTTGAATACTAGTTTGTTGTCCTACAGGTATTTCTACAGATTTAAATCCTATATAGGATACCATCAAGATGTCTTGAGCTGTAGCTTCAACAGTAAAATTCCCGTCAAAATCTGTTTGTGTTCCCTCGTTTGTTCCTTTTACTAGAATAGTTGCCCCGGGTAACGGCATTGCATTAGCATCTAGTACAGTACCGGTAATTGTATTTACTTGCGCACTCAGAGAGCAAACTGCAAATAAAAACAGTACCAAAAAGTAGTTTTTAATTCTCATTCGATTAAAAGATTTGTTTGTTAAACAACTAAGACAAGAATTTTTCATTATCATATTCTTAATAATATGGATCACGAAAACGTTTTCTTGTCAAAATTATGTAGCTCAAAACTATGATCTAATAATACTGTACTAAGAAAAAACACTACACTTGCATTACGTCACAATGTTAACGAAATACGTCACGCATACTTCAAAATCAAAATGAACACTGAAAATCAATAATTTACTATATTAAAAAAACATTAAATTTGTTAACAAAACTAATAATGATCATCATGCAGAACTATTTGGTCTCAAAAAATTCAATTTATCTAAAGATTATCTGTATCATTTTGATAATCCCTTTTAGAGGTTTTGCGCAGAAAAACGATTCGTTTGAAAAGATAATTCCAAAAATCACCCACTATACCCGTACTGATTTTGAGGCAGACGGACAGTTCTGGACTATGACGGAAGATGAAGATGGTATTTTATATTTTGGAAATAACGATGGTATTTTAATTTATGATGGTGAACGTTGGCAAAAGGTTGCTTTACCCAATCACTCTACTGTACGAAGCCTTATTAAAGATAAAAACAATGTGATTCACGCAGGTGGATATAACGAAATAGGTATTGTAAAGAAAAAATCAAATGGAACTTACTATTACCTTTCTCAAAATGACGATTTAGAAATAGAATCTGAGAATCTTGAGAATTTTTGGCAGGTGCATGAATTTAAAAACACGATTATTTATAGATCATTTAGTGAGCTCACTGTCCTTTCTAATAAGAATACCTCGCATATAAAAGCAAATGGAAACTTTTTGCATTCTGGTATAGTGAATAATCACTATTATGTGCAGGATCAAAATACAGGAATCTTTGAATTTGACCCTGGAAGTTTCAGCCTTCAAAAGCAATTTGATACTTCTATCATCAATAGCAGTATTGTTGCTTTTCTACCTTCTAAAACAATAGATGAGGTATTGATTGTTACTAAATCTGGCGAACTCTTTTTAGCAAACCGATCTACCCACCAACTTCAATTTTTAAAAAGTCTTTTCAACAGAGATGAACAGGAACAGATTATAACAGCAACCTATTTTAAAGGAGATTATCTTTTAGGCACCTTATCTAGTAAAATTTTAAAGCTAAATAGAGCCTTTGAGATAGAACCTAATCATGCCACCTTTGATAAACTGAGTAATTCTACAGTTTTAGCTATTTATCCTCAAGAAAAAAACAATCGTCTTTGGGTGCTAATGAATAATGGAATAGACCTGGTAGAATTTGATTCACCGGTATCGCAACTCTTTGACAACTCTTCTATTGCAGATATGCATATTTATAAGAACATCTTATATCTGGCTACAAATACGGGTGTTTATTACACACCTTTTAAAACGGAAAATTTTACTATTAAAGATTTAAGGTTCAAAAAAATTCCAGATCTAGAAGGGCAAGCGTGGTCTATTACAGAGGAAAATGGGGATGTGCTTGTAGGTCACGACAAAGGTCTTTTTAGATTGAATAATTTTCAACCGGAGCGCATAGGAAGCACTAATGGGATTTGGAAAATAATTCCGTTAAAAGGCTATACAGATCAATATTTAGCTGCAGGATATTCTGGCTTGTATCCTTTAAAATATAATGGCAAGTGGCAACTTGATGAAAAGATTAAAGGTTTTGATGAATCGAGTCGCGACATTTTACAAATAGGTTCTACAAACAATTTGTGGATCTGTCACGGCTACAAAGGTGTGTATAAACTCAAGCTAGATGATCGTTTAGACCGTGTATATGCCTTAGAACATTATACAGATCAAAACGGGCTTCAATCATCATTCAATGTAAATGTAGCTTTGTATAATGATGTTATTGTATTTACTACAAATACGGGTATTTATACTTTTAACGAAGAGACTTCAAAATTCACACTTTACAAACCTTTAAACGAACTGCTAAACCCTAAATTGAATACACGTAAACTGCTACAACAAGACTCACGAGTGTGGTTTGTACAGGATGATGAGGTGGGATACTTTGATACTGATAATCAAAATAAAGAACTTCAAAAAAATCTTTTTCTAAACCTAAAAGGAAATTTAAACCGAGGTATGGAAAGCATTCTGCCTCTTACAGATCAACAGGTTTTGATAGGAGCGACCAATGGTGTGTTTTTATACGACCTTGAAGAAAAAGCTGCTGAAGCTGCAAAAACTAAAATTACACGGGTTTACCTGCAGGGTAAAAATCAAACGACAACTTCTTTAAATTTAGAAAATAATGAGCAATTGTCTAATGCTGTAGATGTCTTGAGATTTGAATTTGCTGCGCCGGGTCTCCCCCCCTCTTCTCAAAAAGAATTTCAGTATAAATTAGAAGGCATAGATACAGACTGGTCTGCGTGGTCTACAAACCCTTTTAAAGAGTATACACATCCCAATGGAGGTGATTATACTTTTAAAGTGCGTGCGCGTAATTATATGGGGCAAGCAGCAGAAGAGACTTCGTTAAGTTTTACCATACCACACCCATGGTATCAAACCAACCTCGCTTATTTAGTATATATCTTGATTTTGTTTGTGATTACATTTATAATCATAAAACTGGTCAATAAAAAAATCGAAAAAGAACGTCAAAAAGAAAAATTAGCCGCCCATAAATCAAAAAAATTACTCGAATTAGAGATTGAACAGCTTAAACTCGAAAAGGACAAAGCTCGAATTAAAAAAGATAAAGAACAGCTGGAAGAGGATAATCTCATTAAGAGTAAAGAACTTGCAAATTATACGATGCTTCTCGTTAAAAAGAAAGAGATTTTTACCGACACATTTAATGCATTAAAAGACTTTAGAAACTCATTAAAAACACAAGCTGCACGTAAAAGACTGCAAGAGGTTCTCTTCAATCTTAATCAACATAGAATGGGTGAAGAATACTTAAATGTATTTGATGTTCACTTCGAGAAAGTACATCAAAACTTCTTCAATCAACTTAAAGAAATTGACCCTAGTATTACAAAAAGAGAATTGCGCTTGTGTGCGTTTGTTAAAATGAACCTTACTAACAAAGAAATTGCGCCGCTACTGAATATTTCTACTCGAGGAGTTGAAACTGCCCGATATAGAATACGCAAAAAACTCAATATCAATGATGAAAGTTTCAACGCGTATTTAGAGAACCTCGCAGAAACACCAAGTATTAATTAAAAAAACCCGATACCTTTAAAGCATCAGGTTTTTATAGTATTCAAAGGAGTTTCAGACAAATTACAGAGTTCTTAAAATTATTTGCCGTATTCTGCTTTCATCCAATCATAAGGCTTTCTACCAACCCACTGTCCTCTAGTAAAATCTGGGAATTCTTGGGGTTCGCCATTGTTTTCAATGGAAGCTTCTGATAGCGGGGTGATGGCACTCCATGCTGCAGCATCGTAAGCATCTATAGGAGGGGCTATGTTTGATATAGCAGATTCAACGAATGATTTCATTACAAAATAATCCATACCGCCGTGACCGGCTCCTGTAGCTTCTTCTCCATACTTCTGCCATACCGGGTTATCGTATTTTTTAAGCCATTCTTCTGAATCATCCCAACGGTGTGGTTCTGACTGACCTTCAATATACATACGATCTCCGTCTTTTTCCCAGAGTCCGTTTGCTCCCTGTACTCTAAAACCAAGCGAGTAAGGCCTTGGCAAATTGGTATCGTGTGTAACTATAATAGTCTCCCCATTTGCACATTCTATCATTGAAGTGATTACATCTCCCTGCTTGAATTTTACTTTTGCATTGGGATGATCTGCACCACCATGGTCTACTACATATTTATGTAGGCCTACAGCTTTAGTAGCATTTGCAGTCATACTGGTAAAGCGATTTCCTCGATTAATATCGGCCATTGCTGCAATGGGACCTACTCCATGTGTGGGATAGGTATCACCATTGCGTAAAACAGAGTGCTTCGTTCTCCAACGCGCTTCGGAAAGACCTTTTTCACCAAATTCAACACCCCCTCCATAAGGTTGTTTGCCATCATTAAATTTTACTTCACGTAAATCGTGTTGATACCCACAGCGGTAATGTAACATTTCGCCAAAAACGTTTTGTCTAACCATATTGAGTACTGCCATTACATCTCTTCTGAAGTTTACGTTCTCCAAGAACATCATATGCGTACCGGTTGCCTCGTGGGTGTTTACCAAGTCCCAGCATTCTTCAATAGTTTGTGAGGCAGAAACCTCAAGACCTGCATAAACCCCTGATTTCATTGCCGCTACAGCCATTTTAGTATGCCACAACCAAGGTGTCGCAATCACAACAGCATCAACTTCTGGCGAATCCAGAAGATTTAAATAATCATCTTCATCCTTACCAAAAACCTGAGGTTTCTTTCTACCAGCTTTATCTATAAGTTCAAGTGCTATTTCGATACGCTTAGGATCAATATCACAAATTGCAGTGATCTCTGTATCCTTACGGTGAATTGCGTTATTAAGGTGATTAGTTCCTCTAAGTCCTACTCCTATAAAAGCTATTTTTAAGCGGTCTGTTGCGGGTTTACGATTAAATGGAAACACCAGATTAGGAGCAAGTGTAATCCCTGCGCCTACTACTGCCGATCCTTTTATAAAATTTCTTCTTGAGTTCATTATAGTTATTTTAAATTTTATATTCTATTATCTTACATTTCAGTTTAAGTTTAGATCAAGTTGCTCTTCATAAAACCAAGCAGACTTCAATTTAAAAGCTTATCAGATATAGTCATTACTGATATGATTCTATTAAGCTTTTAGTGAAGTTTACTGGAAGGACTAACTCAAATAAATGTATTATTACTTCAAACTAATCAAGGTCATCAAAATCAATTTGCGGACTAGTATTTAAAGACGTTCTGTTAAAAAATATGTCAGGTTCTGTATTGTCTGAAAAGAACCCACAATTTCTTAAATAGAAAGAATTTTGCTCTACTCCTCCTGAATAATCCAATCTACGGCCAGCTCTTGCTGTTGAATCTACCGTAAACTTTGCTTCAGTAATTTCTGTCCAAGACCCTGATGTATCATAAACCCACTGGTTCTTATACAATGCTTTACGCTCTTTATTACCGGTAAGCGGACTAAAATTTTCTAAAAAAGAATAAAATCCTTTTAAATAGCTGGCTGTTTTAGGCCTTCTAAAAGAAGCTATTAGCTGCCATTCTAATTCTGGAGCGTAAAAATAAGCAGTATAATCTGTTGAATTATTCTCAGAAGGTTCTCCTTTAAGTAAAAATTTATATGTTGTTTCTGCACTCCAGTTATACTTAAGGTGACTATGACCTCCAGAACCCTCATTGCCAAATTCACTCGCATATACATTTGCTCCTTTGTCCAGAAGTATAATGCGTTCGTCTTCTGGGATCTCAGAGGGATCATCTGTTGTATAGGGACTCCATACAGAGAATATCACCCGACGTTCTGTTTCAGAATTTACCTGAATACCAAAATATCCATAGTTAAAACCATCTGCCATAAAGTAAGAACCTATTTTATCTTCAGCTTCTGGAACTTCTATCTCACTATAAAAATAGAGTAAATCCTTGTCCTCAGGAATTGTAAAGTTTAAATGATCAGAAGGTCCTCTTCTTCCAAAATAGAAATTCTCAGGTTCTTTAATAAATGTGATTTGAGATTCGGCTATGCTACCTCCTAACAAGACTTCAGTCACATCTGCCACGTACGCACCAGACTTTTGAGTTGCTATCAATTCTAAAGTATGATATCCCGGAGTAACATTTTCAAAATTACCTATTGTAATATCCTGATATTCTAAATTTGACAAACTTATCTCACGCGAATCTCCATCTAAAATGACTTTTAACTCTGTGGTTCCCTCAGGCACTTTACTTTTGATACCAAGTTGCAAATTCCCTGCCTCAGAAGTTGCGAAGTAAATCTGTACCACATCATCTGTTGAAGTCCAATTGTGTATACCGGTGTCAAGTACTAATGCTTCGGTTTTACCGGGATTATTCTTTATCCAAGAATTACCTCCTGCAGGAATACGTGTAGTGAAATCATATACGACATTTTCGCTATTCTCTTTGGAAACTGTATCACAAGCAATTGTTATGATGAAGAATACCAAAAAGCTAAAACACATCTTTACCATCTTGTCTCTATTTGTTATTACTAGTCATTTTGAATCAGGCTGGGCTGAACATTGATCTGTGCTTCAGGGATATATTCTATTACGCGGTTATCTGTCGCAGGTATTTCAAAACGAGGAGAATTTCCGTTAAGGTGAGTGCCGGGATATTTTCTATTCATCGTTCTACCATTACGAAAAACATCAAACTTACGATGCCCTTCATAAGCAAGCTCCATTCTGCGTTCTTGTAGCACTACATCAAGAATATCTATTCCTTCCGGAAAATCTGAAGGATCAATGTATGTTGCAATTGATGCACGAGATCGAATTCTATTTACATCTGCCAGCGCATTTTCTGTTTGGTTTAATTTAGCATAGGCTTCTGCCCTGTTTAAGTAAACTTCTGCTAAGCGGGATACTACAGGAGACCATAATTGTGGCACATCTTCTTGTAATGAGCATTTAAGTATAAAAAACTTTGGATACCCATTACGCTTAACCATATCAAAATCTTTGATAACGTATTTCTTATCACCAGAAGTGTTTAGATAATAATAGCGTGTTTGTGGACCGTTAACTTCTGATTGTAACAAAAAATCTGTACCCTCGTTAGTAAAGTACGTTTCACTTCCGTTTTCAAAGGTTCTTTTAAACACATACTGATAGTTATCATTTATCCAGTATACTGCCGGTATTTTTTCACCAGCATCATCCAATAGATATTGTGGGTCTATAAACTTTAATCGCTGATCTGAAGGGTTTTTTCTCAATAAATCAAGGTAATCGCTTGATGCATACATTTCTCCCCAACCACTACCTAAAATATTTGCATATAATGAACCTACGGTATAATAGCCATGATTATAATCTGATTCTTCTAAGAATTTAAAACAAAAAATAGTCTCGCTATTATCATCTGGATTTAACTTTGTATAATTAGGTAGGTTCTCGGAAGAAACCAAACTAAATCTACCACAATCTATTACTTTATTTGCGTAATTAATAGCTTGCTCATTATCCCCCATATAAAGGTATACCCTAGAGAGTAAGGCTTGAGCAGCCTCTTTAGTTGCATAACTGTTAGATTTATTAACAGTCATTAAAGACTCTGCTTTTATAAGGTCTGAAACAACCTGATCATAAACTTCTCCTACAGTATTGCGGTCTGGAAGGTCGTCAATCAACGAACTTAATTTTAACGGTATTCCCAAATTATCTCTTCCTTGATAATAAGGTCTGCCCAAAACATTTACCATCTCAAAATAAGCATATGCTCTTAAATAGTAGTTTTCCCCTATAAGCTGGTCTGTTTCTTCAGACTCCCCTTCTGTGGTTAGCTCTATCATCTTATTACAGCCTACTATTGCCTGATAACCTGATGTCCAAAAATCATTTACCCGGCCACTGGTTGTTAAATTATTATAATTGTAGGTGAAAAATAAAGCGTCTGTAGTTGTACCACTTAGAGCTACGTTATCGCCAGGATATTCTGCTATACGGTGAAATTGCGATGCGAAACCATTACCATCGGCATCGCCTTTTAAAATTGCATAATTACCCAGTGTAGCAGCCTCAATCCCACCTTCACCAGAAAGCAATTCTTCTGACGCTATTGAGTCATAAGGAAATCGATCTACATCACAACTGTATAGTGATAAAGAAATAATCAAAAGTTTTATAAAGTTTTTCATTTTCTGATTTTTTAAATTAGAATGATACATTTAACCCAAAAGCTAAACGCTTAGAAATGGGGTATTGTGAACTTGCAAAACCATCAATCCCTACTTCAGGGTCTGTTCCTGAAAAATCAGTAATGGTTAATAAATTATCTCCTGTAACATAAACTTCAAAATTGCTTAGTCTAAAAATTTCTAACAGGGTGTTAGAAAAATTATATCCTAATCTCACATTACGCATTCTTAAATAACTCGCGTCTTCTAAGTATCTTGACGAAGTTTTATTAGAAAGATTATTACCCCCGTATAAGGCTAATGGATGAGTAGTAGTATCTCCCGGGTTTTCCCATCTGCTCCAACCGTCTTGCAAGACCTGTTGATTATAAGTAGGGTATGCACCATCTGCATCATAAAGTTCTCGACTGGAATGATAAATTGAACCTCCTTTAGAAAAGTTAAAATTAGCTGATAAAGAGAATCCCTTATAACGCATAGTAGAACTAAAGCCTCCATAAAAATCAGGGGTTGATGTACCTACTATTTGTTTTGTTGCCTCATTATAATTTGATGTTTCAGTTCTTGTCCCGGTTGCAGGATCAACAATTTCCCAGAGTGGGTTTCCATTTTCGGGATTTACACCAAGCCACTTACGCATAAACCAGGTGTTATAATCTTCACCTACTCTCGACAATTTAGTACCTCTATCAATATCTTCTCCTTCAAAAAGTTCAGTTACTTCATTACTATTAGTACCTATATTACCCGTAAGAGTCCAGACAAATCCATTTTGTTTTCCCTGAAAAATATCTACAGAAAAATTAGCTTCAAACCCTCTGTTGACAACACCTCCTATATTTTCATAATATCCATTATAGCCACTTGTAGATGGTAAATTCACATAGTATAAAAGGTCTGAAGTATCTTTATTATAATATTCTAAAGAGAGTGAAACTCGGTCATACAAACGGGTATCGACACCTATATTAGTTTGGTAAGAAATTTCCCAGGCTAGATCTTCATTACCATATTGATAAGGAGTGGGTGCCGGCAAGCCGTTATAAGTACTTTGTAAGCTATACAAGTCATATTGAGGATATAAAGCCCCAGGTCTATTACCTACTGCACCATAACTGGCACGCAATTTTAATTGATTAATATCTTTTATCTTAAAAAAATCTTCATTATGTATATTCCACCCTAAACTTCCCGAGTAAAAAGTACCGTATTGACTATTTGCTCCAAAATTAGAAGCACCGTCTCTACGCAAGGAGATTTGGGCTAAATATTTAGAATCAAAAGAATAATCTGTATTGAACAACACAGACTGTAATGCAGAATCGTTGGTGGTTCCTCCAACAGCTCCCGGCGTTGCTGCATTGTCTAATATGGTGGTTCCTGAAACGATACCATATCCTGTTGCATTATTAGACTCATACTTATAGTCTTGATATTCATAAGCTAAAAGGGCATTCAAACGGTGTACCCCAAAACCTTTAGAATACTTCAGCATCTGATTGGTAAAGTTTGTTATGCGTTTTGTATTTGATTTATAAAGTTGTCCATTATTTGCAAGACCACTAATAGATTTTGGATCTGTATAGCTCGTGCCATCAGCATAGTAAAAATTTACACTATTGGTTGAAATGAATTTTAAATCTGGTAGTATTTTGTATTCAAAATCTAAGTTAGAAAAAACATTAAATTCTCTGCTTTTACTATAATTGTATTGTAAATCATATAGATAGTTAGAATTGTCTCTTCCATACCAAACTTGGCCATTTTCTAAATTCTGAGGATTTATTACAGAACCCTCATCATTTGTTGGTCTATCCCAAGGCATATAGGTGTATAGTGCGTAAAGGGAATGCTGACGATTATTCCGCTTGTTATAGTTAACCGCAACCTTAGGCTTCAATGTCAACTTATCACCTACTTTATAATCGTGATTAAGACGCACACTTACCCGATCGTATTTATACCCTTTAAGAGTACCGGTCTCATTATAATACCCAAGCGCTAAAAAGGTTTTAGATTTCTCAGTTCCTCCGGTAAAGGAAAGGTTATGATCCTGTATAACCCCTGTTTGTGTTCCGTTTTTAAACCAATCAAAATTATTAGCTAATACGTTTTCGTTAATTTCTTCTGGGATATTATCAGGATTGCCAAACGATTGATAATAGTCGTAAAGTTGCTGAGAATTCATTATTTCAAAATTCCCGTTATTAAAATAGCTATACCCCACTCGCGATGAAATGCTAAGTGTGTTTTGATCAAGCTTAGCCTGTTTTGTAGTAACAACAACAACACCGTTAGCTCCACGCGAGCCGTAGAGCGCAGTAGCAGATGCATCTTTCAATACCGAAATACTTTCTATTTCATTTGGATTTAAATTAGGTGTACCATGAACAATAACACCGTCTACTACCCATAATGGATTAGTACCTCCATTTATTGAAGTTAATCCCCTTATACGGATGGATGGCAGTGAACCCGGCTGACCAGACCCCTGAACAACCTGAACACCGGCTGCTTTACCTTGTAACATGGTTGAAACATCTGGAGATGTCACGTCTGTTAATTCTTTAGCTTTCACTTCAGAAACTGCAGAGGTGACACTTGATTTTTTCTGCTCAGTATACCCGACTACTACGATTTCATCCAACTCTGATGTAGAAGAATCAAGACTCACATTAATGGTGCTTTCATTAGCAACACTAACCTCTTTTGATACAAACCCAAGATAACTGAATACAAGTATTTGACCTGAATCTGCAGAAATAGAATAATCTCCATCAAAATTAGTAACCACACCGATAGAAGTTCCTTTGATCTGAACATTTACTCCGGGAATTGGTGATCCTGACTCAGAATCTATAACCGATCCCGATACATAATTTTGTGCATTTGAAACTCCGACAAAGCACAAAATAAAAAATAAGTGAATTAGAATTTTACTCATAATTTATCTATTTAATTGATTGATTTTAATAGTCTTGTTATCTAGCGCGCTACTTATTGTTAGTGTCTTTTATACTTCAATCTTCAGTTTTAGAAGTTTCGACACAGGACGTCAAATTATAAGTAGTCCTCTAATTCCAGATACATTCAAAAAATTGATATTCTCTGAATATCTGTTTGTAAAATATCGATGACATAAAGTTCAAAACTCACGCTATGAAATCGTTTCGTCAAAAGTGTTCTCGAGCACACTTTTAATTAAAAAAATTGTTTCTACAGTCAATCTATATGAATAATTATCTCCTTAGAGAACTATTGAAAACGTTTAATCATGAAATTTTAAAAAGTAGCCTAGTTTTAGAATTAAACATACTACAACATTCTATTATTACTAATGCTTATGGCCTTTTAAAGGCTTAGAACATTGAAGCCTTTAAAAAGTTACTTTGTTAATATTTTACTAATCTAATAAAATTATATTAATTATGTGTTCGAGCACACAATTAATTTATGTTAAAGTTAACTTTGATATTATTTTCATCATCAATTGAGCAAGTTCTTCTGCCTGTTTTGATGAAATACTTTCTGCATAAATTCGTACAATAGGCTCTGTATTTGATTTGCGTATATGCACCCATTCTTTATTCTCGAAAATAATTTTAGTACCGTCTATTGTATTTACTTCTTCATTAGCATAAATCTGTTGAATCTGACTAAGCAACTCATCAATGTTTGTATGCGCAGGAAGCTCCAATTTCTCTTTGGCTATAAAATACGCCGGGTACGATTCCCGCAATTCTTTACAACTTTTTCCAGTTTCTGCGAGATGCGATAAGAATAACGCAATGCCTACAAGCGCATCACGCCCGTAGTGTGACTCTGGGTAAATGATACCTCCATTACCTTCTCCTCCTATCACTGCTCCTACTTCTTTCATTTTTGACACCACATTTACTTCCCCAACTGCACTGGGATAATAACTCTGATTATATCCTGCAGTCACATCATTTAGCACACGTGTAGAAGACAAATTAGATACTGTAGTTCCCGGAGTTTTGTTTAAGATGTAATCGGCACAAGCGACTAGTGTATATTCTTCACCAAACATGGTCCCGTCTTCATTTACAATAGCTAATCTATCTACATCTGGATCTACAACAAAACCCAAATCTGCTTGTTCTTCAACCACACGCTTAGAAATTTCTGTCAAATGTTCTGCAAGTGGCTCGGGATTATGCGGGAAGTCTCCTGTAGGCTCATAATACATGGGTATGCATGTTACACCCAACCGTTCTAATAAAGCTGGAATTGCAATACCTCCTGTAGAATTCACGGCATCAAGCACAACTTTAAAACCTCTGGCCTTTATAACCTCTACCGAGACATGCTCTAAAGCCAAGACTTCATCAATATGTGCTTCAATAGCTGTTGTATTTACAGTATACGAGCCAAGATTTTCAATCTCAGCAAACTCAAAAGCATTCCTTTCTGCTAGAGCTATTATTTTACTTCCTGCTTCAGCATTTAAAAATTCGCCTGTATGGTTTAGTAATTTTAAAGCATTCCATTCTTTAGGGTTATGACTAGCAGTAACAATAACCCCACCGTGCACAGCTTCTCGTACAACAGCAAGTTCTACGGTAGGAGTGGTTGATAATCCTAAGTCTATCACATCTATCCCTAGACCAAGTAATGTATTACTAATTAATCCACTCACCATAGAGCCAGATAATCGTGCGTCACGACCGATAATTATTTTAATTTTTTCATTTTGGTTTTTAGCTTTTAACCAGGTACCATAAGCTGCTGCAAACTTCACAATGTCTAAAGGCGTTAGATTAATACCCGTGATACCGCCTATTGTTCCGCGTATTCCTGATATTGATTTTATTAATGTCATAATACTGGCGCTTTTAATATTCCCATTTTACAAATGCTTCCATCGCTGCATAATGCGCCAGCCCAAGCTTGTCATACAACTCGGCTGTCTCCCGATTTCGATCTTCTGCACGCTGCCAAAATTCACGACTGTCTGAGCCCTGAAATACAACGCCGTCTTTTTGAGACTGATGCTTAAAAATTCCCAATCGCTTTTCAATAACCTGATCAGGTCCCATAGGTACTGCCATATCAATCTCATCTATTCCCCATTCTTGCCAGGCACCGCGGTATAGCCACAGCCAACAATCTTTCATGAAATCTTTATGCTTAATTTGTTTCAACGTTTCAAAAATTGCATCCAGACACACTTTGTGCGTACCGTGCGGATCGGCAAGATCTCCTGCTGCATAAATCTGATGTGGTTTTATCTGCTCTATCAAATCTATCGTCATCGCAACATCCTCATTTCCAATCGGTTTCTTTTCAATAGCTCCGGTTTCATAAAACGGCAAGTTCATAAAATGAATCTGACTATCGGGTAAGCCCACAAAATGACTCGTTGCACGAGCTTCACCACGACGTATAATTCCCTTAATTTTTCGAAGCTCGGGGATATCTATTCCACCTATTTCTTTGGTCTTTAAAAAATCAAAACTCTTGTCGTAAATATTTTGAGCTTCTTCGCAAGAGATATCAAAGGCTTCGTTGTAATCTGTTATAAATTTTGCAAACCGAATCGCTTCATCGTCTGCGACAGCTATATTACCTGAAGTCTGGTAAGCCACATGAACTTCATGTCCTTGCTCATGCAAACGCTTAAATGTACCTCCCATACTGATGATGTCGTCGTCTGGATGCGGACTAAATATCAAAACACGTTTTTTTGCCGGTAGTGCACGTTCTGGACGCTTACTATCATCTGCACCCGGTTTACCTCCTGGCCAGCCGGTAATGGTATTTTGGAGTTTATTAAATATACGTATGTTAATATCGTAAGCCGGTCCCATTTTTGCCAGTAAATCACTCATCCCATTTTCAATATAGTCTGCATCAGTGAGCATTAAAACGGGTTTTTCTAAGTTTAGTGCTAAACCTAAAACTGCTTTACTTACAAGTTCATCGGTCCAGTTTACTTCTTCCACCAGCCAAGGCTGATTAATACGGGTAAGTTTTGAAGCGGCTTCTTTGTCTAAAACAATATCTACCTGCTGATGCTCCTGTAAAAAAGATGCAGGTACCAGATTCGTAAGACTTCCTTCAACTGCTTTTGCAATAATTGCAGATTTACTTTCTCCCCAGGCCATAAGAATAACACGCTTAGCTTCCATAATTTTATGAACGCCTAATGTAATCGCAGTACGAGGGGTATTCTTTAATCCTTTAAATTCTTTGCTGGCAGCGATACGGGTACTGTGATCTAAAGCTACAAGTCGTGTTTTTGAATTTTGTAAAGAACCTGATTCGTTAAAGCCAATATGTCCGTTACCTCCTATTCCTAGGATTTGTAAATCAATACCTCCTGCTTTTTCAATGGCAATCTCATACTGTTTACAAAAAGCGGCAATCTCATTTTTTTTAAGCGTGCCATCCGGTATATAAATATTTTCTTTTAAAATATCAACATGATCAAAAAGCTGCTCATTCATAAACCGCACATAACTATGTATCGATTCAGCCTTCATCGGGTAATACTCATCAAGGTTAAAAGTGATTACATTTTTAAAACTTAAATGCTCTTCTTTATGTAGCCGCACCAATTCTGCATATAGGCTCTTTGGTGATGAACCCGTCGCTAAACCTAATACACACGTTTTATTTTGGCTTTGCTTTTCTCTAATAAGAGTAGCCATTTTTTGAGCTACAGCCTTTGATGCATTTGCAGAATTGTCAAAAACATGTGTATTGATCTTTTCAAAACGCTTCTCAAACTCTGTAGCGGTATCTATTATACTCGTAAACATTATTATTATTTTATGATTTTTATTTTGACCAACTTTTTATGCGACATCCCCAAAGCGCAAATAGCAAGATGATGAGATAACACGGGGTTAAGATGATGTATCCAGAATTTGCAGCTTCTCCTGCAGCGGCTGCAGTTGCAACTCCATCTTGTATCAAATCCGTTTTATTGATATCTACTAATCTGCCATATAGGGGTGGAATAAGTGCACCACCAGATATTCCCATAATTAGTAAGGCAGAGCCTGTTTTAGTATGCTTTCCTAAATTATTTAGCGATAACGGCCATATTGCCGGCCATACCATTGCATTTGAGATTCCTAGTGCAGCAATTAATAATACTGAGGTAAACCCTGTGGTATTGATGATTAAAACACTCAATACAATACCAAGCAAAGCACTTATAATTAATGCATTACGCTGCTCTATATATTTGGGAATTAAATAGATTCCTAAAGCGTATGAACATACCATCGCAAGTAAAGTGTACGAGGTAAAAAACTTAGATTGTTCCGCCGGAAAACCTAACGCTAAGCCGTATGAAATGATACTATCACCAGCAATAACCTCAACACCTACGTATACAAAAAGTGCTAAAACCCCAAAAATCAAGTGTGGATAATGAAGCACCGATTTTTTTGAAACTTCTGCTCCCGGCACATCAGATTCTGTTGCTTCCAGTTCTGGTAAAGGTGCTTTACGTATAAGGAATGCGAAAATAAATAAGCAAATCGCCATAATTATATAAGGCCATACCACACTGTCTGCCATTTGATCAAGTAAAATGGCTTTCTCACTTGCTTCTACAAGCTTAATTTTATCTTTTGTCGCTGCTATCCCCGAAAGCAATAAAGCCCCAAATATTAAAGATCCTAGAGCACCAGCTACTTTGTTAGAAATCCCCATAATAGCGATACGTTTAGCAGCACTTTTAATAGGTCCTAAAATGGTGATGTATGGGTTTACAGCCGTTTGTAATACGGTCATTCCTGCTCCCTGAATAAATATTCCTATAAGAAAATAGGAGTAGGTGCGCGCTTCTGCTGCTGGAATAAAAACCAATGCTCCTAATCCCATAATAAACAACCCTAACGACATCCCCTTGCAATAACCTATGCGCTTTAAAATAGCAGATGCTGGTAATGCCATTACAACAAATGAGATGTAAGATGCAGATGCAACCCAATACGATTGCTGATCAGTGAGTTCATTAATGGCTTTCATAAATGGAATAAGCGCTCCATTTATCCAGGTTATAAAACCTAAAATGAAAAACATTCCTGCTATAATTGCTATTGATACATTTTTTGATCCCTGAGGTTGCTCAGTTTCTGATGAAGATTTCGCCATTTTAATGTTGTTGTTTTACTTGTGCCAGCAGTTCACTTTCATAAAATGCTATTGTTTCTTTTAAACCTTCTTCTATAGAATATTTAGGTTTAAAACCTTCTTTCAGAAATTTTGCAGGGTTTGCTTGTGAATGCTTGATATCACCGGCTCTTGATTCTTTAAACTGAATTTCAGATTTAGAATTGGTGATTTTTATAATAAACTCTGCAAGTGCTATCACTGAAGTACTATTACCCAAGGCCACATTATAAACCCCTTTTCCTGTTTGTGAAGCTTTTAAATTTGCAGCAACAACATCTTTTACGTAAATAAAATCCCGTGTTTGCTTTCCGTCACCATAAATCGTTAAGGGTTTGTTTTGCAAAGCATTGATTATAAAAATGGGAACTACTGCAGCATAAGCTGATTTCGGGTTTTGGCGAGGACCAAATACGTTAAAATAACGCAAGGAAGTTGTAGGTATATTAAACTGATTGCGATACATGTCCAGATAAAATTCTCCATCAAGTTTTGTGATTGAATAGGGCGTTAACGGCTCGGGTTTCATAGTTTCCACCTTTGGAGAAACGGGATTGTCCCCATAATTAGCCGCAGAGGATGAAAGAATCACTTTACAGTTTCCTGCGTTTCGCGCTGCTTCTAAAACATTAATTGTTCCCTGTGTATTAATTGCATTACACTCTGAAATTTTATCAATAGATTCAGGAACACTTACTAATGCAGCCAAGTGAAAAATCGCAGATGCATCAGTAACCAGTTGGTTAACTTTATCGGCATCTCTTATATCACCTTGCACAAATTCTAGATTAAACGAATCAATATTTTTCTTAAATCCGGTACGTAAACTGTCTAAAACAACAACTTTATGGCCTTCGCTTACAAGATATTCAGCAATATGACTTCCAATGAATCCGGCACCTCCGGTGATTACATATTTTTTCATAGCTGTTTTACTTTTGAGATTGATTTACTCAGTTTTAAGATTTCTTCGTATTGCTCTTCAAAACTTTCTATAAGTTTAAATTGGTTTTTTGCGCGGTCTAGATTGTGTTCATCATACGTAGTCTTGTAATACACATCGCCGGTCAAATAATCGGTTAAAAATCGTAAGCCCATTATGTAGATTATAGTTTTAGCACCTAGTGGCAAAAATTCGATCTCTAAGGCTGACAAAGAATCTTGCAATTCTTCTAAAAACCCTTTTAGATAGGCTTCGTAGTACTTCACATTAAAGTTTACCAGACTTAAATCTTTTTGGTCTTCTTCTGCAGTATTGCAAATGGTTCTAATAGCATCTCCAAAATCGTTATGCACGATACCCGGCATTACCGTATCGGTATCAATCACGCACAAACCTTTATTGTTAGAATCAAAAAGAGCATTCGAAATTTTAGTATCGTTGTGTGTTACGCGGTTAGGTATTTTACCTTCATCTTTAAGGCACTGTAGAATCACCATTTCTTCCTGCAATGCTTCTACTCTTAAGATTTGAGTATTAGCTTTTTTTAATCGATCTGCAGAAGCCTTTCTTTTTGCTTGCTCAAATTGCAACAGCCTTCTCTTAACGTCATGAAAACCCGGTATGATTTCTACCAATTCAGAAGCATCAAAATCACTGGTCTGACTTATAAACTTTCCAAATAATTTTCCGCCTTCATAAGCGATCTCCTTATTAGAGACTGTATCATAAGAAATACTCTTTGAGATATAATAGGTTAAGTTCCAAAATTTACTCTCTGAGTCTTGATAATAATACGCGCCCATCTTAGTGGGTAGAAAAGTAAGTACGCGTCTGTATTTTTCTTCCGCAGTTAACCGGAATAGTTTTGAAGCCAGATGCTTACTTACTTTTACCTTATTATTAACTAGTGCCTGTACATTATCAAAAACTTCATCATTAATACGTTGTAATACAAAATGCTGCTGTTCAGCTGTGCGTATTAAATAGGTGTCATTAATATGACCACTAGAAAATTCCTGAATTTCAGTAATCGTGCAGTTGTGATTGAAAGCATTAAAAACTGAAGTTATTAACTCATTTGTGTTTAATCCCATAATTGTACAGGGTATACCGCATTATCTTTTAACTTTTTAATTTCCTGCTGCGCGATAGCTTTATCTTCTTTATACGTTACGCCAAACCATTTCTCTGGAGTACTCAACACTTCGACACATACTTTATCAGCGTGTAACATGTCATTGACCACAGTAGGAATAAAAAATTCTGCTTTAATATTGCCTTTACTTTGCTCGAGAAAATCAGTAAATAGTTCCCATCCAAATTCAAAACATTTTGGTGTAAAACCCCAAAAATTCATAGACACAAACGTATTTGGATCTATAGGCTCTAACGTACCATTTTCTTTTTCTACAAGAATTTTATCGTCTTGTTTCTCGATGTGTGTACGTTCGGTTACATCCTCTAGATAGCCTTCTTTAGAAACTTTACATTCGCCACGAGAAACATATCCATGATCTGAAACTGTATTTTTAAGCTGAAAAGCAACCATGTTAAAATGGTATGATGTAGGATCGATTTTATTCAATGCATTAGCCATCGTGATAAAAGACTCCCGCCCATAAAAGTCATCTGCGTTGATGATCGCAAAATTGTCTTCAACCACGTCTTTTGTTAATAAAAGTGCATGCCCGGTACCCCAAGGTTTAGTACGGTTGGGGTCTACGTAAGCATCCGGCACCCGGTCTAATTCCTGAAACACATAATCTACCGCTGCTTTTCCTTTTAACTTAGGCTCAAAAACTTCTTGAAACTCTTGTAATAAATTCTCTCTAATAATGAATACAATTTTTTTAAAACCTGCTTGAATTGCATCATAAATAGAAAAATCGATAATTGTATCCCCCTGAGGTGAAAATGTATCTAGTTGCTTTAAACCTCCATAACGACTCCCTATTCCTGCAGCAAGTATAACAAGTGCAGGGCCGTGTGCATTTTTTTTATCTGTTTTCATTTAAATATTTAAAAATCAAGTATTTATATATTGTTTAATTTGTTTTGATACTTATTTTAATTCTTAATTATGGTACAATTTATCTAAAAATAATAGGATAAAAAAGCATTTTAGTAGAAAATGTGCTCGAACACACTAAATTATGTTATCGAACACAATTGTAAATTTTAATTACTGAAGATTACTATCTTTGTCCAGATGAAAAAAAACTACACCATTAAAGATATTGCTGAGTTAGCAGGTGTTTCTAAAGGCACTGTTGATCGCGTAATGCATAAGCGTGGAAAAGTTTCTTCTAAAGCTTTAGAAAAAGTAAATAAGGTACTTGATAAAATTGAATATAAGCCCAATCCCATAGCAAAGAGCCTTAAGAACAATAAGGTCTATAACATTGCTATTTTATTACCAGATGCTAATGAAGACCCTTATTGGTTACCTTGCTATGAAGCGATAGATCAAATTGAAAATGAATTTAGCCACTTCGGTATAAAAATTAATAAAGGCTTATTTAAACCTTATTCAACAAAATCCTTTAAAAAAGCTGCAGAATTAGTCATATCCAAAAAACCTGATGCTCTACTGATGGTTCCCTTGTTTAACAAGGAAGCAGAAATCATTGCTGAAAAATGCTTAGAAGCAAGTATTAAAATAGCTACTTTCAATAACTATATTAAAGACCATAAAGTTAATCTGGAGATTGGCCAGAATCTATTTCAAAGTGGTCGAGTCGCGGCAAAGCTTTTTAATATGTTGTTTGGTAAAAAAGCTTCCTTAGCAGTTTTGCATATCGATGAAGCTTTCCAGAATGCTTCACATATGCAGGAGAAAGAACGCGGATTTAAAGATTATTATACACAAAAAGAGGATTTAGACTATTCAATAACAGTTTATAATCTGAATAAAAACTCTAAAATCTCACTTGAAGAAAATATAGAGAGCTTTTTAAAAACTGTTCATGAGGTTGATGGTATATTTATCACAACTTCTAAGTCCTACCTTTTAGCGAATCCTATTTCATCTTATTTACCCAATAGTATTATAATAGGTTATGATTTAGTTGCAGAAAACATCAAATTTTTAAAAGAAGATAAGATTGCATTTCTAATACATCAAGATCCTAAGAAGCAAGTATATTTAAGCTTAACAAGGCTCATTGAATTTTTCTTATTCGACAAAGCTTTTCAAGAATCGGTAACGCTTCCTATTGATATTATCAATACAGAAAATTATCAACAATATTTAGACTAAAATTCAAATCTGAATACTCCAAAAGATTCTGGAATATGAAAGTCGGGCTCAGGGGTTTTAGGGTCTACCCAGGTTATCCAGGTTGGATGGTTATGACCGGCATCGTCTGTCTTGTATTTTGCGCGATAGACACCTATTTCCATAAAAGTGCCTTCGGAATCTTTCTTGAGTAACTGGAGTTCTTCTAAAGATTGAAGACTAATTCTTCCTTCCACTGAAAAGCTATCGTTTAGAATTTCAGATCTCACTTCAAGCTCCCCTTCTGGCCAATTCCAGCTTAGATCAAAATCGCGATTAGGCATCGCTTTAAAATCCATAATGCGAGGCTTTGTATCCATTTCCAGACAATAATACGGACTCATTTTTGAATCAGCTCTTATAAAAAGCTCCACCCGATCAGATTCTGCAATGCTGGCTTTACTGTCATCTTTCAGTTCAGTGAATACGGCACCATCTCGCACCTTAAAACTAAAATAAAAGAATTCTGAATCGTATAAGGCTCTGAAAACAATAGGTCTTATAGACGCTGTATCCCAAGGTGAAACAAAATCTTCTAGCTTGTTTGCAACAGACCATTGTGTAGCATCACATTTCCCGGTAATTGCTAACGGCTGAGACGCAATATGCTTGACTTTATATTCTGAATTATTCATCATTTCCATTAATTAAAATAGTGAAATTACCCATTTATAAATTAAAAAATTTGGAAACAACAAAGTTCTAAAAGAATTAGGTGAGCTCTGCGGGATTCAAACCCGTTTAACGTCTTACGGTCTCCAGACACAGCTTTGCCGCAGAGGCTATGCTTCAAGATGTGCCGTTGCAAGCAATATCGGAGATGCTAGGGCAGACTAATTTAATGACTACCAAATTTATTTAACCCATACCCAGTACGGTTTTAGACGGTTATAATGAACGCATCGTGATGATTTGATTGCTGATTAGAGATACCAGACTTCTTAGATAAGGTCGAGTGCAACCACACTCCAACCACAGCTTACCACACTTTTTGTGGGTGAATGTGGGTTCATAATGGTAAAAATGTTGAAGCATATAGTGGTTTTCTGGCTTCGAGATGGTTGTTGCAGAGCCGGTGTATGAGAGAACAGGTTAGCGTAAAAGACAGGTCAAATTCACCTCTAAAGTAGGGCAACTCCCAGGCAAAGGCATAGCAAAGCCTAGGATAGTGTATGAAGAGTGTATGAAAACGGCATTTTAAATCCTTGAATTTAAGAATTCATTAACATAGTTTCTGTTCCCGCAATTGGATGGATATGAAGCGATGCATGTACACCGAATTTCAGGGAGAGATCGTTTTAAATCGGCCTTCGGTTTTCAATCCGCTAAGTCGTTGCGGTGTTTTATATGCTGTAAATAATCCATCAGAAGAGGATCGTCTTTTAAATACGGTTCCAGTTCTGTAAAGCAGTACTTCAGCAATTTCTGTTGCGATACCAGGCTACGGGTGACCTCCTGAGATATTTTTAGGGTATCGTAAGCATAATAGGGATAGGCATTGCGTAACTCCAGAAGCTGCGCAAAGTAATCCAGAGCCGATTTAGCAGTTCCCGGATCGTTAATGGCCGGGGACATGGCTTTTACCGCCACTTCCACCAGATGTTTAAATCCGGTTTCGGGAACGCTTAAAGGCACCTCGTGATCTACCGCAAAATATCCGGAAAGCTGCTGCAATACTTCCCTGGAAAGATCGCCCTTATAGGTAAACAGCACCTCCTCCCGGTTTATAAACTGACCCGGGAAGGGGAGCAAGCAGAGTTCAATGCTTTCCTTTTGACAAAAAGTGAGGAGTTTATCAAATTCCGGCTGATGCAGATAGCCTGCCTTCCCTAAAGAAAACCTGTTTTTATAGGGAGCGTCTCCTGCGGGAATGCGAAAATCCCGGTGGATCTCGTGCTGCTTCAACATGTTTTTTTCGGTACGTATAAATACCTGACTTAGTACATAATTGATGTGAATACTTTGGGAAACCGTATGTATAAAGTAGATAAACAAAAAAACACAAATAATGGCAAAAAACACACCCAGACTCGCTGCCAGTTTGGGAAAGCTGTCGGTATGGGCACTGGCGATGGGGATCGCCAGGATCAAGGCGTAAATGATGGTACCCGAACTGAAACCCAGAACCAGCTGATGGTGCTTTTCAGCAAGTAGCAGGGGAATAAGGCGTGGGGAATAATTGCTAAGTTAACAACTTGCAATAATATTCATTCAACTCTATGTCCAGTCTAATGTAATAATTCCACTCTAAGAAAGAGGGCTTTAAAGAACGAGTAACATTAATTTTATATATAATTGCAGTATCTTTTAAAGTGGCACTGTTTGACCGAAGCAGGTGGCACCATTACTCCGAAATAGCCATCGCCGCTGATTGCTATGAGATACCTTCAGTAAAATAAGAATTCTCCTTATTTAATCGAAATATGTTAAAAACATTAAATTTTCAACCTGCGTGCAAATAAAAAGGGTTTCCAGAGTAAAACTCTGGAAACCCTTGTAAACACTAGTGGAGAAGATGGGATTCGAACCCACGACCTCTTGACTGCCAGTCAAGCACTCTAGCCAACTGAGCTACATCCCCATTTTCTTACGCCAGCGTCTTCCTGCGGCACTTTTCAGATATTTTTCACGATTACGTGCTTCAACCTGAGTTTCTTTATCTTCAGAGTAAATGATTTCCCAAGGCCTGTAAGGCTTTGTAGAAGTCACACTTCCTCGATTGTGTTGTGCAAGTCTGGAATCTAAATCCTTTGTAAAACCTACATAATTTCTTCCAGTACTCAAACTTTTCAAAATATATACAAAATACACTACCAGTCAAATTTTGCACTCCCCGCCCGTACCGAAAAGGTACGTTCGGGCGGGTAGCAAACTGAGCTACATCCCCATTATTACGGAGCAAATATAAATCAAATTGCTTTTATAACAGGCTATTGTTTTTCTTTTAAAACCAATAGTGGAATTCTACTTTCAAACACAGATTTCTTTACAGAATTATCATCCCAAAGCTTTTCAAAAAAGCCGCGTTTACGCTTAAAAACACACAGCATATCAGGGTTATTTGCATTTAAATGCTCTAACAAACCTTGAAAAACTGTTGCATTTTCTGATGATTTATACATATCCACAAGCTCTCCTAAATTAGCATCAAACTCAGAATCCTCAGGTAAATATTGTGGGGTTTTTATCTGCAGCAAGCGTAAGTCTGCTTTATAACGCTTCTTAATTGAGCGCAAAGGATCTAGAGTCATTTTATCATTTACAATACCAGATTTTACCGCCATTAATATACGTGAGATTGGTTTATAGGTATAATCAACCGGTACTACTAAAACAGCAGTTTCTGTTTCACGAAGAAGACCTCCGGCTGTTTTTCCTAAAAAGTTAGCTTGATTAATATTGTGATGTTTTGGTGTCAAAACGATAAGATCAAGATTGGTCTTTTGGTGAAATTTACCCACAGCTTCTACCCAGTCATCTCCTTCAAGCGGTTTTACGCGTATTTTTACGCCTTCAGTATTATAAGCGGTTAATTCTTCTTTTATTTCTTGTTCTGCTATTTGAGCCATTTTGAGACTTTTAGCAGGTAATCCTCCTGAACGCCCGGGCTCTTTGTAAAGTTTAGAAACATAGAGTGTCGCCTTAAGCACACGCGCCAGTTCTAAAATATAAGTGACATTCGTGTTAGAAACGACACTGTGATCGCCAAGGGGAAGGAAAATAGTTTTCATCTTTAGAAGCTTTATCTCAATTTTGGACAAAATTAAAGCTTCTAAATGATACGAAAAGCAAATCTCACGCAAATAGATGAAATACTTCAACTTACACGCGCATGTGCGAAGGCTATGATTGCAAAAGGTATTTTTCAGTGGAACGAGCATTACCCTTCTCGCGCTGCTTTTGAAAAAGATATTAGACGTGACGAATTGTTTGTTTACATAAAAGGCGATCGCATCATAGGCACCATAGTGATTTCAACCTTAAAAGATAAGATTTACAATGAGATTACCTGGCTAACTCCTGCAGACGCTCACAGCGTCTATATACATCGGCTGGCAGTACATCCTGATTTTCAAGGGCAAGGTATTGCACAACAACTGATGCAGTTTGCAGAAGATTATGCTCGTGAAAACGACTTTCTTTCGGTGCGTCTGGATACATTCAGTAAAAATAACCGCAACAATACTTTTTATACCAAACGCGGTTATGAGAAGCTCGATCCGGTTTATTTCCCTAAACAAAGTGAGTTTCCGTTTTATTGCTACGAGCTGGTTTTGTAAAACCTAATTAAGAAAGAGTAATTTCGCAGCAACCTGCTATTTATGTCGAAGACCAATCCGCTTTCCTTTAAAAACATCAACCGCTTGGCGGTTCCGGCATTACTCGCGGGTATCGCAGAACCCATACTTTCTGCAACAGATGCAGCCGTAGTGGGTAATGTGCCCGAGCATGCTACCGAAGTACTCGCAGCAGTAGGTATTGTAGGTTCATTTCTATCGGCACTCATCTGGATTCTAGGACAAACGCGAAGTGCCTTACAGGCGATTATCGCGCAATATTATGGTGCTGATAAAATAAATGAAATCAGCACGTTACCAGCGCAAGCGATCTATTTCAATATTTTACTGAGCGTTATTATTTTGGTGACTACGCTGCCGTTTATTGAAGCTATTTTTTCGCTCTATAACGCCTCGGGTTTGATCCTAGATTATTGCGTTCAGTACTATTCCATTCGGGTTTGGGGGTTTCCGTTGACGCTGTTTACTTTTGCTATTTTTGGAATTTTTAGAGGGTTGCAAAATACCTTCTGGCCTATGGTTGTTGCAATCATTGGGGCTGGTGTAAATATTCTGCTTGATTTTATTTTAGTTTACGGAATTGACGGCTACATCCCTGCAATGCAGATTGAAGGTGCTGCTTATGCCAGCTTAGGCGCTCAGGGTCTTATGGCTGTTTTATCGCTGATTTTGGTTCTGATTAAAACCGATGTAAGCCTGAAACTGAAATTCCCTATTCATCCGGAATTGTGGCGACTCGTGGGTATGGCGCTTAATCTTTTTGTACGAACTATAGCGTTGAATCTGGCTCTCTATCTGGCCAATTCTTTTGCTACCGATTATGGGGCCTCGTATATCGCTGCGCAGACCATTCTGATCAATATCTGGTTGTTTTCAGCATTTTTTATTGATGGATATGCAGCTGCAGGAAACATTCTGGCCGGTCGTTTTCTGGGTGCAAAGGATTATAAAAGTCTCTGGGAACTGAGCAAAAAACTGAGTAAATACAGCTTGATTATCTCTGGCGGACTTATGCTGCTCTCAGCGATATTTTATGAACCGTTAGGACTTATTTTCAGTAAAGAGCCTGAAGTGATTGCACGATTTACAGCATTGTTTTTTGTAGTGATTTTGATGCAACCCCTCAACGCTTTAGCTTTTATTTTTGATGGAATTTTTAAAGGAATGGGCGAGATGAAATACCTGCGTAATGTTTTGATGGCCGCTACCTTTTTTGGCTTTGTTCCTGCTATTTTTATCGGTGACTATTTTGGCCTGAAGCTTTACGCTGTTTGGATCGCCTTTTCGGTATGGATGCTGGTTCGTAGTGGAGCATTAATTCTAAATTTCAGAAAACGCTTCAGACCTAAAGTAGCAGGTAGCTAAGGTCTATTCACTGCAAACTGCAACTGCCTACTTTCAATCGATTACCTCGTCTTCAACCACCCGGTAATACTCAAACGTTCAGAATTTAAAACCGGTTTTACTTCGTGCTCCAAAATCTGACTTTCAAAAATCACTACACGTCCCGGTCTGGGGATGATGTCTAAAGCCTGTTCACCAGTCTCATCTGGCAAATAAAGCGTGAGTTCACCACCATTACTAGCCAACCAGCTTGCATCATTTAAATAACAAACCATAGAAAGTTTACGACGAGAATCATTTTGAAACGTATCTAAATGTCTCTTGTAAAAAGTGCCTTTAGGATAGATTGCATAATGAAATTCTTTCTGCAAAATTCCTAAAAAGCAAGTACGGTTTAAATAAGCAACCAGGTCATTGATCTTACTGAAAAACAGGCGTTCTTCGGCGCGACCTTCGGCTTCATTGATCCATTTGATAAAATCTCCACGGATGCTTTTATCTATCTCTTCATTAAACTTGTTACCAATTGCTGCTTTCTTAAAACAGTCTGCCTCATAAACCATCTTAAGGGATTGTCGCAATTCTTCAATTTCTTCAGCAGTAAAAAAATCATCAACAATAGCATATTTCTGGTCTAATAAAGAGGTTATAACCTGCTCATATACCGTATTTTCAACAAAATCTACCTGTTCAAAAAGCTGTGTACTCATGCCTGCAAATAACGTCCAAAAAACCTTGCGGATTTCGCAATTTTTAAGCCTTTGATTATTTTCTAGGTACGCCGAATATACTTTGTTACTTTTGCCTAATTAATCCACATTTACGGTATGGAAGTTTTAGAGTTTTTAAGCGGTACAGGAATTTATCTGATTTTTGCGATTGCGCTTATTGTAGTTGTACTTGTTAGAAAGTTTAAAAAGTAATTATGAGCAATATCCGTATTACCAAGCAGTTTTCTTTTGAAACCGGTCACGCGCTTTACGGCTATGACGGTAAATGTCGCAACGTGCACGGCCACAGTTATAAACTCTCTGTCACCGTGATCGGGACACCTATTTCTGATACTAAAAACGTAAAGTTTGGAATGGTGATAGACTTTGGCGACCTCAAGAAAATCGTAAAAGGTGAGATTGTAGATGTTTTTGACCATGCGACTGTTTTCAACAAAAACACACCGCACGTTGAACTGGCAAAAGAACTATCTGACCGCGGTCACAATGTACTTCTTGTAGATTACCAACCTACCAGCGAAATGATGGTGATTGATTTTGCTGAAAAAATTCAAAAACATTTACCTCAAAATATTAAATTGTTTTCTCTAAAACTGCAGGAAACTGACAGCAGTTTTGCTGAGTGGTATGCTTCAGACAACGTCTAACTTTAAAGCATGAAGCAACCTGTAGTTCAACTCACGATTCCTGAAGGTAAAAAGGTCTATTTTTCTAGCGACAACCATCTGGGAGCTCCTGATACTGCTGCGAGTAAACCCCGTGAAAAAAAGTTCGTTTCCTGGTTGAATACCATAGAAAAAGATGCTGCTGCAATTTTTTTACTGGGAGATCTTTTTGATTTTTGGTTTGAATATAAAACTGTTGTTCCTAAAGGTTTTGTACGCGTTTTAGGCAAATTAGCGCAACTGCGTGATGCTGGTATTCCTATCTATTTCTTTGTGGGTAACCACGATCTATGGATGAACGATTACTTCAAAACTGAACTCGATATCCCGGTTTATCATAGTCCACAGGTTTTTGAATTGAATGCAAAGCGTTTTTTTATAGGTCACGGTGACGGTCTGGGTCCCGGAGATAAAGGTTATAAACGCATGAAGAAAATATTTACTTCTCCATTTTTTCAATGGTTGTTTAGATGGATGCATCCTGACATTGGCGTGCGCGTGGCACAGCACCTCTCAGTAAAAAACAAGTTAATTAGTGGTGATGACGATCAGGAATTCTTGGGAGAAGAAAACGAGTGGCTTGCTACGTACGCAAAGCGGAAATTAGAAACCGCTCACTATGACTATTTTATTTTTGGCCACAGACACCTACCCATGACTATTGAAGTGGGTAAAAATGTGACCTATTACAATCTGGGCGACTGGATTAATTTCTACACCTACGGCATTTTTGACGGAACTGAATTTGAACTGAAAACCTTTGAAGATTAGTTAAGCGCCGTTTGCATAAACGCCTGCATTTCCATTCTTAAAATAGTCTGATCCAAAAGATCTTGTATTTCATAAACCTCTTGCCGACTTACCGCGAGATCTACATCATTTAACGGTGTTTTGAGTAACAAAGACCTGCAATCACGAGGCGCAGGACAGTCGTTACAAGGTTGTTGTGCCAGGCTTGCTTCACTTAAATATGCAAATTCTTTGAGCTGATCTAGGGTAAAATAAAAACCCATATCCCTAAAAATAACCTGAGCTTTTAATGTGCCTTGTTTTGAAGTTTTCCAGTAAAAAGCGATCCCACTCTCATTGCGGTAGATGATATCAATGTTTTTCATAGCTGCCGATTTATAACAAATATAAAAAACTAATTTAGAATAAATCTAAATAGATTATGAATTATTCCTGAATATCGCGTAGTTTGAGTTGAATGCTCACATTGCCATTCCATTCGTTAAGATCAAGAGAATACGCGGCTTTAAAAGTTTTTTTATGTTGAATCAAGTCGCATTTATCTCCTAAATTAAAACCGATTGCTCCTACAGTTGTATTATTTCCGGTTTGTGTAACGGCGCATTTTAAATGTGCTTCGTCTGCACCTACACACTTGCCATAACCGGTATCTTTAAGATTATCAGTCATAAAAACAGGCGTCATATTCCCGGGACCAAAAGGCGCAAACTGCCGAAGAATACGGTAGAATTTTGGCGTAATTTCATCTAAATCCAATTCTGCATCTATTGAGATCTCTGGTATGAGTAAACGCTCATCAATAGAACTGCTCACAACTTCTTCAAACTTATTTTTAAAATCTTCATATTGGTCTTCACCAAGTGTAAGACCCGCTGCATATTTATGACCACCAAATTGCTCTATATGTTCTTTGCAAGAATCCAGTGCTTCATAAACATCAAAACCTTTTACAGAGCGTGCGCTGGCAGCAAGTTTTTCACCACTTTTTGTAAACACCAGAGTTGGTCTGTAATACGTTTCAGTAAGGCGCGAAGCCACGATGCCTATCACACCTTTGTGCCAATTTTCCTGAAAAACAACGGTGGTTTTTCGGTCTTCTTCTTTGTTGGTTACAATCTGTAAAAGTGCTTCTTCGGTTATTGCTTTATCGAGATCTTTTCGCTCTGCATTAAAACCTTCTATACCCGCTGCCATTTCCTGAGCTCTTGTATAATCTTGTTCGGCAAGCAATTCTACTGCGTGCAGCCCATGTTTAATGCGTCCTGCTGCATTGATGCGCGGTGCAATGATAAAAACAACATCTGTGATCGTAAGTACCTCTTTTTTTACATTTTCTATTAAAGCCTGTATACCGATGCGCGGTAACGTATTGATCACGTCAAGACCATAAAAAGCCAAAACCCGATTCTCTCCGGTAATGGGTACAATATCTGCTCCTATTGCTGTAGCTACCAAATCAAGATAAGGTACCAAAGTTTTAACGGGTAAGCCTTTTTGTTGCTCAATCGCTTGTATCAACTTAAAGCCTACACCACAACCACACAACTCTTTATAAGGATAGTCACAATCTTCTCGTTTAGGGTCTAAAACGGCAACTGCATCGGGTATCTCACCACCCGGACGGTGGTGATCACAAATAATAAAATCAATACCTAATTTTTTAGCATAGTCAACTTTCTCTATAGCCTTAACCCCACAATCTAATGCGATGATTAAGGTCACGTCGTTGTCATGCGCATAGTCTATCCCTGTATATGAAACGCCATAACCTTCAGCATAGCGATCTGGAATGTAGGTTGCCACCTGCGGGTAGTGACTGCGCAAATAACTACTCATTAGCGCAACACTCGTGGTACCGTCTACATCATAATCCCCATAAACCAGAATGTTTTCGCCCTGCGCTATCGCAAGATTAATACGATCTACAGCAAGATCCATGTCTTTCATCAAAAACGGATCGTGTAAATCATCTAAAGAAGGTCTAAAGAATTTTTTTGCTTTCTCGTAAGTGTCAACACCTCGCTGTTGCAAGAGCGCTGCTATTTTTAAAGGTATTTGTAAAGATTCGGCAAATGATTGTACCGTTTGTGTATCGGGTGTTGGTTTTAGCGTCCAGCGCATTAATCTAAATTTACTTTAAGGATCCAGGCCTCTTTGAGGTCTTTTAATTTTCTATATTCTAGTAGCCGCTCGTACAAGGCATCGGGGTCTTTGCTATAATCTAAATAGATATAGTGATAGTTGTTAGCAGGATTCACAAAACGCACAGGTGAAAAACCTTTTAACTGCATCTTTTCTTTCCACTTTAAAGCATAATTACGTTTAGAAAAAACGTGATTGACCACATAATATCCTGAGTTCATACCCGGCACTCGTAAGGCAGGAACCTTTAGCATTTCTGCTAAGGCAGCATTTCTCGAGTTTACTATTCTTTCCCCATCTTTGCCATATAACTGCACATTTTCTTGCGAAGTTGTTTCTTTTTGCTGAATTTCTTCAGCTATTTTCTCTTGAGCTGGTTTAATGATTGTATCTGGCTTGCCTTCTACAACCACGCGCTGATAATAATCAGTACTAATTTCGGTCTGAAATGCACTAAAAAAAACAAACAGTCGATCTGATTCTGTTTTAAATTGAAGCTTCACCTGTTTTGCATCATTAGAAATCACTTCGTTATTTTTATTAGGGATTTGCACCTGAGCTAAATCAAAACCTAATGTATTCAAGTTTGCAGGAATACGATCGGTATATTTTTGGTCATTAATAGTTATGCTGCTATTGAAAAAATTATTAGCATAGCGAACCCTGCTTTTTAAAGGAATGTATTCTTCGGTATCTTCTTTAAAAACCGAAACCCCATCTCCATGTAAAATTAAATCGCCTTCTAAAGCCGCCAGTGTAACCGAAGTTTTAACATCACCACGCTCTACTGCTCTAAAGTTTTTAAAGCTTAGCTCTTGCGTATTTTCTGGTTTAATAAAACTAAAACCATGATAACCTGTAAAATACTGTAAGGGCTCTGTCTCATCTTCATAAATTAGATAAAGCATCCAGCCGGCAGAACTACCCCCATACATATAGCCTTCTAGTGCTATGACGTTTGCTAATGTAAAGGAGCCTGATGCTGCGTTTTTACTAACTAATAAATCTGTAATATCGCTGTAGCAAACATAAGGAGCCGCATTTTTAAGTTCAATAATTTCATCTCGCATACCATCGTAAATGACTTCTCCCTGAACTTGAGTATACCCGTTGCTCCCAGGAAAGCTAAGTTTAACTAAATCAAAAGGGCGGTCTCTTTTATTTTTTACATCGTACACTATTCTATTGCCACGGGTTTTCTGTTTCCCCTTAGCACCAGGATACGTTGCAGCCCAGTATAGGCCGGCATATTTAATTTTTGCACCTTCCGGAATATCCAGACTAGCATTACTTGAACTAAAGGTTTCAGAATCAGCATCAATATCTATGTAGACCATTTCTGTGCGATCATTCAATCCCTTTGGACGCACATATACTTTAGTCGCATGTTCACTTAAAATGGTATTGCCTATAACGCGTGTATCTCCTTTAAGGTAAAATTCGTTAACGCGTCTAAAAGGTTCCCCCTGACTAAAACAACTTGCAGAAATAAGAAAGGAGAAGGCTAATAATCTGATGTTCATGCCATTGAAGTTAAACCTGAAAATAGCCAAGTTACAAATTAGCCCGGTTTTTTAATTAAAAGCTTTTATGTAATTTGTTTAAAAATCATAGCCCATGTCTAAGAAAATCACATTTATTAATCAAAATAAAACGTGGCGTCTTGTTGTACCTGCTATTGGTTTGATCGTGTTCTTTACAGCTATATTCGTTTTCACTTGGCAAGATCTTACAGCCTATAGGAATGTTGTTGACGTTTCTACCTTTAATCTTTCCGTTTAAAATGCGTGATTTTGTAAAGTATACTCAAAAAACGATCTCTTTTAAATTAGATAAAGGAGGTATCTATATGTACCGGTTTTCTCAAATACAATACGTAGAAGCTTATGATGATCACCTCGTTATTTATAGATCTAAAAAGAAATTTGAAAAGGTAAATACTTCAGGTTATGCTAAAGCTGATGTAAACAGGTTTATTGATCTGCTTCAATCCAAAACGAATACCATTACCGAAGCTGTCTAGTTTTTAGATTTACCGGCTACTACAATTACAAGTTCTCCTTTAGGGGGTTTGCTTTCAAAATGCTGTAGCACTTCTTCTGCAGTGCCGCGCACAGTCTCTTCGTGTAGTTTTGAGATCTCTCTGGAAACTGAAATTCTTCGGTCTGCACCAAAATATTCTGCCATATGTTTTAGCGTCTTCAACAACTTGTGCGGACTCTCATAAAAAATCATAGTACGTTCTTCTTCGGCTAAACTTAAAAAACGGGTTTGACGCCCTTTCTTAACCGGAAGAAAACCTTCAAAAATAAATTTATCATTAGGTAAACCACTGTTAACCAATGCGGGTACAAAAGCAGTAGCACCCGGCAAACAATCTACTTCGAGTCCGGCTTCAACACAAGCACGCGTTAATAAAAATCCAGGGTCAGATATTGCCGGAGTACCCGCATCACTAATCAAAGCAATGGTCTGACCATTTTTAATACGGTCTACGATACCTTCTACCGTTTTATGCTCGTTGTGCATATGATGCGAATGCATCTGGGTAGTGATCTCAAAATGCTTTAAAAGCTTACCACTGGTGCGGGTATCTTCAGCAAGTATAAGATCTGCTTCTTGCAAGACCTTAACCGCTCTAAAGGTCATATCGTCAAGATTACCTATAGGTGTGGGAACTAGAAAAAGTTTGGCCATAGTGCCTCAATCAATTTTACTCGGTAGTCGAGATTAAAAAATTCTACGTATTGCCTAAGCTAATTTTCGAGCAACTAAGTCTTTAAAACGCGTTTCATAAACCTCTTTACCTTCCCAATTGTTATAGTCTGGCTTTACCATCTGGTCTATTAAATCAAAAGCTTCTTGTTGACTGTTTACCGTATTGAGCTGTGACAATACACGATTGTAATCAGAATTACTACCGTTAAATAAATGCTTGATAAATGCAATGCGGTCATTGAGTCCAAAGGAAAGTCCCCGCGATACACTATCGTTTAATTTTCTAGGTTTTGACGGCTCATCGGTTTTAGTATCCTCAAATTCTGCAATGCGACCGTATTCTCCTATCTCGTCTTTATCATTCTTTACCGGTTGCGGCTGTTGCGTAATTTGCTGAAACATCGCTTCTATCGCGTCTGCCTCTGGTGGCATTTGCGCTACGATATCCTTTATCTTTTCCATCACCGGCTCGTGTAAAGAAGCCTGATTGATTTTCTCTTCTGGTTTAGAATTAGCTGAAGTTTCCTCAGCCTTTTGCTCGCTATTTGATTCTTGAGGCTGAGACACTCGTAAACGTTCAAAAAGTTCTTCGTTAGCCGCAGCGATACGGGCTATACGCTCTAAATCGGTTTCTTCTTTTTCTGGTGTTTCAGCAGGTGCAACAACCTCTCGTTGCTGTTGTACTTCTTCAATACTTTCAGCAATCACCTCAGCGTTTTCATGCTCAAGTGCAGTTATGATTTCGCCTTTACCAATGGTCGGCTTTGCAGCATCAAAATTTGCTTCTACATAAGCCATTATAGATAAGGCTTCATAAATCTTCTGGGCTTCTAACTTGAGGCTGTTATAATCACTCTCTGAGTCAAGTTTTAAAATCTTGTGCGCCAGGCTAACCAAGTCAGATTTTAATTTCTTCTTCATAAGTTTTTTGTTTGCTCTGTTTATTTGCTGGGGTTTTTAATAAATTTGCTTAGCCCTCAAAGAATAGCACCTTTGCCCTTTAAGAGGTTGAAAAGTACGAAATGTTTCTCGAAAATACCGTTAATCATAAAGAGCAATTTGGATGGATAGAAGTCATATGTGGCTCTATGTTCTCTGGCAAAACCGAAGAATTAATTCGTAGGTTAAAGCGTGCCAAATTTGCAAAACAGAAGGTTGAAATCTTCAAACCTTCTATAGATACCCGCTATGATGAAGAATTAGTTATCTCTCATGATGCTAACGAAATTAGATCTACTCCGGTTCCTGCAGCTGCAAATATTCCCATTCTTGCAGATGGTTGTGACGTGGTAGGTATTGATGAAGCTCAGTTTTTTGATGACGAGATTGTAAAAGTCTGCAATGATCTGGCTAATCGCGGCGTGCGCGTTATTGTTGCCGGTCTGGATATGGATTTTAAAGGAAATCCCTTTGGCCCCATGCCGGCACTTATGGCTACAGCAGAATATGTAACTAAAGTACACGCAGTCTGTACCCGTACAGGGAATCTGGCACAATTCAGTTATCGTAAAGCTACCAGTGACGATCTAGTTTTATTAGGAGAAACAGAAGAATACGAACCTTTAAGTCGCAGTGCTTACTATAAAGCGATGCTACGCGAACGCCTTAAAACCATTGAGGTTAAAGACCCTGAAGAACTCAAAAACCCTAAAACAAAAAATTAAATGCCACACACCGTTCTCGAAATAGACCTCAGCGCATTAGAACATAATTACGATTATCTCAGGTCTAAATTGAGACCAGAGGTAAAGATGCTAGCTGTAGTTAAGGCTTATGCATATGGAAGTGAGTCTGTAGCCATCGCAAAAAAGCTAGAAGAAAAAGGAGTTGATTATTTTGCTGTTGCATATACCGCAGAAGGAATCACGCTAAGAGAAGCAGGTGTCAAAACACCTATTCTGGTGCTGCATCCACAAATTGAAAATTTTGCCGAAATAATTGAGTACAACCTAGAGCCTAGTATTTATAGTTTCAGAGTACTAAAAGCTTTTACTGAAATAGCTGAGGCTAAATGGATAAAGGAATATCCTATTCATATTAAATTCAATACCGGGTTGAACCGTCTGGGCTTCAAAGACGTAAATGAGAAAGATATTCTAGATCAACTTAATGCTACAAAAGCCTTAAAAGTTATATCGCTATTCTCACATCTGGTAGCTAGTGAAGATATGAACGAACGCAGTTTTACGCAGTATCAGATCGAAACCTTTGAGAAGAATGCAAAGCATATGATTGAGGGGTTGGGCTACGCACCTATGATGCATCAGAGCAACACTTCGGCAATTATTAATTATCCTGAAGCACAATTTGATATGGTGCGCAGTGGTATTGGTCTTTTCGGCTATGGAAACACGCAAGAAGAAGATCTTAAGCTAAAACCGGTTGCGACTTTAAAAACTGTTATTTCACAGATACACGATGTGGCTGTAAATGAAACTGTGGGTTACAACAGGGCACACACGGCTGCAAAATTAGAGCGCAGTGCTACACTGCCCATAGGTCATGCAGACGGTATCGCACGTACTTATGGAAAAGGTCGTGGCTATGTAATGATTCACGGTAAAAAAGCTCCAATTATAGGTAACGTTTGTATGGATATGATTATGGTAAATGTTACCGAAATAGATTGCCAAGAAGGAGATGAGGTTATTGTTTTTGGAAAAGATGCTTCTGCAGTAGCGCTCTCTGCACGTATTAACAGCATTCCTTATGAGTTGATTACAGCGATTTCTCAACGTGTAAAACGAAAAATTATAGAATAAGTAACAACTATAACTTTTATAATCTTTTTTAATTTCAATATATTAGTCCTCTCATTAACTAAAACCAACCTAAACTCATGGCGTTTTTAAAAGATTTTAAAGCATTTTTAATGAAAGGCGACATCATTGCTCTTGCTACAGCGGTGATAATAGGTGGAGCCTTTAATAAAATTGTAGGCTCGTTAGTAAAAGACATCATTATGCCCGTTATCGGGGTATTAATGGGTGGTAAAAACGTTAACAACCTTTTTTTCTCACTAGACGGTGGCGAGTATGAGACCGTTGATGCAGCTGTTGAAGCCGGAGGTGCAATTCTGACCTACGGTAACTTTCTACAAGCAGTAATCGATTTTATCATCATTGGTTTTGTGATTTTCTGGTTGCTGAAAGGTTATGAAAAAACCAAAAAGAAAGAAGAAGCAAAACCTGCCGCTCCAAAAGGACCTACTCAGGAAGAATTGCTTATCGAGATTCGCGACGAATTGAAAAAGAAGTAAACTACCTCGTGACAAACCGAGGCATTCGTTAGAAACAAATTTTCAATTTCGAGGTAAGCCTTTGGACATTATACCCTTTGGCGGTGCCAATAAAAACTTTCGTGCGTCAAGCACAAACCGCTGCACTGCAGACTTAATTTTAATTAAACCCTCGAAGAAATTCGGGGGTTCTTTTTGTTATATAAATAACATAATGTATTTGAAACACACAAAATGTCACTTTTTAAACAAATCTGTATATTTTTAAGAACTTAGTCCGCTATTTTATAAAGTGTTGCTACTTTTGGCCTCCCTGAGGAGTTGACCTTGTAATAAACCAACATTCAGGGTTTAACTGATTTTTCAGCTTTAAAAAATTAAACCAATTAGTACACTCAACTTTTTGAGATTTTAGATACGCTAAATAATAGATTATGAAAGTAGCTGTTGTAGGCGCTACCGGGATGGTAGGCCATGTAATGTTGCAAGTATTAGCAGAACGCAACTTCCCAATAACCGAATTAATACCTGTGGCCAGCGAGCGCTCTGTAGGTAAAACGGTTTCTTATAAAGGTAAAGATTATACAATTAGCTCTATGGAAGATGCTATCGCAGCACGCCCTGATATTGCAATCTTTTCTGCCGGTGGTAATACTTCTTTAGAATTTGCTCCTAAGTTTGCAGCAGTAGGTACAACAGTTGTAGACAACTCTTCTGCCTGGAGGATGGATCCGGAAAAGAAATTAATTGTTCCGGAAATCAATGCAGATGAGTTAACCGATACTGATAAAATTATCGCGAACCCCAACTGTTCTACCATTCAAATGGTCTTAGCATTGGCTCCCTTACACAAAAAATATAAAATCAAGCGTCTGGTAATTTCGACTTACCAATCTATTACCGGTACCGGTGTTAAAGCGGTACAGCAGTTAGAAAATGAATATAAGGGTGAGAAAGGCGAGATGGCCTACAACTACCCTATTCACCGTAACGCAATCCCTGCTTGTGATGTATTTACCGAAAATGGTTACACCAAAGAAGAAATGAAACTCGTTAACGAGACTCAGAAAATTTTAGGGGATAAAACTATTGCTGTAACTGCCACTGCAGTGCGTATTCCGGTTGTGGGTGGTCACTCTGAAGCGATCAACGTGCAGTTTGAAAACGATTTTGATCTTTCTGAAGTGCGTCAACTTTTACAGGCGCAGGATGGTGTTACGGTACAGGATAACCCGGACACCAACACCTACCCGATGCCTATTTATGCAGAAGGTAAAAACGATGTATTTGTAGGTCGTTTACGTCGTGATTTTTCTCAGGAAAACACCTTGAATATGTGGGTGGTTGCAGATAACCTGCGTAAAGGTGCTGCTACAAACGCGGTACAAATCGCTGAATATTTAGCAGCTAAAGAATTGGTTTAATTCAAAAGAACTAAATAATTATATGAACCTCTGAGACGTGACGTTTCAGAGGTTTTTTTATTGCCTATATTTGAAGGAATTCAATTTGCTTCAAATGAAAAAAATAGCTTATTTGGGCGCCTTCACGCTACTCTTCAGCGCCTGCGAAAATCAAGAAAAAAAAGAATCTGATATGGCAATGACCTATCCTGAAACCAAAAAAGTAGATACCATAGACACCTATTTTGGAACTGAAGTTCCCGATCCGTATCGCTGGCTTGAAGACGACCGCAGTGCAGAAACTGAAGCCTGGGTTAAGGCTGAAAATGAAGTTACGCAGTCTTATTTATCAAAAATTCCATTTAAGGATGATATTAAGAAAAAGCTTGAAAAAATCTGGAATTACGAGAAAATTGGCGCTCCGTTTAAAGAAGGGGATTACACCTATTTCTATAAAAATGACGGACTCCAAAATCAATACGTTATCTACCGCTATAAAACCGATGCAGATCCTTCAACTGCCGAAGTGTTTTTAGATCCCAATACATTTTCTGAAGATGGAACCATTTCCCTGGGTGGACTTAGCTTTTCAGACAATGGTAAACTGGCTGCTTACAGCATTTCAGAAGGCGGAAGCGACTGGCGTAAAGCTTTGGTCATGGACGCTGAAACCAAAGAAATTACCGAAGATACTTTGGTAGATATTAAATTCAGTGGTATTTCCTGGAAAGATAATGACGGCTTTTACTACTCAAGTTACGACAAGCCTGAAGGCAGCGAACTTTCAGCAAAAACAGATCAGCATAAAGTGTATTATCACAAGCTGAACACGCCTCAAATGGAAGACGCGTTGATTTTTGGCGGTACGCCCGAACAAAAACACCGCTATATTGGTGCCGGTACTACCGAGGATAACAACTACCTTATCGTGAGTGCCAGTAACGCAACCTCGGGAAATAAACTGTATATAAAAGATCTTACAAAACCCAATGCTGATTTCGTTACCATTCTGGACACTGATGACACCAATACCTCAATAATTGAAAATATAGGGTCAAAACTCTTTTTGGTTACCGATAAAGATGCGCCTAACAAAAAGATTGTGACTGTTGATGTGTCTAATCCTACGCCTGAAAACTGGGTAGATTTTATTCCGGAAACCGAAAATGTGCTTTCGCCTTCTACCGGTGGTGGCTATTTCTTTACCGAGTATATGGTTGATGCGGTTTCCCAGGTCAAGCAGTACGATTACGACGGCAACTTAGTACGTGAGGTTGAACTTCCCGGAATAGGAAGTGCCGGTGGTTTTGGCGCCAAAAAGGATGAAAAAGAACTGTATTACAGTTTTACCAATTATACCACTCCCGGAAGCATTTATAAATTCGATATTGAATCGGGTAAATCTGAGTTATTCCGTAAGCCGGCGATTAATTTCAATCCGGAAGATTACGAGAGTAAACAGGTGTTTTATACTTCAAAAGATGGCACCAAAGTCCCAATGATTATCACCTTTAAAAAAGGCCTTGAACGCAACGGAAAAAACCCGACCATACTTTACGGTTATGGCGGATTTAATATTTCGCTTACACCCTCTTTCAGTATCACTAATGCGATCTGGATGGAAATGGGCGGAGTTTATGCCGTACCTAACCTACGTGGTGGGGGCGAATACGGGAAAGAGTGGCACGATGCGGGGACTAAAATGCAAAAGCAAAATGTATTTGACGACTTCATCGCTGCTGCAGAATATCTCATCGCCGAAAACTATACCTCGAGTGATTATTTAGCCATTCGTGGTGGTTCTAACGGTGGCTTGCTGGTTGGTGCCACAATGACTCAAAGACCCGATTTGATGCAGGTAGCTCTTCCCGCAGTAGGCGTGATGGATATGCTGCGCTATCATACGTTTACCGCAGGGGCCGGTTGGTCTTACGATTATGGTACTTCTGAAGATAGTAAAGAGATGTTTGAGTACATTAAAGACTATTCACCCGTACACAATGTAAAAGGAGGTGTAGATTATCCTGCAACGCTTGTAACAACAGGTGATCACGACGATCGTGTAGTCCCCGCACATAGTTTTAAGTTTGCTGCAGAACTACAGGAAAAACAAGCCGGTGATGCTCCGGTATTGATACGTATTGAAACCGATGCCGGTCACGGTGCCGGAACTCCAGTAAGCAAGCAAATAGAGCAAACCGCAGACATTTTTGCCTTTACGCTCTACAATATGGGATTTGACGTACTTCCTGAAAAAACAAAAGAAAGCATTAAAGGCTAGACCCCCTATCCCCAAAAGGGGGAACTCTTAAATAAAAGACCTCACAGCTTTTAACAGACTGTGAGGTTTTTTTTGTTTAAGTAAACTACCTCGGGGCAAGTCCACTAGGCATTCATTAGAAACAAATATTCAATTTCGAGGCATCTCGATACCGGGACGCGATATTAAACCCTTTGGCGGTGCCAATTATCTTGAAAAATAAGTACTCCTTTTTCTATTCCTGTTCTTGAATTGAAAATAAATTATTGAGCCGATCACCGGTAAAGCAATTTGTAATACCACTAGCACTGCTTTCTGATTTCTTTTTAAATTATCGTTTTGTACCAGATCTATTAAAGCCCAAAAAAGCAGAGCTAAACCAAGAACCAGATATAATATGATAAAATTATCCATAAGAGGCTTTGTTTTAAATAAGCATTGAGTATGTTTAATATAAAGGATACCATCAGATTATCAAATGTATCAGCAGTTAATTTTTTATAAATGCTAAACGTTAACATAGAAAGCTTTGGGTACACCAAAGAAACCGTTTTAAAGAACCTCAATTTTTCTGTTGAAAAAGGAAAGCACATTTCTATTTTGGGCGAAAGTGGCTGCGGTAAGAGTACGCTGCTTAAAATCATTTACGGTCTACTTCACGTAGAACACGGAACGATTGTTTGGGAGGATAACGAACTATTAGGCCCTAATTTCAACTTGGTTCCCGGCGAACCATTTATCAAGTATCTCGCTCAGGATTTTGATTTAATGCCTTATATTTCAGTTGCAGATAATATTGGGAAACACCTTTCTCGCCGTTTTATGCAGCATCGCAAAGAACGTATTGCTGAATTATTGGAAGTAGTAGATATGACTGCTTTTGCTGATATTCATGTGAAGCTTCTGAGTGGTGGTCAAAAGCAACGCGTTGCTTTGGCACGTGCTATTGCCAAAGAACCCGAATTATTATTACTGGATGAACCCTTTAGCCATATCGATAATTTTAGGCGGAATGCCTTACGGCGAAATCTCTATGCCTATCTAAAAAAAGAAGGCATTACTTGCATCACAGCTACCCACGACAGTGAAGAAGCACTTTCTTTTTCTGACGAAATTAAAATGATGCGCAAAGGTACATTTATACAAACAGAAACCCCCGAAGCCTTATTTCAAAATCCAAAAGATGCGTATGTGGCTTCGTTTTTTGGAGATGTCAACTCCTTAGAAATTGATGGCAAAACCAGACTTCTGATGCCGCATCAGCTTGTAGTTTCAAAAGATGAAAGCGCTATTCAGGTTGAGGTTTTAAAAAGCTATTTTAAAGGAAGTCATTATTTGATTGAAGCTCTTTTCAAAAACAAGAAAATTTATTTTAATGCTTATAAAAGTTTTCAAAAAGGACAAAGAATGTACTTAATAAACACCTAATACAACAGACTAAATGCATTTATACATATAGCACTACTGAATAAAAAGAGATTTCAAGCCTATTTTAAGCTAAAAACTCTGAGTGTATACTCAGAGTTTTTTAAATCTATATTTAACAAAGTGTTAATCTTCCTCTACAGGAGGGTTCATCACAAACGTATCCATAAATGCAGTGGTGTAATTTCCTGAAATGTATGCAGGATCATCCATTAACTGTCTGTGGAACGGAATCGTAGTTTTTATGCCTTCAATAACAAACTCGTCTAACGCACGCTTCATTTTATTGATCGCCTCTTCACGGGTTTGAGCCGTCGTAATCAATTTGGCAATCATAGAATCGTAATTCGGCACAATAGAATACCCGCTATATACGTGTGTATCTATACGCACCCCGTGGCCACCGGGTGCGTGTAAATTAGTTATCTTACCCGGTGACGGTCTAAAGTTGTTATAAGGATCTTCTGCATTGATACGACATTCAATAGAGTGCAGCTGCGGATAATAGTTTTTACCACTAATCGCAACACCTGCAGCAACCAAAATTTGCTCACGAATCAAGTCATAATCTACTACTTGTTCGGTAATAGGGTGCTCTACCTGAATACGGGTGTTCATTTCCATAAAGTAGAAATTACGGTGCTTATCTACTAAAAATTCTACCGTACCTGCTCCTTCATATTTAATAAATTCTGCGGCACGAACGGCTGCAGCTCCCATTTTCTCACGAAGTTCATCGGTCATAAATGGAGATGGAGTTTCTTCAGTAAGTTTCTGGTGACGTCTTTGTACCGAACAATCACGCTCAGAAAGATGACAGGCTTTACCGTTGCTGTCTCCTACAACCTGAATTTCAATATGGCGCGGCTCTTCGATAAGCTTTTCCATATACATCCCGTCGTTACCAAAAGAAGCTGAAGCCTCCTGACGAGCAGAATCCCATGCTTTACGCAGTTCTTCTTTTTTCCATACAGCACGCATACCTTTACCACCACCACCTGCAGTTGCTTTAAGCATTACAGGAAATCCGGTTTCTTGAGCTACACGCTCACAATCTTCAAAACTCTCAAGAATTCCATCACTACCCGGTACACAAGGTACACCTGCAGCTTTCATAGTTGCTTTTGCTGTAGCCTTGTCTCCCATTTTTGAAATCATATCTGGAGAAGCTCCAATAAATTTCACACCGTGCTCTTCACAAATTTTTGAAAAACGGGCATTTTCTGAAAGAAATCCATAACCCGGATGAATAGCGTCTGCATTTGTAATTTCGGCAGCAGCCATGATATTTGCAATCTTCAGGTAAGACTCACTACTGGGAGCAGGACCAATACAAACTGCTTCATCAGCAAAACGTACGTGCAGACTTTCTGCATCTGCAGTAGAGTATACCGCTACTGTTTTGATGCCCATTTCTTTACAGGTTCTAATAACTCTAAGAGCAATCTCACCTCGGTTTGCTATAAGTATCTTTTTAAACATATCTATTGTGCATTAAAGTTGAAGTCGTCAGACTTTAACCTTTAAATTTGATCTGATTTATTCGATATCGAGACTGTATCTACTAAATCTTACTCAATAATATTGGAAGCAAGTCTTTAGCGTAATTCAATAAAATATCCCGATTGTCTTAAGAACTTCTTTTACCTAAAGTTACGAAGGATCTACTAAAAATAATGGCTGATCAAATTCAACCGGAGAAGAATCATCAACAAGAACCTTAACGATTTTACCGCTAACTTCACTTTCTATCTCGTTGAATAATTTCATCGCTTCAATCACACACAATACATCTCCTTCTTTAATACTTGCACCAACCTCAACAAATGTAGGTTTGTCTGGAGCAGGCTTGCGGTAGAATGTACCAATAATTGGCGACTTTACAGTAATATATTTGTCGCTTTCGTCTGCTTTAGGTTTTTCGGTCTCTTGAGCAGGTGCTTGAGGTGCAGCAGGTTGAGCTGCTGGTACAGCCGGTTGTTGCATTGCAGAACCCATCATAGGAACTTGCTGAAGAATTGTAGTCTCTCCTTTGCTTTCCTCTCCTGTTTTAATAGTGATTTTTACATCATCCATCTCAAGTTTTACCTCGCTCGCGCCAGATTTAGCAACAAACTTGATAAGATTCTGAATTTCTTTTAAATCCATAATTAATAACGTTAGTTAGATTAAAAATTAAGCATTGTAGGCCCATTTTAGGTATATGGAACCCCAAGTAAATCCGCCTCCAAAAGCGGCAAATATTAGATTATCTCCCTTTTTAAATTGCTTTTCAAAATCATTCAATAATAAGGGTAATGTCGCAGATGTAGTATTACCGTACCGCTGAATATTCATAAGCACCTTGCTGTCGTCAAGTTGCATACGTCTTGCAGTCGCATCTATAATACGTTTATTAGCTTGATGTGCTACAAGCCAGCTAACGTCATCATGCGATAAATTATTGCGCTGCATAATACGCTCGCTTACATCTGCCATATTAGAAACGGCAAATTTAAAAACGGTCTTACCGTCCTGATATACAAAGTGTCTGTTATTAGCTACAGTCTCTGCTGTAGGTGGCATTAACGACCCCCCTGCTTCAATTCTTAAAAAATCACGTCCTATACCATCTGATCGCAAATACTCGTCCTGCAGTCCCAAACCTTCTTCATTGGGCTCAAAAAGTGCAGCTCCGCCTCCATCACCAAAAATGATACACGTAGTACGGTCTGTATAATCAATTATAGAAGACATCTTATCTGCTCCTATAAGGAGTACTTTTTTATATTTTCCGGATGCTACATAAGCTGAAGCAGTAGACATCCCATATAAAAAGCTTGAACAAGCAGCTTGTAAATCGTAAGAAAATGCATTCGTAGCTCCTATTTGAGTCGCAACATATGCCGCGGTAGATGCTACGGGTAAGTCTGGAGTTGCAGTAGCCATAATGACCATATCAATTTCTGAAGGGTCAATACCGCTTTTGCTGATTAAATCTTCGGCAGCTTTAATTCCTAAATATGAAGTCCCTTTATCAGGATCTTTTAGAATTCTGCGTTCTTTAATTCCTGTTCTGGTTGTGATCCATTCATCATTGGTCTCAACCATTGTTTCCAAAATTTCATTGGTAAGCACATATTCTGGCACGTAAGCGCCAACAGCAGTTATGGCTGCAGTGATTTTACTCATATAAATCTGGTTTCTGCGAAAAACAAGGTTTTTCGCTTAAAAATGGAAGGAAAAGTACTAAAAATAGCGCAAACAAAGCCTACAATTAACTTTTTTTGCTCATTCCAAAAAATAAAAAAAACTCCCATTTTAATGGGAGTTTCACTAATCTATAAGTCTTTGTTAAGCAACCTCTTCGTTTGCTGTAGCATCAATTACAATCTGGCCTCTGTAATAGAGTTTACCTTCGTGCCAGTGAGCGCGGTGGTAAAGGTGAGCTTCACCAGTAGTGGCGTCAACACCGATTTTTGGCATTGCAGCTTTGTAATGTGTTCTTCTCTTATCTCTTCTAGTTTTCGAGATTTTTCTTTTAGGATGTGCCATTACCGTTTATTATTTATTATCTGTTAAAAAATCTTTTAGTTTTTCCCAACGCGGGTCAATCTCTTTTTCTTGAGGCTCTTCATCTGAATCTGCCTCTTTATCTTTTATACTTAACTCTTCGAGCTTATCAAGTATATCTGATTCTAATGTGCCGTCTTCAACACCAGGGTGTATCCGCTTAGCCGGCATAGCTAATACGATCAACTCATATATATATTGAGCGATGTTCACTTCATACTCCCCGTGAGGAATAATCAAAATATCATCTATCTCATCGTTATAGTCCTGCCCAAATTTTACTACTAATTTATAAGTAGCTTCAATAGGTTGGTCGTAAGGCTCATTTGTGATGTCACAATTAACATTCACACTTCCCTTAGCATCAAAATAAAATTCCAACAAGGTGGACTTTTTAATGAGTTTGATTTTTAAATCTATATCTATAGAATTAAAATCATCATATTCAAAATGCTCAAAGAACGTATTATCAATCTTGAATTGAAAATCGTGTTCCCCTTGTTTTAAACCAACAAATTGAATGGTATACGTTTTCAAATGCTTCATTACCTTTCTCTTTCCTATAATCCTCTCTTCCGCAAAAGGCGGGTGCAAAGATATAAATTTTTATTAAGCTGTTAATTAAGTGTGGATAAATTTTTTAAATATCTTTATTTTCCACGGGAGCGTCCCGAAAATTGCTTTTTTCTAGGCTGCTTTTGCAGCACATTCTCGGTTAATTCTTCATATTCAGAACGCTTTTTGTAAATATCAAGAGCAGCAAAAACCGCTTCTTTAAATGAACCTATATCTGCTTCCCCTTTACCTGCTATCTCAAATGCAGTACCGTGATCTGGCGATGTTCGTACTTTATTAAGTCCGGCTGTATAATTTACACCCTTGCCAAAAGCCAAGGTTTTAAATGGAATTAGGCCTTGATCATGATAAGCGGCAATAATCGCATCAAAGTTTTTATAGTTTCCACTACCAAAAAAACTATCTGCAGCATAAGGCCCATAACATAAGTGTCCTTTATCACGTAAACTTTCTAATGTAGGAATCAAAACTTCATCATCTTCCTTCCCTATCACTCCATGATCACCAACGTGCGGATTTATACCTAAGAACGCAATTTTAGGTTTACGTATCCCAAAATCCTGAACTAATGAATGGTGAATAGTCTTAAACTTTTGCGTGATTAATTCCGCCGTGATTTTCTCTGAAATATTTTTTACGGGTACGTGGTCCGTCAAAAGACCAACTTTTAACTTTTCGGAAACCATAAACATCAGGCTATTTCCTGCTAACTCTTGATTCAGAAAATCTGTATGTCCGGGGAATTTAAAATCTTCTGCTTGAATATTAGCCTTATTAATAGGTGCCGTGATCAGTACATCTACTTGATCTTTCTTTAAAGCATCTACTGCAGCACTTAAAGATTGAATGGCGTAACTTCCTCCTTCAGGTGTTTCTTCTCCAAATTTTATATGCGGATTATCATTCCATACATTCACCACATTTATCTTTCCGTGAATGGCTTTGTCTGCACTCTTCACCCCTTGAAAATTAATATCAAGGTTAAAATGCTTTAAAAGAAAACTTATAGTTTTCGCAGATGCGAAAATTACCGGGGTACAGAAATCGAGCATTCTTGAGTCTTCAAGAGTCTTTAAAATGACCTCGCCCCCTATTCCGTTTAAATCCCCTACGCTAATTCCTAATTTTATGCTTTGTCCTTTCATGCTAGACTGCTTTAGCTTTCTTTTGTAAATTGAAATGTAAAAGTACTCAATTAAAACGCAAACATGTTTACAGGTATTATTGAAGATTTAGGTATCGTTAAAAATTTACAGACAGAAGGCTCTAACCTGCACATAACCGTATCAAGCAGATTAACCTCTGAATTGAAAATAGACCAAAGTGTTGCGCATAATGGGGTTTGTCTTACCGTAGTTTCTATAAATGGAGATGAATATACTGTAACCGCGATAGAAGAAACCCTTATAAAGACAAACCTAAACACATTACAAGTAAATCATTCTGTAAATCTTGAACGAGCAATGATATTGGGCACCCGACTTGATGGACATATTGTACAAGGTCATGTGGATCAAACCGCAAAATGCATCAACATAGAACAAAAAGACGGTAGCTGGATCTTTACGTTTGAATACGACTCCGTGTTGAACAACGTAACTATAGAAAAAGGATCAATAACCATAAATGGAGTGAGTCTGACTGTTGTAAATTCTCAGAAAAACAGTTTTAGCGTTGCTATCATACCCTATACTTACGAGCATACTACATTCAGTACATTTAAAATAGGAACAAGTGTAAACTTAGAATTTGACGTTATTGGCAAATACGTGAAACGTCTTATGAATTTGTAGCTTGATTTTTATCATGCTTACTGTAAAAATATACACCCGCAGAAAAAGCTATTATAAGTAAATAAGGGATATAATCATCTATTGGAACTTGTGCACCTACAGGCGGTGGTGGACCAGCTGGCGGTGGTGGTCCTTGAGAATACCCCATACATACAAATCCTATGGCAAAAGCCAAGGTAACTACATATTTAATATATAGTCTAAAATTCATAGAAGTAGGGTCTTCAATTAATTGAGGATGCTAAATTAAGAAAAAATACAGGTTTTCAACAGCTTAACGATGTTCTTTGTCGATAAAGCGATTGGAAAAACTAATTCTTTACTTACTTAACCCTCAAATTATAGTTATTTAACCCATATACGTAACAAACCTCTCTACAGATTTCATTATTCTATAAAAATAAAAAAAGCCACTTACGATTCGTTTTTGAATTTGGTGATCAGGTTGTAGCCAAGCTGAGAGTAGTAGATCGTATTGGTAGTGAAGTGTTATTACGTCACTTTGGGAGTTCTTAGCATTCAATAAGGGCATAAACATCGATTTATTAGAACGCTTTCATAAATATTATATGACAAGGGTAACAAACAGGCTTACCAACTATATGCGAAACTTTTGTGCCTTATTCAATAGAACTATTAACACAGGTGTTATTGAACATGAAACCTATCCCCCTTATTCATTAGCAGATTAGAACTGATTTTACAACTCAACAGGCTTTAGACATTAATTCCATTCGTAAAATCGTGAATCTCAAATTAAAGGAAAATGACCCGCTATTTCATCACCGGAATTACTTCCTCATATCTTATATGCTCTAGGGGATGCCTTTTATTAATTTACGATCTGAAAAAATCACATTATTACCCTTTAAAAGATTTACCAGTTGCTTCAACTGCTTTTTGTATAGCTGATCCTGAAGTTTCTAATGATGCTGAAACCCCGAGAATATCAGCTTCGGCTTCTGCTAAAGCTTCTGCCATTGCGAAACCAATACCACGCTTACAACCGGCAACTAATACTGTTTTTCCTTATAAACTAAATAGACTCATACTATTCTTATTTTAATTCGCCTGAGTTACTTTATCCATATCACCATAATCTAGATTCTCACCAGCCATACCTCAAATAAATGTGTGATTTGAAGTCCCTACCCCTGCGTGAATAGATCATTCCAGAGAAATTATATTTTCTGGATGATGTGCATATCTAAATTCTGACTTTGTTATTTTTGATATGTTTTTTGGATAAAAATTAAAAATGTTACTTCTCAAACTTATCCTGTACTATATGGTAGAGTTTATTCTAATTTGCCGTTGTTATCTAACTCTGACAACTTAGCCTGTAAATCTTGCTTAAAAGCTTCTTCAGATTTAATACCATCTTTTTCTTGGTTCCAGGCGCTATGAATGTAATAAGTCTGTTTTTCTGTTGAAGGGTTAAATACCACCAAATGATCGTGTGGCCCTTCAATTGCCTTAGCCTCATCTGTTTTATAAAAAATAGCCATACCCAGCTTATCATTTTCGCCTGCTAAAGTTTGCACTCCATACGTCGCGATATATGCCCACTCTCCAGTCTCGCTGGTCTCTTGCATTAATGGAATATCATCAAATTTCACAATCCCTGTAGCCAGACCGTCAAAAGAAACACTCGGTGTCAATTCGGCTTTTAAGAAACGATCTTCAGGAAAAATATGAATCACAGATTCTAAATCTGTTGTTACATCGCCGGTCTTCCAACCTTTATAATCTATTGTTATACTAGAACTGGAGTTAGAATTATCAACCTTAACCTGTGTTTTTTCGACTTCATTAAAATGCGCGATGGTATCTCCCGTAAAGCGACCATAGCCGCCTATACCCATAGATTGACCTGCCTTTAAAAT
>NZ_QOVK01000004.1 GCF_004104075.1 Leeuwenhoekiella polynyae | reverse complement strand
AACAAGATAAGATAAAACCAAAACGGTATAAATCAAAAAAGCTTGACGATAATAGAATCGTCAAGCTTTAAATTATAAATTTAATCCATCAATAATCTGTATCGTTTATTTAGGACTAGACAGATTTATGAATTGGATTCTTTACCCGTTCATAGATATTAAGAACTCTTCATTATTTTTAGTTTGTTTAATGCGATCGCTAATGAATTCCATAGCTTCAATAGGGTTCATATCTGCGAGGTATTTGCGCATTACCCACATACGCTGTATTGCGTTATCACTAAGTAATAAATCATCACGTCGCGTACTTGAAGAAGTAAGATCTATAGCCGGGAAGATTCTTCGGTTTGCAATCTTACGATCTAATTGAAGTTCCATGTTTCCGGTACCTTTAAATTCTTCAAAGATTACTTCATCCATTTTGGATCCTGTTTCAGTTAAAGCTGTAGCTATAATTGAAAGAGATCCTCCATTTTCGATATTTCGGGCAGCACCAAAAAAACGTTTTGGCTTATGTAAAGCATTTGCATCAACACCACCGCTTAATATTTTACCAGAAGCTGGTTGTACGGTATTATATGCTCTCGCAAGACGTGTGATAGAATCAAGAAGTATTACAACATCATGACCACATTCTACAAGACGCTTTGCTTTTTCAAGAACGATATTGGCTACGCGAACATGCTCGTGAGCTTCTTTATCAAAAGTTGAAGCTACTACTTCGCCTTTTACGTTGCGTTGCATATCGGTAACTTCTTCAGGGCGCTCGTCGATCAGTAAAATCATTTGGTATACTTCAGGGTGATTAGCTGCGATAGCATTGGCAACATCCTTAAGCAACATGGTTTTACCTGTTTTTGGTTGCGACACAATCATACCGCGCTGTCCTTTTCCTATAGGAGCAAAAAGATCCATTATGCGTGTTGAGATTGTGCTTTGACGCTCTCCGATATTGAATTTTTCTTTCGGAAATAAAGGTGTTAAGTGCTCAAAAGAGACGCGATCGCGAACTACGCTTGGGTCAAGACCGTTAATTTTTGAAACCTTAATAAGTGGAAAGTATTTCTCACCTTCTTTAGGAGGGCGAATGACTCCAAGAACAGTATCTCCGGTTTTTAAGCCAAACAATCTGATTTGAGACTGAGAAACATAAATATCATCTGGAGATGATAAATAATTGTAGTCTGAAGAGCGCAAGAAACCATAACCGTCTTGCATAATATCTAATACACCTTCACTTTCTATTAACCCATCAAACTCATAATCTGGCTCTCTGTAGCGATTGCGGGTATCTTTATTCCCGCTGTCGTTATTGTTAGAGTTGTTGCGATTATTATTGCGATTATTACTGTTGTTACGGTTATTATTCGAATTGTTGTTAGAATTAGAATTACCGTTTGTATTGTTGTCTTTGCTAGGGCGACTTTTTGAATTGCCAGCATTAGCATCTTTTTGAGGTCTAGGCTTAGATTGCTTAGCGTCAGGTTTTTTGTTGTCAGGTTTCTGAGAATTGTCTTTATCAGATTTCTGATTTCTTGGTTTACGCTGTGTGTTTTCTGACTTGTCCTCTTTCTTAGCTGAAGCAGCCTGAGTGTTTTTTGTGTCCTGTTTTTTATCGCTATTGCTTTCTTTAGCAGCAGGACGTGTGCTTTTTTTATTGGTGCTCTTAGATGCAGGTTTGTTTTCTGGAGCTTTTGCTTTTGCAGGAGTATCAGATGAAGTTTCTTCTATGACTTCTGCAACCGCCTTAGGATCTGCGGCTTGTTGATCAAGAACTTTATAGACTAGATCCAGTTTTTTAAGCGATCTGTATTTAGGGATGTCTAAGCCTTTAGCGATTTCCTGTAATTCAGGTAGCTTTTTGGCTTTTAATTCTGAAATATTAAACATTAACTATAAGTATGAATTTCTGTATTGAATTGATTTGAATGCGATCAAAAAATTTTGAGAGAAGATCTGAGAAATTTTTTGGCGAGTAAGTAACCAACTTAGAAGCGGTTACACTTTCTATTGCAATTATACAACAATATTTTTTATTAAAATGAGTATAGTCTGAAAGAAGTTTATATTTTTGTCGCTCTCAACTAAAGAAAGAAATGATTCAGCGTATACAGAGTGTTTACTTAATTCTTGCAGCTATTGTGTCTGCCGGTTTACATTTTGCAATACCGGTTTACAGCACATCAACAGGAGAACCTGTTTATGCAGTAGCACATTTAGAGTTGGTTGCTTTGTTTTTTGGAAGTACTCTTCTTTCTTTAATAACAATTTTTTTATTTAAAAACAGGAAGCTTCAGTTTGTTCTGGGCAGATTGAATATAATATTGAACTTTATTTTGCTAGGTGTATTGGTTTACCAGTCGCAAATCTTATCTGGAGGGGCGGCGGCCCCAGAGAAGGGTATTGGGATGCTAATCCCCATCATTTCTATCGTTTTTATCGCTTTGGCAAACAAGGCAATTAAGCGGGATGAGGATCTTGTAAAATCTGTTGACCGGTTGCGATAGACCTAATATCTTAGTTAATTAGTGCGAAAGCCCTGCTAGTATGCCAACTAGCAGGGTTTTTTTAGTTATAACCTGGTTCACGTTTGATCTCTATAACTTCGAGATTATCTATTTTACCTTGATCTACAGTAAAGCGTAGCATTGTACGTACTTTATGGAAGCCATGTTTTCCTATGGCTCCAGGATTCATATGGAGTAAGTTGAGTTTGCGGTCTGGCATTACTTTTAGAATATGAGAATGCCCGCAAATAAATAATTTAGGAGGATTGGCTCTTAGCTCTTCTCGAATTGCAGGTGAATACCTCCCGGGGTATCCGCCGATATGCGTTATTAAAACATCTACCTCTTCACAAATAAAGCGATTGTTCAGTGGGAACTCTTTTCTTATTTCGTGATCATCAATATTTCCAAAAACAGCTCTTAAAGGTTTTACTTTCTGCAGCGCTTCAGTTACAGCCAGGTCCCCTATGTCTCCTGCGTGCCAGACTTCATCGGCTTTTTCGGCGTAAGCCAGAACACGTTCGTCAATATAACTATGGGTATCACTAAGGAGCAGTATTTTTTTCATATCAGATAAAGAATTCTCAAAATTAGAAGACCTCTTGCAAAGATGTATCTTTGCAGCTTCAATCACAAACAGAACGCTTGCGGTATTTTATAGACATAGCTTATGATGGCGGGCCTTACCACGGGTGGCAACGTCAACCTCAAAGTATTACAGTACAAGAAGTTTTAGAAGGGGCACTTTCTACTTTATTGCGCAAAGAAATGAGTGTAGTAGGAGCGGGCCGTACCGATGCTGGTGTTCATGCGACACAATTGTATGTGCATTTTGATTATGAAGCAGCCTGGACACCGAAAGAAATCAAACACCTGCAGTTTAGATTGAATCGTTTTTTACCGGAAGCAATCGCGGTTAATTCCATACTTCGAGTAGTTGAAGAAGCACATGCGCGTTTTGATGCTACGAGAAGAAGTTATGTGTACAAGGTGCACACGTTTAAAACTCCATTTATGGTAAATCAATCTTATTTTTTTGAGAAAGAATTAGATTTGAATAAGATGAATGAAGCGGCGCAGTTTCTTTTAGGTAAGCAGGATTTTAAGTGTTTCAGTCGTTCTAATACAGACGTTAAAACTTACCTTTGTGAGATTGTAGAAGCGCAGTGGATCAAGCAAGAAAATAGCTTGCTTTTTAAAATTAGTGCAGACCGTTTTTTACGCAATATGGTGCGGGCGGTGGTAGGAACGTTGCTTGAAGTAGGTTTAGGCAAGTTAGATCCTCAAGATTTAAAAACGATTATAGCAAGCAGAACGCGTTCTGAGGCTGGAGCTTCTGCTCCTGCACACGGTTTATACCTCACAGAAGTACGCTATCCTGAAGAAATATTTTTACCCTATGGCAAGTAGTAAAGGAAATGCATTTGATTTTGGGTTGTTTAAAAAACTTTTGAGTTACACAAGCCCTTATAAAATGCGCATGTATTTTGTGGCACTATCAGCGGTGCTCATTTCAATTTGTGCAGTATTACGTCCTGTATTTATCGAATATGCGATGGATGAAGGTATGCAGCCTAAAGATATGGATACGCTGATCTATTTTATAGGTTTGAGTTTTCTGGTGCTAATAGGAGAGTCCCTTTTTCAACTGCTTTTTATCTACTTCGCAAACTGGCTGGGACAACAAGTGGTACTTGATATCAGAACCCGACTTTTCAAGCATATGATCTATTTTAAAATGCAGTATTACGATAAATCTGCTGTAGGTCGTCTGGTAACTCGTGCAGTAAATGATATCGAAACGATATCTAGTATATTCAGTCAGGGACTGTTTATGATTATTAGTGATTTACTTAAAATGCTGGTTATTGCCGGGGTTATGTTGTATAAAAGCTGGCAATTATCACTAATTGTTTTTGTGATTCTTCCGTTTATACTTTATGCAACGCGGGTATTTCAGAAGAAAATGAAGGTGGCTTTTGAAGAAGTACGTACGCAGGTTGCTAATCTCAATTCGTTTGTGCAAGAACGAGTAACCGGTATGAAGATCGTGCAAATTTTTTCTCGTGAGGAAATTGAACAGGATAAATTCAATGAGATCAACAGAAAGCACATGGCTGCGTGGAATAAAACCGTGTGGTACAACTCTATTTTCTTCCCTATTGCCGAAGTTGTAACTTCAATAACAATCGGATTACTGGTGTGGTACGGAGGTTTACGAGCGGTAGAAAGCGATGTGATCACAATAGGTTTAATTACTGCTTTTATTCAGTTTTCTCAAATGTTATTTACGCCGCTGCGTCAGATTGCAGATAAATTCAATACCCTGCAGATGGGAATGGTCGCTGCAAATCGTGTTTTTGGAATTTTAGATACTGATGCACGTATTGATGATGAAGGAACTCACGTATTGAATAACATCAAAGGAGACCTAAGTTTTGAAAATGTACGTTTCAGTTATGTTGCTGATGAAGAAGTTCTTCGCGGAATCAACCTGGAAGTCAAAGCTGGAGAAACCGTTGCAATTGTAGGTTCTACCGGTGCAGGAAAATCTACAATTATTAATCTGTTGGGGCGTTTTTATGAAATAGACAGTGGTGTAATTAAAATTGACGGGATTGATATAAAAGATGTTGAAGTTGCGTCTTTGCGATCTGAGATAGCAGTCGTTCTGCAAGATGTTTTCTTATTTGCAGATTCGATATTAAATAATATTACCCTCAATAATCCGAATATCACCGAAGCAGATGTTATTGCTGCTGCCAAAGCAATAGGTGTAGATTCTTTTATATCTAGTTTGCCTAACGGATATCATTATAATGTAAAAGAGCGAGGAGCAATGTTATCTAGTGGTCAGCGTCAACTTATAGCCTTTTTGAGAGCTTATGTGAGTAATCCTAGTATTCTGGTATTGGATGAAGCAACCTCTTCTGTAGATTCTAACAGTGAACATTTAATTCAGAAAGCGATTAATAAAATTACAAAAGGGCGTACCTCAATTGTTATTGCGCATCGACTGGCAACCATCAAAAAAGCCGATAAAATCATCGTGATGGAAAAAGGCCAGATTGTAGAAATGGGTAGTCACAAAGAATTACTCGAAGTAGAGAATGGTCATTACCGCAATCTACACGAAGTACAGTTTGCGGCAAATAAACAGCCGGCTTAGCCTGTTACTTCGTTGGCAGCTTTAATATTTTCTATGAGCTCGTCAAGCATTCCCATTTTAAACATTATAATTCCAACTAGTATTGAAATTATAAGAAAGAAGATGCTGCCTATAAGAGCAAAGAGGGAGGTTTTTAAGATTAGTTTTTTAAAACTTAAGCCGTAGAGCCTTTTAAGTACGTAGCACAAATAAATGACGTAGCCTATCGTTCCCACAAAACTGAAAAAGAGATAGATTGAAGGTGACCAGATAGTAAGAATTGCTAAAATGTAAACAGTGAGGTTGATGTGGCTAAACGCATACAGGTAAATTACCACATGCTCCAGATAATTAAATTGCTTATAATTCCAGAAAACAATTCGAGAAATTAAGGCTAAAATAGGAATACTGAGAATGCTTAATAATGCCTGATACTCATTGATACTATTAGTAAATTGTTTTACAAAATCTAACTGAGCCTGATCTTGATTTTGAATTGTCTCAGATGAAATGTTTTCAAAAATAGAATCCATAAAATATTCTCTGAGAATAAAAACATAAATACCAGCGATTGAAAGAGATAGCGCAAAATATCCAAAAGCAGACATATATTTTTTTCGCACGCCATTAATATAGCCACCTATGACATCTTCAGGATTTCTATAAAGTGCGATGAAGGTTTTAGGAAATGCAGCATCAATACTCAAAAATCGATCGTTAAAATCCTCGAGTAGATTTTTTGTGGTAATTCTGTTCTTAATAATTTTCCCACCACAGTGATCACAGAATACAGCATTAGAACTCAAATTTTTTGAGCAATTTCGGCAGTAATCAACTACGACCAGTTTGCTTTCTGATTTTTCAATATTCATAACAGTTTAGCTGAGGTCTTTTCTTAAAATCTCAATAAGTTCCGTTAGGTTTTTAAAGAGTACAAATTCACCATCTTTTAAATAACTTATATTACCGGTTTCTTCACTAACAACTAAAGCAACAGCATCTGTTTTTTCAGTAATACCTACAGCAGCTCTGTGACGCAGACCAAAACGTAAGGGGATATTGCGTTCATTAGAAACCGGTAAGATTGCGCGTGTAGCAACAATACGGTTGTCTTCAATGATTGCAGCACCGTCATGGAGGGTAGAGTTCTTAAAGAAAATACTTTCCAGAATGGGGCGGTTTACTTCAATACTCATTTCATCTCCCGTTTGTTTGACAAAATCAAGATGTGTAGTGCGTTGTATAACAATTAATGCCCCGGTACGGGATTGTCCCATTTTTTCACAAGCATCAATTATTTCTTCTACTTTAGTATCAGAAGTGTCCTTGGCTTCGTCCTGAAGGAATTTAATATGCTTGAGAAAACCTGTTTTTCTACCAATATTTGTAGAGCCAATCATCAGTAGAAACTTTCTGATTTCTTGCTGAAAAACCACAATCAAAGCAAACATTCCTGCCCCGATGAATTGCCCTAAGATGGTACTTAGCATTTCCATCTGAAGGAGTTGTGTAATTTTCCAAATGACCCAAATAATACAAATCCCTAGAAAAATATTAATTGCCACAGTCCCTTTTACCAGTTTATAGAGGTAATAGAGTAGGGTAGCAACTAATAAAATATCGACTAAATCGAGTATCCTAAAATTTTCAAGAATGTCCAAAGGTCAAGCTTTTTTTGTAAAAATAGGGCAAAATATGCGGTTCTCTTAGTTAATATAAGGTATAATATGAAAGCTGAAAAATTAATATTCTCAACAAAACTATAAAAATAGTTGTCTAACTGTATTTATAGTTTTATGTTTGTTGTGGGCTAATAGTTAGATTGTTAGTTGACAAATAAATTTTAGATACAAAGATTAAAAAAAGAATAGCTTTTAGATTGAGGCCTTTATAAAATAAAACATGGAAAAGTTAACCAATAAGGAAGAAGAAATCATGCACGTAATCTGGAAGCTTGAAAAAGTTTTTGTAAAAGAGGTGCAAGCAGATTTAGAAGATGAAAATCTGCATTATAATACAGTTTCTACAATTGTACGTAACCTAGAAGAAAAGGGTTATGTAGGTCACAAAGCCTTTGGCAAGACGCATCAGTATTTTCCTATTGTGAGCAGAGAAGCTTATGGCAAGAAGTTCTGGAATGAGGCGACCAGGAGGTTTTTTGATAGTTCGTATAAAAACATGGTCTCATTTTTTGCCAAAGAAGAAAAAATAACTGCAGATGAGTTGCGTGAAATATTAGAAATCATCGAAAAGAAGAATTAAGATGGCTCTATTAATTTACATATTTAAAAGTGCCGCAATTCTAAGCCTGTTTTTTATGGCTTATGTTACGTTATTAAAAAATGAAACTTTCTTTAAAGCAAACAGGCAGTTCTTATTGGTAGGAATTGTCGCTGCACTCATCGCACCAGCATTGGTTTTGACGAGAACTGTTTATAAAGTGCCTGTTGTATACTTTGATATTCCTGAAGATTTATTGCTTCAAGCTCAGTCTTCATCTGTTGTTGAAGAAACCTTCAGTTTTTGGCAGCTTGGCGTTTTTATATATTCAATTGGAGTCGCTGTTATGCTTTTTCTTTTCAGTAAAAAGCTCATTCAGATTTTTTCTTTTTTAAAGAATACCCGGCAACAAACCAGTAATGGCTATCATTTTTTACAGATAGACGGTCTCGATGCTCCTTTTTCATTTTTCAATTATATTGTATTGGATGCGCAAGCGCATAGTGAAGATGAGTTAGAAATGATCCTATTACACGAGAAGGCTCACGCTAATCAGCGACACAGTCTCGATATGTTTTTGGTACAATTTGTTCTCATTATACAGTGGTTTAATCCTTTAGCATGGTTGTATAAAAATGGAGTTGTACAAAATTTAGAATACCTCGCAGATGCTACCACAGCCAGCCAAATAGAGGATAGAAAAAATTACCAGCTTGCTCTGGTAAAAGTTGCAGCGCCTCAGTTTGTACCGGCACTGGCTCATTCATTTTATCAATCATTCATCAAAAAACGAATAGTTATGTTAAACAAGCAATCATCAAGCGAATTTAGAAAGTGGAAGATTCTTCTTATTGTGCCTGTACTCGGTGCATTTATGTGGAGTTTTAATGTAAAAGAAGAGGTTAAATTTAAAGTTGAACCACTTTCAGATTCTGAAGTAAAAAAATCTGAGAATGCTTTAGTCGTATCACCTTCTCAAACTGAAAATCAAAATAAGACAAATCTTTCTGAAATTATTAAAGATCAACCCAAGCAATTTGTAACAAAAAACGAACAAACCTCTCCGAAAGCTTTTAAGAAGGTTATCACCCCTAAAATGACAAAAGGGGATATTGAGCAACTTGTGGAAGAATTAGATTCTGATTATAATATAGAAATGGATTTCTCAAAGTTAAGATATAACAGCAATGGGGAGATTACTCAAATTTCAATCTCCGTCAAAGATCGTGAGACCGGAAACAAAGCTTCGGCAACTTATAATACAAATGATAAGGCATTAACAAGTATTGTGGTTTATCGAACCGCCGATGGAACATTTGGCGTAGTATCTGGCCATAATACGATAGTTCAACGTTCAAAATTGAGTGCGGCAGAATTGCAAGAACGAGAGCAGGAAATGCAAGAGCGCAGACAAGAGATGGAAGCGCGTAAAGCCGAAATGATGGTGCGTAGAGAAGCAATGAAGAATAGACTTAATGATTCTATTAGAGTGACTGAGAAGATGAAAGAGCGTATGGTAGAGATGGAATTGCGTAAGGCTGAAATGCAATCCAGAATGGAAGAACGTAAAGCTGAACTAGAAATTCGCAAAGCAGAAATAAAGGAGCGAAGAGCGGAAATGTTGAATATGTCTGATGATAGTGTTTTTTTTCAAAGAAGACCGATTCATGCTTCTGAATATAAAACAAGTGATTCCAAGTATCACATAACTTATAGAGGAAAAGGAAATCTAAACGCGAAGGCTCTATTTATTATTGACGGAGAAGAGGTTGATGAGTATGAACTTAAAAATATAAACCCTGACGACATAGAATCTATAGATATTATAAAGGGAGATAATGCAATTCAGCTGTATGGTGCTGAAAAAATGAAGGGTAAGACGGGTGCTATTCTAATTACTACCAAAAAGGCAAATAACAAAAAGTAAATAATCTTCATCAATCAAATCTAAAAAAATCCGGACACTATCCTATTAACTGTGTAAGTTAAAAATAACAGGGGTTTGACTTGTTTAAAGTCTGACCCTTTTTTCATAGATCGTCAGGAACTGATTTAGGATTATGCCCCAGTTCCTTACAGGCATCGACCATTTTTTGGTCGCCTCCCTTATTGCCAAATATACGGATTTCATCACCGCATCGTCGGTTGGGAAGGAGAGTTTGTTCTTAGTATACTTTCTGATCTTTCCATTAAGGTTTTCTATCAGGTTGGTAGTGTATATGATTTTTCTGATCTCAATGGGGAACTCGAAGAACACTGTAAGCTCGTCCCAGTTCTCCCTCCAGCTTTTTACGGCATAGGAGTACTTGCCTTCCCATTTATTTGCAAAGTCCTCTAGGGCTGCCTGTGCCGCAGCCTGGTTTGGTGCGTTATAGATACCTTTCATATCTGCCGTGAAGGCTTTTTTGTCTTTCCACACCACATATCTACAGGCGTTTCTTATTTGATGTACCACGCATATCTGGGTTTTGGATTCCGGGAAAACGTTTTTTATAGTATCGGTAAAGCCGTTCAGGTTATCGGTAGCGGTGATAAGGATATCTTCTGTACCACGGGCCCGCATATCGGTAAGTACACTCATCCAAAATGCGGCGGATTCGTTCTTGCCCAGCCATAGCCCCAGGACTTCCTTCTTGCCATCTCTGCGAAGCCCTACCGCAATATAGACGGTCTTATTGATGACCTTTGAGTTCTCCCTTACTTTGAATACGATCCCATCCAACCATACGATAAGATAGATCGGCTCTAAAGGTCTGTTCTGCCAGGCAACTATATCTCCTGAGATCTTATCGGTTATTCTGGATATAGTGGATGTAGAAATATCGAAGTTATAGACTTCTCGTATCTGCTCTTCGATATCGCTGTTGCTCATACCCTTGGCATAGAGCGACACAATCACGTTCTCAATGCCGTCAACCATAGTACCACGCTTAGGAACTATCATAGGGTTGAAACTGGCATCCCTGTCTCTGGGAACTGCAATCTGCGACTCCCCGAAGGAAGTACGCACTGTTTTTGAAGCATACCCATTACGGGTGTTCCCGGTCTTAGATTTTTGGTTCTTATCGTAATCCAAATGCCCATCAAGTTCACCTTCAAGCATTTTCTCTATACCACGTTTCTGCAGTTCCTTCAAAAAACCGTTAAGCTCATCGCCTGTCTTAAACTGTTTTAAAAAATCATCATTAAATAATTCCTCTTTCTTCATAATGGTGTAAAATTTAAAGTTAAAAAAATAGCGGGGGCATGCCCCCGCTATTTTTAGTTACACATTTTATGAGATAGTGCTAAGAATTTAGAATAACTCTCTACCTGAAAAATGAAAAGCACCTTCAATAGCAGCGTTCTCATCGCTATCACTACCGTGTACTGCATTTTCACCTAAAGAAGTAGCATATAGTTTTCTAATTGTACCTTCTGCAGCATCAGCAGGATTAGTAGCACCTATTAAAGTTCTAAAATCTTCAACAGCATTTTCTTTTTCTAATATAGCAGCAACAATAGGTCCTCTGCTCATAAACTCAACTAGCTCGCCATAAAAAGGACGCTCGCTGTGTACTGCATAAAACTCCTTTGCATCTGCAACAGTCATCTGAGTTAATTTTAAAGCTACAATGCGAAATCCTGAAGCTGTGATTTTTTCTAATATTGCACCGATGTGTCCATTTTCAACAGCATCTGGCTTAATCATGGTAAACGTTCTGTTTGTTGCCATTTTTTGTGTTTTAATAATTTTGCTTTTTCAATATCGAAGCAAAACTTCTTGTTTTTAAAATCGGTGCAAAAGTAATTCTTTTAATCACAATAGCGAATGGCTTAGCAATTATTAATACTCTTGTTGCATTTCGCCTAAAATCTCACCTTCTATACCGATAATTTTCATGTCTATAGCATTTAAATTCAGGTCTATATCTACAAGACCATAACTACGAACGCTCACTACCTTTCCCACTCGGTATCTATTGGGTTCGCCATCATAAGCTGTATATGAATGCGTCAATCCGCTAGAAGTAAAATCAATTAGCGGGTAAGCAAGGTCTTTCATGTTTTTTTTTAGAGAATTCTGAAATATGCCTATCGCCACTTAAAACAAGAACAGCATTTGCTTTTGACCTTTTTACTGCTTTGATAAATCGCTTTACCTCCTTCGGAAAATTACCCCAGGTTTCAAAACCATGTTCAGCACTCAATAGTTGAATACTGCTCATAATGATTGTAAAGTCTGTTTTTTCTGAAAGTTCTTCTTTAAACCATCGCCATTGTTGCTCTCCTAGAATAGTTCCATTTTTTCTACGATGCGGTTCATAGCGCTTATCAGGACCTGCTGAAGCTTCAAGTTGCGTTCTAAAATAGCGAGTATCTAAGACAATTACGTTTATAGACTTACCAGCTTTTAAATAGGTTTTTGAATTGTAAACCCCTTCTCGCTTCCGTGAAGGTGCATCTTTTGGCACGTCTAAAAAGTCTAAAAATAAATTCTGACTCTCTTGCTTTTTAACATAAGCTGCACCACCATCATTTATACCGTAATCATGATCATCCCAGGTTCCTAATATTTCAGTATTTGCTATAAAATTGCTGTAAGCAGGATTGCTTTTTTGAACCGCATACATTTCTTCCATCTTAGACATATCTTCGGTATCTGCATAGATCACATCACCACCCCAGATAAACAAATCAGGATCACGGTTGGCCATATCTTCCCAAAACGGATTGGACAAATCTACTTTATTACAAGAGCCAAAGGCGATTCTAAAAACATCAGGATTTTGCTCTTGAGCCTTTAAAAAACTATAGTGTAAAAGCATTACTGAAAGAAGAAAAATAGTGGCTTTAGAAATTTTTATCATTGAAAGTACGAGTTAGAATACTTCAAAAATAAGATTTCCCATATTAAGTCTACATGAAGAAATTGTATATTCGCCACCTATGAAAGAATCAGAATTAGCCTTACTTAAAGAGCTTTTAGCTACACCGAAAAAAATTGTAATTATTCCACATAAAAATCCTGACGGTGATGCAATGGGTTCTACACTTGCACTCTATCAGTATTTAACTAAAACCGGTCATTCAGCTAATGTTGTTTCACCTAACGATTATCCTAAGTTTTTAAAGTGGTTACCTTTTGAAAATACTGTTGTAAAATATGATTTGCAAAACAAACAGGCCGTAAGACTTATTAAAGAAGCAGAACTCATTTTTACACTTGACTTCAACGCATTATCACGCGTTGCAGAAATGGCACCAGCGCTAGAAAAAGCTAAGGCCAAGTTTATAATGATAGACCACCATCAGCAGCCAGACGATTACGCTGTTGTAACGTATAGCGACACTTCAGTTTGTGCTACCTGTCAAATGGTTTACCATACGTTTGAAATGCTCAATGCGACTGATCTGGTAGATGCAAATATGGCAACTTGCCTCTACACCGGGATTATGACTGATACTGGTTCGTTTAGATTTAGATCAACAACAGCAACTACCCATCGCGTTATTGCAGATCTTATAGATAAAGGCGCAGATAATGCTTTTGTACATGAGAAAATTTATGATGCTAATAATTTCTCCAGATTACAACTACTAGGTACAGCACTTACTAATTTACATCGTTTAGAAGAGTATAAAGCTGCGTATATAACACTTTCTCAAGAAGAATTAGATGCACACGATTATCAAAAAGGAGACACTGAAGGTTTTGTAAACTATGGTCTTTCTTTAGATAACACAGTTTTAGCGCTGATTTTTATCGAAAATAAACAGGAAGGAATAATTAAGATTTCTTTACGTTCTAAAGGCGATTTCTCGGTAAATTTAATGGCACGTGAACATTTTGAAGGCGGTGGTCACACCAACGCCGCAGGAGGAAAAAGCGATCGTTCTTTAGAAGAAACCGTTGCATATTTTATTAGTATATTACCACAATACATAGACGCTTTAAATGAATAAACTCATTGGCTTAATACTCGTACTTTTTCTGGTAATGGCTTGCAAAACTCCTGAAGCCCGCAGACCCGTAAGCCATTCTAGTGGTTCTTACATTGATGCTTCTATTGCTCGTAATAAAAAATTAAATAAAGCTGATGAAGCCGCTATAAAAGAATTGATGGCCGCAAATCCGCAAAACGAGTATTTTACTTCAGATAAAGGGTTCTGGTATTATTATAATGTAAAAGATACTACTGCTTTACCCACCGCAGATACCGGTGATTTGGTCACTTTTGATTATCAGATAAATACTCTTGATGGCAATCCTATAGTTACCGAAGCAGAACTCGGTCCGCAAATTTATCAAATAGAACAAAGTAATCAAGATCTGATTTCCGGATTAAAAGACGGACTCAAATTGATGAAAGAAGGAGAGACCGTTACTTTTTTATTGCCTTCCCATAAGGCTTTTGGATATTATGGTTATGAAGATAAAATAGGATCAAACCTGCCTATTCAAACCCGAGTAACGCTCAACGATATAAAACAAAGCAATACTGAAAATTAACTATGAAGAAAGCTTCCATTTTTGCATTCTTAATTCTTTTTGGTCTGGTAGCCTGCTCTGATGACCAATACCCAAATCTACAGGATGGCTTATATGCCGAAATCAAAACCAATAAAGGTACGATGGTTGTTCAGCTTTACTATGATAAAGCTCCTGCAGCAGTAGCAAACTTTGTATCGCTGGCTGAAGGCAACAATCCGCTTGCAGATTCAATCTATAAAGGCAAACCGTACTATGACGGTATAACCTTTCACCGCATTATTAAAGATTTTATGATTCAGGGAGGTGACCCTACGGGTACCGGAAGCGGTGGTCCCGGTTATAAATTTCACGATGAATTCAGTCCAGAACTCAAGCATGACACTATAGGTATTCTTTCTATGGCAAATTCTGGTTATGGAACCAACGGTAGTCAATTTTTTATCACCGATGCTCCTACTCCACACCTAGACGGATATGATGCAGAAGACAATTTAAAAAACTGTGAGAATCCGCAAATAGGTTGTCATACCGTTTTTGGTCAGCTTATTTTAGGCTTTGATGTTTTGAAAAGCATTACTGAAGTTGAAATGAAAGATCCTCGAAGAGGAAAGCCAAAAAAAACAGTGACTATAGAATCTGTAAAAATTATTAGAAAAGGAAAAGATGCACGTCACTTTGAAGCTCCCGAAGTCTTTACGGAAGAAATAGATAAAAAAGCTGAAGAAATAGAGCAAGCAGCAGCAGCCCAGCAAAAACTCAAAGAAGATCAAAAAGCAATTTTTGAAGAACAACGTAAAAATGCAGATACGCTAGAAAGTGGCTTAGCATACTATATCACACAAAAAGGAAGCGACGTTAAACCCAAGCGCTCTCAAAAAGTAAAAGTAGATTATGCCGGTTATTTTGAAGATGGAGAATTGTTTGACAGCAATATACTTTCCTGCGCTGAAGAATGGAATATGCAAACGCGACCTAAAGAAGATATGTATGTGCCTTTAAACATCCCATACGGCCCGGAAGCACAAATGATCGCCGGCTTTAAAGAAGGAATTCAACAACTCAATTACGGTGATAAAGCAACCTTATTTATTCCTTACTACTTAGGTTATGGGGAGCGCGGTTATCGTGTGATTCCACCAAGAACAAATTTGGTATTCACTGTAGAATTGCTTGATGACCGAGAACCAGAGAATGAATAATACATAAATTACTTGACTAAATTGGTTGTTTTATTCACTGTAAATGTTAAAGGAAACGCCGTTTATTGTTAAGCTCTTCTAAAATTGAATAAGCTTATCTTAAATCATCAGGAAAGGTGCTAAAAATTGCTAACCTTTCCAGTTCATTAAAAAAAGAGAACAAATGATTACATTCAAAAAAAATATAATAGCGCTAGCACTAACAGGTGCATTAGTAGGAGGATTTAGTCTTACCGCTGCTGCGCAACAAACTCAGGCTGCTGCAAGCGTTAAAGCACAAACTGATGTTACTACAGCAGAGCTGAATAAGTTTGCTGATGCATTTCAGGAAGTGCAGGTTGAAAACCAGGCTGCTCAGCAAAAAATGATGGGAATAATAAAAGAGGAAGGTTTAGATGTACAGCGTTTTACCGAGATTCAAAAAGCGCAGATGAACCCGGAAGCAAAAGTTGAAGCTACAGATGAAGAGCTTAAAATGCACGCAGCTGTAGTTGTAGAACTCAAAAAAATGCAACCTGCATTAGAAAGCAAAATGCAAGAGATTATTGTTGATCACGGTCTGACTTTAGATCGTTATAAAGCAGTTGCTATGGCTTTACAACAAGACAAAAGCTTACAGCAAAAATTTCAAGGAATAATGATGAAGAAACAAACTGAAGGATAATATTTCAGATAAATTCATTTAAAAGGAAAAGGAGTTGCATCGCTGCAACTCCTTTTTTTTGTCTTCAGTTCAACAATTAATTTTTAGCAGGAATATCCTTCAAAATTTCCTGAACAAAAGTCCAGAATTTTTGTACCGAAAAAATACTCGCACGTTCATCTGGAGAGTGAGCACCTCTAATGGTTGGTCCAAAAGAAATCATATCCATCTCTGGATAGTTTTGACCTAGAATACCACATTCTAATCCGGCATGACAAGCAGCTACGTGTGGCTCTTCATTATTGATCTTCTTATATTTTTCAACTAAAATCTTTAAGATAGCGCTGTCCATATTGGGTTTCCATCCCGGGTATTCCCCACTTAAAGTAACTTCACAACCTATCAGTTCAAAAACACTTCTTATTGTATTAGCTAAATCGGTACGAGAAGATTCAACAGAAGAACGCGTTAAACATAAAACTTCGAGTTCGCCATTATACACTAAAACCCGAGCTACATTATTAGAAGTTTCCACAAGACCTTCAATATCTGGACTCATACGGTAAACACCATTCCATACTGCTTGTATCGCTTTTAGAAAGCCTTCTTGCACACCTAGACTCATAACGTTCTCAGGAAGGTCAATTGATTCTAGACTAATTTTTAAATTTGGTTCCATGGTTTTATATTCATCCTGTAAAACTTCAGCAAACTCCTTTATATCACTTTTAAAAGCTTCCTCGTGAACCGTATCTATACAAAATATTGCCACGCTCTCTCGTGGTATAGCATTGCGCAATCCGCCACCATTTACTTCGCTGATGCGTAAGCCATAATTCTCAAAACCGTCTAATAAAATGCGGTTCATAAATTTATTAGCATTCCCCAGACCTTTAATAATATCCATCCCAGAATGCCCTCCTTGCAATCCGTTTACGGTTAGTTGAAAACCGGTTTTTGCTTCTTCAACGGGCTCTTGTTTGTATGTACGTGTAGCGGTGATATCTACTCCACCAGCACACCCTACGCCAATCTCATCATCTTCTTCGGTATCTAAATTGAGTAAAATATCGCCTTTAAGAACACCACCTTTCAATCCCATTGCTCCGGTCATCCCAGTTTCTTCATCAATTGTAAACAAAGCTTCTAAAGCAGGATGTGGTATATCTGCACTTTCCAATAAAGCCATTATAGTTGCAACACCCAGACCGTTATCTGCTCCCAGAGTTGTTCCTTCAGCTTTAACCCAGTCCCCTTCTACTTTCATTTTTATTCCTTCAGAATCAAAATCAAACTGCGTTGCATTATTTTTCTGATGAACCATATCGAGATGAGATTGCAAAACAACCATTTGTCGATCTTCAAGACCAGCAGTAGCGGGTTTTCTGATGATTACATTTCCTACTTCATCAACTAGCGTTTCTAGGTTTAAACCTTCGCCAAATGCTTTCATAAAGGCAATCACACGCTCTTCGTGTTTAGAAGGTCTGGGTACAGCATTGAGATCTGCAAACTTTTGCCAAACGGCTTGGGGCTCTAGCTGTCGTATTTCAGTATTTGTCATAAAATCATTTTTTTGCAAAGGTACTGGTTCTCTTTGAGTCGTTGTTAAATTTGATAAACTACCTTTGGAAGGTATAGAGAACAGAAACAAACGTTAATCTTGGCTTAAACCTTTTTATGCTGAAAATACTCTGATTATCTTAATTAAAACTAACATGCTATTATGAAAAAATTAGATCAACAAACCGTAAAAGAACGCCTCAATAAATTGGAAGGTTGGGAATATAAAAATGATGCTATTCATACTTCTTTTGAGTTTGAGAACTTTAAAGAAGCCTTTGCTACTATGACACGCATTGCTTTTGAAGCAGAATTGCAACAGCATCACCCAGACTGGACGAATGTTTACAATACATTAAACATATCACTGTCTACCCACGATGCAGAAGGCGTTACCGAAAAAGACTTTAAACTCGCTCATATTATTGAAGCTTTACTAGGAAACTAGTAAAATATGCTACCTTATTTTTAAACTGAAATAAGACTTTTTGTAAAGCCTATTTTTGTTAAATTTACCGCCTTTAAAAATATGAATTATGGGAAGAGCATTTGAGTTTAGAAAAGCTCGTAAAATGAAGCGCTGGAGCGCAATGGCTAAAGCCTTTACTCGAATAGGAAAAGACATCGTTATGGCCGTTAAAGAGGGCGGTCCTGATCCTGATTCTAATTCACGTCTGCGAGCAGTTATACAAAATGCTAAGAGTGTAAACATGCCAAAAGACAATATCGAGCGTGCTATAAAACGTGCAAGTGATAAAAGTCTGGGTGAATATAAAGAAGTACTTTTTGAAGGGTATGCTCCTCATGGAATTGCGATTCTTATTGAGACGGCTACAGACAATAACAACCGTACTGTTGCTAATATCAGGTCCTATTTTAATAAGTGCAACGGAAACCTAGGAACCTCGGGTTCTGTTGAATTCATGTTTGATCACACCTGCAACTTTAGAATTAATGCTGAAGGTATAGATGCTGAGGAACTCGAACTCGAACTTATAGATTATGGTGCAGAAGAAGTTTTTGAAGATGAAGACGGAATTCTGATATACGGACCTTTTGGAAGCTTTGGAGCTTTACAGTCTTACCTGGAAGAAGCAGGACACGAAATCCTCTCTAGTGGTTTTGAGCGCATTCCTCAGGTGACTAAGAAGCTTACTGCGGAAGAAGCTGAAGATGTAGAAAAACTTTTAGAAAAAATCGAAGAAGATGATGATGTACAAAACGTTTACCATTCTATGGATGAGAGCTCATCAGATTCTGATTCTTAATAATTAAAATCTTTAGATTTTATAAAAATAAGACTGTCTAATAAGGCTGTCTTTTTTTATGGACTATTTTTCTTCTTACACCGTTTTTTGGTTACTAGCGAAAAGACACTAAACCAGCTTAAAATCGTCTACTTTTTAAATAAAAATATCTGTTTTCTAGATTCTTATAATCAAAAACGGCTTCGAAATTTCGAAGCCGTTTTTGATTTTTATTTAGCGATGTTGACCGCTCTGGTTTCTCGTATAACCGTTATTTTTACTTGCCCGGGATAAGTCATATCTGTTTGTATTTTCTGCGAAATTTCAAAAGACAAAGCTGATGCTTTTTCATCATTTACTTTTTCACTTTCAACAATAACACGAAGTTCTCTACCCGCCTGTATCGCATAAGCTTTTTTAACACCAGCAAAACCAAACGCGATATCTTCAAGGTCTTTCAATCGTTGAATATAAGAATCTAGAACCTGACGTCTTGCTCCCGGTCTTGCCCCGCTAATCGCATCACAAACCTGAACTATAGGCGCCAATAATGTTTTCATTTCTATCTCGTCATGGTGCGCACCAATTGCATTACACACATCTGGCTTTTCTCCATATTTTTCAGCCCACTCCATGCCTAATAACGCGTGAGGCATTTCACTTTCCGTTTCTGGCACTTTACCTATATCGTGTAAAAGACCGGCACGTTTAGCGAGTTTAGGATTAATACCCAACTCAGAAGCCATTGTAGCACATAATTTAGCCACTTCTCTACTGTGTTGTAATAAGTTTTGACCGTAAGAAGAACGGTATTTCATTCTACCTACCGCTTTAATCAATTCAGGATGCAAACCGTGGATACCAAGATCAATTACTGTACGTTTACCAACTTCAACAATTTCCTGTTCAATTTGTTTTGTAGTTTTTTGAACCACTTCTTCTATACGTGCAGGGTGAATCCTACCGTCTGTTACTAACTTGTGTAATGATAATCTGGCAACTTCTCTTCGTACACTATCAAAGCAAGAAAGAATAATCGCTTCTGGGGTATCATCTACTATGATCTCAACTCCGGTAGCAGCTTCGATAGCTCTAATGTTTCGACCTTCACGACCTATGATACGTCCTTTTACATCATCACTTTCTAGGTTAAAAACAGAAACACAGTTTTCAACAGCCTCTTCTGTACCAATACGTTGAATGGTATTAATGATAATTTTTTTAGCATCCTGCTCAGCAGTAAGCTTAGCTTCTTCCATAGCATTTTGAATAAATGCCATTGCATCACTTTTAGCCTGATCTTTTAAAGATTCTACTAATTGCTCTTTTGCATCGTCTGCAGATAAACCAGAAATCACTTCAAGCTGCTGTACTTTACTTGCGTGCAGCTTATCTATATCAGATTGACGCTTATCAAGATATTCAAGACGATCATCATAATCTTTAACTTTAGTCTCTATCTCCTTGTTTAACTTTTTATTCTTAGCAAGTTCACTACTTACTTGTGATTCTTTATCACGAGTACGCTTCTCCGCATCATTTATTTTTTTGTCTCGCGACAAGATTACTTTTTCGTGCTCAGATTTAAGTTCAATAAACTTTTCTTTAGCTTGAAGAATTTTGTCTTTTTTAATAGACTCTCCCTCACTTTTAGCCTCTTTTACAATATTAGCTGCCTCTTTTTTGGCATTGCTAACAATTTGTGAAGCGTTATTTTTTTCTAGCAGCTTTGCTAATAAAAATCCCAGTGTGCCAGCTATTAAGATGACTCCTACGATTATAAGTACTGTATTTCCCATTGAGTTTGTATATATAAAAAAAGCCTACATTGGTAGGGTTTTGTGTAAACTCCTTAAAATAAATCATAGGACTAACGAGCTGATCAAGAATCCGTTCTAAGACGGCGCGCTTTTACAACTCAGACTCATCCCTCTTAAAGAATATAGTGTTGAGTTTACCAAAAAATATAACCAATGTAGGCAGTAAGATTCTATTTTAAAGAACGTTAGGATAACTGACTTTTAACGAGTAATTCCAGGTTTTTAAGCTGTTCTACAGCTTCTGAACTTTCCCCGCTTCCGTCTAAATCCTGTTGTATTGCTTTCGAAGCAAATTGTAAAGCACACATCGCTAAAACATCTTGCTTATCTCTAACAGCATAACTTTGCTCAAATTTTTTAATCATCACCTCAATTTCTTTCGCTGCTTTGCGTAAGCCTTCTTCCTGTTGAGGTTTTATAGTTAAAGGATAAACCCGGTCTGCAATAGATAATTTAATTTTTAAATGTTCAGACATATCCTTAGTTCTAATCTGCAAGTTGTGCGATACACGCATCAAGTTCTCGCATCATAGTATTTATTTTGAGCTTGGTCTCCCGTTTGTATTCGTTACTGCCCAGCATTGCATTAGCAGTTTTAAGTGTACTGTATTTAGCTTCCCAATTTTCCAGAAGGATTTTTAAATCTTTCTGCTCGTGCTTCAACTGCTCATTTTCAGTCGTTAATACTTCATTTTGACGCTGAAGCTTCTGGTACCGATGCACTAATTTGCTAATTACATTTTGCAACGCATCTACACGCTCCAACAGTTCACTCATAACCTAATTTTAACAATGCTTAGTCTCACAAAGTTAACATTCGCTTATTAATATCCCAATACAATCTATTATATTTTTAAAGCTTGTATTTACCTCCCGTAACAAATTGAATTTTAATTTTATAGCTTTCAACAGGTTACATAGGTATTAGACGTAAGACTATTTTTTCAATACAAGTTTATAGTAACAAATAGTCTGCACCTATAAATATCACTTACAATAATTAGATTGCCGTAGCGATTTATACAGTAGGTCTTCACAAAATATTTATCTTAGCTTTTCTATGAAAAAAAGAATTACACTCCTATTATTAACTATAAGTCTTGCTTCAAAAGCACAGTCTGATTTCCCTCAAAATGAATTCATTCCACCATTAAGAATACCTACTGTATTTGCCGGTACTTTTGGAGAATTGCGCAGCAATCACTTTCATAGTGGCCTTGATATAAAAACACAACAGCGTACCGGACTTGATGTTCTGGCAAGTGCAACAGGTTACGTAAGCAGGATTAAAGTCTCTCATTATGGTTATGGTAAAGCACTTTATATCACGCACCCAAATGGATATACTACGGTTTATGGTCATTTAAATGCGTACGGACCTACCATCGAGGAATATGTAAAAGCTAAACAGTATGAAGCCGAAAGCTATGAAGTAGAACTTTTTCCTAATCCTGATGAGCTTTCGGTAACTCAGGGAGATTTGGTAGCTTATAGCGGCAATACAGGTGGAAGTGGTGGTCCGCACGTTCATTTTGAAATACGAGATAAAAATGAGCGCCCGCTAAACGCGCAACTCTTTGGTATACAGGCACCAGATCATCGTGATCCTTTATTAAAAGATCTGGTCGTTTATCCATTAAGCGACAGCAGTCAGGTGAATCAATCTCAAAAGCAACAGCGTTTACGTTTTACAAAACAACCCGACGGAACCTTTTTAAGCGAAAAGATCAACGCCTATGGTACTATTGGTTTTGCTTTGGGAACTGTTGACCAGCAAGACGGTGCAAATAACAATAATGGTATCTATAAGATTGAAACCACACTGAATGGAGAGAAGATATTAGAAGTTGAGATGGACAAATTCTCTTTTGCTGAAACACGCTATCTCAACAGAATGATAGATTATGCACTTTTTGAAGGTGAACGCGACCGAGTTCAAAAGCTATTTATTGAGCGCAACAACCCATTGAGTATTTACAAATTTGAGAAAGATAAGGGCATTTTAAATCTAACTCAAACCGGTAATTCTTCTATATACACCATTACAGTTTCAGATATACAAGGAAATACGAGTAAACTGGTAGTACCTATAAACATTAGAAAGGATAGTATTTTAACAACAAAGAACAAAAAAAATAGTCCATATTTTGTTCAGGCAGATGCGAGTCAGAATTTTGAAGTTGGTGATTGGGACATTTTCATTCCAGAAGGTTCATTCTATGATGATTATTTCCTTGACATTTCAGCAAATACAGATGCTTTGCATCTTGATGAAGATTTAATTCCTGTACATAAATACATCAGACTTGCGTATGATGTATCTGATTTTCAGCCTCAGGATCGTGAAAAACTTTACATAGGCAGAGTAAATTATAGAGGTCTACTGCGCTTTGAAGGAGCAAAACTTGAAGATGATCACATTACTGCAACCGTTAATGCTTTAGGAGATTTTAAATTGGGATTAGACACCAAACCTCCTAAAATCCAATCTTTAGATTTTACGGATGGAAAATGGATATCGAATTTAAATACTATGAACTTTAAAATTACAGATCAAGACACGGGTATAAAAAGCTATCGCGCTACCATCAATGGGAAATTTGCTTTGATGGAATATGAATACAAAAAAAAACTGCTCACCTATAATTTTGAAGATGATATAAGCATTAGCGGAGCAAATTCATTCAAACTCATTGTGACTGATAATGTAGGAAATAGTACTACTTTTGAAGCAACCTTTTATAGAAAATAAACCTATTGAAAGCGCTACCCCATTATTTCTTTTTACTTCTTTGTTTCGGGATCGCTCCTGCATTACTCGCACAAACTGCAACTTTAAAAGGGATTGCTTTTGACGAAAATAATGCCACATTATCAGATGTGAATGTTTCGTATGCAGATGGAGGAACACTTACGGATGAAAGCGGATTCTATTCTTTAGAAATTCCTACAGAACACGTTATCACGGTTCGGTTTACACAGTTAGGGTTTAAGACTTTAGAAGTTAAATTTTCCCTTCAGAAAAATGAGCTCTTTGAATTTAATCCTGTTTTAAATACAAAGATTGAGCAAATAAGCGAGGTTGTTATTTCATCTGAAAATCGGGCTAGAATTGAAGGCGTAATTAATCTCGATCCAAAAACTGTACGCAAAATACCCGGTGCAAATCCCGGAGTTGAAAATCTTTTACAATCTTTACCCGGAGTAAGTTCTAATAATGAATTGAGTACCCAGTATGCTGTGCGTGGAGGGAATTATGATGAGAATCTGGTTTATATAAATGACATTGAAGTCTATCGACCTTTTTTAATACGCTCCGGTCAACAAGAAGGATTAAGTATCGTTAATCCTGATCTAGTAAGAGATATCGATTTTAGTGCTGGAGGATTTCAGGTAAAGTATGGTGATAAATTAGCTTCGGTTTTAGATATCACGTATCGCCGGCCGGTAGATTTTGCAGCTTCGGTAGATCTCAGCCTGTTGGGTGTTAATTTTTCCGCCGAAGGCTTGAGTAAAAATAAAAAGTTTACTGCACTTGTAGGCGCCAGATATTGGGATAATAGCCTTCTCGTAAACGCTAAGCAAACAGAAACCAATTATAAGCCCAGGTTCACAGATGTACAAACCTTTTTGACGTATACCTTCAATTCTAAATTTGAACTGGACTTTTTAGGAAATATAGGCGTGAACAGATACAGCTATCAGCCGCAAACGCGCCAGACAAACTTTGGTACGCTTGCTGATCCCATAGCGCTCATTGTTGTTTATGACGGCCAGGAAGAAGATAAATATGAGACGTATTTTGGAGCCTTTTCAGGAACATACAAACCTAATGATCATCTAAACCTAAAGTTAATCGCCTCATCTTATCACACGCAGGAGCAAGAACATTATGATATAGATGCGCAATATGCTTTGGGAACGCCCAGCACCAATATAGACAATGCTTCCGCTGGTGAAGTAGATTTTACACGAGCAATAGGCTCCCAACTTACACATGCACGGAACGATTTGGATGCATTGATTGTAAATCTTCAGCATAAAGGGCAGTATCAAAAAGGAAATGATCAACTAGATTGGGGATTAATATATACTAGAGAATCTATTCGCGACCGTTTGCAAGAATATGAGATTATTGATTCTGCAGGATTTTCTATTAGACCTCCGCTCGAAGGATTTACTAATCAACAACCCTACGCAGCTTTTGATGCTCCACTACAGCCTTTTAGTTCGCGAAGAGCACAGAATGATGTAGTAATTGATAGAGTTTCCGGTTACATGCAGTATAGTAAGCGCCTCAACTGGAATACCTCCAAAGCCTGGTATAATCTAGGTATACGCAGTCAGTTATGGACGGTAAGCGGACAGGATATCGCTTCGAAAACCCAACAAGTTGTGAGTCCGCGTGGGCAATTCAGTCTAAAACCGAATTGGAAAAATACAGATATGATTTTTAGGCTTTCTGCCGGAATGTATCATCAGCCTCCTTTTTACAGAGAGTTGCGCGATATGCAAGGACAAGTTATTCCTGATGTGAAAGCACAGCAAAGCATTCATCTCGTAGCTGGAAACGACTGGAGTTTTGAACTTTGGGGTCGGCCTTTTACACTTACTAGTGAAGCATATTACAAATCCTTAAGCGATGTAAATACTTATACTTTAGAGAATGTAAGAATACGCTACAGAGCAAAAAATGATGCGGAAGCTTACGCTTATGGTTTAGATTTGAGATTATCTGGAGAGTTCGTACCGGGAACAGAAAGTTGGATCAGCCTAGGAATTCTTAAAACAGAAGAAAATATTCAAAATCGCGGTTATATTGCCCGGCCAACAGATCAACGTTTTAAACTGGGGTTTTTATTTCAGGATTATGTACCCACAATTCCTGATTTGAAATTATACCTTAATATGGTTTATCAATCCGGTTTACCGGGAGGATCGCCAAACTACGCAGATCCTTATGTGTACCAAACCCGGTTACCATTCTATTTTAGAGCCGATGTTGGGTTTGCATATACCATCATAAATCCCAAAAGAGCTTTAAAAAATAATTCTATTTTTAAAGAACTAAGCGCCGGTCTGGAAATCTTTAATATATTTGACCGAAACAACAGCATCACCAATACGTTTGTAAGAGATGCTGCTACTCAGCAACAGTATGCGGTGCCTAATTACCTAACACCCCGTGTCTTTAATGTAAAAGTTAGTGCTCAATTTTAACTAGGCAACAAACTCTTTTAAGGTAGAAACTACATAGTCTACTTCTTCTTTGGTGTTTTCGTGAGAAAAAGAGAAACGAATAGAAGGCTTGTCTAGCTTGTCTTTAGATAAAAATGCATTTAAAACGTGACTTCCTTGATCGCTTCCGCTTTGACAAGCACTTCCTTTAGAACACGCAATTCCTTTTAAATCTAATTGAAATAAAAGCATTAAAGCTTTATTAGGAGGCACCGGTAAACATACATTCAATAAGGTGTATGTGCTAAGGCTTCCGTTGTGACAATTTCCATTAAAATGTACCCCCGGAATATTTTTCTCTAACTGCTCCTTAAAATACCATTTGATTTCTTCGATATGCTTACGTTCTGCATTAAGATTCTCCTGAGCTTTTATCAATGCAGTTTCCATGCCTGCAATATTATGCACCGGCTCTGTTCCTGCACGGCTTCCGCGTTCTTGACCACCACCAAAAATCAAAGATTTAACTTTACTATTTTTCCGAAGAAAAGCAAAACCAACACCTTTTGGTCCGTGAAATTTATGAGCTGCAGCAGCGATAAAATCTACAGGTATTTCGCTAAGATTCAAATCAAAATGACCTACAGATTGCACCATATCACTATGAAACAACGCATCGTGCGCTTTTGCCAATTTAGATACTGCTTTAATATCTAACATATTACCGATTTCATTATTGATATGCATCAGACTTATTAAAGTCTTTTCTTTGTTTTCTGCTAGTAAGGCTTCAAGGTTATCCATATCAACACTACCACACTCTTTAATTTTAAGCATAGAAACCTTTATGCCATAAGCCAATTGTAAATGCTCTACCACATGAATTACGGCATGATGCTCTATAGGACTCGTGATAATATGACGCACACCAAGATCACGTACAGCACTATTGATAATAAGATTATCAGCTTCAGTACCTCCGGAAGTAAAAACAATCTCTGCCGGGGTTACGTGTAAATAACTTGCAATTGTTTTTCTAGCCTGTTCTATAATTGTTTTTGCTTTACGCCCTACAGCATGGGTTGAAGAAGGATTACCCGGGATATCGCGCATAACTTCAATCATACGATCTAATACTTCAGGGCGAATAGCTGTAGTTGCAGCATTATCAAAATATACTTGCGTCATCATTAAAATTTAGAGGCACAAAATTAACTAGAATAAAATTATTTAGACCTCATTAACGTTAGTAAAGTTCAATTCGGTTATTTTTGCCCAAAATCATTTACTGCGCTATGAAAAAGCACCTGTTTCTACTATTTTCTATATTGCTATTAATTTCTTGTGATGACGGAGATGTTATTGTCACTTCATTTGATTTTAGTGATCAAAATATAGCGTATTGTTCTACTGTAGATAACAACGAGACAGAAGTGACCAACTATATTTTTTATAAAATAAATCCGGATACAAACGAAGCTATCGCTTTTAGAATTAGCACAAGTGACCCTATTTTAACCGAGCCTAGCGGAACAAATACATACACTTTTACGCTAGGAAGTAGTTCTTCAACGTTTGTTTCTTACCGTATTTTTAATAGTCCTGTAACTTCAGATTATTTTTGTTCTGAATTACCACCGACGCAACCTACAGTTTCTAAAGAATATAAAAGTGCAGAAGGCACAGTGACTATAGTAACTCAGGGGGATTATGATGATAATGACGGTATAGATGCTGAATTTGAAATGACCTTATTGGGCGAAGCGGACTACGATGGTGATGGCATCCCAAATTATTATGATTTTGATGATGATGGTGATAATGTACCTACCATTCAAGAAGGTGTTGCTTTTAATGATGATGGATCAATAGACATAGAAGGTTCATTAGATACTGATGGTGATGGGACTCCTGATTTTTTAGATCCTGATGACGATGGGGATGGTGTGCTAACTATAAATGAGGCAAATCCTGATGGTGAAGATGCCACGCCATTAAACCCTACAAATACTCAAACAGTTGATGGTGTCCCTGATTATTTAAATGATACTGAAACAACCGATTATGGAATCAATGAATATCGAAATCATCCTTTCACCTTGAAGAATATTACTTTAACGATAAATCTCACTAATTTAGTCTTTATAAATGCTGATGGCAGTGAGACTATTAGACAAGAAGAATTGCTTTTTGGTGATTATAATGCTCCCAATCAAACAGGCATTCTTTCACCTGAATTTTCTGATTAATTCTGGTAAATATAAATTTCTGTAGCACCTAGCCCATATTTCTGGTAGTCAGCATCATAAAACTTAATATTTTCATACCTGGAAAAGAGATATTCGAGTTCTGCTTTTAAAACTCCGGCTCCAACCCCATGAATAAAAACGACTCTTTGAATACGTTTTTTAACGGCGAACTCGAGTTTATGTCTGGCTGTATCAATTTGTAAGTTCAATTTATCGTGAGAAGACATACCTCGCTCATTTGAGGTAAGTTGGTGAATATGCAAATCCACCTCCATTGGAGGTATTGTACCTTTAATCTTTTGAGTAGTACTTTTCTTCTTTTTGTAAGCCTTTTCCTTTTCAGAAACCAACGCTTCAAAGTCATCAGGCTCCTCAATTTCTAAGTTATGATTGGGAACAATTTCGCTTGCATTTACTTCAAACTCAAAACCATCCTCAGTCGAAATAAAAATCCGCTCATCTAAAATTTTCGTAATTACACCAGAGAAGTCATCATCCAAAAGTGTAACTGACTGACCTATTTTAAATTGTGAATTCATTCCTCAACTATTAATTCGATAAAAAGCACTGAAATTACTTCGAACAACGCAGTTCATATTGTAATTTTAGTATCTTTACAAAAATATTCCTTTATGAGAAATTTTTACCCCAAATTATTCTTTTTAATGTTGCCATTCTTGGTATCAGGTCAATTGTATATTGGTGACGGCTCAAGTAGCTCCTATGTTTACAATAAAGGAGAAATTGTTTTTGTAACTCAAGATGTAAGTCTTCAAGGAGGTCCAGATCAAGAAGGGGGGAATTTTTATCTTAGAGAAGAAGGTCAATTAATACAGGGAGACGATGCAAGTGTAAATACAGGAGATGGTATAGTTTCAGTTTATCAAATAAACACACAAAATAAGTGGGATTATCATTATTGGACATCTCCGGTAGGTGACCCTGACAAATCTGCTTCAGGTAATGGAAATTCTGGTAATGTAAGTTTTTATCTAAGTGACGATGATAATGGAGGTTTATATAAGACAGATGTGCTCAGTCCAATTGCAGCTAGTCCTATTACTTTTACCACAAATTTTAACAGCTCTATAACAAATGAAAATGATTTTAGCTTATCAAATTATTGGCTTTATAAATTTGTAGCTACAACAGGGTATGGTAACTGGCAAAAAATAACTGCCTCCAATCCTTTAGCTTCTGGAGAAGGATTCACTATGAAGGGACTTGGAGACGGAACTAGTCCTTCTGGTATAGTTCCTATAGATTTTAGAGGTAGACCTAATAATGGAACCATAAATGTTACAGTAGCTGATAATAATTTAACATTAGTCGGTAACCCTTATACTTCGGCTATTAACCTTAATTTTTATTTACTATCTAACTCATTAGCTACAGGTACATCTCTTGCTGGATGTTTAGGCACCTATCCAAGTTCTTATACTCCAACTGCAATTGGTGAAAATATTACTGGCGTAGCTTACTTCTGGGAATCAGACCCCAATGTTAAGTCTCATTATATTAAAGATTATGAAGGAGGCTATGGAACATTTTCACCTGAAGCTAGCTGTAACTCTACCGGAACTTATGAAAGTCCTGTATTTATAGAATATAACAATGAAGGAGAACCTGTATTGGATACAGATGGTAATGCTGTTGAAACAGGATTAATCGGTAGTACTGCAGAACGGCATTTTACTCCAATTGGTCAAGGTTTCTTTGTAAATGGGGCTAAAGCTGGTTCTGTAACTGCTAAAAATGAATTTAGAGTTTTTATAAAAGAAACTGAAAATCCTTATTCTCAATTTAAGAGTAAAACAGAATCTAAGATAAAGTCTTCTTCTAAAATTAAAAGTTCTCCAAAAAAAGCGGGAGAATTTAATTTAAATGAAGACGGAGTTATTATTCTCTCTAAATTCCGAATTAAAACTTTAGTTAATAAATCTTATACTCGTGGATTAACTGGTGTAATGTTAGATGAAGCTACTCTTGGTTATGATATTGCAGGTGACGGAAACAATGTTTCTGAACTACCTTCTGATATAAATTTTTTAGTTTCGGAAGGTAATGATTATCCATTCTTAATAAATCTTTTTCCTTACGATATTGATGTCGCATTACCTTTAAAAATCTCTGGAGCCGCTGAAATTAACACCTATGAAATGCAAGTTTCCGGATTAAACTTCACTCCAGATGAGAGTATTTATCTACATGATAAACAGACTGATGAGTATCATGATATTTTGAATGAATCCTATGAGTTTGAACTAGAAAAGGGAACTTATACAGATCGATTTGAAGTTGTTTTTAAAGATGCTAAGACTCTTGACATAGAAGAAGTTGAAGAAGTTAAACGCTCTTTTAATATTTATCAAAATAATGGTAGAGCAGAATTGACTGTCCTAAACCCATTAGAAACTGAGCTGAAAGAAATTAACGTTTTTGACATTCACGGTCGTTTATTGGTATCTAAATTAAATGAAGGCAGAAACTCAAAAGTTACTATTCCTTCTAGTGCTTGGAGTGATGGAATCTACATAGTACGCGTAACAACTCGTGAGAATATTGAATATTCTAAAAAAATATCTGTAAAGAATTTAAAATAATTTATGGAAGAATATATGCTTCCCTGCCTTAATAAAAAGTATTTTGGGTTTGAGTGTATGGGGTGTGGTGTACAACGATCTTTAGTGGCTCTTTTTAAGGGCCATTTTACTGAAGCATTTTCACTATATCCTGCTATATTTCCATTAGTATTTTTAGGTATTGCTATTGGAATTAATATTTTTTTTGGTTTAAAATATACTAATCGTATCATTTCATTTTTGGCGATCTTATCTGTAACCACTATTATTGTAAGCTACATTCTTAAACTAACAACCTAATATGGAACAACAAAAATTACCTAACGCAACAATATCATTAATTCTTGGGATAATTTCTTTTATCGCTTGCTGCTTCAGTTCTGGCTTTGGAGGTGTTATACTTTCTGCAATTGCACTCTATCTTGCTAACAAAGACAAAAAAGTAGGTGATCAAAATCCTGAAATTTATGAGAATTATGGTCAAGTTAAAACTGCCAGAATTATTGCAATCATCGGTTTAGTGTTATCTATTATAATATCAATTATATGTTTAATCTTTATTATAATATTTGGTAGCGTAGAGGCTATACAGGAATGGGCCTTAGAAATGCAAAATGCTCAGGCATAAAATACAATCTTTATTGAAATAAAAAAGTCTGAAAACATATGTTTTCAGACTTTTTTATTTTCTTAAATCAACAAAAATCTTGACAATTGTATAGGTGATTCTTCTAAAACGAATGTCTACTTTTGCCAAATTAAATGCGCTAAAATGGCTTATCAGTTAGATACATATTTAAAAGACTTTACAAAATACATTGAGAATTGGGGGATCGTTCCATTCTACGCAGAAATGCTTTCGGTTTTCATCAATGGTTTTATTTTTATTCTACTTCTCGCGCTATTAGATAAACTTCTTAAGAGAGTTATAGTTGAGGTCTTTAAAGTATTTAGCAACAAAACCAAGACATCTTTTGACGACTTTTTAATCCTTACTAATTTTCCAAGATATATAGCTCATATTATTCCGCTAGCTATATTTAAGTGGTTCTTTATTCAGCTTTTAGTAGATTATCAAGTTACTTTATACTGGCTATTAAAAGCCTTCAATATTTATGTAATTCTTCTGATATTAAAAATCTTAAGAAGTTTACTTAGAACCTCAAGAGATTATTTTCAAACTAAAAAAGAATTCCATGATAAACCGCTCCAAAGTTATCTTCAGGTAACGATGTTGTTTTTATGGGGTATAGGTATTTTCTTTTTTACACTAGAGCTTTTTGATAAAAATGCAATGAATTTTGTATTACAGTTGGGAGCTGCATCTGCTGTGATATTACTCATTTTTAAAGACACCATACTAGGTTTTGTAGCTTCAATACAAGTTTCTATTAATGATATTGTACGCATTGGAGATTGGATAACGTTTAGCAAGTATGGTGCAGATGGTTATGTGACTGAAATAAACCTTGCCACCGTACGCGTACAAAACTGGGACATGACCTTTACGACGATTCCTACCTACAGTCTTATTTCTGATTCTTTTCAGAACTGGAGAGGTATGCAGGAAAGTGGTGGTAGACGTATCAAAAGATCTATAATGATTAAACAAAACTCAGTCAAATTTCTAACTTCTAACGAATTGTCTGAACTTAAAAAAATACAACTAGTAGCTCCTTATATTGAACATATGGAGAAAGAAGTCATTCGTAGCAATCGTAAACACGAAGTAGACGACAGTCTTGCGATAAATGGGCTCAATCAAACAAATCTAGGAGTTTTCAGAAAATATATTGATGCTTATTTATATGAACTCCCGGGTATTAATAAAGATATGTTCATGATGGTAAGGCACTTACCTCCTACTCCTCAGGGTATTCCTATTGAGATCTTCTGTTTTAGCAGTGATAAACGCTGGGAAAATTATGAACTTATCCAAGCAGATTTATTTGATCATATTATCGCTGCTGTACCCTATTTTAATTTGGAAATCTTTGAAGAACCCTCTTCAAAGGATATTACAAGTTTTTTAACGCAACACCAGAATTATAAAGATTAGCTTACCCAAAATTGAAACTTGAAGTTTCATTACCTTACTAACCTAACCTAAATGACCTTTAAAAACATTCTCCAAATTCTTGGGGGTATTGCTGTTGTGCTTACACTTGTGCCTTTTGTTGCGGCAGATTATTGGTGGATACGTGTTTTTGACTTTCCGCATATGCAGCTAACTATTTTTACTGCTATAGCTACAATAGCTTATTTAATGAAGTTTGATATTAAATGGGCAAAGGATTACGCTTTTATGACAATAATGATAGTTTGCCTTACCGTACAAGCCATTAAAATTTACCCCTATACTCCCATTTCTCCTTTTGAAGTTTTAAATGCCACTGAATATGATAAAGAAAGTCAATTTAGTGTTTTGGTATCTAATGTTTTACAGAAAAACAAAAACCATAAACTCCTTTTAGAGGAAGTAAAACAAAAAGATCCGGATATTTTACTTCTCTTAGAAGCAGATACAGTGTGGCTCAATGCAGTAAATAATGAACTAAAAGAAGAATATCCCTATTATAGAGGCTCCCCCATTAGCAATACCTACGGTATGCTTTTGTACTCAAAATTACCTCTCGTTAATCCAGAAGTTCATTATCTAATAGATGATAGTATACCATCTATCGATGCTCAAGTTCAATTAAAATCAGGTGAGAAAATTCAACTTTACGCAATACATCCTACACCGCCAATGCCACAGCATAATACACGCTCTACAGACCGTGATGCCGAGATGATGAAAACTGCTTTCAAAAGCAGAAAATCTAAATTACCAGTATTAGTAATAGGTGATTTCAATGATGTCGCCTGGTCAGAATCTACAGAACTTTTTAAAGAAGTTAGCGAGCTACTCGATCTTCGAATTGGTAGAGGTTTATTCAATACGTTTAGTGCAGATAGTAATATTATGCGTTGGCCCTTGGATCATATCTTCGTTTCAGAGCATTTTAAAGCTGTCGAGGTTTTAAGAGGAAATGACATCGATTCTGATCACTTTCCTGCATATGCAAAACTCAGTTTAGAACCTGAAGGAAAGGACGCGCAATTACCCAAACTACCTACGGAAGGTCAACTTAAAAATGCTTATGAAATTATAGAAAAAGAAGCTACTCAAAAAGACACTAAACAATAATACCCATGCAGACCGATACAACTAAAACGCTATCAGAATCCTTTAATAACTTCTATAATAATTTTATAGATCAGTTACCTGGGATAGGTCTTGGCTTGCTTATCATAATTTTAGGTTTATTGCTAGGAGCGTGGATTGGCAACTTTGCAAAAAGACGAATCTCTCAGCAAACACAAGATCCTTTAATGAGTCGGTTTCTGGGCAAAGCGATTCGTATCACCTTCTTTATAATTGCCGTGATGCTGGGTTTAAAAGCCGCCGGACTTGGAGCTATTGCTACAGGAATATTAACTGCTGCAGGAGCAAGTGCTGTCGTTTTAGGTTTCGCATTTAAAGATATTGGAGAAAATTTTATTGCAGGGATTATTTTAGCTTTCAACAGACCTTTTAATGTGAATGATACTGTTGAGATAGGTGAGAATTTTGGTAAAGTAAAAGCACTAGAATTTAGATATACAAAACTCAAAACCTTTGACGGAAAAGATGTCTACATCCCCAATAGTGATGTACTCACAACACCGGTGACTAATTATACGGAAGACGGTTTTTTCCGATGGACGTTCATCATTGGTATTGCCTACGAAGATAATATTGACGAGGCTAAACGTGTAGTTATGGAAGCCCTTAGAGCTGAACCTAATGTTACAGAAGATGAAGAACACGAGAACTTTGTTATAGAAGACGAACTAGCAACGAGCACGGTAAACCTGAAAGTTTTCTTCTGGGTTGATACTAAAGATTTTAGAAGAATGGCTCTAATTACAAAAGGTAATGTGGTTCGCAAAGTAAAAGAAGCACTTGAAGATAATGGCTTTTATATGCCTGCAGACATTCAGGAAATTAAATTATACGGTGCGACAAAAGATTCACCTTTTCGTTTTGAACAAGCTCCTACTCTTTCAAAAACTGAAGAAAAGAGTTAAGGCATTTTATTTCTAAAATATTCTTAAACCAAATACCACAAAGCTGTTGACACCACTAATCCTGTAGCAGCAATTAAAGTGGTTAAAACAGACCAAGTTTTAAACGTTTGCTTTTCTGTGAGGCCTAGGTATTGTTTTACTAACCAAAATCCGCTGTCATTTACATGCGAAAATATTGATGCTCCTGCAGCAATCGCTATGACTAATATAGCCAGTTGCATTTCTCCATAATCTGCAGCAGCAAGCAACGGGCTTGTAATACCTGCTGCCGTAATCATAGCTACGGTAGATGACCCTTGCATAACACGTACAATAGCAGCGACTAAAAAACCAAAAACCACTGGTGGAAAATAGTCACTTGAAAGTGATGAAGCGATTGCTTCTCCTATTCCGGTATCTATTAATATTTGTTTAAATGCACCACCAGCACCAGTTAATAAAATGATCACTCCGGCTGGATATAAAGCCTTAGTTGAAATTTTCAATAATTCTTCTTTAGCAACATTTCGACGAATGCCTAAAACATACCACGCAATAATGTTTGCCAATATTAATGCGGTAAATGGATGTCCTAAAAGAGCTATTAAAAAAGAAATTGGTGGGGGTATTGACCACTCCTCAACTAACGGACTCGTAAAAACGGTGTTTAGTACTATTAAAAATATAGGAAGAAATATAATACTCAAAATGGTTCCTGCAGCAGGTAATTCTGTTTTTGACTTTTCTTCTTCTGAAGCTTCATATGGCGCATCTATATGTATTCTTTTTGAAATAAATTTTGCAAAAAACGGACCTGAAATCACTGCTGTAGGAATACCGGTTACAAACCCAAACACAATCACCCAGCCTAAATTTGCTCCTAAAATATCTGCAACGGCAATAGGTCCCGGCGTTGGAGGAATGAATGCATGCGTAACAGCTAAACCAGCTAACAGCGGCAAAGCGTAAAGCAACAAAGACTTCTTAGTATTTCGCTGCAGTGCGTATATCAATGGAATTAAAATGATAAATGCCACATCAAAAAACACAGGTATAGCAATAAAAAAACCTGCCAGCATAATTGACCAGGGGGCTTTTTTAATTCCGAATTTTGATAAAAGATACTGGGCCAATTGTTGAGCTCCACCAGAATGTTCTAACACTGCTCCAAAAAGCGAACCTAACCCTACTACTGTTGCGACAAAACCCAGCGTTCCTCCCATTCCTGTAGTGATCGAATCTAGAATACTATCTGGATTTAAACCACTTAACGCTCCTACTACAATGCATACAATAAGTAATGCTAAAAATGCCTGGAACTTTAATTTCAATATTAAAAATAAGAGTAAGGCTATGCCAGTTATAACAGCAAATAGAAGCTGATAATCCATAATTTTATGAGTCTAGTTTTTGCAGAATTTCTTCGGTAATTGCTTCGGGAGTCTGATCTATTGAAACGTGAATTCCATAATCAGCTTTTTCTAAAGCGTCTATTTGAGATTGCAGCAAAACAGGTTTAAAAAAGTGATTTTTTCTACCGGTTAACCGGGATTCTAAAACTTTAAAACTTCCGTCTAAAAAGACCCATTTCACATGAACTTTAGAAGACAATGTTTTTCTGTACGATTCTTTGAGCGCAGAGCAGGCCAAAACAGCTCCTCCTTCGGTTTTCCATTCGGTTAATTTTGTTGCTAAAATTTGCAACCAAGGTTCGCGGTCAGCATCGTTAAGTGCATAACCTGCTTTCATTTTATCAACGTTTGCCTGAGGATGATAGTCATCTGCATCCTTAAAAGGAATATCTAATTTCTCAGCTAAAAGTTTCCCTATAGTTGTTTTGCCTGAGCCGGATACACCGGCTACAATAATCAATTTACTCATAAATCTAAAGTTGGATTTTCTGAATCAGTTCCCGGAAGGTATAATTGAAAACCTAAACGGTCATTCATCTGTCTAATAAAATGTGTAGCCAGCAAGGGAGATTCTTTTTCAACGTTCTGGTGAATAAAAAAGTCTATTTTTTCGATTCCCGCTTCAATCCAAGTTTCTAAGCGATCTACCCACGCATCTAGCCTCTCATAATCACTAGGATGATTAGCGCCTACAAAACGTATAAACGCCTCGCTATTGGTCATTCTCATATGCATAATATCTCTTCTTCCGGCAGTATCTACGAGTACATTCGCAATGTTATTTTCTTCTAATAAATGATATAATTTCTGAGAAACTGCTTCATTATTAAACCAGTCAGTGTGCCTAAATTCAATTGCCAACGGTACTTCATTAGGCCAAGCTTCAACAAACTGCTCCACTCTATCCCAGTTTTTAGGCTGAAAATTATTATGCATTTGTAAAAACACACAACCTAGTTTTTCCTTTAATAATAAAGTATGATCTAAATATTCTGGCAATAGCTCTGCGGCATTGATCAAGCGCTTTAAATGACTGATGTTTTGGGTTATTTTAGGAAAAAACTTAAAGTTGGCAGGGACTTTATTATACCACTTTTCAAATTGCTCTTTCGGAAAAAGTCTATAAAAAGTAGCATTCAATTCAATCGAGTTGAACTGTCTTGAGTAATAAGTCAATTCATCTTTTGTACCTTTGGGATAAAAACCTTTTAGGTCTTGTTTATTCCATTTTGCACAACCTACGTATAATTCTACTGGCTTTTTTGAAGCTTTATTGTTGAGTAAAACTTCGGTTTCTGGATGGTCTGGAGGTAAAGTAAAATCTATGCTTCCGGGATCATCTACTTTTCCAAATTTCATTTTAACTGACTTTAAAGGTGATTAAAAACTAAATTAGGACAAGCACTAATATAGTAATAGCTTAAATATATAATTTGCAACTGTAAAAACACGTTTAAGCAGTAAGCTATTCGGTTTTTTAATGGCTTTTATTTTTGTAAATCTAATTTTGACTGAATAAATAGTAATAAATTTCAGCCATTAATAATGACAAAACAGCAACCCTAATTGAATTATGAAATCCTATTCCCTCCTTTTTTTTCTTTTTTTTTCTTTAACACTTAGTGCGCAAGAAGAAATTCTCTTAGACCTCTACGATCACAATGCAGATGAAATAATAGCCCATTACATTGAGAAAACAGGCGGCGCTGAAGCCTGGTCTGAGGTTGAAGCTACAAAAATGAAAGCGAGTTTAACCCAAGGAGAGTTAACGATGCCGATCACAATTTACAATACAAAAGAAGGTAAACAGGCGCTAATTGTTGAATACAATGGTAAAAAAATAACCCAAATGGCTTTTGATGGTGCAACCATGTGGACCACAAATTCTACGACAATGGAACCCGAAATATCTTCTGATGATATGAGAAAAAATATGATGCTCAAACGTAATGATTTTCCTTCTCCATTAATTAATTACAAAGAAAATGGCTACAGCGCAACATATATGGGTACAGTTGCTAAAGATGGCCTAGTCACTTTTAAGGTTAAACTTACTCAAGAACCCATTTTTGTAAACGGAGAGGAAAAAACCAATGAAAGCTATTATTTTTTTGAAACAGAAAATTATTATCCTATAGCTATAGATGCTACTCAAATGGGACTACAAGTAAATATAAAAATGAGTAATTATACAGAGGTTGAAGGACTATACTTTCCATTTAATTTAAGTCAAAACGGACAACCAATAACTATAAGAGAGATTATCATCAATCCAGAAATAGACGAGAATATTTTTACCTTTCCTGTAAAAGATTAAAAGTTAAATAGGTATATAAGACATTGAATATTTTAAATCTTAATGTTAATTTAAAAACTCAAAAAAGAGCGATTAATCGCTCTTTTTTGTTTAAATCAGTCTATTTTTTGGAATTTCGCCTTGTTTTATGTAAATTTTAAGGAATTATAGAAATGAAAATTATCTATTATGAGTTCTTTAAAAACAATAAAATATTCAAAACAATTAATCGGTACTAGTCTTGTTTGGTTAACAGGAATGGGAATGATCGCTTTTGCAATCGTAAATTCTTCTTCTATTGAACAATTAGCACAACTTAAATATATACCTATTTATACAGTCATAATACTATCTAGTTTGTGTCTGGGATTGTGCCACTATTTATACTGGCAAGATTATAAAACCTAATTCTTGTCTTCTAATAAGGGTACAAATCTAAACTCGCCATATTCCTTCTTCTCAAATTCAGTCTGACTTTTTCTAATAATACGAGTCATTGTCTGTATTTCATCCCCTACGGGAATAATTAACTTACCTCCTATTTTTAGCTGAGCTAACAAGGGTTTTGGTATAAACGGCGCACCCGCAGTGACTATAATTCCATCAAAGGGAGCAAATTCTGGCATCCCTAAATATCCGTCTCCAAAAGTGAGTCGCTTAGGTCTGTATCCCAATTTTGATAAGAAATTCTTAGTCTTTCTAAACAGTGCTTGCTGGCGTTCTATACTGTAAACTTTAGCACCTACTTCACAAAGAACTGCAGTTTGATACCCGCTGCCTGTACCTATTTCTAATATTTTATCACCTTTCTTGATCTCAAGCAATTCGGTCTGAAAACCTACGGTAAAAGGTTGAGAAATAGTCTGATCTGCAGCAATAGGAAATGCCTTGTCCTGATAGGCGTGATCTTCAAAACTGCTGTCCATAAAAAAATGTCTGGGTATTTTACGTATCGCGTCTAATACAGCTGTATTAGAGACCCCTTTCTTTTCAACGACCTGAGCGAGTAAGCGACGTTTACCTTGATGACGAGTAGTATCCTTCATACTGCTAAAATAAGGAAACCTATAAGCGTAATCCTAGTCAAAATGCTTCATTTTTTTAACAATGTGCTTTGCGCTTTCAATCTGCCTGAGAAAGCCTATTTTTGTATAGCACAATCTAAAAATATACTGTTTTCTTTTAGATTGAATTCTTAAAATATTAATCCTTCCTAAGGAAAAAATATACGATATATTATGCTAAAAGCCGGCGTACTGGGTGCAGGTCATCTGGGAAAAATTCACTTAAAACTTTTACAGCAATCTGAAGAATATGATCTGGTTGGTTTTTATGATGAGTCAGAAGAAACTGCTAAAGCGGTCTCGAGTGAATTTGGCTATCACAGATTTATGACTATTGAAGCTTTAATTGAAGCTTGTGATATGGTTGACGTTGTTACACCCACCACACATCACTTTGAATGTGCTGAGCAGGTTATTAAAGCCGGTAAGCATTTGTTTATTGAAAAACCAATTGCACAAACTGTTGAACAAGCTGTAGCCATTCGCGAGCTTGCAAAGAAACACGGCGTACGCGGTCAGGTAGGACACGTAGAGCGTTTTAATCCGGCGTTTACTGCGGTAAATCATCTTATAGAAAACCCAATGTTTATTGAGGCACATCGTCTGGCAGAATTCAACCCGAGGGGTACGGATGTTCCTGTAGTGCTCGATCTGATGATTCATGATATCGATGCGATTTTAAGCGTTGTAGACAGTAAGGTTAAGCATATTTCAGCTTCGGGAGTTTCAGTAATTAGTGATACTCCAGATATTGCTAACGCGCGAATTGAGTTTGAAAATGGCTGTGTTGCTAATCTTACTGCAAGTAGAATTTCAATGAAAAAAATGCGTAAAGCACGGTTTTTTCAAAAAGATGCATACATCTCTGTAGACTTCTTAGAAAAGAAATGCGAAGTAGTTAGAATGAAAGATGCACCACAAAATCCTGATGATTTTGCGATGATTCTTCAAAATGCAGAAGGGGTTAAGAAACAAATATATTTTGATAACCCTGAAGTTGAACCGAATAACGCTATTCTAGATGAATTAGAAGCTTTTGCTAAAGCGATACAACAAGACAGCACTCCTGTCGTTAGTTTAGCACAAGGTACCGAAGCGCTTCGTATTGCTATGAAAATCATTGCTGATCTTTAGTTGCAAGTGAATCAGAACTAAAATCTAAACGAATTTTAATTTCGATTATCGGGTAAAAGCTGCTCAATACTATATGATCGCTATTTTAAAGAAAGAATTTCATTCATTTTTTGCATCGCCTGTAGGCTATCTTGTTATAGGCCTTTTTCTTGTTTTAAATGCGTTGTTCTTATGGGTTTTTGAGAATGATTTTAACCTGTTTGATTACGGTTTTGCAGATCTCACTCCTTTCTTTCAACTCGTACCGTGGATCTTTATTTTTCTGATTCCGGCAGTGACGATGCGCAGTTTTAGTGATGAATTGCGTTTAGGAACGTTAGAATTGTTGCTTACTCGACCTATTAGTAAAGTACAATTAGTCCTTGGTAAATTTTTTGGCGCATTACTACTTATTGTTTTAGCATTGCTTCCTACCTTGGTATATGTTTATGCCATTGACCAACTGGGCAATCCACAAGGTAATTATGACCTTGGTGTTTTAATAGGTTCCTATTTAGGCTTGTTGTTTTTAGCTTCTGCATATACCGCGATAGGTGTTTTTGCCTCTACCCTTTCTGAAAATCAAATTGTAGCTTTTATCATTGCAGCTTTTTTGTGTTTCCTATTTTTCTTCGGTTTTAATGCTCTAGCCGATGTTTTAAACAGCTCTTTCTTTAAAAATTTAAGTTTACAGAATCATTTTGAGAGTATCAGTCGGGGTGTAATTGACAGCCGAGATCTTATCTATTTTTTAAGTTTAACCGCTTTTTTCATCGGTGCTACTGTTTTTAAGCTTGAACACAAAATCAGATAACATGAAGCAGAACACTAAATATTTATTGTTTCTGATTGTTATAGTCGGTATTTTATTTGTTTCAAAAACAGCTCATTTCAGAATAGATCTGACTGCAGATGGTAGATATACGTTATCTGAAACTTCAGAAGATATTATTGCGAAAGCTACAGATCCAGTTATTGTTGATGTATTTCTTGAAGAAAATGTGCCGGATGCTTTTTTAAAATTACAGATTGAAACCCGTCAACTTCTTGAAGAATATGCTTCGGCAAATTCAAATATCAAATTTGCTTTTGTCAATCCTGTTCCAGAAGGTACAGTTGTAGAACAAGTTGCAGAAGATTTCAATAACCGTGGTATGCGCCCTGAACAGGTACAATTGCGAAATAATGGTAAAGTAAGCCAGGAGTTTATTTTTCCGTGGGCTATTGCTTCCTATAAAGGCCAGACAGTGCGTATTCCATTATTAAAAAAGACTTTAGGAGCCAGTCCTGATGAATTGGTTAGCAGATCGGTTCAAAATCTGGAATATGCTTTTTCCGATGCTTTTTATAAGCTGCTTAACCCCAAAAGTAAACGCATCGCTGTTTTAAAAGGAAATGGTGAAATGCAAGATAAATACATCGCAGATTTTTTTAAAACGCTGCGCGAAAGCTACTTTATTGCACCTTTTCCATTAGATTCAATTTCAGCAAAGCCAGATACTATAATGACTGCGCTCAATAAATTTGACTTAATCGTAGCTGCAAAACCTACCAAAGCATTTACAGACCTTGAGAAATATGCTTTAGATCAATACACCATGCAAAGTGGCAAGTCACTTTATCTCCTAGATCAGGTTGCGATGGAAACTGATAGCCTGTACCGCAATAATGGTATGGCTCTCGCTACAGCAAGAAGCTTAAACCTAGATGACTTTTTCTTTAAATATGGAATACGTATCAATCCGGTTTTAGTTGAAGATTTATATGCTGCTCCACTTGTTTTAGCAACTGGTGATGGTAATGATTCGCAATATTCGCAATTACCTTGGTTTTTCTATCCGCTGGTTACACCTGAAGAAAATCACCCTATAAATACAAATATTGATAATCCCGTGTTTTTTAAATACGCCAATCAAATTGATCTTCTTGATACTTCTGTAGAAAAAACAGTATTGCTTCAAAGTTCTGTTTTATCAAAACTGGATGGTGTACCACTCCCTGTTAGTCTTGAATCAATCACTACAGAACCAAACCCAGAAAACTATAGTGACGGAAGTCAAAATTTAGCAGTCTTACTAGAAGGAGAATTTACTTCTGCTTTTAAAAATCGCATTCTTCCTATTGCGAAGAGTCAGATTCCTTTTCGCGAAAGCGCTATAAGAAAAACTGCAATGATTGTTGTTGCAGATGGAGATTTGATAAAAAATGATCTGGATCAAAACGGCCGTCCCCTAGAATTAGGTTTTGACAAATTCACCTTTAAAGAATACGGCAACAAAGAATTTTTACTCAACGCAGTCAACTACCTCCTGGACGACTCCGGTCTTATTAACATTAGAAGTAAGAGTATTGTGCTTCCTGCGCTAGATATTCAAAAAACAACTAATGACCGCTACACGTGGCAAGCCTTGACATTAGGGCTTCCACTGGCTATGCTTTTGATTTTTGGCCTTATTTATACCTATTTGAGAAAGCGCCGTTACAACTCGTAAGTGTTGATAAGTTTGTTTCGGCAAAAAAGCCTATTACGATATCTTTGTGAGGCTGCAAATTCAGCTTTAAAAAATTATTACAACCAATTGAATTCAAGTTTTGGCTTCTAGTCAAACCGCATAAATAGCTATTTCTTATGAAATTTATTGTATCGAGTTCTTACCTTTTGAAACAATTACAAGTCTTAGGTGGAGTAATCAATAACAGCAATACCCTGCCTATATTAGACAATTTTTTGTTTGAGTTAGACGAAAACATTTTAAAGGTTTCTGCTTCTGATTTAGAAACAACAATGATTGCTACACTAGATGTAGAATCTGACGATAACGGAAGCATCGCTGTACCGGCTCGTTTGCTTTTAGACACACTAAAAACATTTCCTGAGCAACCATTGACGTTTGTAGCAGGTGATAATAACACTGTTGAAATCAGCTCTAATCACGGTAAATATGCATTAGCATATGCTTCTGGTGAAGAATTTCCTAATGCTGTAGAACTTGACGATCCCAGTACGGTAAGCATCCCGGCTGGAGTTTTAGCAACAGCGGTGAGCAATACTATCTTTGCAACAGGTAACGACGATCTAAGACCGGTAATGAGTGGGGTTTTCTTTCAGTTTGACACAGAAGGTTTAACATTTGTAGCAACAGATGCTCACAAACTTGTGAAGTATGGTCGTACTGATGTAAAAGCAAATCAGACCGCAGAATTCATCATGCCTAAAAAACCTTTAAATCTCTTAAAAGGAATTTTAGCCGCTAGTGATGATGATATTAAGGTAGAATATAACGACTCGAATGCAAAATTTAGCTTTGATAACGTTCAGCTACTTTGCCGATTAATTGATGGTAAGTATCCTAATTACGAAGCAGTAATTCCTAAGGAGAACCCTAATAAACTTATTATAGATCGTAATCAGTTTTTAAATTCTGTACGTCGTGTTTCTATTTTTTCTAATAAAACTACGCACCAGATTCGTTTAAAAATTGCAGGAGCAGAACTTAATATTTCTGCTGAAGATATAGATTACAGCAATAAAGCAGAAGAGCGTTTAACCTGTGATTATCAGGGAGACGATATGCAAATTGGTTTTAACAGCCGTTTTCTGGTAGAAATGCTTAATAACCTTAACGCTAACGACGTTTCTCTAGAAATGTCACTTCCTAATCGTGCGGGAATTTTAACTCCTGTAGATGGGCTAGATGAAGGTGAAAAAGTCACTATGCTAGTAATGCCAGTAATGCTTAATAGTTAAGAAGAAGGATAAGTAAGTACCTTTTATTGTAAAAGCGTCGTTGTGTTAAATCATAAGGGCGCTTTTTTGTTTTCATAAAAAAGCCCGACATATGCCGGGCTTTTTAAATTCTAGTTTGTGTATGCTAATTGAAGGTATATTGTAATCCCGGACCATCACATGCATTCCAGGTACTTTCTAAACTGTCAGAACTAGTATATTTTAAAAGTTCTATTTTATCTCCGGTACAATTCCCTATCAATTCACTATCAGAATCGTGTACAAACTTGAGGTATTTATCACTATTGATCATTACGATATCAAAATCTCCTTCTGAAATCAAAGTATTTTCATCGCTCTTTCTAACTTTTTTAAAACGCATTCCCGATCCTAACGTATAGGTTTCTTGCCAGGACATTTCATCACCAGTGGTTTCTGAACCTCTTACCTGACCGCTCATCTTTACCAAATTTAATTCTACTGAAGTTTCTTGTTGAACCAAATCTGCTGTAGTTCCGTTATCATCTGTACAAGAAACAAACAGACCTAAAAAAAGCGCCATTGAAGCTATTCTTATATTCATTGTTATCTATTATTTCCTATTAGACGCAAAAATAATAAAAAGGTTGCGTCACAATATCATAAAAAAAAGACCGATTAAACTAATAATCGGTCTTTCAGATATTTATTAATAAAATAATTTACACACGCGGAAGATCTCCATCACCTTTAAGCGGTAAATCTGATTTTCCCATCAAATATTTATCAACGTGATGAGCAGCTTGTCTTCCTTCTGAGATCGCCCATACAATTAAAGACTGGCCTCTACGAGTATCACCAGCAGCAAAAACTCCAGGCACATTAGTCATATAATCTTCAATAGAAGCTTCGATATTTGTTCTGGCATCCATTTTTATACCTAACTGTTCGGCAATTGTTGGCTCACTACCTGTAAAACCAAGTGCCAATAAAACCATATCTGCTTTCCATTCTTTTTCCGTACCCGGGATTTCAGAAAGATTAGGTCGCTCTCCCGGTTTGTGAGTCCACTCTACTTCTGCAGTAACAAGACCGGTTAAATTACCAGCATCATCACCAACAAATTTCTTTGTAGAGATAGAAAAGAAACGCTCTGCTCCTTCTTTGTGCGAGCTACTTGTGCGTAAACGCATCGGCCAATATGGCCAAGGCTGATTCTCAGGGCGCTCTGTAGTTCCCTTACTCATAATCTCAAAATTGTTTACGCTCTTTGCACCGTGTCTGATAGAAGTACCAATACAGTCACTTCCGGTATCTCCACCACCAATAACAATTACATCTTTATCAGTTGCTTTAATGTCTTCCCCTTCCCAAGTTAAACCATCTACGCGACGGTTGTTTTGTGGTAGAAAATCCATAGCTTGATAAATACCTTTTAAATCAGAACCCGGTATTGGCAAATTACGTCTTACTGTAGCCCCCGTAGATAAAACTACTGCATCAAATTCTGACTTCAATTCATCAGCCTTAACATCTTTACCTACATGAACACCACATTTAAAAATGATTCCTTCTTCTTCTAAAACAGCTAATCTGCGATCTATCACGCTTTTTTCCATTTTAAAATCAGGAATTCCATAACGTAACAAACCTCCCGGTTTCTCATCACGTTCAAAAACAGTTACAAGATGTCCGGCACGATTTAATTGTTGTGCAGTTGCAAGACCAGCCGGACCAGAACCTATAACAGCAACAGTTTTTCCTGTTCTATTTTTTGGTGGATTAGCTTTTACCCAACCATTTTTAAAAGCTTCTTCAGCTATATTTTTCTCAATATTCTCAATTGTAACAGGGTCTTCGTTAATTCCTAATACGCAAGCCTCTTCACAAGGAGCCGGGCACAATCTACCTGTAAACTCAGGGAAATTATTTGTTCCGTGTAAAATAGTTGCTGCTTCTTCCCAACGCTCACGATAAACGGCATCGTTAAAATCTGGAATTAAATTTCCTAATGGACAACCACTGTGGCAAAAAGGAATTCCACAATCCATACAACGTGCACCCTGATTTTTAAGCTCAGGCTTATCTAGCGGTATGGTAAATTCTTCATATTTCTGAATCCGTTCCTCAACAGGTTTGTACGGTTCAATCTTTCTTTCGTATTCTAAAAATCCGGTTACTTTTCCCATGATTCTATTTATTCCGTTAAATCTGTTAATTTTTCTTCTTCTTCAAGTCTTATTAAGGCTTTACGATATTCTTCCGGTAAAACTTTTACAAACTTAGGTAAGTAAGCATCCCAGTTCTCTAAAATGCGTTGCGCTAAAGAACTTTGTGTATAATTGTAGTGATTTGTAATCAACTCTTTAAGCTGAACCTTATCTTCCTCTTCAGTGATAGGGTCAAGATTTAAATCAGTAGCATTACATTTCCCTATAAAGGTTTGATCTTCATCCAAAACATAACCAATACCACCGCTCATTCCTGCACCAAAATTACGTCCTGTTTTACCAAGAATTACAGCAACACCACCTGTCATATACTCACACCCGTGATCCCCTATACCTTCAACCACAGCTATGGCACCACTATTTCTAACACAAAAACGCTCTCCGGCAACACCGTTAAAATAAGCTTCACCGCTAGTTGCTCCATAAAGCGCAACGTTACCTATGATGATGTTCTCATTAGCTTCAAAAGTCGCTTCTTCTGGTACTTTTATAATCAATCGTGCTCCAGAAAGACCCTTACCTACATAATCATTAGCATTACCATCTATCTTCAAGGTTAAACCTCTTGTGGCAAATGCTCCAAAACTCTGACCGGCAGAACCTTTAAAGTTAACTTTTAACGTATTATCTGGTAAACCTTGCTCACCATAGATTTTTGATATTTCGTTACTTAAAATAGCACCTACTGCACGGTTTAAATTTGTAATATCAAGATCTAACGTAGTTTTTTCCTTACGGAACAAAGCTGTGTGCGCTAGTTCTATTATTTCAAAATCTATAGCTTTTTCTAAATGATGGTTTTGAGATTCAGTATTATAAATCTTCACACCTTTAGGAACTTGAATATCGTGTAAAATAGGAGATAAATCAATACCTGCAGCTTTATAATGTTCTACTGCTTTGTTACGGTCTAATTTATGAGCTTGACCTACCATTTCATCAACGGTACGGAAACCAAGTTGCGCCATTATCTCTCTTAATTCTTCAGCGATGAAATACATAAAGTTAACCACATGTTCTGGCTGACCTTTGAATTTCTTACGCAATTCAGGATTCTGAGTTGCAATACCTACAGGACACGTATTTAAGTGACACACACGCATCATTATACATCCTGAAGCTACTAATGGAGCAGTCGCAAAACCAAATTCTTCTGCTCCTAATAAACAAGCTACAGCAACATCACGTCCCGTTTTTAATTGACCATCACATTCTAAACGAATACGGCTACGTAAATCATTAAGAACTAGCGTTTGTTGTGCTTCTGCGATACCAAGTTCCCAAGGTAAACCGGCGTGACGTAATGAAGTTAAAGGAGATGCTCCTGTACCCCCATCAAAACCAGATACTAAAATCACATCTGCCATTGCTTTTGCAACACCAGCTGCAACTGTACCAACACCTACTTCTGATACTAATTTAACGTTAATACGTGCTTCTCTATTTGCTGATTTAAGGTCATAAATTAATTGAGCTAAATCTTCAATTGAATAAATATCGTGATGCGGTGGTGGTGAAATTAGTCCTACATATGGCGTACTCTTACGCGTCTTCGCAATAAACTTATTTACTTTTTCACCAGGTAATTGACCTCCTTCTCCAGGTTTAGCTCCCTGAGCCATCTTAATCTGAATTTCGGCAGCACTTGTTAAATAGTTACTCGTTACTCCAAAACGACCTGATGCAACTTGCTTAATAGCAGAATTTCTCCAGTCACCATTAGGACTCTTATAAAAACGCTCTGCATCTTCTCCTCCTTCTCCACTGTTACTTTTACCACCAATACGGTTCATTGCAACAGCAAGATTCTCATGCGCTTCTTTACTAATAGAACCATATGACATTGCTCCCGTTTTAAAACGCTTTACAATTTCTGTCCAAGGTTCTACTTGTTCAATAGGAATAGGATCGTAATTAGAAAACTCAAATAAACCACGTATTGTCATCAACTGTTTTGACTGCTCGTTTACAAGTTTTGAGTATTCTTTATAGGTCTTAGGATTGTTTTGACGTACAGCTTCCTGAAGTTTTGCAATAGAAAGCGGATTAAACATATGTTTTTCTCCGTTACGTCTCCAACGGTAATCTCCACCTATTTCTAGGTCTAAATTTCCTGAAATATCCTTTCGTTTAAACGTACGATTATGACGTTTAGCAATTTCCTGCTCAACTTCATAAAGACCTATACCTTCAATACGGCTAGGAGTATTTGGAAAATATTTTTCTATAAGTTTAGAGTTAAGTCCTAAAGCTTCAAATAGCCTAGAACCACGGTAAGAATTCAAGGTAGAAATACCTATTTTATTCATAACCTTAACGACACCTTTACCTACAGCTTTGTTATAGTTTTCAACGGCTTCCTGAAAGTTTACACCCTCTAAGTTACCTGCTTCAATTTCTTTTTGTATAATCTCATTTACCATATATGGATTAATAGCACTTGCACCATAACCAAATAGTAAAGCAAAATGATGTACCTCACGAGGTTCTGCAGATTCAACTATAATACTCATTTTAGAACGTTGGCCGCTTCTAAAAAGACCACTGTTTAAATAAGAACAACCTAAAAGGGCAGGAATAGGTGCCATTTCTGCATTTACCCCTCTATCTGATAAAATCAAAATAGTATGACCTTCATCAATTCCTTTTGAAGCTTGAGCCACCATTTCCTCTAAAGCATCTTCAAGTCCATTTAACCCACGATTCGATTCATAAAGCATCGGTATGGTCTTAACCTTAAAGTCTGGATTGTCATAATTTTTGATCTTATCAAGATCTTCTTTAGATATTACCGGATTCTGAATTCTAATTTTCTTACAATAATCTGGAGTAATCTCCATTAGGTTAGTATCCGGCCCTAAAGTAAGACTTAAGTCTGTGATCAACTCTTCACGAATACCATCTAAAGGTGGGTTTGTTACCTGCGCAAACAACTGCTTAAAGTAGTTGTATATAAGCTGTGGTCTGTCTGATAATACTGCTATGGGTGTATCGGATCCCATAGAACCTATAGGCTCTTTACCTTTATTTGCCATTGGCAAAATAATGGTGCTAATGTCTTCTTGAGTATATCCAAAGGCATTCTTACGCAAGTCAAAAACAGTATCTTCTAATTTAAAGTCAACATCTCTATAAGGAATGTCTTTTAAATTCACTCTATTTTTATCTAACCAAGCTTGATAAGGATTTTGCGTAACAATACTTTCTTTTACCTCTTCATCATTTACAATTCGTCCGGCTTTCATATCCACTAAAAACATTTTACCAGGTTCTAACCTACCGTGGAAAGCAACATTTTTAGGTTCTATATCAAGAACTCCGGTTTCTGAAGACATAATCACATCTCCTGTTTTGGTTACGGTATATCTAGAAGGTCTCAAACCATTACGGTCTAATACAGCACCTATATAATCTCCATCTGTAAAAGGAATAGACGCAGGACCATCCCACGGTTCCATAATACAGCTGTTAAATTCATAAAATGCTTTTTTCTCAGCACTCATATCTTTATGCTTTTCCCAAGCTTCAGGTACAAGCATCATCATAATTTCTGGTAAAGATCTACCTGACATTAAAAGTAGTTCTACAACCATATCCATAGAAGCAGAATCAGATTTTCCTTTTAATATAATTGGAAACAATTCTTTGATCTCTTCACCAAACCACTCACTCTTTAAAAGTTCTTCTCTACTTCGCATACGCGAAACGTTACCACGTAGAGTATTTATCTCTCCGTTGTGGCACATGTATCTAAAAGGTTGGGCTAGATCCCATGTAGGGAATGTATTTGTTGAGAATCTCTGATGCACAAGTGCTAATCTCGTAGTAAGGTCTGGATCTAATAAGTCTGTATAATAATACTTGATATCCTCAGGCATCAAAAGACCTTTAAAAATAAGTGTCTTATTTGATAGGCTTGGAAGGTAAAAATAAGAACGCTCAGAAAGTTTACTTTCTAATATAGTATGTTCAGTAATTTTACGAGCGGTGTAAAGTTTTATCATAAACTCACGCTCTTCCATATCAGCGCTAGGCTTACCAATAAATATTTGCTCTATATGAGGTTCAACACTAGCAGCAATTGCACCTAGATAACCTGCATCAACTGGAACCTTTCTCCAGCCTAGTAGAACTAATCCTTTAGCCTTAATTTGGTCTTCAAATACTTTTTTACAATAAGCACGCTGATTTTCCTTCTTAGGTAAGAAAACATTACCCATTGCATATTCTCTTGCGTCAGGAAGTTCAAAATCACACTTTTTCTTAAAAAAATCATATGGTATATCTATAAGTATACCGGCACCATCTCCTGTTTTACCGTCACTACTTACTGCTCCACGATGTTCTAATTTTTCTAGAATCTCAAGTGCCTTATGAATAATACCATTAGACTGCTTTCCTTCAAGACTACAAATGAACCCCGCACCACAATTCTCGTGCTCCCATTCTGGTGAATATAAACCTTGTTTTTCCATAAATTTTTTGCTCTTTATTAAAGACAGAATCATAAAGCTATTCAATAAACTGAAATGCCAATAATTTTAAAGAATAAGATTTTTATTATTTCGATTTTCATAAAATAAGTACTATAAATTATAAAGAAATCAAAAAATGCCTTTTCTTTTTGATGAAAACGAAATGGGTTTTTGATAAAAAATGCTCTTTTCTTCAATAATTAATTAACGTCAAATCTTAAGCGAATGTTAACAATTGACGTTTTTGATGCTTTTTTACCTCAATTTTTACCAATAATTAACAAAAACTGCACATAAAACATAAATAATATCACAATTTGAATCTATCGAAATCGGTTTCGAGTAACATACCCTGAAAAATTAGGGGGTATAATTATCGAAACAATAAAAATTTGACCAACACCCCTATTTTTTTAGGGGCAGTTTTAAATAATACCTAGTTTAGCATCTCACCAATTAATCAATTTAAAAAATGAAAAAATTAATTTTACCTGTAATGCTTTGCTTAGGTATTTCTGCCTTTGCTCAAGAAGAAGAAACTTCATGGACTGATGGATTCACATTATCTGGATCTATTGATGCGTATTTCAGACAGAACATCACTACCCTTAATAAGGTTACTGATCAAGGATATCCTGCACCAGGATCTTCTTTTGCAAACCAACCTGGTTTTGCTTTAGGTATGGCAAATGCAGTATTAAGTTATGAAAAAGGAAATGTAGGAGCTGTTGCTGATCTTGTTTATGGTCCTCGTGGGACAGATGCGGTTTTTAATTCTACGACTGCTAGTTCTAGTATTGTTAATCAGTTATACGTTTACTGGAATGTTAGCGAAAGTGTAACCTTAACTTTTGGTAACTGGAACACCTATTTAGGGTATGAAGTTATTTCACCAGCCGCAAACTTTAACTACTCTACTTCTTACATGTTTTCTTACGGACCATTCTCTCACTCAGGTCTTAAAGCAGATTTTGCTTTAGATGATAACTGGAGTGCAATGCTTGCTGTTATGAATGCTACAGACTTCACTGACTTTAACCCATCAGGAAGTTACACGTTTGGAGGTCAGTTAGGATATTCTACAGACAGCGGTAGCACATTCTTAAACTTATTATACGGAGATCAGGATGGAGATTATACTGATCAAGGCATGGGAGAAGGAGCTGGATCAACTTTTCAAGTTGATTTAACTACCGGTTATGACTTAAGTGATTCCTTCTATCTAGGATTAAACGCTACTTATAACACTACGGATGCTGGAGATTTAGCTGATGATTATGGGTTCTATGGAGTAGCTCTTTACGCTCAGGCAGCTTTAAGCGATTCATTTTCATTAGGACTTCGCCCAGAGTACTTTAGTCAATTCGGTACTGGGATAAACGGTTTTGATGCTATTGGAGGTGCAGATGCTGAAGGAGATGCTAATGTATTTGCTGTTACTTTATCTGGTAATGCAAAAGTTGGTCCTTTGACATTTATTCCCGAATTTAGATTAGATTCTGCAAGTGAAGATGTATTTCTTGACTCGTATGACGGAACTCCTACTTTCACAGGTAGCTTAGGTTCTTTCTTGCTTGCGGCCGTATATTCATTTTAACCTAAACTAAATTTTACAATGAAAAAAATTGAAGCAATTATTAGAAAATCAAAATTCTCAGCTGTTAAAAAGGCTTTACATGAAAAAGGGGTAAACTTTTTCTCCTATTGGGATGTAACCGGCCTTGGAAATGAGAAACACGGTCACGTATATCGTGGTGTATCTTATAGTACCAGTGATATACAGCGAAGATATTTGTCAATTGTTGTAAATGATGATTTTGAACAGGCTACAATTGCTGCAATTCTTGACTCAGGCGCTACTGGAGAAGTTGGAGATGGCAAAATATTTGTCTCTGAGGTACAGGAAGCTTACCGAGTAAGAACGGGCAAAAAAGGGCCAGATACTTTAAACTAAAACTAATTAATCTATACAAATGAATTTTATGGCTTATATGTTATTACAAGAACCAGCAGATGCTGTTCAGACTGCTGTAGATGCTATTAATGCAGATTTGGGTATTCTTTGGATCATCATAGCTGCTATCTTAGTATTCTTTATGCAAGCAGGTTTCACCTTAGTTGAAACCGGTTTTACAAGTGCTAAAAACGCCGGTAACATTATTATGAAAAACATAATGGATCTTGCTATTGGATCATTAATGTTCTGGGTAGTAGGTTACTCTATTATGTATGGTGGAGAATCTATACTTGGTGGTTTTATGAGAAACCCTGCAGAACTCGCTTTTTTCAATCAAGATGATTGGCACAACCTGTTTTTTCAAACAGTATTCTGTGCTACAGCAGCAACTATTGTTTCTGGAGCAGTTGCAGGACGATTCAAGTTTTCTTCTTATTTAATTATCTCTGCTGTGTTAACTACATTCATCTACCCGGTTTCAGGTAGTTGGTTATGGCCTTTTGATGATCAGGCTTGGTTAAACAATCTTGGATTTATTGACTTTGCAGGTTCAACAATTGTACACGCTGTAGGTGGTTTTGCCGCTTTAGTTGCTGCAAAATTAGTTGGCCCTAGAATAGGAAAATATGGTCCTAACGGAGAAGTAAATGTAATTAGAGGACACAACTTACTATTAGGAGCACTTGGTGTATTCATCCTTTGGTTAGGTTGGTTCGGTTTCAACGGTGGATCACAATTAGCTTTTGGTGGCGAAAATTCAATCGCAGTAGGAAAAGTTATAATAAACACAAATATTGCTGCTGCAATAGGAGCTGTTACTGCACTCTTTTTAACTTGGATGCGTTACGGAAAACCAGACATTTCTATGACTCTTAATGGTGCTTTAGCCGGTCTTGTAGGTATTACCGCTGGTTGTGGTAATGTTGATGCATTTGGAGCACTTGCTATAGGTTTTATCTGTGGTATTGTAGTTGTATTATCTATTGAATTCATTGACAAGAAACTTAAGATTGATGATCCTGTAGGAGCTGTATCCGTACACGGTGTGTGTGGTTTCTTAGGTACTGTTTTAGTAGGTGTTTTTGCTACTGAAGGTGGTGTTCTTTATGGAGGTGGCTTTGGTCAACTTGGTGTTCAATTCTTAGGATCTATCTCTATGATAGGCTGGGCCGTGTTAGCTTCTTTCATAGTATTATTTATAGTGAAGAAAACTATAGGTCTACGTGTTTCTGAAAAAGAAGAAATAGAAGGCTTAGATGTACACGAGCATGGTACTGCTGCTTATTATAATGGTGAAGATGAAGAATAAATTCAACCATATATAAATTAAAAGCCCTGCACTATTGCAGGGCTTTTTTTATGAATATCATTTCAAAATTATTTCAAAAACTGAATACTTAAAGGATAATAAGTAGGTTCTCCGTTAGAAGCCTTGATAGCATTGATTATAGGAAATATTAATACCAAAATTCCCAGCACAATAAACCCTAGTATCCCAAGACCTAACAGCAAAATAAGAGGTATACATAGTATTGAATAAATAAAAATACTTATCTGAAAATTGATTATCTGCTTTCCGTGTTCATCCATTTGCATCACTTTATCTTTCTGAGTTAACCATAAAATTAACGGAACGATAAACCCTCCTACCCCGGTTACAAAATCTAATAGTTGACTCAAATGAGCAACTACTAATAAATTCCTATCTTCTCTAAGCATCATAATGTATTGGTTTTTTGATTGTTCACAATATTAGTGTCAAAATTCTAGATATTGTTACACCTGTTTCTGGTAACCCTTTTCAATTTATGGCACACTACTTGTACTTATAACAGTGTACCATCCAAAATTATTAAAAAAGAGTACAAACAATCTAAATCTAGAACTTATGAAAAATCTAATTTATCTTTTTGTTGGCCTGTTAACAGGCCTAGGTCCTGCAACTGCAGAAACCTTGGATGATACCTCAATTAATAGATACTATGACGGTAGCCGTTATATTTTTGTAGAAGATGGTGTTGAATTTTCGGTTTATCCAGATGGAGAATTTGATTTCGTTTTACCACAGGTTGCTCAAGGCGTTAATGTGAACGTAAATGCAGGTCCTGTAAATATTAGCTATAACTCAGGTTACAATTATGATCCATATGTACAATATGATGATTATGGTGCTGTAATTCAAGTTGAAAGTGTACCCATCTATTATGATAATTGGGGTAGAATCACCCAAGCAGGAAATGTCTATATAAATTATAGAAATAATAGAATCGTCAATGTTGGTGGCTTAAATATATATTATAGTGGTGCTCGTTTTTCACACGTGACTGGTTATATCAACATATACAACAGAAGATATGTATATCATCCATATCACAACTTCTTTTATAGACCATTTTTTGACAGATGTTTAGTTTATAACACACCCTATAGAAGATACTATCGTCCTGTACGTTATGATTATGCTTATCATAGAAGTCACTATACCCAAGGATATCGTAATGGATACAGAAACGCATATCATGATTTTAAAAGACCAAAAGGTCGTGTTGCACACAACAATGCTAGACGCGGTAGCTATTCCAGAGCAAGAGCTCAGGCTCATAATACGAGAAATTATTCTGGCAGATCAAGCTCTAGTCGTAAAACTATAGCAAATAGAACTAGTAGAAGCAACAGCAATTCTAGACAAGCTCGCAGTGCGAATACTACTCAAAGAAGGTCTAGTAATAACAATGCTATTATCAATAATAGATCTAATAATACTGTAAACAGAAATACAAGGGTTACAAGTCGCTCTCAAAATTCAGAGCGCGCTACTAATTCTGCAAGAAATTCGGTTAAAAATGCAAGAACTAGCAATTCTAGTCGAAATAACACGATAAAAAGAGCAAATCAACAACGTTCTGTTGCTCAAAGAAGCTCAAATAATCGTAATATTGCAACTCCTAGAAAAGCTAATACACAACGCTCAGTTGCACAACGTAATTCTAGTAGTCAGCGTAAAGTACAAAGCGCTCAGCGAACTGTAGCAAAAAGAGCTGCAAGTCCGCAACGTAGCGTACAACAACGCTCACAAACATCGCGCAGTAGTAATGCTGCAAGAACTAATAGAAGTACTCAAAAAAATGCTTCTTCAACAACATCTAGAGACAGCTCAAGATCAAGAAGAGGTAATTAAAATATAAACGCTTTGGTTGGTTAGTTGGAAGGTCCCGCACTTGATTTTATTCAGGTCGGGATTTTCTCCTTAATAGGTATAGGTTTAACCAATTATTGATTTCATTAGAGATATTCAGTTTGTAAACAATTATCAAATAAGCCAAGCTTAAAATAATAGACTTCACTCCTATAGACACTATAGGATGCCACTCAAAATCCCAAAAGAAAAACCCCAATCCTAATGCCCCAAGAATACTGGTTAAAAAAAGTGTTTCCTTAGTAAAAGGATGCATCTTAAATTTTTTAAATACAACCACTATTTTTGAGAAAGCATAAACAACTGAAGCCATAAATGTAGCTATAGCCGCTCCGTTAATTCCTAGTTTTGGTATAAATATTAGATTGAGACTCACAGCAACAACAACAAGGATTACTCCTAAGACTAATACAAGCCGGTAATAATCGCTATTGTATAAAATTGCATTATTATTTCCCATTAGATTGTCTACCAACTTTGCCAAAGAAATTAGAAGTACTACATACAACCCCTTACTATAAGCAGGATCAAGTAATAAATATAAACTTTGAATGTTGCAAATGATTAAAAGAAAAATCAAACCAGAAATTGCGTAAAGCGTTATAGAACTCTTTTTATATAAATCTTTAAGTTCTATGAATCGTCTTTCATTCAAATAATTTGCAGTTAGTGGGTATATAATTTGATGCATTGCTCTCACAGGAACTGCTATAACTGCAGCAATATATATTCCAACAGAATAATAGGCTACATTTTCAATAGGCACGAGTTTTCCTAACATAAACATGTCTATTTCAAGAATCATTACCGCTATTGAGCCTGCAATAATGATCAATGCACTATATTTTAAAATAGAACTCCATTCTTGAGGAATCGAAATCCGTAAACGAGGTCTGCGTAATTTAAACGCATAACTCATCATTATCACCATTCTCAAAAGATAAACGACAGCAACCCCATATAAAAAACCTTCGGTAGTAAGTAATTTAAAAGCAAATAGAATCAACAAAATCATAATACCTAAACGATGAAAAACTTCATTCATCATATTGCCAAAAACACTTTGCAATTGTGTTTTTGACCAGGCATAACTGATTTCAAAATAAGCCATTGCAAAAGCAATAATTCCTATAAGAAATACATAAGGACGTACTATTTCGTTTTTAGAGGCTAAAAAGTCAACCAGTTGATCGTAGAAAATTGAAACACCAATAGAAATAGGAATCAAAACTGCCATTGGCATAACCAGCATAAACGACAGGAAATCATCTTGCTTACGCCCGCTATAAGATGAATAAAACTTAATCATCGTGTTTTGCACTCCCAAAGCTACAAATGGCATTGCTAATGTAGCAGCACTCAATAGAAAACCTACCAAGCCGTAGTATTCGTCTTTAAAAAAATGCACGTATAGCACGAGCGTATTCAACGCTCCTATACCAAAACCCAGATAGGTTGTGATTAAATTTTTAAAGGATTGTGAAGCAACAATGCCCATATTAATATTAGATTGAATATATAAGTTGGGCCAGATCTTTAGTTAAATTCTTTCTGGAATACTCGTCAACATTCCCAATTGTTGATGGAATTCCGATACTTTTAAAACGCTCATACTTTGTTTTAATTAGTTTTTTTAATTCTTGTTTTTGCTGATAATTAAAATAAACTCCGCCTTCTGATTTCTCTAAAATTGAATCAATATCAGAATGCTTTGGTCCTATTGCAAGTATAGGTCTTCTAGCCGCCAAATATTCAAATAGTTTTCCTGGAATAATTGCTTCGGTTTCCTGAGAATCTATTTCTATCAAAAGTAGCAGCTGAGCACTATGTTGTTTTTGTAAAGCTTCTGAATGACCTATATAACCGGGAAGTGATAAATTATCACCTAAATCCCTCTCTTTAATCGAATCTATTACTGAGGCTCCTACTCTACCTGTCAATTCAATTTTTAAATCTTTTGAAAATTCAGGTAATTCTGTGACTAATTCCTGAAGTACATCCCACAAAATTTTAGGATTTCTATCTTCTAGTAAAGACCCAATATGAGCTAACGTAAAAGCAGTATCTAACCTTGTTTTCGGCATATCTTCATCATCAAAACCGTTCGTTATACAACGTATAGGTGTACTTGTCGTTTTTTCAAAATCAGACTGTGTGGTAGGACTAGTCACAAGTATATGATCTGCCTTAGTTAAAACTTCAAACTCTAGGTTAGCGTGTTTCTTAATAGCCCAGTTTGTAAGTTTTAATTTTTTTTGATAACCGATAGTTGTCCAAGGATCCCTAAAATCTGCCAGCCAAGGCAAGTTAGTTTGCTTTTTCAAACCTAAACCTATTAAATGCAAACTATGCGGTGGACCAGTTGTGATAATGATATCTACCGGATTCTTTTTTAAATAGCTTGACAAGTAGTTAACCGAAGGTTTTACCCACCACTTTCGAGCATCAGGAACAAAAAGATTTCCTCTCACAAAAAGCATCAGCTTCTGAAGAAAACTCTGTTTAGTATTTGATTTTATTATTCCAGAGCTTATTTGACGCGTACTTTCTTTTGAAAATAATTTTGCTAGACCGTAAGGTTCTAAGATAGGTTTTTTGATGATTTCAATCCCTTTTGGAATCTCATTCTCTAAGCTCGAATCTTGTAGAGGATAATGTGGATTTTCTGGAGCGTAAACCACAGGTTCTACATTAAAATCTCTTAAGTATTTTACAAATTTTAACCAGCGCTGAACTCCGGGACCTCCTGCAGGAGGCCAATAATAACAGATGATTAACGCCTTTTTCACAGAACTAAAATTTTATTATTGAAGATTTTAAACCTATTAAGAAACTGTCTCAGAATCTGAGTCGTTTTGAGATCTTTTAATACCAAAAAACACAGCCCCTATTATAACTAAAACCAGAAGAATATTACTGGCTAAACTAATTTTACTACCGGTTTTCACAACTTGTGGCTCAAACTTAAATTCTATAATATGATTTCCCGCAGGAACCATCATTCCTCTTAAGATATAGTCTGCTTTAAAATATTTTGCTTTATTTCCATCAACATATGCATTCCAACCATCAGGATAATACACTTCGCTAAAAACAGCTAAACGATCCATATCAGAATTAGATTGATACTTCAAGTAGTTAGGCTGATGCTCAACCAATTTTATAGAAGCTGTAGAATCCTGAGGAAAGATCTTCCCTGAAATCTCATCCGCAAATTGTTTTTGAACTACTGCAGTTTGTTTAGTATTTAAACTATCTAAAGAAAGAATTTCGGTATCTGCATCAGCTACTATTTTTACATTTTGCACAAACCATGCATTTCCATTTGCTTGTGGATTTATCTGTACTTGCTCTGCCCCTTCTTCATTTTGTGTAATTATATATTTTACGTTGAGTAAGTTTAATGGTTTGATGTTACCATTATATAAATAGAACTCAACCAAATCTTGCAAACGCGCTGGCTTTGCACCGTGATAACCTCCTATAGAACTGTGAAAATAACTCGTACGTGCACCATTAAGACCTATACTTTGCTCATAAACACGATATTTTGTTGTATCCTGCAAAATTTGCTGATCTGCATGTGTTGCCTGAAAAGGTTTTTCAACAATGCGAGCAGCCATAAAATTCTCTGTATTCACATAACGACGGTCAACCTGAACCAAGTCAAAAACAATAAGAATCGCCATTACAAGAATAACCTGATTTTCTGAAACCTTTTTTTTCAAGTAAAACCAAATCAATCCGGCAGCGATTAATACCAATACTAAAGTCTTTATAGTATCGCTTACTAAAAGCGCTTTTCGGTCTTCTTTTATTGCATTTATAAATTCCATTCCATAATTCTGAATGAAAAATGCATCGTTTCCACCGGAAAATGAAAAAAGACTTCCATTAAACAGAAGAATAATCAGTGATAATCCGCCTGTGATTATTGTTGTCCACTTAAGAGCGTTTAATTTATGGGCTTTAGATTCGGTTTTCTGAAGCATTTTATATAATCCAAAAACTGCTAAAACCGGAACACATAACTCTAAAATTACTTGTATAGAAGTAACTGCTCGAAATTTGTTGTACAGTGGGAAATAATCAATCCACAGGTCAGTAAACCACGATAAATTACCGCCAAAACTTAATAATAAAGAAATTAATGTACCACCGACAAGCCACCATTTGAGTCTGCCTTTTACCATAAATAACCCTAGCACGAACAGAAAAACAATTACTGCGCCCAGATAAGCCGGACCAGAAACACCGGGTTGACTCCCCCAGTAATACAAACCAAATTGTCCAAAAATTGAAGGTACTTGAGTTGCAGGAACTCCTTGTTTTTTTAAAAATTCTGTAAAGGCACTATTTTTTTTATAAGGCTCAGAATTAGATCCTCCGTATAAACCGGCAATAAACAAGTCTAGTGATTCAGAAATACCATAACTGTATTGATTAATATACGCTTTATCTAAACCGCCAACGTCAGTTTTAGGATTTCCGTCTGGAGTTATAGTTAATTCACTTTTCCCTCGCGTACTGAAAGCGCTGTATTCTGAAGTTGCCATTAAACTTGCAGCGTTAGTCCCGATTGCAAGACCAACAGCAAGTATCAAAATACCCACACTCTTAAAGAAATGTGGTAACTCTTTTTTACGAAACGCATCAATAAGATAGGCTGCACCTAGAACCAATACCAAAAGCATGAGGTAATAAGTCATTTGCACGTGATTGGCTACAATTTCTAAAGCCATCGCAATAGTGGTGAGCACAAAACCCCAAATATATTTTTTACGGAAGGTGAGAATGATTCCGCTTAAAACCAGCGGCATATAGGCAATAGCGTGTGCTTTTGCATTATGACCAACACCTAGAATTATAATAAGATAACTTGAAAAACCAAAAGCCAGTGCACCCAATCCTGCATAGCGCCAATCTAGTTTAAGCACAAGTAGCAATATGTAAAACCCTATAAAATATAAGAAAAGATAATCTGCAGGCCTAGGTAAAAAACGTATACTAAGATCTAAACTTTTTATCCAGTTAAAAGGATATTTTGCTCCTAATTGATAGGTGGGCATTCCTCCAAAAGCAGCATCAGTCCAATACGGTTCTTCTCCTGTTTGCTCTCTGAAATCCATTTGCTCTCTAGCCATCCCGCGATATTGTTGTATATCGCTTTGAAACATTTTTTTACCAGAAAGCACCGGACTAAAATAAAGCAATGCCGTTACTATAAAAACCAAAACCACAGCGAGGTGTGGCCCTATTTTTTTAAAAGAAAAATTCATAAATATTTGCTAGAAACTAGAATGCGGAAATTAGTCAATTTCTTCGTAATCGATATATTCACCCACGTTTTTATTTGAAGTATGCTCGCGTTTGGGAACTTCGTCAATCACGGTCTCTCCTTCAGGTTTAGAAGATTGATTTTGAGAAGAGTATCCCTGAGCCATATTTTGAAAACGCTCTCCTGCTTTCTTTGCTATATAACGCATTATATATGGTGCTAACAGTCTAAAAAGAATGCGTAAACCAAAAAATATAAGGAGAATTATGAGAAGTGTTTGTATAAATTTCATCAGTATGGTATTTGAAACAAAATTAACCATTAAGCTTCTTTTTAGCCTTAAAAAAAGAATAAAAACCAAATCTTAGGGTTCTATTTCTATCTTTAGGCTATCTCTTATTTTTACACTATGTTTGTCTGATTAGGAATTTTATCACCTAAACTTTAAACCTAAATATTTCAGGATTATGCCAGCTAAATTGATTTTTAGTTTAACCTTCTTGCTGTGCTTTTGCACGCAACAGGCTAAATCTCAGTACACTGAAACACTCAACTCCAATCGCCCCGGCCAATCTCAAGGTGCTTTTGCGGTAGGTCGTGGTGTTTTTCAGGCAGAAGTAGGCGCTATAATGGGAAAAGAATCTCATAATCTTTTAAATACTGAAACTGATAATATTGGTGGTGAATTTCAGTTTAGATATGGAGCTATAAAAGAGCAATTAGAATTTAACCTTAGTGGATCATATTTATATGAGGAGATTACTCAAACTTCAGGAGCAAATGAACCATATAGTCATAGCGGCTTCCCTATCGTTACTGCAGGTGTAAAATATTTATTGTACGATCCTTATAAAAACTACGAAGAAAAAATAAATGTTTACAGTTATCACGCAAACAGAGCTTTTAAGTGGCGTACCTTAATACCCGCTGTGTCCATTTATTCTGGCGCTAACTATGTGTATGAGGATAACAACCCTTTTTTACCAGAAAGTCAGTCTGGCTTTACACCTAAGGTCGTGGCCATTACACAACACAATTGGGGTCGCTGGGTTTGGGTTAATAATTTTATATACGACCAGTTTTTAACCGATTATCCTACCAAAGCCTGGATAACTACAATGACACATTCCTTTAACCCAAAAATTGCTGCATTTGCAGAATTTCAAGTTATTATGAGTGATATTTATGCTGATGATTTATTCCGGTTTGGTGGAGCTTATCTAATCACCAAAGATTTACAGGTAGATATAAGTGCATTAATTAATTTTAAAGAAACACCAAATCGCCAACAACTGGGACTAGGTCTTTCTTACCGTCTTGATTTTCATAGTAACGACGAGTTACTTCCGCAGAAATAAAAATACGGTTACCTTTACAAGCTATATTACTCGAGCAGAATGATTACAATTAAGGAAATGAAAACGAAACAGGAATTGACACAATTTGTCAAATTCCCGTTCTCACTATATGATAAAAGCACAAACTGGGTTCCGCCATTAGTTAATGACGAACTCGAAAGCATGGATCCTGAAAAGAATCCTGTTTTTAAAAATGCCGAAGCACGCTTTTTCCTGGCTTTTAAAGGAAACAAGACTGTGGGACGTATTGCAGCTATCATTAACCACATTGAAATTAATGAGCAGGGTAAACCAAAAATGCGTTTTGGCTGGTTTGATGCTATTGATGACCTTGAGGTTACCAAAGCCATGATTGCCCAGATTGAAGAAATAGGAAGAGCTAATGACCTTAACTGGATTGAAGGTCCTGTAGGTTTTAGCAATATGGAAAAAGCCGGGATGCTCGTAGAAGGTTTTGAGTATCTCAATACCATGATCACATGGTATAACCACCCTTATTATAAAGAGCATTTTGAAAAGCTAAACTTTGAGAAAGCTTCAGAATGGGTAGAATATAAAATTCAGATTCCCAAAAAATCTCCTGAAAAAGTAGAAAAGTTTGCTCGAATAATTACTGAGCGTTACAAACTAAAATTGATACATTTTAACAACAGTAAAGAGATTTTGCCTTATGTAGATGATATGTTTGGGTTACTTAATAAAACCTATAACGATCTCAGTACATTTGTTCCTATTCAGCAATACCAGATCGATCACTATAAGGATAAATACATTAAGTATATCAATCCGCATTATATAAAATGTATTGAGAATGTTGAAGGAAAATTAATTGCCTTTGCAATCACAATGCCTTCATTTAGTAAAGCGCTTAAAAAAGCTAATGGAAGTTTATGGCCTTTTGGTTTTATACATCTTTTAAAAGCCCGTAAACAAAATGATACTGCAGCTTTTTACCTGATAGGTATTGATCCTGAATATCAAGGAAAAGGAGTAACAGCTGTTATATTTCAAGCGATGCAAGACTTATTTTCTGCTAACGGAATTACGCAAGTTGAAACAAACCCTGAGTTGGAAGAAAACAAAGCTATACAACAGCTTTGGAAAAAATATGATCACGTTTTACACAAAAGAAGAAGGACTTATAAACGTAATTTATAAGCCCTTTATCAAGTTTTTGGCAAACGCCAAGTTAAATGTTCATTAGTCTAAAAGTTCAAAACTTACCTGAATTTTAGAAGTGATTGTTAATTCACCCGGAGCTAATGTTCGCTGAGTTGAATCCATTTCTGCCATTGCCATTTTATACATAGGCTGAGGTTGTGGTGAACTGGTACCCTGCTCTGCAATCAATAAAGCTTTGCCTATATTTTGGCCAAGTACGCCAGCATATTCTTTTGCTTTCTCTTTAGCATTTGCTACTGCTTTCTTACGTGCTTCAGCCTCATATGCTTCCATTTTAGAAGAAGAAAAATCAACACCATTTATCGTATTAATACCAGAAGATACAAGGCCAGACATGATGTTATCATATTTTGACAAATCTTTCAGTTTTACTGAAATGGTCTGACTCGCTATATAGTTATAAGTTTTTGTATTATAGTCGTAGTTCTTATTCAGATTCACATATTCTGTTTGTACCTGATTCTGAGAAATATTCATTTTCAATAAATAATCAAGCACTTTATCTACACTAGCATCATTTTCAGATTTTACGGTTTTAGCGTCTTTTCCTTCGGTTTGAACACCCATACGTATAGTAACTTCGTCAGGCACGGCAATAACCTTACCTTCTCCTGTTACACTTACTGTTGGTTGAATTTGCTGTGCATGTGCCATAGTTGACATAGCGGTAATTGCAAGAATTAAAATAGATTTCATAATAGTTGTTTTATTTTCTAATACAAAAGCAAGAGGCGTGCCATTATAGCTTACCGGTTTTGCTGAGCACAAATAAAATCACGATAGGAATTGCTAAAAGACCTACCATCAAGGTGTTAATCTGAAGCAACACCGGAGCCATTAACAAAGTAATAACATAACCGCCTACTGCCCCGCCAAAATGTGCATCGTGACCTATATTGTCATTATTAGCACGCATTCCGTAAATCGAATACAATAAATATCCTATTCCAAAGATATATGCCGGAATTGGCACAGGAATAAAGAACATATACAAGCTCATATCTGGATTAAGTAAAATAGCTGAATATAAGATTCCAGATACTGCACCACTGGCTCCTACCGCCGTATAGTGATATTCATCCTTATGAAAATAGTAAGAAAGTAAATTCCCCAGAATTAAACTCCCTAAATAAATAACTACAAATTCCCAATTCCCTAAAAGAGTAATAACAATTGGAGCAAAAAAATAAAGGGTTAACATATTAAAAAACAAGTGAGAGGTACTCACATGTAAGAAACCAGAAGAAAGAATACGTATTTGTTCGCCCCTGCGTACTGCGCCTGTATTAAACTTATATTTTTCAAAAAAAGAATAATCATTAAAACCCTTCATTGAGATCAATACATTGATACCAATAACAACAACGGTTATTAAATTTAAATCACCCATAAAAGCTCTAATTTTGGGGTCAAATATACCTATATTTGCGCACTAAGAGCATCTAAAACGTAAAGGCTTTTGAGGAGCAATAATGTTTTCAAAATTTCACTTTTTATATGCTTATTTGCCGAATAATTTAAAAATTAAGCTTTATGCAATGGCTAATCTTTTGGTTGGTTTACCCGCTTTTGTGGTTGATCTCAAAACTTCCGTTCTGGCTATTTTATAAGGTTTCTGATGCTGTTTTTGTACTGGCTTATCACATTGTAGGCTACCGCCGAAAAACAGTTACAAAAAACCTGAAACTGGCATTTCCCGAAAAAGAAGCATCTGAAATAATGAAGATAGAAAAACAGTTTTATCGCCATATGTGCGATATGTTTCTCGAGATGATAAAATCGATATCTATCTCTGCTGAAGAGTTGCAAAAGCGTTTTCAATTTGACGATTTGACAATCATTGAAAAACTAGCAAAAGAACAACGAAGTTCGCTTATTGTTATGGGACATTATGCGAGTTATGAATGGTTAACGGCGCTTCAGTTTTATTTTGATCACAGCGGATACGGAATATACAAACGCATAAAAAATCCGTATTTTGATAAACTCATTCACGATATACGTGAAAAATGGAATTCAAAATTACTCGCTAACAAAGAAGCTACTTTTATTATAAGAAAACAGCAGCGCGCAGGTAAAATGGCTACCTATGCATTTATTGCTGATCAATCTCCTAAAACTAGACGCAATCAATATTGCACCAATTTTCTAGGTCAAAATGTTCCGTTTTTTACAGGTGTAGAAAGACTCGCAAAATCTGAAAATATGCCGGTGCTTTATCTAGCAGTAGATAAAGTAAAACGAGGATTTTACAAAGCTTCTTTTAAAGTAATTACCGAAGAGCCAAACTCAGTACCTGATTATAATATTACAGATGCTTTTGCCGAACATCTGGAAAATCAAATCTACAAAGCACCACAATATTACCTCTGGACGCACAAACGCTTTAAACATGCTAAATAGTGCAATAAAAAAATGCCCTTAATAGAGTGGTAAAGGTTTTTTTTTATTGGATTAAATAAGAAGTTAAATTCCTGCTATTTCTTTGATCTCTGAGATCATATCATCTGCTATTTTATTAGCTTCTACTTGCGAGGAGGCTTCTGTATAAATACGAATTATAGGTTCTGTATTCGATTTTCTAAGGTGAACCCAGTGGTTTTCAAAATCAATTTTAACTCCGTCTATCGTATTTACATCTTCGTTGCTATAACGCTCTGCTATACTTTTCAATATACCGTCTACATCTAGAGTTGGAGTTAGCTCTATTTTTTTCTTGCTCATAAAATAAGCAGGATAACTTGTTCGTAGCTCGCTTACTTTCATCTGTTTTTTAGCCAAATGCGTTAGAAATAAAGCAACGCCTACTAAAGCATCGCGACCATAATGTGATTTAGGGTAGATAATTCCACCATTACCTTCACCACCTATAACTGCGTTTACTTCTTTCATTTTGGTAACCACATTTACCTCTCCTACAGCCGCCGCATAATAGGTGCCGCCGTGTTTCTGAGTAACATCTCTAAGTGCTCTAGACGAACTTAAATTAGAAACCGTATTACCGGGATTCTCGCTCAATACATAATCTGCACAAGCAACAAGTGTATATTCCTCACCAAACATCTCCCCTGTTTCATCAATAAAAGCCAAACGATCTACATCAGGATCTACTACTATTCCTAGATCTGCGCGCTCTTCTGGAACCAGTTTACAGATGTCTCCTAAATGCTCTTTTAAAGGCTCAGGATTATGCGGAAAGTCTCCGTTAGGATTACAAAATAGTTTTTCAACTTGTACGCCCAGACGTTCTAAAAGCATTGGAATTGCGATACCTCCTGTTGAATTCACTCCATCAACCACAATTTTAAATTTGGCAGCTCTAATGGCATCTTCATCAACTAATTCTAGTTCCAGAACTTCGTCTATATGAATATCAATATATGCGTCATTTTTGTGTATATCGCCCAAATCGTCTACTTCGGCATAAGCAAAATCTGAAGCTTCAGCGATCTTTAGTATTTCAGCGCCTGCTTCAGCATTTAAGAACTCGCCGTTTTTATCTAATAGTTTCAATGCATTCCACTTTTTTGGGTTATGAGATGCAGTCAGAATAATTCCGCCATCGGCGTGCTCTAATTGAACTGCAAGCTCAACTGTAGGTGTTGTTGATAGATCAAGATCTACAACATCAATCCCCATCCCAACAAGTGTTTGCATAACCAACTGTTGAAGCATCTCACCACTAATACGAGCATCACGCCCTACCACAACACGGTATTCATCTTTATTACGCTGCTTTTTAATGAAAGTTCCGTACGCCGAAGCAAACTTCACAGCATCAATAGGTGTTAGGTTGTCACCGGGATTGCCACCAATGGTTCCGCGTATTCCTGAAATAGATTTTATTAGGGTCATAAGTATGTTTCTTGTATTTAGTAATGCTTAATAACTATTGCTATTGGCAAATATAGCATTAAAGTTATTCCCTAAAATTCTTCATATTACAATACCTCGTCAATCATCCCCCTAAACATCTGTTTTTCAAAGTAATTAAAATTCGATTTTTAGTAGTGTTCTTTTTCTTATGTATTGCTTTAAAAGCAGATGCCCAAGATGATCTTCAGGGGCGTTTTTATCAAATAGGTTATAATGTAAGCTATGCCTCTGTTGATAATATTATTTTTAGAGATGACGATTATTACTACGAAGTGTATCTTCAGAAAATCTAAATCTTATATCGCATAAAGTAGGGTGTTTTAGATTATGATTTCATCTTTCAGCCCGAAATCAACAGAGCCCAGCATAAGCTTTTCAACCCTTGGTTTGCAGGGAATCCTGACCAGTATAGTGCCCGTCGTGAGCGCTTGATGCGTTATAAATTTATCAATGAATATGTTTTTAATTGTGGTCTGATCATCAGAACATCTATAACTGAAAAGCTTAATATATACGGTCTTACAAGCATAGGTCCCGGTTATTTTGATGAAGATTCTGAGCGTATGGCTAAGGGTATTGGTTTCTCTGATAATTTGGCATTAGGAATCAACTTTCAGTTTTTTAAAAGTTTTTTTTAGATAGTAGAATAGGTTTTAGACATGTTTCTAATGCAGAAATTAAACAACCTAATGAAGGTGATGACGCGCTAGAGGTTAATCTTGGTATTGCTTATAGATTGTAAACAATTACCTCAAATGCTAATGCAGGCTTATAGCAATAATTTGTAATTTAAGCCTGTGAATTATTTAGCGCATATATACCTGTCTGGCGATGACCCGCTACTTACCATCGGTAATTTTATGGCAGATGGCATAAAAGGAAAACAATACAAAACCTATTTACCACAACTTCAAAAAGGTATTTTGTTGCACCGCAGCATAGACAGTTTTACAGATAGTCATCCCATTGTAAAACAAAGTACAAAACGTCTTCATAGCAAGTATAGTCATTACAGCGGTGTGATTGTAGATATTTTATATGACCATTTTTTAGCAAAAAATTGGAAAAATTATGCTACCACTCCTTTGTCTAGTTATATCGAAAATTTTTACGACAATCTTGATGAGTATTTTGAGTTGCTTACTCCGGGAATTCAGAGAATGATACCACATATGATCGCAGATAACTGGTTACTGAGTTATGCCGAAATTAGTGGTATTGCAACTGTTCTCTACAATATGAACCGCAGAACTAAGAATATTAGTGGTATGGATCGCGCTGTTGAAGATCTTCAGTTGCACTATCACGATTTTGAAAATGAATTCACCTTATTCTTCGATGAATTACTTCAGTTTTGTGAACAAAGGCTTTTAGAATTAGAAGATCAATTCCATACTTAAACCTATCCTTAAATATGATTAAAATTACTTTAACCACCTTTAAAATCACTAATCACTGGTTTCTTTTCTTATTACTTTTAATACTGGTTAGTTCTTGTAAAACTGAACAAAAAGCTCCGCGTGAGATTCAGCGTGGGAAGCTTGCAGACAGTATTATGGTGGTTTCTGCACGAGAAGAAGCTTCTCGTATAGGTGCCGAAATTTTAAAAAATGGAGGTAATGCTTTTGATGCGCTTATAGCTGTAGACATGGCTTTAAATGTTGCCTATCCTTTTGCCGGAAGTTTAGGTGGTGGTGGTTTTATGGTATATCGTAAAGCCAATGGCGAGATTGGCAGTATAGATTATCGCGAAAAAGCTCCTATGGGAGCTACACACGATATGTATCTTGATAAAGAAGGAAATCCTATTGATTCTTTAAGCCGGCAAGGACCACTCGCTGTAGGTGTTCCCGGTAGCATTTCTGGGATGTTTGCTATTAATGAAAAACTAGGTTCTATGCCTATGTCAGAAATTTTAGAACCGGTTATTCAATTGGCTAAAAACGGTTATGCTATAACCGAAAATCAGTTGAATAGATTTCAAAAATATGCTCCTGTATTTGATCAGGTGAATGGAAAAGAAGTCCTGTATTCTATTGGCTTTCGCGAAAGCGACACTCTAAAGATTGAAACCGGTAATTTCATTAAAAACCCTGTTTTAGCAGAAACATTACAGCGCATTGCAGATAATGGAAAAAGCGAATTTTATGAAGGTGAAACTGCTCAACTATTAGTTGATTTTATTGAAGCCCACGGTGGGATCATCACGCTTGAAGATCTTAAGAATTATGAAGCAGTATGGCGTAACCCTATAACTTCAACGTATAAAAATATTAAAGTAATAGGGATGCCTCCTCCATCTAGTGGTGGTGTGTGTCTCGCTCAGATTTTTAAAATGCTTGAACCTTATGATATGCAAGAATTTGGTCATAACACAGTAAAAAGCATTCAGATGATCACCGAAGCAGAACGCCGAGCGTATGCTGATCGTAGTTTCTTTTTGGGCGATCCCGACTTTAATGATATTCCGATTGACAGCCTTATTAGTAAAGCCTATGCTTCCCGTCGTATGCAAAGCTTCAGTTTTGATAAGGCGACACCTTCTGCAGAGATCAATCATGGCGTAATTAGCGGCTATGAATCTATGGAAACTACTCATTTTTCGATAATAGACCAGTATGGTAATGCAGTTGCACTTACAACTACTTTAAACGGTGCTTACGGCTCAAAACTTTATGTAGACGAACTCGGCTTTTTCTTAAATAATGAGATGGATGATTTTAGCGTAAAACCGGGTGAGCCTAATATGTTTGGCCTTATAGGAGCTGCAGCAAACAAAATTGAACCTCAAAAACGCATGTTGAGTTCGATGACACCTACTATCGTTGAGAAAGACGGCAAACTCTGGATGACAGTGGGTACGCCAGGTGGTTCTACAATTATAACTTCAGTATTGCAGACTATTCTAAATGTTGCAGATTATAATATGGGAATGCAGGAAGCTGTAGATGCACCGCGTTTTCACCATCAATGGTTACCCGATGTTGTGATCTTTGAACCAGATGCTTTTGGGGAAGAAATACTGAATAGCTTGCAAAATAAAGGCTATGAAATTCGCCAGGAAAATAGCGTGATTCTTGGTAAAGTTGACGGGGTTTTAGTTTTACCTGACGGAACTTTAGAAGGTGGCGCAGACCGTCGTGGTGATGATACAGCTGTTGGTTTTTAAAAGAAAAACTTCAACTATGCCCTCTTTAAGCTATATTCTAAATTATAACCCATATAGAATATATTTTAATTTATAACCTATTTAATGTATATTTGAATTTATAATCTATTTAGCGTATAATTTAAGTCATGCTATGAGAGCTGTATTAACAGGAGATATCATAAACTCAAGAGAACACGAAGGATGGCAACAAGAGCTTGTTGCAATTCTTGATCAGTATGGGACGTCTCCACAAGATTGGGAGATTTACCGCGGTGACAGCTTTCAGTTAGAAGTTGATGCTGCGAAAGCCCTCAAAGTGGCAATACATATCAAAGCTGTAGTAAAAATGCGTGCCGAACTCGATGTACGTATTGCTATCGGGATTGGAAACAAAACCTATACAGCCGCACAAATAACGCAGGCAAATGGGAGTGCTTTTATCCATTCCGGGACTGCATTTGATGCTATTAAGAATAATACTTTAGTCCTTCAGTCTGATTATAAAGATTTTGACGAAACGTTCAACATAATGCTGGCATTAGCTACTCTAACTATGGATAACTGGCCACCGGTAACCGCAGCTATCGTAAAAGCTCGTCTAGAAGCGCCAGAACTTAATCAAACCGAATTGAGTAAGCAACTGGATAAAGCACAAAGTGCAATCAGTAAAGCGCTTAGCAGAGCCGGTTATGACGAGGTTACAAAGATGCTTACGTATTATAAAAAACAAATCGAAACGCTATGATAGCTCTCGCATTAAAATTATTACTTGCTCACATTCTAGGTGATTTTGTCTTACAACCTACAAAATGGGTAAAGCATAAAACTAAACACGGCTGGAAATCAAAATATTTACTTGCTCATATAGGTGTTCACCTACTGGCATTACTTATTCTTTTGCAATTTCAACTCAACTATTTATTAGGGGTTTTAGTTATTATTGTTACCCATTATGCTATTGATGCGCTAAAAATAAAATTCACTACAAAAAAGAATAGTAGAAAGCTTTTTATGATAGATCAAGTTGCGCATTTACTGGTGCTTAATCTGGTTTTGTTTTACTATAAACCTTACTCTTTAAATCTCAACACGCTCTTTCAACCTAAATTTTTATTATTAGTGTTTCTGTTACTTTTTGTGACTTTCGTTTCCGGAATTTTAATAAAAGTAATCTTACAACCTTGGCAAAATGCCATCGAACCTACTAAAAAAGAAAAGCAAAAAAGCACCTCTTTGGCGGGAGCCGGAAAAATAATAGGTATTCTAGAACGTCTATTTGTCTTTGCTTTTATTCTACTGAATGCCTGGTCTGCAATAGGATTTCTGATTGCGGCAAAATCTGTATTTCGTTTTGGAGATTTAACCGAAGGAAAAAATCGCCAACTTACCGAATATGTCTTAATAGGAACTTTATTGAGTTTTGGTATCGCGATAGGAGCAGGATTATTATTTAATTACTTAAGTCAGATTGTTTGAAAGTCAGTAGAACTTTTATATTATAAATAACTTAAAAGAATCTGTTTTGATACTTTATTATGTACTTCTCTCATCTTTGAATTAAAACACTGAACCTCCGCCTTATTCTAAAAATAATTTTAAATAAGAACTAACAATTCTTATCCATAAATCAACGCGCCTCTTTGCGTAAAACCTCGAGTGGCGAACTCCTGATAACACTTCGGCTGTTTGCGAGCCCAATGATAACCACCAGCAGTGTAATGCCCGGCAGCAAAACACCAAATGGCACCCAGCTTGGAATAAAAGTCGTGTCAAATGCAAAATAGGCCAGCAGCAGACTTCCTATAAGAGATAACAAAATCCCGGAAAGACTACCCAAAAGTCCAAGATACAGGTATTCAAGCCCTTGAATGCGTAAAATCTGTTTGCTTTTCGCACCCATAGTACGCAGTAAAACGCTTTCGCGAATGCGTTGGTATTTGCTGGTTCGCACCGCGCCAAGCAATACGATAATCCCAATCAGAATGCTGAAAAAAGCCATAAAGTTGATGATGTAACTGATTTTGGTAAGTAAATATTCAATCACATTAAGCACCTGCCGTAAATCGAGAATGGAAACATTGGGATAATCTTCAACCAAAATACGTTGAATCGATGCCGAAACTTCAGAGTTAGGCACCTGAGTCGTAATCACACCAAATTGCGGCGCCTGCTCGAGCACTCCGGCCGGAAACACCACCGAAAAATTGAGTTGCAGACGGCTCCAGTCCACCAAACGGATACTGCCTATGGTTGTTTCTAAAAGCCGTCCCTGCACATTAAAGGTTACCCGGTCGCCAATAGCCACCACGGCATCCTGTGCAAAATTAGCACTCACCGAAACGGGCACGGGTTCAGTCCCTGCATCTATTCGCGGAGTAAAAGTTCCTTCCTTTAAACTTTCGGAACCGATCAGCGAATCGCGGTAGGTTGTACGAAATTCATGATTGAGAATCCAACGGCTAATTTGGGAAGTCGTATCGGTTTTCAGGTCGGCAACAGTGCGCCCGTTAATACTGTGTACCCGCATAGTCACGATAGGAACGGCATCAAGAGGTTTCAGGTCATTCGTTTTTAAAGTTTGGGCTACATCGGTCATCTGATCGCGCTGCACATCGAGCAAAATCATATTGGCCTGCTGCGCGCTGCTGTCGAGATTGGCTTGTGCCAGCAACATATCTTTGGTAAAATACAGGGTACTTATCAAAAAGGAACCCACGCCAATGGCCAGTATCAGCACCACCGTCTGATTACACGGTCTAAAAAGACTGCGTAAACTCTGCCGGGATGTAAAACTCCACGAGCTGGGAAAATAGCGTCGCAACAGGCGCATAAAAAGACGGGCAATACCTGCCAGAATACTGAAGGTGACCACAACGCCGCCGAGAAAAGCCAGCGCATACCTCCAATCACCCAGTAACCACAGCGAAAATAAAAAGATAAATAACAGAATGATTACCGAAACCAAAATGGCGGTACTCCTTGACTGGCTTCCCGCGTCTTCTGTAAATCGAAGGGTTTGTAAAGGCGAAACATACAGCGTGCTCAGCAAAGGATACAGAGCAAAAAGCACAGACATAAACATACCGATAAAAATACCCAGTATGATTACCGGTAAAGACCAAGTGATCTGGACAGCTACGGGCAGTAAACCTTCCAGCAACACCGGAAATAATTGTTGCAAAGCAAGCCCTGCGACCGTACCTAAAATTCCGCCCAGTAAGCCAATGGCCGCAATCTGAATTAAATAAATTAAAAAGGCCTGCTTTCGCGTAGCGCCCAGACATTTCAAAACTGCCACTGAACGCAATTTCTCCCTGATGTAAATGGTAGTCGCACTGGCTATGCCTACACATCCCAATAAAAGGGCTACAAAGCCCACAAGATTGAGAAATTTACCAAAGTTTTCATAGCGCCTGCCCAGACGGTCGCTGGTTGAAGTATGGGTATCCAGATCAGCTTCTGCGGCATCAAGCCGCTCCCCGACTGCATCTTCAAGAAGCTGCATATCAGCTTCTGGGGCTTTGAAATAATACTCATAATCGATACGGCTGCCCAGTTGTACCAAACCTGTTTGTTCAACATAAGAATAGGGAATTACCACCGGCGGCGCGATGGCACTAAACACCGCATTGCTGCCGGGAAGATTTTTGAGTTCACCTACCACCGGAAGGCGTACCGCTCCCAGTTTTACCGTGTCCCCTACTTCAATACCCAACTGAAGCATTACTGTAGCGTCAACCAGCGCTCCGTTGAGTTTTCCAAAGTATCTTCCGGCAGTTGCGGGTTGCGTTTCGATTTCACCATAAAATGGAAAACCTTCGCTAATACCACGTACCTGAAGTAATTTGGTTGTCCCGTTTTTAGGAAATAAAGCCATCGAGGCAAACGAAATCTCTTCCGCATCTGCGCCTCCAAGCGAATCTACAATTGCCAAAGCTTCTTCAGTCAGGGCATTATCGCTGTCAATTTTAAAATCGGCCCCCATAAGGGCTTTAGATTGCAATGCGATGTTATCTTTTAAGGTTTCTCCAAACGACTGAATCGAAACAATAGCCGCGACACCCAAGATAATCGAAACCATAAACAAACTCAGTTTGCCTGCACTGGCCTTAAAATCACGCCAAGCCATCTTAAAGAGCCAGGCTGCACCTGCTGTCATTCTCCCATTTTTACTCATACCGCTGCGCTTGTGAGATTTGCGATCTTTCCGCCCCTGATGGTCAGTATATTTTGGGTTTTACGTGCCAGTTCCATATCGTGGGTAACCAGTACCAGTGTTGTGCCCAGCTCTTTATTGAGTTCAAAAAGCAATTCGACGACTTTGGCTCCGGTTTCAGCATCCAGATTTCCGGTGGGTTCGTCTGCAAATAAAATTTTGGGTTCGTTGGCAAATGCCCTTGCCAGAGCAACCCGTTGCTGTTCCCCTCCAGAAAGTTGTGTGGGATAATGATCGCCACGATCACCTAAACCTACTTTTTGAAGCAAGGCTTCTGCCTTTTTCGTGGCTTGCCTGTCACCTTGTAGTTCCAGCGGAACGGCGACATTTTCCAAAGCGGTAAGCGTGGGCAGCAATTGAAAATCCTGAAACACAAAACCCACATCGCGGTTGCGTAACACGGCACGCTCATCTTCCGAGAGGCTGCTCAATTCAGTTCCGTTTAAGATAACACTACCGGCATCCAGGCGATCGAGACCCGCGCACAAGCCGAGTAAAGTCGTTTTCCCACTTCCAGACGGACCTACTATGGCAAATGTTTCGTTTTCTGTTATACTAAAGTTAATATCTTCAAGTACCTTTAGCTTTTTAGAGCCACTGGTATAGCTTTTTTCTAAATTTGAAATTTCTAATATGGAAGTCATAGCGTACGTGGTTTTGAGCGCAAACCGCAGGTTTTGGCTTTTCAGCAAAATAAACAAATGCTTGTGATAAAGAATAGACTCCATCTGCTAAGCCTGTTAATCTTTTGTTGTTTTTTAGGCGGAATGACTCTGCATTCGTGTAAAGACAACTCAAACGCGTCTTCCGGCGAAACTGAAAAATCTCAAACCGAGGAAACCGCTTCTACTGAAACCGATAGCACTTCAAAAACCATTTTATTTTTTGGCGATAGCCTCACCGCTGGTTACGGACTTGAAGACCCTGATGATGCCTTCCCGGGGTTGATTCAGGATCGTATAGACAGTCTGGGACTGGATTATACCGTTATCAATGCCGGTCTAAGCGGCGAAACCACTGCAGGCGGAAGAAACCGACTGGAATGGGTGCTGGAGCCTGATGTGGATATTTTTGTTTTGGAACTGGGTGCTAACGATGGTTTACGCGGAGTAAACGTTGCTGAAACGCGGGAGAACCTACAGTGGATGATTGATCAAGTAAAAATCGAAGCTCCAGAAGCCAAAATCGTGTTGGTTGGTATGCAATTACCGCCCAACCTCGGTACCGAATACACCCGGGATTTTAAAGAATTATTTCCCGATTTGGCCGAAGAAAACAATATTACGCTCGTCCCCTTTTTACTGGAAAATGTGGGTGGTGTAGCGCGTCTTAACCAAAACGACGGTATTCATCCTACCGCCGAAGGACACAAACTTGTAGCTGAAAACGTATGGCCTATTTTAGAATCTCTTTTAAACGAATAAAGTCCTATATTTTCTGAAATTGTCATGAGTACCCGCCACCCTACTGAACTTGAAAAACTCTACGATTACCTCAACGATGAAGAAGATGCTCGCACCTGTAAAGCCATTGGTGATGAAGCCTGCCGGGAGACTCCTAAAAATTACTTTTTAATTCTGATCAGCAATATGCTGACTTCGCTTGGGGATACCCTGAGTAACCCAAAAACGGTTCTCACCTGGGTGATGAGTTATGTAAATGCGCCGGTGATGCTCATCAGTTTTATCGTTCCTATTCGCGAATCGGGATCTATGCTGCCGCAATTGTTTATCGCGCATTACATCAGGAAGCGTCCCGTACGTAAATACGTTTGGGTGCTGGGTTCAGTTTTACAATTTTTGGCGATTGCAGGAATCGGTTTTGTAGCCCTTTCTTTTGAAGGAAGTATGGCCGGCTGGCTTATAATCCTGTGTCTGGTGGCTTTTAGCCTTTCACGTGGCCTGTGTTCCATTGCCTTTAAAGACGTTTTGGGCAAAACCATACCCAAGACCAAACGCGGTAGATTAAAAGGCTATACCGCTTCGGTAAGTGGTGCGCTGGTGCTGGCAGCCGGACTTTTTATTCTATATAAATCTAAAGATGATGTAGGCATTGATTTTTACAGCTATCTCATCTTTTTTGCAGCCAGCCTCTGGCTTATTGCTGCTCTTATATACGCGAACATTCAGGAATATCCGGGAGAAACCGAAGGTGGCAAAAACGGATTCAAAGAAGCCTGGGAACGCCTGGTTTTATTAAAGGAAGACAAACACTTTCGCAATTTTGTTATCACCCGTTCGCTGCTGCTATGCTCAGCATTAACCGCGCCCTATTATGTTCTGCTCGCACAGCGTTATGTAGGGATAGAGGCTTATTTACTCGGACTTTTTATTATCGCCAACGGAATCGCCTCGATTATCAGTGCTCCGGTTTGGGGCAAAATGGCCGATAAATCCAGTAAAAAAGTAATGACCTACTCTGCCATTCTCACCGCCAGTCTGGGGTTAATTGTGGTTGGAATTATTCAGTTTTTACCGGCACTTAACGATAAGGTCTGGTTGTACCCTATCGCCTTTTTTGTTTTAGGAATCGCGCATCAGGGTGTTCGTCTTGGGCGTAAAACGTATATCGTAGATATGGCAGAAGGCAATCGCCGTACCGATTATGTTGCGGTGAGCAATACGCTCATTGGTTTTATACTGCTTATCGCAGGAGGATTGAGTGCTTTAGCTTCGCTTATTTCAGTTGAAGGCGTAATCGCTATACTTTCGGTTCTGGGCATTTTAGGAGCGATTAAAAGTGCTACATTGCCCGAGGTGGAGTAAATATTCTCTCCAAAATTCGGAATACATTCTTCTTACTCAACTTCCGATCATTTGGCAGTCCAAAGATTATTCTAATCCCGATTATCGGGAAACAAAAAAGCCACGTTTTAAGTGGCTTTCGTTTAATTTATATCGGCTGCATCCTGGATGCCCTTAGATACGTTCAGATTACTTCTTTTTAGAAGCAGTCTTCGCTGGTTTCACAGCTGCAGGCTTGGTTGCCTGTTTTGCTGGAGCCTTTTTAGCAGACTTGTTTTGTGCCATTATATTCTCGTATTAATAGTACTAATGTACTGCGAAAAACAATCCGTTTTAAAGATTAACACAGCTCTTTTAGTTAATTTTATAGTTAAATTTTCAAACGTTTTTTCAACCTTTTTAGAAAAACTGAAAAATGACTAATCCAATAAAATAGAGGCCTATTTCGAGCAGGAGCATCCTTTTAAGGAGGCGCTTTTAAAGCTTAGAGCTGTTTTTAAGGAAACGGAACTCGTGGAAACCTTTAAATGGAACAGTCCGGTCTATACATTAAACGGCAAAAACGTCACAGGGCTTGCACGATTTAAAAATCATTTTGGGGTTTGGTTTTTCAACGGAGCCCTTTTGAAAGATGCTGAAAATAGATTGCATAATGCGCAGGAAGGTAAAACCAAAGCCCTAAGGCAAATGCGCTTTGAGTCGAAGTCTGAGATTGACAGTCAAATTTTAAGGGCTTATTTACAGGAAGCCATAACTAACCAAAAGAAAGGATTGGAGATCAAAGCAGCTAAACCGGTTAAAAAAGTTTCAATTCCAGTAGAATTAAAATCAGTTTTTTCTAAAAATGCAGCGCTTCAAAAGGCTTTTAATGCACTCACCCCTGGAAGACAAAAGGAATATGCTGAACATATAGGCAGCGCCAAGCAAGAAAAAACACGTATATCCCGTCTGGAAAAAGCTACCCCCATGATTCTTGAAGGAAAAGGTCTTCACGATAAATACAAAAACTGCTAACTATGGCTGAAAATAAAAATCAACCAACTTCAGTTTCGGTATTAGATTATATCAATGCTGTAGAACACCAAAAACGCAAATCAGATGCTTTAAAGCTTTATGCCATTTTCAACAGCATTATGCCTGAACCTGCGGTGTTATGGGGCGATTCTTTGATAGGCTACGGAAGCTATCACTATAAATACGACAGCGGGCGTGAAGGTGACTTCTTTTTGACCGGTTTTGCACCTCGCAAACAGAATCTTTCGGTGTATATTATTCCGGGGTTTGAACAACTTTCTGATTTACTCAATAAACTTGGCAAATATAAAACCGGCGTGTCCTGTTTATACATTAATAAACTGGAAGACATAAACTTAAACATCTTAGAAAAGCTCATCATAGAATCTGTAAATTATATGCGAGAGAATTATGAGAATAAAGTTTAATTCTCTGCGTTAACCAGTGATTGAGACTGAACATTTAATACATTGTCAGAAATATCAATATGACTTTCTGCTCATTAGACGAAACTTAAATTATGCGAAATCACCTATTCCTTTTTGCCTTAATCGCAAGTATTCTTGCAAGCTGTGGTTCAGTTAAAAAAGAAGATATTACCTATCTGGATGCCGATTATACAGCTTCTGCCAAAGAACCCCAACTTAACATTTTTCAACCTAAAGATTCTTTAGTGCAGCACGATGTTCTCATTTTTGTTCACGGCGGTAACTGGAACAGTGGAAACAAAGAAACCTATTCTATTTTGGGTCGAAATTTTGCCGGTAAAAATTATGTAACCGTCATTCCAGGCTATACTTTGAGTCCGTTTGCAAATTATGACCAAATGACTCAAGAGATTGCTAAAGCCATAAAATGGACGCACGAAAATATCGCCCAATACGGTGGCAAACCGAATCGTATCTTTCTCATGGGCCATTCTGCCGGAGGGCATCTGGTTGCACTGGCTACAATGAGTCCTAACTACCTCAACAACCCCGATTACATTAAGGGAATCATTCTGGACGATGCCGCCGGTTTAGACCAATATTCGTATTTACAAGAAAATCCACCAACCAGTGATGAATACTATGATGTCACCTGGACCACAAATCCTGAAGAATGGAAGAATGCTTCGCCTTATTATTTTTTAGACGAAAACACACCACCTATTCTCACATTTTTAGGCACTAAGACCATTCCATCCTTATATTACTATAATGATCTGTTTCATCAAAAATTGCTGGAATTTCAACCAGAAGCAAAACTTATTATTTTGAACAAAAAGCACGTAGCCATGGTCTCGCAGTTCTTCTCTCCATTGAGTTCTCGCTTTGGAGAAATACAAGAATTTACAGAAGGTGTTCAGTAAATCAACTGGGGCGAGCCCGAGACTATTAAAAGGTATTAGTTTTTTTACTTTGACGCAAGCCTCAACATTTAGACCTTGATTATCGAGTAATAATTTTTAAAGTTATCACATAAAAAAACCGCTTCTAAAATGAAGTGGTTTTTTATATAGAATTCTGAATTTCTAATCTTCTTCAGCAATGATTTTGTTCTGCTTAAATGGTCTTACAATCAGTCTGGCTGCTTTATCATAATTGATGTAGCTATACGTCCAGTTGAAAAAAGTAACCATTCGGTTTCTAAAACCAACTAAAAACCAAAGGTGAATAAACATCCAGATAAACCAGGCAAAAAATCCACCAAAATGAATCTTACCCATATCTACAACAGCCTTATTTCTCCCTATAGTTGCCATAGAACCTTTGTCAAAATATTTAAACGGATTCAGTTTTTCTCCACGTAACATCTTTTTAAAATTCTTTGCTAAATTCTTTCCTTGCTGAATAGCGGGTTGAGCTAACTGCGGATGTCCTTTAGGGTATTCCTCACTTTCCATCAATGCAATATCTCCTATCGCATAAATATTCTGAAAACCGGCAACACGGTTGTACACATCTACTTTATAGCGATTGAGTTTTGGCAATAAAGAAGTTGCTTCAAACCCATCAATTGAAGCGCCCGTAACACCGGCAGACCAAATAAATGTCGCGGTATTGAAAGACAGATCACCTTTAGTAGTCACTAAATTATTCTCATAATTCCCTACAAAAGTTTCTAGGTGAATGGTCACCCCCATATCTTCTAAGAACTTCTGAGCTTTTTCAGAAGACTGTTTGCTAAAAGGGGGTAAAACCCGGTCAGCTCCTTCAATCAGGTGAATTTCTATCTCGCTAGTATCCATATCTGGATAGTCTGCCTGCAACACATTAGATTTTAACTCTGCTAAAGCTCCACTGAGTTCTACCCCCGTTGGGCCGGCACCGGCAATTACAAATCGTAGCAACTCTTTACGTTGTGCAGGATCTTCGGTACGGTTAGCTTTTTCCAGGTTCTCAAACATCAAACTGCGAATGTTGAGCGCCTGTGGTAAGCTTTTCATCCAAATCGCATTTTCTTCAATGGTTTTGTTTCCGAAAAAATTAGTACGGGTTCCGGTAGCAATAATCAAATGATCGTAGTGTAAATCACCAATATCAGTTCGTACTTTTTGAAGATTGGTATCTATTCGGTTTACTTCCGCAAGGCGGAAATGCATATTTTTTTGTTTCCTGATAATCTTCCGCAACGGATAAGCTATAGATTCTGGCTCCAGACCTGAAGTCGAAACTTGATATAATAAAGGTTGAAACGTGTGAAAATTCCTCTTGTCTATAAGCACTACCTGGTAGCCTGTTCTTTTAAGATTTTTAATGAGGTTCATTCCGCCAAAACCCCCACCAATTATGATGATTCGGGGTTCTTTAGTATCAGGGATGTTCATGATTAATTATTTACAACAAAGTTAAAGTACAGCCGGCAAAACTCTTAATGTTTATCATTATTTTAGCGTTAGGTGTAACATATTACTTCCTATATGTACAAATAGGCAACTAACAATTAATTATTTGGATCCGCAACTTGAAAAACAATTTGTAACCCAGCTAGAAGCGAACCAGAATATAGTGCATAAGATCTGCCGGTTGTATACTCATGACCAGGAGTCGCACAATGATTTGTTTCAAGAAATAACCATTCAATTATTTAAAGCATATCCAAAATTTAGAGGAGACTCTAAGTTTACAACCTGGATGTATCGTGTAGCGCTCAACACGGCAATTACACTCTATCGTAAATCTAAACGTAGTCTAAAAACGCAGGATTATGAGAGTGTGATGTTTAAAATCGAAAGTACTGAATATGATAATACGGTTGAAGAACAACTAAAACTGATGTACAAGGCGATTAGACAACTCAATGATATTGATAAGGCACTGGTATTTTTATATCTCGAAGACAAACCCTATAGCGAGATATCAGAAACTTTAGGTATTACAGAAGTTAATGCCAGAGTTAAAATGAACCGGGTAAAAGGAAAGTTGAAAGACTTATTAAATGTGTAGCAGCAGATGGATGAACTTGAATTTTTAAAAAAAGACTGGAAGCGCCAGGAGGCAGATCTTCCTAAAGTTAGCGGTGATGCTATCTATAAAATGATACATAAACGCTCTTCATCATTGATGAAGTGGATTTTATATGTATCTATATTTGAGTTTATATTGTGGACTGTCATTAATGTTTTAACAATAAATAACAAAACCTGGGAATCACTTCGTAAAATTCATTTGTTTGAATTTGAAATCATTTCTGTACTGCTTCAGTATATAGTTTTAGGTTTCTTTATATTTATCTTCTATAAAAATTATAAAGAGGTACAAACTACAGACAGTACCAGACATCTTATGAATCGTATTCTTAAGGTACGCAGAACAGTGAATTTTTATGTAGCATACAACCTTATATTGATGTTTGTCGTTGGGCTTATAGTCTTTTTTGCAATGCTCTATTTTGATCCTGAATTTGAAAAAATAATGATTACTGCAGATGACGGTTCTCAGTCTATTCCGTTAGGTTTTATTGCATTATTTATAGGAGGTCTTCTACTATTAGTATTTATGCTTTGGCTATTCTATAAACTGCTTTATGGTATTTTATTAAAGCGTTTAAAGCGCAATTATAAAGAGCTCAATAAGCTCGAATTGAGAGATTAACTTAAAACATAAAAAAGTCTGCTGATACAGCAGACTTTTTTTGTTTATAAAGATTATGTCTTTTAATTAAAAACCTTAATATTTAAGAAAATCATAGCCTTTTTTATAAGTCTATTAACAGGCTCTACACCTATTTTTGTGACAAACAACCTTTTATGCAAGCAACACTACGCTTAACCCTACTTGTTGTGCTTCTTACAGGAGCATCTTTACCTGCCCAAGAATATACTACTCAGAATATTAAAAAAATCATTACTGATTTTAAGAATGATGCTCGCGGACCTTATTTGCGCATTCGCTGGTTTTGTGAAGATGGTACTATGCGTGAACCTAAAGATCCTTGTCCAGAAGGTGTTGACGGGATTCAACATGCAAGTTACAAACAAGAAACTGAAAATCTTGCTGCTCGTAATCATCTTTATTTTGGTGAGATCCTAGCTGCTGCAGATAATACAAAATTCTGGGATGCGGCTAATGATCATAGCAGATTGAAGCAATATCAATTGGGTAATTATCTAAAAAGTGTTGACAACGGTTGGATTTTAGAAAAAGCCCAGTACTACCGTGGTGCAATACAATCTGAAGATGAAGAAGCCTGGGGTATTGATTTTTTCAATTGGTTGCTGAAAGACGACAAGCGACTAGAAGCTAATTACTACTTAATAAGACAAGCGCTTAAAGATATTCCACATGCAGGTGATGATAACATTGCGCAACGTATGCGTAGTGAATCTAAAGTGATCGCAGAAGAGTTTCCAAAATTTATGGACTTGCGTGTAAAAATTCACGGTCAACCTGATGTAAGTGATGTGGCTTTAGTTCAAAATTTTAGAGAAGAGTACAATGATGAACTTTCTCCAGAATTGAAAATGGAATTCAAAAACTTACTAGAAACACTTAATGAGTACTACGCTCCTATCAATTTAGCCAAGTTGAATAGCCAGATTGCTGGAATAAAAAGTAATCTTGAAGTTAAAAATCAACTTCTCGAGTTCACCACAAAATTTGACAACAATACGCCGGCATACTCTGTAATTCCGGAAATCAGCGATATGTTGTGTAATATTCGCACACAAATTACTCAAGTGCAACGCGCTCAAGATCGTTTAACTCTACTTGATGTTTCGCTTAAACTGGAAGAAATGCTTCTCAAAAAATCTGGAGATTGGGAGCCTGAAACCCTTAAAGAACTTTTAGATAAAGTATATCATTTAAGTTATGCTACAGCAGGAACCGGACTTCTTGAAGTTTGGGAATGGGAAGAAATTGAAGGTATAATTGCACCTATAAATTATACAACTGTTTCTTTAGCTGAACTCAATACTATTCTCAACACTTCACGTAATGCAGTGCAATGGAGTGCTGCTATGGCAAAAGCTAATTACGATAACATAGTAGAAAAATATACCGCTTTTGAGCCGCTTGCAGCAGGATTTATAGACGATCGTGTACGATCTTCTGTAGCGCTTCCTTTAGGAAAAACAGTTAGTGAATTGGGTGATTTTATAAACAATAAATCAAATCTTGAAAACCACGTAATGGATATAGCAGACCAGAGCGCCATTCACGGATTAAATCCCGGTTATGCGATGGGCGAATTGGTTGTTGTTCCAGGCAATCCTGATGGAATAGAAGTTTCGAGCAATAAAATTTACATATTTAAGCGCCCGCCTTCTGATCTAAAACCTGTTGCCGGTATTGCAACGGTTGATGAGGGTAATCTAGTTTCTCACGTGCAATTACTAGCCAGAAACTTAGGGATTCCCAATGCTGCACTTATAGATTCTAATCTTGAAGATCTAGAGGCTTATAATGGCAAAACCGTGTTTTATGCGGTTTCTAATAAGGGAACAGTGATTATCAAACCTGCAGATAAAATGTCTGCTGAAGAAAAAGATTTATTCTCTGTAGCAGAACGCAATCGCGAAAAAATTGCAGTTCCTATTGAAAAAATAAGACTAGACAAAAAAAGTATTCTCAATATGCGCGATATCGATGCTTCAGCAAGTGGCATTCTGGCAGGTCCCAAAGCAGCCAATTTAGGACAACTGAAGAAAATGTTTCCAGAGCACGTTGTTGAGGGTCTAGTGATTCCTTTTGGTATTTTTAGAGATCACTTGAATTTGCCTATGCCGGGACAAAATAAAAGTTATTGGGAATTTTTAACCGAAATGTTTGCTTCAGCAGAAAAAATGCGTGCAAATGGTACAGCCGAGACACAAGTAGAAGATTTTCAGCTTAAAAAACTAGCAACATTGCGCGATGCAATCAATGCGATGCAATTAAAACCACAATTCATCAACGAGTTACGCAGTTCGTTCACTTCTATTTTTGGTAAGCCTATGGGGCAAGCTCCTGTATTCTTACGAAGTGACACCAATATGGAAGATCTGAAAGAATTTACCGGTGCCGGTTTAAATCTTACTTTGTTCAATGTAGTTGAAGAACAGAAAATATTAGACGGAATTAAAAAAGTATGGGCATCACCATACACCGAACGCAGTTTTAAATGGCGTCAGGTATATTTATCAAATCCGGAAAATGTTTTTCCATCAATTTTAGTGATTCCTAGTGTAGATGTAGAATACAGCGGTGTGATGATTACAAAAGGTATCAATGAAGGTACTGATGAAGATCTTACTGTTGCCTTTAGTCGTGGTGCCGGTGGTGCCGTAGATGGTCAAGCAGCAGAAACCAGATTAATCACCGCAAGCGGAAACAGGTTGCTTGCTCCAGCCCGTCAACCAGATTATATCAGACTTCCGGGAACTGGTGGTACACAGGGATACAGCACCACTTTTGAGTCTAACATTTTAAGTGAGCAAAATATTGCGAGTCTGCGTGAAGTAGCTCAAGAAATTCGTACCAAAATACCAGAAGAAACTAACACCAATCCTGAAGGTGCTTATGATGTAGAATTAGGCTTTCAGGATGATAAAGTCTGGTTGTTTCAGATCAGACCTTTTGTTGAAAATAAAAATGCACTGAGTAACGGGTATTTGGATTCGATTTCTCCCAAAAGTAACCCAGATGAATACATTGAAATGGATACAAAACTCTAACAGGTTTTCTACTTTAATTTAACATCACAGCATATTTCAGAATACAACTATTTAAAGAAAAACTATGAAAAAAATCCTACTCTTTGTCCCGTTAATCTTGATTACACTTGCATTTTCGGTACCTAACAGCTACTACCCTATTGACGGTTATGAACGAACCGGAATAGATCGCCTTGCTTATCTTCAAAAGATCGTAAGAGACAGTATCAAATACACACGTATTCCTGCCGGAGCGTATTTATCTATTGATGATATTAAACTGAACTTGACTAATAAAGCCGATAGCGCTATTGCTTATATGAAAGAGGATCCCGACTTTCAAAAGAAGATAGGCAGCTTATTTTATGGTCTGGACCAGAGTTATTCCATTTCGGTACTAGATATGACCGACTCTACCAATCTGAAATATGCAGCTCGTAATGAAACACGTGGTTATCAACCCGGTAGTGTAGGTAAACTTGCCATTCTAATCGCGATGTTTGACCAACTTGAAAAATTATGCCCTGATGATTGGGGTGCTCGAATCAATTTATTAAAATACAAACGCGTAAAAGGTGGACCATTTGCAGTTTACGACCATCACACCATCCCTATTTACGATATTGAGAATGATAAGTTGACTAAAAGACAAGCCCAGCAATCTGATGTTTTTAGCCTATTTGAGTGGATTGATCATATGGTTGCTGTGAGTAATAATGGAGCAGCGAGTGTGGTTTACAGAGAAGCTCTGTTACTTAAAGTTTTTGGTGAAAAGTACTTTGACCTAACGGATGAAGAGGCTATGCAATGGTTTAAAGATACAGACCGTATCGAAGTAACCCGTCTGGCTAATGAAGTGGTTAACGAACCCCTGCGCGAAATGGGTATTACCGAAGACGAGTGGCGACTGGGTGGATTTTTTACTAACGGTGGAGAGCGTTATGTAGGCAGAATGGGGGGCAGTATCGGTTCGCCAAAAGGTTTGATGAAATTCTTAATTAATCTGGAGCAAGGTAAGGCGGTTGATTCACTTTCTAGCTTAGAGATGAAGCGTATTATGTATCAGACCGAGCGTCGTATTCGCTACGCATATTCACATGATTTAGACTCTGCTGCCGTATACTTTAAAAGCGGAAGTTTTTATAAATGTGATAAAAGCAAAGGTGCTTGCGGGGACTATGCCGGTAATGTGTTTAATTATATGAACTCGGTTATAATTGTAGAGCATCCTAATGGCGGTCCTAAATATATTGTGTGTTTGATGACTAACGTACTCCGTAAAAATTCAGCCACAGACCATATGTATCTTGCCGGAAGAATAGATAAAGCTATACAAGAAGAAGTTGTAGAAAGTAAAATGACTGGTACCACCGGCCAATAGTTCACCATTTTTGATAACCTATTAAGCCCTTTTGCTATGTTCTAAAGGGTTTTTCATTTTAAATAAAAAAACACATTCTAAGAAAAAGATTAATTTTAGAATTATCTGAGAAAAAAAACACGTAAAGTGAAAACTACTCCAGAGCATAATAAACGTATTGCTATTATGACTTTTTCTTCTGTGTATCTTCATTATGTAAATAAAGTGGAGAAAAAAGGCAGAACACAAGAAGAATTACATCAAGTTATAAAGTGGCTCACCGGTTTTGATGAAGCCGAGCTTCAAACTCTAATTGAGCAAAAAATAAACTTTGAAGAATTCTTCAGCAAAGCGATTATAAACTCAAATGCTCAGTTGATCAAAGGAGTGATTTGTGGATATCGCGTAGAGGAATTAGAAAATCCATTGACTCAAAAAGTACGGTATTTAGACAAACTTATAGATGAGTTAGCTAAAGGCAAAAAAATAGATAAAATCTTGAGAAAGCTTTGATATTACTGCTGAAAAGTAAATTTATCAAACAAAACATAATGTTCCTGAGTGGGCCATTTTGATCCCATAAAAGAAAGATTCTCCAAACTACAATAAGCAGAAAATTTCACTTTGATTTTTACTTCAGTTTGTAAGGTTTTTACAAGTTGATTGTTTAGGTACCACTTGATCAAATACCTGCCTCCTACATCGGTTAAACTTATTTTAAAATCTGACCATGAATTCATTTCCACGATAAATTCTTCAGATGAAAACGGATGACTTTGTGAAGTACAATACACAACAGCTTCATCTTTTTGAACCATCAACTTTTCACGTATCTGAGGCTTTCCGGAGCCTATTTCAAAATCAAACTCGAACGCTGTATTACCACTATGGTATAAAAAAGCTCCTATACTGCATCGAGCATTTTCTTCAAAAACAGGAATGAATATGCGCCAGTTATAAGTACCTATACCAAAATCTTTACGGCGTGTATGCGTTTTGACTCGGTCTTTGCTCTTCGCACGCGTTGTAATTTTTAACTGATTATTTTCAACAGAATAGGATTTGGGACTGTTGGATGAGTCATCCTTCCAATGTGTTTTAAAACCAATTTGAGAATCAAAATTCTCAGTAAAAGAGATTATTTCTGAAGGCATTATTGTTTGTTTATCATAAAATGATTTACAACAGTAGAGGCTCAATAAGCCCGCAACACATATGATTCGTAAAACATGTTTATTCAATAGAAAATCGAGATTATGATAGTTTGGGGTTTACTTAAAAAGGTTTCTTATAACTTGATGAACTTAAAATTTAAACTGATTATTGAAACCTAATAAAAAAGGAATTTACTAAAATTTTATCAGTTGATACAAAAAAAGGCAGCGCCCTGCCAAGCGCCACCTTCTAACTAACAAAAAACAAACAACTAACTAATTTATCACAAATTTCCCCTTATAAGTATTTCCAAAATATGTTGTAACCACATAATTTCTTCTTCACAATAAAGCGAAGTACTATTAAAAGAGTAATCCCCTAAAAAATGAAAATTTCGAGTAATACTAATACCTGTAATAAATAATAGACTTAGTAACAGGAATCGTCTCATAATCTTGAATTTGAATTTAAAATTAGAAGAGCCTTATAAAGATTTATTAATTAATCGTTAGTTGGTAATTAGGTGTAGATGAGCGGTAAGTAAAAGCCTTTAAAGCAAATTGAGTCTTTTCATTAAAATAGGTCTGTTAGAGCGACTTATGGGTATAACATCTTTTGCTATCAACACACTGTTGTCTTCTATATCGATAATCTTATGGAAATTAATCACATAAGACCGGTGAATTTTTAAGAATTTACTTTCCGGTAGTTTGTCTTCTATCTTTTTTAGAGTAGAATGTACCGTATAATTTTTACCTTCCGTCTTAATAAGAATGTAATCACCCTTTGCTTCAATAATTAAAATACTATCAAAGTTGATTTTGATTAACCTGCGGTCAATATTCACATAGAGATCATTACCTTCTGAATCATTCTTTTTTGTTACATTCTCAACCGTTTTTTCTGTGACCGGTTTAAATTGTTCTGCCTTTTGAACTGCCTTGAGAAACCGGGGTAACTCAACTGGTTTTACTAAATAATCTACAATACAATCATACTCAAAAGCTTCAATTGCAAAATTACGGTCTGAAGTTGTTAAAATAATTTTTGGCGGATTCTTTAATGTCTGAATAAAATCAAAACCTGTAAAATCTGGCATATGTATATCCAGAAAAATGAGATCTACTGTGTGCTGATTTAAATATTTTATAGCAGCTATAGCATTTGAATATTCTTCTAAAACAACTAAATTATCAGCTTTTGCACAATGATTACGAATTATAGCGCGTGCCAAAGTCTCATCATCAATAATAATACAATTCATAAGTAGGTTACAATTTTGCTACAAAATCAAGCATATTTTGAAGTGTGTCTTCAAATTGCCCGGCCAGTTTAGGGTTATCGGCTCGTAGTTCATTCTCATAGTTTGTGGCAAGCTCGTAGCTATTTGCCATGTTCAAGATACTTATTTTATGTTTTAATTTATGAACATCTTCTGCAGATCTAAGAAAATACTTTGCATTCAGGTTTTTGCGGTAAATTTCAACCTCAACAGGTAACTCTTCTTTTATGATCGCTATCATTTCTTTCTGAAATTCAAGCTGATCACTCGCTATTTCTTTTATTTTATCAAGATTAGGCTTGTCCATTGCTGTATTTTGGAATTTTGAAATAGAAAGTAGTTCCCTCTCCGATTTGAGATTCAAGCCAGATTTTTCCGCCATAAAATTTGATGATTTTAGAGACGATAGAAAGCCCTATTCCCTTCGATTTGGAAACATCTTCAAGCGTTTGAAATACCTGAAAAATCTTATCATGATACTGTTTTTCTATCCCCTTACCATTATCTTTTATGCTGAATTTAAAATGATTTACGCCATCTTCAAATCCTATTGCTATATGCCCCAGCTCCTTGTCATTATACTGAATAGCATTTTGTATTAAATTTTGAAATAACTGCTGAAATCTAAAAGAGTTACCCTCAACGAGTGGTAGTTCTTTTTGAATTTCTACTTCAAAATTTTCAGGGATGTGCATCGTAGCTAAAAGATTTTTGACCAGAATATCCAGATCTAAGGTGTAACTGTCACCATCAGCTTTATCTACGGCAGAATACTCCAGAATTCCTTCAATAAGACTATGCATATGCTCTACGTGCTCTAAAATCAAATTGAGATTTTGCGAAGCATCTTCATCGATATTTCCGTCTTCTAGAATAAAATTAGTTAGCGCATTGATATTGTTTAAAGGAGATTTTAAATCGTGTGAAACAACGTGAGCATAATCATTAAGCTCCTTATTCTGTTTTTCTAATTTTTCTAATAAAGCCTGACGCTGTTGATTAGAGTTGATAATTTCTCTAGTTTGACTTTCTATAACTCGCGCAAGCTCTAGCCCGTCTAGCTTTTTATTTTCGGTGACTTTAGGAAGTTCTTCTGCATTTCCGTATTTCTGAAGTTTAGCGATAGTCTGGGTGAGACTGTCTATGATCTCACGCTGCTGTGTACTTTCTTTCTTTAAATTCTTATTAGCCTCGACTAACTCGTCAGAACTTAAAGACATTGCACGTTGCACCATTAACAACTGCTCTTCATAATTAGCATATGAACTACTCACTGCATTCAAAAAGACCGAAAACTTCTCATCTATTACGATACCTTCTTCCTGAAGGTGCTTGCGTATTTGTCTTTTTAAAAGTGGGTTCATTTACTCGCTTATTAAGGTCAATGTCATAGTCTGATTATGCAGTTCGCAGCTGCGCTCATTGGCAAAAGGGGACAACTCACCATAACTGTAAAAGCCGGTAATTGCTGCCTGACTACCCACGATTTCTATAACTTCTTCTACTTCTTCTTCAGACCGTTGATCCATTACCAGTTTTCTACCCACACAACTCACTAAAATGGCAAGTTGGGCTGCACTTTCTCGTTTTGCAACTGCGGCTTTTGCCGCTTCAAGCGCACCATCTACAATACCGTCTACTGTAGCCATCATCAGTTTAACCCGCGAACCTTCGGGAACATCCCCTGCTAAAATCATCGCATTGTCGGTCTCATCAATATTTAAAATAGTGCGTACAACCGGATGTTCTTTTTCCGCAGAATGCACACTCAAGGGATAAAACAGAGCAGCTTGCGGTAACTCTGCTGCTTTATCCCCTAGGTAGGTTTTGTATAAGTCTAAAGCCGGTTTATCATCTAACTCATAAAGAATGTTACCTGTAGATTTTGTAATTGTACGCTCGGGGCCAAAAGCAAACCAACCGCCGTAGTTAGAAAAACTAATTTCAAGCGATTCTCCATACAATGCAATAGCAATCACCTCCCCCGCTTTTGCTTTAGTATTATATCCACACAAGGTTTTTTCAAACCGTGCATCATCTCCACATAGTCCTCCGGTCACGGCAACCTCATCAGGCAACACAGACTCCAAACCTTTTATGAGATCATTGCCATTTATATAACTACCCTCTGCAATTACAAAAAGGTGTTTAAGGTTTTTTTTTTCTATTTTTTGAGCAAGAATATTACCTGTTTCTATACTGTTTTTCTCGTGATTCAAAATATTTTCAGAAACTATTTTAAACACAGAATTCTCAAATTCTATGGCCGTGTAAGCGAGCCCACCATCACTTACCTGATCGCCCAAAATTTCTCCTGATGTAGATGCATAAACTAGATGCCCATTAGGAAACAGATGCCGCATTGTGCTAAAAATATAATCTTCTTCCAGCAGGTATCTGTTCGCAAAAATGAGAACAAGAGGTGCGTCAAGTTTTACATCTTCGTTGAGATGTTTCCATATTCTGGCTTTATTGAGACTCCCTTGTCTAATCTTCATTATGCTCTTTTTTTAGACTAAAATAAAATGTACTACCCAATCCCGGAGTACTTTCTAACCAGATATCACCTTCATACAGGTTCACGATTTTCTTTACGATTGATAGTCCGATACCGGTAGATTCTTTATGATCTGTAAGTGACTGAAAAATATTGAATATCTTATGATGATATGCCTTCTCTATCCCAATCCCATTATCTTCAACAGCAAAAATATGACGCTCCTTTTCTTCGGTATAATGTATTTTGACGTAGCCTTTTTCTTTATCGCAATAGCGAATAGCATTACCTATTAGATTCTGTAAAACTTGTTGCAAACGAGTTTTATCTACTTGAATAACCGGCAGCTCGTTTGCGGTTATAAGTTCTATATGTTCTGGTATAAAAATAAGATCTTTAATATCGCTTAAAACCTCGTTAACGTCTGTAGCCTCGTCGTGTATGCTTTCAAGCTGAATACTACTGTAATTGAGAATGCCTGAAATTAAACTTTCCATCTTCTCCAGTGTTGTTTCTAAAATGCTAAAATTTTCAAGACTTTGTTCATCAAGTGTTTCTGCATTATCTTCTTTGATCCAACTAGCTAAAGCATTGATGCTTCTCAACGGACTCTTTAAATCATGAGATACTACATGTGCGTATTCTTGCAATTCTATATTACTCTTTTCTAAAGTTTTGAGTAGTTTTTCCTTTTGAGCTTCTAGATTTTTTAATTCTGTAATATCAAGGTGAATCCCTATACTTCCAACTAATTTTCCATTGATATCAAAATTGGGAGCACCGCTTATGAGCCAGTTCCTTTTTACTCCATTTTTGCGATATACCTCAACTTCATAAGAATCAGAAACACCTTGTTTTCTAGATTTGAATTTATCTAGAATTATTTTTTTACTCTTAGGAGGCATAAATAATTCTGCTGCTTTTTGTCCTACCAGTTCAGTTTCTGAATATCCGCTCAGATCACAAAAACTTTGATTTACCATTAGAATATGATCTTCTGTATCTACTTCTAGTAAACCCAGATTCATATTAGCTATGATGTTGCTATACTTCTCTTTTTGCTGCTGCAGGTTGTTTTTATAACGCCTTTTAAGTGTTACATCGGTATAACTCCAAAGATGCCCAGTGTAGTTCCTGTTAGAATAAATAGGAATAAAATCACGTTCAAACACCCTTCCGTCGACAAGCTCCAGTTCTTCTGCTGTAACGATTTCTCTCTTATCCAGTATTTCTGAAATTCGTTTTATAAATTCTTCGGGTTTTTTAAAGAGGATTTTACTTTGTTCTGCAGCCGCATCACAATCTGCTCCAACCATATCTTCAGGTGAAGCCGGAATACCAAATATGTCGCAAAACATAGGATTTGTAAGCACTACTTTTCGGTTTTCATCTTCTAATAAAACACCGCTTTGTAGTTTTAAAATCAAAGCTGAAAGTCTGTTTTCTGACTCAACCAACTTTTCTTTTGCCAACAGTTCATTAGTTACATCTTCAATAGTGATCACCTCCTGTTGATGCATTACAGAATCACTATGTCGAATAGCACTTACGTTGATTTTTGTTCTTATGATCTGACCGCTATTTGTTATGTATTTTTGGGTAGCTACAAATGAATCTAATTTACCATTATGTAAGGCTTCTCGTTGAAATTCATAATCAGATTCTTCAGCAGCAATAGTAATAGACTTTAGATTTTTACCTAGAATTTCCGATTCAGGATATCCCAGAATTCGTGTAAAACTATCATTACATTTTTCTATGAGGCCATTTGTAGTAAGCGCAATTCCTAGTGGTGAACTATTAACGATAAACTCAAGTTGTCGCTTTTGCTCTTCAATAATCTTTGCCTTTTTTTCTTCAGAAGTAATATCTCTTACAATGCCTTGTGCTGCAACAGCAAGGTTATTTTCGTCAAGAATGGTGCTTGCATTTATGTGAACCAAGCGGGTTTCTCCACTTTTTGTAATAATATTTACTTTAAAATTAGTAATGCTACTGGTCTTAAGTAAACTTGCAAATGCCTCAGAAACATGTTCTTGCTCGCCTTTAGCGACCATTTTAGGTAAAAAAACTAACTCTTTACTAGAATCATAGCCCATTAAAGAAACTGCGGCATCATTCATTTTAAGAACGTGTCCCTCTAGATCAATAACAACATAAGCATCAGCAAGATTTTCAAATAAGCCTTCTAACTCAGAATTTTTCTGATAGATTAAAGATTGAAGTCGCTCGTTAGATTTTTTTAATTTGTTTGATAACGTGTAAAGTTCAGAAGATTTTTCTTCAAGAATAGATTCTGCGATTTTACGGGCTTTACGCTCTCTTTCAATAATTCTTTTATATAGATCCGGATTTGCTGTTTTCATCTGTGTTGACTATAAAAAATCGTACATAAGTCCCATCTTCTTTTATCTTTTCAAAATCTATTTTAAAATTCTTATTAAAATAATTGAACGACTCGTGCATCAATCCTAATCCAAAACTATACATCGCTCTGCTAGAAAGATAATCTAAAATTAATGTATTTTCTGACCTTTTTACAATTTTAAAAACAGGAAGCTGCGCATCAGGGTAAATTTTACGCACTTCAACGTGTATATGATTCTCTATAGAAGCAATCAATTCTAAAGGATCTGAGTAGGTATTTAACAATCCCGGGTAGCTGCGCTGAATAACCTTAAAAAAATGCAATGCATAGGTATACAATAAATCATCTACAGACAACTGGGTGCGCTCACTTAAATGGGTAAGCAGCTGTACCATTTCTGAAAATTTATAAGTACCCACAGCAGTATATGCTCCGCCTGATTCTAACTCAGAAGCAGTGATGATATCGTCTACCATCTCTAACCCAAACTTCTCTTCTACTAACTCCAAAAATTCTGTAAATACAATTCCCTTCATTAAAAATGAATTAACTCATTAAGACTCCAATACTCCAACAAACCATTTATTTTATCTACGTAATCTTCATATTTTAAAGGTTTTAATATGTATCCTGCAATACCTATCTCATAACACTGCTTTACATCATTATGATTATTAGAAGTTGTTAGAATTACCGTAGGAATATATTTTAGTACAGGATCGTTTTTTAAAATTTTTAAAAATTCTATTCCGTTAATCTTAGGCATATTGAGATCCAGAAGAATGATGTCTGGCAATTTGCTTTTGTCACGCAATACATCTAAGGCTTCTTCACCATTCTTAGCTTCGTTCAACTGGTGTTTCAATTGATTTTTAGAAAGTACACGTTTGAGTTTCATAACCTCAATACGGTCATCTTCAATAAGCAAAATAGATAATACTCGTTTGCGCATTTTATAGGGTTTTTACTCGATAGTCGAGATTTAAGTTGGGTTAGTGTACAAATTTCAATAAAAGTGAATCCAATACTTTCAAAAGACGTTGAAAACGGCATTAAGTGTAGACGAGTTGCAGTTAAGTGTAGACGAATGGTTTTTATTAACTTTTAATCATCTTAAAATACACTCTTGCCTTTGTCATTACTTTAGGAGCGAGAATAAGGGTTGCAAGCATTGTAGGGATCGCCATAAGTGCAAAAAAAGTGTCAATAAGATTGATCATTAAACTTAGAGAAGTAGTTGCTCCAATTAGAATACTGCTTATATAAAAGTAATTGTAGAGGTGTTTGTAGCGTGTTCCTACTAAAAACGATAAACACTTTGTACCATAGTATGAATATGAAAATAAAGAGCTAATGCTGAATACCGCAATACAAATTAATAATACATAAGAACCAAAGCCCGGCATAGCATCTGAGAAAGCTTTTGCGGTAAGACTTACACCATTTGCATCACTGCTTTGCCAAACTCCGGTAACCAGAATGCTCAAAGCCGTTAGCGTACATACAATAATAGTATCTATAAAGGGGCCCAACATTGCTACTAATCCTTCTCGAATAGGTTCTTCGGTTTTTGCTGCACCGTGTGCCATAGGCGCCGTACCTATTCCGGCTTCGTTAGAGAAAGCTCCTCTGCGAATACCTAAAATAATTAAAGCTCCTAAAATGCCTCCCAACATTGGATCACCGGTATAATTATTTGCTGCAAAAGCATCTGTAAAAATTAGTTTGAAATATCTGGGTACTTCAGAAGCATTGATAAACAAAATAACAAGCACTGCTAAAAAATACAGTACAACCATCCCCGGAACGATCTTAGAAGCCGTCTTACTGATGCGATTGAGACCACCAAGAATTACAATTCCTGTTATCACAGCGAGCACAATACCTATGGTCAAATCTGTAGAAAAACCTTTTGCAATTCCATTAGGAATTAGCAGAATATCATTTATAGCTTGCGTGAGTTGATTTACATTAAAAACCGGTAAAGCTCCAACAAGACCGGCAATACTAAAAAAAGCAGCAAGTGGTTTCCATGTTTTTCCGAGACCTTCTGTAATAAAATACATAGGGCCACCTTGTATTGCACCAGAATCATCTTTACCTCGATACAAAATAGCCAGCGTACAGGTAAAAAATTTAGTACTCATCCCTACGATAGCACTCACCCACATCCAGAAAACTGCACCGGGACCGCCCACAGCAATAGCCACTGCAACACCAGCAATGTTCCCCATACCCACAGTAGACGATAAGGCAGTCATTAATGCTTGGAAATGGCTGATTTCGCCTGGATCATCGGGATTATCATATTTACCCCGAAGCACGTCTATAGCATGGCCAAAATATTTAAAAGGAAGAAATCGAGAATAAACCAGAAGATACAAGCCGCCACCAATAAGCAATACTAAAAGTGGTAGTCCCCAAACAAACGAAGCAGCCTCTGCAATCCAATGATTTAAGCGTTCCATATATTAAAAATAAAAAAACCGAAAAGATAACTAGTGAACTTTTCGGTTAAGTGAAATTTTGATTCTATCCTGAAACTTATTTGTTTAGGTAGTTTAGAACATTATCTTCTATTCGTTTATCAATTGCATCAAGACCTGCTTTTACAAACTGCTCCCCGGTGATGTTCTCATATAACTCAATGTAGCGTTCAGAAACCGTCTCGATATAATCATCTGTCATTTCTGGTAGCTGCTGTCCTTCTAATCCTTGAAATCCATTGCTGATCAACCATTGTCGCACAAACTCTTTAGAAAGCTGCTTCTGTGCTTCGCCTTTTTGTTGACGTTCTTCATACCCATCCGCATAAAAATAGCGAGAAGAATCCGGCGTATGAATCTCATCAATCAATACGATCTTACCATCTGCAGTTTTTCCAAATTCATATTTAGTATCCACTAAAATGAGTCCGCGCTCTGCAGCAATCTCGGTTCCGCGCTGAAATAATTTATAGGTGTAATCTTCTAAAATAGCATAATCTTCAGCAGAAACGATTCCTTTTTTCAGAATATCTTCTTTAGAAATATCTTCATCGTGATCACCCATTTCAGCTTTAGTTGCCGGAGTAATAATAGGTGTTGGAAACTTATCATTTTCCTGCATTCCTTCGGGCATAGCCACACCACAAAGCATGCGCTTTCCGGCTTTATATTCCCGGGCAGCATGCCCACTCATATAACCGCGAATAACCATTTCAACTTTAAAAGGTTCGCATTTTTTACCCACCGCAACATTAGGATCTGGAGTAGCTTCAAGCCAGTTAGGCACCAAGTCTTCGGTATCCCGCATCATTTTTGTCGCGATCTGATTTAATATTTGACCTTTGTAAGGAATTCCTTTGGGCATCACAACATCAAACGCGCTTAAGCGATCTGTTGCAATCATCACCAGTAAATCATTTTGAAGACTATAAACTTCACGTACTTTTCCTTTGTAAACATGAGTCTGCCCCGGAAAGTTGTAGTTCGTATCTGTGATGGTTTTATTTGACATCTATATTCTAATATTTAATCTCTGTTTTCTATCGCTTTATAGGCAGCGATAACTTCTTTAACCAGTTTGTGACGTATAACATCTTTATCATCAAGATAAATCATCCCCACACCTTTTACATCTTTTAGAACCAGTAGTGCTTCTTTAAGGCCACTTATCACGCGGCGAGGCAAATCTATCTGCCCAGGATCGCCGGTAATCAAGAATTTTGCATGTTTACCCATACGAGTTAAAAACATCTTCATCTGGGCGTGAGTAGTATTCTGCGCTTCATCAAGAATCACAAAGGCATTATCTAAGGTACGACCGCGCATAAAAGCCATAGGTGCAATTTGTATCACTCCTTTTTCTATAAAACTTTCTAGCTTTTCATGCGGAATCATATCACGCAATGCATCGTACAACGGCTGCATATAAGGATCTAGCTTTTCTTTTAAATCTCCCGGTAAAAAACCTAGATTCTCCCCTGCTTCTACTGCCGGTCTGGTAAGAATAATACGTTTAACTTGTTTTTCTTTTAAAGCTTTAACCGCTAGTGCAACGCCTGTATAGGTTTTACCCGTACCCGCAGGCCCAATAGCAAAGACCATATCATTTTTACGAGCAAGATCTACCATCTTACGCTGGTTTGCCGTTTGAGCTTTAATAAGCTTACCGCCCACTCCATGCACTAAGATTTCCCCACTTTCGGGAGAAGTCTCATAATCTGCTCTGCTTTCGCTCGTTAAAACACGCTCGATCATATTCTCATCAAGCTTATTATACTTTGCAAAATGTTCAAGCAGCATCGTGATGCGTTTATCAAACTCTTCCAAAAGATCCTCATCCCCGTAGGCTTTTATATGATTGCCCCGGGCAACCAGTTTTAACTTGGGAAAATACTTCTTAAGAAGTTCAATATTACTATTGTTTTGACCAAAGAATTCCCTTGGCGTGATCTCTGAAAGTTCGATGATAAGTTCGTTCAAAAGCGGAAGAATTTTATAAAAAAACTAGTTAATTATCTTTAGTTTTGTGCTTAACAAATGTAACTAAATTTACGAACTATCTCCCTTAAAAATATCAACAAAACCGCCTATGCCCATTATAACATTAACCACTGATTTCGGCTTAAAAGACCATTTTGCCGGTGCGGTTAAAGGCGCTATTTACAGCGAAATGGCTGATGCCAAAATTGTTGATATCTCGCACAATGTATCTCCATTTCACATTACTGAAGCCGCATATATAATACAGAATGCCTATCGTAATTTCCCCAAAGGAACCATACATATTATTGGTATAGACTCTGAACAAAATGCTGAAAATAAACATATTGCAGTCAAAGTTGAAGGGCATTATTTTGTTTGTGCCAACAATGGGATTATGTCTATGATCACCCGCACTATTGTTCCTGAAGAACTTGTTGAAATCAATATTCACGACCGGATTAAAACCAATTTTACAGAACTTGATGTTTTTGTACAGGTTGCCTGTCATATCGCTCGTGGCGGGACTTTAGGTGTTATTGGCAAACCTATTAAAGAAATCAAGGCGATTACGGGGATTATGCCAGTTATTAACAGCGATCAAAAGCAAATTATAGGTAACGTGATCTATGTTGATAACTACGGAAATGTGATCACAAACATCACGCGGCGTCTTTTTGATGATGTGGGAAAAGGCCGCAATTTTATCATACAGGCAAGACGTGCACATTTTAAAAAAATTCATGAGCGGTATAGCGATGCGATCAATTTTAATATTGAAAAAGCAAAGCGGGAAGAAGACGGTAAAAAAATAGCCCTTTTCAACTCCTCAGGTTATCTGGAACTTGCTATTTATAAAAGTAACCCAAGTACAGTAGGCAGCGCATCTACCCTATTTGGTCTAGACTATCGCGATTCCGTAAGTATTACTTTTGAATAAGTAACTAACTCGGGGGCAACCCCACAAGACATTCGTTAGAAACGATTTTTCAATTTCGAGGCAAGACTCGGGGTATTAAACCCTTTAGCGGTGCCAATAAAAAGCTTAAAATTATGATTGTACGTCTGGTTAAAATGGAATTTAAACCTGAAAAAATAACTCATTTTCTAGATCTTTTCGATCAGGTAAAAGAAGAAATTCGGAATTTTGAAGGTTGCGAATTTTTAGAATTGTTGCAGGGCGAAAAAGATACTGGAACTTTCTTTACACACAGTTATTGGAAAGATACTCAAGCTTTAGAAACCTACCGGAACAGCACCTTATTTAAGACCACTTGGGCGAAGACCAAAGTTCTTTTTAACGCAAAACCCGAAGCTTGGAGCGTTGAAAAATTCGTAACTTTACACTAATCCTCTTTCTGTTTTCAAGAGGAAATTCAATTAAAACATTATAAAATACAGAATATTGTAAATTCTACTCAATATTCACTTATAACTTCTTTTATGAAAAATATAGCTATAATAGGTGCAGGAACAATGGGTAATGGTATCGCACATACCTTTGCTCAAAATGGATTTAATGTTAATCTTATAGATATAAGTGAAGCTTCTTTGAAAAAAGGGATTGCTACAATCACCAAAAATTTAGATCGTCAGGTAGCAAAAGAAGTTCTAACTGAAACCCAGAAAAACAACGCACTTCTAAACATAAAGTTATTAACCGATTTAAGAGAAGGCGTTTCTCAAGCCGATCTTGTTGTTGAAGCCGCAAGTGAAAACCTTAAAATTAAACTGGATATCTTCAAAAATCTTGAAGAATTTTGCCAGCCTAATACTATATTAGCAAGTAATACTTCTTCTATTTCCATTACACAAATTGCTTCAACTACAAAACGCGCAGACAAAGTTATAGGGATGCATTTTATGAATCCGGTGCCGGTTATGAAATTGGTTGAGATTATTAGCGGGTATAGCACGTCAAAAGCAACTTTAGAAACCATCACAAAACTTGCTGAACAATTAGGAAAAGCTCCTGTTCCGGTAAATGATTACCCTGGGTTTGTTGCTAACCGTATTCTGATGCCTATGATCAATGAAGCTGTTGAAACTTTATACAATGGTGTTGCCGGCGTTGCTGAGATAGACACCGTTATGAAACTAGGTATGGCACACCCAATGGGACCTTTACAACTTGCAGATTTTATTGGCCTAGATGTATGTCTTGCAATTTTAGAAGTGATGTATGAAGGTTTTAAAAATCCTAAATATGCACCTTGCCCTTTACTTGTCAATATGGTACGCGCGGGTAAAATGGGTGTGAAATCAGGAGAAGGTTTTTACGATTATAGCGAAAGCAGAAAAGCAGAAACTGTTGCTAATCAATTTAGTTCGTAAAAACAGTTCTAACTTAAATTTAAGTTTACTTAGCTTAACCCTCATTTGGATTAAGCTTCTTTATTCAAGGAAAGAAAATTATAAATTCATAAACGAACTTAGTTATATCCTAACAGAATGTTCCCATTTGATTACTGTTGAACTAATGAAGGTTAAATGCCAAAAATAATTCCATTTAAAGCCATACGTCCTACTAGAGACATAGTAAGTCTTATCGCGTCGCGTTCGTACGATACTTATACTAAATCTGAACGTAAAGCACGATTAGAAAATAACCCGTATTCGTTTTTACACATTGTGAATCCCGGTTATAAATACCATAAAGTAATTAGTGGCGAAGAGAAGTTCAAAATGGTATGCAACCGCTATCTGGAATTTAAAGAAGAAGGTATTTTTATTGAAGAAAACCAGGCTTCGTTTTATGTGTATAAAATCGTAAACCGAGATGCTGAAGAATTTGTAGGTATTATAGGCGCAGCAAGTGTCGCCGACTATCAAAACAATCACATCAAGCGCCATGAGAATACCATCAAAAAACGTGAAGAGGTTTTTAAAGAATATCTAAAAACAACCGGATTTAATGCTGAACCGGTTTTACTCACACATCCTGATTCTGATGAATTGCGTGAAATTTGTAAACAAGTTATGCAGAAGCGCTCTGAATATGAGTTTACCACGACCTATCGCGATACACATTATTTATGGCCGGTGTCTGATTCTAAAGTTGTAGAAAGAATTCAACATTTATACGCTGAAATGCCTGAGCTATACATTGCTGATGGACATCATCGTTCTAGTTCGTCTGCACTTCTTGCTAATGATTTAAATGAACAGAATATCGAAAGCACTGCTCATAATTATTTTATGAGTTATATCATACCAGAATCTCATTTGCGTATTCATGCTTTCAGCAGAATGATTACAGACCTTTGCGGTATGGACAGAGACGAATTTTTAATCAAATTAGATTCGATATTTAAAATCGAAAATCGCGGAGAAGAGTTTATTCAACCTGTAGCTTTGCATAACTTTAGTATGTATCTCGCCGGAAATTTTTATACTCTTGAATTACGCAAACACCATCAGAACTTCAACAATGCTTTAGAAACTTTAGATGCTCAGATTCTTTATGAATTGGTTTTAAAACCCTTACTAAGCATTGAAGATCCCCGAGAGGATAAGCGTCTGGCTTATGGGAAGGGTAAAAACGATATGTTGAGCGTAAAAGAAAAAGTAGATCAGCAAAAGTTTGCTGTTGCCTTTAGCTTGTTTCCGGCTACATCACAGCAAATCAAAGATATATCTGATGAAGGCTTAACGATGCCACCAAAGTCGACATTCATTCAGCCCAAATTGCGCAGTGGTGTTACCATTTACGAGTTTCTATAAATTATTGTAGCCCATTACAAATACTTAACTTTACAAAAAAGCGATACCCAATAACCAAGCATAAGGTTGCTAAGTTATAATTGGAGTTTATCATTACAAAGCACGATCATTTTTCGATTATTGATTAATACTATTTATGTCTGAAATAACTCAAAATATAAGTCAGTTTAAAGCATCTCTCTCTGAGAAGGTAACACTTGTAGCTGTCTCAAAAACAAAACCTAACGAGGATATTGAAGAAGCTTATGCTGCTGGTCAACGCGTTTTTGGTGAAAACAAAATTCAGGAAATGACCGATAAATCGGAAGCCCTTCCTAAAGACATTCAGTGGCATATGATAGGTCATGTACAAACAAATAAGGTTAAGTATATGGCTCCGTATGTAAGTTTAATACACAGTGCAGACCGCTTAAAGCTTTTTAAAGAAATCAATAAAGAGGCTAAAAAAAATGATCGAATTATAGATGTACTGCTTCAGGTTAAAATTGCTGAAGAGGATAGTAAATTTGGTATGTCTCCAGAAAACGCTAAAGAGTTTTTAGAACATAATGCTGCGAATAATTATCCTAATGTTCGCGTAGTAGGCTTGATGGGGATGGCTTCATTTGTAGATGATGAGACACGAATTAGCCGCGAGTTTTCTCAACTTGAAAAAATTTACAATACCTTTAAAGATACGTATGGTTTTAAAGTGCTTTCTATGGGGATGAGCGGCGATTATCCTATTGCTTTGAAACACGGTAGCACAATGGTTCGCGTGGGAAGTGCTATTTTTGGTGCTCGTAATTACGACAATTAGACGCTCACTAAACTAATCTATAGAATATAAGATTTTAAAACATTTTATGTACGCAATACTCGATCTAGAAACTACAGGAGGAAAATACAATGAAGAGGGAGTTACCGAGGTTGCTATCTACAAATACGACGGACATCAAATTGTAGATCAATTTATAAGTCTTGTTAATCCCGAGCGTCCCATACAAGCTTTTGTGGTGGGTCTTACCGGTATAAATAACGAGATGTTGCGCAATGCGCCTAAGTTTTACGAGGTTGCTAAACGTATTATTGAGATCACAACAGACTGTATTATTGTTGCACATAACGCCCAGTTTGATTATCGTATTTTACAATTAGAATTTGACAGACTTGGTTATGATTATCAGCGTAAAAGCCTGTGTACCGTAGAACTTGCTCAGGAGTTACTTCCCGGTCAAAACAGCTACAGTCTAGGTAAGTTGGTAAGGAACTTAGGAATTCCTATTACAGACCGACACAGAGCCAATGGTGATGCTTTAGCCACAGTAAAACTCTTTAAATTATTACTGACGAAAGACACAAAAAAAAGTATCATACAAGAGTCTATAAAGCTCAATCCCAAAAAACAAATAGATACTAAACTACGTGATCTCATTACCGAAACACCTAGTGTAACGGGAGTTTACTATATGCATAATGCTAACGGAAGCGTTATTTATATTGGAAAAAGCCGAAATATAAAAAAAAGGCTCAATCAGCATTTTACAAGCGATAATAGAAAATCAAAACAAATACAAGAAGAAGTTGAAGCGGTAAGCTATGACGAGACCGGAAGCGAACTCGTTGCACTTCTTAAAGAGAATGAAGAAATAAAAAAAATCAGGCCTAAACACAACCGGGCGTTGAGACGGGTTAAGTTTAAAGCTCAGCTGGTGAGTTTTATTGATGACAAGGGGTATTTAAACCTAAGGGTAGAAAAAGCAGACAGCACTAAGCCCAGCATCATTACTTTTGCAACAATTCCTTCAGGAAAGGTCTATTTAGCTAAAATGCTTGAAGAGTATAATTTGTGTCAAAGTAAAACCGGTTTACATCAGACTGAGGGCAATTGTTTTAACTACACCATAAAAACCTGTGACGGAGCTTGTATTGGAGAGGAAATACCTGAGACTTATAATAAACGTGTTGAAGCTTTCATTAAAAAACATACGTTTGAAAATAAGAACTTCATTATCATAGATCGCGGTCCAACTAAAGAACAACGCAGTGCTATTTTAATTGAAGATGGAATTTTTAAAGGTTTTGGTTATTATAACCTGAATCATCAGTTGAATAATTTGGATATTTTAGAACGCATCATCACACCAATGGAAGATAATCGCGATGCCAGGCATATTATTCAAAGCTACCTGCGCTCTCGTAAAGTGATCAAAATAATGGAGCTAACCGAATTAGAAAACTAAACTATGATCAAAAAGCTACTTATTATTCTCTTGCTTGCTTTCTGTTGCAGTTGTTCTGTGCAAGAACTCGAAAATGAATTAGAATTTCATAAAGTAGTGTTGACAAAAAAAATGAAAAATTAGCAGTAAAAATTTGACACAACAACAAAAACACACTTGGAAAACAAAACTTCATGAAATAATTTATGAAGCAGATACTCCTGCTGGAAAAGCTTTTGACGTTGTACTACTTATTTTAATTTTTCTGAGTGTGGTATTGGTGATGCTTGAAAGTGTTTCATCCTTTCAAGATGAATACGGTAAGTATTTTTATATAGGGGAATGGTTTATAACCATATTTTTCACTATAGAATATATTTTGAGAGTAATTTCAATCAGAAAGCCTTCGGCATATATTTTTAGCTTTTATGGCTTAATTGATTTCATATCTACCATTCCGTTGTATCTATCTTTTTTTATTGTGGGTACCAACGCGCTACTAACGATAAGAGCTTTGAGGCTTTTGCGTGTTTTCAGAATTTTAAAAGTGACTCGGTATATTGGCGAGGGAAACAAACTGGCAAAAGCTTTAAAAGATAGCAGACCCAAAATTTTGGTTTTCTTATTTGCCGTAATGATTCTCTCGGTCATCGCTGGTACCTTAATGTATATTGTAGAAGGTCCAGAACATGGATTTAAAAGTATTCCCGTAAGTGTTTACTGGTGCATTGTTACATTGACCACTGTAGGTTTTGGTGATATCGCCCCAGTTACAGCATTAGGTCAGTTTATAGCCACCGTGATCATGATCATGGGTTACGGAATTATCGCTGTACCCACAGGTATTGTAAGTGCAGAAATGGCTAAAGGTAATAAACCACAACCTGATCCTCAAAAACTACATTTAAACACACAAGTTTGCCACAATTGCGGTTCTAAAAAGCATCAGGATTCTGCCAAATATTGTCACCAATGCGGATACAGTCTTCATTATGAATAAAACTTTAATAGCTGTTGTAGGTCCCACAGCCATAGGTAAAACAGCTCTGGGAATAAAACTTGCCAAGCAGTTTAATACCGAAATCATTTCTGCAGATTCCAGACAGTTTTTTAAAGAAATGAAAATAGGAACTGCCGTGCCAGACGATGACGAATTGGCTGTAGCCAAACATCATTTCATTCAGCATATATCTATCGAAAAAGAGTATAATGTAGGACTGTTTGAACAAGAAGCTATTTCAAAACTCAACGAACTTTTTAAGGTTCACAATGTTGTTATTATGGTAGGTGGCTCTGGTTTATATGTAGATGCTGTGCTCAACGGATTAGATCGTTTTCCAGATGTGGATTCTCAAATACGTGAAGACTTAGTTCTACAGTTAGAAAATGAAGGTATTGAAAGTTTACAGAACCTCTTAAAAGTTCTTGATCCTATTCACTATGCTAAAATAGACTTGGATAATAAACAACGTGTAATTAGAGCTCTGGAAATCTGCATAGGTACTGGAAAACCTTATTCTTCCTATTTAGCAAAAAATACGGTAAAGAGAAATTTTAATTTTATTAAAGTAGGCCTTACTGCAGAACGGCAGCTTATTTATGACCGAATTAATTTTCGTGTAGACCTTATGATCCAAAACGGACTTCTGGAGGAAGCACGCTCGTTATTACATAAAAAACACCTCAATGCACTACAAACGGTAGGCTACCGGGAACTGTTTAGTTATTTTGATGGCGTTTATGACTTAAAAACTGCTATTGAAGAAATTAAGAAAAATACAAGACGCTTTGCAAAACGCCAATTAACTTGGTATCGTAAAGATGAGTCAATTATCTGGTTTGATCATGGGATTCCTTCCCAAGAAATTATAACAACGATAAAAGAAAGAGTGTCTTTTTAAAAAAGACACTCTTAGCTATACCACTATTTTTTTTCTTCTTCACTCTTAACTACAAGGCGGAAACCTTCACCGTGAATATTGAGTATTTCTACTGTATCATCACGCTTTAAGTACTTACGTAATTTTGCGATATATACATCCATACTACGAGATGTAAAGTAGTTATCGTCTCTCCATATCTTTGTAAGAGCCAGTTCGCGAGGCATTAAATCATTTTCATGCAAAGCTAACAGACGTAATAATTCGTTTTCTTTAGGAGAAAGTTTGTTAGGCTCTTCGTCTTTATACGTTAAGAAACGCAGCTTAGAATTTAAGAAGAAGTTACCTATATTGAATTCAAATTGCTTACTATCTGCAACAGAATCTGTAGCCTTACGCATCATAATTGCTTTGATCTTCATAAGCAATACTTCGCTATCAAAAGGCTTGTTCAGGTAATCGTCTGCCCCTACTTTGTATCCTTTCAATACATCTTCTTTCATCGCTTTAGCGGTTAAGAAAATAATAGGCACATCTTCGTTTTTCTCGCGTATTTCTTTTGCCAATGTAAAACCATCTTTATAAGGCATCATCACATCTAAGATACACAGATCAAAGTCGTCTTTTTTAAATTTCTCAAAGCCTTCCATACCATTTTTGGCGTGGGTAACGTCATAGTCGTTCATTGAAAGGTAATCTTTAAGAACCGTTCCGAAATTTGGATCGTCCTCTACGAGTAAGATTTTTTTGTTTTCTGTTTCCATTATGTTTAAGATATTAGTGGTAATTTAATTATGAACGTGCTGCCTTTGCCCTTCTCACTTTGTACCCAGATCTCACCTGCGTGATCTTCTACCATACGCTTTGCATAAGCTAAGCCAAGGCCATGTCCTTTTACGTTATGTATATCGCCGGTATGCTCGCGATAAAATTTATCAAATATTTTTTTCTGAACCTGTTTAGTCATTCCATCACCTTGGTCTTTAATTTTTACCAATATGAAATTCTTGAGATTTTCTGTATAGATATCAATCTTAGGTACATCTGTAGAATACTTCACAGCATTGTCTAGAATATTAACCAATACATTAGTAAAATGTGACTCATTGGCTAAAACCGAACTCTTTACTGCTCCAAAATGTGTATTTACATACCCTTGCTTATCTTCTACAATAAGCTCTATATGAGAGATCGCATCTTCAATGATATCGTGAAGTTTTAATCGTTCTTTACGGATATCAAGTTCATTCTTTTCAAGTTTAGAAATACGCAATACATTCTCAACCTGAGCATGCATGCGTTTATTTTCTTCCCGTATCATTCCCATATAACGCGTAAGCGCTTCAGGGTTGCCATTTATTTTTGGATTCTTAATCGCATCTAAGGCTAAGTTTATAGTCGCTATAGGCGTCTTAAACTCATGCGTCATATTATTTATAAAATCCGTTTTTATTTCTGAAATCTGGCGTTGCTTAACCAACTGCTGTAAAGCACTGCTGTAAGCAATAACAATGATAAGGGTAAACAAAATACTCAATCCTCCCATTCCTATCACCGATGAAACAACAAACTTCTTCTCCCCCGGAAAATTAGCTACTAACTCATAATCATTGTTGCCCTCGTTATCAGTAAATAGAGGAACACTGAAGTTCTGATCTGGAGACTGTAAATCAAAATCTTCTGAACGCACGTTAGTAACCAAATTGTTACTATATATAGCATACTCAAAATTGGTATCCATATCACGCTCTGCTAACTCCATCGTTAGTAAACGCTCCAACTCTTCTTCGTCAACACGCTTATGAATAGGTATTTTACGTGTTATGTACATCACAGCCTGCTCAATATTATAACGCTCTATCTCGCTTAGATCAGACATTCTCGTCAAAACTTTAGTACGGTCTACTCTAGAATTGTCAATATCATTTTTGTCTATTATTTGAGTGTATTGTCGCTGTAAGTATCTTTTAAATTTTATGCTGTCAACTTCATAATCCAGAATTGGCGCACTTAACTTATAATCTTGCTCTACAATACTATTTCTAAAAATGAAAGATTCATTAGTCAATGAATCATCTTGCTTGTAAATCAAATCATAGAGGCTAACATCATCAGGAACTCCAAGACTGTCTCGCATACGCAAAACAGGGTTGTACCAGTCATTTACCTCTTTCATTTGAATATCACGAGAGACTTCTTTTAAGACCTGTTTGGCGTTAAATGCAAATTGACCACGCTTCGCTTCAATACTATTTGATATCCAATAGCCTTGCACAAAAATGATGCCTATGAGAGATAGGCTCATCAGCACGACAAGGAGTACAAATAGATTTTTATTCATAGCTCAAATGTATGATTTTAACATTTAGCGCTTTGGTGGTTTAACCAAATGTTAACAAGAATGAGCTATGTATTTACGCGGTCTCGCAAGATTTGACGATGAATATTTTTAGCCTGTAGTTTGCTGTTATCCAATTCAATGTTCTCGATTATAAAGTCTGCTAACGGAATCTTTTTTGCATCATTCCATTGCTTATTCATTCGGTTTTCTATGTCTTCAACCGTAGAATCATCACGTTCTAAAACACGATGAATTCGCATTTTTTTTGGTGCTGTAATGAGAATCGTATAATCTAGTCCCGAAGCTGTACCGTTCTCAAAAAGTATTGCAGCTTCCTTTAAAACATATGGAGCATCTTGTTGAGCACACCAGTTTTTAAAATGTTTACCTACTGCCGGATGAACAATTTGATTGAGTTTTTCTAATAAATCCTTATCCTTAAAAACTTTATCTGCAACATATTTACGATCTAATTCACCTCCTCTATAAGAAGCTTTTCCCAGAAGTCTTATAATTGGCTTTCGCAACGCTTCTGTATTCATCAAAGCTTTAGCTTCAATATCTGCATAGTAAACCGGGATACCAAATTCTGAAGAAAAATACTTAGCAATTGTAGTTTTACCACTACCTATTCCTCCGGTTATACCTACTGTGATCATTTTACTAATAAATATTGTACAGTGCTTTCGCTTAAACGAATGTCACGCACATATTCTGGAGCTTCTAGAACCTGAGGCGTTAAAGATGTAGAAAGACTGTCTATTTCATTAAAATCAACAACCACTTTAAAGTCTGAAGATTTTACTTGCTCGTAGTTGCTTAGATTCACATTAAATATAACATTAACCCGCTTTGGGAATACCTTAGCCGTAACATTAGATGGCACATTAATAAGCTGAAGCGGGACTGACACGTTGCCTTCGGTAAACTTATCTACAGCTAAGGCATAAGCGACGCGACCGGGAGCTAATTTCACTAAAGGAATATCTTTTCCAAAAGTAAGGTTGAGACTATCTGCTTTAGAATTCCGTACGTCCTGAAATTTTAATTCTTCAGTGAAAATTTGTGTTATGGTATCAACTTCAGTCTGCGGACCACGTATGGTAATTGAATCAGGCTGAATTTTAAACCCTTCTAAACTACCATAACCCGGTGCAAACGTAATGCTATACTTAGGCACGATAGGTATCTTCTTATCAAAATTTCTATCCAGATCAAAAAATACAGTGTCTGGTTTGAAAGAAGCTATTTCACTACCACTTAAACTTCCTTTTAATGCGTCATTCTCGTCATTAAAAACATAATATGACCGATCTTTATTTCTGGAAAGCTGAGATAAATCTATTGGAAAATCCTGCGAAAAGAATCTGTATTTAAAATAATCGTAACCACTCGCCTTACCTGTAACTTCAACCGTATTTGTAGATGCAGATTTTAAAATCTGATCTTCAGATAAATTTTGAAACTTCAACGGAACTTTAACTGTAAAGCTGAAATTTCGATTCAACTTGATCATAACAGATATTGTAGCCACAACCACCAGAATGGTCATAAAAACCCGAAGGTTTGCATTTTTACTACGTTTTTTTCGATCTGCCATATTCAAATTTCATTCAATTAAAATTACTTAAAAAATAAGTGAGGGTATTCTTTTAAAGGATCCTTTTTGAGTAATATTATTTTGATTTTGGATTCTAAAAAAGCAAAGCCATAACCTACGAACTGAACCAATACCGCCCATACAGAAAGTAAACCTATACTCAGACTTTTATTTTTTAATGTGGAATCTAAAGCAATTAAAATAAGATAACCTAAAACCAACAATACCGGTAAATAAATCTCAAGCATTGCAAGAATAAATGCCACAATCAAACCAAGTGTAAAGAATGTAGGAAACCAATACGTGAGTTTTGCAGTTTGTGGATGCCAGCTGGTAAGAATAGGCCTAACCGTACCAAATTTTTTAACCTGAACATAAAATTTAGACCATGAAATTCGGCGTTTATGATATACAAACGCTTCTGGAATCAACTTGGAGTCAAAGCCTAGACCCCAAAGTCTTATACTTAAATCTGGATCTTCGCCGGGATGAATTTTACCAAATCCTCCTGAAGCTTCAAATGCTTCTTTTGAAATTCCCATATTAAAACTACGCGGCTCAAATTTGCTTTTCCCCTCTTTTCTTCCCCGTATTCCTCCTGTGGAAAACAACGAAGTCATCGCGTAATTAATTGACTTTTGTAACGATGTGAAATCTTCATGAGCAGCATCAGGTCCACCAAAAAAATCTATATACTCGTGATTTAGAGAGTCTGAAACAAGCTTCAAATAATTTTCTGGTAACACACAATCACTATCCAGAATGATAAAATAATTGCCTTGTGCGCGTTGCATTCCATAATTGCGGGATGCACCGGGTCCAGAATTATCTTTAAACAAATAAGTAATATTTAAATCCTTAAAAGCCTTACAAACTTCTTCTGAACTTTTAGTAGAACCATCTTCTACAATAACAATCTCATAAGGTTGAGCATAAATCTGTTTCTTAAAACTTTCTAACAGTTCTTGCACCTCTTGAGGCCTGTTATAAACAGGGATTATAATGGAAAGTTTTATCGACATATTATACACGTAGTATTCTTTTGGCTAAATTACGCTTTATACTATAATTGAGGTTAGTTAGTTTTTAAACTTAAACAGAAGCTTATTTATTATTCAACGACAAGTTATATCATAAAAAATGCCCGATAGTCACCGACTTCGGGCACTTTAAAATTTTAGCCTAAGCTTATTTTTCTTCTGCTTCTACAAAAGCTTCCATCACTGCATCGCTAACTCCCATATTACTGAAGCCACCGTCGTGGAACAAATTCTGAAGCGTTACTTTTTTCGTTAAATCTGAAAATAGAGAAACGGTGTAGTCTGCACAATCCTGAGCAGTAGCGTTTCCTAACGGACTCATTTTATCTGCATAAGCGATAAATCCATCAAATCCTTTTACTCCTTGACCAGCTGTAGTAGGTGTTGGAGATTGAGAAATTGTATTCACTCGTACTTTTTTATCTCTTCCGAAGAAATAACCAAAACTACGCGCAATACTTTCTAAATAGGCTTTATTATCTGCCATATCATTATAATCAGGAAAAACACGCTGTGCAGCCATATATGTCAAAGCAACAATGCTTCCCCACTCATTCATTGCATCTTGCTTATAAAGCACCTGCATCGTCTTGTGAAAAGACATCGCACTAACGTCTGTTCCCTTCTGAGTCCAATCGTATTTTTGATCAGTATAGTGACGCCCTTTACGCACATTAATAGACATCCCAATACTATGAAGAACAAAGTCTATTTTACCACCTAATTCTTCAACTGCGCCTGCAACAAGAGCCTCTAAATCTTCAACTGAAGTTGCATCAGCAGGAATAATTTTTGATCCTGTTTTCTCTGCAAGTTTATTGATGCTTCCCATACGCATTGCAATAGGAGCATTTGTCAATACAAAGGTTCCACCTTCTTCGTGAACACGCTCTGCGGTTTTCCACGCGATAGAATTTTCGTCAAGCGCGCCAAAGATTATACCTCGTTTTCCTTTTAATAAATTATAGGACATAATAGTTGTTTAATTTAAGTGGTCAAATATAGTATTTTATTAGTTGAGAAGCTGTCTTGCGTGGTCAAAAGCTGCATCAGAAGACGCTTTACCTCCTAACATTTCTGCGAGTTCTGCTACACGCTCATCGGTGCTTAAAACGCGGATTCCTGTAGTGGTTTTTTTAGCTAAATCTTCTTTGTAAACTTTTAAATGACTTGCTCCCTGACCAGCGATTTGCGGTAAATGTGTAATACTTATAAGCTGCATACGGGATCCCATATCTTTCATAATATGCCCCATTTTTAAAGCAACCTCACCACTCACACCCGTGTCAATTTCATCAAAAATAAGTGTAGGTAATTTTGCATAATCACTTAATATAGATTTTATAGCCAGCATAATACGAGACAATTCACCACCAGAAGCTGCTTTTTTTAATTCTTGTGCTCGCATTCCTTTATTAGCTGTAAACAGAAAATGAAGTTGATCTTTTCCATTTTCTAAAAAAGTAGTGCTATCTGTTAAACTGACTTCAAACCGCGCATTAGGCATCCCAAGATTTGAAAGAATCTGCTGAAGTTTTTCAGTTAAAGGTTTTATAGTTTTTGTACGTCTTTTAGTAAGCGATACAGCTTGTTTTTCAAGTTCAATTTTTGCCTGAGCAATTTCTCGCTCCAAGTTATTTATTTCAGAATCCAGATTGTTTAAAGATTGTACTTCGTCATCTAACGTATCTCTAATTTCAATAAGCCCTTCAACGCTGTCAACCTGATGCTTTTTCTGAAGATCAAAAAACATTTTTAACCTACTTTCTAAACGTGCCAACTCGGTTGGATCACTCTCTGTATCTGCGGCAAGATCATTTATACTTTCTGAAATATCATCAAGCTCAATAGTTACCGCCTCAAGCCGATCACTCAATTCTTTCAATTGAGGACTAAAGCTAGAAAGTTTAGCTAAGCGAACTTTTGCGGTAAGCAACATCTCATTAACTCCCACCTCTTCCCTACTCAGAATTTGGTAGGCTTCAGCAAGGCCTTCAGTAATTTGCTCCACATTATTTAATGCATCATGTGATGCTTCAATACTTTCTTGTTCCCCCTCTTTTAAATTTGCAGCAAGCAATTCTTCCAGCAAAAAGGTTTTATATTCTTCTTCCTTTTGAGCTTCCTCTTTTTGAGATCGCTTCTTTTTAAGCTGACTTTGTTTAGATCTGAATTCTTGATAAAGCTCCTGATAGTTAGCCAGAATCGATTCATTTTCTGCAAAAGCATCCAAAACCTGAAACTGAAAATCTACATCGGTTACCTCAAGTGTTTGATGCTGACTGTGAATATCTACCAGTCGTGCTCCCAATGCTGAAAGTTGACTAAGCGTAACCGGAGTATCATTAACAAAAGCACGGCTTTTTCCACTAGAAAGAATCTCACGCCTAATAATTGTTTGCGACTCGTAATCCAAATCTTCTTCCTCAAATAGAACTTTTAAATCATAGGCCGAAACATTAAAATGTGCTTCAATAACACATTTCTCATCAGGATTACCTATACTGCTAATATCTGCGCGCTTCCCTAAAATAAGCCCTAAAGCACCCAGAAGAATAGATTTACCTGCACCGGTCTCACCGGTAATCACAGTAAACCCTTCATTAAACTGAAGGTTGACCTCTTCTATTAATGCGTAATTTTTTATGTGTAGTGAACTGAGCAATTAAAATTTTGGTTTAAGTTCTTAAAAATGAAATTTTACCGGTAATGACAAATACTAATCCGGCTCCACAAACTATTCCGACTATAGAACCCATCAAATCTCCAGAAAATACAATTAATGTTAATATTCTAAAAACAAGAATTAATAGACCCAGAATGAGGACTTTATTCATAATCATCATATTTATAAGCAAAAAATGATGTCGTTTTGCTCCCGTAAATATACTAGAGAAATTTGCTACACTCAAAGAAAACAGACAGTCTCTTACAATTTGATCTGTTGCCAGTAAGCAGACTTGGTAGGAGCCACTTTATTAAGCATATCTACAAGATTACTTATAGAAACCTGCGGCCCTTCTGAGAACATATTTTTAACTTCCTCAGCTTTTGTATCAAAAAATACGCGTGTTAAAAAATTGTTCGGTCGGCTGGTATACATTTGGTTAAACAACTCTAATGTCACAGCAATAGACTGCTTTCCTTCTTTTGGGTTATCTGCCATATAATCTAAGCCATTTCGATGATAAGCATACATCACATCATGAAATTCCCTGAAATTAGGAGACAATAAATCTTGATTCAATCTAAAACGCGTTTGCGTCCCACTTTGAGGAGACCAGCCATCTGTTACTTGTTGTTGCGCTGTATTTACAATACGTTTAGCTTCTTCAAAATAGGGTTGGCCACCATTCAATTCATACGAATCTGCATCAAGGCCAATTATCGTATATGCATAGAAAGCCAATACTGAAATTAGATTAGAGTCAAAACTATTAGGGTTATAATTTAAAGGCTGGAATTCTGTATATCTAAAATTGAATTGCTTGTCGTTAAAGTTTAAAAGTGTTGAGTTGTACGTGCTGTTATATACAGGTCTTGAAGATTGAACCTGTATAGAAGCTGTAAAATAATCAGAATCTATATTCGAAATTATAATAACAAAACTACAATCTATACGCTCCTGTTGCTTGACATTAAGATCTGTCCAAGTTGTTTTATTCATAAACTCGGTAAGTTCTGTTTTCAACGTTCTAAAAACCTGAAGATTACTCAACCCGGTTTGTTCTGTATTTATTGTCAAAGAGCAATTGAGCTCCTGCGCCTGAAGTCCAAAACACACAAAAAACAAAACAAGTACAAGTTTATACATCTAACGCCTTTTGAATAAATTCTAATAAATCTTGAGCAACGAGTTCTTTTTCTTTCAATTCCTGCGGAAAAACAGCTCCATCCCTAGTGATGAAAGTTACTTTATTAGTATCGGTTTTAAAACCAGCACCTTTATCATTTAAAGAATTTAAGACGATTAAGTCCAGATTCTTTCGAGTGATTTTTCCTTTTGCATTTTCAAGTTCATTTTCAGTTTCTAATGCAAAACCAACTAAATACTGATTCTTCTTATGTTTTCCTAAATGTGCTAAAATATCCTGAGTTGGCTCTAACTGAATAGTTAATGCATCAACTTTCTTTTTAATTTTTTGAGTTGCAACTTCAGCTGGTCTGTAATCTGCTACAGCAGCAGCAGCGATTACTACATCAGCAGAACTATAGTATTGCTGTACAACTTTAAACATTTCCGCTGCAGATGTAACGTGAATAAGATTAACTAAATTGTGTTTCAGTTTTAAATGCGTAGGCCCCGAAACCAGAACAACTTCTGCTCCAAGATTTGCAGCTTCAGCGGCAATCGCATAACCCATTTTACCACTACTGTGATTCCCTATAAATCGCACAGGATCTATAGCTTCATAAGTAGGACCAGCAGTTATGAGAATCTTGCTCCCTTTTAACGGAAGCCTTTTTAGTATATCTGCCTCAATAAAAGTGATAATATCTTCGGGCTCCGCCATACGGCCTTTACCTTCTAAACCACTCGCAAGTTCACCACTAGTAGCCGGTATCATTACATTACCGTAACTAATAAGTTGCTCAAACGAATTTGCAGTACTGGGGTGCATATACATATCCAAGTCCATAGCAGGAGCAAAATAAACCGGACATTTAGCCGAAAGATAAGTTGCCAGTAACAAATTATCTGATGTCCCATTTGCCATTTTAGACAAGGTATTTGCTGTTGCCGGGGCTATAACCAGGAAATCGGCCCAAAGACCGAGTTCCACGTGGTTATTCCACAATGCATTTTCACTTTCTTCATTAGTAAATGTAGAAAGCACTTCGTTTTTAGATAGCGTAGAAAGGGTCAACGGAGTAACAAACTCTTTGGCATCAGGAGTCATAACAACCCGTACTTCTGCACCAGCTTTGACAAAACCTCTAACCAAAAGAGCCGCTTTATAAGCAGCTATCCCGGCGGTTACTCCAAGTAAGACCTTTTTACCGCGTAAAACAGACATGACTACTCTGTTGCAGTCGTATCGCGGAAGTATATTTTATCTTCTAACCATTCTTGAACAGCCATAGCATGTGGCTTAGGCAAACGCTCGTAAAACTTAGAAACTTCAATCTGCTCTTTGTTCTCAAAAATCTCTTCTAAACTGTCACTATACGTAGCAAACTCATCTAACTTCTCAAGTAATTCTCTCTTGATTTCTGTGTTTATTTGAGTAGCACGCTTAGCGATAATTGAGATCGCTTCATAGATGTTCCCCGTAGGAGCATCAATCTCGCTTCTGTTATGAGTAACTGTATTTACTGGTGCATCTAAATTTTTCACATCCATAATATTCGCATTAATTTAATTAGGAATAATTTTCCAATATTGAGTCTATATCTGCTTTTATCTCATCAGCCTGAGCACGATAATCTCCCTCAGGGAAATAATTGATTAACGTCTCATACATTTCTATTGCTTCTTCTAATCGTGGTTTGACCAATATGTTAATACTTTTTGAACCGTATTGATACTGCGAATCTAATTTATAGAAAAATGCAGCTTCACGAAATGGTGAACCAGGGTAATCTGATAAAAAATCATCTAAAGAAGAAATCGCAGCCGGATACTGCATAATCTTATGCCATCCCTTTGCTATTTCAAAAGATTTCTTCTGCATTTTAATGCTAAGCTCTTTAATTCGCTCATTAGCATCTTCAGCATAAGGTGATTCTGGATAAGACGTGATGAATTGCTGTAATTGAGTTAAACCTTTTTCAGTTTCAGACTGATCTAGCTGATAATTAGGAGAAAGCTCTGCATAACTCACTGCAGCTTTATATTCTGCCTCCTCTGCCTTATCAGAATCAGGATATGCCGAAACAAAACGATCAAACTGATAACCTGCTAAATAGTAATTTTCTTCTTGATACTGAGCATCTGCATATAAAAACATGATACGCTCTGCTTGAGGTTTACCTCTATATGCAGGAACGATCTGCTCCCACAACTTTAAGGATTTACGGTATTTACCGGCATCGTAAAGCGAGTCTGCCATAGAATATTTCACTCCTGTATCTTCAGATTTGAGAGCTTTTTGATATTCACTACAAGACGCCAAAGTTATTACGGCTAATACAACTACAATTGTTTTCTTCATTAAGCTTAAAAACATCGGGCAAAAATAAGGTTTTTCTAGGGATTACAAAACTTAAAGACCAGTCTCGCTCAAGTATGTTGCAATATTTTGTTTTAAAGTTTCTGTTGCCGGAACTAAAGGCAGTCTGACACTGTCGTTACAAATCTTCTTACTTGCCAGTAAAGCTTTAATACCGGCAGGATTACCTTCAGCAAAAATAAGATCTACGGCAGGCATTAACGTATAATGCTTCTTATATGCTTCGTTAAAATTACTTTGTAAGCCTTGCTTCATCATTTCTGAAAAAACACCGGGTAAACCTTGCGCAAGTACCGAAATCACACCATCACCACCAGCAGAAACTGTGGGTAAAGCCAGTAGATCATCTCCAGAAAGTACTAAGAACCCATCTGGACGGTCTTTTATAAGGCGCATCATTTGAGCGAGATCACCTGCAGCTTCTTTAACTCCAATAATATTTTCTGAATTATTGGCGAGTTTAATTACCGTTTCTGGCAAAACATTGCTACCGGTACGACCAGGAACATTATACAAAATTATAGGAAGCGGTGAAGCCTTTGCTATCGCTAAATAATGTGCATAGATACCGGCTTGTGTAGGTCTGTTATAATAAGGTGAAACCGATAAAATCGCTTTAAAATCGGTAAAATCTCTGGTTTTAAGTTCTTCTATAAGAGCTGTGGTATTATTCCCTCCCACTCCTAGAACTAGTGGTAATCTGCCAGCATTGACCTCAATAACCTTAGCGATAACCTTGTCTTTCTCTGCAGATGTGAGCGTAGCATTTTCTGCTGTAGTCCCCATTACCACGAGGTAATCTACACCACCAGATATGTTATATTCAACTAGCTCACCTAAACCGTTTAGGTCTAAACTTAAGTCTTCATTAAATGGAGTTGCCAGTGCAACACCAGTCCCTTTCAATTCTTGCATCTTAATCTATGCGATTTAATAATTTCAAATATTTCAACAGTTCGGTTTCAAACGCTTGTACCTCTTCAGCCCTAGAATTAATGGTTAAATCATTAAAATCTACTGAGTCCGAAGAAATACCAACTTTAAATAAAGCTTTAGATTGCGCCGAAACGAAATCCAAAAATACATTTTCTGTACGGTAATAACTTATTAACACCTTAAAAGGTTTATCTATAAATTGCTGTATTTTGGAATTTCTTAAACTTCCGGAGATTGAAAAATCACTTTTACTCAAACCCAGGCAAGACTCTTTTTGGGTATGGGTTTTATCATCTGTAAAAACAACCAGCATATTATCGTCTGATTCTGTTACAAGTAAAAGCAACTCGTTTAATCTTTTCAGATTTTGAACCTCACGCAAATCAACGAGTAATCCTGCACCTACTCCTACTGAATTTTTAAAACTTTGCTTAGAATTCTTGTGAATATTCTTAACCTTAGATTTAAGCAAATTCTGTTTCCATCCATCTAAAAACATCTAAATTTGTTTTGCGCAAATGTAATTAATTATCGCGCAAAGCAACTCTTTTATTTAATCAGTCAATGATTCGGATTTTTCTATCTCTAGTTCTCACTATTAGCCTGCTGGGCTGCAAAGATTCTCAAGCCACCTTAACACACATTGAAAGCCATCAACTTCCTGTCACAGACAGTATTCAAGCAAATCAGGATGTCCTGGATTATATTGCTCCTTACCGAAAACGCATAGATGAAGAAATGAGTGCTGTGCTTGCATACGCTCCACAAAGCCTTTCAAAAAAGGAAGGTCCATACAACACTGCAATAGGTAATATGATGGCAGATGCTGTTTTTAAATTGAGCAACCCGGTGTTTAAAAAAAGAACAGGAAAAAATATTGATGCGGTTCTTCTTAATCATGGAGGAATCAGATCTACTTTAAATGCCGGTGATGTGACCATGCGATCAGCTTTTGATATTATGCCTTTTGAAAACAGCGTTGTGGTTGTAGAACTTACAAGCGACCAGGTGAATGAGATGTTTGATTATTTAAAATCAGGCACCGCTCACCCTATTTCTAATATGCAACTTGTACTCGATGAAAAAAATGAGATTAAAACCGCCACTATAAATGGAAACTCAGTCGAAAATAGCAAAACCTATTTTATAGCGACTAACGATTATCTGCAACAAGGAGGCGACCACATGACATTTTTAAGTGAACCTTTAAGTATGGAGGTTTTAGATTATAAAATACGTAGCATTTTAGTTGATTACTTTAAGGAGCAAGACACAATAGCACCTGTAAGAGACAATCGTTTTATAAAAGAATAGATATGGAAAGAAGAAAGTTTATAAAGCAAACCAGTATCGCAACTGCAGTTGTTGCCGGCACACCTAGTTTTAATCTTTTTGCTGAGACGAAAAAGTCAAAGAAAATCACGATTCTCCACACAAATGATGTACACAGTCATATTGATCCGTTTTCTCCCGAAGATGCATCTTTTCCCAATAAAGGTGGTGTTGCAAGACGCTTAACCCTAATCGAAGCAATACGCAAAGAAAATCCCAATACCTTATTATTGGATGCGGGAGATATCTTTCAAGGCACACCTTATTTTAATTTTTATGGCGGCGAACTTGAATTTAAATTAATGAGTATGATGCAGTATGATGCTGCAACAATAGGTAATCACGATTTTGATAATGGTGTGAATGGCTTAGCTGCACAAATGCCAAATGCCAGCTTTAAAATGCTGAGTTCAAATTATGATTTTACAAACACTGCTATGGACGGTTTAACAAAACCGTATGAGATCTTTATAAAAGATGGAATTAAAATAGGCGTGTTTGGAATAGGAATACAATTAGAAGGCTTAGTAACTCCTGCACTATCTAAAGAAACTCAATATCTAGACCCCACTGAAATTTCTCAGGATATGACCCGCATTTTAAAAGAAGAACAAAATTGTGATTTAGTCATTTGTCTCTCTCACTTAGGGTACAGCTATAAATATGATAAAATATCAGACGTCACACTCGCAAAAAAAACTAAAAACATCGATCTGATCATAGGGGGCCACACGCACACATTTTTAGAAAAACCTACAATAGTCAAAAACGCCGCAGACGTTGATGTCATAGTGAATCAAGTAGGTTGGGCCGGAGTCAATCTGGGAAGAATAGACTTTGAGTTCGATCTTAATGGTAAAGCAACTGCAACTTCAAAAACAATTACTATCTAATAATCATCATAACCTATATCTGTACGTATTTTTTCAATTCGTACATAATAGATTACTACACAAGTCTTGTGTACACATATTGCAATTTTGACACCGGTGGCAATGATTGTTATGGGCATACTATAGGTATACACAAAAGCCAAAATAGCTTCAAGAAGTAAGCCTCCTCCTATTAGATACAAATAAACATTACTTGGGTGGCTGTTTCTCAACGGAATCAAAAAGCAGATCAGCGTAAATATTAGTAGAAATATGGCGCCAAAAACAAATAAGAATTTATTTGGAACACTATTATAATACATACTCATCAAATATATTACTGTATAAGTGCAGAATATAACTTCTATTATCGGCTGCAACACCATTTCTTTAGTGATTTTTCGCGGTCTTATTCTAAGAATAGGTATGAATGTATATAACATAGCAGCCGCAGCAATAAAAAACGTCACAAGTATTATTGTAAAATACTTATGTACATCGGTAAGTAAGCATACCTCCCCTACATAAGCTGAAGCCAAAAAAGCAGCTAATACGAGGTTATGTTTTTTTAAAGACTTACAATAAAACCAATAATAAATTAAATAGAAAGAAGGCTGTAAAATATATCCTAAAGTCTGATTGATTGAAGAAGTGAAAATAAATACTATACAGCAAAAAATACCCAGATACAAAATTTGTGAAGGTCCGGGTGTATAAAAATCAGTATTTATTTCTCTCATCTATTTTTAACTATGCTCAAGGACACTAATAAATAAGGTCGTAAATAACTAAAAAAAATTAACAATTAATAATATTACTTATGTTAAAGTGTTGAGTTAACACGTCTTTTCTTTCAGAAGTATTCCTCTTTAGAACATAATATTTTATCAAGGTTAATCAAATACCAAACTAAAAAAATCTTTAGCAAAAACATTGAGATCAGAGAAAGATATAGAATTATAGAGTTTGACCATAAAAACTCATATATAAACATTGTAGGAGCCATCACAGCCATAGAACCTCCTATAAAATACAAAGCAAAATTATCTGGATGCTTGTCTTTAGCTGGCATAATTGAGCAAAAGAAAATCCAAACTAACAATGCCACTAAAGCCGGAAAAAAAATATAATAATTTGGCAAATTCTTAAACACCATTAAAATCAATTCCCAAAAAATAAAAAGTATTCCTAATAAACCAAGAAATGGCCTTATCAAATCACTCCAATCAGTTTTAAAATTTGTTCGCTTAACAAGTGGCCAAATATGATAAAGCATAGAAAATGTAGCCAAACAATAACAAGTTAAGATCAAAAAAAAATATTTGCTGAAATCAATTAAGAAAAACACCTCATTAATCAACTCACAAGTCAGGTAAAAAAGCAAGAAGTAATTATGCTTTTTTACATTGGCAACATAAAAACTATAGATTAAAAAAACACAAACAGGTCTTAAATATATTGAAAGATTAAAATGAAAACCTATTAATAGGATTTCAATAACTCCAGCAAATATATATAAGTACACTAAGTATTTAAACTTCATATAATCGGGGCTTATTCTAATCTAAATAATTTGATTGAATAGAGGTTCTTGTAATTTAAAAGAATTATTATTTAAGATGATTTATTTAAAATCAAACTGCAAAATAAAATACTCAACTATAGTTGATTAACGTGATTTCAAACACCTTGCAAAGGTTTTTACAAGTATTAAATATTTTATTTTGATTTTCGACTTATAGCATTATGAGAAATTCATCTTCAGAAATAATAGGAACATTCAATTTTTCGGCTTTTTCTAATTTACTAGGCCCCATATTTTCACCAGCAACTAGGAAATTTGTTTTTGAAGAAATACTTCCGGAAGCCTTTCCACCGTTATCTTCAATCATTTTTTTAAGTTCTGTTCTGGAAACTTTGGTAAAAACACCCGAAATAACAAAAGTCTTTCCTTTAAGTTTTTCAGTTTGATTCTCAAGTACTGAAGCATCGAGTTCTAATTGCAACCCCTTCTCTTTTAAACGACTTACAAGGTTTCTGTTTTCATTTTCAGCAAAAAAGGAAACGACACTCTGCGCGATACGCTCACCTATCTCATCAACCGCAACTAATTCCTCTTCAGATGCAGCTTCTAAAGCTTCTATATTTTTAAAATGCTTAGCCAGTTTTCGAGCTACAGTTTCACCAACGTATCTAATACCCAAGCCAAATAGAACGCGCTCAAACGGTACTTTCATTGAAGTTCCAATACCCTTTATCAAATTATCTGCAGATTTCTCTGCCATGCGCTCTAATGGTAAAATTTGCTCTTTTTTCAAATCGTATAGATCTGCGTAACTCTGAATCAATCCTTCGTTTACAAGCAGAGCAACAGTTTCTCCTCCAAGCCCTTCTATGTCCATTGCTTTTCGAGAGATAAAATGTTGAATACGACCGATAATCTGCGGCGGACATCCAATATCATTAGGACAATAGTGTTGCGCCTCACCTTCCTGACGGATTAATTCTGTATCACATTCAGGACAATTGGTTATGTAAACTGTAGGCTCAGAATCTGGATTCCGCTTTTCAAAATCAACACCCACTATTTTTGGTATAATCTCCCCCCCTTTTTCAACATAAACGTGATCTCCTTCACGTATGTCTAATTTTTCAATCTGATCTGCATTATGCAAAGAAGCTCGCTTTACAATGGTTCCGGCAAGTTGAACCGGGTCTAGGTTTGCTACCGGTGTAATTGCACCAGTACGCCCAACTTGATAAGTAATTTTCTCCAGAACAGTTTCTGCTTGCTCAGTCTTAAACTTATAAGCCATCGCCCATCTGGGAGCTTTTGCAGTAAAACCCAATTCTTCTTGTTGCTGAAAACTATTCACTTTAATCACAACACCATCAGTCTCATAAGGCAAGTCGTGACGATGCTCGTCCCAATAATTTAAAAACTCAAAAGTCTCTGCAGTTGAAGCCGTTTTTTTAGCTACATCCGGAACTTTAAACCCCCAAGAGCGGGCTTTTTCTAAACTTTCAAACTGACTTTTTATATTCAGGTTTTCTCCTACAATACTATACAATAAGCAATCTAAAGGTCTCTTAGAAACCTCTGAACTATCCTGAAGCTTCAAACTCCCGGAAGCTGTATTTCTGGGGTTACTATAAGGTTCCTCACCAGCTTCTACGCGTTCTGCATTCATCTGCACAAAACCGGCCAATGGCAAAACAATCTCTCCTCTAATATCAAATTTAGCCGGGAAATCTCCTTTTAATTTTAAGGGTACGCTTCGTATAGTTTTCACATTATTAGTAACATCATCACCCTGCACACCATCACCACGCGTGACCGCACGTACGAGTTCTCCATTCTCATAAGTAAGACTTATAGAAGCCCCGTCATACTTTAATTCACATACATATTCTACCTCACCGTCAACTAATTTTTTAAGGCGCGTTTCCCAATCTTCTAAATCTTCCTGAGAATAACTATTAGCTAAAGAATACATGCGTGACTCATGTTTTACCGTCGCAAAGTTCTTAGTGATCTGACCTCCCACTCGAAGCGTTGGCGAATTAGCATCATAAAACTCCGGATGTTTTTCTTCTAACGCTTGTAATTCTTTTAATTTTTGATCAAATGTATAATCGTCAATCTCAGGCTTATCCAAAACGTAATAATTATAATTATGGCGTCTGAGTTCTTCGCGTAAAACCTGTATCTTTTCTTGGGTAGTCATATACTGAAAATCTGTATTTAATCTTGGGAAGTTGATATTTAGTTGAAAACTAAGTATTCTCTGGTTTCAAAAACTTTGAATTCAAATTGGGTTCAAAATTTTTCATTTTCTCTAATAGCTTTTCCACATTGGCATCTTCAATCAAGAGTTCGCGGTTTTCCTGTTTTAGAAACCCACGAGTAACCATCTCATCAAGCATTGCAATTAAATGATCATAAAAACCATTTGTATTAAGCAAACCTATAGGTTTATGATGCAAGCCCAACTGGCTCCACGTAATGATTTCAAAAAGCTCTTCAAACGTACCAAAACCTCCCGGAAGCGTTATAAAGCCATCGCTCATCTCTTGCATTTTTAGTTTGCGCTCGTGCATATTATCAGTAGTTACGAGCTGATCAAGACCGGGATGTACAATTTCCCTGGTTTTCAAGAACCCGGGAATAATCCCGACTGCTTTTCCGTTATTTGATAAACATGATTGCGCAACACGCCCCATGATTCCCAATTGAGAACCTCTGTAAATAAGGGTGATTTCGTGTTTCGCAAGCTTAGCACCCAATATCTCTGATTGATTTATAATTTCTGGATCATTGCCTTCACTGCTTCCGCAGAAAACACAAATAGAATTTAAAATTTTCATGTACGTTTTGCTTTTAGCATTCTGGGTTTTCCCGCAAAATCATTTCGTAATTCTACGTTTTTAAACCCACTATTTTTAACTAGCTCTAGCGTTTCATCTCCTAAATACTCATTGATTTCAAAATACAAAATTCCGTTTTGTTTTAAGCTCTGAAATGCCAGAGTTGCTATTTTTTTATAGAAAATTAACGCATTGTCATCTGCGACAAAAAGAGCCTCGTGAGGCTCATAATTAAGCACATTAGATTGTATTTCTACCTTTTCCAGATTTCTCACATATGGCGGATTTGAAACAATAACATCATAGCTTTGCTCTAGACCACCTGTTGAAAGTATATCTTGCTCTATCCAATTAATTTTAACTGAGTTGAGCGCTGCATTATCCTTTGCTATCGCTAAGGCTTTAGTCGAAAAATCAATCGCGCTAACCGATGCCTGAGTTATTAATTTAGCCAGGCTCACAGCAATTGCTCCACTGCCGGTACCAATATCTAGAATTGAAATAGAAGCATTATTCTTTTTAAAATCCTGATAAACCCAGTCTACTAATTCTTCAGTTTCCGGTCTGGGAATAAGCACTCCTGAAGCAACTTTAATAGGAAAACCATAAAATTCAGTCTCACCGATTATGTACTGTAAAGGTTCGTGCTTTTTCAGTTTTAAAAGCGCTTCATTGAATAGTTCTAATTCTGCTTCCGTCAATTCCTTATTCAAACTTATAGGAATCTGAACAGGTTGCATCCCGAGAAACTTTTCGGCGAAAGACTTAAAAAAAGTCACACACTCCTCCAGAGGATATAAATCAGCTAATTGCTTATAAAAATAAGTTCGGTATTCGCCTAATATCATCTACTTTAAATCTTTAAGCATATGAACGGGGCAAGCATTATGACCCGTGCATCCCATTGGTCCGTCGATGTAATAAAAACCGGTTTTCTTATAGAGTTTCTGGGCGGCTTCCATATACGGCATCGTCTCTATATAAACTTGTTCAAAACCTGATTTTAATGCAAATTCGAGACACGTATTCATGAGCTGTTTCCCTACACCCCGCCCCCTCAACTCTGAAGAAACATACATTTTCTGCAGCTCGCAAACAGGTCCATCATAATTGGCTAATGCTGCAATACCTGCACCTCCTAAAATTGCACCATCTTGTTCTACCACAAAATACTGCGCATTTGTTTCAGCATAAGTTTCATACATGCAATCTAAAGCCTTGTCCTCGTATGCAGTACCTACTTTAGGTACGCCCATTTCAACTAAAATAGCTCTTAGAACAGTTGCTAAATTCACATTATCAGCATGTTCTACTGGTCTAATTTGTAGCATCGATTTTCTTACTTTTTAATGGTACTTTTGAGTTTGTGAAGATACACGAAAAATACATGGCTCGCTGTTTACAACTGGCTAAAAACGGACTGGGAAACACTTACCCCAACCCAATGGTAGGTAGTGTTATCGTTTGCGATGGCATAATTATAGGAGAAGGCTGGCACCAGAAAGCCGGGCAACCACATGCCGAAGTGAATGCGGTAAATAGCGTAAAAAAAACAGAACTACTTGAGAAATCTACGATTTATGTAAGTCTGGAGCCTTGTAGTCATTTTGGTAAAACTCCACCGTGCAGTGATCTCATTATAGCCAAAGGAATAAAAAAAGTGGTCATAGGAACGGTTGATCCCTTTGCTGAAGTTGCAGGAAGAGGAATTAAGAAATTGCTTGATGCAGGCTGCGAGGTGTTGGTAGGTGTATTAGAAAAAGAATGTCAAAATCTGAACAAGCGCTTTTTTACATTTCATCAAAAAAAGCGTCCCTATGTTATTCTTAAATGGGCTGAAAGTTTAGATGGCTTTATCGCCCCAGATGTTGAAAGCAGAAATAAAAAAGAACCGGTTTGGATCACAACTAAAATAAGCCGACAACTTGTACATAAATGGCGCGCTGAAGAACAAAGTGTTTTAGTAGGAACAAATACCGTCAAAGCTGATAATCCCAGCTTAACAACTCGCGACTGGGCAGGCGATTCTCCCACCCGCGTAATCATTGATCGTAATTTGAGTTTACCTCAAGAAACTATTGTTTTTGATCAAAAGGTACCAACGCTAATACTAACAGCTTTAGAGGTTGAAAACAAAACTAATTTGAAGTTTATTAAAGTAGATTTTAATCAAAACCTTCCTGCTCAGATTTGTAAAATACTGTATAGCGAAGGCTTACAGTCAGTGATTATAGAAGGTGGCGCTCATACACTACAAAGCTTTATAGACGAAAAGCTCTGGGATGAAGCCCGGGTTTTTAAAGGAAATCTTATTTTTAAATCTGGCATTAAAGCTCCTGTACTTACAGCTATTCAAAATTCAGAAAGCACAACGATTAACGGTGATACACTAACCCATTATAGTTCTATTAATGATTAAGAATCTACTCTTTGATTTTGGTGATGTTTTCATCAATCTCGATAAAAAAGCCCCTGAGCAGGCATTAGCCAAAATGGGAATCAGAATTATAAATGAAGAGATGACCACATGGCACAACGCCTATGAAAAGGGGTTGATCACCAGTGATCAATTAACTGAAAATTACCTGAAAAAATTCCCGCAGCTTACAGCTTTATCCTTTCAACAAGCCTGGAATAGCATCATTCTCGATTTGCCTCAACAACGCCTTGATTGGATTATAGAATTAGCCAAGTCAAAAAAATACAGATTGCTTTTGTTGAGCAACACCAATGACCTGCACATTGAGCAGGTTATTAAAAATATGGGAGCGGTACGCTATTCTCAATTCCAAAATTGTTTTGAACGGTTTTATCTTTCACAGCAAATCAATTTACGTAAACCAGATCTTGAGATTTACGATTTCGTTTTACGTAAAGACGACCTCTTAGCAAATGAAACACTATTTATAGACGATACTATTTTAAATACTGCAGCGGCCTCATCAATGGGAATTCATACTTGGCATTTAGAACCCGGTTTTGAAGACGTCACACACTTGTTTGAAGTCAAAAAAGCCTTGTTTTGATCTATTTGTTTTTAAACATACTTGCTTCAAGCATTATCTTTTTAGTATTTAAGCTTTTTGATAAGTTTCAAGTCAACATATTTCAGGCTATAGTCGTTAACTATATAATCGCTTATGCTTCAGGCTTTGCAGCATATTCACAGCCCGTAAACTGGACCGGACTTGCAACGTATTCTTGGTTACCCGGCACAGTTTTTTTAGGAGTTTTATTCATTGTTATTTTCAACCTAATGGCTATAACCACACAACGCAGCGGACTTTCCGTTGTATCTGTGGCAACAAAAATGAGCGTGGTCATACCAATTGCTTTTGGGTTAATTTATTATAGAGAAAATGCCGCTACTCTTAAAATAGTCGGGATTCTTGCTGCCTTAATTGCCGTTTATCTGGTTTCGGTAAAGAAGCAGGATTCTAGCAAACCAACTAAAAAAATCTGGTATTTCCTATTTTAGTATTCCTGGGTAGTGGTATAATTGACACGAGCATCAAATTTCTGGAAGATAGTTTTGTAGCAGAAAAAGACGTGCCGCTTTTTTCTGCAATGATATTTGCAACAGCATTTATACTTGGTCTTGCGGTATTAATTTTCCAGTTAATAAAGGGCAGTCAGAAGATTCAACTTAAAAACATTATTGGAGGAATAGCTCTGGGAGTTCCTAACTATTTTTCGATCTATTTTCTGGTACGTGCACTGAGACACCCCTCTCTAGAAAGCTCTACTGTTTTTACATTAAACAATTTAGGTATCGTAATGGTTGCAACATTAATAGGAATCTTATTTTTTAAGGAAAAACTTTCCGCAAAAAACTGGATTGGGATAGGATTTGCTATTTTAAGCATCATACTAATCACAACTATCCAGTAAAAATTGAATAATGCAGGAAATAGACTGTTATAAAACCCTTGCTAAAACCGGAGAAGAAACATTCTTTAAAGACCGCGGAAGTAAATTCATCGGCCAGGCACATCCTGTTACCAATGAAAGTGAAATTGATACTATTATTTCTGATTTAAAAACCAAACACAATAAAGCATCACACGTTTGTTATGCCTGGCAACTAGGAAAGAATTACGAGCATTATAGAGCAAATGATGATGGGGAACCCAGTAATTCTGCGGGATTACCTATTTATGGTCAACTACAATCTTTTGAGGTTACACAAACATTGGTAACGGTAATTAGATATTATGGTGGCACGAATCTAGGCGTTGGCGGATTGATACAAGCTTACAAAACTGCTGCTCAATTCGCTTTAGAAGAGTCTACCATTATAACAAAAACGATTACTGAAGAACTTCAATTAAAATTTGAATATCCCTTACTTCATACGGTAATGAGAATTATCAAAGAAGAGCAATTAGACATTGCAAAACAAAAAATGGAATTGAGCTGCTTAATCACAATAGATGTTCGTAAAAATGATCTGAACCGTATTCAAGATCGCTTCAATGCAGTTTTTGGCATCGAGAGCTCAGTTATTGAGTAACTATTATTTTAACTTCTCTAAGACATATTCCGGACATCTTGTAGGTCTGTTTGTTGACATATCTACAAAAACTAAAGTTGTTTCTGCTTTAGTAAGCAATTCTTGATTCTGATTATAAATTTCATAGTCAAAAACTATACTCGCACGAGGTGTTTTCCTAAGCATTGTTTTTATAGTTAAAATATCATCAAATAGCGCAGGCTTCAAAAAAGAAAACTGCATGCCGTAAACAGGTAACATAACCCCTTTCTCTTCCATTTTTTTATAGGAAATTCCAATAGCTTCTAACCATTCTATACGAGCAAGTTCCAGATAAACAGCATAGTTAGCATGATGCACTACACCCATTTGATCTGTTTCTGCATATCTAACTTTAACAGAAGTTGTGTGTGATTTCATAGAGTTATTAACAAATAAATTCTTAGATTAAACCTCGGAAAGAGTATGCGCAAAAAATTCTAAAAAAGCAATCTAATTTTCTTTTTTTATTACATTTTTTGTTCACATATTTGCCTCGCGCTGAACGAAACGAAGATCTCTTTATTTTCTCACTTTTCAGACGTCCGAAAAACAAAAATAACTTAAAATTTAACCAAAAGAATGAGTATGACTGCGCAAACAGTATGGGATAATTGTCTCTCATTTATTCAGGACAATATAACCCCGCAGGCTTACAAAACCTGGTTCGAACCCATTCGAGCAGTTAAACTTACAGATAATGCTCTCAGCATACAGGTTCCTAGTAAATTCTTTTATGAGTGGCTAGAAGAACATTATGTAAAACTATTAAAAGTCTCTCTAACTAAAGAGCTGGGAGAACACGCAAAGTTGGTTTATGTAATTCGTATGGAAAATACCTACGGAAACCGCCAACCTTTCACTGAAAAAATACCGAGCACCAACCGTCCCAACACGATGAAATCGCAAGAGGTTGACGCTCCTTTAAAAAATAAAAATCCTGAACTAAAAAATCCCTTTGTAATTCCGGGAATTCGTAATCTTCAGATAGAATCTCAATTGAATCCTAATTACAATTTTGATAACTTTCTTGAAGGTGACTCTAACCGCCTTGCTCGTTCTGCAGGTATGGCTGTTGCCAATAAACCGGGAGGAACTTCTTTTAATCCATTACTTATTTTTGGAGGTGTTGGTTTAGGTAAAACTCATTTAGCTCATGCTATTGGTGTACAAATTAAAGACCGTTACCCAGATAAAACAGTTCTTTATATTTCTGCAGAAAAATTCACTCAGCAATATATAGAGTCGGTTAAAAAGAATAACCGAAATGATTTTATCCATTTCTATCAGGTAATTGATGTACTTATAGTAGATGACATTCAATTGTTATCAGGTAAGGCTGGTACTCAAGATGTATTTTTCCACATCTTTAACCATTTACATCAAAACGGAAAACAAGTAGTTTTAACTAGTGATAAAGCTCCTGTAGATATGCAGGATATAGAACAGCGCCTGCTTTCTCGCTTTAAATGGGGACTTTCTGCAGAATTGCAACAGCCTGGTTTTGAAACACGTGTTTCTATTATTAAAAATAAACTGTATCAAGATGGCGTAGAAATGCCAGAAGATATTGTTGAGTTTTTAGCAAATAATATCAAGACTAACATTCGTGAACTAGAGGGTGCCATTATCTCATTAATCGCTCACTCTTCTTTCAACAAAAAAGAAATCAATCTCGAGCTTGCAAAGAAAATTGTAGACAACTATGTTAAACACACCAAGCGCGAGGTTTCTATAGATTACATTCAGAAAGTAGTAAGTGACTATTTTCAGATGGATGTAGATACGCTGCAGTCTAAAACTCGCAAGCGACACATAGTACAAGCAAGACAACTCGCTATGTTTTTTGCAAAAAAACTAACCAAAGCTTCTCTTGCAAGTATTGGTTCTCAGATAGGTAAACGCGACCATGCCACCGTTCTACACGCCTGCAAAACCGTCGACAACCTATCAGCTACAGACAAGCAGTTTAAAAAATACGTAGAGGATTTAAACAAAAAACTCACTATGTAATTAACTCTTGAGTTGCGTATCTTTACCTTTCTGTATCAATTAAAAAAATTAAGCTTTCGCTAAAAATTTACCTGAAATGAAAACACGTATTTTAATGGTTTGCTTAGGTAATATTTGCAGATCTCCACTAGCAGAAGGATTATTAAAATCGAAATTAGACACTGATAAATTTGAAGTCGATTCAGCAGGAACGGGTCATTGGCACGTAGGGAGTCTTCCAGACTCGAGAAGCATTGCAATTGCTCAAAAAAATGGCTTAGACATTTCAGATCAACGCGGAATGCAATTTAAACCCGCTTTTTTTGGTCACTACGATCATATTTTTGTGATGGACAATTACAACTATGAAGACGTAATTGAGCAAGTACGCAATGATGGCGATAAAGAAAAGGTTCATCTTATCTTGGATGAAATATTTCCCGGTGAACGCGTAGATGTACCAGATCCTTATAACGACAGTTTAAGAGGTTTTGACAAAGTTTACGAAATGCTAGACGAAGCCACTACCAAATTAGCGGAGCGCCTCACTAAATAATTCAATTTTATGCATATAAAACCTGAGTACGGTAAATTGTATCTGATTCCTGTAACACTGGGTGATACAGATCCTCTTGAAGTCATGCCGGGTTTGGTTCAGAAAATCATCAGCACTATTGATGAATATGTGGTTGAAAACGAGAAAACAGCTCGAAGATTTATCAAACAAATTTGCAAAGAAAAACCACAACCTTCTTTAATTCTACATCCACTTAATAAACACACAGAAATTACCGAAGTCCCTGCATACTTAGACTCTTGTTTAAAAGGAAAATCAATAGGTTTAATGTCTGAGGCCGGTGTTCCCGGTATTGCAGATCCCGGCGCTGAAGTTGTGCGACTCGCTCACGAAAAAGGAATACAAGTAGTTCCTTTAGTAGGGCCTTCTTCTATTTTAATGGCAATGATGAGCAGTGGGATGAATGGTCAAAACTTTGCTTTTAACGGCTATTTGCCTATTGATTCTAAAGAACGACGCAGCGAACTGAAACGTTTGGAGCGAATTTCTAAAGATTATAATCAATCTCAACTTTTTATTGAAACACCTTATCGCAACAATAAAATGATTGATGAATTGTGCAACACTTTACAGGCTAACACGCGACTTTGTATTGCCTGTGACATCACACTTCCTACCGAATTTATTGTAACAAAGCCCATCTCTATCTGGCAGACCAAAAAACCGGATTTACACAAGAGGCCTGCGTTATTTATAATACAAAACTAAAAAAGCGACCGTACGGTCGCTTTTTTAGTTTTTATATCATTCAGATTTTAACTATCTAAATCGACTTTTGCATTTCTATCAGGCTCAATAAATGAAACATCATAACCTGCAAATTTTTTTATATAACTATATACTGAAGTTCCAAAAGCATCTCTAAAACCCTCTACTCCACCTGAGCGTAAATAACTTTTTACACTCCCGGGACCAGCAAGATGAGCTGCTGCTAAAATACCAGATTCTGTTACTTTAACTCCATTTATAACTTTCCCTGTAAAGCGCTTGATATCTTTTCTAAGAACCCATTTATTACGAGAAGCATTTGCAACAAATGCCTTTTCCTGTAATCTGGGGTTATTTATAAATTCATCTGTATCTGTTACTCCTAAAAGCAATAAAGTACTTCTACCAAACTGATATTTTCCTAAATACCCTAATTGATTGATACGTTTGTAATCATTTTGAGACTCTTTAAAGCCTAATGCCTCCTTGAAACCGGTAAATGATTTCCCGGTGGTGGCAAGATTTAAATTTGAAGTGTTATCCAATACAGCTGTATCGATCTCATCAAATTGGGGTACTGTGTAGAATAACTCTAAACCTTCAGTAGAATTTTCACGTGGTTTATCTGCATCTTTAACTGACATACTTAATGCCACCAAACCAAACACAGAAGGCAACGCTGCTAATTTTACAATGTTTTTCGTCATAAAATAAATTTCAGACCGGTAGATGAACGCTACTAAATTACCCGTCTATATTACTGCGCAAATATACAAATAGAATATAAGCGATTGACAATGAATTGGTTAAGTTTTTATTAAAGTCAGTGTTTTCGCAAAAATGTATTGTATTCTATTCGACATGACTCTTTTTCTTAGATATTTTAACATTTATCAAACCTCCGATTGAGGAAAAGACAAACATTTAACATTTATTGGCTTAACGATTAATTCCTTGCTTATTTATCCAGTTAATATACTGCTTTCTATTTGTATTATGTTGAGCCATAGTCTTCGCGAAAAGATGATAGCCAGGATTAGAAACGTCTGCAACGAAAAAATAGTATTGGTGTGACTCCGGATTTAACACAGCATGAATAGCTGAAAGATCGGGCATAAAGATTGGTCCTGGAGGTAAACCACCATACATATAAGTATTATAAGGAGAATCTGTCTCCAGATCTTTATAAAGAACGCGCTTAATAACGCGATCAAAATCATTAGCTTCTTTTTTTACAGCATAAATTACTGTTGGATCTGCGTCTAGCTTCCAACCATTATGTAAGCGGTTGAGATAAACTCCGGCAACCCGAGGACGCTCATCTGCTTTTGCAGTTTCTTTTTGTACAATAGAAGCTAAAGCATAGACTTCATTAGGTGTTAAACCTTGTTCTTTAGCTTTAGCCTTTCGTTCTTCTGTCCAGAAGCGCTTGTATTCGGCAAGCATTCTGCCTCTATAGGATTCTGCATCAGTATTCCAGTAAAATTCATAAGTATTGGGCAAATACATACTTAGGGCTGTTGCTTCTTCAAAACCATTATCCTTTAAAAATTCAGCATCTTTAAAAGCTGAAATCAACTCTATGCTATCAGCCTCAAGTTGTTGACCTATTCTACCGGCTAAATCCTCTAAACGCTCCTGATTGTTAAATGAAATCTTAATAGGAATGTTTCCGCTGCGAATAGAATTTACAATATCATTATTACTACTTCCCTTTTTTATAAGGAAATGACCAGCTTTGATATTGCTTATGTAACCTTTTCGCTCTGCAACCTGATCAAAAGATTCTTCATCTTTTAATAAAGGCGCCAACTCTGCTTTTACATCTTGATATGTCGCATCTGAAGCTATATAGACGTGAGCTTCTTCATTATTAAATGCAGTATTAGGAGATAAAAATTTACCATAAATGTTATATGCAAAAACCCCAGCTATGACTAATCCTATTAAAGCGGTAGCCGCAATTATTTTTTTAATGTACATCTTTATGTATTAATTGATATAAAAATTCATTCTTAAAAGTTCCCGCTATTCGAGTCCAGTCTTTTTTTAATCCTACAGCCTTAAAACCTTGCTTTTCAAAAAGCTTGATACTCGGCTTATTTTCTTCTAAAATATTGGCATAAAGTTGATGCACATTTAAATGCTTAAAACTATAACGCGTAATTAAATCTAGTGCCTCTGCGCCATAACCCTTACCACGATCTGATGTGCTAAAAATCAAAATACCTAAACCGGCACGTTGGTTTCTGGGATCAAAATCAAAGAGATCTATCATTCCTAAAGCCTCATCATCACTAGCCCTACAAATAACTAAACGCAATTGTTTAGCTTCATAAATGTCCTTATGCGAGTTTTTAATATAATGCTTCAGTAAAAATTTTGAAAAAGGAGTCAGCGTTGTAGTTAGCTCCCAGAGATCCTCATCATTTTCAATTTTGAAAACCAGATCGAGATCTTCGGGCTCTAATGCTCTTAAGTATACGAGTTGTCCTTTTAGAGTTAAACGTTCCATACGCCTTCAAAAACTTTTTCTGCAGGACCGATTAAAAATATGTTTTTATAGCCATCTTCCTGGGGCTCAAACATCACTTGAAGCTGCCCCCCTTCAACCTGCAAAGGAATACTGTTTATAGAAACTTTATTCTGTTTATGAATAGCAAGAGCAACTGCGGTAGCTCCTGTACCACAACTTAATGTCTCATCTTCTACCCCTCGCTCATAGGTTCGCATTCTGTAACCGTTATCTATTGCCTCTACAAAATTAATATTGCTTCCAGCTTTGCCATAAAGTGAGCCATAGCGTAAAGCTGCACCCTCCTTTTTAACATCAAAAACATCTATATCAGAAACCCACTGCACGTGATGTGGCGAACCGGTATCTAAGAAAAGGTGGTCATCAAACTCTTTAATTTCAGCAACATCTTGCATTTTAAGATGCACAAGACCTTCTTCAATGAACGCTTCGTGTACACCATCAACGGCTTCAAATGTAGTTTTGTCAGCTATCACTCCAAGTTCTTTTGCAAAAGCTACAATACAACGACCACCATTCCCACACATCGAACTCGGGTTTCCATCTGCGTTATAGTAAACCATTGTAAAGTCTAAGGTCGTGTGATTCTCTAATAAGATCAAGCCATCTGCTCCTATGCCAAATTTTCGGTTACAAATAGCTTTAACGAGTTTGGTATCATTATTGGAAAATATATGCTGACGGTTATCGATCATTACAAAATCGTTGCCGGTGCCTTGGTATTTATAAAAAGGTATTGACATTTCTGGTTTTTTAAAAAGCCTCGCAAAAATACATAAAGCGAAAATTCTATGCCTTGTTAAGACCAAGTTAAATACTGCAACGCAATATACTGTCACTCGTATTTATAATGTTATACTAAAAAAACAGAAACGTATTATGAAAAAATTTGCAAGCCTACTGTTTGTTGCCATCTTAGGTGGTGGTATTACTCTGGGAGCATATAAGCTTCTAGAAAATGAAACCCAAACTGAAGTTTCTAACCTAACTGCAACTTCATCTTATACTCCGGTAAAATATAATGGAACTCCTATTAGCAGTACCAATGCTGACTTTACCGAAGCGGCAGACCGTACCGTACATGCGGTAGTACACGTTAAAAACGTACAAACCTCAAGACAGCCCCGCAGTTTACAAGAGTTTTTCTACGGTGGTGGTGAGATGCGCAAAGGTCTCGTAGGAGCTGGTAGTGGTGTTATCATTTCACCAGATGGTTATATTGTGACGAACAATCACGTGATTGATGGTGCTACAGAACTTGATGTTTCTTTAAACGACAACCGCACCTATAAAGCAGAAGTTATAGGTACCGACCCTAAAGCAGACATTGCGCTTATAAAAATTGATGCTGATAGTGAACTGCCTTATCTTCCTTTTGGAGATTCTGATGGTGTAAAACTCGGAGAATGGGTATTAGCGGTAGGTAACCCGTTTAACTTAACAAGTACAGTCACTGCAGGTATTATTTCAGCTAAAGCCAGAGATATCAGCGAGTATGATTCTAATCCGCAATCTTTTATTCAAACTGATGCGGCAATAAATCCTGGTAATAGTGGCGGTGCATTGGTAAATATAAATGGTGAATTAATAGGTATCAACACCGCGATTACTTCACAAACTGGTAGTTATGTTGGTTATGCTTTTGCTGTACCTTCTAATAATGCCCGTAAGATTGTTGAAGACATTATGGAGTATGGTGATGTACAACGCGGAATCCTTGGTGTTAGCGGTACGAGCTTAAATCCTAGTATTGCAAGTGAATTAGATATAGACGCTGTAGAAGGTGTTTATATAGCTAATGTTGAGTTTGAAAGTGGTGCAAAAAAAGCCGGACTTCAAAAAGGAGATATCATTACTAACATTGACAATATTAAGATCACTAAATTCCCTGATCTAGCAGGATATTTAGGTACTAAACGTCCTAATGATGTTGTTCAAGTTACGTATAGCAGAGATGGAGAAAGTAAAACTGTACCAGTTACTTTACTTAAATATTCGTCTTATGTAATTGAGAAACCGGGATTAGAAGTTCGGGAAGCTTCACCTAAACTTCTTAAAGAATATGGAGTAAAAAATGGAGTTGTCATTGCGCAAGCAACTAATGATAAACTAAAACGCTATAATTTAAAAGGAATTGTAATTACAGAAGTTGACGATGAAGCAGTAAATTCTGTGGAAGATATTAAACGCATAATGAATAATAAAAATCCTAACGAACCGATAAGCTTAAGTTTTGTAAGTAAAGGTGGTGAGAAAAAGCAAATTATTTTTCAATAGAAAGCTTCTGGATAATTGAATTTAAAGTCCTTCATAATGAAGGGCTTTTTTATTTAAAATTATGCTTACGAAAACGATATAGTTGAGTATATTTGTCGAAAATTAAAACCAATTTATACTCCATGAGTACTTCAAATACATACGAGAAAGAATTATCCTTTCAGGCAGACCGCCGAAGAGCAACTGTTGAATTTATAAAAATTATAAGCGATCTCTGGTATGATAAAAATATTGAACTGGTTTTATTCCGAAATCAATTAATAGATAGAAACGTGAGTGAAATACTCAATCTGCATGCTTATGCAGGTGCTTTTGTACAAAAGCCTATTTCGATTTTTGATAGTGTTGAGATTGCAAAAGCGATTTTGCAAGCAAATTTCCCTCCTGCTAAATTAGATATTGGCAAACTTACGTATGAATATCACTTAGAAAATAACGATTATACCGATGCTTCTGCATTTATCCATTATAAATTGAAAGACGCCGAAGCTTCAAATACCATTGTTCCTAAAGATGTGGTTCTTTACGGTTTTGGGCGAATAGGCAGATTGCTAGCTCGCGAACTTATGACGCGAACCGGAAGCGGAAACCAACTAAGATTAAGAGCAATTGTAGTTCGTGGTGAGATTACAGAGTCTGTTTTAAAAAAAAGAGCTTCTTTACTAAAAAGCGACAGTATACATGGAGACTTTCCGGGAACTATAGATATTAATATAGAAAAGGAAGCGCTCATTATTAATGGGACCACAGTTACCATAATAAGCTCTAATACTCCTGAAGAAATAGATTATAACTCCTACGGAATCGATGATGCATTGATCATTGACAATACTGGTGCTTTTAGAGATAAAGAGCAACTAAGCAGACATTTAATTGCCAAAGGTGCTTCAAAAGTTCTACTTACAGCTCCCGGAAAAGGTATTCCTAATATCGTTCACGGTGTAAATCAAAATGCGTTTAATCCAGATGAAGTTTCAATTTTTTCAGCTGCATCATGCACCACAAATGCGATAACTCCTGTTTTAAAAGCCATTGAAGAAAGTTTCGGTATTGCTACGGGTCATTTAGAAACCATTCATGCGTACACAAACGACCAGAATTTAGTAGACAATATGCATTCTAAATATAGAAGGGGTCGTGCTGCTGCTTTAAATATGGTAATTACCGAAACCGGTGCTGGTGAAGCAGTTGCTAAAGCTTTACCTAATTTAGAGGGAAAATTGACTTCTAATGCAATACGAGTTCCGGTTCCTAATGGTTCACTAGCTATTTTAAATTTAAAACTGAAACAAAAAACTACCGTCGAAAGCGTTAATGCTACACTGAAAAAATATGCTTTAGAGGGGGATCTGGTAGAGCAAATAAAATATTCTATCAATAATGAACTAGTCTCCAGTGACATTGTGGGTTCGTCTGCACCTTCAATATATGATAGTCAGGCTACATTGATTTCTTCAGATTCTGAAAACGTGGTTTTATACGTTTGGTACGATAATGAGTACGGCTACAGTCATCAAGTCATTCGCCTTGCAAAATATATAGCCAAAGTGAGAAGGTTCACCTATTATTAGAAAAAAGTCTCAACTGATTGTTAAAAGATTCATATTCAGCAAACTAAACGTTTCTGTAAAATCAATCTATTTATTCTGAATAAACAGTAAGAACAAGATGATTTGATTATTTTTGCACTTTTAATATACTAAGATGGGATGCATTCCGTTTTCCCAAAAACAGAAAAACGACTAGCCTAAATGAATACTATAAAGAGCAGCTTATTTTTTTTATTATTTGTAGTTGCAGGAGCAAACGCACAAGAAGAGCAAACACAGGAAACTGAGCCCAAAGTGAACACGATTTCACAACAATTTGAAGACTTATTAGAGAAATCTAATAACTTTCAAGAATACAAAGTGGTTAATCAAAATTCACTTTTAAAATTAAAAAGTAATACCGCAGATAGCATTTCAGGGTTAAAAGAAAAAATCAATAGTCTGCAAGAACAAATAAACTCGCAGCAAGCGAAGGTTAGCGAACTCAACAATTCTTTACAGGAAACTGAAAACACACTTGAAACAACTCGCGCTGAAAAAGACTCTATTTATTTCTTAGGAATACCAATGAGTAAAGGCGGTTATATGGGGATGATGTGGGGAATCGTAGCTGTACTTGCTCTAGCTTTGGTTTTCTTTATTTTAAGATTTAAAGGAAGTAACGCACATACGCAGGAAGCTCGTAAAAAGCTTGGAGAAGTTGAGACTGAGTATGAAGAGTACCGCAAGAAAGCTCTTGAAAAAGAGCAGAAAATGGGTAGATTACTTCAGGATGAGCGTAATAAAGCTGTAAAAAATAATAACAAATAAACTTTTAGCTCGAAGCTTTAACGCTACAGATTGCGACTTCAATTCTTTAGTTTTAACAAATTATAGCGTGCTTTATGCGCATAGATATCATTACCGTAGTACCCGATCTTTTAAAAAGTCCTTTTGAAGCCTCTATTATGCAGCGCTCAATTGCAAAAGGTCTCGTAGAAGTTCATTTCCATAATCTTAGAGATTACTCCGCAAATGCCTACAAACAAGTTGATGATTATCAGTTTGGGGGCGGTGCCGGTATGGTTATGATGATTGAACCTATTGACAAATGCATTAGTGAACTAAAAGAGGAACGAGATTACGATGAGATTATTTATCTAACTCCAGATGGTGAAACCTTGAATCAAGGTATTGCTAACCAGATTTCATTACAAAAAAACATAATCCTTTTATGCGGACATTATAAAGGTGTTGATCAGCGGGTGCGTGATCAATTTATCACACGTGAGATTTCTATAGGAGATTATGTATTGAGCGGTGGAGAACTGGGCGCTCTTATTCTTTGTGATGCTGTGATTAGATTAATTCCCGGAGTTTTAGGTAATGAAACCTCCGCATTAACAGATTCTTTTCAAGACGATATGTTAGCTCCTCCCGTTTATACGAGACCTGCTGAGTATAAAGGTTGGAAGGTTCCTGAAATACTCACATCAGGAAACACACCCAAAATTGAAACTTGGCGCGAGGAACAAGCTTATAAACATACACTTAAGCGGAGGCCCGATCTTTTAAAAGACTAATTTTCAGAAACATTGAAAAAAATATAGTTTTCAATTGATTAACTTATTTTTTATAGTAAATTTGCAGCCTCATAGAACCAACCTCTGGCGAAGTACGTGCATGTTGCTTTTATACAATTTAAAAAAATCTTAAAAATGGAAGATTTAATCAGTTTTGTACAAAACGAATTTGTAGAGAAAAAAGAATTCCCAGAATTTAGTGCAGGTGATACGATCACTGTGTATTATGAAATTCGTGAAGGTGAAAAAGTACGTACACAGTTCTTTAGAGGAGTTGTTATCCAAGTACGTGGTACAGGAGTAACCAAAACATTTACAATCAGAAAAATGTCTGGTACAGTAGGTGTTGAGCGTATTTTCCCTATCAATATGCCAGCTCTTCAAAAAGTTGAAATTAACAAAAGAGGTAAAGTACGCAGGTCACGTATTTACTATTTCAGAGGTCTTACTGGTAAGAAAGCAAGAATCAAAGAGATTAGAAAATAATCTTTCTTTTAGAATATATATTAAAAGCTCCTCATTGAGGAGCTTTTTTTAGTCGAACCATAAGGTAATTAACAATTGTTAATAATGCTGGTTAATAAGGAGTTAATAAGATTTTTAATCTAACGATAACGTTTTAAATATTTTAATTAAATTAGTATCACTAAACATTTCAAGAGTGCTATTTTATAAATACATTCTTTTGCCAATATCGTTATCACTGTTTAGCAGTAATTTTAAATAAAGGTATTGGATCGGGATTAGTTTCAGCTAATCTCTATGTATTGATTTACGGTACAAGTACTAATATTCTTGCCATAGGAACTTCAAGGGTTCACCGGTAAAAAATCAAAACATCAGAAGCTCTGTTAGATATTTAAATATCTTAACAGAGCTTTTTTCATTTCAGCAAATGATCCTTTTAAAGACCTAATTCATCAGATTGCTTTCAGTCTGCCGTATTCTTAGGGCTTTAAGAAGAATTTAGCTGTTAAAATCTGCCATAAAATTCTATATTTGCAAACCACTAATTTTTCTTAAAATAAAATTTTTAAATATACTCAGGTTAATCGATTTCGCAAATTAAGGTATAGCTTAAAAATTATTAAACGAACACATTATATGTCAACCAAAACTTCTAAAATAGCTTACACCAAGACTGATGAAGCCCCGGCTTTAGCTACACATTCATTACTTCCTATTATCAGTAAATTTGCTAAACCGGCAGGTATTGAATTTGAAGTTAAAGATATATCTCTTGCTGCAAGACTTTTAGCCAACTTTCCTGATTATTTAAATGATGAGCAAAAGGTAAATGATGCTTTAGCAGAATTAGGTGCTTTAGCTAAAAGTCCTGATGCCAACATTATCAAATTACCTAACATTAGTGCTTCAATACCACAACTGACTGCTGTAATTAAAGAGTTACAGTCTAAAGGTTTTGCTGTACCTGACTATCCTGAAAATGCTAATACTGATGAGGAAAAAGCTTTAAAACAGCGCTATGCTAAGGTTTTAGGTAGTGCCGTAAATCCTGTTCTTAGAGAAGGTAACTCAGACAGACGCGCACCTAAACCGGTTAAAGAATATGCTAAGAAAAACCCACACAGTATGGGTGAATGGTCTAAAGAAAGTAAATCTCACGTAGCAACTATGGCTTCCGGAGACTTTAGATCTAATGAAAAATCTGTTACTGTACCTCAAGCTACTTCTATTTCTATTGTACTCCTTAACGAGTCAGGTACTAAAACAACATTAAAAGAAAATTTAGCACTTAAGAAAGAAGAAGTTATTGATGCTACTTTAATGAGCAAAAATGCCCTTCTTACCTTTTTAAGTGAGCAAGTAGAAGATGCAAAAGCTAAAGGTGTTTTGTTTTCTATACATATGAAAGCAACTATGATGAAGGTTTCTGATCCTATCATCTTTGGTCACGCTGTTCGCGTTTATTTTAAAGACGTTTTTGAAAAATATGGCGAAGATTTAAAAGCAATTGGCGTTGATGCTAAAAATGGTCTTGCAGATCTTTTAAGCAATGTAAACAAGCTACCTGAAGGTAAACGTGCTGAAGTAGAAAAAGCAATTTTAGATACGTTAGACAACCGCGCAGATCTTGCGATGGTAAATTCTGATAAGGGAATCACCAACCTACATGTACCGAGTGATGTAATTATTGACGCTTCGATGCCGGCAATGATTAGAAACAGCGGAAAAATGTGGAATGCTGACGGAAAATCTCAGGATACTAAAGCTGTTATACCAGATAGTAGTTATGCTGGTATCTATCAAGAAACTATAGATTTCTGTAGAGAAAACGGGGCTTTTGATCCTACTACAATGGGTACTGTTCCTAATGTAGGTCTTATGGCTCAAAAAGCAGAAGAATATGGTTCTCATGATAAAACCTTTGAAATTCCACTTGCTGGTAAAGTTCAGGTTATTGACGCTGAAGGAACTGTTCTTATGGAGCATGCTGTTGAAGAAGGCGATATCTGGAGAATGTGCCAGACAAAGGATGAACCAGTACAAGACTGGGTAAAACTTGCCGTCAACCGCGCTCGCGCAACTAGCTTACCTACTATTTTCTGGTTAGATAAAGATCGTGCTCACGATGCTGAATTAATCAAAAAAGTAAATTTATATCTTAAAGATCACGATACTGAAGGGTTAGACATTCAAATTATGTCTCCTGTTGAAGCTACACGTTTCAGCTTAAAACGTATGAAAGCCGGAGAAGACACAATCTCTGTAACCGGAAACGTTTTACGTGACTACAATACAGACCTCTTCCCTATTCTTGAAGTAGGAACAAGTGCAAAAATGTTATCTATTGTTCCATTAATGAATGGTGGTGGGCTTTTTGAAACCGGAGCTGGTGGTTCTGCGCCAAAACACGTTCAGCAATTTTTAGAAGAAGGGCATTTACGATGGGATTCTCTTGGTGAATTTTTAGCCTTAGCTGTTTCTCTGGAGCACGAAGGTAATGCGAATGGCAATTCAAAAGCATTGGTTTTAGCTGAAACACTTGACGAAGCAACAATCAAATTTTTAGATAATAAAAAATCGCCTTCCAGAAACGTTAATGAACTGGATAACCGCGGTAGTCATTTCTACCTTGCTTTATATTGGGCACAAGCTTTAGCTGCTCAGGAAAAAGACAAAGAGTTGCAGGTACATTTCGCTGAAATTTCTAGCGAATTGGAAACCAATGAAGAAAAGATCTTACAGGAATTATTAGATGCTCAAGGATCACCTGTTGATCTCGGCGGATATTATTTCCCAGACGAAAACAAGTCTGAATCTGCAATGCGACCTAGTGCTACACTAAATGCAATTGTAAATTCGTAGAGCTATAAAGCTTATTTTACAAAAAAAGGGTTTCTATCTAGAAACCCTTTTTTTGTTCTATTTATTTTCTTAAAAAAGCCTTATTAATTCATTAAGTCTCTTATTTTTGATGAAAAACGTGATTAATCACTTTTACACGCTTTTATTACTATTTGCAATTTCAACTGCCTGGTCTCAGGAAAATTTCACAATAAGCGGTGTTATAAGTGCCGCTTCTTCTAATGAAACTCTCATAGGTGTAAATGTTCTCATACCAGATCTCAATAAAGGAACGGTCACTAACGAGTATGGCTTCTACTCCATTACTTTACCTAAAGGAAATTACACGCTTCAAATAAGTTTTATAGGTTTTCAACCGGTGACACAAACTATAAATCTGGACCAGAACACGAAATTAAATCTAGTCATACAGGAGTCAACAGAAACACTAGATGAAGTAATCATTGAAGAGAATATTGAGAAGCTCAGTATTCGTAAACCGCAAATGAGTGTTAACACACTTACAGCTTCTACTATAAAACAGATTCCTGTGGTTCTTGGAGAAGCAGATGTGATTAAATCTATTTTGTTGCTTCCAGGAGTTACAAGTGCCGGCGAAGGAGCTTCAGGTTTTAATGTACGGGGTGGCGCTGTAGATCAAAACCTTATACTCCTTGATGAAGCGATCATTTTCAACTCTTCACACCTGTTCGGTTTCTTTTCGGTATTTAATCCGGATGCTATTAAAGACTTAAAACTTTATAAAGGAGGCATTCCTGCACGTTATGGCGGCAGGGTTTCTTCAGTTTTAGATATTTATCAGAAAGAAGGAAACAGTAAGGAGTTTCACGCCAATGGTGGGATCGGCGCTGTTTCAAGCAGATTGCTCTTAGAAGGTCCCATAGTTAAAGATAAATCAGCTTTTTTAATTGGCGGAAGAGCATCATATGCACATTTATTTCTTCCACTTTTTGACTTGGATAATAAAACTTATTTCTACGATCTCAATACGAAGCTCAACTATAAATTAAACGATAATAACAGTTTTTATTTGTCAGGATATTTTGGTCGGGATCTATTCAGCGTTAGCGAAAGCTTTGTAAACACCTATGGAAATGCTACAATAAATTTGAGATGGAACCACCTGTTTACCGATAAATTGTTTTCTAATTTATCACTTATTTATTCTGATTATTATTATGGTTTGTTACTAGACTTTGTTGGTTTTCAATACGATTCCGGGATTCGTAATTTTAATTTAAAATATGACTTTCAACATTACCTCAATTCAAACCTGAAGCTGAGTTACGGAGTTAATGAAATCTATTACCGCTTCAATCCCGCAACCATAAAACCCAACCGGCCAGATTCAGGAATTATTGCATCTCAGCTCAAGCATAAATTTGCAAATGAGTTTTCGGTCTATGCCGAAGCAGAACAAGATATTAGTCATAATTTGACGTTAAGATATGGCTTTAGACTCAGTCATTTTACCCGTTTAGGACAAGATGCTTTAAATCAATATGAAAATGATAATCCGTTGATTTTTAATTCAGATTTAAAGATTTACCAGCCTGCACCAGTAACAGACACGTTATTGAACACCGGCACACTAGCTAATTTTACCAATTTTGAACCGCGTGCTTCTCTGTCGTATGTATTGAACAAAAAAAGCTCTGTAAAAGCCAGCTACAACAGAATGGCGCAATATTTACATTTAATTTCAAACACCAACTCACCTACACCGCTTGACGTTTATGCTCCTAGCGGACCTTACTTAAAACCACAGTTGCTAGACCAATTTGCTGCCGGATATTTTAGAGAAATTAATGACGGTGCATATTCTGTTGAAACTGAAGTTTTCTATAAAGACATTAAAAACAGACTAGATTACCGCAATGGCGCTCAGCTTATCGCAAATAATGCTATTGAAGGTGAAGTATTAAACGGTAAGGGAAGGGCTTATGGTCTTGAGTTCTTAGCTCGTAAAAATGGCGGAGTTCTAACGGGCTGGTTAGCTTATACCTTATCGAGAAGCGAACAACAAACCCCGGGGCGAACCTCAGAAGAAACCGGTATCAATAACGGAAACTGGTATGCTTCAGCTTACGATAAAACACACGACATCAGTGCATATGTGAATTATGAGTTCAGTAAAAAATGGAACTTTAACGCCAATTTTATTTTTCAGACGGGACAACCTACTAACTATCCGGTTAGCCAGTCTCAGTTTCAGGGTTTATCTATTTCCAACTACGGGATGCGAAATCAAGAACGACTTCCCTCCTACAATCGCCTGGATATCTCAGCAACTTTAACTCCTTCAAATAATAAAAACCGAAAGTTAAAAGGAGAATGGGTTTTTAGCATTTATAACGTATATAACCGAATGAATGCCGCTTCGATCAATTTTAGAACCAATGAAGACACCAGACAGAATGAAGCAGTAAAAACTTCAATTTTTGGGATTCTTCCTTCAGTAACCTATAATTTTAAGTTCTAATGAAACAGTTTTTTTCAACTTTTGCAGTACTTTTTATAGCAATAACTTTAAATTCCTGTCAAGAAACTATTGACGTTGATTTACCAGAAACTCAAGAACGATTAGTTGTAGATGCATTAATGAGAATTACTGACACAGAGACCTTTTTAACAGAAGCTCGTTTACGATTAACGCTCACCACAGCTTATTTTGCAGACTCAGTACCTACCGTAGATGATGCAATTGTCAACTTAAATAATAAAGAGAATACCTTTAGGTTGAACTCAGAAGGAAACGGATTTTATTCAACAACCATTCCGCGTGATATTATGGAACAAGATTCTTTAAGATTAACCATTTTTCATAATGACGAAGTTTACAGATCTGATGCTAAATTTATTTCGGCAGTACCTATCAATTCAATTTCTCAAGGTGACGGTAGCCTATTTGCAGGAGATGAAACCGAAATAATCATAAGTTATACTGACACTCAAGATCAGGATAATTTCTACCTTTTTGATCTGGATTTAGGCAATTACTTAACCAGTGAAGATACTTTTTATAAGAATCAAAACTTTGCTTTCTCTTATTTCTATGAAGATTTAAGCCCGCAAGACACACTCAACATTGAGCTAATGGGGATTAACAAACCCTTTTTTGATTATATGAGCATAATAATCAATCAATCAGGACAAGCTACAGGTAATCCCTTTACCGCACCACCTTCAGAAATACGAGGAAATGTTATAAACGAAACCGACGAGAGTAATTATCCTCTGGGATATTTTATAATCGCCCAGACCTATGCAGAGTCTATAATTATTGAATAGCTTAAATTGCGTATGGAAATCTATTGCAATATTTTAATGGTAATCATCTAGTAAACTACTTCAGGGCAAGCCAAAGAAGCGTTCGTTAGAAAAAAATTTTTAATTTCGAGGCAAGCCTCGGAGTAATGAACCCTTTAGCAGTACAAATAAATTACCTGATTAAGCTTTTAGATTCATACCGTTAAATAAGTTAATCTTCTATCTACTATGAGTTTTACAAAAACTACAGAACAAGATTCAAAATACAACGAGTTAGAGAATATGAGTATTTCTCAACTCCTCACTAATATAAATACTGAAGATAAAACCGTACCACTGGCAGTAGAGAAAGCTATGCCACAAATTGAAAAATTAGTTGAGCAAGTAGTTACTCAACTCAAAAAAGGAGGTCGTTTGTTTTATATGGGAGCTGGAACCAGCGGAAGACTCGGCGTTGTTGATGCTTCTGAATGCCCACCTACTTTTGGTGTTCCTCACGAGCTTGTAATTGGACTTATCGCCGGCGGTGAAGCTGCTATAAGAAAAGCTGTAGAAAATGCTGAAGACAGCACCACGCAAGGGTGGGCAGATCTACAACGATTTAATATTAATGAAAATGATTTTGTAATTGGCATCGCTGCATCAGGTAGTACACCTTATGTTTTGCATGCACTAAATGCTTGCGCAGAAAACAATATCCCTACAGGAAGCATCACATGTAATGCTTCGTGCCCTATTTCATTAGCAGCAAAATATCCTATAGAAGTAATTGTAGGTCCAGAATTTGTAACCGGAAGCAGCCGTATGAAAGCAGGAACCGCTCAAAAATTGGTTCTCAATATGATTTCAACGACTACAATGATTCAGTTAGGTAAAGTAAAAGGAAACAAAATGGTAGACATGCAACTCAGTAATGATAAGCTTGTAGACCGGGGGATCAGAATGATTCAGGCAGAAATACCGGTTGACCATTTTGAAGCTGAACGACTTTTAAAAGAATATGGCTCAGTACGAGCTGCAATAACATTTTATTTAAATGGCAACTAACAAAGAAGCTTTAGCAAAAGGCGTACGTACGATGGCTATGTCTTTATTTTTTATGTTCTCAGGCCCAGGAATAATCTATCAAGCCTTTAAGAATAAAGAACATCCACTTTACATTCCGGTTTTGGTTTTGGGGATTGCCTTTGCCACATTAGCAATATTTTTTGCTTTCAAAGGTTTGAAAAGAATCATGAGCGCCCTGTTCAATGACTAGCACAAATAAAGCTTAATTAGATAGAACTAAATATTCAGAATTAATTTCTGAAAAAATCTCAACAAAAAAAGCCTTTGCATTTTGCAAAGGCTTTTCTAATATATGATTGAAATAACGCTTATTTAGCGAATTTCTTGTATTTGTTTTTGAACTTGTCAATACGACCAGCTGTATCTACCAATTTAGATTTACCGGTGTAGAATGGATGAGATGCTCTAGAAATCTCCAATTTTACCAATGGGTAAGTCTCACCTTCAACTTCTATCGTTTCTCTTGTATTAGCAGTAGATTTTGTCAAAAAAACCTCGTCGTTAGACATGTCTTTAAATGCTACTACTCTATAATTTTCTGGATGTATCTCTTTTTTCATCGTAAATGCTTTAAAATCTGCTCAATTTTGAGGTGCAAATTTAGAAATAAAAAATAATCTGACAACATTATTTTTCAAATAAATTCTTAGACTTTTCAAACTTACAAAAAACGATGTAACGTTTTACTATCTTTGTTGTCTTATAGACCGCTTAACATAAAACGATAAAAATGGAAAATACCAGCCAACCATCAAGTAAAAAAATAATGATTACCTACGGAGTTATTTTAGCTGCCGTTTCAATACTACTGAGCGTATTCTCATACGTTATGGGTAATGTTTATCAACCACACTGGTCTATTCAATTATTTGGCTTTTTAGTATTAATTGCTGTCATTGTATATGGTATCATAGAATTTAAAAAGCAAAATCAAGGTTATCTTAAACTTTCTGAAGGAATTAAAATAGGTTTAGGAATAGCTGCTATTTCTGCTGTGATAGGAGTATTGTATTTCGTTATTTTCGCAACTGTTATTGAACCGAATTATTTTGAAAATTATATTGAATTTCAAAGACAAACAGCAATTGAGACTAATCCTTCAATGACTACTGAGCAAATTGAAGCAGGCCTCAATATGTCTAAACCATTTATGAATGTTGGCTTTTTTGCAGGTATTCAATTAATAATGGGGTTATTTTTTGGGTTCATAGTATCTTTGATTGCTAGTTTAGCTATGAAGAAAACTAACCCATATCAAGAATAGTCACCGCATGCAATTATCGGTAGTTATACCTCTACTTAACGAAAAAGAATCCCTTCAAGAATTATATGATTGGCTGCTTCGTGTGCTTCAAAAAGAAAAGCTCTCTTATGAGATTCTCTTTATTGATGATGGAAGCACTGATGGCTCCTGGCAGATTATAGAAAAGCTCACGGCTTTAGATAGTCAGGTAAAAGGTATTTGCTTCAATCGCAATTACGGAAAGAGCCAGGCATTGAATGCAGGTTTTCTTGCCGTTGAAGGTGATGTAGTGATCACGATGGATGCTGATTTGCAAGATAGTCCAGATGAGATTCCGGAGTTATACAAGTTAATTACCGAAGAGGGCTACGACATTGTTTCCGGCTGGAAGAAAAAAAGATACGATTCCGTTCTTACTAAAAATCTTCCGTCTAAATTATTCAATGCGGCTGCCCGCAAAACCAGCGGACTCCAATTACATGATTTTAACTGTGGTTTAAAAGCATACCGCCTTGATGTTGTGAAAAACATAGACGTTTATGGTGATATGCACCGGTATATTCCCCTTTTAGCGAAAAATGCAGGCTTCTTCAATATCACTGAAAAACCCGTACAACATCAAGCCCGTAAGTATGGGCAAACAAAATTTGGTGCAGATCGTTTTATAAAGGGTTTTCTCGACTTATTAACTATTTGGTTTACCACCCATTTTGCTAAGCGTCCTATGCATCTTTTTGGGACATTAGGTGCTATTATGTTTAGTATAGGTTTTGGGCTTACTGCCTATCTGGGTATTGACAAATTATTTATAAATCCTACTGCAAGATTGCTCACGCAACGACCTCAATTCTATATTGCGCTAACCAGTATGATTATAGGTATGCAATTATTTATAGCTGGTTTCCTTGGTGAGCTCGTGCAACGTTCTAAAAATGAAAGACCCCGCTATTTAATTAAAGACAAAAAGGGATTTTAATCTAAAGACCTATTGTAGAGAGTTTACTTTGAGCGAAATGTTTACTTTTGAGTTTTAACGCTATTATTTACAACTATGAATCCAGAAATTAATGCCAAAGCAGAAGCTTGGCTATCTCCTACCTTTGACGAGACTACACAAAAAGAAGTAAAAAAACTTATTGAGCAAGACTCTGAAGAACTTACCGAAAGTTTTTACAAGAATCTAGAGTTTGGTACCGGTGGTATGAGAGGGATTATGGGCGTAGGTACAAACCGTATCAATAAATACACTTTAGGTAAAAACACACAGGGTTTATCTAACTATCTAAAAGAGGCTTTTCCTGGCGAAACACCTAAAGTTGCGATTGCATACGATTGCCGTAACAACAGTAAAGAACTCGCTCAGGTTGTTGCTGATGTTTTTTCTGCAAATGATATTAAAGTTTACTTGTTCAGTGACCTTAGACCTACACCAGAGTTGAGTTTTGCTGTAAAGCATTTAGATTGCCAATGTGGTATTGTTTTAACGGCTAGCCACAATCCTCCAGAATATAATGGTTACAAGGTATATTGGCAAGATGGTGGTCAATTGGTTCCACCACAGGATTCTGAAATTGTATCAGAAATAGAAAGCCTGGACTATAGCGCTGTTAATTTTGATGCAAAAAAAGAACATATAACCTATATAGATAAAGACGTTGATGAAGCTTTTATAGAAGCTTCATTAGAAAACGGAAGCTTCTCTGAGTTAGATAAGCATCGTGATGATGTGACAATTGTTTTCACTCCACTTCACGGAACTTCTGTTACCATCATTCCTGACGTTTTGGAAGGTGCTGGTTATAAAAATGTACACATAGTTGAAGAGCAACGCAAGCCTGACGGAAATTTCCCAACAGTGAAGTCTCCTAACCCAGAAGAGCCTGAAGCCTTAAAAATGGCTTTAGATCTTGCTGAAGAAAAAGGTGCAGATATAGTTATAGGTACAGATCCTGACTGTGATCGCCTGGGTATTGCTGTGCGTGATAATTCAGGGAAATTGGTGCTTCTAAACGGAAATCAGACGATGGTTGTTATGACCGATTTTTTACTAGAAAACTATTTTGCAAATAATCAGGCTAAAGGAAATGAGTTTGTAGGCTCTACAATCGTTTCTACCCCAATGATGGAAACACTTGCTAAGTCTTATGATGTTGAATGCAAATTAGGTCTTACCGGCTTTAAATGGATCGCAAAAATGATTGTAGACTATCCAAAGCAACAATTTATAGGTGGTGGTGAAGAAAGTTTCGGTTTTATGGTAGGTGATTTTGTTCGAGATAAAGATGCGGTTACCGCAACCCTACTCGCTTGCGAAATTGTAACTAAAGCAAAAAGTGAAGGTTCTTCATTCTTTAAAAAATTACAGGATCTGTATGTGAAGCACGGTTTCTTCAAAGAAGACCTTACTTCATTAGTTAAGAAGGGAATTTCAGGCGCTGAGGAAATCAAACAAACTATGATTGATCTTCGTGAAAATCCACTAACTACAATTAATGGGGAGAAAATTGTACAAATTGATGATTATGCTTCATCAAAATCCCTGAAGGTTGCTACAGGAGAATCTACAGATATTGACATCCCAAAAGCTAATGTACTTATCTATCATACAGAGCAAGGGTCTCGTATCGCAGCTAGACCAAGTGGTACCGAACCAAAAATAAAATTCTATATCAGCGTTAACGATACTGCAGAAAGCTTAGACGATTTAAATAAAGTTGAAGAAAAGTTAGATGCAAAAATTGCCGGAATTTTAAAAGAATTAGGTATTTGATACTCGAAATTTATACTTATTAAACACACCTCTGAAGGAATCTTATCAATAAGAAAAGTTGATTCCAGAAGAATTGAATTAAATTCGCCTCAATATTTCTATTCCTAGAATTATTGAGGCGAACTTTTTAAACACCCCTTTTAAGGGTTTATTATAATATGAATTATTTTAAACAAATTTTACAATTTGCAAAGCCGTATAAAAAATATGCGGTTCTCAATATTGTCTGTAATATTCTGTATGCTATTTTCAGTACGCTCAGCTTTCTAGCGTTGATTCCCGTTATTGACATTCTGTTTGATAAAGAAAAGCGAGTAACAGAACTTCCGGTATGGGAAGGCTGGGGCAATATTAAAGAATATGCTTTCAACTCCTTTTATTATCAGGTGAGTGAGCGTGTTGCAGATAACGAGCTATCTGCCTTGGTTCTTGTTTGTGGTATCGTAGTAGTATTATTTTTCTTAAAAAATATTTTTGGTTATTTGGCTACATTCTTCATTACCTTTTTGCGAAATGGTGTTATGCAAGATGTACGCGATGCTATTTATGACAAACTTTTAGAACTACCTATTGCTTATTTTTCTGAAAAAAGAAAAGGAGACACTATCTCTCGTATAACCGCTGATGTCAACGAAGTTGAGCGTTCTTTCCTTTCTATTTTAGAAATGGTTGTGCGAGAACCTTTAACCATCATTTTCACGATTCTTACGATGCTGGTTATTAGTCCGAAACTCACCCTATTTGTTTTTATATTCTTACCAATCTCTGGAATAATAATTTCACGAATCGGTAAGTCTCTTAAAAAACAATCTAATCAGGCTCAAGAAGAAAATGGAGCTTTTCTTTCTATAGTAGAAGAAACACTCTCAAGCCTTAAGATTATAAAAGGTTTTAATGGTGAAAATCAATTTAGAAAGAAATTCAGAGACAGTACATCCAGATTAAACTCCATCCTTAATAGTTTGGTTAACCGCCAGAATTTAGCTTCACCCACCAGTGAATTCTTAGGGATTTTTGTAATCGTAGTGATTCTGTGGTATGGTGGTCAGATGGTACTTGTTGAAGGATCTCTGGAGGCATCTCAGTTTATAGCATTTTTAGGTCTTTCTTACCAGATTCTTACTCCAGCAAAACAAATCAGTAAAGCGTCGTATAGCGTTAAGAAAGGTAATGCTGCTGCAGAACGTATACTTTCTGTATTAAATACCGAAACTACAATTAAGGATCTACCTAATGCTCAAAAAGCTCAGGAATTTAATGATGCTGTCCGTATTGAAAATGTTTCCTTTAAATATGAGGATGAATATGTCTTAACAGACTTTAGTACGGTTGTTTCTAAAGGCCAGACAGTGGCTCTGGTTGGCCAAAGTGGTAGTGGTAAAAGTACGATTGCAAATCTGGTAACGCGCTTTTACGATGTAAATGAAGGCTCTATAAAATTAGATGGCATTGATATAAAAGAACTTTCAAAAGAGTCTGTGCGTGCACAAATGGGTCTTGTAACACAAGATTCTATTTTATTTAATGACACCGTAAGAAACAACATACTTTTAGGCAAACCGGAAGCTAGTGATGAAGAAGTTATAGATGCTCTTAAGATTGCCAATGCTTGGGAATTTGTAAATGAACTTCCACTGAAACTGGATACTAATATTGGTGATAGCGGTAATAAATTAAGTGGAGGTCAAAAACAACGCTTATCCATTGCCAGAGCCGTGCTTAAAAATCCACCGATAATGATCCTGGATGAAGCTACTTCTGCGCTAGATACCGAAAGTGAAAGACTGGTACAAAAAGCTCTAGAAAATATGATGATGAATCGTACTTCTATTGTAATTGCACACCGTTTATCAACTATTCAAAATGCAGATCAAATCATTGTAATGCAACGCGGTAAGATAGTAGAACAAGGAAAACATCAGGAACTTCTTGCGCTTAACGGAACTTATAAGAAATTAGTAGATATGCAGTCGTTTGAATAAAAAACAGAACTTTAATTATTGATTAAGTAAACTACTTCGGGCAAGCCTCGGATATTAAACCTTTTGGCGGTGCCAATAAAAAATCCACATCTTTCGATGTGGATTTTTATTGTTGTAGAATTTCTTTAGTCGGGTGAAAACTTAAAGATCTTAAAGCAACTTTAATACTTGGGGCAAAAAAGGACTTTTCGTTTTATTATTTACAACAACTTAATTAACAATCAATTACTTAAACACATTTCAAATATAAATGCAATATTTATTAAAAACAACTAATTTGTGTATTTTGTCACATTAAATATGTTTTTAATCGTTTTTATTGAGTTTAAAATTATAATATCTTAAAACTAATTTAAGCTACTGAGCCTTGAATTTATTTTTAACTATATTTTATATAACCTAAGATTAAACCTTTTAACAAAGACTCAGTCTTAATATTAAGCAAGCATTCAATCTCTCTAAATAAAAAGAACAACCTTTTTTTTGAATAGTATAGAAGATCATAGCGTAAGTCTAAAGTTTGAAGACCTCGTTAGCGAGTACAAAGAACGTTTGTACTGGCATATACGACGTATGGTCATCTCACATGAAGATACAGATGATGTGCTTCAGAATACTTTTATAAAAGTATTTAAGAACTTAAATAATTTTCAAGGAGATAGTCAGGTCTATACTTGGTTATATCGAATTGCGACTAATGAAACCCTTACCTTTATTAATAAAAGGAATCGCACGACTCATCTTAGCAATGAAGATTTACACGAAAGTTTAGTAACTAATTTAGTAAGTGACCCTTATTTTAATGGAGACGAAGCGCAGTTAAAATTACAACAGGCAATAGATACTTTACCTACAAAACAGAAACAGGTTTTTGTAATGAAATATTTTGATGAATTGCAATACAATGAGATTTCAGAAATACTAGGTACTTCAGAAGGAGCACTCAAAGCAAATTACCATTATGCTGTTAAAAAGATAACCGAATACGTTACAGACAATTAAACCTTTTAGAATTAATTAAGTCTAAAAATAATGAAAAGCGAAAAAGAAAACAAACAGTTTGATGTACCCCAAGGTTATTTTGAGTCTTTTGATGAGCGCCTGATGATTGAACTTAAATTTCAGCAGCTTTTTCCTAAAAAGAGCGATGGATTTACAGTACCTGAAAATTATTTTGATCAGGTCGAAAAAACAATAATTCAATTAAATAAGCCACAAGGCAAACTGGTTAACTATAATTTTAAAACAGTTATAGGTAGTATTGCGGCCATTGCGGCTGTACTCTTAGTCCTTTTTTATGTAGTGAACCCTATTGATAAAGAGATGGAATTTGACTCTCTGAGTATTACCAGTCTAGAGAACTTCTTTGAAGATGAAGAGCGTCTTCAAGATTACTTTTCAGCAGAAGAATTGAGCACTATAGAGAATAACACCTCCATTTTTGATGATCAGGTTGTTACTGATGAAATCATTTATGAATATGTAGATCAAGACATTATTCAAAGTTCATTAGCTGACCAATAAATTTTAGAAAAACGATGATGAAAAACATAATTATATTATTAGTTCTAGGCCTTAGCTTTTCTTTAAATGCACAGAAAAAAGACCGACACGAACATATAAAAGCATTAAAAGTTCCTTTTTTAACTGAAGAGTTAGAATTAACCCCAGCCGAAGCCGAAAAATTTTGGCCTATTTACAATGTCTATGATAATGCTATGAACGATTTGCGAATTCGGGAACGTGCTTTATTTCAAGAGAAATTTTCAGAATCAGGTTCTAAAAATAACCTTTCTGAAAAAGAATCTGAAAAATTAATGACTGAATATAAAGACATTATAAAAAGAAAGTACCAGCTAGAGAGTGAGTTGATGGATGATTTAGCAAAAAAATTACCTGCTTCAAAAATGGTTTTTCTTCCAGAAGCAGAACATAAGTTTGGAAAGAAACTGTGGGAAGAATACAAGAAGCGTAAAAATAATAAATAGTTTAAATAAATTTTTAATTAGCGTTAAAACAAAAAAGCAGCTCCAATTAGAGCTGCTTTTTTGTTTACCTAGTAAATTACTTCGGGGCAAGCCCGCGAAGCATTAAACTAAACAGTACATTTTTAGAACGAGACAAGTCTCAAAGCATTTAAATCTCGATTATCGAGTAAATTAAAAATTCTAATTACCGCTTAAATTTTAGCTTTGCTACTCTATTAGTTCCAGCTGCGTAGGCTAACGTATCATTTACAAACTGCAATACATAAAAACCTTCGTCAGTTAGCTTTATCCAGCTTTTTCCTTGATCGTTACTATAACTCACGCCATTAGCACCGGTTGCTACGAGTTCATCTCCTCCCCGGCCGGGAACAAATTGTACGCAGCTGCGGTGATTAGGCTCTTCGCCATCTGCAACTAATGTCCAGGTTTTACCACCATCTGTTGATAGAGCCTTATTACCTGAATTTCCTTCTTGATCTAAATAATCTCCACCTATAATAAAACCAATTTCCTCATTGTAGAAATCTATAGAATATCCACCAAAGGTTGGTTCCCCTTGCTTTAATGGAGTTTCAATAACCTCCCAACTTTCTCCTCGATCACCGGTATGAAAAACACGAGATTTCATTCCTCCTGTTATAATCCACGCATCATCACCATATACAGCGATATTGGTATTACTTGCAGCGAAAGCACCTTCGCTTGCTTCGGGCAAATTATCACACGAAATTTTTGACCAACTTGATCCGCCATCGCGAGTAATTAAGATTGACAGGCAATTTTCTGTAGGATCCCCCATCGCAATCCCCTCTTTATCGTCCCAGAACTTCATAGAATCGTAAAACACCTTCGGTCCTACCTCTTCATAAACCAATTGCATTTGACCGTTATCACCTGTTTTATAGAGCAACGCGGGGTTTGCGATACTCAGCATAAAAAAGTCTGTAGTTGTGTGCGCAATAGCTCTAAAGCTAGGTACTAGTGTATCAGTCTTTAAAACATTAGTAGTCCATTTTTTGGTTTGCGCATTATACAAACCATATTTACCGTTATTTCCTGCAAATGCAACACTACCATCATCTAGAATATCAAGCGTACGTATGCTTACACTATCGCTATAAATAGGTTCTACAGTAATTCTGGTAACAGGTCCTGATTTTTGGTTCTTTTCTGCAGACTTCTCACCACAACTCATCAAAGCCAATAAGCTGAGTAAAACAACTGATTTATACATAATTTTAAAATTTGGGGGAATTTAAAACTATTCCTTTTTAATCCTGTACCTTTGCGCGCATTTTAAAACAAATTTTTATGCGTTTACATCGCAATCTGGTTTTTGCTGTCATAGACGGTTTAATCGAAATTTTTAACGAAGGCGGCTATGCTGACAAGGTCATTTCAAAACAACTCAAACGCGATAAGCGCTGGGGTTCTCGTGACCGTAGCTTTATCGCCGAAACCACTTATGATATTGTAAGATGGAAAAGGCTCTATGCAGAAATTGCTGATGTAAAAGAACCTTTTGAACGTAAAGATCTGTGGCGACTTTTTGCGGTATGGTGCACCCTACGCGGAATTAAATTACCAGACTGGCCCCAGTTTGAAGAAACGCCAACCCGAAGAATCAAAGGTCGTTTTGATGAGTTATCAAATACTCGTAAATACAGAGAGTCTATACCAGACTGGTTAGATGAATTAGGAGCTGAAGAATTAGGAGCAAAATGGGATGCAGAGATCGCTGCACTCAACCAGCAAGCACCGGTTGTATTACGAGTAAACCGTTTAAAGGGAGACATTGGTTCATTACAAACGGCACTATCTGAAGAAGGTCACGAGACCGAAAACATAAAGCCTTATAAAGATGCACTACAGCTTCAGGAACGCGGTAACGTGTTTACTACTGAAGCCTTTAAAAATGGATTGTTTGAAGTTCAGGATGCTTCTTCTCAGCTGGTCGCTCCATTATTAGGTGTTGAACCGGGGATGCGTGTTGTAGATGCCTGTGCCGGTGCTGGTGGCAAAACCCTGCACTTGGCTGCACAGATGGATAATAAAGGGCAGCTTATCGCTCTGGATATCTACGGAAATAAATTGAAAGAACTTAAACGACGTGCACGTCGTGCAGGTGCTTTTAACATAGAAACTCGAGTGATCGACTCTACTAAAGTTGTAAAAAAACTACACAATTCGGCAGATCGTGTATTGATAGATGCACCGTGTACAGGACTTGGTGTTTTAAGTCGTAACCCTGACGCGAAGTGGAAATTACAACCAGAATTTGTAGAAAAAATTAAAGCTACCCAACAAAGTATTTTAGTTGATTATTCTAAAATGGTGAAGCCGGGCGGAAAAATGGTTTATGCAACCTGTTCTATATTACCTTCTGAAAATCAAGAACAAGTAAAGAAATTTTTAAAAACCGAAGAAGGAAGAGATTTCAGTATAGAAAAACAAAAAACGGTACTTTCTAGCGAGAGCGGCTACGACGGTTTTTACATTTGCCTGATGGTTAAGAAAAACAAAGAAGCTTAATTATATAAAATATTTTGATTGATAAACCCCATAACGTTTAAACGTTATGGGGTTTATTGTTAAAAACATATGCTTTTTTTAATATTTACTTATCAACAAACAGATTACTAGATCTGTGAATTTGTTTGATTACAATGCTATTTCTAACCGTTAAAAATCATTAAATTTGTGGCTTCTTAGCAAAATCACTATGATTCATTTTTTCGGTTCACAAGACAGCAAAATTTACGCAGTTCAAGCTACCGCTGAACTTTCAGAAGAAACTACAAATAAGCTCATTTGGCTTTTTGGCAACCAGCCTAAAATACAAGCGTCTGCAATTGACGCTTTTTTTATTGGTCCCCGTGCTACAATGATAACACCGTGGAGTACCAATGCGGTTGAGATCACTCAGAATATGGGGGTAGAAGGTATTATAAGAATTGAAGAATTTGTAGCAGGTGAAGCCGAATTTGACCCGATGCTTTCTCAGGAATATACAAAGCTTGATCAGGAGATTTTCACGATAAATATTCAGCCGGAAGCTATCAAAGCCATTGAAGATATTCAGGCATATAATAAGCAAGAAGGGTTAGCGCTAAACGAGGAAGAGGTCGCCTACTTAGAAGGTGTTGCAGCGCGCATTGGCCGCCCATTAACTGATTCTGAAGTATTTGGTTTCAGTCAGGTGAATTCAGAGCATTGCCGCCATAAAATTTTCAACGGAACGTTTGTTATAGACGGGAAAACGATGCCTTCTTCCCTCTTCAAAATGATTCGTAAAACTTCAGAAGAAAATCCTAACGAAATTGTTTCGGCTTATAAAGATAATGTTGCGTTTGTAAAAGGTCCTAAAGCAACTCAGTTTGCGCCTGCAACGGCTGATAAACCTGATTTTTACACCGAAAAAGAATTTGAAAGTGTGCTTTCTCTTAAAGCAGAGACACACAATTTCCCTACTACCGTAGAGCCTTTTAACGGTGCCGCAACCGGTGCCGGTGGTGAGATTAGAGACCGTCTGGCAGGTGGTCAAGGTTCGCTTCCGTTAGCAGGAACTGCTGTTTATATGACGGCCTACTCAAGACTTAAAGAAGATCGCCCATGGGAAGATGCAATGCCTGCTCGCAAGTGGTTGTATCAAACACCAATTGATATTTTGATCAAAGCTTCTAATGGAGCTTCAGATTTTGGAAACAAATTTGGTCAACCTTTAATCGCAGGATCAGTATTAACTTTTGAGCACGATGAAGCTGGTCGTAAACTGGGTTTTGATAAAGTAATCATGCAAGCTGGTGGTATAGGCTATGGTAAAAAAGAACAGGCTTTAAAAGAAAAACCAGAAACCGGAGATAAGATTGTAATTTTGGGCGGTGACAATTATCGAATAGGTATGGGTGGAGCCGCTGTTTCTTCGGCAGATACCGGTGCTTTTAGTTCAGGGATTGAACTGAACGCAATACAGCGTTCTAACCCGGAGATGCAAAAACGTGCTGCTAATGCTATCCGCGGAATGGTAGAAAGTGATGAGAATACCATCGTTTCTATTCACGATCACGGTGCTGGTGGTCATTTAAACTGTCTTTCTGAATTGGTTGAAGAAACTGGCGGATTGATTGACCTTGATAAATTGCCAGTGGGTGACCCTACCCTTTCGGCTAAAGAAATTATAGGTAATGAATCACAAGAACGCATGGGACTTGTGATCGGTTCCAACCAACTAAAAACATTAAAAGCGATTTCTGATCGTGAGCGCTCACCAATTTATGAAGTGGGTGACGTTACAGGAGACCATAGATTCACATTCAAATCTGCTACTACAGGTGCTGCTCCTATGGATCTGGCGATGGATGATATGTTTGGCAGTTCACCAAAAACTGTAATGGTTGATTCTAAGATACACCGCATTTATAGCGATGTTTCGTACTCTTTAGAAAATTTCCATGAGTACTTAGAAAACGTATTGCAGCTTGAAGCTGTTGCAAGTAAAGACTGGTTAACCAATAAAGTTGACCGTTGCGTAGGTGGTCGCGTAGCTAAGCAACAATGTGTGGGAAGCTTACAAATTCCACTCAATAACGTCGGAGTGATGGCTCTTGATTTTAAATCAAAAAACGGAATCGCAACTTCGATAGGTCATTCTCCTGTAAGTGGATTGATTGATCCCGTTGCCGGAAGTAAAAACAGTATCGCAGAAGCCTTGACAAACTTGATTTGGGCACCTTTAGAGAAAGGATTAAAGTCCGTTTCTCTTTCTGCTAACTGGATGTGGCCTTGTAATAACGTAGGTGAAGATGCACGCTTATATGAAGCAGTAGAGGCAGTTTCTGAATTTGCAATTGATTTAGGAATCAATGTACCTACCGGAAAAGACTCGCTTTCTATGAAGCAGAAATATCCTGAAGGTGATGTGCTTGCTCCGGGAACTGTGATTATTTCAGCTGCCGGAAGTTGTAGTGATATTAATCGTGTTGTAGAGCCTGTTCTAGATACGGAAGCAGGGTCTATTTACTATTTAAATCTATCTCAGGATGGATTTAAATTAGGTGGTTCTTCTTTTGCCCAGATACAGAATAAAGTAGGCATGGAAGCGCCAAGCATTAAAGACAATGCTGCTTTCAAAAAAACCTTTGACCTTATACAAAATCTAATCAAAAGTGATCTGATTGCTGCCGGTCATGATGTGGCTTCAGGCGGATTGATTACCACACTTCTTGAATTTTGTTTTGCTGAAAATAAACTAGGAGCTTCTGTTGATTTTTCTGCATTTGCTGAAAAAGATATCATCAAAATATTATTTGCAGAAAATACCGGAATCGTTATTCAAGCTACTGATGATACAGCCATTGAAAATGCGTTCGCAGAAAATGATATTCAGTTTTACAAATTAGGAACTGTAACTAATTCTGACGAACTATTAATTAAACAAGGATCTGTTGAAATTGGTTTAAACATTCCTTCGTTACGCAGAAAGTGGTTTGAAACTTCGTATTTATTAGATCAGAAACAAACTGCTAATAATCTTGCAGAAGACCGTTACCATAACTTTGACAAACTAGATTTAAAATTTGAATTTCCGAAGCATTTTACAGGAATAAAACCTGCAATTGACACTTCTAAACCAAGACCTAAAGCTGCTATTTTACGTGAAAAAGGAAGTAATTCTGAACGCGAAATGGCAAACGCTATGTTTCTTGCCGGTTTTGATGTAAAAGATGTACATATGACTGATTTGATCAGCGGTCGTGAAACGTTAGAAGATATTCAGTTTATAGGCGCCGTGGGTGGCTTCTCCAATTCAGACGTTTTAGGTTCTGCAAAAGGTTGGGCCGGCGCATTCTTATACAATGATAAAGCCAACACTGCATTAAAGAATTTCTTTGCAAGACCTGATACACTTTCAGTAGGAATCTGCAATGGTTGTCAGCTTTTTGTGGAGTTGGATTTGATCAACCCAGAGCATAATGAAAAGCCCAAAATGCTACATAACGATTCGCATAAACACGAGAGTGGTTTTACAAGTGTAAAGATTGAAAAGAATGATTCGGTGATGCTTTCTACATTAGAAGGAGCAACATTAGGCGTATGGATTTCTCATGGAGAAGGAAAATTTGAACTTCCACTTAGTGAAAAGCATTACAATATTGTAGCTAAATACGGTTACGATGCCTATCCTGCAAACCCTAACGGAAGTAGTTACAACACAGCGATGATGACTGATAAAACCGGGCGTCACTTAGTAACCATGCCACATATTGAACGTTCTATATTTCAATGGAATTGGGCAAATTACCCGAAAGGTCGCAAAGACGAGGTTAGTCCATGGATCGAAGCTTTTGAGAATGCACGCAAGTGGATTGAGAAAAACAAGAACTAGATCAGTACTGATTTTATATGCTGAAATTCGGGTCTCATCATTTTTATATACGTAGGTTTTGGCTGCTTATGGCCCTCTATGTTTTAAACATTTGTGTTGACAGTCCAGATTTCAGCAAAAACACCCCTGAAAATCTTAATATCAATGATCAGGAAAGTATTATTGAGTTAGTTGTTGAACAGGTTTTGGATCTTGGCGATGTGATCCCCGAACAGGACGATGCAGATTCAGAAAAACACAACTCAGGTAAGTCCCCTTTTAGTCTGGATCATTTCACCCTAGATGATCATTGCTCCAATGGAAACCATGTTTTTTTAACGCTCAATCAGCAACTTATACACTGGTCGAATAATTTTTATAAAGTTGCGTATCTGGAAATCGACGCACCCCCACCACAATCTTAATTTGTTTTTCCTTCAGTAATTACACCTCAGCAATTGAGGTGCATTTTCTCATTTAATAACTCATTAAACAAATTAAGATGAAACTATTACAACTAGTGCTGATCGTTTCAGTACTTTCCAATTTTACCTATGCTCAGGAGTCTGAGAGCAATGCCATAAAAGACAGTTTATACATTTCTGAAATTGAAGACAGCAAGGAACCCTTAAAAATTCTTCATGCAGAACCCTTATATATTGATTTGATTCGGGATTTAGGAGCCCGTAAAGGCGAAAAAGAATGGAATGTTGGCCTTGGACTTACTGACCGTGATCAATATGACGAATATCTGGCTTTAGTAGAATATGAATGGGCTCCTGTAGACCGATTGGGTTTAGAAGTTGAACTTCCATTTTCGTTACATTACCCCGTGGGTAATAATGCTAACGCTCCCGGAAATAAATTGAATAGTGTGAAAATTGCTGGCCAATATACTTTTTGGGTTTCAGATAAACATAAAACAAGTATGGCATTTGGATACATTCAAGAATTTGAGCTTACTGATTTTAATAATTATGGTTCGGGTAAGCTACTTACTGGTAACATCTACAATCCATTTTTTATTGCTGCCAAACGCCTGGGTTCTAATTTTCACAGTTTAATCTATACCGGGCCTGCTATCGCTCATCATTTTAATAATGGTGCTATGCAAACCAGCTGGCAGATCAACAGCAATATTCACTATATGATTTCCGGAACCCGAAATTTTATCGGTCTTGAATTTAATAAGGAGTTTAACCAAGGAGATTTTGACATGACTATTAGACCTCAACTACGTTTAGATATAGCTGACAATTTACTAATAGGTATTGTTACAGGAATTCCTATAAACCGCGAGACAGAACGTTTTAGTACTTTTCTAAGGCTGATTTATGAACCGGGACACTGATGAAATTGTATTAGAAATAGCATAGACTTCAAAAATCTATGCTATTTTGACATTTTCAATACAACGTTGTAAATTTTTCTAAAATCGTAGAAAAAGGTTTGTAAATTCATTATTTTGCAGAGTATCTTTATTCAAAGAATAATCCCAAACTAGTTTTTAGAAACTTTCATTTCATAAAACTTTAACGTTCTATCGCTCCAAGAGCGAATTAACCTATATCATAATCATGGAAATTAAACGTCTTTTTGACTTCCCCTATCACCAGCTTGAACAGTATAACCTGAAAGAGGCTTTGGTTACTAAATATAACGGGAAATGGGTCGCTACAACTACACAATCTTATATTGACCAGGCCAATGCGATAAGTCGCGGACTTTTAAAACTGGGTGTAAAACCTAATGATAAGGTTGCGGTTATCTCTTCTACAAATCGTACGGAGTGGAATATTATGGATATTGGTATTCTGCAATTAGGTGCTCAAAATGTACCTATTTATCCAACGATTTCTGAAGAAGAATATGAGTATGTACTCAACCACAGTGAGTCTATCTATTGTTTTGTTTCAGATAAGGAAGTATTAGATAAGGTTAATGCTATTAAAGCAAATGTGCCTACTCTAAAAGATGTTTTCAGTTTTGATAAGGTTGACGGTTGTAAAAGCTGGCAAGCTGTAAAAGAAGATGACACCAATTTACAGCCCGAAGTAGAGAAACTTAAAGATGCAGTAAAAGAAGATGATCTGGCAACACTAATTTACACTTCTGGAACAACCGGAAGACCTAAAGGTGTCATGCTAAGTCATAAAAATGTAGCTTCAAATGCTCTAAACAGTACTTCGAGATTTCCTATCATACCGGGACAAAGTAAAGCGTTGAGTTTTTTGCCGGTTTGTCACATCTACGAACGTATGTTGATGTATCTCTATCAATACACTGGCGTTTCTATATATTTTGCTGAAAGTTTAGATACTATAAGTGAAAACTTAAAAGAAGTTCAGCCTGAAGTAATGACTGCGGTGCCTCGGTTATTAGAAAAAGTTTACGATAAAATCATTGCAAAGGGTGCTGCACTTACTGGGATTAAAAAGAAATTATTTTTCTGGGCAGTTGAGACTGGTTTAGAATATGAACCTTATGGTGAAAATGGTTGGTGGTATGAAAAAAAACTAGCTATTGCTCGCAAACTGATTTTCAGCAAATGGCAAGAAGCTTTAGGCGGAAACTTAAAAGTTATCGCGTCAGGTAGCGCTGCTTTACAACCCAGACTAGCCAGAGTTTTTAATGCCGCAGATATTGCTGTGATGGAAGGTTATGGACTTACAGAAACTTCTCCAGTTATTTCTGTTAATGATATGCGTAATAAAGGCTTTAAAATTGGTACGGTTGGTAAGCCTATTCCACAGACTGAAGTTAAAATTGCTGAAGATGGTGAGATTCTTATAAAAGGTCCACAGGTAATGATGGGTTATTATAAGGATAAGGAGAAAACAGAAGAGGTACTGGAAAACGGATATTTCCACACCGGTGATATCGGTGAGATCGATAAAGAAGGTTTCCTTAAAATAACCGACCGTAAAAAGGAAATGTTTAAAACCAGTGGTGGTAAATATGTAGCTCCTCAACTAATAGAAAATGCGATGAAACAATCTCGTTTTATTGAACACATTATGGTTGTAGGTGAAGGCGAAAAAATGCCTGCCGCTTTAATTCAACCTAATTTTGAGTTTGTAGCAGAATGGGCCAAATTGAAAAATATCAATGTAGGATCTACAAATAAAGAGATTGCAGAAAACAAAGAAGTTCAACAACGTATTCTTGAAGATGTGAATCTTCATAATGAAAAGTTTGGCAAATGGGAACGCGTTAAAAAAATAGAACTTACTCCAGACGAATGGAGTATAGAGGCGGGTCACCTCACTCCTACTATGAAGTTAAAAAGACGCATTGTAAAAGAGAAATACATCAATTTGTATAATAATATATACGAGCATAATTAATTTATAAAACTCCTTAGAAATAAGGAGTTTTTTTATGAATATACCCGTCTTCAAGGGCATCAGATAATAATCTTATAAAATTTCCTTAATTTATTATGCGTGCATAGTATTATTTTTTAACTTTACGCAAACGTATGAGTAAAAAAGATATCACAATAGATCACGCGCTTAGAGCAACCTGGCAAGCCATTACAAAAATGTATAATGAGCAAGCAGCAAAATTAGACAGTACAATGGCTACAGGATTTGCATTACTAAGTATCGACCCGGAAGAAGGAACACCTTCAACAGCTCTGGGGCCACGAATGGGAATGGAAGCTACGAGTCTTTCAAGAACCTTAAAGTCAATGGAAGAACGCGGACTCATAGAACGTAAGCCGAACCCTGCAGATGGACGCGGTGTTCTTATTTTCCTAACAGAATTTGGGAAGGAAAATCGCAATTTCAGTAAAGACCGGGTTCTAAAATTCAATGATGCCATTCGTGCAAATATTGAATCTGAAAAAATAGATCATTTCTTTGAAGTCATTCACGTCATCAATGATTTGATTCAAAACAAAAAAATATATAACAATTCTGAAACTACTATAAAACAATGAGTAAAAGACGAATAAATAAAGTTGCAGTTATTGGCTCCGGAATTATGGGAAGCGGGATCGCTTGCCATTTTGCTAATATAGGAGTTGAAGTGCTGTTGCTCGACATCGTTCCTCGTGAACTAACCGACAAAGAAAAAGCTAAAGGTTTAACCTTAGAAGACAAACAAGTGCGTGACCGTCTGGTTAACGATCACTTGCAAAACGCTTTAAAATCTAAGCCCTCTCCTATTTACCATAAAGATTTCGCCAGCCGTATCTCTACCGGTAATATGGAAGACGATATCGCTAAAGTGAAAGATTACGACTGGATCATTGAGGTAGTAATTGAACGTCTTGATATTAAAAAACAGGTTTTTGAAAAGCTGGATAAGCACCGTACTTCGGGCACCTTGATTTCTTCAAATACTTCTGGTATTCCTATTCAGTTTATGAGTGAAGGAAGAAGTGAAGATTTTCAGAAACATTTCTGCGGAACCCACTTCTTCAATCCAGCTCGTTACTTAGACCTTTTTGAAATCATTCCGGGACCAAAAACTGATCCTGAAGTTCTTGATTTCTTAAATGCCTACGGCGAAAAATTCCTTGGTAAAACTTCGGTTGTAGCAAAAGACACTCCGGCGTTTATTGGAAACCGCGTGGGTACCTTCAGCATTATGAGTTTGTTTCACACGGTGAATGAACTCGGGATGACTGTTGAAGAAGTTGATAAACTTACCGGTCCGGTGATTGGTCGCCCCAAGTCGGCTACCTTCCGTACGGTTGATGTTGTGGGTCTTGATACACTGGTACACGTAGCAAATGGTATTCGTGAAAATGTAAAAAATGATGAACGTGCTGAATTATTCTCACTACCTAATTACATCAACACGATGCACGAAAACAAATGGCTGGGTAGCAAAACTGGTCAGGGCTTTTATAAAAAAATTAAAAAGGATGACGGTTCTAGTGAGATTCTCACATTAGACCTCAATTCAATGGAATATAGAGCGAATAAACGAGCTTCGTTTAGTACGCTTGAGATGACTAAATCCATTGATAATGTAGCAGATCGTTTTCCTGTTTTATTAAAAGGAAAAGATAAAGCAGGTGAATTCTTCCGAAAGAACTTCGCCGGACTATTTGCATACGTTCAAAACCGTATTCCTGAAATTACAGACGAACTATATAAAATTGATGATGCGATGCGTGCCGGTTACGGCTGGGAACACGGTCCATTTCAAATTTGGGATGCCGTAGGAGTTGAAAAAGGAACCGAATTGATGAAGGCTGAAGGTTATGATATAGCTGATTGGATTTCAGAAATGGTTTCTTCTGGTAAAGAAACATTTTATACCGTAAAAGAAGGAAATACTTTCTACTATGATATTCCTAAGAAAGAATATGTAAAAAAACCGGGGCAGGATGGTTTCATCATTCTAGATAACATACGCAAATCAAAAGAAGTTTTTAAAAACAGCGGTGTTGTAGTTGAAGACCTTGGAGATGGAATCCTAAACTTAGAATTTCGTTCTAAAATGAATTCTATAGGTGGAGATGTCTTAGCAGGCTTAAATCGTGCGATTGATATTGCTGAAAAAGACTTTGCCGGGCTCGTAGTTGCTAATCAGGGCAAGAACTTTTCCGTTGGTGCTAATATCGGGATGATTTTTATGATGGCTGTGGAGCAGGAATATGACGAACTCAATGCGGCTATAAAATACTTTCAGGATAGTTGTATGCGCTTACGCTACTCTTCTATTCCTACAGTTGTTGCACCACACGCAATGACACTAGGTGGTGGTTGCGAGATGACACTGCATGCTGACCGCGTTGTTGCGGCAGCAGAAAGCTATATTGGGCTAGTAGAATTTGGCGTTGGGGTGATTCCCGGCGGTGGTGGTTCTAAAGAAATGACGCTTAGAGCTTCAGAAACTTACCATAAAGACGATGTTGAATTAAACCGCTTGCGTGAATATTTCTTAGCAATTGGTATGGCAAAAGTATCTACTTCGGCGCACGAAGCTTATGACTTAGGCATTCTTAAAAAAGGCAAAGATATTGTTGTGGTCAACAAAGACCGTCAGATTGCTGCTGCAAAGGAAGTAGCAAAGTTTATGGCAGAACAAGGTTACACCAAACCGATTGAAAGAACAGACATTAAAGTTTTAGGTAAACAAGCTTTAGGTGCCTTCTTAGTTGGTACAGATCAGATGAATGCCGGTAAATATATTAGTGATCACGATAAGAAAATCGCTAACAAACTGGCTTACGTTATGGCAGGTGGAGATCTTTCTGAAGCTTCTTACGTAAGCGAGCAATACCTACTTGATCTGGAACGTGAAGCTTTCTTAAGTCTTTGTGGAGAACGCAAAACTTTAGAGCGTCTGGAGCATATGATTAAGAAAGGGAAACCGCTAAGAAATTAAATGCCCCACCTAACCTCCCCAAAGGGGAAGACCAAATAGTGTTGAACAATAAAAATCCTATTTCCTCCTAATAGGTATTCCCCCTTCGGGGGATAGGGGGCTAAATATGAGCAAAACAGCATATATCGTACAAGCATATAGAACAGCCGTAGGGAAAGCACCCCGCGGATTGTTCCGATTTAAAAGACCAGATGAGTTGGCAGCCGAAACCATCGATTTTATGATGCAAAAGGTGCCCAACCTGGACAAGAAGCGCATCGACGACGTAATGGTAGGTAACGCAATGCCCGAAGCCGAACAGGGACTTAATGTTGGGCGTTTGATCTCTCTTATGGGATTAAAAATTGAAGACGTACCGGGTGTTACGGTTAACCGCTACTGCGCCTCAGGTATTGAAACGATCGCAATGGCATCGGCAAAAATTCAGGCCGGTATGGCAGATTGCATTATCGCCGGTGGTGCCGAAAGTATGAGCTACATCCCAATGGGCGGTTACAAACCCGTACCGGATTATAAAGTGGCCAAAGCCGGAAACGAAGACTACTACTGGGGAATGGGGCTAACTGCAGAAGCAGTAGCCAATCAGTTTAACGTCTCTCGTGAAGATCAGGATGAATTTGCTTTCAATTCACATCAAAAAGCCTTAAAAGCACAAAAAGAAGATCGTTTTAAAGAGCAAATCGTTCCTATCGAAGTCGAACACACATTTGTGAATAATTCCGGTAAAAAAGAAACCAAGAACTATACAGTTAGTAAAGACGAAGGTCCGCGTGCAGACACCAGTTTGGAAGTACTTGGAAAACTACGTCCCGTTTTCGCCGAAGGCGGAAGCGTCACCGCAGGGAATTCGTCACAAATGAGTGATGGTGCAGCCTTTGTTTTAGTAATGAGCGAAGAAATGGTAAAAGAACTGAATCTGGAACCTATCGCACGCCTTGTAAATTTTGCAGCTGTAGGAGTTGAACCTCGCATTATGGGAATAGGACCCGTAAAAGCAATTCCAAAAGCATTGAAGCAAGCCGGTCTTAAACAAGATGATATTGATTTAATCGAATTAAATGAAGCTTTCGCTTCCCAGTCCTTGGCTGTAATTAGAGAGCTTGACATCAATCCGGATATCGTGAATGTAAACGGTGGTGCTATCGCACTGGGTCATCCCTTAGGATGTACGGGAGCTAAACTTTCGGTTCAATTATTTGACGAGATGCGCAAACGCGATATGAAAGGTAAATACGGTGTGGTTACGATGTGTGTAGGTACCGGTCAGGGCGCAGCAGGAGTTTATGAGTTTTTGAACTAAAGCCCCACCTAACCTCTCCAATAGGGAGGAATAAAAGTATTGTTTAATAAAAATCCTATTACCCTCTGATAGGTGTTCCCCCTTCGGGGGACAGGGGGCTCAAAATGGCAGAAACAGCAGACAAAAAAGACATTTTACGTGGCGGACAGTTTTTGGTTAAAGAAACTGCTTGTGAAGACGTATTTACTCCCGAAGATTTTAATGAGGAGCAAAAAATGATGAAAGAAACGGTTAAAGAATTTGTTGACCGTGAGATTGTACCCCACAAAGAACGTTTTGAGCATAAAGACTACGCATTGACTGAAGAAGTTATGCGTAAAGCTGGTGAGCTTGGTCTTTTGGGTATCGCAGTACCCGAAGAGTACGACGGACTCGGGATGGGCTTTGTTTCTACAATGCTTGTTTGCGATTACATTTCGGGAGCAACGGGCTCTATCGCGACTGCTTTTGGTGCACATACTGGTATTGGTACGATGCCTATCACGCTGTATGGTACTGAAGAACAAAAGAGAAAATATGTTCCTAAACTGGCTACCGGTGAGTGGTTTGGTGCGTATTGTTTAACAGAACCGGGAGCCGGTTCTGATGCTAATAGTGGTAAAACCAAAGCCGAACTTTCTTCAGATGGAAAAACATACAAAATCAACGGACAGAAAATGTGGATTTCAAACGCAGGCTTCTGTAATGTGTTTATTGTTTTCGCTCGTATTGAAGACGATAAAAACATCACCGGTTTCATTGTAGAAAATGATCCTTCTAATGGAATTTCATTAGGTGAAGAAGAGAAAAAACTAGGTATCCACTCCTCTTCTACCCGCCAGGTATTCTTTAATGATACTGTTGTTCCTGTAGAGAATATGTTAGCAGGTCGCGGAGAAGGTTTCAAAATTGCTATGAATGCACTCAACGTAGGTCGTATCAAACTGGCAGCTGCCTGTCTTGATGCCCAGCGACGTGTGATTGATATGGGAGTTAAATATGCTAACGAGCGCGTACAGTTTAAAACGCCAATCGCAAAATTTGGTGCTATAAAATCAAAACTTGCAGAAATGGCGACCAACGCCTATGCCAGTGAAAGTGCTTCCTACCGTGCCGCAAAAAATATTGAAGACCGAATTGCTATTCGTTTAGATTCTGGTGCAAGCCACTCTGAAGCTGAATTGAAAGGTGTTGAAGAATATGCCATTGAATGTTCTATTCTAAAAGTAGCGGCTTCAGAAGATATGCAGAATTGCGCCGATGAAGGAATCCAGATTTTTGGAGGGATGGGCTTTAGCGCAGATGCACCTATGGAAGCTGCATGGAGAGATGCCCGTATCTCGCGTATCTACGAAGGTACTAACGAGATCAACCGTATGCTCGCTGTGGGAATGCTGGTTAAAAAAGCGATGAAAGGTCACGTAGATCTTTTAAATCCGGCAATGGCAGTAGGCGAAGAACTTACCGGAATTCCATCTTTTGATACTCCAGATTATTCTGAAGTACTTTCTGAAGAAAAAGCAATGGTTGCAAAGCTTAAGAAAGTGTTCTTAATGGTAGCCGGTAGTGCTATCCAAAAATACGGTCCTGAACTTGAAGAACATCAACAATTATTGATGGCTGCTTCAGACATTCTGATTGAGATCTATATGGCTGAAAGTACTATTTTGCGTACCGAGAAAAATGTGAAACGTTTTGGCGAAGACGCGCAAAAAGAGCAAATCGCGATGGCACAACTTTATTTGTATCACGCCGTAGACATCATTACTCAAAAAGCAAAAGAAGGCATCGTCTCTTTTGCCGAAGGTGATGAACAGCGTATGATGCTTATGGGGCTTAAAAGATTTACAAAATATCAAAATCAGCCTAACGTGATTGCATTACGTAATCTGATCGCAGAAAAAGTAACATCAGAAAACACATACCCCTTTTAGATTTGACCCCTAAACTTGAGAATCTGAAGACAAAAACCTGTAGCAATCTGCTGCAGGTTTTTTTATTTAGGGCGTGCCCTTCGGGCCGGGCTATCCGTTGCAATCTTTAGTCGCTCGCGCTCCTAAAGGATTTCCACTACTATCCCTCACGCGGTGTCAAGCGAATCGAGTTGGTTTTAAAATTGAAAATGTCACCTCGACATATAGGAGCCGTCACATCCTACTGGGTAAAAAGTCAAGCTCTCGGGAAGGGCTGATGCGATTTCTCCCTACCAGTCGAAATGACTACGCCTGTCACCTCGACGACAGGAGCCGTCACATCCTACTTGATAAAACAAATGATGAAGATATTCACACTAATCACACGTGAATCACTGATGTGATTGCTCCCTAAAGGTCGAAATGACAACGTGCGTAACCTCAACAACAAGAGAGGTCACATCCTGCTTGGTAAAACAAATGATGAAGATATTCACACTAATCACGCGTGAATGACTGATGTGATTGCTCCCTACCGGTCGAAATGACTAGTTTGCGATTTTCACCAAAACGGCTCAATCCTTGCAAGACTCTTTACACAAACATCTGTATCTTTAAAACCTCAATCATTAGTATGCTAAAATCATCTTTTTTCGGACTCTTCGCTCTTTTGAGCTTTAGCCTTTGTGCACAAAACGCTCCCGACGTGTATCTTTTTGACATCAGTACCACGCCTACCACACTTAAAATTACCGAAGGTGCAAACATTTCATCCAATGCAGGTTACGACAGTCAGCCCTCATTTTACGATGATAACACGCTATTGTACAGTCGTACACAAGACAGTCTTACGGCTATTGGCATTTATGATCTCAGCACTAAAAAAACCGCGTTGCTCACCAATGAACCCAACAACGGATTTTTCTCACCCCAGCGCCTTCCCGAAACGGATCACGTTGTTGCCGTACGCCAGAATCCCGAAGGCAGACAGCGTATTGCTGAATATGACTTTAAAACCAAAGCCTTTCAGAGATTGCGGGACAGCAGTCAGGTGGGCTATTTCAAATTTTACGATAAAGATGCGTTTATAGCTTCCGTTTTGGTTCCTAATCAATTGGATTTAATGCTTTCAAGTCCGGCTATGGATACGCTGCAAAAAATAGTTTCCAAGTCCGGTCGCTCACTACACAAAGTACCCAACAGCGAGTCACTGAGTTATACTGTAGAGAACGATGACCAAAATATGGACTTATATATGCTCGATCTTTCCGGTGAAAGTCCAACCAGTTATTTTGTTTGTGAATTACCTATTGGCCGTCAGGATTATGCCTGGCTCGATGAAAACCGAATTTTGGTAGGAAGCGGTGACAGCTTATTTGTGTACGATCTTTTTGGAGAGCCGGCCTGGGTTTTTGCAGCTAGCCTTAATGCATACAACCTTACCAACACTACCCGTATTGCCGTAAGTCCAGATGGCAAGCATCTTGCTCTCGCAGCAGAACCTGTTGAATAATGATGTTTGATAGAGCTAAGTTTGATGCACATTTTTTTAAGGGAAATTTACTCTTTCATTATACAACTACTCAAGTTGCCCTTGAGCATATTCTTTTTGAGAACAGATTACGTATATCTCCAAGAAAAAATTCTAGAGATCCAATCGAAAATTCAAATCATCAGTATTCATTTGGAACTTGGGGAAGTGGTGAAAAGAAACCACTATCAATGGATGTTAGAAGAAATTCGGAAATCATATTATCTTCCCATATAAAAAAAGCCAAACAATTATCTTTTTGTAAAAATGGCGATTATGAAACTTATGCCAATTATTCATTACGCCCTCTCGATTATTTTGGATGTTTTAAACCTCGAATGTGGGAACAATATGGCGATAATTATAGTGGAGTTTGCCTAGTATTTGATAGAGAAAAATTGGAATTAAATAAATCACACATTTCAGGTAATATTAAATATGTTGGATATAATATTCTAGATTTAAATGAATACAACATAGATTTAGATCGAATAATTGAAATTGGAGAAGAAAAATTTATAGAGGAATCAAAGTCAAAGGTTACTAAAAATCTTTTTAATAAACATTTAGACTACTCTGGCGAAAATGAATTTAGAATTATGTCATTTTGTGATAATCAGTATGACTACATAAAAGAAATTAAAAAATCTTTATTCGGAATTTTAATTTCAAATTTAGCAACAGAATATGCACAACAAACACTAAAGAAAATCTGCGAAGATTTAAGTATTCCTTTAGTTTGTATTGATTGGTCTACTTCAGGAATCTACCTTTATGAAAGGTAAATGCCGAATCATCATCCTTATTGTTCTCGCTCAGTTTTTGGGAACATCGTTGTGGTTTGTGGGCAATATTGTGGTACCCCAATTGCCCATTTCGGCTTTGCAAAATCCGGATGCGGTAAGTGATGTGCTGGCCACCGTACAGTTTGGTTTTATCACAGGGACATTGGTTTTTGCCGTACTCGCCTTTGCTGATCGGTTTTCGCCCTCAAAAGTATTTTTGATCTGTGCTCTTTTGGGTGCAATCACAAATCTTACGCTGCTTTTGCCGGGAGTGCAATACCAGGCTATTTTAAGTTCGCGGTTTAGTACCGGTTTTTTCCTTGCCGGAATTTATCCGGTGGGGATGAAAATCGCTTCTGATTATTTTGAAAAGGGACTCGGGAAGGTTCTGGGATATCTGGTAGGAGCCTTAGTTTTGGGCACTGCTTTACCCCACTTCCTCAACAGTTTTGGCATTGCTATTGATTACAAAAGCATCACTATAATTACGAGTGCATTAGCAGCTTTAGGCGGGATCTTAATCGGTTTTGGTGTACCTAATGGTCCGTTTCGCAAACAACAACAAAAATTAAAGATATCTGGTATTCTGGCTCTTTTTAAGGTGAAGGCTTTTCGTTTAGCAGCTTTTGGATATTGGGGACATATGTGGGAATTATATGCATTTTGGGGCTTTCTTCCACTATTTATTAAATTCTATGCGATAGAAAACGAACAGGTTTTGAATATTCCTCTTTGGGCTTTTATCACGATTGGTATGGGAACATTATCGTGTGCAATAGGTGGTCATTTGAGCAAAAGATTCAGCAGTACAAAAGTGGCGCGTTTCAGTTTACTGGCTTCCGGGATTTGCTGTGTACTTTCTCCATTTAGCCTGCAATTTCCACCGGTTTTATTCATTGCATTTATGCTTTTCTGGGGAGCAGTTGTAGTTGCGGACAGTCCGCAGTTTTCGACACTCGTTGCTACACACGCGATCCCAGAGTACCGCGGCACGGCTCTTACTTTAGTAAACTGCATAGGTTTTGCGATCACAATTTTGAGTATTCAGCTTTTGGGGCATTTTGCACTGGCAAACGATTTGAAGTATCTCTTTTTGGTTTTGGCGGCAGGGCCTATATTTGGCGTCCTCAGTCTGGGAAGAACCAATTTATGAAGTATCTAATCCTTTTTCTTTTAAGCCTTATATTCTTCGCTTGCAAGAGCGATAATACACCTCCTCCCCTTTTTGTAAAAAATGCGGCTGTTTATCAACCGGTTAACAAAGCCGTTATTGCTCCAAAAATTGATGGAAATCCCAATGATCCTGCGTGGAAGAAAATCAACTGGCTACCTCTGAATCAGCTTTGGCAGGGAGAAAAACAAACTGAGAATATACGCTACAAACTTACCTGGACACCCGATGCACTCTACGTTTTGATTAAATTTGACACCTATATCCCCGTCATAAACTCCGGTACTAATCCGTTAGAAAATTTTAAGGAGCAGGATCGTTTACTGGTGTATCTGGACGAAAACAACAGCGGCGGAAATTACGCAACCGATCACAGTGCATTTGCCTATCAGGTGTTACTAAATGGTTTTGTAATTGATTATGAAGATGAAGAAAAGCCTGCTACGTTTGACCACATCAGTAATCGTATGATGCGGAACGGAAAAAGCACCATCTGGGAACTGAAGATTAGCGTGTTTGATGAAACTTATTGCGATGATCAACCCAACGAAGCTGTCAGACTTACCACGGATAAAAAACTGGGATTTGCTTTAGCTTTTCTTAAAGTCAATGCTGGAGAAGAACCTGATACAATACTCGGTTCTTTAGAAATCCCGAAAGATTACGAAGGGCGCATCGATATGGATTCAGGCCTTTTTGGTACCTTACAATTAGAAGAATAACTACTATGAAAAATACATTAGCACTTAACGATAATCTCAGCCTTTCCCGCATCATTCATGGATACTGGCGACTGCGCGACTGGAACCTCAGCGATCCCGAACTTCTTAAGTTGATCGAACAGGTTTTAGAACTGGGAATCACTTCTTTTGACCACGCCGATATATACGGAAACTATACCTGTGAAGAATTCTTTGGCCGTGCCTTAGCGTTGAAACCTGAATTGCGCGAGCAAATGCAACTCATCAGTAAATGCGGCATTCGACTGTCAACTGATTTTAACCCGGAACTGGAGGTGAAAATTTACGAGTACAGCTCCGAATACATCATCAAACAGGCAGAAGCTTCGCTGAAGAATCTGGGGACAGACCGTCTGGACTTATTGCTACTGCATCGCCCGGCGCCGTTTTTTGATCCGGAAGAGGTTGCCAAAGCGTTTGATCACTTAAAGCAAAGCGGAAAAGTGTTCAACTTTGGGGTGTCAAATTTTACACCGATGCAGTTTGACAGCCTTCAGTCGTATCTGGATATGCCTTTGGCTACCAATCAGGTTGAACTTTCTATTGCCTGTCTTGAGCATTGGGAAAATGAGAATATTGAATTTTTCCAAAAACATAAAATCAAACCTATGGCCTGGTCACCTTTGGCCGGAGGAAAAATCTTTAAGCCCGAAAGTCAACGGGAGCACCGCCTGCATTCGGTACTGAAAGAAGTCGCAGCTGAACTAGGGATTGAAGCTATTGATCAGGTGATGTACGCGTGGTTACTAAAGCATCCGGTAGGCATTCTGCCAATCGTAGGCTCCAAACACATCGATCGCATCAAAAGTGCTGTAGATGCGCTTGAAATTGATTTAAGCCTGCAACAATGGTATAAAATCTGGATTGCTTCAAAAGGGGAAGATTTGCCTTAATCTTCAACCTTATAGTCGAGCGACTTATAACCCAATTTACCATCCCGGGAAATAACTTCTACAAGGATCGTTTTAGTTCCCGGGGTTTCATTATTGGGAAATTTAACCGTAGCCGAAGCCTCACTTTTTAGCTTAATGTCGGGGTTCCAATATAAGGTAACCTCATTGTCAGCAGACCCCAAAGTTGTATCTTCCGAATCATATTTAGGAATATAAAATTCTTTAGTGCGCGCAAACAGCGGGATGCTGGTTTTCAAAATACCCTTTGATTTTGTGGCAGTATAAAAACCGTTACCTGCATAGGTGTAAATCGCCAGAATACTTCCCTGAACGGGCGTCGACCTCATATCCTGAAACGGATACACCCGACGATACAGCGGCATAAAATTTTGAGTAGTACCGTCTAAAATTTCAACGCTTTTGACTTCACTGGGTGGCAAATTGGGTAAAAACTGATAGGCATCAGCCAAAACCGGAATCCCATCAACCAGGACTATAGTTTCCATGCCACCGGTTACCATCGCCTTTTGATAGCGCACTCCGATACTGTCCTGATACATTTGAAAACTGATTTTATCACCAAAGGCCTGTCGAAGCACGCCATACAACCCGTTGCTGTACTCATTCGCTTTAGTTTCAATTTCCCGACCGTCAATGACCACGTCGGGCTTGCCGTAGGTGTCCATCACTTTTTGGCGTTGCGGAGTAAGTTCATAATTACTGATGAGCACCTCATCTAACTCGTTTATATTAGGATCGTATTCAAAAAAAGAATCAGCCCCATCATTCTTCCTAATCGTTTTTAATACCTGAGATAACGAATCCTGATCCTTAAAGTACGCCCGGGTACGGTCGTATGTGATTTTTGGTTTTGTAGGTTCATCAAGACTCAGCGTATAATTCCGATTTTTTCCAGCTTCATTTTTAGTTTGCAACACCGCACGAACCCGCCTGCCTTCCAGAGGAGGCAATAGAAAATTAAAGCGTCCCAGACTATCGGTTTTCTGATTGTAAAAACGTTGTTCCTCACCAAACACCATAAGACTAACGTCTACGTCTTCCTTGGCTTTATCTTTATCAAAAAGCGCCGCAATCTCTCCCTGAACGCCCAATCCAAATTCCGGTAAAAAGTCCATTGCTTTTGTATCTGGTGGGGTGTTAAAGGTATAACCCCGCCAACCCTGAGTTAGAAGCAGGTTGTCGAGTTCGTTGGGTTTTACAAGCTGCGTACCTTCAAAATAAAAAGACGGATTTTCGATCCTTCCACGCAATTCGGAAGTAAGCATAAAATAGGTCCAGATGTTTTGCTCCTCTTTCAAATCTTTCGGAATTACCAGTACTGAAGCGCTGGCAGACCAACTCGTATCGGCCGAGACTCCTGCTGTGGAAAGCTTCAGGCTTACTTCTTCATCTGATTTGTAAAGATCTCTGGCCAAGTCCAGATTGAGATCAAAGGCCTCGGTTTCTAAATGGTTGAAGTACAAACGCTCGGCTACCGGATTTCTATTTTGGTCTTTAAGCGTAAACACCAGAATTCCTGCAGGTAAAGATTCGTTTGAAAACACGAAGTCTTGCTTTCCTCCTTCAAGTTTTCGACCTACTTCACCGAGAGCCATACCTCTGCTACTCACTTCCACATAAACCGAATCATTCACCAATTGGCTTGAATTAACTTGCAAGGCAATAATCTTACCTACGCGGTTTACCGAAAGTTTACTGCCTTTTTTAATCACTTCAGGAAATGAATAGGTAAGCTTGATGTTATCTTTTGGCGCTGTCAACTCAACTTTATATCTTGTTGATGCATTAGGGAACATATAAACCCGTCCCATTCCCAGCTTATTGCTTTTAAAGGCAGTTACGGGATTGTTTTGTGAATCGTAAATCGTTCCCTCGACCGCGACGCCTTTTCCAGTCTCATCAATCGCTTTAAAGCCCAAAAGATTATTCATCCCTACGACTAAGCTTCCGCCTTCGGGCAAAAACTGAATGTCTATCGCCGGCCTGGAAAGGGGTATGCTTTCGCTCCATTGTTTACCAGATTCAGTAGTCAATTTAAAATGCACCCAACTCGTCTCTTCTGGAAAATCTTCTTCCAATAGAAAATAATCTGAAGCATTTTTACGAATCACCCGTTTTTTTACCTGATCATTATAAGCCAGTTCGAGCTCAAATTTTGAACCCACAGTAGGGTCAATAAGCTTTGGGTTGAATACAAAACGTAGAGCATCCTGCCCTTCAACTTCCAGTTTACGTACGACATCTTCCGCTATCCGGTCTTCGGCAATCGTGAGATACGTAGAAAATAAAAAATCAGAATCAAAATTTTGATCCCATTGGGTATATGCCCGCAATTGATAGGTGCCGGGAGCGTAAAAATCTTCAATACTGAAAAAATTGTTGCCAATGCCGTTATCGAGTTTGACCAATTTTTCACCCACAATCGTCTCAAAGGGATCAATCAATTCAACCCGCAATACCCCACTTAAAGTAGATGGCACATTATCTTTAGCCTGAGCGACAACTCCTTTAAACCAGATTGTCTCGCCCTTCGTATAGGCTTTACGATCAGCTTGAATGTATATCTTTTCGGCCATGGCCTCGTGAGCAATTAGATTTTGCTGCGCGAAGGCCTGAGCGGCCACGAAGAATAGGATAAAAGCACAAAGGCCCGTTTTAATTTTAAAAAATAAATGGTGTAGGGGACACTTCGGTACTTTTACATGTTGCATTTGTTTTAGTTTATGGGTTTTATCAGAAAACTGTAACTATAATTCTTAGGTTTCAATTGATACTGCTCGTGAGGCTTTGCTCCCCAACTGTTATCACCTCCAACTCCGGTTTGTTTGTAATCAATAGTTAAACTGATTAAATCTCTGGGCTTAATATCAATTGTGTGACGCTGTTGCTTTTCTTCACCCGGATCAAAGTCGGAGATGTAATTGTGATGTGCACTAAAGGAAACTGTGGGCAGCCCAATGATTGTAATGCCCGCTCCAGAATCGTTCGTAAGACTAATCCATCGGTTATCGGTGCGATACCCGTTTTCCTGAGGCCTGATGTATGGAAAATACAAATCGGCTACCGATGCTTCATAAACACCTACAAAAGCAGCTTCCTTACGGTCCTGATAATTTTCGTGCGGTCCACGGCCGTACCATTTTGCATGATCATAGGTTTTGGGCAGAATAAAATTCATACCAAAACGTGGGATCTCCGCCACTTTTTCTGAATCAGCGTAATTAAGGCTGTTGGTTACCTTGAGGCTTCCATCTGCGTAAATCAAAAAACGCGAGGATGCCTGCGCCTGTAAGGTATCTAACTGATAAACCGATTCTACCACCACAGAATCGCGGGTCTTTGATAGTAACTTAAACGAAATCAAACGTTGATTATGGGATGCATCCTTCCAGAGTTTGGCTCGCTTCGGGTAGTTATTGCCAAAATCATTATCGGTAGGCGCACGCCAAAAATTAAGACGGGCTTCTTCTTTTAGATAATTTTGGCCTTTAAAACTATACGATTTTAAACGCCCGCTTCGCAGGTCAAAACTCAGGCTTACCGCCCCTGTTTTCACCGTCAGGGAATCTTTATAATCGGTAACATCAAGCTTTTCTGTTGATCCGGTAAATGCATTATTGGGAAGAGGTACATTCTTGAGCAGGATTTGATCTCGTGCAACCACAAAGTCTTTGGGCAACAGTGGCGAAGCTGTTTTGGTACGTATTATAAAATTGATAAAATATTCATGCCCATCTTCAGGAAGCTGTAATTCGTTAATTTTAAATACAATGGAATCTTGTGGTGCTACCTCAAAAGACCCGAGGTTATTGGAAGAGATCGCAACCCCGTCTCGCAATAGGTCATAAGAAATGGTGTAAGCATCCAGATTAGTAAAGAAAAAACGGTTTTTCAGGGTAAATTCAAGGGCTTCGGTATCGCGTGCTTCGATTTTTACGTTTTGATATACCTGCTTAACCTCTGCAAGAGCAGGATGCGGCGTGCGGTCTGGATTTACAATTCCGTTTAAAACAAAATTGGCATCGTGGCGGTAACGGTCGGGGCCATAATCACCACCGTAAGTCCAATAATCGGTACCCGTACTATCCTGTTTTACAAAACCCTGATCGACCCAGTCCCAAATAAAACCGCCTTGCATTTGCGGTTGCTCATAGACAAAATCCCACAAATCCTGCAAATTCCCGGTGCTGTTGCCCATACTGTGCGCATACTCGCACCAGATAAAAGGCCGATCCGGATACTTCCCGATGTAGTTATTTTTGATGTAATCAAGGCTGGCATACATCCACGGAATGATGTCGGTATGGGGTTCCTGAAAGCTGGTACCGCGCTCTGCCCGCTCATACTGAACCGGGCGCGAGTTGTCTCGATTTTTGATCCAGTGATACCCGTCTATAAAAGCAGGGCCGTCACCGGCTTCATTACCCATAGACCAAATGATAATGGATGCATGGTTTTTATTCGTCTCTACCATCGCCTCCAGACGGTCATGGTGCATCGCAGCGAATTTAGGTTTATTTGCAGGCGTTTTATCTTCCTCGTAGCCAAAACCGTGGGTTTCCAAATTGGCCTCGTCAATCATATAAATGCCATATTCATCGCAGAGTTCGTACCATCTGGAATCGTTGGGATAATGCGAGTTACGTACCGCGTTGATGTTGTTTTCTTTAAAAAGCCGAATATCTTGCAACATCGATTCTTCACTAATCACGTGACCTGTATTTTGATCGTGTTCGTGACGGTTGACGCCCTTAAGCAGAATAGGTTTGCCATTTACCAGAAGTTTTCCACCCTTAATCTCGACCGATCTGAAACCGATTTTAAATGAGGTGCTCATCAAGGTATTCCAATCCTCAGCAAGGTTTAGCGTAGCGGTATATAAATTGGGATGTTCGGCGCTCCATGCCTTAACCTGTTTTATCAAATGCTGAAATTGAAACGTATCTTTTGCTGAAGCGGCTAAACGCACCTCCTGATCAACAGTATAAACTTCCTGAGTGCCATCATAGAGTTTTAGTTGCAGCTGAAGCTTTCTGGAGCTTAAAGATTCATTCACTAAACTTACCGAAGCACCAAGTATTCCTGCGGTGTAGGTTGAATCGAGACCGGCTTTAAAAAACACATCGGCTATATAAGCTTGGGGAGTCGCATACAGGTAAACATCACGCTCGATGCCGCTCAATCGCCAAAAATCCTGATCTTCCAGATAGGTACCATCACTCCAGCGGTACACCTCAACAGCAAGTTCATTTTCACCGGGTTTTACAAATGAGGTAATGTCAAACTCAGAAGGTGTTTTTGCATCTTCATTATAACCTACTTTCCTACCATTAACCCAAACATAAAACGCACTGTTTACAGCACCAAAGTGCAAGACAACGCGTTTGTCCTTCCAACTCTCAGGCAGGTTAAAGCTACGCTTATACGAACCTACCGGATTATAAAGCGTATCTACAAAGGGCGGATTAATCTTGTGCGTATAGCCCGCGCTTACATAAAGCGGAAAATCATAACCCTGCATTTGCCAGTCGCCCGGCACTTTAATATCATCCCAGCCCGAAACATCATAATCTGATTTATAAAAATCCTCAGGCCGAGTCTGCGGCGTTTCAGCTAAATTAAATTTCCAGGTTCCGTTGAGTAAAAGAAGATTTTTAGAATTGTAATAGTCATTTTCTAAAGCTTCATTTTCCGTATCAAAAACATAAAAAGTAGCCTGTGGTTTTAGTGTATTGACTTCAAAAACACTTAAATCCTGCCACTCGGGAGAATTTTGCTGGGCATTTATTAACTGAGCTACTAAGACGATTAGTATTACACTCAACTGGTTTTGCTTTCGTTTCATGGACTTTGATTTAAGAGAAAGGAGCATAATATACTATATCAAATAAAGAATGGTTTATACATAATTATTCTTTGTTTATTAAATACTAACCTGTTTAAACAAGCATTCAACAACATTTTAAAACTAAACACTTTACCTGTTGACCTACTTCATCAGTAAATATCCCCTCTTCCTTAACTATGCTATGAGTTTTTAGCCCGAACAATGTATTTGTTGGGCAGTTTTTATAAATCAAAAAGATAGAATTTATGATTTTTTTCCCTTTTGAGACCCATTTGTTATCTTACATAAGGATTGAAAATTAGACTTATATAACTATAATCGGATTTATTTATTAAATGCATATATCTATTTTAGAACGGGTCAAAAAGACAGCTAAATCGGGCCTCAAGTAGGGCAACTCCCAGGCATCCCCTAGGCAAAGCCTAGGATAGAGTATGAAGAGTGTATGAAAACGCCTTTTCAAAAGAGATAATTTAACACTTTATTAACAATCACTGATTCAAGCCGTAGAAATCGTTTTTACAATTAAAAGAGAATAATTTTCTGAGAACCATCTGCCAAAGTAACTTCAACACCGGTTGAAGTATTTTTTAAATTAACCGGCATCAATTCTGCTTCGGTAAAGGTTTCGCCAGATTTTTTCCATAGCATCAGCGTGGCGTAAATGTTGGTTGCAGCCTGCGGCAAAAAGCTTGCAGCAAGATTGATGGTTTTACTTTCTTCAGAAACCGGGTTTAGACCTTCAGCAGAAACAAACTCGGTTTTTCCCCAGCCCTGAAGCGGTACTAAAGCCAGTTGGTACTCTCCGTTATCAACGATATAGGCTTCGGTATCGCCTATTTTCTTTTTGGATTGCTTCAGCTCTTTTCCTTCCAATTTCGGTAAGGCGTAATGACCCAGACGCATTTGAACCGTCACCTGACTGGTCTGACGGTCAACGCGGAGTATTCCATTAGGCAATGGAATATCAGCCAACTGCATTGTCACTTTATCGTTGGTTTCCAATACCGCATCCCGGCGGTACACGCCATTTTCATAGCTTTTAAAGGTATACAAACGCCAGGGTTCCCATTCGTTTTTGGCATTTTTAAACACATAGTTCATGGAGATTTCGCCATCCTCCCCATCTGCCTGCCACGGAAAAGCTGAATTGTACGATAGTTTGTTATAATTCTCGCTACTGCGAAAGCCCTGCCAGTCGTCTGCTTTTTTCTCGTGGCACCAGGCGCGGATTTCGGCAGCGCCGATATCAGGATAATCGGTGATTAAAATATGGGATGCCGCCTGAAACTTATTGTACACCTTGCCTTTTTCAAAAGTGGTATCCCAGGGACCTAAATTTTCGGTTGCGGTCCAAAACGGATTATCATCAGGAACCAAAAGCCCCAAAAAGGCTTTCCCCATCCAGAATACACTTCCGCGGGCGCTGTACACCTGTACGGCAGGCTCAAAATGCCCGTAAAAACCTAAAGTCGGAATACGATCTAACAAAAAGTTTTTATTCTGTAAAAACTGAAGTAAGGTACCTGAAGAAATGCGGCGCAACCAACCAAAATTAATCGTGTCGTCCTGAAGGGTTCCGGTAAAGGGAAACGGACTGATCGACCCAATTCGGTAACTGATGCTTCGGCCCCACATAATCATCTCTCCATCTTCAGAAAACATATAGGGATAATGATACACCAAATCCTGAAAATTGGTTTTAAAAGCTTTGGCTATCTCCGGGTAATGCGTATCGCCGTAAACCGAAGCCCACATAGGCCCGTACACCTGAAACGCCCACATACTGTAATAATCGTAAGCCGGATTGTCATTATACCAGCCCTGACCCCGGTAATGATCCAGGGATTTTTGCAGGTACTCTTCCAATAAAGGTTTGTTTACTTCATAACCCTGCGCATCAAAGAAACTGAGTACAAAAATATTGAAGAACTTCCAGTTGGAAGGCACGGTAGGTCCGTCGCCATAACTCAACATCGAAGCAGCTAGAGCATCTTTATCTTCCTGACTCAACGGATCCCATAGCGTTTCAGGAGAAATAAACAGGGAAATCGCCAGCGCACCATATTCAACCAGATTTTGACTGGGGCCGCCATTACCACGAGGTTTTATAAAAGCTTCACTTTCAGGATCAGCCAATTTGGGCAATTGATGTTGATAATACTCGGCTACTTTAATCCCGTTTAAAGTAAGATCGGGTTCTTTTTTGAGGAGTGGTGCCGCAACAAATAAGGTACGCACGAGACCTTCCAGTTTTTCGGTAGGCACCCGACCGATGTCATGCGGGTAGCTTTTCCCTGGAAGTTTGGGAAACTTCATGGGGTCGTCCAGATCGTCGATATAACTAAAAGCACCAGCCAATAAATACCGTGCGGCATCTTCCCAGTGTTTTTTGGTCATACCGGTATACGGACTCGTTTTAAAATCGGGGTTCTCTACCTGAAATAAGGGCATTTCGCCATCCACTTGTTTTGCAGGTTTTATTTCCTGTGCTTCCATAGGAAACACAACAAGTACCATTACTAAAAGAAAAGCAACGTGATTTATCTTTTTAAACTGTATCATATTATCGTTTTTTATTCTTAATCTATAAAGCGATACATTTCTGAAGCTGCAAGTAAATAAGCCCCAACTCCAAAATCTGCAGTAGAGTTTTTATCAACGACCTGTCCGGGGATTGCCTTTTCTCCTATTGGCTGAACATAACCTACGCTACCATCCTCTTGTAAGGCAATCTCAGTAAGATACTCCCAGCTTTTTTTTACTACCGGTAAATAGGTTTCTTCGTCCAAAATACCTTTGTTTAATCCCCATAAATAGGCATAGGTGAAAAATGCGGTACCACTAGTTTCAGGTCCCGGTGCATGCTCCGGATCAAGAATACTTCGTGTCCAGTATCCTTCCGGCTGCTGAGCTTCTTTAAGAGTTGCTGCCATTTTCTTGAAACGATCAATATACTCATGCCTATGCGTAGCATCTGCCGGCAAATCTTGAATCACCTTAGCTAAACCTGCAAAAACCCAACCGTCACCACGTGCCCAGAAGTCCTTTTTCCCATTCAAACTCTTGTGTTTTGGGTATACATATTTTGCATCGCGGAAGTACAATCCCGTTTCTTCATCAAGCATTATACTGTCTGAATAAGTTAAATACTCATCGAGTTTTTCTAAATACAATTCATTTCCTGTTACCTTATATAATTTGGTCATCACCGGCATTACCATATACAAACCATCTGCCCACCACCAGTAATCATTTATATCTGTACTCATCTCATACTCCATCACCTCTAGTGCCCGAGCGATCTTATCAGGGTCTTTAGAATCTTCCAAAGTATACAGGTCTATATAGGTTTGAAAAGCGATTTGCCAATCTCCAAAAAGAACGTGATCATCTGTTTCTCCATAATTGTATTTCCAGGCCGATTTATCATCCGATTTGGCACCTTTCCATTCATTATGTTCTGCCCAGGCGGTAGAATAATCTAAGAACTCTTTGTTACCGGTAACTTTATAAGCTTCTATATTACCCGTATGATACGCTGCCGGATGCCAAAAAGCAGAACCTGGTTCAGGATGGGTATTTTGCCAGTGCTCATTCACAGAATTTATGATCTTTAATACAGAATCTTTACTTTCAGGTAATCCTGTCTCTACAGATTCTTGGTTTATAACCTGTGCTTTATCTTCAGTGCTATTTTTACAGCTTATGAGTAAGAGGGTGCTGAAACCTAGAGGTACAAAACTTTTTAGATGGTTTTTTAAATTCATTTCTTAGATATTGATTTTTTTGTGTCTTTATTAGTGGGCGTGATCAATTGAAATGGTTTCTCCACTCCATATTTTTTTCTGTGTCCAGGCGACATATGGGTCTGACCATAAAGCAGCATTCTCAGGGAGACCAAGAATCAGAAAAACTTCAGAACATAAATACAAGCTTCCTGTTGAGATATACCCTTCTCCAATATTATTTTGAGCTCCGTATAGGCCAACTTTTAACCAACCGTTTTCATCAAAAGTCCCTGGTGCTTGTATTTGCCTTTTGACCATAGTATACAAAGCTTCTCTTACTTGAGCTGGTTGTACACCTTCTGGAAGTTCTTTTCTAAGAGCTACGTGAGACAATAATTGAAACGCACCAAAGCGATATGCTAAAGACCTGCCGATAGGTGGATACGTACCTTCTGGACCTATAAGTCGTTCTTGAATTCCTGCATAACGTGTTGCCCGGTCTTTAACAAGCTTAAAGTCCCGGTCTTTACCTTTACCAGTTTCCTGAAGTGTCTGATGAATATCTAAAAGGAAAGGCTGTATCACAAAACTGTTATAATAATCCCAATGAAAATCTGGGCCATCACCGTACATCCCGTCTCCTAAATACCACTCTTTGTGTTTATTTAAGCCATAATCTATACGCAGCATATCTCCACTTTTGTCAAATTTTTCTAAAGCTGCTTCTACCATCCCAGAAAATAAAAGCCAATTGCTGTAATACGGTGTGATAACTCGTGTAGACTTCAAAGCTTTGATAGTGCTTTGCTGAGTCTCTTCATCTAACTTATCCCAAACCTGAGTAGGAGACCGTAATAATCCTTGTGCTAAAAAAGCTGCGTCCACTAGAGGCTGCGCATCTTTATTAAAATTCATAAAGTCATCAGCATCAGGATCAGTTGCATTTTCTAAGCATTGAATCACAAGGTCAATGTATTTTTTACGCAGTTTACCTTCTTTTGTGTCATCTGCCCCCAACTCTAACCATGGTGCCATACCTGAATATAAACGCCCAAAAGCCTCAAGATAGGTAACGTGTGTGCGGTCATCCCATGCGCCCGGGGAACGTTCTACAGGCATATTAACCTTAAGTTTATCTTTTGCTAAATTCTTTAAAACAGGATCTGCTATTTTTAGCATAGTCTCAACCATGTACTCCCGCTCTCCTTGTTGAGCTTGACTTTTGAAACTACCTAAAACCAACGCAAGACAACAAAAGATCAAAACTTCTTTAACTGTTCTCATTTATTAACTCCATTTAATATTTGACCGTGTTTCTGAAAAATTCTCACATAATCTACTAGGTATTCTTTGGGAAATTGAGTTTGAGAAGGATCGCCCCCATTGGAACCTATCGCCAGATTGAGTAACATATAATGCGGTTGGTGAAAGCCGTTAGAGCCATCCGGATTTTTAGTTTTGGCTAAATCAATTTCATTTAAGAGTTCGTCATCAAGGTATAATTTGATGAAATCAGGCGTCCATTCCATTTTCCAATTGTGGAATTTTTCTGGCCATTGCGGGTCTTTCTTTAAAAACTCAATAAACGGAATTTTGGCACTGTCCCAGGAAACGTTTTTCCAGTTTGCACCCCAGGCGGCATTTGCCAGGATATGTGGCTTTCCATCAATCTGATAGTACTCCATCATATCGATCTCGCCATTTGATGGCCAGCCTTTTTCAATGCCTAACGTCCAGATCGCGGGCCACATTCCACTTGCGGTATCAATTTTAGCACGAACTTCGACAATACCATATTGAAATTGGAATTTCCCCCTTGTATTGATGCTTGACGAGGTATACTGAGCTGCTTTTCGACTTCTTTTCCAATCGCCACTACCTGCATTATAATCTGGGTTTACGAGCTCTTCGCGTTTACCGGTAATTATCAGGTTGCCGTTAATTAGGGTCGCGTTTGCTTCCTGATACCATTGCAACTCGTTGTTGCGTACAAAACCGTGCTCGTACGACCAGGAATCAGGATCAGGCTTCTCTCCTGAATTGAATTCGTCGTGCCAGATCAATTCATAACCCTGAGGTATTGGGATTTTAGCTTCCTTATTTTCCTTCGGTTTAATACCACACGAACTGAGCGCTATTGAAACAAAAAAACAAGTAATCAGATATGTTGTAGATCTCTCAAGCATTATTGTGAATTTTTAATTTTATGCATAGTTGCAAAATCATCATTACGCGTTACCAGTAAGCGCTTTTCACCCGAATTAAAATTCATCACAGCGAGGTATCTCACATCACCATCTAACCAGGTTTTATTCGTGAAACCTTCAGTTAAAATCTTTCCTGAATCGTAGGTGAAGATTGTACCGAAAGATGCATCAAGACGCCCAATATTTACCCGAAACGGAAAAAGATTACCAGCGGCTAATATTTCATTTTGACCATCAGCATCAAAATCAGCTATTACAAAATCTTGTATTGCAGAAACCTGAAGTTCTTCCGGCATAACGTTCAATTTAAACTTACCATCACCTGTATTCTCTAAATAAGAGGATTTGAGTTCATTGATTTGATACGTAAAACGCGGTTTGATTGCTGCAGTTTTAAGCAAATCATCTGTAGAAGTAGCAGCATAACTTTCGTAAGTTTTATAGTGTTTTTTCAAACGCGGAACTTGCCCTAATAGTTCGTCTCTACCAGGAACGGGGTAACTTACTCCATTGATGTAATGCGTCAATATAGGGTCTATACGACCGTTATTATCTATATCCTGAATGTAGTAACGCATAGGTTCTGTAGGCGAAGCCGTAAAAGGTATATTTGCTCCTAAATTTCCCAATAAAAAATCGGTATCCCCATCATTATCAATGTCATGAGGTTTAATGGTCAACCACCAGCCATTTGAATCGGCTAAACCATAAGCTTGCGTTTGATTCGTAAGTATTCCGTTTGTGTTTATAAAAATTGTGATAGGCATCCACTCACCAACAAGTACTAGATCTGGCCAGGAATCAGCATTAATATCTTCCCATACAGCGTCAGTAACCATTCCTACTTTTTCAAGATCAAAATTTCTTAATGCTAAAAATTTTGCATTACCATCATTAAGCAAAATCGTGCTTCGAGGAATAAGGGGATAACTATTTCCGTTCAAGCGACCACCCACAAAAATATCAAGGTCCCCGTCTTTATCAAAATCTGAAGCTGTAACAACACCTCCACTGAACTTCATATCCGGGAGGCTATTTTCCGCTTTGCGAAAAGATCCCTTTCCGTCATTGATATATAAACGGTCTTGATAATAGGCATCACCATTAACCTTCTCATTTCCGCCGCTTACGATGTATAAATCCAAATCCTGGTCTCCATCTGCATCAAAAAACAAAGAGGCAGTATCTTCCTGCGAACTATCTAAAACACTTGTCCAAGGCTGATTTATATTGTTTTCTTCTAAAGTTCCGGTGTCTGTTCCTAAATATAAAATACCGGTTTGCCCTCGTGCTCCTTCCAGGTAAACGTCATCATTACCGTCTGCATTTACATCTGCAACACTTGCCTTACCTCCCATTCTTGAAAGTTGATAGGGAATTAAACTTTCGGTATTAAAATCGACATAATTATTCTCAGTATGCTTAAAATTTAGCTGAGAATCTTGTGTAATATCAGTAAGTAATTGGTCTTGCGGAATGAGTTTAAATATTAAAGAGTTCTTGGCATTTTTTTCTGAAAGAGTTAGCGTTTGGTTAACATCAAGATTATCTAATTCTGTAACCGTCTTTGAAGGCCAAATGACTTGTAAGTTTTTAATACGCTCAGCTTCCCCTAAACCAATAGTCATAATGGGCTCTACTGAAGATTGATATCCTCTACCGTAATACGCTTCCTGAAAAATAGAAGTCCCATTCTCTAAATTGACATAAACCTTAGCCCCAAGTGCGAGCGTATTTTTAGTAGTTCCCTCAAGCTTGATTTTTATGAAATTATTCTTTTGGTTTTGAGCAGTATTTTCATAAAGAAGAACCGGCTGATTTAGATTATTTATAATAAGATCCAAATCTCCGTCATTATCAAAATCTGCATAAGCGGCTGCATTAGAAACCGTTTTTTGAGAAAGACCCCATTCTTTTGTGACATCTTTAAATTTTAGACTTCCGGTATTTTGATAAGCATAATTAGCTATCTTGGTTGCAGGCATCTCACTTATGAGCTTCGGTAAATCTACTGCTTGTTGATTATCCTGTGCTTTTTGAACTTCATTATTAACCGTATAATTTAAAAAATCGAGATTGCTGAAATCTCTTAAAAAGCCATTGGTTATGAATAAATCTTTACGACCGTCGTTGTCATAATCTGCCAGTAAAGGTGCCCAACTCCAGTCTGTATTTGAAACACCAAATAGTTGCCCAACCTCGCTAAACCGTAAAATAGAATCTTTAGGAGAAAGTCCTCTGTTCAATTGTAACGTGTTGCGCATATACTGATAATGGTAGCCACTATCTATTAGACGCTGATATCTATTGTATTGATCTGGACCTTTTAGCGCTTTTTGCCTATAATTATCTTCTGGCCACATATCAGCCACAAAAATATCTTGCAATCCGTCGTTGTTGATATCTGCAATATCAGAACCCATTCCAAAATTAGACAAGTGACCAAACACAGTTTTCGTTATTTCCTTAAAAGTTCCATCACCGTTATTTAAATATAAAAAATCTTGCTCCTCATAATCATTGGTCACATAAACATCAGGATAGCCATCTTGATTGAGATCACTTATTGCAGCACTTAACCCAAAATTTACACCTGAACCTATAATCCCGGCTTCTTCAGAAACTTCTTCAAAAAAATTATTGTTATTTTTAAATAATTTATTGCCGTAATAGGGATGGCGTTTTTTTCTAAGAACACCGACATTGAATAAGGTATTGTAAAATTTATTGGCGTGATTAAGGAGAAACATATCCAAATCACCATCTAGATCATAATCTAAAAAATAAGCCTGCGTACTGAAAGTCCCAATACCCGATAGTCCATATTCCTGAGCCTTTTCTTCAAAAACCGGAATACCTTCAGGCGAATTCCCTGTGTTGATGAATAATTGATTTGAACGACCCTTATAATCTTTACGTACAGGGGTCGTAGCAGATTCTCCGGGAGCATTTCCCGAATAGGATAAATAAATATCTAATAGTCCGTCGCCATTAACATCTACTATACTTACACCCGTTTTCCAACACTTTTTTTCCTGAATTCCAGATTTTTGGGTGATATCTTGAAACTTAAAATCACCTTTATTAAGAAACAGTTTATTTTCAACTTGGTTTCCTGAGAGATACACATCAGCTAAGCCGTCACCATTTAAATCACCTACACCTACTCCTGCTCCATTGTAAAAGTATTCATAAGTCAAAACGTTATAGTCTGGAGTTTCTACTAGGGTATTTTCAAAATCTACCCCTGTATCTGCTATTGATCTCTCCAAAAATAAAGGCTGCTTTTCTTTGCACCCCACAACCAAAAACCCTGAAAATATCAGGATAATGAATAGTATGTGGTTTGAAGATTTCATTTATCAATTAGGGTTTCAATCTCAATTATTTCGAGATAAGTAGCGCACCACCTTCTCCCAAAACATCAATATTAAATGTTCCGTTCTTTTTTATTTTTACTGTTTTAGTTGCTGCTGAGCGATCTTTTGCATCATAGATAAGTGTAAGTTCTGTATTTTTCAACATAGGAAGATTCAGCTCTAAAGTTTTATCTTTTTGTTCACCGTTTGTAATTGCGATATACCATTTATCACCTTTTCGACGGGCGATTGCTGCATAATCTCCCGGCTCGCCACCTACGTAAACGATCTCATCCCAAACTGTAGGAACCTCTTTTAAAAAGTCTAAAACAAAATCAGGTTGTTCTTCTAGATTATTAGGTGTTAAACCAAAATGCTGAATAGGTGAAAAATAAAGAACTCCTGTTGCTAATTCAAAAGCTTCTGTTGTTTTACGAATAGAGCCTCCTTTCTGATCTCTCGAAAGCTTTTTGTTTAAGAATACGGGACCAAAATCCATCGAAGCAACTGAGTTTCTTATAAACGGATGCAGCGTGCTTTTAAACGCGTGCATATCTGAAGCTTCTTGTGTAAAAACCAAATTCTCTGAAGCCAATACCGCTTCTGAAGAAACAAAGTTAGGATACATACGTTGCCATCCTCTAGGCAATGTACAGCCGTGAAAGACAACTGCAAGACCATAGGTATTAGCATCAGTAAGAATATCTTCATAAAGCTGCATGGTTACCTGCTTGTCTCCACCAAAGAAGTCAACCTTTATTCCTTTAACTCCTATTTCTTGAAGCCACGCCATTTCTTTTTGGCGTTTATAGGCAGTATTCATCAAATCTTGTGGAGTCTGTGGAGCATTATTCCAAAAGCCGTTAGAGTTGTACCAAAGTAAAATTTCGACATCTTTAGATTTGGCATAGTTTACCAATTCAACAAAACGCTCCCGACCAATTACAGAGTCCCAGTTAGCATCTACAAGAATATACTCAAACTCCATCTCTGAAGCCAGATCTATAAATAGTACCTGATCGTCATAATTCATACTGGCATCTTGCCAAACGATCCAACTCCAGGTTGCTTTACCCATTTTATAAGCTACAGATGCCTCGTAACGTTCCTCTACAACATCAAAAGCAATAGTAGACTCAACAATAGGTTTTAATGATTTTCCTATAGAAATGGTACGCCATGGTGTGCTAGCAGGCATTGCCATACTTGCAAAAGCTTCTCCTATACCGTTATTCTCACCTTCTTGAGGAAATGCAAGCGGGAATAATCCGTCTTGTGTAGATTCTCCCAATCGCGAACCGGGATACGTTCCATCTACTCCGGTTTCAGAAATTAGAACCCAACCCTGCTCTGCATTTTTAAATAACGCAGGAAACGTATAACCAACACCATATTGTGACGGAGTTCCTAATTTTTCATCAAAAGTATATTCTTCTTCATAAGAAGGTTTGGTTTCTTCCCAGCCTGTTAACGGTAAGGCTTGATGCGTAATAAAAGAAGTCGCATCGTCTGGTAAATTAAAACCTGTAGCCTCAGATAAGATCTTAACTTTAGTATTCAGATCTTTTCCTATTAATTTGTAAGAAAATGCGATATCGTTATCTTCAACTCTAAAAACTACTTTTAAGGTATCTTTTTTAGCATTAGTGAAAGTTGCTACAAGTTCGTTTGCTGTATAACTCACCTGATTCACTTTAGCATTTTTCAATTCATACGATTCAGAAATAGTTTGTATGTCTGAATTTTCAAAAGTCAATCCTTTTGTGAAATCTCCTATCGAAGTCATTAAGCCTAAAGGCGAATCTTCCAAAAAAGATTCGCCATCAAGTTCTACTGAATAAAAAATGTTGCTTGCTTTAAGCTTAAGCTGAACTACCAAGCCTTCATCTGGACTCGTAACACGGGTAAGCGTATCTTGACTCCAAACTAAAGGTGCTGTTATTAAAATTAAAATCTGAACTACTTTCTTAAAGCTTATATTTTTCATCTATCACGTATTAAAATAAAGAGATTGTATAACTGTATGAGTACGTTTTGTCCTCTAATCTATATTCTCTAAAAGGATATTGTCCCCAACTGTTAAGTCCACCTAAACCGCGTTGTTTAAGATCTACGTGAAGAAATACTTTATCTTCTACGGTTAAATCTGTTGGATGCTTTTGTGCTTTGGTCATGCCAGGATCAAGATCTTCTGTAGAAACATCAAGCGCACTAAAACCTAACGGTTGATCTCCTACTATTTTCAAACCATTTCCTGAAGCATCAGTTAAGGTTAACCAACGCGTATCTGTATGATACCCTGACTCCTGTGGACGGATATACGTCCATGTAAATTGATTTTCTACTTTGTCTGTATAAATCCCTAAAAAAGCAGATTCATTTCTATCTGAATAATTTTCCCAAGGTCCGCGACCGTAATACGCTAAATTGTCAAAATCCCCATCTAAAACCAATCGCATTCCAAAACGAGGCATCTCAGGTGTTTTTTCATTTTTAAGTTCGATGTGAGCAGTAACTTTAATTGCTCCTGAATTTTCAATCAAATAATCAACGGTGTAAGCCGCAGCTATATTCGGTAAAGTATAGGTTACTGTAACAGGAAGACCTGCTTCAGTTTTTAAACCTACAAGCGTTTTGGTCACCACAGGACTTTTTGTTGCTTCTTTCCAGGCAGCTAGTTTACTTGGCATTCCGTTACCAAAATCATTATCTGTAGGAGCTCTCCAGAAGTACGGTTGTGGAAATTGAGTAATTACAGAAGCATCACTTTTCAATTTATATTCCTGAATTTTACCGGTTTTTAAATTGAAAATACCGGTTACTTTTTCAGTACTAAAAATCAAAGAATCACCTTCTTGTTCATAGACTAATTCTCCTCCTGTTGAAACCTCTTTAGGTTCATCAAAAAAGTCTGTACCTCCTACTTTAAATTGTTCGCTAGCTAAATTATATCCTGCAGGTATTAATGCAGAACCCGATTTTGTCGAAGCAAAAATACTAAGGTAATACTCACCATCTATAGTTTCGGGTAGATTCAACGCAACATTTTCTTTAGTCTTTGGTGCTGCTGAAACATTAAATGTACCGTTTGAAACCTCCTGACCATCTTTAAGTAATTTCCAAATAAAATTGAATTCTTCAAGATTGGTATAGTTGTATTTATTAATCACTTGAAGCGTATTTCCGTTAAGCTCAAATTCTATATTTTGATATACTTTTTTAACTTCAGCTAGTGAAGGATGTGGTTCACGGTCTGCAGTAATCAGTCCATTAGCAAGAAAGTTCTCATCGTTGGGCTGATTCTCTGCTCCTAGGTCACCACCATAAGCCCAGAATTCACGACCGTCTTCAGTCTCTGCACGCAATCCCTGATCTACCCAATCCCAGATAAAACCTCCTTGCATATGCGGGCTGCTGTCTATAATATCCCAGTATTCCCTAAAGTTTCCACTACTGTTACCCATTGCATGAGAATACTCACACATAATAAATGGTCGTGTTACATCGGTACGTTCTGCATATTCTTTCATGCTGCGAATACCCGGATACATAGGTGCTACCACATCTGTATCACGGTTTTGACCCGCTTGTTCAAAAGTTACTAATCGTGTGGGGTCTGTAGCTTTTAACCAATCGTAAGCTTCATAAAAAACAGGACCGTTACCACACTCATTCCCCATAGACCATAAAATGATGGAAGAATGGTTTTTGTCCATCTCATACATTCTTTTAATACGATCTAAATGTGCCGGCGCCCATTCTTCTAGATATGCAGGATGCTTATCCTTATCAATTCTTCCTTGCCATTCTGCTCCCATACCATGAGTTTCAATATTAGCTTCATCTACAATGTAAAAGCCCAATTCATCTGCAAGATCATAAACCTGCTGCCCATGCGGATAATGACTCATACGCACTGCATTGATGTTGTTACGTGCCATCAATTCAAAATCTTTACGTGTCATTTCAAGGTCAGGAACGTGACCTTTATCCGGGTGATGCTCGTGAAGGTTCACACCGTGAACGGTTACCGCTTTGCCATTGACCAAAAGCTGTGCATTTTTAAGTTCAACTTTTCTAAAACCGGTACGGCCAGCAATAGTTGCCAGTGTTTGTCCGTTTTTATCTTCGAGCTTTAAACTGTAAGTATACAATGTAGGTGTTTCTCCACTCCATTTTTCTACATTAGGAATTGTTCTTTCAAAAGAAATTGTACCACCCTCGCGAGGGACCGCTTTCTTTTCTGCATACATCAAGTTTCCTTTTTCATCAAAAAGCGCCATCTGTAAACGTGCATTTTTTACCTTGGTTTTTTCAAAAGACCGAATATCTACAACTGCTTGTAACATTCCATCCTTATAATTGGCATCCAGATCACTAACCACTTTGAAATCCCAAATAGTAGTTTTTGGCATGGCTTGAAGAAACACATTACGTTCTATACCACTTAAACGCCAGAAATCCTGATCTTCCAAGTAACTTCCATCGTGCCACCGCGTAACCTGGACAGCTAATAAATTTTCTCCTTTTTTAAGTAAACCTGTAATATCAAATTCTGCTGGAGTTTTTGATGCCTTGGTCATACCGGCTTCCTCCCCATTTACAAATATTCGGGCATAGCCAGATATAGATCCAAAACTTAAAATCACCTCTTTATCATTCCAATCTTCGGGGATAGTAAACGTTGTTCTATAGCTCCCTACGGGGTTATATTCTTGATCAATTTTTGGAATATCTTTTTTGAAAGGGTACTGAACGTTTGTATAAATAGGCAGGTCAAAACCCTCAGTCTCCCAGTTTGAAGGAACAGTTATATCATCCCAGGCAGCATCTGAAAAATCAGGTTTATAAAAATCCTTAGGTCTATCTGAAGTAGTTTTCACAACATTAAACTTCCAAGTACCGTTGAGGCTTTTATATAAAGAGGAATTTTCCGGAGTACGGGTTTCTGCAGCTTGCATACTATCATAAAGAAAAAAGAAACTACGCCCTTCTTCTTTATTGCGGTCTAAAACTGTAGGATTCTCCCATTCATTTTGCTGGTTTTGAGCGATAGCACTACAAAAAGTGAATACAGTCAAAATACTAACTAGTGTTTTTTTCATCGATTATTTGATTGTCTTTAAAAAGCTTTTTTAGTTTAAGGGTAAAGTATCTAATTCTAAAAGTTGAACAGGCGTCGCCGTTTTATTGGTCAAGCCTTCGCCATCAACCTGAGTGACCTCTTGCTGAAATATGTGTAATTTTCCGGTTTGTTTAAATAACTGTTTATCAAAATTGGGCTCCCAGTCTCCAACACTTACATCAGTCAGGTCTAAGAGTTTCCAATCATTTTGAGAAGCAAAATTTTTGTAGGCCATCGTGATTTTGCTACCACGCAGGTCATCTCTATAAAGTAAATAAACCGTCTTTTTATTTCCTTCATTTTGAACAAATATTTCCGGTCTGCTTATTGGTATTTTTTTTGTACCCCCACCACCTAACTTAAACCCAGAGTCTCGAAAGTTTGAGTTTTCTTTTTTCCAAATACCATCTTCGAGATAAACAATTTGATATTGGGTTTTTCCATCTACATTCCAATAGTTTGCGATATACGGATTTCCAGAAGCATCAGTAGTCATTGAAGTTTGATTGATCAAACTGCTATTTTGGGGAATTTTCCATGCATACTCTGCTGTCTCTTGCGTGATAGGTAATTGATAGGCTTCTCCAGTAGAACGCATCCAGGTTTTTCCTTCATCTGTAGATTTTGCATAAGCTATGTCGTGATTTGTAGATACGTCATAGGTCTCACGCCATACCCAAGAAAGATGTATTGTTCCTTGCTTATCTACATAAGCCTGCCAATACGCATTGCGCTCCCCTTCCCCATCTATTAGATTTTGATAAAGTTGTGACCATTTTTGAGCTTGAGGATTGTATGTATTAACTACTAATATTCCCTCGCCAGATTCACCAGACCGGTATAAATACAGTAATTTTTCAGTATTAACAAGATTATAAAACTGCGGATAGGTTACTTTGGCTTCTTCTATCCCAGACATTTTTTGTTTTTCGCCTAGCTCCAGACCTAAAGGTTCTAGACTACGTGCATACCGCAACGGGTTATTATGGTGATCCCAACTAACGTGTATATAGCCTTCGCCGTCAATAGCGATACTTATCGCATTATGCGCATCTTTCGTATTTCCAGTATATTGCGTTTGATGTACCTCCCATTCTCCGTCAGGAAGTATTCTCTTGGCAAGTATTAAATAAGATTCTGCATCGTAATAAGCTGCGAATTGAACATTATCGTGCGTGGTTACCGCATTTTGCCTAAAAATAACTGTATTAATAGAATTGTTTGCCCAGCCAGAACCAATAATACTTTTTTTAAAAGCAACATCTGACAAGCCTTTACAAGCAGAAAATATGCTTATACTGCTAATCAAAAGAACTAAAAACTTTAAGTAAAACAATCTCATAAGAATAAATTATAAATGTACAAATAACATTTATAACTAACAGCTTTTGAATTTATTAATTTGAAGGTAGCCCATCAGTTTTCATTCCCTGTAAGATTAAACAGTGGGTAATGTATAAGTCTTCTTCACCCGTATCTTCATGAGCTCCGTTAATACCATATGGCCAAAAATGAACACCTGATTTTCTAATATATTCCTCATCATCACCGCTCATCAATTGTATGATTTCTGCAGCTCTTTCTCCATTATAACGATTATCTGTAAATAAATCATCATACTTCCAATGTGTTCCTACACCAACTGAATGAGCCATTTCATGTAATGCTGTACCTGTTCTTTGGTAACTTTCAACTGGCCCCATATTAATCCACCCGTCAAAATTAGCATTAGCTGTTGGAGTGCCTGGTGAATAATTAACCGTGACATGCTTATTTATTGAAGTGAAGTTATTAAAGTACCAGGTCGCCTCATCGAAAGCACTCTTTATACGGGCGTGAATAGGATTGTTCAAATCTAAGGTACCATTAAACGACCAAGTAAAATTACCCTCTGGAATGGTAGAAATAATCATCTGTCTTCCGTAAACTGCCTCACCATCAGATATCTTATAAGGACGAATAAAATATACCGACTGCTCTTCAAGATCTGTTATACGTAGTTTAAAATGATCTTCTATAGTAGCGTGAATTATTTTATTGTTGTCTATTGTTGGTACTTCTTCAATTCCCCACACGACTCCCATTTCTGTAATGGGTAAATCTCCACGATCTATAAGTTCTACTTCTACAAAAATATCGTGAGCACCAGATATTGAGATCACTTCCGGATTAAATAAGGCTGACTCTGCAATTAATGTTTTAAAATTAACCTCATCGCCATAAACTACACCTGCTTCATTTACAGCATAAGGTTTAGCATAATATGTAGTTACCTGTTTTAAACCCGTTAGACTCACCGTAAACTCACCAGACCCTTTAACGCTCGAGGCTAAATATTTGTCTCCTTCATTTGAGTCAGGAGTGGTACTTAAATAAATACCTCGTTCAGAAATACTGCCATTACCATCATCAGTTACAGCAGCATGTACAATCGCATTGAATGTATCTATATTTGATACCTCTTGAATACTTAATACTGCTTGTACAATATTTTCTTCTGGAGTAGGACTTGACTCTATAATCACATCATCTGTATTGTCAGAACTACTACAGGATAATAAAGTGAAAATAAACAGTATTGAACATGCTAATCTGCTTATATATATTATATTCATATTTAATCTCATAACTTAAGTGTTTTTTTAATTTTGAGCTTGAGGGGTTGCCACAACTTTAATATTACGCGCACTAAAAACCTGATCTTCTGAGCGTACTATACTCTCATCATTAGTTGCTCCGCTAGCTCCTTCCATTTGCATATTAATAATTAGCCAAAACGGTTTATTGGTGTAATCTTTAATCTCGCTAGATCTCAACTCTCCATCTATATACATATTAACAGCCGTATCTATCTCATCAATACGACGCAAAATCAATTTATAACTGTGCCAGCTTGTTGCCGCATCAGGAACATCTGTTAAAACAGTTGTCCATATTGTCTTATCCCAAGACGGACCAGTAACTGTATTTTGTAAATTAGATGTGGTACCTTTGAATTCTAAAATATCTACTTCTGGAGGCCAAGAATCTGAGCCACTTATCCAAAATGCTGGCCATGAACTGGGAACAGTTGGTGCCATAAATTCCCCACTTATCTCCCAATAGGGTAATTCTTCTGTAACACGTATCTTATCTTTAGCATGTATTGCTCCGGAATGAAAAGTGATACGTAAATGAGGATCTGCTGTGCTATACCCCTCCCATTCCCAATTAGTCCACTTTGCTATTATTTCTAAAACACCCCCTTCTTTTAAAGATACGTTATCAGAAAACATGCGGGCAGACCCATTATGATCTGATCCCCACGGGTACAGCATATTCCAAGTCTCATCAAATTTATCTTGAGATGTAAAACTTTCAGAGTCAACAATTATAACCGGCTTTATTTCAGCCTTAGTTACTACACTTATAACATCTCCATAGGCTATCCCTGCTTTATTTTCAGCGTATGCTCTAATAAAATATGTTGTATTTTCTTTAAGACCAGAAATATCTGCAGTAAACTCTCCTGAAGCTTTGACAGTATTTGCAGCAAATTGTGTATCGCTTTCTGCAAGCTCTTCTTTAACTGATACCGAAATTCCACGGCTTAATACCGATGCTCCTCCATTATCTGTTATATATGCTGTAATCGTCATTGAAGACTCAAGAATATTTATAACCTGTTCAATCTGTACAGTGGGAACTTGACTCGTTACCTCAATATCTGGCTTTTCTATTGATGCCAAATCATTATTATTTTCGTCAGAACATGAAAATAAAACTAATAGTATTCCTAGTAAATAAAGTTTTTCTATATAAGATGATTTCATGATTTAGAGCTATACTATTATAAACAGGAAGCAGTTAGAATCTGCTTCCTGTTTTCAATTAAAAAAATGACCTGTTTATTGTTTTACCAGTTTAAATGACTCCACTTGTAAAAAACGACCTACCCCCTCTTCATTAGTAGTTTCTCCGCCTATAGCTACTTTAGTTGGTTCTGAAATTGTAAAACTTAAAATTCTTGTATTGTCATTTGCTGAGTCAACCCTATCATAGACTAGAGTTTCTTCAGCTGTTTCAACGTCAGCTACATCAGGTAATGTTTCCCCCTCTGCAACAACAAAATAAGCTTGATCAGAGGTACCCCGAGTACCAGTATAGTTTGTCGCAAAAATTGTCACAGTATACGTGTAGGTACCTGGTTCTAAAAATAAAACTTGATAAACTTTACCATTTACGATATTAGGTTGTCCCCAACCACTTTCTAAATCCCATTTTGCTGAGTTCCCATCATATGCACCTTGAGGCCCATTATCTGTATGATTCATTGCAGCATCATTATGTATCCAATTTTCAGGAGTTCCCCATCGACTTCCACTTGAAGACAATTTATAAGGTGCAACTGCATTTTCAAGATAGGGTGCTTTAGAAAATTGATTTAACTTAAAAGAATTAATCTTAAGATACCTACCTGCTCCACCATCGTTTGTAGTCTGAACACCTATAGATAATTGTGTTGTTTCTTCTAATGTAAACGTGAGTAAGCTATTAAGTCCGTTAGCTTTATTAACTCGTTCATATGCAAGCGTTTCAGAAGATGTCTCTACTTCAGATACATCTGGTAATTGTGGGCCTTTTGCTACTGTGAAGTACGCTTTATCTAAGTTATTATCTGCTCCCTCATAATTAGTCTCAGCAATATTTATAGAATATGCATAGGTACCTGCAGGTAAAATCACTGTTTGATAAACTTTTGCATTTATTAGGTCAGGTTCACCCCAACCACTTTCCAGATCAAATAATTCACCATCTAAAGCCCCATATCCCCCATGGCTAAGTGCAGCCTCATTGTGTATCCAACCTACTGGAGTTCCCCAGCGACTTCCACCTTCTAAAATTTCAAAAGGATAAGAGCTGTTCAAAAGATAAGGAGGATCTGTCAATTTTGGCTCTGGAATATAGCCTTGATAATCGGTATAGAACGTATCTATACTAGTAGGTTCCGGTTTAAAAATCGTTCGATATTGATATTCTGAACCGCTCGTAAAATCTTCTATAAAAGCCATAGCTGAATCAATAGGCACATAAAATTCTTCTATTTCAGAAGTATTGCTAGATGTATATTGAATTTCTGTACCTAAAACCCCAGTGGTTAAATCCATTGACGAATAACTCACCGTTAAATCATTACCAATCAAAACATTACTTATAACAGGTCTATTATAAAGTGTATTCTGATATCGCGAGCCATATACTTCTGCTGTTATATTTACTGGTATAGAACTATTTAGCTCATCATCATAGGTACGAACTTCAAGGTTGTATATATTTTCTTCTAAATCATCTATATATACACTTAAGGTATCTACTGGTTTAGTACGGGTTACCGGTACTACTACAGAATCAGCTTTACTGTTCCAATACACTCTAAAACTTGTAATTTTAGGATCTGCATTAACTATGCCCTGTAAATACAGTCTTTCTCTTCCTGTAAATACTTTTATAGAGTCCATTTTTTCTGTATAGTTAATTTCACCGCCTTCAGTAAATTTTCTGTAATCTTCCATCTCATCTGAACAAGCTGCAACAAGGACTAAAGCCACAAAACACAGCAAGAGAAAAAATTGTTTTTTAAATGTTTTCATATGAATACTATTTTTTGTGTTACTACTGTGAATTGCCATATGCCTGAAGTTCTCCTATAGCAAATTGTCTTCCTCCAGCCCAATTCTCTAAATTTTCTATTCTTATATACCTCACTCGTGGCATCTCTATAGGAATATCCCAACTAAAACCAGCATTTGCAGTTTGATAATCTTCATTAGTTTGCTGCCCATAGGGTAAGCCAGAAGGCTTTACCTCTTCATATTCTCCCAGCAATGTCCATTTAGAAAGATCTCCTGATGTCTCTAAAACATCAGACCCATATATTCTAAAGCGTTTCATACACGCTAAATAGTAATAAGACCTACCATTAAAATACTCAGGATAATCCCAAATCACAATTCTACTCAATTTTGCCTGCACTCCCATGTCAAATGTAAGTATGTGGTTAGAGGCTGTGTAAGTACCCTCAGTAAGATAAATTTGTGGCCAATCCATAATATTTCCATTCCATAAACCTTCTAAAGAAGTTGATGGATGAAATGGTGCATCATTAGGCAGTCTAACTCCTCTGTAACCAGACTTAGGAATTGCTTCTTCAAATAATGGTTTGATCTCCGCAAACAAAGTATCTGTATAATTTAACCATCTATCTCTTACTGCAATAGCGAACTTCTTGTTTATTGTATCCATACCTCTTAGGGTACTTTTCACTTCATTAGTAGATGTATAAACACTGTTTCCTAAAGTAACCCAGTCACCATACTCATCTTGTTCCATTACGAGAATAGCGATGTCTTCTCGTTCTGGGTTGTCCGCAGAAACATAAATACCCCCAAATGCAGGTGACACTTCTAAACTCTCATATACATCATATATAGGTGCCAGATTAGGAGCTACGGTTATACGAACAGGATCTGATTCAACTTCGCTTCGATTAACTGTTGTAACCGAAATCTCAACTTCAGAATTACCAGAAAATCCTTCTAAAATCATTGAACTGTTATAGTAGGATGATTTTACATTCATTTCTCTACCGTTTTCTAAAACATAATCTGCTTTGATGTATAAAAGATCCTGATCTTTAGGTAATGTATAACTTAGCTTGGCTTTTCCTGCTAGGTTTTCTACTATGATATCTGTTACCTGACCCGGTTTTTCAGAATTATTTTCTAAAGGCTCATTAACATCTTCTTCTGAACAACCAACTATAAGCATAGCGGCTATCAGGTAAAAACCCATCTTTTTAAATAATTTCCAATTCATAATATCTCTATTTAATTTTGTTATTCTATTACCATCCTAGGTTTTGAACCAAATTTGAATTTTGTAATAATGTATTTTCTGCAAGAGGCCAGAAGTAATCTCTAGGTGAAACAAATCGCTGTTGAAAAACAGTTCTAACCTGATAATATGATGCCTCGTCTTCTCCAAAAACATTCCAACCGCGTATGGGTTCATTAAACTCTCGAGAAGCCTCTTTCCATCTGCGAATATCCCAAAAACGACTCCCCTCAAAGGCCATTTCTATATTGCGTTCTTGATGAATAATAGCTCTTAATCCTTCTTTAGAATTAGGCTTATTAGGGTTTGAAGAAAAGTTAGCCCAAGATTCCTGTACTCCATCTAGACCAGCTCGATCTCTAACTCTATCTAAATATTCAAAAACTTCAGGGGTAGGACCTTGTACTTCATTTAAAGCTTCGGCATACATAAGATATAGATCGGCAAGTCTTAATTCGGGCCAAGCATAATCTCTATAAGACGCTGATGATTCTCCAAAACTTTGATTCCAATTCACTAATTTCTTCACATAATATCCTGTCATATTAAAGAAGAAGGCTGTATTACTTCCTGCATAATCATTGTATTTACCCTCTATATGAAATTTAGTATCGTCAGAACCGCTATCGTACTTATACCAGATAGATCCATCAAAACCTAAATCTGCATAAAATCTGGGCTCCCGGTCATAATTTAAAATAGAAGTGGTATAACCCTGTCTTATATTGTTTTTTTCTGAAGCACCGGCCTCTCTCAACTCAAGAATATCACTAAAGTCTAACGTAGTATCTTCATCAATTGGCACTCCGTTTTTAGTATAAAACTGTTGTGCTATTTTAAGAGTTGGAGACATTATTTTATGTGCATTATTGTGAGAATGCTCAATAGTTAATGGCGCCATAGCATGTAATTGTATTTCACTCGTTCGACTTACTGTATTTCCCCAGATTACTTCTGAATTCCAACGTTCTGATACTGCATTTCGAATGCTTAGCTTTTGGGTCGTAGTATCTGTTAAGGTAAAACCTGATCCCGGAAACTCATATAGTGAATGACCTGCATTTTCAGAAGCTTCAATAGCTGTTAAAGCTGCATCAGCTGCTAATTTCCATTTTGAGGCATCATAATCTGTATCAAATAATTGCGTACCATCTTTATTTACCAAACCGGCCAAATCTGAATTACCATTAAATAAAGGGCTCGCATCTGTTAATAAAATACGTGTTTTTAAACCCAATGCAATCGGTCTTGTGATTCTACCTAGTTCTGAATTTATATCAGTTATAGAAGGAGGTAAAATAGCGATAGCTTCATCACATAACTCTACAAGATATGCGATACTCTCATTCCAATTATCACGACTAACATCTAAGACTTCACTTGGCGCATCAACAGGAATATTCTCTCTCATAACCGGTATGGGACCATACATTCTCATTAAATAAAAATGATAATAAGCTTTGAGAAATTTAGCCTCTGCAATCCAACGCTCCCGCTCACTAGGCTGAATATCAGGAACCTTACTAGCGTCACTCAAATTTTCAATAAATATATTGCAATGTCGTATCCCATCAAAGAGGTTATATCCATCTCCAGGACCACCTCCATCATAATACCCGTCCCATGCATTAAAATACGGATTTGAAACACGTTGATTACCCATTGCTATATCTAATGAATAAATAGTCAGTGCCTGTCGCTGATCAGGTATCCACATTTCGTCTCCGGCTAACATTGCCGGATTGTGAATCAGACTCCCGTTTCTAGGCATATAAGCATAACAAGTAAACAAGTATTTTTCTGCCTCGTTGCGCAATTTAAAAGCCTGATCAATTGTTGCTACGTTATCTGGTACTACATCTAAAAATGAGTCTTCACAAGATTGTAAATTCAACATCATTGGAATAGCAATAGCAACACCCAGCTTTTTCCAAAGTGAACATTTTTTCATAGTTAATGTTTTCATTTTAACTGTTTTAAATTCTTTCATCATCATCGCTAATTAAAAGTTTACTTGTAAGCCTAAGTTGTATACCGATTGAATAGGATATCCTAAACCGTTACCTCCCATTTCAGGATCCCATAAATCAAAGTTGCTCCACACAGCCAGGTTAAGACCGCTAGCATAAAGACGTAAACTTTTAATATGAAATTTTTCTAGAAATTTTTGTGGAGCATTAAAGCCAACCTCTAAAGTTTTTAATCTTAAGAAATCTCCGTTACGCATCCACCAAGTGGAAGTCTGGTTATTATTCTCTATAAAAGTCTGACTTAAACGGGGCCAAAATGCGTAAACGTCACGGTTCTCCTCTGACCAGTAATCCTCTGCTACAACTTTGAGCAGTCCATTTTGTGCTCCGCCATTTATAACAAAAGGAGAAATATTCTGTGGGTTGATGAAAAAGCTGGAACCCGCAGATCCTTGAAAGAACACACTCAAATCAAAGGCTTTATAACCTATTGTACCTCCAAAACCATAAATGATCTTCGGAGTAGTAGGGTTACCAATTGGCACCATATCACTCTGTGAGATAACCCCATCTCCATTAACGTCACGATATTTTATATCTCCACCTGTATATTCTCCAAACTGCGTAGGGGAATTATCTACCTCTTCCTGATCTACAAAAAGACGTTCAGCGATATACCCATAAACCTGAGAAGCGTTTTGACCTATCTGCGACCTGTATGCTAAATTCTCCGGGTAATCGACCTCATCATATTCTAAAATCTCATTATCTGCATAGGTAAAATTAGCTCTCAATTGCGTCCATAAATATTTTCCCAACTGCTTGTTGTAATCTGCAGTAAGGTCAAGACCATAACTCTCTAACTTAGCAAAGTTTGCTTGTGGAGTAGCTGTTAAACCCAGAGCAGAACCTATATTAGATCTAGTCTGTAGAATATTTGTTCTATTCTGTCTAAAGATATCTGCTACGATATTAAGATCTCCAAACAGTCCTATATCTACTCCTAAATTTACTTGCTCTGATTCTTCCCAACCAATATCATAATTTGAATATCTTGAGATATAAACTCCATTACGATAATATCCAAAGTCTTGTCCAAAACTTACACCATAGTTTCCATCGTCTAAGTTAACATTAGATAGGTAGAAAAATCTATCTTCTGTGTTACCTATCTGATCATTACCTACAAAGCCATAAGTAACTCTAAATTTTAAATTAGATACAACATCCTTTAAAGGTTCAAAGAATTTCTCATTAGAAATACGATACCCCAAACCTACCGAAGGGAAGAAACCATACCTACTACCTCTTGCAAAACGCTCAGAACCATTATACCCAAAATTTCCTTCAAACATATAGCGATTATCATATGCATAAGTAAATCGTCCTGATACACCATGGTTTCTACTTGCTAAAGAACTTTGTACACTACCAGAGTTTCCGTTTTCATAACTGGATATTAAATTAAGTAACATTACAGAAACAGCGTGTTTTTCTCCAAAAGTTCTGTCGTAATTGATAGCAGTCTCATTATATATCCTAGAATCTAATAATTTATCACCTTCATCATAACCTAAATATTCTTGCCCTACAGTACCTATAGAACTAGCACTCCCGTCATTTAAAACCTGAAGTTCAATATTACCATCAATAGGGTTTAAATATGAGCTATAAAAAAAGGGGTTATATTGTCTAGAAACATTATATGTAGAATATCTACTCAGATATCCCATTGTACGCACTCTAAGACCTTCTGTTATAAAAGATAAATCTTGTTTCAATTCTAATTGTGGGCGAATAGTAGAAGTCTTTCTTGTTTGATACCCCCTTACCATCTGAGCATACGGGTTATTCAACAACGTTTCAGAAGCAACGCCTGTAGGTGCTCCTCCAAAAAGAGGATGCTCTATAAAAGGAAGTAATTCTGAAGGATAAATTGCAGGAAATGCAACCGGGTTAGACCAAACAGCACTATTAAAAATTGCCTGACCACCTCCTACAGGTCCATTATAATCATCAAACTGACCTGAAACTCTTATAATAGCTTCTGTGGTAGGAGTAAGCTGTAGATTAATGTTACTTCTTATAGAATAGTTACGAAGCTTTATATTACTGTTGAAGTTATTAATCCCAGCAACATCAAGCACACCATTATCTATATTATAGGTTCCAGAAACATAATACCTTGCCTTCTCACTACCTCCGCTTACATTTAAGTTCAAACTTTGATTTACAGTATAATCCTTAACAAGTTGATCAATCCAATTATTACTAGGATAGAGTAAGGGATTGTCTCCTTGAGCAGTTCTATCTATCTTAGTTTGAGAATAAGGTAAAATTGCATTACGGTCACGCGTAAGGGCTGCTTCATTTGCTAGATTCATATACGTAATATTATCTGCAAAATTGAAGTTTGTAGTGTTTGCCGAAACTCGTGTTTCAGATCTAAAATTAAACTGAGTTTCTCCTGCTTTACCACTTTTGGTACTGATCAAAACAACCCCGTTTGCTCCTCGAGCCCCATATACAGACGCTGCTGCTGCATCCTTCAATACCGAAAAACTATCTATATCATCGGGTTGAATACGAGCCATATCAGTTGTTGTAGACTCTATTCCGTCAATTAAAATTAAGGGGTTACGCTTACCTGAACCAAAAGTTCCCAGTCCACGTATAAAGAAGTCAGAATTATCTGCTCCCGGCTCTCCAGTTCTCTGATAAGCAATCATACCAGATACACGCCCCGCCATCATTGTTGTAAGGTTATTTGTTGGTCCCTTTAATTCTTTAGGGTTAATTGTTGTTATAGAGCTAACAACACTACCCTTTTTCTGTTTACCTCCAAACCCAATAACAACTGTTTCTTCTAAGGTATCCATATCAGGACTTAAGGTCAAGTCTATCTGAGACTCATCACCTACAACTACTTCTTGACTAACAAAGCCTACGTAAGTAAATACTAGAGTAGCACCCGCTGATACGGATATAGAATATTTTCCATCAAAATCTGTACTTGTACCATTTTTGGTTCCCTTTTCTACAATGGTTACACCAGGAAGTGGTGTACTACTATCACCCTCTAATATAGTTCCTGTAATAACTTTTTGAGGAGGCTTTGATGATAAACTTGCTCCATACAAATCTGTGGATATTGAATTGAGTAGCAAGCAAAGCAAAAGAATTATTCCAGCTTTTTGGTACATTAAATATTTTTTAATCATAATCAGAATCTCTTATTAGTAACTATTTTTCGATACTTTTAACTTTAATAGGTTCACTTGATGTTTTTTGATTTTTTTCATCCATAATTGTCTATTTATTAGTTGGTTATTTATTTATTATTAAATTTTAGTTTTAAACTCAATCGATTGAGATATCTCTAAAACTTGATCGCTATTTTAAGAATTAATCAAGGTGCTAATGTGTCAAAAAATGACAAATCCCATTCATCATGCCATTTGAATTCTGGTTTCCCATTAGTTATAGATATAGGTAACCATATATATCTGCCATCCCTATGATTTTTAGGATTCCAACGATCTCCCATATAGATATAAGCGTCTTTTTTACCTGCGACCGGCAACACAAATGTACTTTGAGACCTGAAGGTTAATTCTGCCTCCTCACCCACTGCAGGATTACCTAATTTTTCCCAAGGACCCAACATTGATTTTGATTTAAACGATCGTGCAGGGTTAGGATCCCAACCTGTTAAACCTGAAGTTATCATATAATATGTGTTACCTGACTTAAAAACTGCAGGTGCTTCATTCTGACCGCCTTCCTGAACACGTACATAAGTGTCTGTAAAATCTAAATAATCATCAGTAAGAAGCGATATATGTAAGGTTTGATTTTCTTCTGAAGAATGTACGTGGTATGCTTTACCATCATCATCAACATAAACCGTCATATCTCTTGACATCTGACCTTCTTCAAAATCTCTACGCACATACAATCCATCTATTAAAGATTCCTTCCATTCTGGTGTCCACCATTCTAACTTTTCATCTTCTTCATTGTAAACTTTCTCTGAATCATCTATATTTTTAGGCCATATCTTAGTATTAGGTCTAAATGATTTAATGTATTTAAAGGGGCCTAAAGGATTGTCACTTATCGCTACACCGGTACGAGCGGCAGCATAGCCTTGACCCTTTAATTCTAGATGAAACCACATTACATACTTATCAGTTTTCTTATTATAAATAACTTTAGGTCTTTCTATTACAGACCCTGTTGTAATTTCAGAATTAGGGTCAGTACTTACAGACAATGCCACTCCTTCATTTTTCCAGTTATATAAATCATCAGAGCTATAAACACGTACACCAACCTGTGCTAAACTGTTTTGATTTTTATGTTCCCCATACCAGAAGTAAGTCCCATCTTCGTAATAAAAACCACCTCCGTGAGCATTTATATGATTGCCATCTGCATCTTTCCAAATATCTCCAGGAGTAAATGAAGAATTATTTAGATTTTGCCCTGTGCAACTTTGTGTAATTATTAAACTAAGAATAAGTAAAAATCTCATCAACTTGGTTTTATAGCCTTAATTATCAATTTTGATATTCTGTGTTATTTTTAATTTATAGCTGTTCACTACAAATACTTAAAACAACCTTCACAATTTTCTAACATTTAAGAGTTATTAAGAAGGGCTATATCAATAAAATTTAGGGGGGTATGCGGTCAAATTGCTCACAAATAGCTTAATTTATTAAATAATAGTCATCACGAAATTTAAATCCCTAATTATTTCTTAATTTTTCAAAAAATTAAATACTTGACATTAACATGAATTTAAAATACTTTTTTTTGTTAATCACAGGCTTAGTCAACACTTTTCTTTTTGCTCAAAAAAACGATGATCAAGAAGCTTTTCCACTTAGTAACAGACTTACATTTTATAGCCTCGATACACAGCAAGGACTTTCTAACAATATTGTAAAAACTATCGAGCAAGATTCTTTAGGTTTCATTTGGATAGGAACTTCTGACGGACTTAACAGATATGATGGAGCAGATTTTAAAATCTACAGAAGAGAGAACTCCATGCTGAGTAATAATTACATCCAAGATGTATCACTTAACGAGGCTGGAGAAATCATTTTAGCAACAGATGGTGGTCTTAATATTTATAACCAAAGAATTGAAAAATTTGATTTACTCAACAATTACAATCCATACCTAAGACAAAGCATCAATTCTTATGAAGATCTTGGTGATGGTACTTACGCTGTAGGAGCATATAACCAGGGGTTACTTATATATGAAGGCTTCGAGGAAAAACTTTATTATGGTCAAGGAGATCAAAACACTAATGGATTAGCTTCTGTAAAAGTCTCTTGCATGACCAAACAAAAAGAGACTTTGTGGGTAGGATCTTTTGATAATGGGCTAGATAAATTTGATTTAAAATCCCATAAAATCACACATATACCACTAAAGATAAATAATGAAACTGTCGCTCAAATCAACACTCTTTTTGTTGATAGCCATAATAATTTATGGATTGGTACAAGTCAAGGTTTAATAGGCCTCTTAAATTCTGGTGAGCAAATAAATATAACAGAAGGTAAAAATTCTCAAAGACTAAGCAATGATCAAATTTTAGCTATAGAAGAAGACAATTTGGGAAAATTGTGGGTAGGCACCTATAAAGGGGGGCTTAATGTATTTGATATAGATGCTATAACAAAAGACAAAAAAAAATTTAATGTTATAAAATACACCCCAAAAGAAAACGGAACAAGTGTTTACAATGCCTCTATTAATGCTTTAAAGAAAGATAGAAATGGTTTTATGTGGATAGGTACTAACGCAGGAGTCAACTTTGTTGATCCTTCTGGAGAGCCTATAAAGTTGATAAAAAACAACCTGATGGGTGGTCAAAAGTTAGTACATAACCGTATTAACGGAATGTTTGAATCGCAAAACGGAAAGGTCTACTTAGCAACAGATGGCGGAGGTATTGATACATATTCCCCAGAAACCGGTCTTTTTAATCATGGTGTTATGAGTAAAAAAAATGGCTTAACAACAGACCATATCAATACAATTTTTGAAGATTCTAATGCAAATATCTGGATAGGCACCTACCAAGGCGGACTTAATAGATATAACACAAAAACAAAAAACTGGCAATATTACCTCAAAGGTGAGAATAAAGACGGTAGCGACGTGAGATGCTTATTTCAAGCCAAAAATGGAAATGTATGGGTAGGTACAAATAGAGGCGGTTTGTTTAAATACGACGATAACACGAATACATTTAATTACAGCAGTGACCTAGATAAGATTTCAAGTCGTATGGATATTAGAGCCATTGATGAAGATAGTCACGGCGTATTATGGATGGCTACGTATGGAAATGGAATCATAAGGTTTAATCCTAAAACAGGAGACGTAAAATCATTTTATAATGGAAACCTAGAAGGCTTAACTAATAATGTAGTTTTTTGCATCAAAGTTCTTAACGACGATAGTATTGTTGCAGGTTTAAAATATGGAGGGGTTATTCATTTTAATGATGATGATGAAACTGCTTTAAATTATACCGAAGCTAACGGATTAAGCAACAATACTGTAAACAGTATCGTAGTTCATGATTACGAAACTATATTCTTAGGCACATATAAAGGCATCACTAAATACAATTACAAAAAAGGAGAGGTAGAAAGTTTAAATTCTTTCAATAACATTCAAAAGAGTGAATACAACATAGGGGCTACATTTAAAAGTAAATCTGGTCATATATACTTTGGTGGTAACAAAGGCTTAAATGTTTTTAAACCCGAACAATTAAAAGTTAGTGCTCCTAAAAATAATATTATTATAAAGAACTTTAAACTTTTTGATAATGATGTTCCTATAAAACCAGAAGAACCAAAAAGTCTTTTGACTGAATCTATTTTATTCACAGAAAAAATTCAGTTAAACCATGACCAGACTAATTTCTCTTTAGATTTCACAAACTTAAATTATCCATTTGCATCTAATACAAATTACTCTTACTCCTTAGAAGGCTATGATAATCACTGGATTGATTTAAAAAATTCAACCCGAATTAATTTCAGCAATCTTACACCAGGTGATTATACCTTAAAAATCAAAGCTCAAAACCAAGGTAATCCTGCAATTTTTAAAGATTTAAAAATTACTATACTCCCGCCCATTTGGAAAACAATACCAGCATTCATTCTTTATATAGTTGTATTTATATTCCTCTTTTGGATAAGTCTCAATTATTATGCAGAGCGTATTAAGCTTCAAAATTCTTTAGTTTTTGAGCAAAAACAGAGACAACTTGAAAACGAATTAAATGAAGAGCGTATTCGATTTTACACCGGCTTTTCTCATGAATTAAAAACTCCATTAACTTTAATATTGGCTCCTTTAGAAACCCTGCTAGAGGAGACCGTACACAAACAACATCGTAAAAGCTTAAAACTCATAAAACGCAATGCAGACAACCTGTTACAGTTTATAAACAAACTGCTTGAGTTTAGAAAAAGTGAAAAGGGTTTAAGCAAATTGAACATTAATCAATACAACTTAACTAAGAATTTGGCCAACTGGCTTGCTAGTTATGATCCGCTGCTAAAGAAAAAAAGTATTGAGTTAGTTATCACAATGCCTCAGACACCTCTTCGTGTTTATTGTGATTTAGAAAAAATTCAAGTAATTATCAATAACCTTGTTTCAAATGCTATTAAATACAGCCCAAAAGGTGAAAAAATATACGTTGAACTTACGCAAGATGAACAACAGTTAATCTTAAAGGTTAGCGATAATGGCAGCGGCATTAAGGCCCAAGATCTAAATAATATATTTGAATGGTATTATCAGTCTAATACCTCTCTTAAAAAAGATGGAAGCGGCATTGGTCTTGCCCTTTCTAAGCGTTTTGCTGAGCTACATAAAGGAACGCTAGAAGTCACTAGCAAAGAAGGAAAAGGAAGCGTCTTTACTTTATATATTCCTAAAGATGAAAGCTTACTTGATGAGTATCTCACCGATAACAATTACCCACTAGATGATAAAAAATTAATTGAACACCAGATCAATACTAATAATTTAAACGTTGAAAAAAGAGAGGTTAAAAACATTCTTGCTTCTCCAGAAAATAAAAGAAAGCTTATCCTACTCATTGATGATAACCCAGATATTCTAGAATTTCTGGATAGTACGTTAGCTCAGGAATATGACCTCATTCATGCAGAAGACGGCGAAGAAGGTATTGAAAAAGCTATAAACTATATACCAGATCTGATTATAAGCGACATTATGATGCCCGTCAAAAGCGGAATTGACCTTTGTAATTTTATAAAAAATAAAAAGGAAACTTCACACATTCCCATAATTTTATTATCTGCTAAAAGTAACTTTGAGATGATTGAAACCGGCTATACTGAAGGCGCTGACGATTATATGCTTAAACCCTTTAATGTACAGGTGCTTAAAGCAAGAGTTACTAATCTTATTGAAAACCGGGTAAAGCTTCTACAACGATTTGCAGAATCTAATTTATCTGAAGAGGATAATGATCAAAAAAGGCTATTAGATCTAGAAAAAGAATTTTTATCTGAATTCCACAAAATAGTTTTTGATAATATGCAGCAAGGTATTAAGACCGTAGAAGTTGTTTCAGAAAAAATAGGTATGAGTAGATCTTCCCTTTACCGAAAAATCAAAGCAATAACAGGTCAAAACATCAATGAATACATAAGAAATATAAAAATTGAGCACGCAGCTTATTTAATAAAAAAGGAAAAATTCACCATCTCGCAAGCTGCCTATGAAGTTGGTTTTGGTGACGCAAAATACTTCCGGAAGATTTTTAAAGAAAAGTATGGTAAACCGCCCTCTGCTTTTAAACCGAGTTAAACCCTGTTCCCCGAGGGTAATTCACGGAATAGGGATACTGTTGTTAATTAATTTAAAATGATATATTTTTCAATTGAAATAAACAATAGCGTCTGTAAACAAATCAATATCCACAGATTCCCGGTGGCCTAACTGAAGGCTTATGAAGTACCCCGACCAATCTAAAACGAATCCAATTCCGGAATCTTCATCAAGCCTTTAAGTGAACTTCCAAAGCAAATCAGAAGCACTATTTAGGTAAAGCCTCATCGGTATTCAGCAAAGCTATAAGGCTTAACATTCTCCTCAAAAGGAGGCAGATAACTCTTCTTGATGGATTGAACGACCTTTGAAAGAGTCTGATTTTCGTAAAAATCAATGAGCTCCTCTATTTCTTCCTGATTACCTCGTTCGAGCACCCGTTTTATAACGGCTCGCTTATGGGGTATTCCAATCGATTTTATCCAATTGGGTATCCCAAAAAGCGTTTTTCTAAAATACTTTAAATTGGGCGTTCGCTTAGGACTTTGTTTCTACAGCCTGCTGCGCATCATAACAGGCCTGTAGCAGCATAAAGTAATCTGCACGTGCATCAAATACTTGAGCCAACTTGATGGAACGTGTAGGATTTACAGATCTTCGTCCGTTTAAAATCGCTTGCGGTCATACCTTTCTTTTTTAGAGCACGTTTTAAAACTGCCCCGGGATGAATGCTTCTAACTTTTTCCAGATCGGGTAACATAGCATTTAATTTTGTGTTACTCTGATTTTGACCTGAAATTCTCATCGATTTAAAATCTCCTTGCATGGAATAGCTTATTCCATAATCAAGCTGCTTTCGTATATGGAATTCTCTAGGATACCTCCCGAGAAAAGCATAATGAGTCCACACTGACCCCACACTCCAACCACACTGCAACCACACTTTACCACACTTTTTGTGGGTGAATATGGAGTTACTATGGACTTACTTTAGGATTAACTATACGCATCTTAAGACGATTCCTACTAAATATGAGTGACTGGGATAGGAGACTTATCCCTACCGTTTTTCATTTATTGTATGCAAAATCCACAGGAATGACCGATAACTTCAGGTAGCCTTGAAACTAAAGCGTCTCTTTCTTTTTTAGGCAATGCAAAAAAGAAACCGACTTTAAGAGGTTCACAAACACTAAAACCATGCAATCAAGTAAGCTAAACAAAAAAAGCTAGGCTTATTTTTACACCCTTGAAAACGACACAAACCCCTTATCAGGCGGATGGCAAACCGCTGCGCCTGTGCATTCCTCTCGTTACACTCGTCGGATGCAAGCCCCACATCCAACGCTGCGGTATTTGCTTGTTTTACTACAGGTCTAAAAAGCAGACCCTTAAAACATTCAGATAAAATGGGCTTTTACTGCAACACAGCATAGAAACAGAATACTCTTCATTCTGAATCTAACTTCAATCGTAGTGTTAATTTCATTCTTTAGTATTCCTTTTCTTCAGTATAGCCAGAAGTTTCTGTTAAGAATTTTCGAAGCCTTGGAGAAAGTTTAGGGAGGTTATGGCGGTTTTAAAATACCTAAAAAAACGCTCTTTTTTTCTGCATCCGACGACCGCAGGGAACCAAATGCACTGTTCAAAGAAGCAATAAATTCCATACCTCGTAGAGGTCACGAGCAAATCGACGTTAGGAGATTCACGAGCTTTATAATCAATAGCAAAAAGTGAGCTTAAGAAAACGATAATACAACTTCAATTAGTATTTCTGTTCTATTTTTTACTAAGGAGTTATCTATTTCACGAGACTTCGTGAATCTTTGATTTCCATCGATGAAAAAACGAACCAAAAAATCAAAGCTTACAAGAGGTTCTCTAATTTTTTTGTTCGTTATACTGCATGCGCTTAACTCGGCCGCCAGCTACGTTACGCTCCCGTCAAATTTAACGACAACCTCCTGATAGGCCAATACGGGGATTTATTTTAACGGCATACTTAAAAACGAATTTTCAATACCCATAGGGATTCTATTCCATAAGTATATTTCAGAATACGGACGCTCCGTTCACTTTCAAGAATATTGTATAGCAGGCATCCTTTTGGTCAGAATAGCGACAGAATTCCGTTAAAAACTCATAAAGCCTTGAAAGGAATTTAGGAGAATTAGTGCAGATCACTAAAAGTGGACGACCTCAATTCATAACTGGGGCTAATATTTAACCAATTCTTATCTATATTTAAAAAAAAGGGTTCAGCTATAAAAAGCCAAACCCGCTGAAATTCTGTTTCCACAAAATCTTAGATACTGTCGTTAAATATTATTCAGAAATCGTAATTGGTGCTATACCAGCTACTGTAGGAGTTACTTCTAATATACTACCGTCTTCTGCAAACGTAAGTTTATCTATACATACTTCTCTATGAAAACCTGCAGGACCTCCCATACTAATTCCTTTAGGACGTGTAAAACGGTGGTAAACGATATACCAATCGTCTGTACCCGGCACATTAATTACCGAATTATGACCCGTACCGTAGATTTCTGCCTCTTCATCTTTTTGAATCACCATATTCTCTTCTGGAATAGTTAGGGGACCTAATGGTGTTTCAGCGGTAGCATAACGTACGCGATAATTAGGACTTCTTGTGTCATCTTCAGACCATAAAAAGTAATATTTTCCCTTTCTAAAAAACACTTCAGTCCCTTCTCTATACGTTCCATCTGGTGTAAGCTCCTTTAAAGTTTCCTCTTTATAAGACATCATATTTTCATCAAGCTCTGCGCCTGCCATATAACCATTACCCCAATAAAAATATCCCTTTCCGCTCTGCGGATCAATAAAAACATCAGGGTCTATAATCTGACCTCCTCTACGCTTTACTGCATCAGGCTTCTCCCCTACGAAAGCTTTACCCATGTCTATAAAAGGGCCGGCAGGATTATCTGCGGTTGCTAAACCTATATTTTGTGCTGCAGAAAAGTAATAGAAGTATTTATATGCTCCATCTATTTCCTTTTCTGCAATACATGGTGCCCAGGCATTTCTATTAGCCCAAGAGACATCTTTAAGAAGATCTACAATAACACCTTCATCTTTCCAGTGAACTAAATCTTTAGAAGAAAAAGTTTTAAAATAGGTTCCACTCCAGCCATCAAAACCATCACTCGTAGGGTATAAATAGAATTTTTCATCTTTATAAGAATAAATAATCTCAGGGTCTGCATAGAAACCATCTAAAACCGGATTATTAGCAACGGCTGCTGCTACACTATATATTTTCTGAGATCCGTCTGGTAAGCTAAGCGTGTAAGAATTAGCGCCTGTTGAAAAGTCTTTAGCTCCATTTTCTACAATTGAAACCCCAGGAAAAGCAACTAACTCCGGAGCTAAATCTGTCAAACTACTATCTGTATAAACCGGTAAATAAACCGATGCTTCTTCTGGGTTTACTACTATATTTTGTTTACGAATGGCAGCTCCATTAGCTCCAACAATCAACGGCAAATCTACAGAAGGAAATTCCTTTAACAACGAAGTAGCTTCTGCTTCTGTAACAGGAATTATCGTTCCATGACGCGGGTGAAAATTCATCGAGATCTTATCAGCACCTAAAGCTTTAAAGTTTAATAAGTCTGTACTTTCTGCAAATTGATATTTACCGTCGATATACATATCATATAGTAAAATATACGTATCGCTGTCGATCATTTTAAACACAGACGAACCTTCAACCGCTCTATCTGTTTGGTCTTTGTACCCTTCTTCAGGTACATAACCAGACGTCAAACTATCAGAAACCGCAACCCGAATCCCCTTAGTAGCTGTGCCTTCGGTTTTATAGAACATATAAAATTTATTTCCCTTTTTGATGATATCTGCGTCAATACAAGACTTCTCATCCGGACTGTAAAATAAGTGTTCAGGAACAGTTTCTAAACCTGTAAAATCTTCATTTGCATACGTATAATATACTTTATCATAACCACCGGGCTGCAACATTGAGAAATAGATCATATACTTACCAGCCTCTGCATCATATATAGTTTGAGGAGCCCAAGCCCGAGTAATATCACTAAATTCAGAAAACTTTTTGGCAAGATCTATTCTGCTGGTTTCCCAATTTATCAAGTCAGATGATTTTGCTAAAATAATTCCGGTATTATTCCATCCTTCGTTTGTCTTTAGGTCAGTAAGCACCATATAAAAATTACCATCTTCTCCTCTTAAAATATGAGGATCTCTCACGCCACCTGTGGTACTTATACTATCTGTAGATACAATAGGCTTATCATTATTTAGTGCATAATAGTCATATCCATTTTTACTAAGGGCATAATGAACAGCTTCTTCCCCAGGACCATTACCTGTGAAATACACAAAAAGATATGCAGAGAAGTCATCTTCTTTTTCTGTCGTAACACAGGAAGAAAAAAAAGTTGAAAATACTACAGCGAAAACAAAAACCAATTTAGATTTTAACATTTGAATGATGCTTTATAAATAATTCATTAAAGGAATATTCTTAATATTCAAACTAAAAGATACTAGTTCAGAATTGTGAATATTATATCTACAAATAAAATAAAAATAAATGTTCTATTTACATTTATTTTTAATAAATACCGATTCAATTTAACCCAATTATACTTGTAAAAAAAACTTAACCAATGATCTAAACAAGATTTTGAGTTAAATAAGTATCAATTCAACAAACATATTGACAAATATTCGATATGCAAGTAAGCACTTAAAGATTTAATATTAAGCGAATTAATTAATATTGACTGATTTACCCCCTCTTAAAAATCAATTTACCCACCATGTCTATATAAATTATTACTGAATATTTGATAAATGTCATATTGACATTTATCAAATATTCAGTAATAAACTATTATTTATTTTATGAGACAAAAAACTTTACGCTTTAAGTCTATTTTGATTTGCAGCTTTTTGTTAACGCTTATTGCATTTCCTTATGATGGAATTGCAAAAGTGAAAACAGGAATACAGCAAACAATTAGCGGAACGGTTACAACAGCCGCAGATAATATGCCCCTACCTGGAGTTACTGTAATAGAAAAAGGAACTTCTAATGGTACGACTACAGACTTTGATGGAAACTACGAACTTGAAGTTGGTTCAGATGCAGTACTTGTTTTTTCTTATGTAGGAATGAAAACGATTGAGTTACCGGTAAATGGTCAAACTACACTCAACACTTCTCTTCAAGAAGATATGGGGGTTTTAGACGAAATCGTTGTCGTGGGATACGGTAGTCAGAAAAAATCTGATGTAACCGGATCGGTATCTTCAGTTGATGAAGATCGCTTAGAAAACTTACCGGTTACTAACCTTACTCAAGCTATTCAAGGTACGACTGCTGGTCTTAATATTAGTCAGGGATCATCTGTTCCCGGTTCTTCTGGATCTATTCAGGTACGTGGTGTAAATTCTATCACGGGTAGTACTAGTCCGTTTATAGTTCTTGACGGAATTCCTTTTACAGGTACTCTAAATGATATTAATACTAGAGATATTCAATCTATTCAAATTCTTAAAGATGCATCTGCAGTTGCTATTTATGGTACTCGTGGTTCCAATGGGGTTATTCTTATTCAAACTAAACGAGGTGTAACAGGTGAACCTGTTATCAATTATAGTACGTATGGTGCCTTTGAAGAATTTGCAAATATTCTTAAACCACTTGGGCCAGATGCATACGTTCAAAAATATGCTGATTTTTTCAGCCAAAATAATCCGGGAGCTGAGCAAGATCGCATTTTAGCTAACCAAAGTGAGATTGCTAACTACGATGCAGGAAGATCAACTGATTGGTTTGATGAAGTAACCCGAACAGGGATTATTCAAGAACACAACCTGAGTATACGAGGGGGTAACGAGAGTACAAAATACTTCCTATCTGGCAGTTACCTAGATCAAAAAGGGGTTATTGAAGGTTATGATTACCAGAAATTAACGTTACGTTCTAATATCGACGTGCAACTTACCGATTATTTAAAAGTGGGATTAAACGCCTTCTTTGCTAATAATAATTTTGACGGTGGTAGAGCTAACCTTTTGTTAGCAACAGCTATGAGTCCATACTCAGTACCCTATGATGAAAATGGTGAAGTCATTATAAATCCTATGCTTCCTGAACTTCTTTATGAAAACCCACTATTAGGATTGCAAACTGATCGTGTTGAAAGAGAGCGTACACTTTCTGGAAATGCTTTTGCAGAAATCACACCGGGATTTGCTGAAGGTTTATCTTATCGTATTAATGCTTCATATACATTCAATCCGTATATGTACAGAAATTACACTGGTCGTGCTGCTAATGACAACCGCGGTACAGCTAATGTGGGAGGTGATGAAGAAAAAGTATGGATTATTGAAAATATCCTGAAGTATTCTAAAAGCTTTGGAAAACACAATTTAGACCTGACTGCTTTATACAGTTCTCAAGCAACTGAATTCTTTCAGGAATCTTTAACGGGTGTTGGTTTTGTAAACGATCAACTATCTTATAACAATATTGGAGCTGCAGAGAATATCACCGGTGGTACTTATAGCAGACGTTCTACCCTACTTTCTCAAATGGGGCGTTTGAACTATAATTACGACAGCAAATACTTGTTTACGTTTACCGTAAGACGTGATGGGTACTCTGCTTTTGGTGCAAATACCAGTAAATATGGTGTCTTTCCTTCTGCCGCTTTAGGATGGAATATTCACAAAGAAGCCTTTATGGAAAATGCAGATGCTGTAAGTAATCTTAAATTACGTTTTTCTATTGGTGAGACCGGTAACCGTGGAGTTGGCATCAACCAGACACAAACTCGTGTAGGAACATTGCTATATCCTTTTGGAGGGCAGTCGTATACAGGTACATTTATTGATGGTCTGGGAAATCCAAACCTTAAGTGGGAGACAACGCTATCCAGTAATATTGGTTTAGACTTTGGATTTTTCAACAATAGAATTAATGGTACTGTAGAGGCTTATAAGTCTAAAACTGAAGACTTACTTGTAAATAGAAGTATCCCTGCGCTAACAGGTACTACAAGTATTATAGAAAATATTGGTGCCGTAGAAAACAGAGGTTTTGAATTTAGCATCAGCTCTACTAATATTGATACAGGAGATTTCAGATGGGAAACCAATGTGAATTTCTCTACGTTTAAAAATGAGATTTTAGACCTTTATGGTGATGGTGAAGACGATATCCCAAGTAGGTGGTTTATTGGCAAGTCACTTGGTGCTATTTACGATTATAATATGGTAGGCGTTTGGCAAGAAGGTGAGGATACCGGTAGTTTTAATGCTAATCCCGGTGATTTGAAGTTTGAAGATGTAAACGGTGATGGTGTAATTGAACCGGAAAACGATCGTAAATACTTAGGAAGTTCACTACCTAAATGGACTGGTGGTATTACGAATACCATCTCTTACAAGAATTTTGATTTGTCTTTCTTTATTCAAACCGTACAGGGAGTTCTTAAAGGAAACCCAGATATCAACTATGGTGATGAGTTATCTAGAAGGAACACTCCACAAGATGTTGGGTATTGGACTCCAGAAAACCAAAGCAACGAATTTCCATCACTTACCTATCGCAATACATTAGGTTATGGCTATCCTAGAGATGCAAGTTACGTGAGGCTCAAGGATGCTCGTATAAGTTATAGATTCCCTTCAGAAAAGATTGAGCAATTTGGTCTTTCTAATCTTGTGTTTTATGTAGCCGGTAGAAACTTATATACCTGGACAGACTGGATAGGTTGGGATCCTGAAAGTGATCAGCAATACAGAGGTTCTGATGGTTGGACAAACAACTACCCTGTAGTACGTACTTACTCAGTGGGGGTTAATGTATCGTTGTAAAAAATTGGAAAAACACAAAAAGATAAACTTTATGAAAAATATATCTAAACTAATAATTGTGCTACTTGGGTTAAACCTTGTGCTTAGCTCTTGTGGTGACGATTTTCTTGAAGAAGAAATACGTTCTGATTTTACACCAGAAACGTTAAATGATGAATTGGGTTATAAGGCTCAACTGATAGGATTGTATCAAATGTTAAGCACTTTTGAGACCCGGAGTGGGGATCAGGGTTGGTTATGCGTTTGGCAAGCCGGTACAGACATTACGTGGCCTACAGAACCTCAGGGAATAGAAGTTCCTTACTATAAATACAATCAGCTTACAACAGATGATAATGCTGCTTATCAAAGCTGGCAGCTTTGGTATAATATGGTAGAAAATACAAATAGTATAATTTCTAGTGTTGAAAACAATACTTCAGAAGAAATAGCTCAGGAAGAAAAAGATGCGATCAATGCTGAAGCGCGATTCTTTAGAGCCTATGCGTATAATAATCTAGCAACACTATTTGGTGGGGTTCCACTCATTACAGAGCCGGTTACCGAAGCACGCTTTGATTATACGCGTAATTCATTAGAAGAAATCAATGCACAAATTGAAGAAGATTTAACTTTTGCAACAGCAAACTTAGGCGAACCTACTTCTGCTCCAGAATTTGAATCTCGTGTAAATAAGTATGCTGCACACCAACTTTTTGCGACTTTCTATCTTAGAAGCGGGCAACCAGACTTAGCAGAAGATCAAGCTAACATTATTATAAACAGTCAGGCATTTCAACTTGTTGACGAGCGATATGGTGTAAAGTCTAGTGAACCGGGAGATCCTTTTTCTGATATGTTCTTCAAAGGAAATCAAAGACGTTCACAAGGAAATACAGAAGCTATCTGGGTTCTTGAAAATGAAAACCCGGCAGACGTTCGTGGTGGTTCAAGTGGTAATCCACAACACCGTAGAATTTGGGGGGCAGGATATCATAATATCAATGGTATGATTCCGGCTGATTCTTTGGGTGGACGTGGTGTTGCTCGTATTCGGTTGAATAACTGGGTTATTTATGACCTCTATGATGATACGGATATGCGTAATTCTAAATACAACATTCACAAACGTTTTAGATATAATAACCCAGATCCCAATTTTTCTGATATCTACGGGGAGCTAGTACCCTATACAGGGATAGACACATTAGCAAGAATTCAACCATATACATTAAAATGGGGACATTTTGACCCTGCTGACGTATTTGGTTTTGGTATGTGGAAAGATTTTATACTAATGAGACTTGGTGAAACCTATCTACTTAAAGCAGAAGCACAAGTAATGCAAAATAATCCAGGAGGAGCAGCTACAACTATAAATATTCTTAGAACTCGAGCCGAAGCTCCACAAGTAAGTGCTGGTGATATGGATCTTGATTTTATACTTGATGAGCGCGTACGTGAATTATTAGCAGAAGAAAATAGAAGAATGACGTTAATGCGTACTAAAATGCTTGTAGAACGTGCAACGCGCTTAAATGTACAAGATGAAAGTATCCCCTTACCACAAACAATGCGCATTGAAGGTTTACAAGAATTCCACGAATTGTTCCCTATCCCATTAAGAGAAATTCAGTTGAATAAAGAAGCAGAGTTAACTCAAAACCCGGGTTATACGAATGGTTAATTGTAAATAAATTTTTATTTAAGCTAAAAGGCGCTGTTTTTATACAGCGCTTTTTTTACATCTAAAACTAACCAACGTTATAGTTAACTTGTATTAAAAATTTTAAATAATCTTAACTTAATTTAGAGAGGTTACCGCTTAAATTCAAAAATGAATATAGAAAACCTGCATTATGCTTAACTATTTAGACTCTCACACATCAAAATTTTTACTCATTACGCTCCTTGCGGGAATAATTATTTTTGGTCTGATCTTTTACTTTTTTCGAAAATTAGGCAAGAGTCCAAAAAATATCCTACCGGTAAATTTTGCCGGAAGAATACGAATTCCATTGGTGCTGTTTATGCTGGCTTTAGTGACTCGTATTCTTAAAACAAATGATAAGATACTTGAGTTTATAAATGAAGAAGTACTTTCTCATACCAGTACCTTACTTTTCATATTGAGTATAACCTGGATTTTAATTGTTATTCTAAAAGCTTTTAAGAGCAATATTTTAATCAAATACGACATGAGCGCTTCAGATAATGTACACGCTCGTAAGATTTACACACAATTCACAGTATTAGAACGTGTTTTGATGTTTCTAATCATACTTTTTGCAGTAAGTATAGCGCTGATGAGTTTTGATAGTATTCGCTCTATTGGTGTTAGCATGCTTACCTCAGCTGGTATTGCAGGGATTATAATTGGTTTTGCTGCGCAGAAAGCATTAGGTACTTTAATGGCGGGGATACAGATTGCATTTACACAACCCATCCGTTTAGATGATGTGGTGGTTGTAGAAGGAGAATGGGGTCGTATTGAAGAAATATATCTAACCTACGTTGTTGTAAAAATCTGGGATAAACGACGCCTTGTTTTACCAACTACTTATTTTATAGAACAACCCTTTCAAAACTGGACGCGTAACTCCTCAGATATTTTGGGAACTGTTTTTATCTATACTGATTATAATGTTCCCTTTGACGCCTTGCGTGAAGAACTTACCCGTATCCTAAAAAATACTGACTTATGGGATGGTGAGGTCAACGTGCTTCAGGTGACAGATACTAATAATGAAATGGTTGAAACCCGTGCTTTAATGAGTGCGATAGACTCTCCTACTGCTTGGGATCTACGGGTACACGTAAGAGAGAAACTCGTGATCTTTATTCAGGAAAATTATCCGCATAGTTTACCGCGTACTCGTATTGAAATGCAAAAGCGTGAGGATAGTAAAAAAGTCGAAAAATCTATAAAAGAACCAGATAAGTCAGATTTGCTTAGAGATAAGTAAACTACCTTGAGGTAAGCCTAGGAGGCATTCAACGTATTGCATTGTGCCAATAAACACAAATCTTAACGCTTATTTTTTCTTTTAGGCCGCTTAAATGTGTGACCTTTGCGCTCCCTTAAATCTACAATAAAGCGATGAGCAAAACCAAATCTGCAATTAGTGCCACTTATTTTAGTATTGTAGGTAATACTATACTGGCTATTGCTAAAGGCTTAGCTGGTATTTTTGGAAACTCGTATGCGCTTATTGCTGATGCTATAGAATCTACAGCAGATATTTTTGCTTCTTTATTAGTGCTTTTCGGCCTCAAATATGCAGAGCGACCTGCCGATGATAATCATCCTTACGGGCACGGTAAAATAGAGCCGCTCATCACGTTTATGGTGGTAGCTTTTTTAGTTACTTCAGCAACTTTTATAGCATATGAAAGTGTGCAGAATATTCTTCTAATTACACCTCAGGAAACTCCAAAACCCTGGACGCTTGCAGTGCTTGCCACAATAATTATCTGGAAAGAAATATCTTTCAGAATTGTTTTAAAACGCAGTAAAGAGACAAACAGTTCTTCTCTTAAAGCTGATGCCTGGCATCACCGCAGCGATGCCATTACGTCGATAATGGCTTTCTTAGGAATCTCTATTGCTATAATTTTTGGAAAAGGATTTGAAACGGCTGATGACTGGGCTGCGCTTTTTGCTTCCGGAATAATTCTATATAACGCGTACCTTATTTTTAGACCTGCTTTAGGCGAAATAATGGATGAAAACCGCTATGATGATGTCATTGAAGCAGTGCGTGAAAAGGCTTTAGAAGTTCCCGGAGTTATCGATACCGAAAAGGCATTCATCAGAAAAGCCGGAATGAGTTATCATCTGGATTTACACGCAATAGTTGATGGAAGCATTACAGTTGCTGAAGGTCACGAGATAGCACACCGCTTACAGGATCATCTTAAAGAAGAAATTCCCAACCTCAACTTTATTTTAATTCATGTTGAGCCTGGGAATTGTCCTTAATACTAGATTATTTCTTAAAATCCTGCTGCTGCGTCCTGATCTAAAAACCAGTGCAATTCACCTTGTTTAGGAGAGACTAAACTTGCAGGATATTGTTTATACCCTTCTTGCTCTTTTATGATACTGGTCACTTTTTCAGTTTTACCGGCGCCGGTTACTAAAAATGCAATCGTCTTTGCATTATTTACAATCTTACCGGTAAATGTTACACGTTGTTGACCGCTGTCAGGATGTTTTGCTACACGGCAATTCTCGGGCATTTCCCATAATTCTATATTGTAAGGAAAAATAGAAACAGTATGGCCATCATCTCCCATACCCAGCATTACCAAGTCAAAACAGGGAATTCCGTTCGCTTTAGGCAATTGCTCATCAAGAACGTTAGAATACCGTTTTGCTTCTTCTTCAGGATCATCTTCACCTAGAATTCTGAAGATATTTTCTTCTGGAATATCAATTTTAGAAATGAGGTGCTCTACCGTCATTTTATAATTACTCTCTGAATCTGAAGGTGGTACGCAACGCTCATCACCCCAATACAAGAAAACTTTTGACCAATCAATTTCAGCTCCATATTCTGCAGCTAAATGATCAAAAACTATTTTAGGAGTGCTTCCGCCAGATAATGCGATATGTACATCATCACCGGTTGAACACTTTTCTTTAAAAAATTCAGAAAACGCTTCAGCTACTAACTGCTTTGTTTCTTTTATATGTAAATCCATCAATGGAAGTTTTATAATTAAAAAATTAATTTAAATAATACAGAAACCGGTTTCGTCTGTCAATAGCTCTCCCGGATTTCTCCAGCCGTTACTATCTTCTATAAGATCATCAGAATTTTTAGGTCCCCAGGTTCCGGCAGGATAACCGTAAGTAGGAACATCTTTATCATTAGCCCAATAATCTAAAATAGGATCAACAAATGCCCAGGCCGCTTCCACTTCATCTGCTCGCGCATATAGAGTAGTATCTCCCTGCATAGCATCAAGTAATAAACGCTCGTAAGCATCCATAATATTTTTATCTGCAAGACTGCTGTAGTAAAAGTCCATATTTGCGCGTTCTACTTTAAAGCCTTGCCCGGGTACTTTTACACCAAATTTGATGAGGATACCTTCATCTGGCTGAATACGTATAACCAGCTTATTATCTTTATTATTAACGTCTTGCTCTTTAAAGACCTGATGATGCGGTGTTTTAAAGTGAATAACCACTTCGGTTACTTTAGTAGGCATACGCTTAGCAGTACGTACATAAAATGGTACATCTTTCCAACGCCAGTTGTCTACAAAAAACTTAACAGCCGCATAGGTTTCGGTTTTAGATTCAGGGTCTACACCTTCTTCTTCACGATAGCCTTTTACGCGTTTTCCGTCTATACTAGAAGCTACATATTGCCCCTTCATTGTATTATTGAAAAGGTCGTCTTTACTAGTCATCATTCTTATTGACTTCAACGCTTTTACCTTTTCATTATGTATCTCATCAGCCTCTGCACTTATAGGTGGCTCCATAACGATAAGCGAAACAATCTGTAATAAGTGACTCTGAAACATATCGCGTAAAGCTCCAGACTTATCATAATAACCACCACGCTTCTCTACTCCTACCGTTTCGGCATTAGTGATTTGCACGTGGTGAATGTAGTTACGATTCCAAAGCGGCTCAAAAATAGAGTTAGAGAAACGGGTAACCATTAAGTTCTGTACAGTTTCTTTTCCTAAATAATGATCTATACGGTAGATCTGCTTTTCCTTAAAATACTTCTGTAAGCCTATGTTCAACTCTTTTGCTGTCTCGAGACTATAACCAAATGGTTTTTCAACAACGATACGTCTAAAAGCTTTGTCAGTACCAGAACCTTTAGTTAGCCCTTGATCTGAAAGATTTTTTGCAATAGGCTCATACAAACTAGGTGGCGTAGAAAGATAAAAGGTATAGTTCTCGTCTAGTTTATGTTCTTTGTTAAGCGCTTCAATACGCTTATTCAAGTTGCTATATTCAGAATCATAATCACTTCCTAAATCTGAATAAAACATTATATCTGCAAACTTCTTGATGAAGTCTTTATCTTTCTTTTTTACTTGTTCTTTTAAAAACGGACTCTCATAAACTACGCGTTTTCTAAATTCTTCATCAGTGAGGTCACTTCTACTCGCTCCCAAAACCGCAAAATTTTCAGGGAAATGTCCGCCTTCATATAAATTGTATAGAGCAGGGATAAGTTTACGAGCCGTTAAATCTCCAGACGCTCCAAAAATTACCAATAGCTGGTTAGATGTATTATTCATAAAAAAATAATGATTTTCAGTTTTATGGTGTGTTAGTTGGTTATTTGCAATTATAACATGAGTTTATAGAATAAAGCAGTAAAAAGTCAATGTTATCATTTAATTTTGGCTTTAACCAATACAAAAATAAGGCATCTTTACGGCACACGGGAGGCTTTATAAAAACATTATGGTGTCAAATTAAAAAGAACAATAACTCATTATTATGGAGCATAAAAATTATGATTTTGGCCTGGTAGGTCTCGGTGTTATGGGACGCAACTTTATATTAAACGTCGCAGACAACGATTTTAAAGCTTTTGGCTATGACCTAGATCAGGAAAAAGTTGATGCTTTAAAGAAAGAAGGTGGAAATTTAGAAAAAGTAGATGCTTCTACCGAAATAGAAACTTTTGTAGATGCCCTGGCTGCTCCCCGAAAAATTATGCTGCTTGTTCCTGCAGGTAAAATTGTAGATCAAGTAATAGAAACTTTATTACCACATCTTGATAAAGGTGATATTATAATAGATGGGGGTAACTCATTCTTCACAGACACAGACCGTCGTGAAGCTTATTTAAAAGAAAAAGGTATTAATTTCTTTGGTGCTGGTGTTAGTGGCGGTGCAGAAGGTGCTCGTAAAGGACCTAGTATTATGCCCGGCGGTAATGCAGAAGCTTACACGCATATTAAACCTATTTTTGAAGCTGTTTCGGCTAAATTTAACGGTGAGCCTTGTGTAGCGCATTTAGGCCCTAAATCTGCAGGAAACTACGTGAAGATGGTTCATAATGGTATTGAATACGGTTTGATGCAATTAACATCAGAGATCTATGACTTATTGAGAAAGTCTGTAGGTTTAGATAACGACGAACTGCATCAGGTTTATGACTTGTGGAATAAAGGCCGTTTGCAATCCTTTTTAGTTGAAATTACTGCGGAAATCTTTAAACAAGAAGATGACTTGGGTGATGGTAGATTGGTTGACAAAATATTAGACAAAGCCAAGCAAAAAGGTACTGGTAAATGGACTTCTCAAAATGCAATGGATTTAGGTATACCAGTCCCAACAATAGACGTTGCGGTTAGTATGCGTGAGATTTCTGCATTAAAAGACGAGCGTATCGTTGCTGATAAATTGTACAGTCGCCCGGAACCACAACCTATTGATAAAGATAAGATCATTGCGCTTGCAGAAGAGTCTTTATATTTTGCGTTTATCGTAGCTTATGCACAAGGTTTACACCAGCTTGCTGATGCTTCTAAAGAGTATGAATATGATTTAGATATGTCTGTAATTGCAAAAATATGGAGAGCAGGTTGTATCATACGTGCAGGTTTATTAGAAGATATTTCTGACGCCTACACCGCAGATAAAGAACTACCTAACTTGCTGTTAGCGCCTTCATTTGTTGATAAAGTTCAGGGTACGTTAGCTTCTGTTCGCGAAACTGTAGCTTATGCAGCTCAAAGCGGTATTCCGGTTCCCGGACTTTCTAGTGCATTAAATTATTTTGAAGCATATACTTCAAGTCATTTACCGCTCAACTTGATTCAGGCACAGCGTGACAACTTTGGTTCTCATACCTACGAGCGTATAGATCGTGAAGGTGTTTTTCATACCGAATGGGGTAAGTAAATTACCCAAGGGTAAGCTTACGAGGAATTCGTTAGAAACAAATTTCCTATTTCGAGACAAGCTTCTGAATAGTAAACCCTCTGGCGATGCCAATAAAATTATCCTCTTAAATATAAAGTATAAGAGCTCCTGTTATGGGGCTCTTTTGCTTTTATAGATTTCCTAATTGAATAGATTGCAGTAATTTTCTAGAAATTTAAAAATCCCTCAAATGCGACTGATTTTCACGCTTATTCTTTCAGCTTTACTTTTCAATTCCTGCGGAAACCCACCGCCGCAATTTAGTGCAGCGATTCACAATGTGAATATCATAGATTTAGAAACCGGTGAAATCCTTAAAGATCAATCGGTATTCATCGCAGGAGATACCATTCATTCCATTATAAAAAGCAAAGACCTTTTAACCAGTTCTGCAGCACAGCAAATCGATGGAAGCGGCAAATATCTAATGACGGGGCTTTGGGATAACCACGTTCATTTTAGAGGTGGAAAAGAGCTTACAGAAGAAAATAAAAAATTACTCAACCTCTTTATTGCAAACGGTATTACAACAGTACGCGATGCCGACGGTGATTTGACAACCGCTATAAAAGAATGGCAAAAACAAATCGCTGACGGTAACCTGGTGGGGCCTACAATTTATACTTCAGGGCCTAAGATAGACGGTCCCGGGGCGACTTGGGCTGGTTCACTTGAGGTTTCTAATAATGAAGAAATCAATACTGCTTTAGACTCTTTAGAGCAATTGAATGTAGATTTTGTAAAGATCTATGACAGCAAAATTAATGGCGAGAATTATTTAAAAGTTATCGCTGAAGCAGAAAAACGTGGAATGATTACCAGCGGTCATATGCCGTATACCGTTACGGTTGAAGAAACTACAAACACAGGCATTGATGCTATTGAGCATTTATATTATGTTTTAAAAGGATGTTCTATAGAAGAAATCACAATCACCGAAGCTGTTAGAAATAACGAAACAGGGTTCTGGAATTCCTTAGACCGCGTGATGAAAACGTATTCAGATTCGGTAGCTCAAGAAACTTTTTCTAAGCTTAAAGAAAATGATGTTTATGTAGTGCCTACTTTACACATAGGGCACACCTTAAGCCATCTTGATGAAACCGACCACACCACTGACGAATACTTAAAATACATAGGGCCCGGAATTCAAAAAACCTATGCTGATCGTATAAATAGTGCTAAAAATGCTTCCCCGGAATTTGTAATTATGCGTAAAAATCTGGATTCGGTATTTGTAAAACTGGCTGGAGAACTTGCTGCAAATAATGTGAAACTTTTAGCTGGTTCAGACAGTGGTGCATTCAACTCCTATACCTATCCCGGAATTTCACTTCACAAAGAATTAAAAGCTTTAGTAGCTGCTGGTTTAACTCCGCTACAAGCTTTACAGACTTCTGCTTCTAATGGGTCAAATTTTTTACAAAAGCAACTTCCGGAAATCAAAAGTGGCGCAGCTGCAGACTTAGTTTTGCTCAATTCCAATCCGCTTGAAAATATTCAAAACACTCAAGATATTTTTATGGTAATTAAAAGTGGAAAAACATTGAGTTCTGAAGATTTAGAAAAACTTCTAAAAACAAGCACCTATTAAAATCAATTCTTGATTTTTTAGAAGTTTTTATTATCAAATCTCGACCACCTATTTCAACGTATTAAGCTAAGGTTTGATTAATTTTAAGTTTTCAGAATTAAACTTTTCACTAAATGAATCTAAAAATTACATTTTTTAAAAGCCTGTTAGCTTTTGGTTTTTTCACCACGCTTACAGCTCAAAAAGTTAGCGTTCCGGTTGACACGACAATTATTTCTAATCATAGCGTTGCAATAAAAGGCAAAACAATCCCGTATCAGGCAGAATTAGGTTTTCAGCCGGTTTGGGACGACATGGGTAATCCCGTAGCAACTTTAAATTACACCTATTATTCCAGAACCGATATTAAAGATAACCAAACCAGACCATTGCTTATAAGCTTTAATGGTGGTCCCGGTTCTGCTTCCGTATGGATGCATATTGCGTATACCGGTCCCCGAATCTTAAAAATTACAGATGAAGGATTTCCTGTTCAGCCTTATGGCATCAAAGACAATCCTAATTCTGTTTTAGATGTAGCAGATATTGTTTTTGTAAATCCGGTGAATACGGGCTATAGTAGAATGGTCCCTGATTTAGAAGGTAATCTTCCTAAAAGAGATCAATTTTTTGGTGTGAATTCTGATATCGCTTATTTGGCTGATTGGGTAAACACATTTGTAACACGTCACAACCGCTGGCGTTCTCCTAAGTTTATAATCGGTGAGAGTTATGGCACGACGCGGGTATCAGGCTTAGCTAAAGCCTTACAGCAACGCAACTGGATGTACTTAAATGGGGTAGTTCTGGTATCTCCTACCGAAATTGGATTTGAATTTGAAGGTCCTGTAGAGATCGCTAACCGTTTACCTTACTTTGCAGCTGCTGCCTGGTATCACAACGCCCTACCTCCTGCTCTTCAGAATAAAGATTTAACTGAGATGCTTCCCGAAGTTGAGGAATATGCCGTTAACGAGTTACTCCCTGTTTTAGCAAAAGGAGGTTATGCTTCTGCAACTGAAAAACAAGCTGCAGTTAAAAAAATTGCATACTACTCTGGTCTTTCAGAAAAGACAGTGAATCAAAACAATCTTGCTGTACCATTTAATTATTTCTGGAAAGATCTTCTACGTGACAAAGAAGGGTTTACTATTGGTCGTTTAGATTCACGCTATAAAGGATTAGACATCGCAGATGCAGGTTCTTCTCCAGATTATAACAGCGAATTAACCTCCTGGCTTCATAGTTTTACACCGGCCATCAATTACTATATGCGCGAAGAGTTAGGCTTTAAAACGGATTTAACTTATGATTTGTTTGGTGATGTTCACCCTTGGGATCGCTCTAATAATCATACCGGTTCTGATTTAAGAGATGCTATGGGAATGAACGCTAATCTGCATCTGATGGTTCAGTCTGGGTATTATGATGGAGCTTGTACCTATTTTAATGCTAAATATATTATGAGTCAGATCAACATCAACGGGAAGTTTACAGACCGTATGGATTTTAAAGGATATCGCAGTGGTCATATGATGTATCTGCGTGCTGAAGATCTTAAAACGGCAAATCAGGATTTACGTGATTTTATAGAAAAGGCAAGTATAAGTATCGATCAAGCAGCTAAATATTGAAAAAATAGAAATCTCAAAAATTCAATGTAATTTAAGAATGAATTAATAGAACCCATAAACACAGCTAGTGTTTATGGGTTATTTTTGCAAATATGGATTTGACACAAGTAAAATTAGTCGTTACAGACATGGACGGGACACTCCTTAATGATCAGGGAAAAGTAAGTCCACGATTTTTTGAATTATTTAAAGACCTTCAAAAACACAATATTCAATTTGTTGCCGCCAGCGGAAGACAATATTTCAGCATCATAGACAAATTAGACCTAATTAAAGATGAGATTACAGTAGTTGCTGAAAACGGTGGAATTACCGTTCAGAACACAGAAGTTTTAGATACCTGTACAGTAGATGTAGAAGTCGTACACGGTTTAATACGTCAAATGCGTGAAATTGAAGATGCGCACATTGTACTTTGCGGAAAAGAGCAAGCCTATGTAGAATCTGACCACGAACCTTTTATTGAAATTTTTCAGGAATATTATACCAAGTTTAAACGCGTACCAGATCTAACTGAAATAAGCAACGACCATTTCTTTAAAATCGCGGTTTATAGCTTTGGAGGTTCAGAAGAGACCACTTATCCTATCGCTCAAAAATTAGAAGATCAGGTTAAAGTAAAAGTTAGTGGTGAGAACTGGTTAGACATCAGCCACCTGGACACTGATAAAGGTCGCGCTCTTAAAATTTTACAAAACAGTCTGAATATTACAAAAGCCGAAACAATGGCTTTTGGTGATTACAATAACGACTTAGAAATGATAGGCCTTGCAGATTATAGTTTTGCTATGCAAAATGCGCATCCTAACGTTACAAAAGCTGCTAAATATCAAACTAAGAGTAATAACGAAAATGGCGTAGAACACATTCTTGAGCAACTTATAGAAGCTAAAGAACGTTTACTCGGTAATCGAGTTTTATAAATCTATGAGGCTCGGCTAGAGTTCAGGAGATGTTTCCAGATTATGCTTTATGGGCTTTCCTCAGGGTAATTTAGTTACCAAGTAAAGTAAGTACTACTTTACGCGATCCCCCGTTATTGCGGTGCTCACACAAATAAACACCCTGCCAAGTTCCCAGATTTAAGCGACCGTTGGTTACCGGTATCGTTACTGATGCTCCCATTAATGAAGCTTTTATATGAGCCGGCATATCGTCTGGACCTTCATACGTATGTATGTAATACGGTGCGTTCTCAGGAACCATTGTATTCATATGGCTTTCAAAATCCTGACGCACGGTAGGATCGGCGTTCTCATTTATGGTCAAACTCGCTGAAGTATGCTTGATAAACACCTGCAATTGACCGGTTTTTATATTGCTCAATTCATCCAACTGACTGGTAATTTCTGTAGTAATTAAATGAAAGCCGCGGCTTCTTGCTTTTAAATGGATTTCTTTTTGATAAAAATTCACAACGCTAGTTTTTCGGTAATTAACCTGATTTTAATTCAAATGTGAAAATACAAATTTGATAATCGCTAAATTCTTATGAATATGTTATAAGTAGGGCTTTTTAATTTTTAAAATTACACTTGTCGCTCGTATCTTCGTATTCCACCTAAAGTAAATTACAATGGCAGCAATACAAAAAATAACCCGTTTACAAATGCAATGGGATACACAAGACCCCTTCTTATTTTGTGCTTTTCATAATGATAATTTCCCTAAGGGAAATGGCAAATATGGCCCTGTAGATTCTCTTGCCGGTCGTAATATTGGTCAGGATTTTACTAAAAAAGACGGCTGGGCAATGTATCACGGTTCTAAAGTGCCTGGTTTTCCTGCACATCCTCATGTGGGCTTTGAAACCGTAACAATCGCAGAGCACGGTTTTGTTGACCATTCTGATTCGTTAGGTGCTTCAGGTAGATTTGGTAAAGGTGATGTACAATGGATGACTGCCGGTAAAGGCGTTCAACACAGTGAGATGTTTCCTTTAATAAATACCGAAAAAGAAAATCCACTTTTGTTGTTTCAAATTTGGTTGAATTTACCTGCGAAAAGTAAAAGCGTCGAGCCTTATTTCGGAATGATGTGGCATGAGAATATTCCTGTTGTTTCCAAAGAAGATTCAGAAGGAAATAAAATTGAAGTTAAACTTGTCGCAGGGAGCTTTGATGGTCACAAAGCATTAGACCCTGCACCTGACTCTTGGGCAGCAAATCCTGATAACGATGTCAACATCTGGCTAATCTCATTAGAATCAAATGCAGAGTTTACCGTACCTAAAGGAATTGATGGAGCTAACCGATCGCTATATTTTTATGAAGGTGATGCAATTGCCGCTGAAGGTTTTGACATCCCTCCTATGCACCAAATAAAAGCTGATGTTAACGAGGTCTTGACGCTAAAAAATGGTTCTGCTCCCGCTCAATTACTTCTTTTAGAAGGAAAACCTATTGGTGAACATGTTGTTCAGCACGGTCCTTTTGTGGGGAATTCAAGACAGGATATTGAAAAGGCATTCTCTAATTTTCAGGAAACCCAATTTGGAGGATGGCCATGGTCTACAAATGAGCATACCCATTCTCCCGCAACCGAAAGATTTGCTATATATCCAGACGGAAAAAAGGAAGAATTATAATTAATAATTTTAAAATATAGGAGAAAAATTAATAATTTATTACATTTAATCGATACAATATGTAATTAATCGGTTATACTTGTACTAAATTTTACTAACCCAACTCCTATGCATAAAACAATTACCTTGTTTGGAAAAGCAGCACCCCTGTTTTTCTTTTTACTTCTTACAGGAATTTCATCTAAATCATACGCACAATGTGCTGGAGAAGATGCTTCTACCACCTCCTGTGATAAAGAAACGAACCAATTTATAGATCTTTTTGCTGCCCTCAATGGTTCACCGGTAACGGGCGGAACCTGGTCTGATGACAACAACAGTGGTGGTCTTAATGGCACAACCGGTGAATTAAACACGTGGTTAATTAACCGAGGTGGTACCTTTAATTATACCTACACTGTAGAGGACATTGCAGACTGTACAGATAATCAAGCTACTGTAACGGTAACTCTCGCAGGCTATGCAGGTCGTGATAACAACGATGGTGTGGCTTGCGAGACCGAAAACGATGTAAACCTCTTTCAGTTTGTAGGTTCTAGTCCTAGCCCTACTCTATTTGGAACTTGGGCTATTACTGTTGGGCCAGCTAATGCACTTAACGGGCAAATTTTTAATGCGCAGCAAGCAGGACCTGGCAATTATACCTTCACGTATACTGTAGCGTCTCAAGGCTCTTGTCCTTCTACGATGAGTACCGTTATGGTAGAAGTTATAGAGGCTCCAGATTCTGGTTCTATAGACAATACTGTTAACACTGTATTTTGTGAAACCGACGATCTAAGTGGTTTTACAACATTTAATCTTAGAGATGCTATCATTGGTGAAGATAACGGAGGGGTTTGGACTGAAAATCAAACCAATGAAATAAACGGATTTAATGATAGTACTATAGATATTCAAAATATCAGAGACACTTTTGGCCCTGGTACATATACATTTACGTATACCGTTCAACCGGTTAATCCTATTTGTACTTTCAGTCAGACAACTGTTGCAATAATTATTGAAGAAGTTGTAGATTTTACAAATGCCGCGTTAGAATTGACTACTCCTGATGAAGATATCTTTTGCGAAGATATACTACCTATAGATGCTGTTGCTACTATTACAGGTGATATCGCTGATATTCCTAATGGTAATTATGAGCTTACTTATAACGTTAGTCCTGCTCCTAACACAGGTACAGATACAGTAACACTTTCTATGACTGAAGGTGTTGGTCGTTTTAATATTAATCCTGATTTCTTTACTGCAGCCGGTGTTGCTACGATACGAGTGGTTTCTATTATTGATCCCAATACTCAAAATGCTTGTGATGTAAAGTTAGATGACTTAAGTGATACACTAACTATTGTAGCTTTACCTGATGTTAGTGATTCTGCATTGAGTGTAAAGCAGCCTTTATGTTTTGGTGAAGATGGAACTCTAACAATTTCTGATGCCGGTAATACTTCAGAAATCGAACTTGCTGATGGTGAATATACTTTTTCATACACATTAGCCAGTTCTACTGCTACTCAAGACTATGATGCAGAGAATGTAACAGTTACTGATGGGATAGCGGAAATCCCATTATTAGCTAATGATTTGGCAACTTCAGATGATTATATTATAACGCTAAACGCTATTGAAAACAGCACAGGCTGCTCTACCACTGCAGCTATTACTACTACATTCACGGTATCTCCAAAACCAGATGCCCGAACACTAACTGTAAGTATTCTCGACACGTGTGAAGATGATACGGTTACAGTTACCATTACAGATTCATCAGATACGCCTAATCTTGTGGATGGAACTTATAATTTCACCTATGACATTTCCGGTAGCATAACAGCAACAAATCAACCTGCTGACGATGTAACAATCACTGATGGAACCGGAAGTTTTGATCTTCCTCAGGCTATTTTAGCTAATGGTAATTCTACATTAACCTTAACCGCAGTTAGTAACACAGCTAGCACTTGTGAAGCAGATAATCTTGCCAATCCCACTGCTTCTTTTAATATTATTGCAACTCCAGATGCAACTGGTGCTGTTGTAAGTATTGATGACTCCTGTGAAGATGCAGCAAATACAGTAACTATTACTACAGACCCTACTTTGATTCAAGATGGAGATTATATACTAGTTTATAATTTAAGTGATGCAAACCCTTCAGCTGAGGATACTGATGTTGAAGTGACTTTTACAGGTGGAAAAACCACTTTTGATTTAACGGCAACTCAACTTGCTGAAGCGGGTACAACTACAATTACTATTATTAGTCTAGCTACAGCTTCACAGCGTTGTGCAGCGACAGGGCTTCCTATCGCTACAACTTTTGAAGTATTACCAGTGCCATCATTAGAAAATACAACTTTATCTGTTGCCTCCGTTTGTTTTGGTGAAAGCACAGAATTACTTTTTACGAATTCAGATTTGAGCGATGGTAATTATGATATAAACTATGAATTAATCGGTGAAAATACATTTTCAGATAATGCAAGTATTGAATTTATAGCTGGTGAAGCTTCATTAACTATCGCTGCCGAAACAATAACAAATACTGGTTCAACTACGATTACTATAAATTCTATTGCAGATCCAGGTTCATCATGTGCAAATACAACAGCAACCTCAACTTCTTTTGAAGTAAATCCTGTACCAGAACTTGCAGATGGTGATTTATTAGCTTCAGATATATGTCTTGCAAAAAATGGTTTTGTAACGATCACAGCAGGAGCAAATCTTGCTGATGGCGACTACATCATTACTTACAATCTTAGTGTTTCTAATACTGCACAAGACCTAACAGCTGATGTTGAAATCACAAATGGTCAAGGGTCATTTGAAATACCTGCTATTAATCTTTCTGCAACTGGTACAACAACCATTACTGCGACCTTAATTAATAGTGATGCGGGTTGTTCTTCTGTTCCTGTAACTGTTAATGATGATTTTGAAATTTTCCCGTTACCTGATGCGACAGGCATTACAGGTACTGCAAATGATGTTTGTTTTGGAGAACCAGTTACCGTGAGGCTTTCTGGCGCAACAGTATTATCTGATATTGATTATGAGATTTATTATCAACTTAGTGGTGCAACCGAATCTGAAATAATCACAGAAACTGTCAAATTTACCGGCGGAAGTGCAGATGTTATTCTTGAAAGCTCAGTTTTTAATTCTGGAGGTTTGACAATGTTTAATTTGTTAGACATTCAAAATAGCACAACAGAGTGTAGTGCTACAAATTTACCGGTAACAGTGGTCGATTTCACGTTAGAAAATCCTGCTGTTCCAAGTATCACTAGTGATGGAGCTGTTTTCTGTATCAATGATGATCCAACAGTTGCAGACCTTGAGGCTAATATCAGTTCTTCTTTTACCATAATTACCTATGATTCTGCCACAGGAACTTCAGTGGTTAGCCCTTCTACTCCACTTAGGGCAAATACAACCTATTATATCACAGCTCAAAATACAGCAACAGGTTGTGAAGGAAGCCAAAGACTTGAAGTTACTGTAGATCTAAGCGGTTGCGATTCGGTATTTATCCCTGACGGATTCTCACCTAACGGAGATGGTATCAATGATCTTTTTGAAATGAAAAATATGGAGATCGTGTACCCAGATTATACTATTGAGATCTTTAACCGTTACGGGCAGGTTGTTTTTAAAGGCGACAGCAGTACTGGTTTCTGGGATGGTCACGCCAATCAAAACCGTTTAGGGGGTAATACGCTTGCTAACGGTGTGTATTTCTACATTATAAATTATAACGATGGGCAAACCAGCCCAAAACAAGGTAAAGTTTACCTCAACAGATAAAAGGATGCTCCCAATGATAAATACAACTTCAAGATTCACATTATTTGCAACATTCATTCTTTTATGTGGAAGTCTGTTTGCTCAACAAGATCCCGAGTATACCCAGTACATGTATAACATGAGTGTTATCAACCCTGCATACTCTTCAGTAAATAAAGCTAAAGTAGGAGCTCTTTATCGTGCCCAGTGGGTTGGTATAGATGGTGCACCTACTACAGCGACATTCTTTGGTCATTTACCCATGTCTGAAAAAGTAGAAATAGGCTTAAATCTGGTTCACGATGAGATAGGTGATGTGGTTCAGGAAACTAACATCAATGCAGATTTTGCGTATAAACTACCTATTCAGGAAAATGCAACCCTTTCATTAGGTCTTAAAGCCGGTGCTTCTTTTTTTAGCACAGATTTTAGCCGGTTACAACTGGGCAGTGGTGCTCCTGCTACAGATCCTTCTTTTGCGCAGAATATCAACCAGACCTATCCTACAATTGGTATAGGTGCTTATTATTTTTCTGAGCGTTATTATGTAGGGCTTTCTGCTCCTAACCTTGTTGCTTCTACACATATTGAAGATGAAGACGGGGTGCAACGTTTAGGAAGTGAAAACACACATTACTTCTTAACAGGTGGTTATGTGTTTGAACCATCAGCTGATTTTCAGGTAAAACCTTCGTTTATGGCGCGCTGGGTAAACGGTGCACCGGTAAGTATAGATGTAAATGCAAACGTGCGTTTTTATCAACGTTTTGAAGCAGGTATAGGCTACCGACTGGATGACGCAGTTACCGGTATGGTAAATTTTGAAGTTACACCGGGAGTACGCGTAGGCTATGCTTATGATTACACCACTTCAAATCTTGGTGAGTACAACAACGGTAGTCACGAGATCATGGTTCTTTTTGACTTTGATATTTTTGGCAAATTACCTTCTTACCGCAAATCACCACGCTTCTTTTAATCAAAACTACTATGACTATGAAAAATTATACGCTACTCTTCATTCTGCTAGCCGTTTGTCAGGTAGGATTTGCTCAAAACAAAACACTTGAAAAAGCTAACAAACTTTTTGCAAGTCAGGCTTATGCCGAAGCGATAACCGCTTATGAGAATGAATCAGAATTAGATGCTGATGCTTCTTTAAATCTTGCTGACGCCTATTATTTTACTGGTGATGCTACTCAAGCTGTAAAAGCTTACGACGTTGCCTGGGAAATAAATGAGGGGCGATCCCCTGAAGCACATTTTCGCTATGCTGATGCACTAAAACGCAATAAAGATTATAACAGAGCTAACGAGATATTGACTAACTACACAGGTACTAACATAGATATTCTTAAAACTATGGAAGCGCATGATATGAAGGTTTCTCAGTTCTTTTTACCTGAAGTTATAGATGCTGCTTCTGATTACGATGATTTTGGTGCTGCTTATTATGATCGTCAAATTGTTTTTGCTTCAAACCGAAATGGTGCCCGACCTATTTACCCTTGGACGGGAAAACCTTATCTGGATCTGTATTACGCAAAAACTAATGGTGAAGCGATTACTGATGAAGGTTTTTTTCCCGGAAATATAAATACAGATACACACGAGAGTAATGCTGTATTTACTGCAGATGGTCAAAAAATGTACTTTACACGTACCAGTGATAAATTTACAAAATTAAACGGTGCAAAAGTCGCGCCTTTACAACTCTATAGCGCAGAATTAATTTCCGGTAAATGGGATAACATTGTGATGTTGCCTATTAGTTCTGATGAATATTCTGTTGCGCATCCTGCCTTGAGCCCCGATGAGAAAACCCTTTATTTCTCAAGTGATATGCCCGGTGGATTTGGAAGTTTTGATATTTATAAGGCTGAGATCACGGGGAATAACACCTTTGGTTCTCCAGTTAATTTAGGTAAAAACATAAACTCTGATAAACTAGAGCAATTTCCTTACGTTTCAGAAAATGGCAATTTATATTTTGCTTCAAACCGTATTGAAGGTTTGGGTGGACTTGACTTGTATAGTAGTGATCCTGAAGTTGGCGCTTTCGCGGAAGCATATAACTTAGGAAGTTCTATAAATTCTAACGCAGATGATTTTGCGTTGATCATAAAAGAACGCGAGGCAAGTGGTTTTATCTCTTCTAACCGAACAGGAAAAGACAAGCTTTATAGTTTTGAAACATTTCCTAACCTTGATTACCAGATCTTGGGTAACGTAGACGATAAGAAAACTCTTGAGCCTTTACCAGGCGCAGAAGTAACCTTATTCAGACCTGAAACGGGAACTATTCAAAAAATGACTACTGAAGCAGATGGAAGCTTCAAATTTATGGTTCGTCCTAATAATTTGTATAAAATTAAAGCAAGTAAGGCGCTTTATGCTCCAGTAGAAAAAGAGGTTAAAATTGAATATTCTCAGAATACTAAGACACTCATTAAACTACAAATGTCGGCTTATGCAGACACTGAAAATATAGTAGCAGTAAACGAACGTAATCAATTAACTCAGGTAAATCTTGAAAAGATCTACTTTGATTTTGATAAATCAAGTATACGTCCTGATGCTGCTGTAATTCTAGATAAACTTGTAGATCTAATGCAAAAATATACTGAGATGAGTATCGAAGTTGCATCTCATACGGATCAGCGTGGCTCTGATAAATATAATAAAGAATTATCTGAAAAGAGAGCGCAATCAACAGTAGAGTATTTGGTTTCTAAAGGTATCGATCGCGATCGCCTACAAGCTAAAGGATATGGTGAAACAGATCCTATAAATGATTGTAACGATATGAATTGTACCGAAGAGCAACAAGACGTTAACAGAAGAAGTGAATTTACCATTCTAAAGTAAACTACCTCAAGCAGGCCCACAAGGGATTCGTTAGAAAACAAAATTCAATTTCGAGCCAAGTATCGGGGTATTTAATCCTTTGGTGGTGCCAATAAAATCAAATCCTTAAATCAGAAAAACCCGTTAAGTGCTGCTTAACGGGTTTTTTATTTTCTTTATTAAGACGAAAGCTTACAGTCCGCTTATGTAGCTCCCATATAGATCTTTAAAACGTATACCATCTGTCATACGGTATTTGCTTAACTTCTGAAATTCTACCAAAGCCCATAAAATAAATTCTTTCATAAAGTACTTATCCTTTGGCTCTAAATCAGGCAAATATTCGTTTACAAGCTTTTCTAAAGGAGTAACCGAATCTAACATCTTTTTATATTCCTCTTCGGTTAAATCATCTAGCAATTGAAAATCGCTTTGGTCGAAAAACCAGGTCACGATCTCGTCATACGGACTTTTCTCGTTCTGCTTTTCAAGTTTTTTTATTTCCGGGAAATACGTCACAAATAACGTCTGAATCGCATCGCCTATCAACGTATGTGCAACAGATGCAGCTCCCTCCTGCTCGCCTTCATAAACCAATTCTACTTTACCAGTAATCGCAGGGATCATTCCCATAAAATCACCAAGACGAACAGTAGTTTTATCATCACCTGCCAATAATGAACGACGCTCAGCTGTACTCAACAGATTTTCAAAAGCGGTAATGCTCATACGCGCACTTACTCCACTTTTAACGTCTATAAATTCACTCTCGCGAGCTTCAAAACTTATTTGTTCTAAAAGGTCTTTTGCTAAAGAAGGTACATAAACTTGTTCTTCATTACGTGCATCACGCTTTGCTTCCTGCTCTGTGATAGCACGAGCGATCTCAATACTCTCTGGATAATGTGTAAGAATTTGAGAGCCGATACGGTCTTTAAGCGGTGTCACAATACTACCTCTATTTGTATAATCTTCGGGGTTTGCCGTAAACACAAATTGAAGGTCTAACGGAAGTCTCAATTTAAAACCTCGAATCTGTATATCACCTTCTTGTAAAATATTAAATAATGCTACCTGAATACGCGCTTGTAAATCGGGTAATTCATTAATTACAAAAATGCAACGATTAGCCCGTGGAATCATCCCAAAATGCAGCACTCTATCATCGGCATAACTCAATTTTAAATTGGCTGCTTTTATAGGGTCAACATCCCCTATCAAATCGGCTACAGTTACATCTGGAGTTGCGAGTTTTTCAGCAAAACGCTCATCACGATGCATCCATACAATTGGTGTCTCATCTCCTTTTTCGGTGATCAATTCTTGTGCATAGCGCGATAGAGGTTTTAACGGATCATCATTTAATTCTGAACCTTCAACCACCGGAATCCACTCATCTAACAGTTTAACCATCAAACGCGCCAAACGTGTTTTTGCCTGCCCGCGTAATCCTAAAAGATTGATGTTATGCTTTGATAGAATGGCTCTTTCCAATTCTGGAATAACCGTATATTCATATCCGTGAATTCCTTCAAATGAATTTTTACCTGCTTTTATATTGTTTACCAGATTTGCACGAAGTTCATCTTTTATACCTCGGCTTATATAATCTGATTTTTTTAGCTCACCTAGTGTTTTAATAGCTGGTTTACTCATAGTTTCTTTTTCGATTTAGTATTCTTTTTCTAGCGTATTCTTTTCTTTCTGTTGGTCTCATAATCTTCAAAAATCATCTCACCCAGACCTTGCAGACCGGTGTAAAAAGCTTTCCCTTGATTAGCTTGTGTAAATTGACGCACAAACTTCATTAAATAAGGATCTTGAGCGATCATAAATGTAGTTATCGGGATCTTGACCTTACGGGCCTGACTTGCCATACTGTAACATTTGTTTACAATATAATCGTCTAGACCTACACTGTTTTTATAATAAAATCCATCTGGTTCCCGCACGCAGCTGGGCTTACCATCAGTTATCATAAAAATTTGTTTGTTAGTGTTTCGTTTACGGCGAAGGATATCCATCGCTAATTGTAAGCCGGCAACTGTATTGGTGTGATACGGTCCTACTTGCAAATACGGCAAATCTTTGATTTTTATAGGCCAACTATCATTCCCAAAAACAATAATATCTAACGTATCTTTTGGATAGCGGGTGGTGATCAATTCGGCTAAAGCCATCGCAACTTTTTTTGCCGGAGTTATTCGATCTTCACCGTAAAGAATCATACTGTGACTGATATCTATCATCAGAACGGTACTCATCTGGGCTTTAAACTGGGTTTCTTCAACGATCAGATCTTTTTCCGTCAAATCAAAATTACCAATGCCATTATTGATCTGAGCATTTTTGAGACTTTCGGTCATTGAAACCCGTTCAAGAGCATCCCCAAAACGATACTCCCGATATTCACCGGTATGCTCGTCTCCACGTCCTACTCTATTGGTTTTATGATTTCCGGCTCCGCCACGTTTCAGTTTCCCAAAGATTTGATCTAGCGCTCGCTGACGTATCGCACGTTCTGTCTTTGCAGTAATTGACATACCACCGTTACCATCTGGTTCTATCTCTTCTCGAATGTAACCCTTGTCTTTAAGCTCCTGAACAAAATCATCTAAGGTATAGTCTTCGTTGGTAAGCTTGTATTCTTTGTCAAGTTCTTTTAACCAATCCATTGCCTCATCAAAATCTCCAGAAGTATGTGTGATCAATTCTTTAAAGATTTCAAAAAGTTGGTCAAACAGCGATTGTTCCGGGGCTTCGTAGCTTTTAAATACAAATCCCTTTCTTAATGTTTCCTTTTTCATAGTGTATTAAAATTACGGCATTTTGAAGTTTTGACCTCAGGAAGAAGTAAAAAATATGAATCGTATTTTTGGGCGTAACAACTTATAAAACCTGACTTTTCAATAAAAAAGTCACTTTCATTTATGCATAAAAAAACCCTCCAGAAATGGAGGGTTTTAAATTCTATATGTGTATAATTAAGATTTCGGCATTACAACTGCATCAATTGCATGAATTACTCCATTAGAAGCATCTACGTCAGCCATAACTACAGTAGATTTATTTCCATTTGCATCCGTTAAGATTACCTTTTCTCCATCTAAAGTAGCAGTCAATTCTTCACCTTCAACAGTCGCGATAGTAAAACTACCATCATTATCTTGAATAGCTTTTATTATATCTGCTGCCATATATTCACCAGAAACTACATGGTATTTCAAAATATCTGCTAATTTCTCTTTGTTTTCAGCTTCGGTTAACGTTGCCACAGTTCCTTTTGGTAGTTTATCAAATGCTGCATTAGTAGGAGCAAATACAGTGAATGGTCCTTCACTTTTTAAAGTTTCTGCAAGGTCAGCTGCTTTTACTGCTGTTACCAGCGTACTAAAATCATCATTATCCATTGCGATTGCAGCAATAGTTTCTTGCTCTGGCATAGTCGCTTCGGCAGAAGTTTCTGTTTCCATAGCAACTTCTTCTTGGGTCATCACGTCTTCAGATTCAGACTTTTCATTATCCTTACAAGATGTAAATGCGATAGTTGCAATCATCGCCATACTTAAAACTAACTTTTTCATAATTATTGTTTTTGAATTTTCTTTTGTTCAAAGGTATTAGCTAAGACTTAAACAAATCACAAGACTACCGTAAGCTTTTGTTAATTAGCGATATATTATGTTAATCTGCCTAATATTATACACATCGCGCTTAAGCTTTTAAGTTTTTGTTAACTTAGAACAAAACTTTAGTACATTCTTTCATGAAAAAAATTTTACTTCTCTGTTTACTAAGCTTTTCAAGTATCGGAATTGCTCAAAAACTAAATCTTGACCTTTTAAAAGATATGAAACCTCGTAATGTGGGACCTGCCGGTATGAGTGGTCGTATTACCGCAATAGATGTGGTTACAGATAATCCAGACATTATTTATGCAGGTTCTGCATCAGGTGGTTTGTGGAAATCTACATCTGGTGGTGTTACTTGGAAACCGGTTTTTGAAAACGAAGCAACGGCATCTATTGGTTCTGTGGCAATTCAGCAATCTAACCCTTCTGTAATCTGGTTAGGAACCGGTGAGGGAAACCCCAGAAACAGTTTAAATGGTGGCTTTGGTATTTATAAATCTTTAGATGGCGGTAAAACATGGAAATGTATGGGGCTCGAAAAAACACGCCATATCTATAGAGTGCGTATAAATCCTTCAAATCCTGATATCATTTATGCCGCTGCAATAGGCTCTCCCTGGGGAGAACATGAGGAACGCGGGGTATATCGCACAAAAGATGGTGGAAAAACGTGGCAAAAAGTACTTTATGTAAATAAAAAAACGGGTACTGCAGAACTTGTGATGGACCCAACTAATCCCAATAAGCTTATCGCTGCGATGTGGGAACACAAAAGAGATCCTTGGTTCTTTAAAAGTGGTGGTGAAGGTTCTGGCTTATACATCACTTATGATGGTGGAGATACTTGGAAAGAAATCACCTCAAAAAACGGCTTGCCTGAAGGTGAATTAGGGAGAATGGGGCTTGCCATTGCTACAAATAAACCCAACATTGTTTATGCTTATGTTGAAGCTAAAAAGAACGGACTTTACCGCTCTGAAGATGGGGGTGAAAATTGGAAATTGGTAAATGATGATATGAATGAAATAGGGAATCGCCCTTTTTACTATGCCGAAATTTATGTAGCTCCTAATAATGAGAATCGCGTATATAGCGTCTTTACTTATGTGAACGTTTCTGAAGATGGCGGGAAAAGTTTTGAAGAATTGATGCCGGCTTACGGAGTAGATAATGGGGTTCATCCCGATCACCACTCATTTTTCATCCATCCTGAACATCCGGATTTTATGATTGACGGAAACGACGGTGGATTGAACATCTCTCGCGATGGCGGAAGCACGTGGCGTTTTGCAGAAAACATTCCGGTGGGGCAATTTTATCACATTGCAGTAGATAATGAATTCCCATACAATGTTTATGGAGGTATGCAAGACAATGGTAGCTGGCGTGGACCGGCGTATATCTGGCGTGCACAAGGCATACGTAACTCCTACTGGCAAGAAATTTCATTTGGAGATGGTTTTGATGTTGTTCCAGACCGTGACGATTCGCAATATGGCTGGTCTATGAGTCAACAAGGATACGTGAGCAGGTATGACTGGATAACCGGTTCTAACTATTCAGTACGTCCTACGCATACTGATCCTGATGTAGAACTGCGCTTCAACTGGAATGCAGCTATAAATATTGATCCGTTTGACAACAGCACCTTATATTTTGGCAGTCAATATGTACATAAATCAACTGATAAAGGATTGACTTGGGAGGTTATTTCACCAGATCTTACAACTAATGATCCTGAAAAACAAAAGCAAAGCGAAAGCGGTGGTTTAACGATGGATGCTACCGGTGCCGAGAACCACACTACGATATTGGTTATTGAACCCAGTCCTGTTCAAAAAAATATGATCTGGACAGGTTCTGATGATGGTAAGGTATTCTATACAATAAATGGTGGTGAAGACTGGACAGATGTTTCTAATAATATCAAAGGATTACCTGAAGGAAGCTGGGTCGCGCAGATCAAAGCTTCTGCAACCAATAAAGGAGAAGCTCTCTTAGTGGCTAACAATTATCGGAGATTTGATTATAAACCCTATGTATACCGTACTACAGATTATGGGAAATCGTGGAAAAGTATCGTTGATGAAGATGATGTAGAAAGTTATGCTCTGGCCATTTTAGAAGATAAAGAAGAACCTAACCTTATGTTTTTAGGTACAGATGATGGATTATACGTGTCTATTGATGCCGGTGAAAACTGGGAGAAATGGACGAATGGTTTTCCTACTGTCCCGGTAAAAGATTTAGTAATTCAGGAGCGTGAAGATGATTTGGCAATTGCAACTTTTGGTCGTTCTATTTGGGTTTTAGATGATATTAAACCGCTTAGAGCGCTTGCAGCTAATACAGATCTAGGTGTAAATATGAATATGGAAGAGGGTACTGTTCTTGAGGTAATTCCTCCTGCTGTTGCGTATCAAAATGCTTCACAACAACCTACCGGAAGTCGTTTTGGTGCAGATGCAACTTATGGCGGTACTAATCGGGAGCGCGGTGCTTTTATAAAGTATATGTTCAATCCTAAAAAAGTTGAAAAGACTGAATCTGATGATGAGGCTGAAGACTCAGAAAAAGAAGAATCAGCAATCAAATGGGATAGCGTTTTTCTCAATATTTATGATGGAGATCGCCTAATTAGAACACTAAAAACTAAAACACCAGACCCTTCTGGGATGTATAGCTTTAGATGGTTTCTGGATGAAAAAGGGGTTGAAAGGCCTTCGCGCCGCATTCGTGACAATGATTATGAGCCTGGTGGCGTGACAGTAAAACCGGGAAACTATAAAGTTGTGATGAGCTATGGTACTCTTGAAGATTCAGAAATGATAACTGTGAAAAGTGATCCGCGTTTGGATATTTCCGCAAGTGGTGTCAACGAAATTTATGCTGCTCAGAAAGATTTAGAAGATATGACTCAGGTTTCTGCAGATGCGGTTAAACAATTAGTTGAAAGTAAAACCATAGCTGAAGATTTCATTTCAGATTTAAAAAAGCTAGACAAAGAAGAATACAAAATCCAGATTGACAGTTCAGAAGCTATTGTGAAGAAGATAGACGAGAAAATTGCGCTATTTTTAGGTAAAGAAGATGACCGTCAGGGTATCACGCGCAATGCCGAGGTTACTGTTCTTAATCGTATTTATCTTGCAAGTAGTTATGTACAAAGCAGACCTAATGGATTGACAACTACAGAAAACACCCTAATCAAACAAGCTGAAGACGAATTGAAAACTGCACTTAGCGAAGTAAATACATTCTTTAAAGAAGACTGGAGTGCATATGAAGCACAAATGAAACAGTTAGAAATTTCTCCTTTTAAAGAAATAGAAAGCTTTAAATTAGAATAGTTAAACAATTTTATAGAACAACAAGAGGCCGTCTAAAAACATTTAGGCGGTCTTTTTGTTTTTTTGCTGTAGCTATTTTTTTTGGTTTTACGGATCGGGTAGGATTGTTAATCGTTAATAATTAAAAGCTTTTGGTCTCGCTTTAGATGACCAAAGCTAGCTTTTTAAGGTTGTGAGCCATAGCAACCAGCCCTATTTCTACATTTACT
>NZ_QOVK01000003.1 GCF_004104075.1 Leeuwenhoekiella polynyae | reverse complement strand
CCAAAAGCTTTTAATTATTAACGATTAACAATCCTACCCGATCCGCAAAACCAAAAAAAATAGCTACAGCAAAAAAACAAAAAGACCGCCTAAATGTTTTTAGACGGCCTCTTCTTATTTTTTTAGAAGAATAGTATTGAATCTAAATTGTTTTGGTACTGTTTCTAATTACTAATTCAGTCTCAATAACTTCTTGTACAGGTTCGTGCTGTTCTTTGTTGTTGAGGTTTTTCAATGCAATTTGCACTGCTTTTTTACCCATAATTTCAGCTTGTTGTTTAACAGTAGTTACTGACGGGAAATAATTACGCGCTAGATTTCCATCTGTAAAACCAATGACACTTACATCTTCAGGAACTTGTTTTCCTTTAATTCGAAGTGTGTTCATCGAATAAATAGCACTAGACTCGTCTGTAGTTATGAGTCCGTCGATATTATTATTATCGATAAAAGTACCCAGATCATTTTCTAGGCTTGTCAGCTTAGTGTATACTACTTTTGGAACTAGCGTATTGTCGTAATCGCTCAATGCGGCTTGATATCCAGATAAGCGTTTGTTGCCTACGGAAGTGTTGTTAAGCGTAGAAAGAAATGCAATGTTTCTACATCCTGTTTTTAACAAATAAGCTGTAGCATCATAAGCTCCTTTGTAATCATTGATGACCACACTATCACAAGCCAAATCGCTATTTGCACGATCAAACATGACTAATGGAATGTCATAGTGTAGAATATCTTTAAGATGCTCTATTTCATTGGTTTCCTGAGTTTCAGAAGTAAGGCTTATAATAATCGCATCAACCGAAACATCACTCAGCATATGGAGGCTTTGCTTTTCCTTTTCTAAAGACTCATTAGAAATACACGTCACCAGACTGTAGCCGTTTTTTGTTGCTTCTTCTTCCATACCCACAATAACCTTAGCAAAGAAATTATGCATGATATTAGGTATAACAACTCCAAGAGTATTGGTGCGGCTACTCTTTAAACCGCGTGCCATTGCATTAGGCCGGTACTTGAGTTGTCTAGCTGCAGTTTTTACCAATAATTTTGTCGAGTCACTTATCTCCTGGCTATCTGCGAGTGCTTTAGAAACTGTAGATATAGAGAGGTTTAAGTGTTCGGCAATACCCTTAAGAGTGGTTTTAGTAGCCATTTTATTTTTTCGTGTAATGTTCGTCTGCTAAATTACGTAAAGTTTTCGCAGCCATCTCAGCAGTAATATCTCTTTGTGGAGTTGCAAACATTTCATAGCCCACCATAAATTTCTTTACCGTTGCTGAGCGCAGCAATGGCGGGTAAAATGACATATGAAAATGCCAAGAATCCCAGTCCTGACCATCTGTGGGAGCCTGATGAATTCCTGAGCTATATGGGAAAGAGATCTTAAACAGGTTATCGTATTTTATGGTTACTGCTTTAATGATCTTAGCGTAGTCCAGACGTTCTTCGGCTGAAAGCGTTAAAATAGTACGGTGTTGCTTTTTAGGTGCGATCATTACTTCATACGGCCATACTGCCCAATAGGGGACTAGCGCAACAAAAAACTCAGTTTCAACAATGATGCGTTCTTTCAATTCTAATTCTTCATTGATATAATCACCAAGTAAGCTTGATTTATTATTGTTCCAATACTCACGCAGTTGTTTGTTCTTTTTTGAAACTTCCTGCGGAATGGTGCGTTGTGCCCAGATTTGTCCATGTGGGTGCGGATTGCTACAACCCATCGTCGCTCCTTTATTTTCAAAGATTTGAACGTGATTGATGTCGGTTTTTTTGCCCAGTTCTCTAAACTCATGTTGCCACAAAGCGATTACTTTTTCAATATCAGAAACTTCCATAACCGGAAGCGTAAGCGAATGGTCTGGAGAAAAACAAACTACTTTACAAATTCCACTTTCAGACTCGGCTTTTAATAGTCCGGATTTAAATTTTGCTTGAGGAACATCGTTTTTGAGAGCAGCAAAATCATTTACAAAAGACCAGGGCTCTTTGTAGTTTTCGTTTGTGTGCCCGCCGGCACGCTCATTTCCCGGACATAAATAACAGCTAGGGTCATAAGACGGGCGCTCTTCTACAACCACGTCTTCTTCTTTACCCTGCCACGGGCGCTTGGTTCTATGTGGAGAAACTAAAACCCATTCTCCGGTTAATATGTTATAACGTCTGTGCGAATTATCATTAAAATCTACCATGGATTTTTATTTTTATTAGTGTAAGCGTTCCCCACCATTTGCTGGCATTGCTGTAAAAGCGGTAAGGTTGCGGTTAAATTCTTTAAAGTAAGCTTTTTTTGCAGCTTCTATATAATCTTCTGCAGCATCCTGATGAATTAAATTAATCGTACAGCCCCCAAAACCACCGCCCATCATTCTGCATCCTAAAATGCCCTCGTGATCTTTAGAAAATTTGGTTAAGAAATCTAATTCTTTGCAACTCACTTCATATTTATGCTGAAGTCCCTCGTGAGAGGCGTACATCAATTTACCAAAGGTTTCCAGGTCTTCAGCTTTTAAGGCTTTTGCGGCTTTATTTACACGCTCATTTTCTTCAATTACATAAGAGCATCTGTTGTAAACTACAGGATCAAAATCTGCTTTATGAGCTTCAAGCTGTTTTAGATTTACATCTCGTAAAGACTGAACTTCCGGATACCATTTTTGCAATAAAGACACACCGGTTTCACACTCTTGTCTACGCACATTATACTCGCTGGTAGATAGACTGTGAGAAACATTAGTATTCAGTAATAAAAGTTTATAAGGCTCAATGGCAAAAGGGAGTAAGTCATATTCCAAGCTTTTACAATCTAATTTAATCACATGGTTTTCTTCGCTCATAACCGATGCGAATTGATCCATTATTCCACATTTAGTGCCTACATAATTATGCTCTGCCATTTGAGAAAGCTTAACGATCTCCAGATTGCTCAAGTTGAGGTCAAATAATTCACTCAAGCCTCTAGCTAAACCACATTCTAGTGCTGCAGATGAACTGATCCCTGCTCCCATAGGTAGATTGCTCAGCATCATACAGTCAAAACCTTCAAGTTTGTGGCCTAGTTTTTTTATTTCTTCAGTAACACCTACAATGTATTTGGTCCATTCTGCTTCATTACGATCTTCAACAGCTAAATCAAACTCAAAAAAACTACCGTAGTTTAAACTGCTGACGCTACAATGTGATGCTTTACCGTTTTTCTTTAAATGAAACTGGATGGTTTTGTCTATTGCCGTAGGCATAACAAAGCCGTTGTTGTAATCTGTATGTTCCCCGATGAGGTTTACTCTTCCGGGAGAATTTATAATGACTTCAGCATTAAAATGGCCCAGTTGAGCAAGTTGCTCAGGAGATTGAGCGAGTGTGATTTGATTTGCCAAAATACCGTTTGGTTTAAGTTAACTATACTATACTCGATTACCGAGCTTTAAAGTCTACGAGTTGCCTCATAGGAATTTTTGTAAAGATACATATATAATATTAAATGTAATTTTTACGTTTATAAGATAATAAATATTTCTTTAATTTTTTAGGTAGTAGAAAGTTTGCATTAAAAGCGTAAGTTGTTTTGCGGCCAGTGCTATTCTTTGTGAAACACATTTTCAACAATGTTTTTGAAACATTTGTAAAAACACGGGTGTAAAATCTATTTTTTGCTAAAATCACAGGTTTTTTTTAGTACTAGTACTAGTTTTTACATAAAATTCAGTGAGCAAAACACGATAATTACATTACTTTAGCGCCTGAAAAATTTATAACCTCAGAATTACTTACTACAACGGTTGCGTTGAGGTTGTTTTTATACTATTTTAGATTATGGCATTAATATCCTTTTTAGCATTTACAATTCTCGTGGCTCTCATATCCTGGTGGTCGGTTAGAAAATCTGATGAATCAACCTCTGATGGTTATTTTTTAGGAGGACGAAGTTTAACCTTTGGTGTAATAGCGGGTTCAATGCTTCTTACCAATCTGTCTACAGAGCAAATAGTAGGGCTCAACGGAAGTGCCTATAAAGATGGTTTATCCGTGATGGCATGGGAAACCTTAGCTGCACTTTCTATAGTAGTAACAGCTGTTTTTCTATTACCACGTTATTTAAAGGGTGGGCTTACAACGGTGCCGCAGTTTTTGTCTAAACGATTTGATAAGGCTACAAAAACAATAACTTCCGGATTGTTTCTCACAGGGTATGTCGTGGTGTTATTACCTGTGATTTTATATTCAGGATCTGTTGCGATTAGTGGTATGTTTGACGTACCTGAATTACTAGGCGTTTCTGATACTACTGCGCTAGTAATCTGTATTTGGGGAATAGGAATAATAGGCTCTATTTACGCGGTTTTTGGAGGACTTAAAGCTGTAGCTGTGTCAGACAGTATCAATGCAATAGGGCTGATCATTGGAGGGGTGTTAATTCCTGTTTTTGGTTTAATGGCTATTGGAGATGGTGGTGTTTTAGATGGATTAAAAGTACTTGTTGATGCAAATCCCGAACGTTTTGATTCTACTGGAGAGCCAGGTCAAGAAGTACCCTTCTCTACAATTTTTACAGGAATGATGCTTGTGCAATTATTTTACTGGGGAACAAACCAGCAAATCATTCAGCGCGGTCTAGGAGCAAAGAGTCTTGCAGAAGGTCAAAAAGGACTTTTGTTAGCTGCATTTCTAAAGATATTAGGTCCGGTGATTTTAGTATTGCCCGGTATGATTGCGTTCTATTATTTTGAAGGTGGTTTAGCCAGTAGTGATTTGGCTTACCCCGAATTAGTAAGAGCTGTTTTGCCAAAACCTTTAATGGGCTTCTTTGCAGCAGTATTGTTTGGTGCGATCCTGAGTTCTTTTAATAGCGTTCTTAATAGTTCGGTGACCTTATTTGGTATAGATATTTATAAAGAACACATCAATAAAGATGCTTCAGAGCGTACTGTAGTTAAATACGGTAAAATCTTTGGAGTATGTCTGGCACTTGCAGCAATGTTTATTGCTCCCTTAATTGCAAATGCAGGGAGTTTATTCAGTTACTTGCAAGAGATCAACGGTATTTACAGTATTCCAATTTTTACAATTATTGTTGTTGGGTATTTAACTAAACGTGTACCGGCTATAGCAGCAAAAATTGGTATCATTTTAGGTTCGTTAATGTATATAGTAAGTCAATTTTTATTGAAGCCTAAGTTTATTAATGATGCATTAGATACAGCTAAGGCGAGTGGGATAACAGATGTTGAGGCATTAAGAATGGTTGAGGCAGAGGCTTATCCTCACTATTTGCATATTATGGCGATCTTGTTTGTCTTAAACATTGCTATCATGTTAATTATTGGTAAATTTTATCCTAGAAAAGAGCCATTTGTATTAGAATATACCAAGCAGGTTTCTATAGAACCTTTTAAATATGTAAAACAAGTAGGGGCGGTTATATGTCTTATTGTTATAGGTATTTACGTGTATTTTGCGCGATAGTTTTTTAGAAAGAATTTTTAAAAGCCTTTCATCGAAGGGCTTTTTTTATACTTGTATTTTTCGAAAAAAATATTGACGTTCCTTTTTGAAATATTAATTTTGAATTCTTAAAACCCCAATTCATTATTATGAAAAAATTACTACTCGTATTTACAATTGTCTGTGCGCAATTTCAAAGTTTTGCACAAGAAGAAATTCCGGCTACAGCATCAGTAGAGCACTCTCTATGGAGTTTACAAGGAACGTTATTTGGTCTTTGGTTAACTAATGAAGCAAAACTTTCTGATGAGGTTGTGCTTAGGAGTCAGGTAGGTCTTACCGGTGGTTACACACAAGGCTATGTGACAGATTACAATTATTTGTATATGCTTATCCCGGAAATTGAGATCGAACCACGCTGGTATCACAGCATGAAACGCAGAGCTGAAAAAGGTAGAAATACCTCCAATAATTCTGCAGATTATGTGAGTTTGAAAACCACCTATCAACCCGATTGGTTTACAATAGGGAATGATCATAAAGAAGATATTATTTCGTCACTCGCACTTGCTGGTAATGCAGGTATGCGCAGAGAAATCTGGAATGGCTTTAGTTTTGAACTGGCAGCAGGAGTAGGAGTTGCTTATGATTTAAAAGATCAAAACGCAGATGATTTTTTCCTATTTCCTGATTTTCATTTTCTTCTAAGTTATTCGTTATAAGAGATGATTTATAATAAAGAAAGCACCAGTTTCTTCTTGAAATTGGCACTTTATTTATTTAAAAATGAGACTTTTAGTTGTCTAGCAATCCTCTCGAGATAACAATTTTTTGAATCTCTGAAGTTCCTTCATAGATCTGTGTGATCTTAGCATCACGCATCAAACGCTCTACGTGGTATTCTTTTACAAAACCGTTACCACCATGAACTTGTACCGCTTCAACAGTAACATCCATAGCTACTTTTGATGCGTAGAGTTTGGCTCTAGAACTCGAGATATCATAATTATGTCCTTGGTCTTTATCCCAGGCGGCTTTCATAACCAGATGACGTGCTGCTTCAATTTCGACATCCATATCTGCTAGTTTGAATGCGATTGCCTGATGGTTACAAATCTCGGTGCCAAAAGCTTTACGCACTTTAGAGTAATCTTTAGCTAGTTCAAAAGCACCTGCGGCAATACCTAGTGCTTGTGCCGCAATACCTATGCGCCCGCCACTAAGTGTTTTCATAGCAAACTTAAACCCGAATCCATCTTCGCCGATGCGATTTTCTTTAGGTACTTTTACGTCATTAAAGATTAAAGAATGCGTGTCACTACCTCGTATGCCTAATTTTTGTTCTTTAGGCCCTATTTCAAAACCTTCCCATCCTTTCTCTACGATAAATGCATTTATGCCATGGTGTTTCTTTTCTTTATCGGTTTGAGCAATCACGAGGTAATAGTCTGCAGAGCTACCATTGGTGATCCAGTTTTTGGTTCCGTTTAAAATATAATGGTCTCCTTTATCGATTGCGGTGGTTTTTTGAGAAGTAGCGTCGCTTCCAGCTTCGGGCTCACTTAAGCAAAAAGCACCTAGTTTTTCACCGGTAGTCAATTTTGATAAGTATTTTTCTTTTTGAGCCTGATTTCCATAAGCAGCCAGGCCATAATTCACAAGACTGTTATTTACCGAAACGATAACAGATGCAGAAGCGTCAACTTTGCTCAGTTCTTCCATCACCAGCACATAAGAGATGCTGTCCATTCCGCCTCCGCCAAATTCTGTAGGAGCCATCATTCCCAGAAAGCCCATATCTCCCATTTTTTGAATCAATTCTTTTGGGAAATGTTGTTTTTCATCACGTTCTATAACTCCCGGAAGCAATTCGGTTTGTGCAAATTCACGAGCTGCATCACGTATCATAATGTGTTCTTCACTCAGGCTAAAATCCATATCTAATTTCAGTTTTAGATTAAAAATATATCGTTTTCTTAATACCTTTCACCCAGTGGTCAGGTTTGGATATTGGAACAGCATCTTAAAGATACTATTTTACTATGCTTGCATAATACTTTGCAAAATAAATCAATTATTTTATTGAAAATTCAAAAAGTAATAATAAATATGCTGAAATTTAAATATTTAATAGTTTTCACGCAAAAATTTAAGGATTATCATAATTTAAACATATATGCATAGTACTTCTTATACTGTTTTAGGCGTGATGAGCGGCACTTCTCTAGATGGACTAGACCTTGCTTATGTGCGTTTTAAAAGAGAAGCAGGATGGAGTTACGAGTTGCTGGTTTGTGAGACTATTCCTTACCCTGAAGCCTGGGTAGTTCGTTTGCAAGATGCGGTAGATTTATCTCCGGAAGAGTTAAAATCACTGGATATTGAGTATACAGCATATCTCGCTAAGACGATCACTACTTTTCGAGACCGAAACCCATTAAAAATTGATGCGATTGCATCTCACGGTCATACCATATTGCATCGTCCAGATCAGGGGGTAACCTACCAGATAGGGAACAGATCTGAACTGGCAAAGAGTTGTAAAATTTTAGTTGTTTTTGATTTTAGGATTGAAGATGTTGCTCTTGGCGGGCAAGGAGCCCCACTGGTTCCTATAGGAGATAGGTTGCTGTTTGAAGATTTTAAAGCCTGTTTGAATATAGGTGGTTTTGCTAATATTTCTTTTGAGCAAAATGACAAACGCATCGCTTATGATATTTGCCCAACTAATATTGTGTTGAATCACTTGACGCGTCAATTGGGTTTTGATTTTGATAAAGATGGAGCTATAGCAGCTTCTGGAGCTGTTGATGGCTCATTGCTCAATGAGCTTAATAATTTGGGATTTTACAAAGAGTCTTTTCCAAAATCCTTGGGGCTAGAGTGGGTAAAACGTGAAATTTTTCCTATACTCAATCAATCTAAAGCTACTACTGAAAATAAGATTGCGACTTTTACTGAGCATATGGCTGTACAGTTGGCTGCTAATATAAATTTGCTTGCAAATGGGAAGCGTGAAAATCGCGTTTTAGTAACTGGTGGCGGAGCTTACAATAACTATTTAATAAAACGCACGCAGCACTTGTCTCAAATTAAGCTTGAAATACCCGATGCAAAAACCATCGAATTTAAAGAAGCTTTAATTTTTGCTTTTATGGGTGTTTTGCGTTTACGCAACTCTATAAATGTATTGAATTCTGTTACAGGCGCTTCAAAAAATCATTGCGCAGGTATAGTATGTTCACCTTAAATTAATACGAAAACGATAGGGAAAACCGCCTAAGTCGTTATATTTGTCAACCCTCTAAATAAATTCATGAAAGATTTATTAAACCGTTACGAAACTAAAGAACCTGAAATTGTATTTCACTGGAATGATCCCGAGACCGAAGCAGAAGGCTGGACGGTAATCAATTCGTTGAGAGGTGGTGCTGCCGGAGGTGGTACTCGTATGCGAAAAGGACTAGATCGTAATGAGGTACTTTCGCTGGCGAAAACCATGGAAGTAAAGTTTACAGTTTCGGGCCCTGCAATTGGTGGAGCAAAAAGCGGAATCAACTTTGATCCTGCTGATCCCCGTAAAAAAGGCGTTTTAGAACGCTGGTATGCCGCAGTGTCTCCTTTGCTTAAAAGTTATTATGGAACGGGAGGAGATCTCAATGTAGATGAGATTCACGAAGTTATTCCCATTACAGAAGAAAGCGGTGTTTGGCATCCACAAGAAGGGGTGTTTAACGGCCACTTCAGACCTACTGAGGCAGATAAGATAAACCGCATTGGACAGTTGCGTCAAGGTGTGATCAAAGTTTTAGAAAACACAGCGTATTCTCCAGATGTTTCCAGAAAATATACGGTTGCAGATATGATCACCGGTTATGGTGTTGCAGAAGCTGCACGTCATTTTTATGATATTTATGGAGGAAGTATAACTGGAAAACGAGCTGTTATTCAGGGTTTTGGTAATGTAGGTGCGGCAGCTGCGTATTACTTAGCGCAACAAGGTGCTAAAATTGTAGGAATTATTGATGCAGCCGGAGGATTGATCAACGAAGAAGGTTTTTCTTTTGAAGAAATAAAAGATTTGTTCTTGACTAAAAAGGGAAATACCTTAGTAGCGTCTAATCTAATTCCGTTTGAAGAAGTGAATAAAAAGATCTGGGAAATCAAAACGGAGATTTTTGCACCATGTGCGGCTTCAAGATTGGTGACTCAGGCACAAATAGATACCATGATAACAGCCGGGCTCGAAGTGATTTCGTGTGGGGCAAATGTTCCTTTTGCTGATAAGGAAATTTTCTTCGGTCCTATTATGGAACATACTGACGAACGTGTTTCGGTAATTCCAGATTTTATATCAAATTGCGGTATGGCTCGCGTTTTTGCTTATTTTATGGAGCGACGGGTACAGATGACTGATGAAGCTATTTTTAACGATACTTCTCAAACCATCAAAAATGCTATTCAGAATACATACAATCATAATAGCAGTAAAAATAACATCAGTAAAACAGCTTTTGAAATAGCATTGCAACAGCTGGTGTAACTTTAGAATGAAAAATTAACCAACAAACAAATACAAATGTTAAAATATTTTTTGGGTAGTAGCCCTCGCTGGTTCAAGTTAGCGATGATAGCTTTCTTATTTTTTAATGTGTTCGCATATTATCTTTTAGGTCCTATGATTACAGCCTGGATCTTTATTGGTGAATTTATTTTCACTTTAGCTATGGCTTTAAAATGTTATCCGTTGCAATCTGGAGGTATTCTGGCCTTAGAAGCGCTTATTTTAGGACTTACAAGTCCTGAAGCTGCTTATGAAGAAGTAGATCAAAACCTTGAAGTAGTATTGCTTTTGGTGTTTATGGTGGCTGGTATTTATTTTATGAAGCCTATGCTGATGTATATCTTCTCTAAAGTATTTACCAAAATCAAATCTAAGGTTGCGCTTTCTATGCTGTTTGTTTTTCTAGCAGCGATCCTATCAGCTTTTCTTGATGCATTAACCGTAACTGCTGTACTGATAAGTGTTTCTGTAGGTTTCTACGGCGTATATCATAAAATACACTCGATGGAAGATGCAGATTATGATGCTGATAAAGTGCCCGATCGCAAGGCTTTAAGTGGTGAAACACTAGAGCAGTTTAGAGGTTTTTTACGTAGTTTGATTATGCATGGGGTTGTAGGTACTGCTCTCGGTGGTGTTTGTACCTTGGTAGGTGAGCCTCAAAACTTATTGATTGGCGAGAAAATGGGTTGGGATTTTATTGAATTTTTCCAGCGTATGGCTTACATAACAATGCCTGTTTTAGTATGCGGTCTTTTGACCACCTTCATTCTTGAAAAAACCAAGCTTTTTGGTTTTGGAGATAAATTACCAGAAGTGGCTCGTACCATTATCGAAAACTATACTAAAGAGGTTGATGAGAAAAGGACAAAGAAAGAAACTTTCGGTCTTTGGATTCAAGGTATTTCAGCAATTCTTTTAATTTTAAGTTTAGCATTGCACTTAGCGCCGGTAGGGTTTATCGGTTTATTCTTAATTGTAGTTCAAACTGCATTTATGGGTATTACAGATGAGCACAGTTTAGGTAAAGCTTTTGAAGAAGCACTTCCGTTTACAGCATTATTAGTTGTTTTCTTTGTGATTGTGGCAATGATTCATGACCAGCATTTATTTACACCTATCATTGATTATGTATTGACGCTTCCGGTAGATACACAACCTTCTATGTTCTATTTAGCAAACGGTATTCTATCTATGATTAGTGATAATGTTTTTGTGGCTACAGTATATATTAACGAAGTTCAGGTAGCATTTGATGCGGGTGATATTACCCGGGAGCAATTCAATCACCTGGCGGTAGCAATTAATACAGGTACTAACCTTCCAAGTGTTGCAACACCTAATGGGCAGGCTGCATTTTTATTCTTACTAACTTCTTCGCTAGCTCCTTTAATCAATCTTTCTTACGGTAAAATGGTGAAAATGGCTTTACCATATACCCTGGTTTTAGGAGGTGTAGGGTTACTGGGAGTATATTTTGTATTATAAAAAACTAAAACGTGCAAGGTTGTATATAATTTAAAACAACTTTGCACGTTTATCACATAACTAATTTAAACAGACTATGCTTACACTCTTGTTGCAGGAAGGTTCAGAAACACTTCCTTCTCTTGCTGCCGAAGAAGAACCGGTAGAGAAGACACTTTCACTTTTTGATCTTTTGATGAGTGGCGGTTTGCCCGGGCAAATCATAATTGTAATACTTTTTGTACTTCTTTTTGTGGCGATTTACATATACTTTGAACGCCTTTTTGCGATTAAAGCAGCTTCTAATATGGATAGTAATTTTATGAACCAAATCAAGGATCACGTTGCTAACGGAAACTTAGAAGGAGCAAAAATGCTCTGTGCGCAACAAAATAGTCCGGTTTCAAGACTTACAGCAAAAGGAATCAGTCGTATTGGTAGTCCGTTAGAAGACATCAACACGGCGATTGAGAACTCCGGTCGATTAGAAGTTTATCGTCTTGAAAAAAATGTAAGTGTATTGGCAACTATTGCTGGTGCTGGTCCTATGATTGGTTTCCTGGGTACGGTTATAGGTATGGTTTTGGCCTTTCATCAGTTGGCGACCAGTAGTGGTCAGGCTGAGATGGGTAATCTTGCCGAAGGTATTTATACAGCGATGACCACGACAGTAGCGGGTCTTATAGTAGGTATTGTAGCCTATATAGGTTATAACCACCTCGTGGTGCGTACCGATAAAGTGGTGCACCAGATGGAAGCGACTGCGGTAGACTTTCTAGATTTATTAAACGAACCGGCTTAAGATGAACTTACGCGGAAGAAATAAAGTAAGTCCAGAATTCAGTATGAGTTCCATGACAGACATCGTGTTTCTGTTACTGGTTTTCTTTTTGCTGACTTCGCCGGCTATCACTCCAGATGCGCTAGATCTTATTCTGCCCAAAGCAAAAGGGAAAACCAGTAATCAACAAAACCTTTCGGTGAGTATTACTAAAGACCTCGATATCTATGTGAATAAAGAACGGGTGACCTCAAATAATCTGGAGGCGTTTATTACCAGCGAACTAAGAGGTGTTGAAGATCCTACCATTATTTTACGGGCAGAAGAAGGTGTGCCTATCGAAGAAGCTGTTACCGTGATGGATATCGCTAACCGTAATAAATACAAAATCGTATTGGCTGTAAGGCCTAATTAGTATTGGGGCGCTCCGGTTATCGCCGTCAGGCTTTCAGCTATATCCCCAATGGCAATTGGGGGATGCCGCTTCAATCCTTAGCGCAGTATTTAAAGTGGTTTGGTTTTTGAAATACGAGAATATATACATTTAACAATAATTCGGTCTTGAGCTTTTTAGACACTAAACATAAACGAAAATCGTTCACGGTAACAAGCATTCTGTATGCCTTGTTGCTGGTGATCTTATTTTTTGCCGGATTAAACTATCTTGATCCACCTCCAGAGAGTGGTATTGCTATTAATTTTGGTACTTCAGATATAGGTTCAGGTAACATTCAGCCACAAGCAGCTGTGCAATCTGCTCCCCGTAACACAACTCCAGAACCTCAGGTAGAGAAAACTTCCGAAGTGAAAGAAGAAGTGGTGACGCAAGAAGTAGAAGAAGCACCTGTTATTAAAAATGAACCTAAAAAGGAAGTTAAAAAACCCGTAACTGAGCAGCCTAAAAAAGCGACTACAAAACCTGTAGAAGCTAAGAAACCAGATCCTAAGCCAGACAAGTCTACCACAGATGCGTTATCAAGCATTTTAAACGGACCTAAAAGCAACGGAACTGCAACCGGTGGGGAAGGGAATGATAATCAAGCCGGGGATAAAGGTGATCCTGATGGTGATCCTAACGCATCAAGTTATTACGGTAATGGTAAAGGTCTTGATGGTGATGGTAATTATCAGTTAGGCGGCCGTAAAGCACTCAGCAAGCCTAAGCGTGTGCAAGATTGCAATGAAGCCGGTATTGTGGTAGTAAGCATCGAAGTAGATCGTAATGGGAATGTAATCAAAGCGACGCCTGGAGTACGTGGTACTACAAATAACAGCCGGTGTTTACTTGACCCGGCAAAGGCAGCTGCGCTGGCAACAAAATTTAACCCGGATACGGATGCACCTTCGCGTCAGATAGGTAAAATAGTGTACAAGTTTAGTCTTTCAGAATAATGACCTATCAGCAAACGCTGCATTGGATGTTTGAACGTTTGCCTATGTTTCAGCGACAGGGCGCTTCGGCATTCAAAAAAAATCTAGACAATATCATTTTACTTTGTGATCGCTTGGGGAATCCTCAAACGACTTATAAAGCCATTCACGTAGGTGGTACAAATGGCAAAGGCTCTACCAGTCATATGCTGGCTTCGGTTTTGCAGGAGCAAGGTTATAAAACAGGATTGCACACTTCTCCGCACCTAAAAGACTTTAGAGAGCGTATACGCATAGATGGGCGTCTCGCAGACGAATCCTTCGTTATTCAATTTATCGAGCAGCAGAAGGCTTTTATAGAGCAAAATCAGCTTTCTTTTTTTGAGCTGACCGTAGGTATGGCTTTTCAATACTTTAAAGAGCAAAAAGTTGATATTGCTGTGATCGAAGTTGGTCTTGGTGGAAGATTAGACTCTACAAATATTATTACGCCAATTCTTTCGGTTATCACCAATATCGGTCTCGATCATACAGCGATTTTAGGAGACTCGCTTGAAGCAATTGCTGAAGAAAAAGCAGGAATCATAAAGGCAAATATTCCCATTGTAATAGGGGAACGTCAGCATCAAACTACTTCTGTTTTTGATGCTAAAGCAAAAGCGGTAGAAGCTAAAATAAGTTATGCTTCAGATTTTGACTATCCTGAATTAGAAAGTGAGTTAAAAGGAAGCTATCAGTTTAAAAATAAAAAAACGGTTCAGAGAGCGGTTGCAGTTTTAAATGAACGTACAGCAGTTAGTATTTCAAAAGAATCGCTGATCAACGGAATCAAAAACGTAATTACAAATACCGGACTTCTGGGGCGGTGGCAAGTTATTCAGGAGCGTAATCCTAAAATAGTTTGCGATACCGGGCACAATAAAGAAGGACTTACTTATGTGATGAGTCAGCTTGCAGAAGAACACTATAAAGAGCTTCATATAGTCTTAGGAGTAGTTTCTGATAAAGATTTAAATAGTGTTCTTCCGTTATTTCCTAAACATGCTATTTATTACTTCAGCAAACCGGATGTTCCTCGAGGGCTAAATTCTGATGAATTGCAGCAAAAAGCAGCTGCTTTTAATCTCAAAGGAAAAAAATTTAAAAAAATTTCAGAAGCTTTTGAGGCTGCAAAAGCAGCCGCAAATACTGAGGATCTGATATTTATAGGAGGTAGTACTTTTGTAGTCGCAGAAATAATTTAATCTTTTTCAAGAAAGTGTTTTGCAGTCTTAAATATTGGTTTATATTTGCATCCGCTAACGAGAAGGGCAATTAGCTCAGTTGGTTCAGAGCACCTCGTTTACACCGAGGGGGTCGGGGGTTCGAATCCCTCATTGCCCACAAAGGCTTCACAGAAATGTGAAGCCTTTTTTTATTGACAATGCCAAAGGATTTTTGCCTCGAAATTGAAAAATTGGGATCAAGTCCAAAATCTGGGTTTTGTTTCTAACGAATGCCTCGTGGGGGTATTCTGGTATACAAATTGGGCATCAGCCTGCAGCGTGTATCCCATATCGAACAAAGCGAAACCCTAGAGTATGCCAAGTTGGAAGATGTCGCTAAAGTATCGCACGTGTTCCCCGGCGTTTGTTCCGGTAGTGTGCTATGCGTCGGTACAGCCTGCTCCCCTTTATAAGGGAGAACCCTAAGTCTCAGCAAAGCATGCAGGGGTTGAGTAAACGCTGCTCAGCAAAGTCTAATGATCCGTATAGGCTATACCTCTTGACAAGGCCTTAAAAATGCCTTATATTAGCAGAGCTAAGCTAAGACGTATTTATCTTAACCGCACAGCCTAGGATACGGAAAGGCTTTTTTTTCTATAAATTAGCTCTCTAAAGACTAGCTTGCCATACTACCTGCAGCGAGTACTCCGTGCTGCCATTATTCCATTTTAAACATTCCCAGAGCTCCATTCACCCAAGGTTCACCCGTAGTTCACCCGAGGTTCACCCGCGTTTCACCCGGGGATACTGCATAGCAAAGGCAGGGTAACGGTATGCTAACGCTATGGGAGGTACAAGGCTGAGGCTCATCAACTAGTTACGGATGCAATGCTACCTTTTCAAGAAACACACTTTCTAAAATACTCAATATGATAAGCTGTTTTAAATGGCATGGTTATTTCGGAGTGATGTGCCAGCTGTTCTGGTTAAACAATGCCACTTATCCCCAAAATACAGAGTAAATACGACACAACTCCCGTGCATACCCCAGACGAAGCCCAGGATAAAGCATCAGCGTGTATGAAAACCTGTTTTCAAAAGCTGAATTTATGAGTTTGTTATGAAATAGGTAGGTATCTAAGCATAGCGGTTTGCCCTCCGGAATACTGCGATAAAGCCTTAATAATAAGTGTGCTATCCCAATACCTAAAGCGATTTTTCGCATACTTCTATTTTACTCCCGGTCTACTGAGCGTATCGTTCTGAGATTAGTCTGGGCGCTACTAACTTATAACCACTTTGCTACCGTATTCAACCACAAAAAGTGTGGTTACAATGTGGTTACAATGTGGTTGCAGTGTTGTAGGAGTGTGGTAGCACTCCGACTTTGCCTGCACGTTAACTGCCAGAAGCTATTGAGGAAAGCAATACTAAAAATGGAAGTAAATAAATTTGAAATAGGGTAGCGGCTAGGTAATCTGCGAGGGGAGTCAGTTTTGATTGTACAGTATCTTATCATTACAGCATCAAGTCCTATCAGGACTCAACGGATATCATCGTCAAAAAGTGATGATATCCCGAAAATTCTGCGGGGATATTTATATATTTAGTGCTGCTGTAACAAGTTGGCAACGAGATAAATGCAAGCAATTATATAGAAAATCAACTACAAGAATGAAAACAATTTTAAAATCGGTACTCACTGCCTTCTTTGCTTTAGGCGGAATTTATTCTCTACAAGCGCAGGATTGCCAGTGTATTGAAGCGTTTGACAAGGCTACAGACGCATATGAGAAAAATTATTCGCTATTTATCTACAAGGTTACAGACGACAACAGAGCCTTATATAACGCCCATAAAGAAATTATTAGGGACAAAGCAATTCAAACAACTGATTTAGCTACGTGTCAAACGGTACTCGAGCAATATCTTGAATTCTTTAGAGATGGACATACGTTTATTATAGCTTCTGATACCCCAACCCCGGAAACTTCCATCGAACAACTAGAGATAAATGAAAATCAATTCAAAGAAGATTATAAAAAAAATGCATACGATCAGAATCCACTCTTAGGAATTTGGAAAAGAGGCAGCTATACGGTGGCGATCACACCAAATCTAAACACCGGTGAAACAAAACGCGATTTTGTGGGCGTAGTGCTAGAAAGTAGTAATCCCAATTGGAAGAAAGGCCAGGTTAAATTTGAACTGTATTCAAATTTTGGCACCTCATATGAAATAAACTATATGATGGGTGATCACAGCGTTCAGAAAACTTCCGGAGATCAAATGAGTATCGGCGTGCTCAATATCAAAGAGATAGGCGAATGGGGGAAACTGTGGCCTGAGGTTGAAAACAAGAAACAGCCCAGTGAGATAGAACGCAAATACGATGAATTTCATCTGAGTTACATCGATGAGATACCGTATCTAAGATTACCCCATTTTTATTCGGTAGAACCAAGTCATGTAGATAGCATCATGAAAGCAAACCACGATAGGATTGTAGAATCTGATTTTATGGTGGTTGATATACGCGGAAATACTGGTGGAAACGATGCCACGTATTTTCCTGTTCTTCCTTACCTTTTGACGGGTCCTATCACCTTACCGTCCAATGGTTTTTGGCTGAGTGAGGATAACACTGAATATCTAATCAATGCATTTGCAGCCTCTAATGATTTAACTGTTGAAGAATATGCAGAACAAGAAAAAGAGGAATATGAGATGTTTATAAAAAATAAAGGTACCGCTTATTTTAAGGGAACGGGAACCTGGACCTTTACAGCAGATACTATTTACAAAGGCCCTAAAAAGGTTATCGTATTAACCGACGAAGAAGTATATAGCTCTGGTGAAACCTTTGTATATCGTGTGAATCAAAGTGACAAAGTAGTAGTCTACGGGCAAAATACGGCTGGCGTTGTAGATGGTTTTAATGGCTTTCCTTTAGACCTGGGCTGTTTCACAGCATTCTTCCCTACCTCCTACCGCGCGCCCGATATAAAAGAAAACCCTATTGATCCATATGGTATTTCACCAGATGTATATGTTAATGAGAAAGAAGATGTTTTGGAGTATGCTATTGCACATATGAAGCAATTGCTTAAAAATGATAACCGAGAATAGAAACAATAAAGCCAGTTGCTAACACTGGTAGCCGTTGCACAAGCCTCTAATTCTTATAAAATCTCCCTTATTTAAACCGTCCCGATAGCTATCGGGATGAGCGGTTTTCTAGTATTAGACCGTGGGTAAAAACTGGAAGTTAAAGAGTATTAGCATTGATTTAAATGCCTTTTTTAGGCCTGTTTTGAGTCTAAAATACAAGCCGAGCATTCCTGCTCCACTTTCCACTCGTTTTTGCGTGAACTTGAGGTATTTTTTGAGGTTGTAGGCAATGGCGGAGAGCTGCATGCACTTGTTGGCTTGTTTTAGTCCTATGGTGTTTACCTTCCTTAATGTAAGATTCCTATCAAACCGAACTGCCTGGAAATATAAAAATACTTAAATTCAAAGAGTATAAGAAGAACCAAATTTACACCTACAAATAATGAAAAAAATAATGCTAATCATCTTTTTCAGTTTTATTCATTGTCAATCATTAAAAAAAAAATGAAATTAATTTAAAGCCTGAGAAATACTTTTCATTTGAAACTGAGAGTTATGAGCTTAATAATAAAATTAACACTTATATAGATCCAATAATCTTAGATCCGAACGATAGTTTAGGGAATTTCATTAACAATCATCGAAGCAGATTTTCATATATTCTAGGAAATACTACAGGTAGAGATACACTAAAGTATTATTACCCTGATACATCAAAAGTAAAATTGCTTTTTTATGAAAATTTAAAAAAAAGATAAGTTTTATATTAATTTTAAGAGATTGGCGTTACTTGATTCCACTAACATAAGATTTACCATAAAAGAAGTAATGGATATTGCATCAAGATTTTTTTTAATTCAAATTTCCCCTAATACCGAAGATTATCAAATTAGAGTTTGTCGTGGAATAAATGGAATAGATAAAAAGTCAAAAAAAGATTATACAATATTGGAGGCTGTTTTGTTTGATACTATTTATAATAGAGTCATAGATGACAGTAAGGATGTTCCGAAGTTCATGAGTAGTCTTTACCAGTATTTAAAGTTTATTTCAGCAACAGAAAATGACTTAGAAATAATCAAAAATTATGTCTTTTCTTCAATGGAAACAGATAAGAATTTGCAAGAGTTTGTATTTAATTATTTAGAAAAAAATAAAAATAACGTTCCATTTAAAATTGAATAAAATTAGTATATGATGATAGGGTGTATACTAAACGAGGAGAGAGGGAAGTTCATAAGACTAATACGATTAAAAAATATTGATCTATCTTTAGAAACTAAGAGAGATCAACAAAAAAACCGCTAAACTTAGATTAGCGGTTTTTCTATTTGTGTTGGTTGCTTAGCGCAAGCAATCAAGATGCTTCTTCCTGGTTTAGACGGGTTAATTTAACGTTACGTCCAGATAAACAGAGTGCCGGTCATACGTCTCGTAAAAAGGCTTGTATACAACTCCATCAATTTTGAATTCTAACTTTTCAGGATTTCCGCTGATGGTTTTTCCGAGATCAGAAGCGTCTAGCGTAATCTTTCTAAAATCTGTACGCGGTTCAGATTCCTGAGCTGCTAATAATACCGGACCGTAGAATAAACTGGCAATGTTTTCCTGATCCATAATCGGATCCAGATGAAAACTAAAAGGCATTTTGAGTTCGACAGTATCGCCATTTTTCCACTTGCGCTCTACGTTTAAATAGGTGTCGGGCTCAATAGAGGTATTCTGAATCTTTCCGTTAATTTTAAGTTCGACTCCGTTTTTAGCCCAACCGGGTATTCTAATGTTGAGACTGAATTTCCCTTTTCCTTCAATAGTGAATGTACTATGATCTTTGTGTGGAAATGCCGTTTCCTGCTTGATTATAATATCTTTTTCCGTCCAGTTTAAGGTTGAAGGCACAAAGAGATTTACAAACAGTGCTTTATTATCGACACTTTTAAAGTAGATTGAATTTTGAAGTTTGGTGCTGCTTTCTAATGCAGTGCCGTTACAGCAGGTAAAGCCACTCATATCAGCATTGCTAAACTGCTTTTTGGATCCCGGTCTTAAGGGGATGTGATAGGTGTTCGCCGGACTGTCTTCTGCCACTGAAGCCAGAATCTGATTGTATAAGGCCCGTTCATAATAATCCATCAATTCCGGTTGCTGCTTGTAAAAGAAAAGTCCGCGGGTTAGCTTAAGCATATTATAGGTTCCGCAGGTTTCATTTTGTCCACCGGCAGATAAACCGTTTTCATAAAGCGTAGCCGGTTGTGCCACAAAGCATTCAGCATTCGCTGGATTTCTCGCTCCCGCTACACCGCCGATGCTGTACATATAATCGTTTTTGGTCTTGTACCAGAAGTTATCGGCAATGTGATAATATTCCGGAGATTCAGAATTACGGTACAGCTCAAGAGCTCCCACAATTTGCGGGATATGTTGATTGGCGTGCAAACCGCGATAGGTGTCTACATTTTTTGCGAGTCCGTGAGCATGCTCAGCATCCCCGTAGAAAACTTTAATGTTGTCAAATAATTGAGCAGTCTTTAAATATTCCGGTTTGCCGGTAATGCGATACAGATGCGCTAGTGATTCATTAATGCCGCCAAATTCACCGGCGATATAGGTATTCCACATCGTGATTAAGGTTTCCGTAGGCAGCTTGCTTAATCGTGTGTGAACCCACTCAGCCATTCCTTCTGCAACTTCAAGTGCTTTTTCATTTCCGCTTACTTCATAGACGTCGATCAATCCGGCTAAAATTTTATGCAACGTGTAATACGGCGCCCAAACTCTGTCTTCTTGTCCACCATATTTCGCTCCGTTTTCAAGCATTATAAATTGATCTGGTGGGTATGCGCTGATGTAGCCTGAGCCCCAGTTCCAGTAATCGGTTCTGATACCGGTTTCGCTCAAATCAGAATCATAAGAAGATTTGCCCGGTCCCATAGGCACAGCAGAAGGGTCTGAAACAAAATCCGCACCTGTACTTTTGGCTTTGCCGGAAAGCTGAGAAAGATCGTATAAGGTGTTTACCATATAATTCATAGTATTCTCAAACTTCTGGTGTAGCTTTTTATCATAAGTAGTGCTCGAGTAAGCCTGTGCAATTGCAGTTAAATAATGTCCGGTTGCGTGACCTCTCAATTTCGTTTCCTGAGTGTCCCAGACACCAAGCGGTTCTGCACCGTCAGGTTGCTCTTGCCCAAAAGCATTTCTGAACATATACAGAAAAGAATCCGGATTGGTTTCAGCAAGTGTATTGATAAACTTATCGCGGTTCTCAATAAATTTTGAATCCTTTCCCAGAGCATTTGCATCAAGAGAAACTTCATTCAGCTGAAAGGGTTCCAGAGTGCGATTGGGTGTGTCATGTGCATCGGTATCTTTTACAATTACCGTAGCTGTAGGTTTAAAATCAGTTCCTGAAACTCGCCCGGTAATGGTATAGGTGCCGGGTTTTAAAACACTGCTGTTATCTTCAGGAGCCGGCCAGAGCACACGTACTTGAGGAGCTCCAACCGGAAGCTTATAGCTGCCTTCTACAAATCTGGGTAAGCGTGGAAGCTGACCAACAACCGTTTCAACAATAACATCAGAAACAGCTGTTAAATAGCGATTGTAAAGTTGGGGGATGGTATCTTCAAAAACAGGAAGGTTGTCTTCGGGCTCAGCACGTTCATTGACCACAGTTTCTCCGGTTTTAGAGGAATTCTGATAAATGCGGGCAACTTGAGTTTTACTTAGCGGAATGCGATAAATCCTAAAGTCATGCAGAAGTGCATCTAAGGAGGTCCCTTTAGCAGATAGTGAGTTACCGATTAAAAGTTTATTAGAATCAGCGTTGAAAATGGTGCTTAAATCTAAATCTGAAGCTTTTTTTGTAGCAGCTAACTCACCATCCAAATACGTGTTGAAGCTTTGTGAAGGAAAATCTATTACTACAGCAAGATGCACCCACTTTTTTGATTCTAGAGAAGCGATTGTGGTTTCTGAAACAGTTGTGCCGTTTTTAGTTAAAGCAGCTTCAAAGCCATCTGTTTGCTTTGCCTTAGGTGTGGCGAAAAAATGCGAATCTTCACGAGAACCAAAATCAAATAAATAGGGATTGTTTTCAGTAGAGTTTAAATAAATCCACGTGGTTATACTTAAGGATTCAATACCATTTAATGTTGCTTCCGGAAGGGATAAATACGAGCCGTTAGATAAGCTTAAAACATTTTTGAACTTTTCGTCAGCGGCATAAGTTTCAGAATTGTTTTGAAGTGTAGCGTGTAAGTTGTTGCGTGACCAGTCTTTTGTGGTTCCGTCAAAAATATAGCGAGCGATCAAACCGGTTTCTCCTATACCGTCTAGGATCTGGTCTCCGCTTTGCGCATAAGTTGGTGATTTGCAAAATAAAGCGGAGATGATTATAATTGATAGAGACCTTATTATAGAGGTTTTCATAAGAATCGGATATTTTAAAAACATAAGGATTAGCAAAAACACCTGAAAAAGTAAACTACCTCGGGCTATTAGACCCTTTGGCGGTGCCAAATAATTCCTATCAGGCTATTTGTAAATATAAATTGCTGAACACGTTCCGGTTAATTAAAAGCTAATCAGTTTTGATAGATTATTACCAAACTAGTCACCACACTCATTAAAATGAAAAGAACTTTACTCAGCTGACAACACATATACAATAGAGAATTTTTAGTTTCGATTCATTTTTCTAGCTTGTAATTCGGTCAATTGTGTATTGATTAGTACTATCAAATTCATATTTTAAGGCTAAAACTAAAAACTTTGTTAAAATAATTTTTATCTTTAAACGTTAATATTGGCTTACAAATAGAAGTTTTTAGCCAATTTAGATCAAACCCCAATATTCAATGATTATTCGTAAGCCTCTTGTTTTAGGTACTTTTCTAGTACTCATTTCTTTTTTTGCACTATCATCTCCAGATTCTCAAGAGACCCAATCAAAAAAGACTCATGCAATTGAATTTGTTAATCCGATAAAAATTCAGGCTCAAAAAGAAGCAAGCTATATTTATAGAAGCAGAAAGGCTGCTCTGGCAAAAGAGATCGCTGCGTATTTTGAAAATGCAATTAATAAGGGGTTGATCATTGGAGCAGGCGTAAGTATCGTTCAGGGAGATTCTATTCTTCTGAAAGAAGGCTTTGGTAAGCGTAATGTTTTTAAAAATGACAGGGTTGATTCAGGAACTGTTTTTAGATTAGGATCTTTGTCTAAGGGTTTTACCGGCATTCTAGCAGGAATAGAAGTTAAAGATGGCGCTTTGAATTGGGATAATAAATTGGTAGACCTGGTGCCGCAGTTCCAATTAAAAAGTAAACTGAATGCAGAAAAGCTGACTTTATCAAATGTGCTTTCTCATACAACGGGTGTGCCTTATCATTGTTATACTAATCTTGTTGAAGACGGTATAAAGCTTCCGGAAATTGCTTCAAGATTTAATATAATTAATACGATAGCAAAGCCGGGTAACATGTACAGTTATCAAAATGCCATGTTTGCATTAAGCGGGGAAATGATGCACACGGCAACCGGGCAAACCATTCAGCAATTGCTTCAGAATAAGATTTTTACACCCTTGAAAATGAGTACGGCTTCTACAGATTATGAAGCCTTGATCAAAACTAACAACTATGCTTTCCCGCATAAAAGTACCCGTACGGGATGGAATCGCCTGCCGGTTAATAAAAAGTATTTTAATGCAGTTGCAGCAGGAGGAATAAATGCAAGTGCAGATGATATGGGGAAATGGATGCGTTTTTTATTAGGCCATAACGAGCGTGTTTTAGATTCAGAAAGTATAGCAAGAGTGTTTAAGCCTCAGGTTGAAATTCCTGATGCGCATAAATATTATCAACGTTGGAAAGGGCATTTGAGATCTTCATACGCGTACGGATGGCGCGTACACGAATTTGTTGATGCAGAGACTGGAGATCAAAGTACTATGATACACCACGGAGGAAGTGTAAGTGATTTTAGAAATGAAATTGCATTATTCCCTGATGAAGATTTAGGTATCACGGTATTGTTTAATAGTCTTACCCCCTTGGCCAGCTCAGTGATTCCGGAATTGCATGAGATCGTAAAAAAAATTATGGAAGCACCTGTAAACGAAATTGGTCTGGATCAAATTGCAAGTTTTTAAAATAAGAAAAAAGCCTACAGTATTTGTAGGCTCTTTCAGATTTAAATTATAGCATAGCTGAAATTATTCAACTTTAAAAGTTGTTGATTTTAAATCTTTATTTATCGGCTCAATTAAAAGATTTCCACTTTCTCCGGTTTTTTTAAAATAAGCTCTCAACTTACCGTTATACGTTTTATGCAGTGTGGACTTGAACGGGGTGTGACTGCCCTGATCTGCATTTTCAACGCCCAGAAGAATCAACGAATTGTCAAGCTGAAAATTGACCTCCTGATCTTCCGTTTGCACTAGATTTCCATTTTTGTCTACCAGCTCAAAATCAAGAATTAAAACCGAAGCATCTTTAATGACTGAAGGAATTTCCGCTTCAGAAAGCTGCAGTTTTTTTATAGAAGATGGAGTTGCTAAACTGGCGCTGGCAACTTTTTCCCCCTTGTCATAGGCATTTGCTTCCAGCTTACCTGTTGTATAAGGAACTTTAAAATAGGGCATAGCATCATCAGCATAAATAACTTTTTTCTTGCCTAAAGACTTTCCGTTAAGAACTAATTCCACTTCCTCGGCATTGCTATAAAAAATAACATATCTTTCTTCGCCAGCTTTTCCTGACCATTCAGTAGTTATATTTCTTCTTCTTTTTGCGTCTTCTTCAGAATTGGTCATACCTATATATACCATAGGTTTTTCACTCCATAAACTTTGTCTGAAAAAGAAGTCAGGTTTTGGTTTTCCTGCCAGATCCAGAATTCCCGCCTCACTACCACGCTTAGGCCAGGGCCTGGCTTCACCTATAAAATCAAAAGCAGTCCATATAAACTGGGATGCGATATAGGGATTGTCTGTAACCGCTTTCCAGGCAGCATAGGCATCGCCATTTTCACTTCCATAAATTATCCGATCAGGATATTTTTTGTGATCTTCTTCATACCGGTATTCCTGATAGTTGTAACCCACCAGGTCTAATGTGCCGGGATAAGAAGTCTCATTTGACATAGGAACTCCCGCCAAAGCAGCTGTAACAGGTCTTGTGGTGTCTATTGCTTTTGCTGCAGCGACAAGTTCTTTTGAGAGGACTCCCATACCTTCTGCCGCCGGATTACCCGGTTTAAAGCCGCGACCAAAAATCTGAGGATTACGACCGGTATCTAAAACGGGATGCGTATAAGGATCATTTGGATAATCAATCTCATTACCAATACTCCACATGATAATTGAAGGGTGATTGCGATTGCGTTTAATCATATCCTGTACATCTCGTTTTCCCCATTCCGCAAAAGAGACATGCGCACCGTCATTGCCGGGAGTGCCTACATTCCAGCCTTCAATCCATTTGTTTTTGCCACGCGCCCACTCGTCAAAAGCTTCGTCCTGAACCAGAAAGCCCATCTCATCACACAGGTCATACAAATAATCCTGATGCGGATAATGGCTCATGCGTATCGCATTACAGCCCAAATTTTTAAGCGTTTGTAACCGCTCTGCCCATACTCCTTTAGGTACGGCTGCACCCAAAGCCCCTGCATCGTGATGAATACAAACGCCTTTTAGCAACATGTTTTTACCGTTTAGTGTGAAACCAGTATTTGGATCAAAGTTAAATGTACGAATACCTACTTTTTGCGTATAGCTATCCTGAAGATTGGTATTCTGAAGTAATTCTAAATGTAGTGTATAAAGCTCAGGATGCTCCGGGGACCAGAGTTTGGGGTCGGCAATGTTAAAGCTTAATTGTTGGGTAGTACTGGCTTCAGGATTTGTAACGACAGAAACCTCTTCGGTATATATACTTGCTCCTGAAGGATCTTGAAGACGCAATCTTAAATGGGCATTTTCACTTTTAGCAGAAGAATTTGTAAACGATGTAGAAACCAATATTTCTGCTTTTTCTTTACTCACCTGTGGTGTTTGAAAAACTATGCCCCAGGTATCAAATTGTATTGCATTTTTAGTGATCAAATACACATTTCGGTATATTCCCGAACCGGTGTAAAAGCGGGAGTCTGCATAATCTTTATGATCTACGCGCACCCAAATCTCGTTATTTTTAGCTTTTAAATACGGTGTTAAATCATAATAAAAAGGAATGAAGCCATTGGGTCTTCTGCCAATCCAGGTTCCGTTAATCCATACATCACTGTTTTTGTAAACGCCGTCAAAATAGAGTTGGTAGTTTATAGAGTCACTAAAGTCAGCTATATCAAAAGATTTACGGTACCAGGCGATTCCTCCGGGTAAAAAACCGGTACCACTTGCCCATTTTCCGTCAAAAGGGCCTTCAATACTCCAATCGTGAGGAATGCTAACGTCACGCCATGCAACACGATCCTGTTCGTTTTCTGAAAGGTCAAGGTCTCCTTTATGAAATTCCCACCCATCATTAAAGAGTTGTTTGCCTCCTTCCTGAGACAATGCTTTGGTACCAGTTAAAAAGATACTGAGCAGCGACAGTAGAAGCGTTTTTTTTAATTTTAGTGCTTTGTTCATTTCACTTTATATTAAAAAGGGAAGAAAGCGTTTACCTTCTTCCCTTCATTGAAAAACTTAATTCAAAAATTAATATCCGGGATTTTGCTTAAGCTTGCCGCCGGAAGCAGTTATGTCGCTTAATGGTATTGGGAACCAATAGTGCTTTTCTTCAAACTTTTTACCGTCAAGTGCGATACCTTTCTCATAGGTTAGGTCACCATTTGAGGCTTTTGTGATTTCTATAGAATTTGCTGGTTCGTTTTCTACATCCATAGCAATCATCCATCGGCGTACATCATAATAGCGATGCTCTTCGTAGGCCAATTCAACCCGACGCTCGCTACGTAGTGCTTCACGCATTTGGTCTTTAGATAAGCCGCTTAGAACAGGCATTCCTGCACGCTGGCGTACTGCATTAACGGCATCGTAAACCGATTGGTCTGGTCCTGCCGCTTCGTTTTGCGCTTCTGCATAGTTCAATAAAATTTCGGCATATCTAAAATACCTCCATGGAGAAGCTCCCATATTGTTCCAGTCGTTTAACGTAATATCTTCCTGAATAAATTTACGCATCAGGTACCCGGTTGGAGAGGTGTTCCAGGGTTCATTACCTTCGGGGCTGTCTTTGCCATTGGGTACAAAAGACTCATAAGCACGATCCCTTAAGATTGAACCGTTATACACTACAGTTGCATAAAAACGAGGATCACGATTTACATACGGATTTTGAGGATTGTAACCAGACCCTGCGTCTTCGATATCGGAACCATCTATCATCTCAAAATCATCTACCAGATTCTGTGTTGGGCAGTTACCACCCCATCCGCCAGAACCGTTAGGTCCATTCATACGCTCAATAGGAATTGCACGGCCTCCACTAGTGCTTGCAGGCATATAAAAGCGCATAAAAATATCCTCACTCGTCATGGTACGGGTTACAAATAGTTTTCTAAAGTTTTCTGAAGGATCAGTATCCAGATTAGTCACCAGGCTAAAACGGTTAAGATCCATCACATCCTGAGCAGCTTGAGCTGCAGCGACCCATTTAGCAGGATCGTTTGTGTCATCAGTAAATAGCGGGCTGGCAGCATATAGCAACACTCTTGACTTTAATGCCATCGCAGCAGCATCGGTAGCACGTGCACCGTTTGAAGGCGGTAGCATATCAATGGCAGCCTCAAGTTCCTGAGTGATATAGGAAACAACCTCATCTTTACTTTTGCGATCATAAAGCGCTTCAAAATCACTATTGAGATCATAAACCTCGTTACCCATCAACGGGACCTCACCAAAACCTCTTAATAACTCAAAGTAGCGAAAAGCACGAATAAAGTGTAATTCTCCAATCAGCAGGTTTTTAGTTTCGGCATCAAAAGGAGATTCATCAGTATCAATTTTAGAGAGTGCCAGATTTACCTCGCGAATGTTTCTAAAACTTCTTCCCCAGGTAGTACTCATAAACCCATAGTTACTTGGGCTCATTTGACCGCGCTGAACGAGGTAAGTTGCATCATCATTACTATAAATCGCTTCATCAGAAACCGAAGCCCACATCGCCCAGTGAAAACCACGGCCAAAACCTGCCGGAGTATCTCCACCGTTATGACCAGGCTCTTTATCAGCAATGCGTACGCCTGTATATAAACCTCTCACAAAAGCTTCAGCAAGATTGGAGTCTGCCCAAACGGCCTGATCTGTTAAACTGGTACTTTCTACATCGAGAAGGTCTTTTTCACAGCTTAGATTGACCAAACTGAGGCCACCTAAAGCTAACATCATTATTATTTTCTTCATCTCTTAAAAGTTTACGTTAATACCTAGGTTATATGTTTTTAATTGTGGGTAGAATTGACCGCTGGTGCTGTCCCCTTCAGGATCTACATCTTTAGACTCGGTGAAGGTTACCAGATTATAACCACTGGCATAAACTCTTGCCGAAGAAATGCCTAGAAATGAAAGGCTGCTTTGAGGCAAGCTGTAGCCCAACTCCAGGTTTTTAAGCCTTAAAAAGGAAGTGTTCACCAGCCAAAAGTTATTTCTAAATAAGCCCTCGTTTATACTTGAAGAAGTACGCACATCTACACGAGGGTAGCTTCCGTCAGGGTTGTTGGGGCTCCAGCGGTTGTCTGCCCAAGTGCTAAAAAAGTTGCCTACTTCTCCAGACTCTGGCGCAACGTACTGTACAGAACGCGCCTGACCCTGCCACAGCATACTCAGATCAAAACTCTTATAATTTACACCTAAAGTTAAACCATAAACGATTTGAGGTACATTAGTCAATTCCTGACGTACGCGGTCTAATTCGGTAATCTCCCCGTCGCCATCAACGTCACGGTAGATTAGATCTCCCAGTTGTTGACCGGGTAAGGTTACATTATTATCAAGATCTTCCTGAGTTCTAAAAATGCCTATAGCATCGTATAAAAGACCTGAGCCTAGTGGTTTGCCTTTTGAAAGTTGATAGTCAGGTATACCCTGTGGATCGTCTAAGAAAACAACTTCATTTTTATTGAAAGTAAAGTTAGCATCTGCAAAGAAGCTGAATTCTCCCCAGGTTTGGTTATACCCAACGATTGCTTCAAAACCTCTGTTTTTTACTTCACCAATATTTTCCTGCGGAATAATTGCGTCAAGATCAAATTCATTAACAATACCTGAAACAAAAGGTAGTGAGCCGCTTCGTGCAGTTAACAAGTCGCTACGTACTTCGTGGAAGTAATCAAGCTCTATACTGAAGTTGTCAAATAAGTCTGCGCTTACACCTATATCAAGCTTTTTGGCCGTTTCCCAGGTGATCCCTGGGTTTGCCAGCTGATTGATGATAAAAATAGGAAGTGGTGTCCCATTGGGATCTACAAAGTCAGTAGGACGTAACGCGTAGGTGTTTAAATACTGAAATGGATCGATTCTATCATTACCCAGCAAACCGTAAGAAGCTTTAACCTTAAGATTCCTGACAGCATCAGAATTAAACCAATCCTCTGCCGAAATTCTCCAGCCTAGGGAGATACTGGGGAAGAATCCGTAACGATTTCCTTCAGCAAAGCGTGAAGAGCCGTCGTATCTGGCCTGTACTTCCGCTAAGTATTTTTGGTCATAATCATAAGAGATTCGGCTAAAGTAGTTACGACGTGTAAAGCGCTGGCTATAGCCACTATTGCTGCTTTGCTCCGGTTCACCACCACCCAAATTAAATTCTGGAATTTCAGCAGATATAAAACCACTTCGGAAGGCTTCAAAAACGCTACGGTTACTTTCTTGCTGTTCATAAGCTATGAACGAATTGATGTGATGCAGGTCAAAACTACGCTCAAAGTTGAGGCGTATGTTTGCCGTCTGAAGTTGTCTGTTATCCTGAGCCTGAAGTAATTCAGGAGTTCGGGAATCAGGGCCTGCGATCACTTCATTAAAAGTTGCCGGGCTGGTTGAGTTGTCGATCTGATAAACAGTAAAAGGTATGGCAAAACGCTTGCGAGCAGCAAAGCTGCGGTCTTCAGAATAGAAACCTTTAATAGATAAACCTTCTATAGGAAGTTTATAGTCTAAAGTCAACGTCGAGTTTAAAACCGTAGTAGGTTGCACATCAGTTCCCGGTATTCCGGTAGGTATAATGATAGGATTCTGCCCTTGTTCTACCCCTGCGGAAGGTAAACCATTAGAATAACGAGCCGGAATAGTAGGATAGGTTCTATAAATCGCTCTAAAGATATCTCCCGCACTACGTGTGGGAAATATACGATCTTCTTTGCGGTAGTTTAAATCCACTCCTAAGGTTAGGTTTGATGTTACATCAACGTCAAGGTTTGCCCGCAGGTTTACCTGCTTGTAATTGTTGATACCGTCTTTGTAAATACCATCTTGATTGGTGCGACCCAATGAGGTAAAATATCTAAAATGCTCACCGCCTCCTCTAAGGGATACATTTTCACTATCCTGTAGTGACCAATCGCTTATGGCTGCATCTGTCCAGCTGGTGTTGGGGTAATTATCAGGGTCACTTCCGGTAGCAAAAAGCGCTATATCATCATTCGAGTAGATTTGGTTCATACCACCACTTGGATTTCGGTAGAAGTTGATTTCATTGAGAATGGTTGCATAAGTTGGTGAGTCTGCTAGTTTAGGAAGATTTGCGGGAGTAGAAAATCCCTGGTTAGCAGTTATACTAAAGCTAGGTTTACCCATTTTACCTCTTTTGGTGGTTATGAGGATTACACCGTTTGCCGCCTGTGCACCATAAATAGCAGCAGATGCATCTTTAAGAACCGTAATGTTTTCAACATCATTGGGATTAAGACGATCAAGTCCTCCTAAACGATTGGGAATACCATCAATTACAACAAGAGGATTGTTATCACCTGTTGTACTAATACCTCTAATGCGTATAGTAGCACCATCTGCTCCAGGTTCACCAGAGCGGTTATTTGCTACAACCCCAGAGAGTCTTCCGGCGAAGGAATTAGAGAGGTTAGGCTGCGGGCTCTTGACGAGTTCTTCTCCTTTTACGGTAGATACTGCTCCGGTCAGTGTAGTTTTTGACTTCTGCCCATAACCTACAAGAACCACTTCATTCAATTCGGCTATATTTTCCTGTAATTTGATATGGATAGTTGTTTGAGTACCTACGGAAACTTCCTGTTCGGTAAAGCCAACGTATGAGAATACTAAAGTAGCATCTGGACTGGCTGCTATAACATAGTCTCCATCAAAACCGGTAACCACTCCATTTGAAGTTCCTTTGACCAGAACGCTAACTCCGGGAAGAGGGGTGTTGTTCATGTCTGTAACGACTCCTGATATTTGTTTATCTTGAGCTTGCAGGTGCATGGAAAACAGAAAAAGTAGCAAGCCGCAGAGCGCCGCCGACTTTTTAAATAGATAATAATTAGTCATACATTCGTGTTTTAGTTGTTTTAAGATGTGTTGTGCACTACGTAATCGATTTCGTGCTGGTACAATTTTCTGACAATTTTATGTTAAAACACGGGTGGGCAGTGTCATTTTATAGGGTACAAAATGGTTTTTGCTTAATTAAAACGTGTTTTTTTAAGAATGTATTAATGAATTGCTCTTAAGATTGTAGATTTGATAATTGTTAAAAAAACCTTAACTGATGCGGTATTTCTTTAGTATACTTCTTGTTTTTTGTTTTTATGTAATGCCTGCTCAGACATTAACAAAGCCTGCAGAGTCTATTGATGATCAGCTTATATTTTACAATTTTGATCTTTCAAGTGGTATCTCAAACAGCTATATAAATAGCATTGAACAGGATGAATTTGGTTTTATTTGGATAGGAACCATTGATGGTCTTAACCGCTATGATGGGAGTGATTTTAAAATTTACCGGCACCGTGCCGCAGATAGTACTAGTCTCTTTAATAATTATATTGAAAGTTTAAAAAATACCGATTCTGAGGATTTGCTTATCCTCACAGATGCGGGTATAGATATTTATAATGATGAAACAGATTCGTTTCAAAATGTTCATCTTTTAAATAATGTAACCGACAATGTAAGTGCGCTGGCAAAGCGTCAAAAGGGAGGATATTTTGTAGGGTACTATAGTGAGGGAGTGCGCATTTTTGATGAGAATAATAAAATGATCGCATCGTATAGGAACCGTAAAGAAGATCCTTCTTCTTTAAGCTATAATGAGGTGTCAAGCTTGTTATCTCAGGGAGATTCTATCTTGTGGGTAGGGACGTTTCGAAAAGGGCTTAACCGAATAGATTTAAAAAAGAATACGGTTAATCGATTATGGTTTGATAAGCAAAGTTTAGCGGATGAACAGCCCGGAGTGCGTGCTTTACATTTAGACAAAGCAGGAAATCTGTGGATAGGCTCCCAAAACGGTCTTTTTGTACTTAAAACCGACGGAAGTTTTCGGACTCTTGGTACAGGAGGTCCTAATGCGTTGAGTGATACCGAAATTTTAAGTTTTGCAGAAGACAATCAAGGGCGTATGTGGATTGGGACGCGAAATGGTGGGCTCAACATCCTAAAGATAGACTCCTTCCTGAATAAAAGTGCAGTTCCGGAGATAACACAGTTTTTACCGCGTAAAGACGGAAGCAGTGTTTATAACCGAACTGTTTCAGCATTAAAATTAGATCGAGGAGGTAATATGTGGATTGGGACCAGTAACGGACTAAACTTCGTTAATCCACAAGGAGAGCCCATTAAACTTATAGATGGCGAATCTTCAGTATGGGGCTTGCTTAGTCATATGAGAATAGGTTCTTTAGCAACTAGCAAGACAGGAAATGTATTTATAGGTACTGATGGTGGAGGTATAGATCTGTACCACGCAAAATCAGGTAAAATAACACCTTTTGCGGTTACAGGCAAAGGAGAAAAAGGCCTTAGTAATGATTATGTAATTTCCCTTCTGGAGGACTCAAAAAAGCGTTTGTGGGCTGGTACTTACAAGGGGGGGCTTAATAAACTGGAAAATGATATCTGGAGTCATTATTTGCAAGGAGATCAGGTAGATGGTAATGATGTGCGTACAATTTTTGAAGATTCGCAACATAGAATTTGGGTAGGAACAAATCGTGGAGGTCTTTATAAGTATGATGATAAAAATGACATTTTTGAGTATGTTGAAATTTTAGGAAAGCTAGATGTAAGAGCTATCGATGAAGACAGTAAGGGTAATTTATGGATGGCAACATACAGTGATGGTATTTTGAAATATAATCCTGTAATCAAAGTAGTTACTAAATATGACTCGCGTATTCTTAAGGGATTACCTTCAGATATTTTCTTCTCTCTTGTGTTGGTTTCAGACGATGAACTTCTAGCGGGTAGTAGGTTTGGCGGTCTGGTTAAATTTAACATCAAAGATCAAAGCTTTAGTGTAATAAACGAGCAAAATGGGTTGCCCAATACTACCATCAATAGTATAGTTCCTTATAATTCAGAAGAGGTATGGATAAGTACAAACTATGGTCTAAGTTCTTATAATTTTAAAACAAATGAGGTATCTAATCTGCTAAACCAAAGTTCAATTCAGAAAGGTGAATTTAATATAGGTGCGGCAATACGTGATCAAAAAGGCAATCTCTGGTTTGGGGGTAATAAAGGGCTTAATGTTTTTAATCCTGATAATTTATATGGTGAGGGGACCGTGTACGGCATTTTATTTAAAGATTTAAAAATTAATAATGAAAGCGTTGCAGTAAAGCCTGGTGGGGCACATGCAATTCTGTCAAAAACGCTTAATGATATAGAGACGCTGAAGCTCACGTATAAAGAGAACTTGTTTTCAATTGATTTTGCTTTAATCAAATACCCATTTTCTCAGGATGTAGTGTATTCTTATAGGCTAGAAGGTTACAACGATAACTGGGTTGATTTAAGTACAAACAATCGTATTAATTTTACAAATATTCCGGCAGGCAAATACAATTTAATAATCAAGGCAATGGAACAGTCGGGACATGTGGTTCAAAAAGAATTACCCATTATTATTACACCACCTTTTTGGCTAACTTGGCCGGCATATATATTATATATGCTGCTTGCTATTCTTTTTATTTATGCAATTTCAATTTATTATTCTGAACGCGTTAAATTGAAAAACTCGCTCGTCTTTGAAAAGAAACAACGTCAATTAGAACATGACTTTAATGAAGAGCGACTGCGCTTTTTCTCCGGTTTTTCTCATGAACTTAAGACACCTTTAACTCTGATTCTGGCACCTCTGGATATTCTTGCAGGTGAGCTTAAATCTTCGAGACATCACGCGCGTATAGATCTGATCAAAAGAAATGCTTCAGATTTACTCGTATCTATAAACAGGTTGTTGGACTTTCGCAAAACAGAAGAAGGTCTTAGTAAGCTATACATCCAGCACTACGATCTGGTGAATACATTAAAGTACTGGACGAGCCTTCACAAAAATGCAGCAGATGTTAAGAAAATTGATTTACAATTTGAAACTGAATTTGATGAGCTTCAGGTTGTTAATGATGTTGATAAGCTTCAAATAATTTTAAATAATCTTATTAGTAACGCGCTGAAGTATACCTTAGAAGGAGGAGAGGTCACGGTAATTTTAAAGGCAAATTCCGATAATTATAGCATTACAGTTTCTGATTCTGGAGTAGGTATTCACGAAGAAGAATTTGAGCATATTTTTAACTGGTTTTACCATTCTAACAGTTCGGTCAAGCGCAGCGGTTCGGGCATAGGTCTTTCGCTTTCAAAACGTTTTGCAGAATTGCATGCAGGAACGCTTACGGTAAAAAGTAAAGAGGGGGAGGGGAGTACATTTACTTTAGAGTTGCCCTTTGACCTTGCTGAAGTGCCCCGTGAACAAATTGATAAAGCTTCAGATTCAGATACTGTAAACGAGCAAATAGAGAAACCATTTGTTGCACATTCTGAACCAACATCCCGCGTTAAAAAAGCCTTATTGAATGGCGAAAAACAGCGAGAACTTATCTTGCTGGTAGAAGATAATGAAGATATTCTTATAGTATTAGATGACATCTTAAGTGAAGAATATGATCTGATTCATGCTGTTAACGGGGAAGAAGGTGCTCAGATGGCCACTAAATTTATACCTGATCTAATTATCACAGATGTGATGATGCCTGTAAAAGACGGGATTGATATGTGTCATGAACTAAAACTCAATAAAGAAACATCACATATCCCTGTTATTATGCTTTCGGCAAAAAACAATACAGCAGTCAAGGTAAGCGGCTACAAGGAAGGAGCAGATGATTACCTTACTAAACCTTTTGAACCTGCGTTGATAAGAGCGCGAGTGCGTAATCTTCTTGATAGTCGTAATATGCTAAAGCTTTACTTTAATCAAAATAGCGATCAAAACACTTTAAGCACAAGTGAAAGCCGGGTGTTGGATAAAGAGAAGGAGTTTTTGGCAGATTTTGAAAAGGCTGTTTTGAAGTTTAAGGATGCAGAGGGCTCAATCATCGCGAAACTCACAAAAAATATGGGAATGAGCAGAACATCGCTGTATAAAAAAATCACCGTACTAACCGGAGAAAATATTAACAGTTATGTGCGTATCATCAAAGTGAATAAAGCAGCTCAGTTGATGCGGGAAGAGGGGTACAGTGTTTCTCAGGCTGCGACAGAAGTAGGATTTAGCAGCCCTAAGTATTTCAGAAAAATCTTCAAAGAGCAATTTGGTAAGCTTCCGTCAGAGGTAACCACCTCATTTAATAAATTACTTTAACAGTTGGTGATTAAAACATAATAGTATTTCCAGTTTTGTTTTATTTCTTTTAGTGAATACTTAAGTCATAGCAATATAATTTATCATCTTATTAAATGTTAGCTTTAGTCTATTAAATAACGTTAATACCAGAGAGCAAGTCTGTCGTATCACGTAAATTAGAAGTTTTGACAGCTGTCAGTTTATTAAATATCAAATTATGCAAAAACCAAATGAACGTCTAAAAGGTCAAACCGCAATAGTTACTGGTTCAAGTTCGGGTATAGGTGCTGCCGTAGCGCTTGCTTTAGGAAGAGATGGTGCTAATGTGGTTGTCAATTATAACTCTTCAAAAGAAGAAGCAAATAAGGTAGCAGATAAAATAAATAAAGATAGCACCTGTGGGGAGGCCATAGTAATACAATGCGATGTTAGTAAAGAAGATCAGGTTCAGGCTATGTTCAAAGAAACAATAGAGAAATTTGGAACCGTAGATATTTTGGTTGCCAATAGCGGCTTGCAAAAAGATGCACCTCTTCATGAGATGACTTTAAAAGACTGGCAACTGGTTATAGATGTCAATCTTACCGGGCAGTTTCTGTGCGCGCGGGAAGCTATACGCGAATTTATGCGCCGTGGTATGCGCAAGGATGTCTCTAAATCTTTAGGCAAAATCATCCATATGAGTTCTGTACATCAGATCATTCCGTGGGCAGGACATACTAATTATGCAGCTTCAAAGGGAGCGATCGTTATGTTGATGGAAAGTATTTGCCAGGAGTATGCTCCTCTTAAAATACGATGTAACAGCATTGCTCCGGGAGCGATAAAAACAGATATTAATAGAGATGCCTGGGAAACCGAAAGTGCACTCAATAAATTGAATAAGCTGATTCCGTATAAACGTATAGGAGTGCCAGAAGACATAGGCAGTACGGCTGCCTGGTTGGCATCAGATGAATCAGAATATATTAATGGCACTACTCTGTTTGTTGACGGAGGGATGACGTGCTATCCAGGATTTACAACAAATGGTTAGGAAAAATACAGAAGAACAAAAAAGATTAGATTCCCATTATTCAGGTAATGAAGACTGGTTGCATTGGGGTCCTTATTTAAGCGAAAGACAGTGGGGTACTGTACGTGAAGATTACAGCGCTAACGGTAATGCCTGGGGCTATTTTCCGCACGATCACGCGAGAAGTAGGGTCTACAGATGGGGAGAAGATGGTTTGGCAGGTTTTACAGATCGCTATTGTAACGTGTGCTTTGGCCTTGCTTTATGGAATGGGAAAGATTCTATATTAAAAGAGCGCTTGTTTGGCCTAACAGGTCCAGAAGGTAATCACGGTGAAGATGTAAAGGAACTCTATTATTATTTAGAGAATACGCCTACGCATTCTTATATGAAGCACCTTTATAAGTACCCTCAAAATGAATATCCATATGGGGACCTGGTGACTAAAAATCAAAGTCGAAGCAGAAAGGATGATGAGTACGAGATTTTAGATACCGGTCTGTTTGATAACAATGAATATTTTGACGTTGTTACCGAATATGCAAAAGCAGGCCCTGATGACATTTGCATTAAGATTTCAGTAACAAACCGAAACGCTAAGGCTGCAGAATTACATGTCTTACCTACCTTGTGGATTCGTAATTTCTGGAGTATTAGAGATATGCCTTTTAAGCCTTCCATAATGAAGAATAAGAATGGCAAATCACCTTCGGTACACATAAAGCATCCGTATACGGGAGATTATAATTTATATTTTGAAAAGCCCGATCACCAGCTTTTTACCGAAAATGAAACCAATGATGAGCGTTTATATTTGCAAACAAACGACCATCCTTACAAAAAAGATTTCTTTCATAAAACAGTAGTCAATAACGACTACAGTCTGGCAAAAAAGAAACAGGAAGGAACCAAGTTTGCACCGCATTATGAGCGCAATGTCAAGGCTGGAGAAACGGTAGTTTTCAAACTAAGATTAACTAATGCTGATTTAAAAGATGATGCATTTGGTTTAGAATTTGATTCCCTTTTTGAAAAGCGAGTTCAGGAGTGTTTAGACTTTTATGAAGGTGTTAATCAAGTAAAAGATGAGGAGGCTAAAGAAATTCAGCGTCAGGCTTTTGCAGGTTTATTATGGTCTAAGCAATATTACAACTACGAAGTAGAACAGTGGCTTAAAGGAGATCCTAAAGTTTCTACACCCCCGCAAGAACGCTATCACGGGCGTAACAGCAACTGGAAAACCTTGCGGAATCATGATATTCATCTGATGCCAGATTCTTGGGAATATCCGTGGTATGCTGCTTGGGATAGTGCATTTCATTGCATTACAATGGCTTATATAGATCCGGAGTTTGCAAAAAAGCAGTTGCTACTTTTTACTAAAGAATGGTATATGGCTCCTAACGGTCAGATACCTGCTTACGAGTGGAACTTTAGTGATGTTAATCCGCCTACACAAGCTTTTGCAGCGCTACAGATTTATAAGATAGAACGGGATACTGCCGGGAAAGAAGATATAGATTTTCTTAAGCGCATGTTTAATAAACTATCGCTCAACTTCAACTGGTGGGTAAATCAGGAAGACCGCAGACAGAATAATGTTTTTCAGGGTGGCTTTTTAGGTCTTGATAACATTGGAGTTTTTGATCGCAGTAGTGGTATTCCCGGTAACGCGACATTAGAACAAGTAGACGGTACCTCTTGGATGGCGCTTTATTGCCTGAATATGCTTGAGATTTCAATTAAAATAGCATTAGTAGACCCTTCCTATGAAGATATGGCAACCAAGTTTTTTGGTCACTTTATCTTTATTGCTGAAGCTTTAAACAAACTCAATGAAGATTATGAAGGGACCTGGGATGAAGAAGAAGGTTTCTTCTATGACAAGTTGGTTTTTGAAGACGGAAGCTTCCAGCCTATAAAAGTGCGTTCTATAGTTGGGATCATGTCTCTAATCGCTGTTTTACATATTAAGAGAGAGACTTTAGATCGTCTGCCTAATTTTAAATACAGTGTCAACTGGTTTAGAAAATACCGAATGGCAAACCTGAAGTATATGGTTATTCAGGAATTTTCTGATGATTCAGATTTACTCTTGGCTCTTGTTCCTAAAGAGCGTGTTGAGATCATGTTAAGTGCAGTTTTTGATGAGAAAGAATTTTTGAGTGAGCACGGTTTGCGTTCATTGTCTAAAATTCATGAAAAAACCTATAAAATAGATATTGACGGATCTAATTATGAGATAAAGTACGAGCCGGCAGAATCTGAGTCTTCTATGTTTGGAGGAAATTCTAACTGGAGAGGCCCTGTGTGGATGCCATTTAATTATCTGTTTGTTACAGCAATTAAGGAATTTAGAGATTATTACGGTAAGGATCTTGAGGTTGAGTACCCTAAGGGAAGTGGAGAGATCTTGAGTCTTAATGACATCAGGAATGATTTGATGAAGCGTCTGCTAACCCTTTTTCATACCGACGAAAATGGAGACCGACCGATAAACGCACAGCACAAGGAGATTTATAAAGATCCTCATTTTAAAGACCTAGTTTTGTTTTATGAGTATTTTCATGGTGATACGGGTAGAGGAGTAGGAGCTTCACATCAAACAGGTTGGACTGCTCTTATTGCAAACATGATCCATGAAATATATTAATAGTAATTGAACCTCAATATCATGAAAATCGCCTATATTTTTCTAATTAACTTATTCTTTTTACACACGATGACAGCGCAAGATTTTAAACTTACTAAAGATCACGATGCCCTTTTGGTTAAAGATTTAGATAAAGCCGCAGCTTTTTACAGTGATATTTTGGGGCTACCTGAGATTGATAATGCAGGTTTGGGACCAAAATTCAGATGGTTTGCTTTAGACAACAACGTTCAGATTCATTTGATAGAAAGTGATGAAGCGTTTAAGCCACATAAAGGAGTGCATTTAGCTTTGAATATTAATGATCTTGATGGTTTTATGAAGTTTTTGAAATCTAAAAATATTCCTTTTGAGAATTGGCCAGGAGAAACCGGTACTACAAACACAAGACCTGATGGTGTACGACAAATATATCTTACAGATCCAGATGGATATTGGATAGAAATAAACACCAATAAGCTCTAAAAAAATCTATGGATTTTTATCTAATCACAGCAATTTTAGTAGGGCTTGCCGCAATCTTTGGTTATATAAACGTACGTTTTCTTAAGCTGCCTAACACCATAGGTTTGATGTTGATTACGCTTCTGTTTACATTAGGAGTTTTAGGTATCGCCTATTATGATGATACCTTGCTAGAGGCAGAAAAGGAAATTATTAGCAGTATAGATTTTGAGAAAGTATTGCTTGACGGTATGTTGAGCTTTTTACTTTTTGCAGGAGCACTACACACCAATTTTGAACAACTTAAAGTGCAGCGCTGGCCGGTAATCGTATTTGCAACAGTAGGCGTTTTAACCTCAACATTTCTTGTTGGTGGCGCTTTATATTATGTTTTGATGGTGTTAGGACTGGGGGTTGACTTTATTTATTGTTTGTTATTTGGAGCGTTGATCTCACCTACAGACCCAATAGCAGTATTGGGAATTCTCAAAAAAGCAGGCGCACCTAAAAATTTAGAAACCAAAATAGTAGGAGAATCTCTATTTAATGATGGAGTCGGTGTCGTGGTATTTCTTACCATTTTTAAAATAGCCGGATCGTCAGATCCGGTTACTCCTGGTGATATTTTAGAGTTATTTGGTCTTGAAGTTTTAGGGGGTATTGGATTGGGTTTAGGAATAGGGTATTTAACTTACAAATTGCTAAAGTCTATAGATGATTATGATATTGAAGTGATCATCACACTTGCGGCAGTTATGTGCGGCACAGTAGCAGCGCAAAAGCTTCATATGTCTGCGCCGCTAGCAATGGTAACTGCAGGACTTGTAGTAGGAAACGATACAGCACGTAAACACACGATGTCTGAACTTACCGAAACTTATGTAGATAAATTCTGGGAGCTCATAGATATCTTATTAAATACGATCCTGTTTGTATTGATAGGTATGGAAATGCTAATCATAAGCTTTGAAGTGACGGCGATTATTGCAGGTTTAATTGCGATCCCAGTCGTGCTGATTTGTAGATATATTTCATTATTAATCCCTATCAACTTTTTTGAAAAACATCTCAATTTTGTACCGCGTACTGATGTTATCATGACGTGGGGTGGCCTTCGAGGAGGAATTTCAATCGCGTTAGCGCTTAGTCTCACTCAAGATATGCATCGTGAACTATTCTTAGTAATTACTTATATTATTGTGATCTTTTCAATTCTTGTGCAGGGGCTTACAGTAGGTTCTGTGATTAAAAAACTTGGAGTCAATAAGGCTAAATAGTAAGAATTATATGACCTAATTTGATTAGATAAAAGTAAAAGCATAAAAAAACCGTTAGGAAACTAACGGTTTTTTTATGCTTTTAAGTAATTATTTTTTCAATATTCATTATTTAAAATAATAAATATGTTTATTTTTGAACAAGTATAAATTTTAGCATTGATGAAGCTAAAAGTATGTCAGGTTGGGTTTAGGGACTCGTTTATTATGAACATTAGACCTGACTAGTTGAAGCCTCCGAAAGGAGGCTTTTTTATTGGCGCCGCCAAAGGGTTTAATACCCCGAGGCTTGCCTCGAAATTGAAAATTTGTTTCTAACGAATGCCTCATGGGCTTGCCCCGAGGTAGTTTACTGGAGGCTTACTGGGTTATTTCATCTTAACATTACTCAGCGCGCTCCAGACCTTCATCTATGCGCTCTTCAACCTCCTCATCGATTTCAGAATCAATTTCTGGTTTTTCAACTTTTTCCCCGTTTTCTAACCAAAACGTGAAAAACATAGGATAGTGATCAGAGCCTATATTAGGAAGTCGCAGCATACGATCTACCACAATATTTTTTGAATGAAATAAATGATCTATAGGGAAACGTAAATACCAGTAGTCTGCATGAAAGGTGGGGAATAAACCTCTGCCAATTCTGGGGTCTATGAGTCCGGTGATTTTTGCAAACAATCTACTTACCCGAGACCAAACCACATCGTTGAGGTCGCCACACACCAGAATAGGGTGGTCAGCGTCTAACTCACGTACTGCTTTACCTACAATTAGAAGTTCTGCATCGCGTTCTTCTGAGGTTTCATTTTCAGTAGGGCTGGGAGGTGCCGGATGAACACAAATTAGCTCCAGAGGTTTATCGCTTCCGAAGTAAACTTTAGTGAAAATGGAAGGTACATCTTTCTCTACCAGATAATTAACCTGAGTTTCCGCCAACTCATATTTGCTATACAGATGCATTCCGTAGAAATTATCTAAAGGAACTCGTACGATATTAGGATACTCTTTTTCTAATTCTTTTAAACCGTTTTCCCAGTTCTTGTCAGTTTCCATAACAAGTAAAATATCTGGAGTATGTATGTTGACTTGCTCTATAAGTTTACCGTATTCTTCATTGGTTTGTAAAACATTAGAACTTAATAGGCTTATTTGTCTTAAAGAATCAGGATTGTCTGGTTTTGAATCGCGCAGGGGATAAAAATGAGTATATGGAAAAATGACATAAAGCTGAAACGCAAAAGCTGCAAGCAGGCTAATAGCTACAATGTACTGCCATTCACTTACCGGAAATTCAAAAATAGCCAACAGTGCAATAACTAGGGCTTGAAGAAAACAGCTTTGAACTCTTATAAAATCCCAGCCTCTAATAATCCAGTGAGTTCCTTGAGTAAGTGGTAAAAGCGCAATTAGTATTAAAAATAAGGCGAATCCGTATAAAACCATTAGGGTGAGTTTAGCGGGTGAGTTGGTGAAAAAGTTCTTCTAAAGAAGTATTTATACGAGAAAGCTGGAGTGTTTTTAGTCCGTTATCATGTGCAAAATCAAACAGGGCGGGCCGCATATCTTTTTGCGTATCAAAACTGATTTCATAACTAAAACCTTCTGTGTTATTCACGTAATTAACGTGAGTTAAATTTTTAAGTGCTACTTCCTCTACACGATAATCAAATTCTACTTTTATGATTTGCTCACTACCGGCTTTAAGGTCTTTTAGTTGCCGGTCTGCAACAATCTTCCCTTTATTAATGATGATAACTCGATCACAAATAGCTTCAACCTCTTGCATAATGTGTGTAGAGAGCAAAACGGTTTTGGTTTTGCCTATAGTCTTAATGAGCCCGCGTATTTCTTTCAGTTGATTGGGGTCAAGACCCGTTGTGGGTTCGTCAAGAATTAGAACTTCAGGATCGTGTATCAGCGCAGCAGCCAGGCCTACACGTTGCTTGTAGCCTTTGCTTAATTGTTTGATCTTTTTAGTTACTTCGGGTTGCAAGCCGGTAAGAGAGATAACTTCAGCTATGCGATCTTTTGACGTGTGATTGAGATCAGCGTGAAGTTTAAGATATTCTTTAATGTACATTTCCGGGTATAACGGATTGTTCTCTGCAAGATATCCCACTCGTTTTTGAACCTCTAAAGCTTCATTTTCTGTAGAAAAACCAGCTATAAAAGCAGATCCTGATGATTGTTTCAGATAGGTGGTTAAGATTTTCATCATCGTGGTTTTACCAGCTCCATTAGGACCTAAAAAACCGGTGATTTCACCTTTTTTGACCGAAAATGATAAATCGTCAAGTGCTTTCTGAGCACCGTAGATTTTGGTTATGGCCTCTACAGTTATAGACATACTGGCTTAAAATAAGGAAACTTTAAAAGTTAAAAGTAAACAAATAGCAGTGAGACGGCTGTTTTCAAAACCTTAAAATTAGGTCAATATAAAAATAAACTCACCAGATTAAGCTATTTGAAAAATATCTTCTAACAAAGCAGTTTAAATACGAGGTTCTATTTTGTTTTCTTCAAATAATCCATCCTTTTTTTTTGAAATGTGTAAAAATCAACCCCTTTTAAAATTCTTCTTATTTATTTAAGTACTTTAGCAGCATAATTAATGAATCACATGTCTTACGTACCTTACTTTTTTAACCGTTATTATTTCTTTTTCTTCTGGAGAGAGATGGGACCGCTATAGAGTATCGTGTAGTAATACAATATCATAGGGTCCCGATTTAAAAAATCGGGATTTTTTTTGTTATAAACTGAACTAAAGATAATTGAAACATAAAGTAGCCATACAGGGAATTAAAGGTTCTTTTCACCATAAAGTCGCTCAGGATTTTTTTGCTGAAGACGTGGAGGTGATAGCGTGCCGTAGTTTTCAAGAGTTAGTAAACTGCCTGATAAAAGGCGAGGCGACAGATGCAGTAATGGCTATCGAAAATTCTATAGCAGGAAGCATAATCCCTAACTATGCATTGATTGATAATCACAAGCTTAATATTGAAGGGGAACGCTATCTGGGTATAAGTCAAAATTTGATGGTTTTACCGGGGCAGCACTTAGAAGATATTGAAGAAGTATGGTCTCACCCTATGGCTTTGTTACAGTGTAAGGAATTTTTTAAAGATAAAGAGCATATCAGGCTGGTTGAAGATGATGATACTGCCGGGGCTGCAAAACGTATTGCCGATGGAAATCTTAAAGGGATAGGTGCGATTGCCGGAATAACAGCCGCACAGATTTATGGTTTAGATGTTATCGCTGAAGATATTCAGACTATTAAAGAGAATTCAACACGTTTCTTTATTTTGAATACAAACGGAAGGACAGAGGCAGAGGTGCCAGACAAAGCTTCGGTTAAATTTCTGGCAGACCACAAACGGGGAAGTCTTGCAGCAGTACTCAATGTAATGAGTGATTGTAGATTAAATCTTACTAAGATTCAGTCTTTACCGGTTATTGAGACACCGTGGAAGTACTCGTTTTTTGTAGATGTTACTTTTGATAATTATACAGACTTCGAGAAAGCAAAAAAATTGTTGAATATAATGGCGCTTGAATTTAAAGTTTTGGGTGAATATAAAAATAGAAAAGGATGATTATAGAATCGGCTAAGCGGTTAAACCAGACCTCAGAGTACTACTTTTCGCGAAAGCTAAAAGAAGTGCGAGCACTTGCAGCAGCAGGTAAGCCTATAATCAACATGGGTATAGGTAGTCCAGATTTACCGCCGCCACCTCATGTTATCGATGCATTGACCAAGTCTCTGGTAGATGGTCCTGCGCATCAGTATCAGAGTTACAAAGGTTTGCCAGAATTGACTAACGCAATGGCTGATTTTTATGAAGCGCGTTATGGTGTGCGTCTAGATGCTGAGAGCGAAATTCTGCCTTTAATGGGATCAAAAGAAGGAATCATGCATATCAGTATGGCTTTTTTAAATCCTGATGATGAGGTATTGATTCCTAATCCGGGTTACCCAACATATACTTCGGTAACACGTCTGGTTGAAGCAGAGCCGGTTTATTACAATCTGGATGCTTCCAATAACTGGATGCCAGATTATGAAGCTTTGTCTAAAAAAGACCTGAGTAAGGTGAAGTTGATGTGGGTTAATTACCCACACATGCCAACGGGAGCAAAAGCTACTACAAAAGATTTTGAAGACCTTGTGGCTTTTGCGAAAGCAAACTCAATACTATTAGTAAATGATAACCCATATAGTTTCATTTTAAATGAAAATCCGCAGAGTATTTTAAGTATTCCGGGAGCAAAAGAAGTAGCTATAGAATTAAATTCTCTGAGCAAATCATTCAATATGAGTGGCTGGAGAGTGGGGATGTTGGTGGGTTCTTCAGAATACATAAACACCGTTTTAACTGTAAAAAGTAATATGGATAGTGGTATGTTCTATGGAATTCAAAAAGGAGCTGCCGCTGTTTTAAAAGAAGGCGAAGAATGGTTTAATGAACTCAATCAGGTTTATAAAAACAGAAGAGAACACATGTGGAAGCTGGCTGATTTGCTGGGTTGTACATATGATAAAAATGCAGCCGGAATGTTTATCTGGGCAAAATTACCCGAAGGCGCCGGTGATGCAGAAGCATTTATAGATGATATTTTATTAAATAAAAGCGTGTTTTTAACCCCGGGAAGTATTTTTGGCTCTCAGGGAGCAGGATATATTCGTTTTTCACTGTGTGTAACCGAAGATAAAATCAAAGAAGCCATTGGAAGATTTTAAAAATATATTCATTTTAGGAATAGGGCTAATAGGTGGTTCGCTTTCACGAGATTTAAAACGCATTTTGCCAGGAAGTACAGTCTATGGTGTTGATAGCAATGCAGACCATCTTGATGAAGCGATAGGTTTGGGTGTGATAGATCACTCATCTCGTTTTGAAGCCTTGAGTCAGGCAGATCTTGTGATTTTGTCAATTCCTGTAGATCAGGCAAATTTGTTTTTACCTGCAGTTTTAGATGCAGTTGCAGAAAATGCATTGGTAGTAGATGTAGGTTCAACAAAGGGAAGTGTTTGTGATGCAGTAAGAAATCACCCTAAACGCAATCAGTTTTTAGCAGCACATCCCATTGCAGGTACTGAATTTTCCGGGCCATCTGCTGCGATTGAAAATTTGTTTAAAGATAAAACGATGATTCTATGTGAGGTAGAACAAACCCGAGAAGATTTATTAGACAAAGCAATGCAGATATTTAAAGCATTACCCATGCAGATTAGATATATGAATCCGCATTCTCACGATAAACACATCGCTTATGTATCTCATTTGTCGCATATTAGTAGCTTTATGCTGGGGAAAACGGTAATTGAGAAAGAGAAAAACGAGAAAGATATTTTTGATATGGCGGGTAGTGGTTTTGCCTCTACAGTGCGTCTTGCAAAAAGTAATCCTGCAACGTGGACACCAATATTTAAAGAGAATAAAGCTAACGTATTAGAGAGCTTAACAGAGTACATAAATAATTTAACGCATTTTAAAAACGTTCTTGAAGCAGAAGATTATGAGGAGGTTTTTAACGAGATGCACAATACAAATCACATAAAATCAATACTTAAAGGATTATCGTAATCGGTTAATTGCCGTAAATTTGTTGAATATGGAAAATAAGAAAGAACTTAGAAACTGGTTAGACGCTTTCAATTTAGATCACCCGCTTGTAATCGCAGGTCCTTGTAGCGCAGAAACTGAAGAGCAAGTATTGAAAATTGCTCACGAGCTAAAAGACACAGATGCTACTGTTTTTAGAGCAGGTATCTGGAAACCACGTACCCGTCCGGGAATGTTTGAAGGTGTAGGAGCATTAGGTCTTAAGTGGCTTCAGAAGGCTAAAGAAGAGACTGGGATGCTTACGACTACTGAGGTTGCAAACCCTAATCACGTAGAGCTTGCTTTAAAACATGATGTAGATATCCTTTGGATTGGTGCCCGTACAACAGTTTCTCCTTTCAATATTCAGGAAATTGCAGAAGCTCTTAAAGGAACAGATAAAACAGTTCTTATTAAAAATCCGGTAAACCCTGATTTAGCATTATGGTTAGGAGCTGTAGAGCGTTTTTATACTCAGGATGTTAAAAATCTAGGTGTTATTCACAGAGGATTCTCAACGTATGAGAAGACTCGTTACCGTAATAATCCAGAGTGGCAAGTTGCTGTAGATCTTCAGAACGAGTTTCCAGATCTTCCATTAATTTTAGATCCATCACATATTGCGGGACGTCGTGATATCATTTTTGATCTATGTCAGACCGGTCTTGATTTAAATTACGACGGTATTATGGTTGAAACACATTACGATCCAGACAATGCCTGGAGTGATGCGAAGCAGCAAATTACACCTTCGCAACTTGTTCAGATTATGAAGGATCTTAAGATTCGTAAAGAAGAAGGTACAGCGGCTGAATTCAACAATAAATTGAATACACTGCGTACACAGATCGATGTGGTAGATCATCAACTTATTGAAAGTTTAGGGAAGCGTATGAAAATAGCCGACACTATAGGTGAACTTAAAACTGAAAATAACGTTGCAATTCTTCAGTCTAAGCGATGGAATGAAATTTTAGGAGCAATGATTCTTGAAGGTGAAAAGCATAGCTTAAGTGAAGAATTTATCTTGCGTGTGTTTAAAGCAATCCACCAGGAGTCAATCAACCATCAGAAGAAAATTTCTAGAATGGAAGAAGCTTAGAAATAAGTTTTAGAGATATAAAAAAGGCGCTCAATGAGCGCCTTTTTTATATCCAATACTACTGGTTTTTAAATACGTTACTCTTGCTGTTTTAGTCTTCTGAAGATATATCGGGTAACATAAATGCCATTGTCGTCACCATCGCCTCCATAGCTTTCAACACCACTATTTACAAAAGCAAGTTCCCAACCTTCCTCGGCCATTTCATTAATTTTAGAGGTTACTACCGCATCATTAGCCGCAATGTTCTGAAAACGAATTCCTCCAATATTGAAAAAATTAAGCAATTTGGTTTCTTCAAAATTCTTGAGCCTAATGGAGCTTCGGTCTGAAGTGTTACGGGAGTCGTCTTCTTCAGAGCGCGTTGAAGTAAAATCTTTATAATCTCTGCTTTCCAAAGTAGAAATCATTCTTGACCTACCTAAGCCATTAGGTACAATAGATTCAATAACAGTTACGGTTTGATATTCCATAACCTGCGAAAAAAGAGAAGCGCTTCCTGATACTAAGAATAAAAATAAATAAAAAGAATTTTTCATAAGACTGATTTTGTAGGATAAAGATTAAGGTTACTCTAAAATAAAGTAGTTTTACAATCTAAATTAGTAAAAATATTTTTTGAAAGGAACTGTTTACAAATCAACCGGAAGCTGGTACAGCGTTAAAAGTGAATCAGGAGAATTTTACGACTGCCGAATTAAAGGACGCTTTAGAATACAGGGTATTAAGAGTACAAATCCTGTTGCCGTAGGTGACCGTGTTATTTTTGAACTGGAGCAAACAGGCGATGCGGTTACCGGGGTGATAAAAGATATTGAACCGCGTGACAATTACATCATTCGTAAATCTGTTAACTTATCTAAACAGACACATATTATTGCTGCTAATATAGACCGCTGTTTCCTGGTTATCACGTTAAATAATCCCCCTACTTTTACTGCTTTTATAGATCGCTTTTTAGTGACTTGTGAAGCCTATCACATCGAGGCAATTTTACTTTTTAATAAAGTAGATACCTTGAGTGATGAAGAGTTTGGTGAAGTGAAGTATCTCGCAGAAATGTACCGCGAGATTGGTTATACGTGTATCGGTGTTTCGGCAAAAACCGGTAAAAACGTTGATCAGGTAAAAGACTTGATGTTGGGTAAAACCAGTATGTTTTCGGGACATAGTGGTGTTGGTAAATCTACCCTCGTAAATGCAATAGAGGCTACTCTGGATCTAAAAACAAAAGCGATTAGCGATCAGCATATGCAAGGGCAGCATACGACTACTTTTGCAGAAATGTTTGACCTCAGTTTTGATGCGCGTATTATAGATACACCGGGAATAAAAGGTTTTGGAGTTGTAGACATCGAGCGAGAAGAACTAGGTAATTATTTCCCTGAATTTTTTGCGCTGAAAGATCAATGTAAATTCAATAATTGTTTACATCTGGAGGAGCCTAAATGTGCAGTTAAAGAAGCCTTGGAACATGACGAATTGCACTGGTCCAGATATCAGAGTTACAAACAGATTATTGAAGGTGACGAGGAAAATTATAGAAGAAATGTTTATGATCAACAGCCTTAATTAATTATTATGAGACTAGTTATTCAGCGAGTAAGTGAAGCTTCAGTTACGATAGAAAATGTCATAAAAGGGAAGATAGGGCGTGGCTTTATGATTCTCCTAGGTATAGAAACTGAAGATACACAGGAAGATATCGAATGGCTTACTTCAAAAGTTTGTGGTTTACGTGTTTTTAGCGATTCAGAAGGGCTGATGAACGAAAGTATTTTAGATCAGGATGGAGAAATTCTTTTGATTAGTCAGTTCACACTACATGCCTCTACAAAAAAAGGAAACCGCCCTTCTTTTTTAAAAGCAGCCAAACCAAATGTGGCAATTCCACTCTATGAAAAATTTATAGGCACACTTTCTCAAAAACTTAAAAAACAAGTCAAAACGGGAGTTTTTGGCGCTGACATGAAGGTTTCTTTAGTGAATGATGGCCCTGTTACCATCATGATGGATTCCAAAAACAGAGAATAATTTAAGATTATATTAAGATTTTAGTATCTTGCCATTTTTTAAAATATATGGCAAGAAAATTAATATTCCTGCTATTTGTTATTCCCTTACTAACTCATAGTCAGCAACTAGAGCTCTCTGCACTTACTGTAGATCCTGAGCTTTCCGATGGCGCAGACAGCGTTTTGCGTCACGAAGAAATCACCTTTGATCTTTCTGATAAAGGCAAATTGAGAACTACGATCTCGAGATTGGTTACGGTTTACAATAAAGCCGGTTTGTCTGACGTAAAAGCTTACGCTGGTTATGATAACAACTCTAAAGTTTCAGATATCGAAGCGGTTATTTACACGGGTACAGGCGTAGAAAAGGACAAAATCAAAAAACGAGACTTCAAAGATGTTAGCGCCGTTTCCGGTGGAACTTTATATGCAGATAGCAGAGTTCTTTACCTGGATTATACACCTACATCGTATCCATTTACCATTCAGTTTAATTCAGAAACGCTTAGTGAAACCACTGCTTTTTTATGGCCTTGGATGCCTGTTTCACGATATGCGAGCGGAACCGAATACTCTAAATTTACCATCATTCATGATCCAGAAGATACCCTGCATGTTAAAGAAACCAATCTAGAAAAATTTGGTATTACTAAAGAGGAAACACCCGGTAAAACAACCTGGATAGCCAAAAATATTGAACCGGTTACGTTTGAATACCGATCAAAAGGGCTTGATGAACGTGTACCACGGGTAAAGTGCTTTTTTGATAGATTTTATCTGGCAGGAGTCCCCGGTATTGCGGGTAACTGGAAAGATTTTGGAAAATGGATGAATGAAAAGTTGGTTGAAGATACTCAGGATCTAGACGCTGCTGCTATTGCTGAGATTCAAGAGCTAACTAAAGACTTGCCTAATGATGAAACAAAAGCCAGAGCGGTATATCAATTTGTTCAGGATAAAGTGCGGTATATAAGTGTGCAGGTAGAGATCGGTGGGTGGAAACCTATGCTGGCTTCTGATGTACAACGCCTGAGTTATGGCGATTGTAAAGCGCTTAGTAATTATACACAAAGTCTTTTAAATGCAGTTGGAGTCAAATCCTATTACACAGTTTTGTATGGAGATCGGGGTAAAGAATCTCTGGAGACCGATGTGGTTGCTATGCAGGGTAATCACGCGATTCTTGGCGTGCAGCTGGGCGATGAGATTAAGTTTTTAGAATGTACCAGTCAGGAAACCCCTTTTGGTTATATGGGTAGGTTTACAGATGATAGAGAAGTGCTTTTGCTTACTGAAGATGGCGGTAGGATCGTAAAAACTACAAAATACGATCAGGAAGATAATACAGATATCCTTAATGCTAATCTGGTTTTAGATGAGACTGGTAATCTTTCGGGTGAAATAGCCCGAGAGGCTAAAGGTATATTTTATGCAGACCGAATGAATCTTGATCGCAAAGATGATAAAGATTTGAGTGATTATTATTACGAGACATGGAGTGGTATTAACAGTCTTTCCGTTTCAGATATTGAACTGAATAACAACAGACTTGATGTGGTTTATGATGAAAAACTGAACTGTAATATAACTGGCTATGCAACTTCGGTAAGTGATAATATGCTCGTTAGAGCAAATCCCTTTGCGCTTTCGCGCGATGCAATTCCACCGCGATATAGAGACAGAAAAACCGGGTTTGTAAATCTTCGCGGAACCATAGAACAACAAAATATCGAAATCACAATCCCTGAAGGCTATGCAGTAAATGCATTGCCTGAGACTGTTGAGTATACTGAAGAATTTGGTACGTATCAAGTGTCTTATAAACTTGAGGGTAACAAGTTGATCTGTAAGCGGATGTTGAAATTTAATGAAGGGGATTTTGATGTAGAAGCTTACGAGAAATACCGGGATTTGTATAAAACGATTGTGAAGCACGACAATCAAAAACTATTAATTGAAAAAATATAAGCTTATGCATAAAAGTACGTGTATCATTTTTTTGTTAGTGAGTTCAATTTGCTTTGCTCAGGATTTTAGGTTCGGTAAAGTTTCTTTAGAAGAATTGCAAGAAGAGGCACATCCTCTTGATCCAGAAGCAGACGCTGCAATTTTATACCGGGAGCAATATTCCCATCTTGATTATTTACAGAATAGTGGGTTCATTCTTAAAACTGAAGTTTATGAGCGTATTAAAATTTACAATCCAGAAGGATTTAAATGGGCGACACAACAAGTTGCACTTTATCAAGGCTCTTCAAGTGAAGAAAGTATAAGTGGTTTAAGAGGTGTAACCTACACACTGGAAGGTTCTGATATTGAAGAAACTAAATTACGCAAGGATGGTATTTTTTCTGAAGAGCGTAATAAGTATTATGATATAGAAAAATTCACGTTACCCAACCTTCAAAAAGGTTGTGTGATAGAATTTAAATATGAAGTGATGTCTCCATTTATTACAACTATTGATGAGGTAAAACTTCAAGAAGAGATTCCTTTAAATAAAGCCACAATCACGTTTACAAGCCCGGAGTGGTTAATCTATCAAATGCATAGAAAGGGACTTTTACCTCTTGATGTTAATGAGACTACAACTGCTGATAAGGTTAATTATACCGTTAGGCCGGGAATTTCAAGTGGTGGTTCGCTAAGAGGAGGTACAAGAGCAGCAGTTCAAAACAGGACAATAGATTTTCAGCGTAAAAAATATATAATTGAAGCGAGTGATGTACCTAGCCTAAAAGAAGAAGTGTTTTCTTCTAATATAGATAATTTCCGTTCGGCAGTTAGCTTTGAGCTTTCGTATACACAATATCCCGGTGAGCCTTTTGAAACAATCACAAGTAATTGGGAAGCCGTTTCTAAAACCATTTATGATTCAGAAAATTTTGGAGGTCAATTAAAAAATCAACGCTTTTTTGATGATGATGTGGATGCTGTGTTAGAAGGAGCTGTTTCTTCGGAAGATAAAGTGGTTCGCATTTTTGAATTTGTGAAGCAGCGTATGACCTGGAATAACTTTTTGGGTATTTATGCAGACCAAGGCGTAAAAGAAGCGTATAAAACAGGAGCCGGAAACAGTGCGGATATAAATCTATTGCTGGTGAGTATGCTGCAGTATGCCGGTTTTGACGCAAACCCGGTCATTTTAAGCACCAGAGATAATGGCATACCGATTTTCCCTACCCGTGATGGGTTTAACGATGTTATTGCAGGAGTTACTATAGATGGTAATACCATATTGATGGATGCCACTAATAAGCTGGGAGCTGTAAACCTTTTAGAAGAAGGCTTACTCAACTGGCAGGGAAGGGTGATTCGTAAAGACGGGATTTCAGACTGGGTAGATTTATACCCTACCACTCATGCTGTTGAAAGTACCATGGTTAATTTTGAAATTAGCGATGATTTGATGACCACTGGTACAGCGAAAAGTAGATATACCGGGCATTATGGATTGTCCTATAGAAGAAAATTTAAAGGAAAAACCGAGCAGGAACATTTAGAAAATCTAGAGGAAATTCATACAGGGGTTGAAATAAATGATTTTGAATTGAAAAATTTAGACAATGTTTATGAGCCAGTAGAAGTTTCTTATGATTTTGAAATGCTCAATGGAGGAGTAGAAGAGGTGGCAGGTAAACTTTACGTTTCGCCGCTATTTTATCTCACACAAGCAGAAAATCCATTCAAATCTGAAGAGCGTAACCATCCTATAGATTTCAGGTATCCTTGGAAAGACCGATATATTCTTAAAATTAAAGTTCCTGAAGGTTATGCAGTAGAAAGTTTGCCAAAAAGTGGCGTGATGAGCCTGGTAGATAATTTAGGTTCTTTCAAATATTTGATTTCTCAAAGCAATACGGGTATTAATATTTCAACGGAGTTTTCATTAAACAGTTCTATAATTCCGGCAGAATTGTATCTCGATTTAAAAAAATTCTATGAGATGATTGTCTCTAAACAGAGCGAGAAAATAGTGCTATCTAAAATTTAAGAGTATTTTGAAATCATTACGTGTAACCTTTTTTAGCATAGTATACTTCATTTTTAGTTGTACTGTTTTAAGCGCTCAGGATTATGAATTAGAAGATGTATCAGAAGCAGAACTTACCTTAGATGTTTATGCGAAGGATTCTACAGCACCGGCAGCTTATCTTAACAAAGTAAGAGAAACATATTTTGATTATGATTCTAATGATGACGGGTGGATCATCGTTACAGAGGTTACAGAACGCATAAAAATTCTCAATAAGGAAGGCTTAAAGTATGCTACTAAAAAAATAGGATTATACAAAGGTGATTCAGGCAAAGAATTAGTAGATGATATTAAAGGAGTTACCTATAATTTCAATTCAGGTCAAATAGAAAAGAGCAAACTGGATAAGGATGCGATTTTTAAAACCGAAAGATCAGAAAGATGGGACGAGACTGCCTTTACAATGCCAGCTGCTCAAGTGGGAAGTGTTGTAGAATGGAGCTATAAAATGGTTTCCCCATTCTATAAGATAGATGATCTTATCCTTCAGGAAGATATTCCGGTAATTGATTATTATGCAAAAATCAGAACTCCCGGAATGTTTCAGTTTCGCAGAGTAAAAAAAGGTTATTTTGATATAATGCCCAAAGAATCTGTACAACGAGGAGGGATAACAGTTAATGGTGATTTTAATCAAAGTAATTACTTCAATTATCAAGAACTCGTTGCAGAATATGAGCAAAAAGATGTTCCCGCGCTCAAGGAAGAGGTTTATATAATAAACCCTGACAACTACCGGCGTAGCATAATTTATGAATTGATCTCCACCAATTTTAATGATAACAAAAGGGAATATTCTACAACTTGGGAAGAGGTAGCACGAACAATTTTTAAACACGATGATTTTGGTGGTGAGCTCAAGAGTACTCGTTTTCTTGAAGAAGCAGCGGCCGAGATTTTAGCAGCAAATAAAACGCAGGATGCTCAAATTAAAGCAGCGCTGCGCTTTGTTAAATCTAAAATTTCCTGGAACGGTGATTATGGAAAATATACAGATGAAGGCATAGATAAAGCTTACAAAAATGGAAGCGGTAATGTTTCAGAAATAAATCTGTTGCTTACTGCCCTTTTGAGGGAGTGTGGAGTTTCGGCTAATCCTGTATTATTGGGTACAAAACGTTTTGGAATACCACTTTTTCCTACTTTAGAAGGTTACAATTATGTAGTCGTAGGTATTCGATCTGAAATGCAGACGATTCTACTTGATGCCACAGACAAGTGGAGCGCTCCAAATATTTTACCAACACGCGTTTACAACTGGAAAGGAAGAATGGTAAATAAAAAGGGAGTTTCTCAGGAGATTGATCTATTTGAGACTATAAAACCCCAGATAGATAGGTACGTAAAAGCTGTTTTAAATGAAGATGGTAGTCTTGAAGGTGAACTCAAGCAACGTTTTTCTAGTTTAGAAGCTCTTAAAATACGACACAGCGTAGGCACTCATGATGTGAAAGATTGGGGTGAAAAACGGTTGGATTATTTTGGTGTTGATGAGCTTACAGCGCATCAGTTAAAAGATTTAAACAAACTCGAAAAACCTATTGTTGAATCTTTTCAGTTTAAAATTGATCAGGCTGTAGATCAGGTTCCGGGACAGATTTTCTTAAATCCGTTATTGTTCTTCAGGGAAAGAGAGTCGCCTTTTAAGTCGGACGAGCGCATCTCACCTATAGATTTTGATTATCCGTTCACGCATAATACTACTATTACAATAGAGCTACCTGCAGGGTATGCAGTAGCTTCCCTTCCTGAATCTACAAAAATAGCGTTGCCCGATGATATGGGTATTTTTCTATATACGATACATGAACAGAATAATATATTGCAGGTTATGACGCGCTTCAATCTGAATAGTACTTTTATGCCGGCCGAGTATTATCAGACGTTAAAAGAATTCTTTAAAATACGTATAGACAAAGAGAACGAAAAAGTGATTCTTAAAAAAAGTATTTAATTTTAAAGACAGCTTTCCTTTTTTAGCATAATCACGACTTAGATTTTCTGCTTTACCTTAATTTAGCACTTTAGCAAAGATTAAGGTTTATGAAAATTGATAATGCGCAGCAAGCTGTGGATCATTGGATAAAAGAACACGGCGTTCGCTATTTTAACGAACTAACCAATATGGCACAACTCACCGAAGAAGTAGGTGAAGTTGCCCGTATTATTGCGCGCCGATATGGAGAGCAAAGCGAAAAAGAAAGCGATAAAAACAAAGATCTTGGCGAGGAATTGGCAGATGTACTGTTTGTAGTTTTATGCCTTGCCAACCAAACCGGAATCGACCTTCAGGAGGCTTTTGATAAAAAGCTAGATTTAAAGACTAAGCGTGATCACGATCGGCACCACAATAACAAAAAACTTCAATAACGGTTTCTACCTATAAGCTACTATTTTGATACTACGATTAGAACAAAAAGAACCCAAACTTTCTGGTGATATAAAGATTACCGGTTCAAAAAGTGAAAGCAATAGATTATTATTGCTTCAGGCACTTTTTGGAAATTTTAAAATAAAAAACCTATCTAACAGTCATGATAGCGAGGTGATGCAAAAAGCACTAGCCTCAAAAGAGAAAACAGTAGATATACATCACGCCGGTACAGCAATGCGCTTTTTAACTGCGTATTTTGCAGCTTTTGAAGGTCGTGAAACCATACTCACAGGAAGCTCGCGCATGCAGGAACGTCCTATAAAATTACTGGTTGACGCCTTACGCGATCTGGGAGCTGACATCACGTATCTAAAAAACGAAGGTTATGCTCCGCTTCACATTAAAGGAAAAAAACTAGAGAAAAATAAAGTATCGCTGGCCGCTAATGTGAGTAGTCAATATATTTCTGCGTTGATGATGGTGGGAGCCTCTATGCCTAATGGTTTAGAAATTAAACTTTTGGGTCAGATTACTTCCGTGCCTTATATCGAAATGACACGTTCGTTATTAACGCAATTGGAGATCGAAAGTAGCTTTGAAGGTCAATTGATAAAAATTGCTCCTGCCGGAAAGAGTACAGTTTCAGAAATGACGGTAGAGTCAGACTGGAGTAGTGCTTCTTATTTTTACAGTCTTGCTGCGCTATGTGATACTGCAAAGCTGAAGATATCAAGCTATAAAGAAAACAGCTTGCAAGGTGATTCCGTATTGGCAGAATTATACACCAAGCTTGGAGTTAAAACCACGTTCTTAGAAAATGCAGTTTTACTTGAGAAAGAAAATAAACCAAAACCACAACGCGTAGCGTTTGATCTAGCAAACAGTCCGGATATTGCACAGACTATTGCGGTTACGTGTTACGGGATGGGGATTGCTTGTGATTTGACCGGCTTACATACCTTAAAAATTAAAGAGACAGATCGTTTAGAAGCTTTAAAAGCAGAGTTGTCTAAACTTGGAGCAAATATTTCAGTAACCGATAAAAGTCTTCATTTGGAAGGAGTGACTAATTTTCAGTCTGAAGTCACCATAAAAACGTATCAAGACCACCGCATGGCAATGGCTTTTGCACCTTTCGCTTTGCGAGCACCTATTCTTTTTGAAGATGCAGAAGTGGTAAACAAATCATATCCTGATTTCTGGAGTGATTTTAAAGCCCTGGGATTTAAGATCAAAGAGGTTTAATCGCAGGGCGATAGCCAAGGGTTCAATTTTTCCTCTACTTGTGCTGAAAGGTAAAAAAATCTTTTGTGCTTGCTATTCGGTTCTTTAATCAATTTGCAATAGGTGGGATTGAGCTAAAATGTTCGGTTATTGGCCTATTAAACCTTCCGTTTCTTAGTGTGGAAGCGGCTTTATAAATTAAACGCTGTTTTACTTGACAACCCCTACCCTGAGGTTGTATATTTGCACGCTATTTTAAATACCTAAAAACAGACGTCCCATGGGAATGAAACTTTCACAATTTAACTTTGATTTGCCAAAAGAGCTTCTTGCTGAATACCCTGCAGAAAATCGGGATGAAGCCAGATTGATGGTTCTTAACCGCAAAACCCAAACCATCGAGCACAAGCTATTTAAAGATCTTATTGATTATTTTGATGCAGATGATGTGATGGTGTTGAATAACACTAAGGTTTTTCCGGCGCGTCTTTATGGTAATAAAGAAAAAACCGGAGCACGTATTGAAGTTTTCTTATTAAGAGAATTAAATTCAGAAACGCGTCTTTGGGATGTTCTTGTAGACCCGGCCCGTAAAATACGTATTGGTAACAAGTTGTATTTTGGTGACGATGAGAGTCTGGTAGCTGAGGTTATAGATAACACAACATCTCGTGGTAGAACCTTACGTTTTCTTTACGACGGTTCGTATCAGGAGTTTAGAAATAAATTAACAGAACTAGGTGAGACACCACTTCCTAAATACATCAAAAGAGAAGTTGAACCAGAAGATGCAGAGCGTTACCAAACGATTTTTGCAAAAGAAGAAGGTGCAGTTGCTGCTCCTACTGCAGGTTTACACTTTAGTAAGCATTTGCTAAAACGTCTGGAAATTAAAGGTCTTAATTTTGCTGAAGTAACGCTTCACGTTGGTTTGGGAACTTTTAGCCCGGTTGAGGTAGAAGACCTATCTAAGCATAAAATGGACAGTGAAGAGGCGTATATTCACGCTCCTGCAACTGCTACTATAAACAATGCGATTAAAGAAAACCGAAGAATTTGTGCAGTAGGTACTACGGTAATGCGTGCACTGGAAAGCTCGGTAAGTTCTAATCATACACTTAATGAATTCAGTGGATGGACTAATAAGTTTATTTTCCCTCCTTATGATTTTAGTATTGCAAATTGTATGATAACAAACTTTCATACGCCTAAGTCAACCTTGATGATGATGGTGTCTGCTTTTGCGGGTCACGATTTTATGAAAGAAGCATATGAAGAAGCAGTGAAAGAGAAATATAAATTCTACAGCTACGGTGATGCGATGTTGATTATCTAATCTAAAAGAGCTATTCTTATAAAAAATCCTCGGTAATTTTACCGGGGATTTTTTATGCTTAAAAGTTAGGAAACCTGTTATAGCTAACACGCTGCTAATTGGTATCTTTGCACCGTGATAAAAACTAAAAAAGACATACGGGCACTTACGCGTGATGAGTTACGGGATTACTTTGTCGCTCAAGGTGAAAAAGCTTTTCGAGGAAACCAGGTTTATGAGTGGTTATGGAGTAAAGGCGCACACGCTTTTGAAGACATGACTAATCTCTCTAAAGAAACCCGAAGCTTTCTGGATGAGCATTTTGTGATCAATCACATTAAGGTTGATCAGATGCAGCGTAGTAATGACGGTACAATTAAAAATGCAGTGAAATTGCATGATGGTCTTACCGTAGAATCTGTTCTGATCCCGACTTCTTCAAGAACTACAGCTTGTGTTTCTTCACAGGTAGGGTGTAGTCTAAATTGTAAATTTTGTGCTACTGCTCGTTTAAAGCGCATGCGTAATCTCAATCCTGATGAGATTTTTGATCAGGTTGTGGCGATAGATCAGCAAAGTCGATTGTATCACAACAGACCGCTTTCTAATATCGTTTTTATGGGAATGGGAGAGCCGTTGATGAATTACAATAATGTAGTTAAATCTATTGAAAAAATCACCGCTCCTGATGGTTTAGGGATGTCTCCTAAGCGCATTACGGTTTCAACTTCTGGTGTTCCCAAGATCATAAAGAAAATGGCAGATGATGAGGTTAAATTCAATCTGGCGGTTTCTTTACACTCAGCTCTAGATGATGTGCGTACCGATATTATGCCGTTTAATGAGCAGATGCCGCTTCAAGAATTGAAAGATGCATTGCAGTATTGGTATGTCAAAACTAAAAAGCGCATAACCTACGAATATGTGGTGTGGCGAGGTATAAATGATCAGGATAAAGATATCGAAGCCTTAATAGATTTTTGTCTGGCGGTACCCAGTAAGGTGAATTTGATCGAATACAATCCTATTGATGATGGTCAGTTTCAGCAGGCAGACCCTGAGGCAATAAACAGATATGTAGCCAAGCTTGAAGATCGTGGTATTACTGTTACCGTGCGTCGCTCTCGCGGAAAAGATATTGATGCCGCCTGCGGCCAGTTAGCTAATAAGGAAGCTTAAGTAAGTTTTTTTTTAAAGGAATTTTGATTCTAAACTAGAATATATAGAAATACGGCACCTGGTAATTGTAATAAAAATAATAATAGCAATAACAATAAATAATTGAAAGTAGCCGAACAAATTAAGCAGCCTATTGCTCACGAGATGGAACTCTTTGAGCAGAAGTTTTCGCTTTCAATGAAATCTAAAGTTCCGCTTCTCAATCGTATCACGCATTATATTGTGAACCGCAAGGGGAAACAGATGCGGCCGATGTTTGTCTTTCTCGTTGCAAAAATGCTTGGAGATGAGCGCCTCAATGACCGTACCTATAGAGGAGCATCTGTAATTGAGTTGATACATACCGCTACTTTGGTTCATGATGATGTGGTAGACGACAGTTACCGCAGGCGTGGATTCTTTAGTCTTAATGCACTTTGGAAAAATAAAATCGCCGTTCTCGTAGGTGATTTTTTATTGTCTAAAGGTCTTTTACTTTCTATAGATAATGAAGATTTTGATTTGCTTCAGATAATTTCTGTAGCTGTGCGAGAAATGAGTGAGGGGGAATTATTGCAAATTGAAAAAGCTAGAAACCTTGACATCACCGAAGAAATTTACTTTGAAATCATTCGGCAGAAAACAGCAACCCTTATTGCGGCTTGCTGTGCTATGGGTGCTTGTGCGGTGCATGCCGGTAAGAAAGATATCGAGACGATGCGTAAATTTGGTGAACTTATAGGTCTTGCTTTTCAAATTAAAGACGATCTTTTTGACTACGGCTCTCAAAAAATTGGCAAGCCTACCGGGATTGATATTAAAGAGCAAAAAATGACTTTACCGCTTATCTACGCGGTGAATAACAGCAATGACAAACAGAGAAAGTGGCTCATCAATTCGGTTAAGAATCACAATAAAGACAAAAAGCGTGTAAACGAAGTAATCGATTACGTAAAGCAATCGGGTGGGTTGGATTATGCCGTGTCTAAAATGAAAGCACTTCAGCAAGAAGCACTTCAATTACTCAAAAAATACCCAGAATCTAAGTATAAAGATGCTTTAGTCTTGATGGTGAATTATGTGATTGAGCGAAAAAAATAAATTTTAAGATTCTGAAATACAGCAAACTAAAATTTAGTTCAAAAAATATTTTTCTTCCAGGCAACCATTTTAAAAAATGCTGCGTCTTTATATATGAAGTGAGTTTTTAAAACAGTTTGATTTAATTTTTTGTTTTAAAGCGAATTCAATTTGATTGAAAACAGGAAACAATAAATCAGATTAAAGCAACTTTGTAAAACAGGTTTTGTGAAAGTCATTACATTCTTCAATAACGAAAAACAGCTTATTAAAAAGGCGGCAAAGGGAGACCGGGAAGCGCAGCGAAGATTGTATGAATTACATTCACCTAAAATGTTAAGTGTTTGCAGAAGATATTTAAAAGATATCATGCAAGCCGAAGAAGCGATGTGCAATGGGTTTTTAAAAGTATTTAAAAATCTGGATCGCTTTAGAGACGAAGGTAGTTTTGAAGGTTGGGTACGCCGCATAATGGTTAATGAATCTATCTCCTATTTGCGTAAAGAGCAAAAAATGATTTTCACAGATTATGATAATCAGGGTGATGATCCTGCTTACAATCCGCAGGATAGCAATCTGGAAGTTGAGCACATTCAACTTTTAATAGATCAATTGCCAGAAGGATATAGAGCAGTCTTTGTGATGTATGCGATAGAAGGATACAAACATCAGGAAATTGCTAAAATGCTAGAAATCGCAGAGAGTACATCAAAAAGCCAACTGTTTAAAGCCAGAAAGTTACTTCAACAGAAATTAAGTGAATTAAATACGTATAAGTATGGCGCCGATAAAATTTGAAGAGAATATGCGCGAACGGCTGGAGCAGCGGGAGATCAAACCATCGGCTGGTGCCTGGGAACGCATAGAGCAAGATCTGGATACTTCCGCAAAGCGGAAAAGTAAAAAGAACTACGGCTGGTTATTGCTTGCAGCGAGTTTTATAGGGTTACTGATTTTAAGCGGAAAATTCTTTTTCGGCGTCGATCAAAACCAGAACCCTCAGGTTGTTGAAGTACCGGTTGAAGAGATTAAAATTGAAACAGATCTTCCGGTAGAGCAGAAACAAAATAAGCTTATTGATAAGGAGTTGGTTAGAGAAGAAGTAGTACGTGTTCAAGAAAAACCAGCCGAAAACGAAAGCAATCCAAAAGTTGAACTTTCTGCTAAGCAAAAAGAAGCGCTTGTTATCACGGAAACTTCACCGGAAAAAGAAGCTTTAGAGGCTCCTGTACAACAAAAAATAGATGCAGAAGTAGATGCGATCATCGCAAAAGTACAAGAGCAACAAAATGCTGGTGCCGCCTATTCTGACGCAGAAATAGATAAGCTGTTGCGTGATGCACAGCGCGATATAATTTCAGAAAAAGTATTTGATAAAGAGCGCAATGCAGTAAGTGCAGAAGCATTGCTGTATGAGGTTGAAGAAGAGCTGGACCCCTCTTTTAGAGACCGCGTTTTTGAAGCGCTTAAAGAAGGCTTTCTAAAAGCTAGAGAAGCTGTTGCTTCACGCAATAATTAAATAAACATTCATTCATCAATCTTTGGGAAACTGCTCTCTGCCATCAGGGGGGAGAGCGATATCCTGAAACTAAATCAAAAATTATGAGAACGTTACTACTATTATTAATTGCAGGTATCAGTTTATTACCTGCAAAAATCAGTGCTCAAACCACTAAAAAACAAGAGACTGTTTTAGAATTACAAGCCCAGAAAGAACAGGTAATTCTTGACGAGAAAGAAGCATTAAAAATTGAGGTTATAGCGATTAATAAGCGCCAAGAAAATGGGGAGTTAACTGCAGAAGAGGCTTCGGTTTTAAAGAAAGAAGCTGCAAAAAAGCACGCCAGAAATATAGAAGATAAATTGGCTATTTTAGAAAGCAAAATAGATCTTCTGGAGCGTAATGAAGATTTTGAAGATGATTCTTTTTTTGGAATTTTTATAGGTGATGAAAAGCTGAGTTTGGGAAGTGATAAAAGAGAAGTGGTTTACGATCGCCGCACAACTTCAGATATCGTGTTGGCTATAGGTTTTAATAATGCTTTAATTGAGGGACAGTCTCTTAACGATTCACCTTATAAAATAGGAGGCAGCCGCTTTTTTGAATTGGGTCTGGCCTGGAAAACCCGCGTGTTTACAAACTCTAACTTTCTTCGATTGAAGTATGGATTCAGTTTTCAATTTAATGGGTTAAAATTAGATGATAACCAATACTTGGTTGAGCAGGGCGATCAGACGGTTCTAGAAACGTTTCCGTTGAATTTGGATAAATCAAAATTTAGAATGGACCATTTGGTTTTTCCTGTTCATTTTGAATTTGGTCCTTCAACAAAACATACCGGTGACAACTATTTTAGATACTCAACAAGAAATCAGTTTAAAATAGGATTGGGTGGTTATGCCGGCTTCAATTTATTGACTATTCAAAAACTGAAATATGAAGAAAATGGCGATGATCGTAAGGATAAATTCAAACAGAATTTTAATACTAATAATTTCATTTATGGTGTGAGTGGTTATGTAGCTTTTGGCGATACTGCACTTTATGTGAAATATGATTTGAATACCATCTTTAAAAACAATCCCGTAGAGCAACGCAACATTTCTGTAGGCTTGCGTTTTGATATGGATTAATGCGGGTAGCATATGCTAACCATAAATGTAAGACCTGCACGCTTAATCTCGTGCAGGTTTTTTTATTGTAGTAAATTTGCAAGCATTCTTTTTTAATATTTAGCAAACAGCACTAATTTGATCTCTAAAACCACTATAGATAATGTTTTTGAAACCGCTCGGGTAGAGGAGGTTATTGGAGATTTTGTGCAGTTAAAAAAATCAGGCTCTAACTTTAAAGGCTTGAGTCCGTTTACAGATGAGCGCTCGCCCAGCTTTATGGTTTCCCCGGTAAAACAGATTTGGAAAGATTTCTCAAGCGGAAAAGGAGGCAATGCGGTTGCTTTTTTGATGGAGCACGAGCATTTCACGTATCCTGAAGCCATAAAATATTTGGCAAAAAAGTACAATATAGAAGTTGAAGAAACCGAGCAGACAGACGAGCAGAAAGAGCAGGCGAATGAGCGGGAGAGTATGTATGTGGTTTCTGAGTTTGCTAAAGACTATTTTCATAAAACGCTGCTAAATACTGAACAGGGAAAAGCCATTGGGCTTTCTTATTTTAAAGAGCGTGATTTTTCTGAAGATACCATAGAGAAATTTCAGTTAGGGTATTCTCCTGACACATGGGATGCCTTTACTTCAGAGGCAATTCGTAAAGGTTACAAGCTAGAGTATTTGGAAAAAACCGGACTTTCTATCGTAAAAGAAGAGAAGCAGTTTGACCGGTTTAAAGGGCGTGTGATGTTTCCCATTCAGTCTATGAGTGGAAGGGTTTTGGGGTTTGGAGGCCGAATCCTAACTAACGAGAAAAAGGCCGCAAAATACTTAAACAGTCCGGAGAGTGATATCTATCATAAATCTAAAGTGCTTTACGGGATTTATCATGCCAAACAAGCTATTGCAAAGGAGGATAATTGTTTTTTAGTAGAAGGTTATACCGATGTAATACAGATGCATCAATTGGGTATTGAGAATGTGGTTTCTTCTTCAGGTACTGCGCTTACACCAGAGCAGATACGGTTGATAAACCGTCTTACGCCGAATATCACTGTTTTATTTGATGGGGATGCAGCCGGGCAACGCGCTTCGATACGCGGGATTGATTTGATTCTTGAACAGGGAATGAACGTAAAGGTATGTAGTTTTCCCGAAGGGGAAGACCCTGACAGCTTTTCGCGAAAGCATACTTTAACCGAAGTTGAAGATTTCTTAAAAGAAAATGCTAAAGATTTTATTCAGTATAAAGCTTCCCTATTGGTAAAGGAAGCGCAAGGTGATCCGGTTAAAAAGGCAGGGCTTGTGCGTGATATGGTAGAAAGTATCGCTAAAATTCCTGATGTTATTAAGCGGGAAATCTATGTGCAAGAATGTGCGCGTATTATGGACATCACTGAAAATGTTCTTTTTAATACGCTGGCGCAAATACGAAATAAAGGAAAAAAAGATGTTGTAAAAGAAGAGAAGCCGAAAGCTGGCGGTAACGGGGAAATGGTTGCGCTAAAAAATGAGGAGAAAGTTAAGTTTCGCAGACAATATGAACTGGAGCAAAACATCATTAAGCTGTTGATTACTTTTGGCAAGGAGCCTGTAGAATTCTTAGATTTAATTATTGAAGAGGATGAAGATGGAAACCTTGTAGAAAAAGAAGTCAAGCGGGAGCTTATCATCTATGAGAAAATCTACTTAGATCTCCAGGAGGATGAAGTGGAGTTTGCTAATGAAGATTTTCAGAATATTTACCCCGTTTTAATTGAGCATTTAACTCGTGAAGAAGGCGAGATTAAATTAGATCAGCTGGGGCAGAGTTTAGAGCCTGAGATAATGGGTAAAATATCTTCTATAGCTTTTGAGCCCGAAAGACACACCCTGCACAAATGGGATACGCACGAGATTTATGTAAAATCTTTAAAAGACAATTCAGGCTTAGAAACTGTGCAAACGCTTTTGAACTTGCGTCATTTTTTAATACAAAGTAAAATGTCAGAATTTGGAGAGCAGCTAAAATCTGGTGAGCTTCCTGAAAATGCTAAAGAATTTATGGAAGAGTATAAAGATTATAAGACGCTTGAGGTTCTTATTGCAAAAAAGCGCAATCTGGTGATTATGCCATTTATGCGTTAAAGATCTGAAGTCTGTAAAAGTCTCGCTTGTTGAATCAATTCTGCAAGACTACTCGCATCTGGTTTTTTAAGTAAGCGTGTTTTGTAAGTACTTACCGTCTTTTCATTAATGTCTAATGTCTCTGCAATATCCTTATTACGCTTGCCAGAAGAAAGCAAGTTGAGTACTTCGGTCTCGCGTGTAGAAAGTTTCTTGTATTTATAAGCAAGAGAATTGTTCTTAGAAGGATCAGAATTAGAAAGCATTTCAACAAGGTCGTTGTTGAGGTAAATTCCGCCTCGGGCAACCTGTAGCATCGCTTTAAGAACAACATCAGTATCTGCGGTTTTCCCCACATAACCCATTGCTCCGGCTTTGATGGCACTTAGTGCATACATCCCTTCAGGGTGCGTACTGAAAACCATGATTTTAATTCCGGCAAATAATCTGCGTAATTCTTTGATGGCAGAAAGGCCTTGCAAATTAGGCATGTCAATCTCCATGACTACAAGATCGGGCACCTGCTGTTCTAAAGAAGGGATGAGCCCATCTCCGTCTGTAACAACATCTATAATCTCGTGTTGAATGTCTTTTAAGAGGTGAGCTAACCCATCTATAACGATGGGATGGTGATCTGCTATTGTAATCGTAATCATAGAGATTAAATGTCTTTAGCTTTCTAAATTAATATGATTTATGCTAATTGCAAATGGTTTTCGCTGTAACAATAAATTTAAAGGTTAAACGAACATTTTATTTTAATTCTGCCGGTATTTCGCAAACAGGAATTGGCTCCATTTTGTGTTTGTTGGCATTATTATAGTTTTTGTAAATTGTAAATACCTGCTGCTGGCGACCTTCAAAGGCTGCTGCGGTTTTACCTTTCTCATCTTCAAGCATTGCCCATTCTAGTTCATCGTAGGTTGCTCCAATTTGATCTTCATCGCTGCGGTCATCACCCCAAAGACCATCTGTGGGTTTAGCAACTTGTATGCTTTCAGGAATGCCAAGTTCTTTAGCGATAGCATAAACTTCACTTTTCATTAAATCTGCAATAGGGCTTAGATCTACACCGCCATCACCATATTTTGTATAAAAACCTACGCCAAAATCTTCTACTTTATTACCTGTACCAGCAACAAGATAACCGTGTAAGCCAGCAAAGTAATACAGTGTACTCATGCGTAGTCTAGCACGTGTATTGGCAAGACTCAATTCTAAGGTAGGATTTGCATCTGCAACAGGTAAAGTTCCTTTAAAGGTCTCAAAAGTTTCCGTAAGATCTACGCGTACATCTGAAACATTAGCAAAACGCTTTTTTAATTGAGCGATATGGTCCTGAGCACGAGTAACGTGACTCTGCGGTTGATGAATAGGCATTTCTACGCACAGGACGCGTAAACCGGTTTTAGCACAAAGGCTAGACGTTGTGGCGCTATCTATTCCGCCGCTAACACCTACAACAAAACCTTTAATGTTTGCGTTTGTAGCATAAGATTTTAACCAGGTTACAATGTGATCGATTACTTTTTCGGTTTGCATAAGAAACAGAATTTATAGTTTGTAAATACTACCTTTGCGGCGCAATTTTATGATCGTGAATTTACTAAAATTTAAAAAGTTAATCGTGAGTAGAGTGGGGTTAGTTCGTGTATTTGGCTTTTTTTTAGGGCTTCTTGCATTTTTAATGTCTGGCTGTAACGAGGATGCAAAATTACCTGAAGAAATTTCTCAGATTCCTATAGATCTAAAAGTAGCGCGATTTGATCAGAAATTCGCTGCGGTAGATTCTTCAGGTTTAGATGATTTGATTCGTGCTTATCCTTTTCTTTTTCCGGAAACATATACGCGTGAATTTTGGACTGAAAAAATAAAAGATACGATTCAACTTGAATTGAATAAAGAGGTTGCTCTAGCTTTCCCGGATTTTACCGAAGAACAAACTGATCTGGAAACCCTGTTTAAACATATCAAGTATTATTATCCCAAAACGTCTATTCCAGAGGTTATCACGATTACTTCTGATGTCGCTTACCGTACTCCGGTGATTCTTAAAGATAGTCTGTTGATTATTGGGTTGGATAATTATCTAGGTCCTGAGCATCATTTTTATGATGGAATACAACGGTTTTACACGCAAAATTTCAGAAAAGAACAGCTTGATGTTGATGTAGCAGATGTTTTTGTGTCTAAATGGGTTAGAAGAAAAGGGAATCGCAGATTTCTTGATGAAATGATTTACCACGGAAAACGACTCTATATGATAGAGCGGTTATTGACGCTAAAAGATAAGAATGAAATAATAGGATACACTCCGGAACAATACGACTGGGCAATTGCTAATGAAGTTGATGTCTGGAAATATTTTATAGAAAATGAATTGCTTTTTGATTCAGATAGTAAGTTGTTAAGCAGATTTATCAATCCGGCACCTTTTTCAAAATTCTATTTGTCTTTTGATAATGATAGTCCGCCGCAATTGGGCCGTTACATAGGCTGGCAAATTGTAAAAAGTTATATGCAACGCAATAACATACCTTTGCAAATGCTGCCTGATAAAACCAGTGATGAGATTTTTAAGCAAGCCAATTATAAACCCCGTAAATAAAAATACAGTTGATGAAAACTGAAATTGAATTAAGTATAGAATTAGATGAGAACCGTGTTCCTGAAAAAATCTCGTGGAACGCTCCAGATGGTGGTGTTTCTCACGAGCCTGCAAAAGCATTAATGCTTTCGCTTTGGGATCACAACAAACAAGAAGCAGCTCGCATTGATCTGTGGACAAAAGATATGCCGGTTGATGAGATGAAAGTATTCTTTCACCAGACTTTGGTAAGCATGGCAAACACATTTAAGCGTGCTACAGATGATGATAAGATGACTGCAACGATGATGGATTTCTGCGATTATTTTGCTGAAAAATTAGAATTAAAAAAGTAAACTATTTAAAGCAAATATGCAGAAGCTAATTTTTGTTTACAGTGCGCATTCTGGTAACTTAAATGCGTACTTAGATAGTCTGCATAAAATTGTTAGTCCGTCAACATATGCATGTAAACTTTGTGACTTAACTTATGGAGTTTTTCGTGAACGTGAGGTTTGGAAAAAATTTAGAGAAGAAAATCACATCGAGATGAAATTCTATCATATTGACGAGTTTAGAAAAGCTTACGCGGAAGACTCTAAAAATTTTAATGAGTTTCCATTTATATTGAAAGAAGAGAATAAAAAATTAGAAATGTTCTTGTCAGTAGATGCGCTCGATACGCTAAAAACAGATCAGGAACTAATAGGCATTATCAGAACTAGGATTCCTGTTCTTTAAGTTGCTCATTGATCCGGTTGATGTAGTTTAAAATCTCGTCTTTTCCGGTGCTGTTAGAGGCACTGCTTATAAAATAGTTTGGCATTTCTAACCATGCTCCTGCCAGCAATTCTTGCTTGTAGTTTTCAATATTGCGCTCCAGAGCTTTTGGTTTCAGTTTATCTGTTTTGGTAAAAATAATAGAAAACGGAATTTGCTTCTCACCTAAATACTCCATAAACTCTTTATCAATAGGCTGCGGTTCATGCCGACAATCTATAAGAACAAATGCAGAAACTAATTGTTCGCGTTCTTCAAAATACTGCGTGATAAATTTTTGAAATTCTTTTTTAACCTTTTTAGAAACGCGTGCATAACCGTATCCTGGTAAATCGACCAAGTACCAATTTTGATTGATCACAAAGTGATTGATAAGTTGTGTCTTTCCTGGTCTCCCTGAAGTTTTAGCAAGGTTTTTACGATCGGTAAGCATATTGATTAAGCTAGACTTCCCTACGTTAGAACGCCCAATAAAAGCATACTCGGGCATTTTATTTTTTGGGCACTTGGCCACATTAGAATTACTAACTAGAAATTCTGCAGATTTAATATGCATAACAAACGGTGTTATATGTTACGTGATTTGAGCCAGTCAGAAAGAATTTCATTAAACTCTTGCGGGCGCTCCATCATCGCAGCGTGACCACATTTGTCAATCCAAAACAAATCAGAATCGGGTAAAAGTTTGTTGAAATCTTCGGCTACTTCAGGAGGGGTTACATTGTCGTTTCGACCCCAAATGATACACGTTGAAGTTTTCATCGTGGGGAGGTCTTGTGCCATATTGTGACGTATAGCGCTCTTGGCAATGGCAAGTGTTTTAATGAGTTTATTGCGATCGTTTACCGTTTCATAAACTTCATCTACAATTTCTTTAGTTGCAACAGCTGGATCGTAAAAAACGTCTTCGGCTTTCTTTTTGATATACTCATAATCACCGCGTTTAGGGTAACTCTCACCCATTGCACTCTCGTATAAACCAGAACTTCCTGTGATAACTAAAGCTTTCATCACTTCGGGATAAAGTTTTGTGTGATACAAGGCAATATGACCGCCTAGCGAGTTTCCTAAAAGTATTACTTCTTTAAAGCCTTTCAGCTTGATAAAGTCGTTAAGGTATTTAGCAAATGTTTTAACGCCGGTTTTAATAAGCGGCATTGAGTAAAGAGGGAGCTCAGGAATTACAATTTTATATCCCCTTTGCGAAAAATGGTCTGTGACTTCATCAAAGTTGCTCAGGCCACCCATCAATCCGTGAAGAATAACTATAGGGGTTCCCTCACCAACTTCTAAGTAGGTGAACTTTCCCTCGGTTTTTAATTGGTGCTTCATAATTATTGGTGGGCAAGAGGCTTTGCCACAAATATAGACATTTAGAGCAAATTGAAAATCTAAAAATGCTTTAGTCTGTCAAGCTTTATTCAGCCTAAGCTAACAAGAGGTTTTGAGACAGGCTACTAACTCAATGTTAAGGTTTTCTCAATAATTAACAAGTGGTAAGACTTATCAACAAAGTGGTATAAAGTGGGAGAATGTGGTAATAAATTCTATATATTTGAAGTTATAATATCTAAAACCTACTGTATTCGTGCTCAGCCTAATAGGGACATACGAGTGTAAAGTTGACGCCAAAGGCAGGCTCATGATGCCGTCTGCGTTAAAAAAACAGCTTGCAAAAGAGTTGCAGGAAGGGTTTGTTGTAAAGCGATCGGTCTTTAATTCTTGTTTAGAATTGTGGCCGATGTCTGAGTGGGATGTGATGATGAAAAAAATTAATGGACTCAATCGCTTCAATAAAAAAAATGTGGATTTCATACGCAGGTTTACTGCAGGTGTAAAGCTAATTGAAGCAGATGCTTCTGGAAGATTGTTAATTCCAAAAGATTTGCTTGCTTTTGCTTCGATAGTAAAAGATATCGTTTTGACTTCCGGAGGAAATATAATTGAGATCTGGGATCTCGTAGCTTATGAAGTAGCGGTGAGTGATAACGACGGAGACTTTGCAGCGCTTGCAGAGGAGGTGATGGGTGATCAAAATGACGTGCCAGATGGATTATCATAGCCCGGTATTGTTAAAAGAAACAGTAGATGGTCTGGCGATTAAGTCAGATGGTGTTTATGTGGATGTCACTTTTGGTGGTGGCGGTCACTCGAGAGAGATTTTAAGACGTCTTGGTGAAAACGGAAAGTTGTTTGCTTTTGATCAGGATAAGGATGCGCTAGAAAATGCGATTGATGATCCTCGATTTACATTGATCAATGAAAATTTTCGCTTTGCGAAACGCTTTTTGCGTTTTTATGGCGCTGCGCAAGTGGATGGAATATTAGGAGATTTTGGAGTTTCGTCGCATCAATTTGATGTTGCAGAACGTGGTTTTTCAACCCGGTTTGAGGCGAAGCTAGACATGCGTATGAATCAGGGGAATAAGCTTTCTGCGTATAATGTGGTAAATGAGTATGCCGAAGAAGATCTGAGTAGGGTCTTGTTGCAATATGGGGAATTGAGGAGCGCGCCTAAAATAGCCAGAACCTTGGTTTCGCTTCGTAAAGAAAATCCTATTGAGACTACAGAAGATTTAAAAGTGGCTTTAAAGCCCTTTTTGCCGGCTAATCGAGAGCACAAGTTGTTGGCTCAGATCTATCAGGCAATTCGTATTGAAGTGAATCAGGAGCTTGAGGTTTTAAAAGAGTTTTTACAGCAAACCGAAGAGATGCTCAAGCCTGGAGGAAGATTGAGTTTGATCTCGTATCACTCTTTAGAAGATAGGTTGGTTAAGCGCTATATGCGCAACGGTCTTTTTGAAGGGGAGCCGGAGAAAGACATTTTTGGAAACTTTAGTGTGCCGTTTAAGAAAGTAGGCGGACTTATAGTTCCTGGTAAAGAAGAAATAAAAATGAATAACAGAGCGCGCAGTGCGAAGCTGCGTGTCGCAAAGAAATTATAACAGGCTTTGAAAGAAGGAATTTATAACATACTTAAAGGAAGGTTTCTTTTTAGCGATGACGCTATGAAGAACTGGCGTATGATTCTGTTTCTGTCTTTTTTGGCGATAATAATGATTGGGAGTTCACACAGTGCAGATAAAAAAGTGCATTTAATCTCTCAATTGAATGCAGAGGTTAAAGAGCTGCATAGTGAATTTGTAGATACGCGTCTGGAGGCGCGACGTCTCAAAATGGAAACGGTCGTAACTAAGCAGGTTGCACAACAAGGGTTGGGGCCTTCTCTTACTCCGCCCAAGAAGATTAAAGTAACAAAAACACCTTAAGTTCAAAATGGCTACCAGCGAAAAGAACATATTGAACCGGATGTATTTAGTGGCAGGAGGTATGTTCCTCTTCGCCCTGTTTGTTGCGTTTAAATTGTGCAACATTCAGTTGGCAGAAGGTGATAAGTATAAAGAGCTTGCAGAGGCACGTACAGAGCGCATGTTTACCATACCGGCAAACAGAGGTAATCTTTATGCGGGTGATGGCAGCTTACTGGCAACATCAGTTCCTAAGTACGATGTTCGTTTTGATGCTTTAGCTCCAAAACAAGCAGATTTTGAAGAGAATATTCAGGGGCTTGCAAAAGGCTTGTCTGAGCAATTAGGAAAACCGGTAGCTCATTATACTGAAGTTTTACGTAAGGCCCGAGTAAATAAGAATCGCTACTTGCTTCTGGCGCGTAATCTGGGATATTCAAAATATTTAGCAATTAAAAGGTTACCGCTCTTTAATAAGGGGCCTTACAGAGGAGGGATTATAACAGAACAGCGTACCGTACGCGAACATCCGTTAGATAAAATCGCAGAGCGTACTATAGGTTATGATAGATTAACGGAATACGGAAGATATAGCGAAGCTGGTTTAGAAGGGGCTTTTGGGCCTTATTTAAGAGGTAAAGAAGGGCATCGTTTAAAGCAACGTATTGCTAAAGGTCAGTGGAAACCTATCGGAGACGATAACATTGTGGAGCCACAAGATGGTTATGATGTTATTTCTACTATAGATGTAAATATTCAGGATATAGCGCACCACGCTTTATTAGAATCTTTGGAGAAATTTGAAGCAGATCATGGGTGTGTGGTGGTGATGGATACGAAGTCTGGAGAAGTTAAAGCGATTTCAAATCTCGGTAGAACTGAAGATGGCGGTTATTATGAAGATAGAAATTATGCGGTTTACGAGTCGGCTGAGCCGGGCTCCACTTTTAAGTTGATGGCGATGGTTGCTGCGCTTGAAGACCGTGTGGTTGATACGACAGATATAATTGATACCGAAAATGGTCGCGTGCGATTCTACAACCGTACGGTTTATGATTCGCACTGGGGAGGTTACGGTAAGATCTCAGCGGCTCGTGCTTTTGAGCTTTCTTCAAATACCGCTTTCGCGAAAATGATAAATGAGGGGTATAAAGATGATCCGAAGCGTTTTTTGAAGCGGCTGTATAATATGGGGCTCAATGATAAGCTGGGCTTAGAGATCAAAGGAGAAGGAAGTCCCAGATTTCCATATCCCGGTGATGCAAACTGGTACGGTACAACCTTGCCGTGGATGGCTTTTGGGTACGGTGTTTCATTGACGCCTTTACAGACCTTGACCTTTTATAATGCTATTGCTAATGATGGAGAGATGGTGAAGCCGCGTTTTATAAAAGAGATCAAGAAATGGGATGTCTCTATAGAAAAATTTGAGAAAGAGGTGATCAATCCGGCGATTTGCTCGCAGACGACGATTGATAAAGTTCAGGATATGATGAAACACGTTGTGGAACGTGGTACCGGTAATAATATTTACTCAAAGAATTTTTCAATGGCAGGCAAAACAGGAACCTGTCAAACAGAATACTGGAAAGAGGAAGGTAAATATATCGCATCTTTTGCAGGCTATTTTCCTGCCGAAAATCCAGAGTATTCCTGCATTGTGGTAATTCATAAGCCGAATAAGAAAATTGGGTATTACGGTGGAACTGTAGCAGGCCCGGTATTTAGAAAAATAGCCCAGAAAATATATAGCGATACTCCTGTAATTGATGAAGTAAAACTTGCAGAAGCCAACCCGGAAACAGTGGAACAAGATTTTGAAACCTATTTTGAAAAGGCTCAAAATTCCGAGAAAACCATTCCTAATGTTAGAGGAATGTCTGGGATGGATGCGATTTCTTTATTAGAAAATTTAGGACTTCAGGTTGAATTTAAAGGAAATGGGAAAGTGAAATCTCAATCCTTACAGGCCGGGCAAAAGATAAGTAAGAATCAAAAAATCATTTTACAGCTGTCGTGATTTTATTAAAAGACATAGTGTACAAAGTAACGCTCGAGTCGGTGACCGGTAATCCCGGTGTGCCGGTAAATGCGATACATTTTGATTCGCGCAAAGTGGGTTTGAACGACGTTTTTGTAGCGATTCGCGGTACGCAAAGTGATGGTCATGATTATATAAAAAAGGCTGAAGCACAAGGTGCAATTGCTATCATTTGTGAGCAAATGCCAAAAGAGTTTGTAAACGGAATTACTTATGTACAAACTTCAGATACAGCTCAAGCTCTGGCTTTGATGGCTTCTAATTTTTATGAGAACCCTTCAGAGAATTTGAAGTTAGTAGGAATCACTGGGACTAATGGCAAGACTACCATTGCGTCGCTTTTACACCAGCTTTTTACAAAAGCAGGTTTTAAAGCGGGGTTGCTTTCTACGGTTAAAATCTTAGTGGGTGATGAAGAGTTTCCGGCAACGCATACCACGCCAGATTCGTTAACGATAAATAAGTATCTGGCAAAAATGAACGAAGCCGGAGTGGAGTATTGTTTTATGGAAGTGAGTTCTCACGGTATTCACCAGAAGCGTACAGAGGGTTTGCATTTTGAAGGTGGAATTTTTACCAATCTGAGTCACGATCATCTGGATTACCACGAGACTTTTGTGGAATATAGAGACGTTAAAAAATCATTTTTTGATAAGCTGCCTAAAACAGCTTTTGCGCTCACTAATGGTGACGACCGTAACGGTCAGGTAATGTTGCAAAATACACAAGCTAAAAAGTACACATATGCTTTAAAGTCTTTTGCAGATTACCGTGCTCAAATTTTAGAAAACCAACTTACTGGTTTATTGCTGAAGGTGAATGATCAGGAAGTTTGGGTGAAACTTATAGGTTCATTTAACGCCTATAATGCTTTGGCTATTTATGCAGCAGCAGAACTTCTGGGGTTAACACAGCTTGAAGCGCTTCAGTATTTGTCAGAATTAACAAGTGTGAGCGGCCGCTTTCAGTATTTGATTTCTTCAAAAAAGATAACCGCGATTGTTGACTATGCACATACTCCTGACGCTTTAAAAAATGTGTTGGAGACGATAAATGATATCCGTACAAAAAATGAAGAACTCATTACTGTTGTGGGGTGTGGAGGAGATCGGGATCGTACAAAACGTCCAAAAATGGGAAAGATCGCCGCGGCCTTGAGTACCAAAGTGATTTTTACGAGTGATAATCCGCGTAGTGAAGATCCGGAATTGATTATAGAAGAAATAGAGAAAGGTGTTGAACCTTTAGATTATAAAAAGACCCTTTCTGTTACCTCGCGCAAGCAGGCGATAAAAACCGCTTGCCAAATGGCATCAGAAAATGACATCATCTTAATAGCCGGTAAAGGTCATGAGACTTATCAGGAAGTTAAAGGAGAACGTACCGATTTTGATGATTTTAAGATCGTAAAAGAACTATTAATTGAGCTAAATAAATAAGGCAAAACGCAGAGGCGTAAAATAAAAATTTAGATGCTGTACTACCTTTTTGAATATTTAGAACGTACCTACAACTTCCCCGGTGCTAGCTTATTTGGCTTTATCACCTTTAGGGCGGCGATTGCGATCTTGATGTCTTTAGCGATTTCTACGATTTGGGGAAAACGCATCATTCTATATCTACAAAAGAAACAGTTGGGCGAATCGATACGCGACTTGGGTCTTGAAGGTCAGGTAGAAAAAGCAGGAACGCCTACAATGGGTGGTTTGATCATTATTCTGGCGACTTTAATACCGGTTTTTTTACTCGCCAGGCTCGAGAATATTTATGTGATCCTACTCATTGTAACCACACTTTGGATGGGTGCGATAGGCTTTATGGATGATTTTTTAAAAATCAGAAAGAAGAACAAAGAAGGCTTGCAAGGCAAGTTTAAAATATTTGGTCAGGTAGGGCTTGGGATCATTGTGGGAGCGACTATTTTTTTTCACCCGGGAGTGACAGTAAAAGAAGAGTTGGCAAATAAAGCACCGCAGCAAGAACAGCTGTTAGATAGTAATGTTAAAGAATTTTCCAAAGAAGAGAAGGCATTGACCACAACCATTCCTTTTGTAAAGAATAACGAGATAGATTACACCATTTTAGTAAGTTGGTTAGGAGATGATTATGTGAAATATGCCTGGTTGCTGTTTATACCTATTGTGATTTTTATTGTAACAGCAGTATCAAACGGAGCAAACCTGACTGATGGTATAGATGGTCTCGCGGCGGGTTCTTCAGCAATAATCGTGTTGACACTTGGGATTTTTGCCTGGGTATCGGGTAACATCATTTTTAGTGATTACCTCGATGTTATGTACATCCCAAGATCTGGTGAGATGGTAATATTTATTACTGCATTTGTTGGAGCGCTTGTAGGTTTCTTGTGGTACAACACCTATCCGGCGCAAATATTTATGGGTGATACGGGGAGTTTGACTATTGGGGGAATTATCGCGGTAATCGCAATTGCGATTCGCAAAGAATTATTAATCCCAATTCTCTGCGGAATTTTCTTTATGGAAACCCTTTCAGTAATGCTGCAGGTGAGTTGGTTTAAGTATACAAAAGCAAAAAGCGGTGAAGGTAGACGTATTTTTCTAATGTCGCCGTTGCATCACCACTATCAGAAAAAGGGGATTCACGAAAGTAAGATCGTAACCCGATTTTGGATTATAGGAATCTTATTAGCCATTATCACAATTGTAACGCTTAAGGTAAGATAGATGAAGCGACTGGTGATTTTGGGCGGTGGAGAGAGCGGAATAGGAACCGCGATATTAGGTAAAAAGAAGGGATTTGAAGTTTTTGTTTCTGATTTCGGGAAGATAAAATCAAAATACCTCGACGTTCTTAAGGATTATGAAATTGAATGGGAAGATGGCGGTCATACCGAAGCTAAAATTCTCAATGCAGATCTTGTGATGAAAAGTCCGGGGATTCCTGATAAAGCACCGCTCATAAAAAAGTTGGTAGAAGCAGGAGTTTCTGTGATTTCTGAGATTGAATTTGCAGCGCGATATACAAAAGCTATACTCGTTGGGATTACCGGTAGTAATGGTAAAACAACGACGACGATGCTGGTTGCGCATATGCTGAAGCAAGCGGGTTTAAAAAGCGTAGCTGCAGGAAATATAGGTGACAGTTTTGCAAAGTGGGTAGCGGTAGATGATCAGGATTACTACGTGTTAGAGATCAGTAGTTTTCAATTGGATGGTATAGAGCGTTTTGCGCCGCATATCGCGATTTTAACCAATATTACGCCAGATCACTTAGATCGCTATGAGTACAAATTTGAGAATTACATTCGGTCTAAATTCCGCATAGCGGAAAATCAAACCGAAGATGATTACCTCATTTATGATGCAGACGATGCTGTGATTACAGAGTGGTTAGAGCAGCATCCGGTACGGTCACAATTGATGCCTTTTTCAATTTCACAAAAACTAAACAAAGGAGCGTATTACGCTCAAGAAGAAATTAATATAATAACTGACGATACAACGATGACGATGTCAACAAAAAATTTGGCGATTAAAGGAGCTCACAACACTAAGAATGCGATGGCAGCCTCAACAGCTTCTAAGTTGCTTAGTATTCGTAAGGCGACGATTAGAGAATCTTTAGAAGGCTTCCAGGGTGTTGAACACCGCTTAGAGCAGGTCTTGAAGATCAATAACGTGTCTTATATCAACGATTCTAAGGCCACAAATGTAAACGCAACTTTTTATGCGCTAGATAGTATGAACGCTCCTACAGTTTGGATTGTAGGGGGTGTTGATAAAGGAAATGACTATAAAGACTTATTTCCCTTAGTAAATGAAAAAGTAAAAGCGATCATTTGTCTGGGTGTAGATAACGCAAAGTTGATGCATCATTTTTCAGGAATGGTAGAGACCATAGTTGAAACACAATCTATGTCTGAAGCGGTTAAAATCGCCTACAAACTTACGGGAAAGGGAGATAATGTTTTGTTGTCACCAGCCTGTGCGAGTTTTGATCTTTTTGAAAATTATGAAGATCGTGGCCGTCAGTTTAAAGAAGCAGTTCGCAATTTATAAAGATCAATTAGTTGAGTAAGACCAAAAACATATTTACCACATTAAAAGGAGATCGGGCGATCTGGGCGATTACTGCCTTTTTAGCTTTGTTCTCGTTTTTGCCGGTTTTTAGTGCGAGTAGTAATCTTGCCTACTTATACGGTAATGGGGATACGCTTCCTTTTTTGGTGCGCCATTTTATGCATTTGGTATTAGGTTTTGCAATCATTTATGGGGTGCATAAAGTACCTGCACATTATTTTAAAGGCTTGTCTATAATAGGAATCCCTATTGTGTTCATTTTGCTTTTAATCACAATGGCGCAAGGGACGACTATTGATGGCGCTAACGCGAGTAGATGGATCAAAGTTCCGTTTGTGGGAATCACGTTTCAGACCTCTACGTTAGCTTCTGTAGTGTTGATGATTTATATCGCGCGCTATCTGACAAAAATTAAAGATAAAACGATAACCTTTAAAGAAAGTATTCTTCCGCTTTGGGTGCCTGTAGCTTTGATTCTGGGCTTGATACTTCCTGCCAACTTTTCAACCACTGCGATCATTTTTGTAATGGTTTTGACACTGGTTTTTATGGGGGGGTATCCATTAAAATATATAGGGATTATCGTTGCGACCGGTCTACTGGCGCTCACACTGTTTGTGCTCGCAGCAAAAGCATTTCCGGGAGTGTTTCCAAACCGTGTGGATACCTGGATGAGTCGTATAGATAGTTTTGCGGATGACGAGGACAGTGAAGGTGATTATCAGATCGAAAAAGCAAAAATAGCAATTGCTACAGGGGGTTTAACAGGATTGGGTCCCGGTAAGAGTGTTCAGAAAAACTTCTTGCCACAATCCTCTTCAGATTTTATTTATGCAATCATTGTGGAAGAATGGGGATTGATAGGCGGGCTGATGCTATTACTGATGTACTTGCTTTTATTGTTTAGAATACTCGTTGTCGCTAATAAAGCAACTACTGTTTTCGGAAAGTTGGCAGCCATCGGTGTTGGGTTGCCCATCATTTTTCAGGCATTGATCAATATGGCTGTTGCTGTAGAGCTATTTCCGGTGACAGGACAAACCTTACCATTGGTAAGTAGTGGGGGAACTTCAATCTGGATGACATGTTTGGCGATAGGAATTGTGTTGAGCGTAAGTGTCAAACGAGAAGAAGTAAAAGCGAAGGAGGAAGAAGAGATGAACCCGCTTGATATTTTAAGCGAAGCGATTTAATAGAATTTATATAAAGCAATTTGAAGAATTACAAATTCATACTATCAGGCGGCGGAACCGGGGGACATATTTACCCGGCGATTGCGATTGCAGATGCACTCAAAGAAAAATATCCGCAAGCGGAATTTCTTTTTGTGGGTTCGCAAGATCGTATGGAGATGGAGAAAGTTCCTAAAGCGGGCTATAAAATTGAAGGACTTTGGATAGCCGGGATTCAACGGAAGTTGACCTGGTCTAATTTGATGTTTCCGTTTAAGTTGATCAGCAGCCTGTTTAAATCAGCTACGATCATTCGTCGTTTTAAACCTGACGTTGTTATAGGAACTGGTGGTTTTGCAAGCGGACCTTTATTGGAAATGGCGACCCGTTATAACGTACCGGCATTGATTCAGGAGCAGAATAGTTTTGCAGGAATAACCAATAAACTGTTGGCTAAAAAAGTGCAAAAGATTTGTGTGGCTTACGATGGGATGCAACAATTCTTTCCGCAGGAAAAAATTATAAAAACCGGAAATCCCGTGCGACAGGATTTGATTTTTATTGATCAGAACCGGGAAGAAGGCTTGACTAAATATGGTTTAAAGCCTCAAAAGAAAACACTTTTGATTCTGGGCGGAAGTCTTGGGGCACGAGCGATAAATAAATTAATAGACCGCGAATTACAATTTATCTTAGATCAAAACGTACAGGTTATCTGGCAAAGTGGTCAATTGTATTTTGAGGAATACAAAACGCACAGTAAAACCGAAGACGTACAGGTTTTACCGTATATAGATACGATGAGTTTAGCCTATGCTGCTGCAGATATTATCATCAGTAGAGCAGGTGCAGGTTCTGTATCTGAGTTAGCATTAGTAGGAAAGCCGGTGATTTTTATTCCGTCTCCTAATGTAGCAGAAGATCATCAGACCAAAAATGCAGAAGCTATCGTAGAAAAAGATGCGGCGATACTTTTAAAGGAGAAGGAATTAGAAAATCGATTTGAGGAGATCTTTAAAGAGTTGGTTGAAGATGAAGAGCGGCAAGCAATTTTAGGAACCAATTTTAAAAAAATAGCATTACCTCAGGCAACGCAACAAATTGTGAACGAAGTAGAAAAATTATTGAAGTAATACCTTGAATAACCTAAACAACATATCACATATTTACTTTATCGGCATTGGCGGTATTGGGATGAGTGCACTGGCGCGGTATTTTTACGCGGCAGGCAAGCAGGTTTCGGGTTATGATAAAACAGCCTCAACGATTACTGAAGGTTTAACTGATTTAGGAATTGATATTTCGTTCCGGGATTCAATTGAAGATGTTCCTTCAACCTATAAAAATAAAGAAAATACACTGGTGGTTTATACGCCTGCAGTGCCTAAAAATCACAGTGCATATCAGTATTATTTAGCCGAAGGTTTTTTGGTTAAAAAGCGCGCAGAAGTTTTGGGTTGGTTAACGCAGCAGAAATACTGTTTGGCTGTTGCCGGGACTCACGGTAAGACCACAACGAGTGCCATGCTGGGACACCTTATGGCTTCGTGTGATTTACCGGTTACTGCATTTTTAGGCGGTATTGCAGAGAATTACCAGAGTAATTTGATTCAGCAAGGAGAAGAGATTGTAGTGGTTGAGGCAGATGAGTTTGATCGCTCCTTTATGCAGCTGTTTCCTAATATAGCAGCGATCACTTCTATGGATGCTGATCACCTGGATATTTATGGAGATGCCGAAGCTTTACAACAAAGTTTTCGGGATTTTGCTGCTCAAGTGCAAGAAGACGGAGTGCTGTTTGTAAAAAACGGTTTACCGCTAGATGGAATAACAATAGGCTTAGAAGATGACGCTGTGTATGCAGCTTTAACTATAAAAATAGAAAATGGCGCTTATCATTTTGATTTAAAACATCCTGATGGGCTGCTTAAAGATTTAGTGCTTAACCTGCCGGGTAGACATAATTTGTCTAATGCGATTACCGCTTTGGCAATGGCTTTACATTACGGCTGCCCTGCCGATAAGCTTGCCAAAGCACTATTCGCATTTAAGGGGGTTAATCGCAGATTTACCTATAGAATTAAGACAGACGACGAGGTTTTAATTGATGATTATGCGCACCATCCCACAGAGATTGATGCGGTGCATAGTGCGGTGCGTGAGATGTATCCTAACAAGCGAGTGTTAGCTGTCTTTCAGCCCCATTTGTATAGTAGGACACGAGATTTTATGCAGGATTTTGCAGCGAGTTTAGCGCAGTTTGATGAGTTGTTGTTACTCGATATTTATCCGGCTAGAGAAGAACCTATTGATGGGATAACGTCTCAAAAGTTGTTGGGCTTGATTCCGCTTACGCGAAAAGAAGTCGTGACAAAAGCAGCATTGCAAGAAAAAATGGAGGCTTCAAAGGCGAGCATAAAAGTGATGATGGGTGCAGGAGATATTGGAGAAGAGATTTTAAAAATAACCAAAAATCTGAAGCGATGAAGATCAATTGGTTTTACATAAGAATGATTGGTTTAGTCTTGGTGACTTTGCTTTTAGTTGCTTTTTCGCATCGGCGTAATGCACAACGAACTGTAAAAGATGTATCCGTGCATTTTGAGGCGGGTGCAAACCTTTTTATAACCGCTGAAACGGTTGATAAATTGTTGATACAAAATGAGAAAGCCCTCGAGGGACAGGTTAAAGAAATTCTAGATTTGAATAAGCTTGAAGAGCTGTTAGATTCTCATGCGATGATCGCTGATGCAGATGTTTACCTCACGCTAGATGGAGTCGTAGGAGCAACAGTAAAACAAAGAAAACCTCTTGCGCGGGTACAGGCTCAAAAACCTTTTTATATAGATGAGCAGGGAGCTGCAATGCCTTTGTCTTCTAATTATTCAGCACGGGTGCCTATTATAGATGGTTTGCAGAACGACCAGATTGATGAGGTATACCCACTTTTAAATTATATACAACAAGACCCGTTGCTTGCAAAACAAGTGGTGGGGATTTCAAGAAATAAAACTGGTGATTACAGTTTAACTCCACGGGTTTTAAACTATAAAATCAGATTAGGTAAGGTTAAAGATCTGCAAAGCAAGTTTGCAAACTACAAAGCCTTCTACCAGAAAGCGATTAAAGACAATAGTCTCTCGGCATACAAAATCGTTGATTTACGATTTGATGGTCAGGTTGTAGGGACAAAAATTTAAGTTATGGAGCAGAAAGACATAGCAGTAGGACTTGACATTGGTACAACCAAAATTGTTGCCATGATAGGGCGCTACAACGAGTACCATAAATTAGAGATTCTGGGTATCGGAAAATCTAAAAGTCTTGGAGTGCACAGGGGGGTGGTAAATAATATTACCCAGACCATACAATCTATACAGCAGGCGGTACAAGAAGCAGAAAGTGTTTCGGGAATGAAGATTGAAGATGTTGTTGTAGGTATTGCTGGTCAGCACATACGCAGTTTGCAACATAGCGATTACATCACACGGGCAGATGCAGATCAGGTTATAGGTCCTAAAGACATAGACATGCTTTGTAATCAGGTTCATAAACTGGTGATGCTTCCGGGTGAAGAGATTATACACGTACTTCCACAGGAGTATAAAGTAGATGGTCAAGCCGAAATCACACAGCCTATAGGAATGTATGGTGGCCGTCTTGAAGCGAATTTCCACGTAGTGGTAGGGCAGGTGAGCAGTATTAGAAATATAGGTCGTTGTGTAAAAAGCGCAGGTCTTAATCTTGATAAGATAACCTTAGAACCTTTAGCTTCTGCTAATGCCGTTTTAAGTCAGGAGGAAAAAGAGGCGGGTGTCGCTTTGATTGATATTGGAGGGGGGACTACAGATCTCGCTATTTTTAAAGATGGAATCATTAGACATACAGCTGTGATTCCTTTTGGAGGTAATGTGATTACTGAAGATATCAAAGAAGGGTGTAGCATTATTGAGAAACAAGCAGAACTCCTTAAAATAAAATTCGGTTCTGCCTGGCCTGGAGAAAACAAGGATAATGAAATAGTTTCGATACCGGGATTACGGGGTAGAGAGCCTAAAGAAATAACCTTAAAAAACCTTTCAAAGATCATTCACGCACGGGTCGTTGAGATCGTTGAACAGGTTTATCTCGAGATCAAAAATTATGGTCATGAGGAGCAGAAAAAGAAATTAATTGCCGGTATTGTGCTAACGGGAGGTGGGTCACAATTGAAACATCTTAAGCAACTGGTAGAATACATCACCGGGATGGATACGCGTATAGGATATCCTAATGAGCATTTAGCAGGAGACAGTGATTCAGAAACTACAAGTCCGCTGTACGCGACTGCGGTAGGTCTCGTGATGAATAGTCTGGAGCACCGTCCTGACGAACCAGAAGCGCAGCAAGACACGGCAATTGTAGAAGAAGAACCTGCACCAGAACCAGAGATAACTTCTGATGAGGAGCAGGAAACCGATCGGCCTAAAGAGAAAAAAGTGCGTAAAAGCATTTTTGATACTTGGGCAGAAAAGTTCAAAGACTTTTTAGACAACGCAGAATAGATTAAAAAAAGAAGAACCGACGAGATGAAGATCTGATTTTTATCTCTGAAATTGAAAAAGAAAACCAATAGCAAAAACCGGTAAAACGAAATATTATGAGCAACACAGATTTTGAAAACATCTCGTTTGATTTACCAAAAAATCAGAGCAACGTAATTAAGGTAATTGGCGTAGGCGGTGGTGGTAGCAATGCCATCAATCATATGTTTAGCCAAGGAATTAAAGGTGTGGACTTTGTGGTCTGCAATACAGATTCACAAGCATTAGAAAACAGTCCTGTACCTATACGTATTCAGTTGGGTGTGAGCTTGACAGAAGGACTTGGAGCAGGAGCAAATCCAGAAGTGGGAGAGAAGGCCGCTATAGAAAGCTCAGAAGACATCAAACAGATGTTGGGCACCAACACTAAAATGGTTTTTATCACTGCCGGGATGGGTGGAGGTACCGGTACGGGAGCTGCACCTGTGATTGCTAAAATGTCAAAAGAAATGGATGTGCTTACCGTAGGTATTGTGACAATCCCGTTTCAGTTTGAAGGTAAAATGCGTAACGAGCAGGCTCAGCTTGGTGTAGAAAGATTGCGTTCTCATGTAGATTCGCTTATTGTAATCAACAACAATAAACTACGTGAGGTATATGGTAATCTTGGTTTTAAAGCAGGTTTTAGCAAAGCAGACGAGGTACTTGCAACTGCATCTAGAGGTATTGCAGAAGTTATAACGCATCACTACACGCAAAACATTGACCTTAGAGATGCGAAAACAGTTTTAAGTAATAGCGGTACTGCAATTATGGGTAGTGCTAATGCAAGCGGTGGCAGTCGTGCTCAGGATGCCATTAGAAAAGCACTAGACTCTCCATTATTAAATGATAATAAAATTACAGGAGCCAAGAACGTATTGTTGCTTATCGTTTCGGGAACCGAAGAAATTACAATTGATGAAATAGGAGAGATCAACGATCACATCCAGGATGAAGCCGGTCATAGTGCTAACATCATTATGGGTGTAGGTGAAGAAGAAAGCTTAGGCGATGCGATCTCGGTAACCATTATTGCTACGGGTTTTAATGTAGAGCAGCAAAATGAGATCGTTAATACCGAAACAAAAAAGATTATCCATACACTTGAAGACGAGCAACGTGCGCAGCACGATCTTTCTCCCAAAAGTACTGGTGGAAAATTGAACTTTGACACTGCTCCAAAAAAGGAAGAATCTGAACCTGAAGTTAAGCCTATTGTACATACACTAGACGATAGTGATGATCCCATGGATCTGATGGTAAATAAACCGAAGCCCGAAGCAAAAAAGCAGCAAGCTGAAGTGAAAAAAAATCAGATGAATCTTATACCTACTACAGATCTTATTAGGAATCTTCAGGTGGTTTATGAGGAAGTTCTTGATTATACCAGCTATGAAGACGTAGAAGACACTTATGTAGAGGAAGATGACTTCAAAATTGTAAGTGTAGAAGATCCTGCAGATGAGCCACAAATAAATCTTTTTGATCAGGAGGAAGAAGAACAATTTACATTGTCTTTTGATCTTCCCTTAAATGATTCAACCCCAGAAAAGTCAGAAAAGAAAGAGTTTCAGCAAAAGAAACCAATTGAAAAATCTGAAGAGGAAGAAGTCGTTTACAGTTTAGATGATGATATCAACGAGATAGAGGTGAATAATCCTGTTGAAATTGTTTCGGTTACCGAAGTGAATGAAAAAGGAGAAAAGCGCTACAGTCTGGATGATTACATGGAAATGGAAGATCATTTAAATACTGCTAAACCGGTACAGAAAGCACAACCTCAACCTAAAGTGAAAGAAGAAGAAATTGCTTTTGAGCATAAGGTTGTAGGACCCGTTAAAAAGGAAGAAACAGGTGTGAGTGAAGAGGATGAGAATCCTATGAATACGCCAATTTCTCAATTGCTTACAGAACGTGCTGCAGAGCGCAGACGTATGATGAAGGAGTTTAACTACAAATTTCATAACAATCAGTCGCGTATAGACGAGATAGAAAAGCAGCCTGCTTATAAACGTATGGGAGTAAATCTAGATGAAAATCCAAATGCGAAGGGTAATATCTCTCGCACTTCATTGAGTACAGATGAAAATGATGAGATACAATTGCGTAGAAACAATTCATTCTTACACGATAATGTCGATTAGTTAGTAAAAATCAGACGTAGATAGGCCGGTGGTGAGAACTATCGGCCTTTCTTTTTTTTTGGATAGATTTAGATTTGTTATAAAAAATTCTGAGCTTTTATTTTGATTAAATATGTGGCGTTAAAAGCTTATTTTGGCTATATTCGCTCTCCGAAAAAATCAATAAGGTCATGAGTTTACAGACAGAGGTTATGACGGCTATGAAAGCTGCAATGAAGGCAAAAGATCAAAATGCCTTAGCATCTTTACGAGCAGTAAAATCTGCTATTTTGACTGCTCAAACCGAAAGTGGAGCTGCAGCAGAGTTGTCTGAAGATGATGAGATAAAATTGCTTCAGAAATTGGTAAAGCAACGCAAAGATAGCGCTGTAATTTATCAAGAACAAGGTCGTGAAGAAATGGCTGAGGAAGAGTTGGCTCAGGCGTCTGTAATAGAGCAATTTTTACCAGAGCAACTCAGTGAAGAAGAGATAGAAAAAGTTGTAGTTGCCATTATCGAAAAGACCGGTGCAAGCGGAATGCAAGATATGGGGAAAGTGATGGGAATGGCCTCTGGCGAACTAGCAGGTAAAGCAGATGGTAAAACCATTTCTACAATAGTTAAAAAGAAATTAGCTTAGTTTTAAGCAAAATAGACAGGTTTTCAGTCCTGTTGTAAAACTGAAAAGGGCTCCGTGGCGCAACTGAATAGCGCATCAGATTTCGGCTCTGAGGGTTGGGGGTTTGAATCCCTCCGGGGTCACAGCACGTCCAAATAAACGGACATAAAAACCACGTATTTTTATTAAATACGTGGTTTTCAAGTTTTTAGGATATCATTTAATTTGAAGTGATTTCAGCTTAAATGGTAGCAATCTGGTAGCGTAAAACATAAACGGTAACAGTTGTTTATCGCCTGTAAAACGGGGATTCTCTTGTATTTTGATAAGATTGGATTTGACTTTCGTAACAATCAAGTTTAATTTAAATCAAAGGTTATGCGAACCACAAAAACATTCTCTATTCAGTTTTGGGCTGATACCCGTAAAACAAAAGATGATGAAACGCTTATCTACGCGCGAATCACAATGGATCAAAAACGACTCAGTATATGTCTGAAGCGAAAAGTACCCCGGGAACTTTGGGATACCGAAACTAAACGGGTTCTTGGGAATTCATTAATGGCTAAGCAATTGAATCAATATTTTGATCTGGCCAAATCCCAATTATATCAGAGTTATATGGAGCTGAAAGCAGCAGATAAACAGCTGACGGCTTAGATGGTCAAAGATTATTTTATGGGTGATGAAAAAAGCACCAAAACGCTTATTCATTTAATGAAGTATCACAGCCAAAAAATTAATGGGACACTTGCCAAAGGCACCATTCAAAATTTTCAAATTACGGAGGGCTACGTTCTGAAATTCCTTAAAACAATCAAGCTTAAGGATATTTATCTTTCCCGATTGAATTATAAGTTTATATGCGATTTTGAGAGCTTTTTATTTCAGTACTACCCGGGAAGGACATCCCAGAGCGATGAGCCATAATACGGTGATGAAACACATTCAACGGCTGCGCAAAATGATACGACTCGCTTATCATTTAGAGTGGCTGGATAAGGATCCATTTAGACGCTGGAAAACAACCTTCGAAAAAACAGACCGGGAATTTCTTTCGGAGAATGAATTAGCCAATGTGGCGAACTACGAATTTGCCATTGAGCGTCTAGAACGCGTTCGGGATCTCTTCCTGTTTAGTTGCTATACCGGAATTAGTTATACCGACCTTATAAACTTAACGTCTAAGAATATTTGGCAGGGTGACGATTCTAAAAAGTGGATAGTAACCAACCGCCAAAAAACAAACACCCGTGTAAAGGTACCTTTAATGCCTCCTGCTTTAGATCTTATTAAAAAGTATGAAGATCATCCGTTGACTGAAGTTTCAGGTACTTTATTTCCACCTATAACCAATGAGCGTGCTAATCTGTATCTAAAAGAAATTGCTGAAGCCTGTGGACTTACCAAGAACCTGACCTTTCATATGGCACGTCATACCTTTGCCACTACGGTTACGCTAAGTAATGGGATGCCTATAGAGACGGTATCTAAACTTCTGGGACATACAAAAATTGCAACCACGCAGATTTATGCGCGTGTATTGGATAAAAAGGTTGAGGAAGATATGAGTAAATTACAGGAGGTTTTGAATTCAAAAAAGGAAAATCTTAAGAAGGGAAATAATAATTGGAAGATTATTAGGTGATGATTCTCAATTTAGTGCTATCGATCATATTTAAATGATCTTTGTTTAATTGAAAAAAAAGGCATAAGTTCAAGGTTGATATATATTAGAGCCCAACTTCATTTGAAGTTGGGCTAATCATTTAAGTTTGATCTTCAATCGAAGCATTTGGAGCATTACTCTTTACAGATTCAATGCCATTTTCTCTACCTGAATTATTCTCGTACATCTCACTAGTCCCAATTACTTGACCATTAGTAGATTTTAAATTAAAGAAGTGCTTTCCATTAGCAGATATTTTCCTTTCGTATCTGCTATCATAAGGCGCATTAGTTTTTACAGAATCAACACCATTTAAGCATCCAGATTTGGAAGAATACCCTTCACTAGTTAAAATTACTTGACCATTTGTAGCTTTCAAATTGAATTGAAATTCATCATTTGATCTTTTTTTAATTTCAAATTTTCCCATCTTTTATTTTTAAGGATTGATAAAAATTTTAAATAAACTTAGTCTTAATCTTAAAATTAAGGATTCTTATGTTTAGAAAATCAATTAGTTATATTTATTTTAAGTGGTCTCATTCACCCCATTCCCCTGAATTCCGCGAAAGGCTCCATTACGGAAAAAGCGGTTCATTCAAAAGTCTTGAACCCGATCCCAGAAAAAGGGATTACGTTCGCTTGATTCTGCTGACTTAATATTTCATTTTCCGAATGCAGCATTATTGAAGGGTTCATAAATATGATTATCGTGAATATTTAAAAAAGTCGAAAAACATAAAAACAATAAATGAGCATCCCCCAAAAAACATGACAGTAAGTTAAGTTCCAAAATAACTTTAAATTTACTGTATTATGACACGAAAAAAATTCACATCCAAGTTCAAGACCAAAGTGGTATTACAGTCCAGTTATGATGTGCAGCAGGCTTTAGAATTAAAACCTATGCAAACTCCGAATTTAAAGCATTTCAGAAAGGTTCTTTTTTGGGATACCAAATTGGATAAAATTGATTGGTATAGAAATAAACGCGCTGTTATTAAGCGGGTTTTGGAACGGGGTAATCAGCTGGAAATTGAGGAGCTTATCAAATTCTATGGTAAACAGACTATTTCAAAGATTGTTCAATCCATCAAAACGAGTCATTTACCTTCTTTTGAAGAAAATATAAAAAGATATAACCTGATAATATAATGTATAAAACTTTACATAAATACAGTTTCTGCTTTGCTTTGGGATGCTCATAATACGCTTATTCAACTTCAAGAATTGGAATCGTTTAGATTGGCCGGGGGAATGTCATTAAGCCTTCAGGTTGGACATAGAGAATCTGATGGAATGCTTAAAGTGTACTTAACCTCATCTACGTTTTTAGAATACCGTTTGATAAAATCCAATTAAAAATAGAAGGCTCACATTGCCGTAGTCTCTAAAAAGTTTTTTTGAATTTATTGTTTAGTAGGTCTAGAAAAAGTCACTTCACGCAATATGATTGAATCATTTTTAATCTCATCTTCATCTATCATAAAAATAATAACATCTTGCTGGTGACTATTTTCTGCCTCAAATGTTTTACAAATTTGCAGATAGGGAGTGGTTCTAAAAAAATTGATGTCAAGTTCTTTCTTGTCACATAAATAAGATTTTGGCTTTTTAAGTATGAGAGGAGCTTTACCTCCGAAATTTTCATATGCTTTTGATGAATAATTTGCGTGGGTAAAATTAAACTTAGTGTCAGACCAACTATCTTTTTCCATTTGCTCAATGCTATAGGTTACAGATTTATTTAATTTCTCCTTGGGTGATCCAGCTTGTACTTTATCGGTAAAATCTATAATATCTACTTCTTCAAATTTTTTATTTATTTTTATATAAATAGTATCTTTTGTTTGAGCAAAAGTAGTGGCAGCATAAAATATTATAAAAGCTGATATGAATTTATTCATCACAATTAGGGCTTTTAGTTGAAAATGTTTCGGCTCCATTTTGATAAAAGCTGATTTCTGACTCATTAGCTGCATAATATATTGATCCATTAATTGTGTTCTGCAATCCAATATAAGATAAGGTTTCATAAAAATTATCCCAACTCCATTCTGAGTTATCATTATACCAGTCAAATAATTGTTGGTCATTTAAAGAACCATGAACCTCACGTAAAGCTTGAGCTATAATTGACGTATAATGGTCTGCCATATATTCGTGTTGCCAATTATTCATAGTACGGTAACTTTCATATAGAGCCTCAAAACTAGAGTCTAAAGGTTCTTGGCCGTTATTGTACTTTTTAACAGCTGCATAGAGATTTGCATGTATTGCCTCATGAATTAAGGTTTGTGCTATCAAAATTGTTGCTGTTTTATTGTTATTTATATATTCTAAATCAATATCAATATTAATGTTTGGAGAGTTAGAGTTTCCATAAGTACAACCAACTGCATCTGTGTTAGAACAAGGTAGATCAGAAACAATATCAAAAGTCAAGTTATATTGAGCATCATCTCCAAAAAAATCTGTAAGTATTGTTCCTAGAGTATTAGTATCTAATAAACGTTCATATGTGCAATTAACTTTATCGTTATTAAGGAATGTAGAAGTTCTTTCTGGGTCAAATATTATTTCATCACTACAATTTGCATTATTATTTAAATTACCAGGATTTGAGCCACCGTGGCCACCGGAACTAGTGTTTCTATGTTCATGGAGAGAAGGATAATTGCCAGATGAGTAACAATCACTTACCCAGAATTGTTGATAATTGGACCCTTCGTAAGTGGTATGGGTGTACTGCCATTCACTTGGTCTACCTGCAATTGTCCCTCCTAAAAGAGGTCTGTAATAATCTTTGTATAATTCAATTCGCTGAGTCAGATAACATCCTTCGGCCAGAGGGGGCACGTTTTTAGTTTGGGTATTGGAATATGGAGAATCCTTTAATTCAGATTTGAGTATGCCATTTTTGTATCCTTTAAGACTAAGGGTTTCCCCTTTTAGATTATATGATATGACGGTACCTGAGAAGTTATTTAATTTTTTTAAATTAAGGTCTTTTCTAGTTGTAGTGGAGTATCCATCTGTCAAAAGCTTTACAATTTTAAAAGTAGAAGTTAAGTCTTTCTTATCTTTAATTTCTAGAATGTTATATGTGTAAAAAATTCTGAAATCAGTTTTTGGAGCATGTAAATTAGAAAATATATTTGTCTGATAAAGGTAGTTTATATTTATACTGTCTTCTTTAAGGATAATCGACTCGGACCAATTAACTTCTAAATTTTTTTTGATATAATCATTATTGAAATTCTCTAAATTGAATTCTGTATTAAGTTCATCAGTAACATTTTCATAATTAGAAAAACCCTGAATTTCATCATTATTTTCACATTGTGTGAAAATAAGAACACTTAATAACAATTTTAAATAATGTTTTTTTATTTAAAATAATTTATTCTTTTTAAAACTAAAAAGCAGTCTACAGAATAAATAATAATCGGTGTTAAAATTTATTAGTTTTAAAAATATTACCTGTATCCTTTAAAAGAATTGTCAAGAGTTTTATATTTGTAATGAATGTCAGTCAAATAGCATCAAAATATAGGGTAGCAATTCTACGAGCGCGAGAATTGAAAACCGCTTAGAGACTTAATGTTCTAGGCTTTTAATAAAGATACAGCTTCCCTCCGGGGTCACTACTTTAGAAAGAAACCTCCTGTTTTACAGGGGGTTTCACTGTTTTTATACTTTTCTTATTACAATAATTTCACCAAAACACTCCAATATAGTAAAAGTGAGACATTCAAATATTTTGAACTCTATCCTATTATAAAGGGATTACGCTGACTTAGATACAGGCAATTTTAAAAATTTATTCAATAATTAAACACGTTATTTGTATTAAGTCTAAATAAAAGTATTTATGTTTGCAGCTTCAAATTAACAACTAATGAAGACTTATACATTTTTATATCTATTAGTACTATTCAACATAACCTTAGTGTCAGCTCAAGCTACTATGCTGCGCGGTAAAGTAGTTGATCCGGACGGAGTTCCTCTTTTCGGAGCAAATGTTATGCTATCTGAAAATTTAGGAACTACTGTGGATTACGATGGTAATTACAGTTTTTCAAAGGTTTCCCCTGGGGAATACATTCTTAAAGTGAGTTTTTTAGGTTTTGAACCTCAGCAAAAGAAAGTATCCATAAATGAGCAACAAGAATTAAAAATTAATTTCACCTTGACTCCTTCAAGCGAGCAGTTACAGGAAGTTGAAATAACCGGAAGAAGCGAGAAATCTTATAAAAACAACCTGACTTTTGCTGCTACCAAAACGGCTACAGCCATAAAAGATATTCCACAGGCAGTAAGTTATGTCACCAAGGAAGTTTTTGCTGATCAGCAGGCATACCGCGTTAATGATATCATCAAAAACGTCAGTGGGGTCAATATGTATTCGTATTACGACGATTTTACCTTTAGAGGATTTCGTTCTGGTGAAACCTATATTAACGGATTGCGCGTTGTTGGTTTATTTGGTCCGGAGCCTCTTTTAGCCAATATTGAACGGGTTGAAGTGATTAAAGGACCTGCTTCTGCTATGTTCGGAAACTCTATTCCCGGAGGTGTGATGAACCGGGTTACTAAAAAACCACTTGCACAAGATCGCAAAGCGATAAACTTCACGCTGGGTAGTTATAATACTCTGCGTACTACAGCAGATTTTACAGGGCCTATCAATGAGAAGAAAACATTGCTTTATCGACTCAATCTAGCTTATGAAAACTCAGACTCCTTTAGAAATCTTCAAGAGAAAAAGTCTTATGTAATTGCACCTTCTATTTCCTTCTTACCTACGGAAAAAACCCGTATCAACTTTGATCTGGTCATTACAAAATTTGACGGTAAGTTAGATCGGGGACAACCTATTTTTGGAGCTACTTCAGGAAGTGATATCTATTCAACACCGGTTTCTTTTGCAATTGGTCAAACCAGTGATTTTCATAAAACAGATGTAGTCTATTCTACACTTTCTTTAAACCATCAGTTTACAGATAATCTTTCTTTTAATGCTTCGTATATAAAATACGTCGCTCAAGAAGATTTGGAGGAACATCGTACCTCTAATCAATTCGCTTTAGATGCCAATGGAGATCCGATTCCAACTTTGATGGGAATGCAAGTGATAACCCGAAAGGGACAGACTATAGCTGACAACTTATCTTCCTACTTTGTTTATAAAGCAGCTACCGGAGCCTTAGAACACAAACTGGTTGCCGGATTTGATTATAACGAACAAAAACAGCCCGTAGGAAATGCGCAGTCTTTTGCTAGAGGCTATTTATTACAAGGTGGCGGTGCATCTTCGAGCGCAGCTGATTTTGCTAACTTTTTAAGAGATGAAAATGGGAACCCTGTGCCTAATGTTCCGCATTTTGATTTGCAAAACCCGACCTACAATGTAGCTCGATTAAGTGATTATATATTTATTAATTCCCCTTCAGACCCTACTAAATATTATTCTTATGGGATCTATATTCAGGACCAGATTAAGTGGAATAAATTTCAGCTTTTGTTAGGGGGAAGACAGGAATACTATAATGATATATCCAATTTTGATCAGCCTGATGAAGAAACTACCACCCAGCATAAATTCCTGCCCCGTGTTGGTCTGGTCTATGAAGCAACTCCTGCTATTAATCTGTATGGAACCTATACCGAGAGCTTTCAGCCTCAGGGTGTAGCTGCATTAAATAATCCACAAGCGGGAGGTCCCTTTGATCCAGTTACCGCCTATATGGTTGAAACCGGAGCAAAAGGGGAGTTTTTTAATAAGCGCTTAGCAGCAAATCTTGCGGTCTATTTTATAGAAAATAACAATATCCTTGTGAATGCTAATGACGCGATCAACCCCGATTTACTAATACAGAGGGGTCAGGAACAATCAAAAGGAATCGAACTGGATATTAACGGTCGTATTTTACCTAACCTGAGCCTTACTGCAAACTATGCCTATAACGATGCAAGGATAACTGAAAGTGATAACCCGGAAGAGATAGGGATGCGTAAAGAAAATGCACCGCTACACCAGGGGGGTATTTTTGGGAAATACACCTTTACCGGAAAAAACTTAAAAGGTATCGGTATTACCTTAGGTAGCAATTTTGTTGGTAAGCGAAACACAAGGGAGGCTACTTTACAGCTTCCTTCATACGTGGTAGCAGATGCAGGTGTTTCGTATAAAGTAGATAAATTCAATATCCGCTTTTTAGTCAATAATATTTTTGATAAAACCCATTGGGTAGGTGGCTATAGTTATACGCGTTTATATCCCGGAACGCCCCGGAATTATTTACTCAGTGTGGGCTATACGTTCTAATATATGAAATTAACTAAAAAGCTTTTTTTTAATATTCATAGCTGGATTGGTATCCGCTTAAGTATTCTCTTTTTTATTGTTTGCTTTTCGGGAACGCTCGCTACGCTAAGCCATGAGATGGACTGGCTGTTCAACCCTACGATGCGGGCGACACCACAAAAGGAATTAGCCTCCAGAAATTTAATTGTTTCCAACTTTAGAGAACTATATCCCGATGCCAAAATTCAATTGTGGATGCGCCCCCCTGAAAGGTACTTATGTGATATTATCTATAAGATTGAAGATGATAATTTGAGCTACGTCTTTGCAAACAGATACACAGGTGAAATTCAGGGAGAGTCGGCGTTGACTATTCAGCGCTTTTTTAGGGATCTGCATTATTACCTGTTTATTCCATTTCAAATAGGAAATTTCGTAGTCTTGTTTTTTGGGTTTATGTTGATTATATCACTAATTACCGCGCTTTGCTTTTATAAAAAATGGTGGCATAAACTCTTTGAGCTGCAAACAGGGAAAGGAGCATTGGTATTTTTTAGAAGTATGCATAGACTGGTAGGTTTATGGTCTATCCCATTTAGCCTTTTATTTTCCATTACCGGAATTTGGTACTTTATTGAACGTGCCAATATAGCCGGGATTGGAGAACAGGTTAATCCCAAGCCCCCTCAAATAACCAGCACTGACGAGCCAGAGGCTCCTGTTAATCTTACCTATGCTATAGATTATGATAACGCGGTAGCAATGGCTGAGGAAACAATACCAGGATTGGTTGCTGGCAATTTGTATGTACCTCAAAAGTCTGGTGATGTGTTGGGTATAGTAGGCAACAGTACAGTACCTCTTGTACGTCAACGTGCAAACCGGGTTTATATAGACCCTCAAACGCAGGCTGTTATTTCTGCTCAGAAAGCATCAGAAATCAGTACTGCAATGTGGATTAATGATAGTGTAGACCCGTTACATTTTGGGTATTGGGGAGGGCTGTTAACCAAGTGTATCTGGTTTATTTTTGGATGTGGAATATCATCTCTAATTCTCAGCGGAATATGGATTACCTACAAACGCAAGAGCCTTAAAAAGAAAAAAAGCAATCAACCCATTATGGGAACATGGAGGTTTATAAATTGGGCTATATATGGTATGCTCTTGGGGTATATGTATGTAGCTCTTATTGAGAAGTATCACGTAGCTCTTTCGGCTATTATTTATATCACCTTAGGGTGGTTAATTTTCATCTTCTTGAGTTGGTATATTTTTCAATACAGACTCAAAAGGGCAGTTCAAAAAGATTAATTTATTTGGAGTCCTCATTTTTAGGTTCTTAAGCCAATTGCGCTATTGTCTTGATTTATAGCTTTAGGCTATTGCTAAGAATACATATAAGTATACATTTTTAGCCTAGTCTCAATAATTATTGACGAAGATAAATTATCTATCTCTACTTACTGAACAGAAATTCTACTTAACTGCTTTGTAGGTTTTTTCTCGGTTTTTAGCTGATGTTTTTATCAAAAGTCGATGCCGTGTCGTTAAAGGCTCCGTAGCATTTAGTAAGTGATCTTAGCCTCGCCTTAGGGGTGTACGCCTCCTCTGGTTTTAAAAGGTATTATTACTCTATTAGCAGTTTTATTCCTGCTTTTTAGCTTCATATTCTATTTTTCCGATCCATTCGTAACCTTCTTTTTAAAAAAAGAAGGTTACTACCTCAATTAAAGTCTATAGCATACAATAAGCCTTCTATTCTTTTGCTGTATCAAGGAAAACGAATAGAAACACGAATTAAAACTCTTATGTTATCAGTTCTTCCGCTAGCTTTTAATCTCAATTAATAACGAAAGAGGTTAGCAGGTAATACATACATTTCAGATACCTGCTTTAGGGTTGCCTCGTTCTAAGATGCTTCTGGACTATACCGAGATAAAACTACCTTTATACCATATTGAACCGCTAAAAGCGTGGTAAAGTGTGGTTGCACTGTGGTAGCAGTGTAGTAGCACTACACTTTTGCGTGCTCGTAAATTTCCAGAAGTTGAGGAAGGCAGTGCTCAATCAGTAGGTGAATAGATCTGTAATCTTACTAGGTTCTGATCTAAGCCCTAAAGTAATGCGTGTCAATTTTGATCAAATGGTATTCTATTGAATCGAGTCTTACTAAACCTCAATATATATCCGTAACAAAAAGTATTGATATCCCATTAGTGTTAGGGATATTTATATATTTAGTATTGATACAAGCCGGTAACCGCTGCAAGCCTGTAATTTAATAGAAATTACATTCCGTTAAACCGCTTCTAAAGGTTTTTTTATTTTGAGACTAGCTGCTAAATCAGCAATAAATAAGCTCGTTAAAACCTATCTATAGGCTTTCTTGAATGCTTTCTGAAGTTTCATAAACAAGCCGAGCATCCCTGCTCCACTTTTCACACTTTTTTGAGTGAATTTGAGGTGTTTTTTGAGGTTGTAAGCAATGGCGGAGAGCTGCTACATTTATAAGTCCTAAAGGCATTTTTCAGGGATTTATACTGTCTGTCACCAAGTAATAATAATGTTAGGATTTACTTCAGCGGTTCTAGTATAAGTGAATAGTTATATTCTGTATCGGGCTCAATGCGGTATTTTTCTAGTGTTTTAGGTCCACAACTGGCATTACCTACTCCTTCCTGAATACGATCGAGGTTTAAAAAGGTTTGAGTTTTGAAAATTTGCGGAAGCTCTGAGTTGTGTTTGGTTTTCCAGAGCTCTGCATCTTCGTAATTAAGAGCACTAAACGATAACGAGTCATTTGTTGTGATTTTAAATCCGTTACCCTCAGCATTTTTAAGACTCAACCAACGTATATCTTCTCTATTGCCCATACTCTGTGGTTTTAAATAACCTTCTGGTGATAGCTCGCTGATATTACTTTGGTACGTACCCACAAAAGCCCCGGTTTTACGGTCTGAATAATTTTCAAAAGGTCCGCGCCCATACCAGTCAACCTCATCAAACTCTGGATTTACCTGCATCTTAAGGCCTAGACGGTGAATTACCTGATCTTTTGGCGGACTAACAAATCTAGCTTCGATTTTTAATTTTCCGTCACTTAAAATGGTATAGGCAACGGTGTAGGGAATTTCAGTCTTGTCTTCATTAGAAATAAGAGCGATCATATTACTTGTGATAGTTAGGCTGGTGGCATCTGGACTTAGTCCATATTCAAAAGACTTCAATTTATTTTGGGTTGGGTAGAATTTGGAATCTGCATACTGGTCGTTATTGATACTTCGGTACCAGTTTAACTTTAGTCCTTCTTCAGCATAAATAAGTTCTTCAGAAGCATATTTTAAAGACTTCAGGATTCCTGTTTTGGTGTTTATTTTTAGTGTAAAAGAATTCCCACTTACAATTAGATCATCTTGATTCTTAGAAGTGCTTAGCGTTGCAGATGTACTCGAATTTAACTCTGAGCTTTGTCGCTCGGTGACCTGAAATTGTTCTTTTGCAACCTCGTGTCCTTCCTGAGCCCAAATTGTATTTTCGTTCAACTCAAAATAGAGATTGATAAAGTATTCCTTATCAGAACCCAATTCCGATTTAAAGGGGACAGTTAGTGAAGTGGATTGATTTGGAGCCAAAGAAAGAGGCGGTAAATCACCTTTTTCCTTTACTATTCCGTCTGCCATAAGCTCCCATCTAATGCGGAATTCATCAAGATTGGTAAAGTCATACTTGTTGGTAATTTCAATAAGCCCTTTTTTAAGATCAAGAGGTTTAAATTTAATGTATTGATATACTTTTTTTACTTCTTTTAATTTAGCTGTGGTACTTCGGTCTGGTTTAATAAGGCCATTATCACAGAAGTCACGATCATTTGGTGTATCACCAAAATCCCCTCCATAATAGTAGGCATCTTTAAGTCCACCGGGTTTATTGATCCCCTGATCTACCCAGTCCCAGATACAGCCGCCTATCATGCGGTTTGATTTATTTTCAATATAGTCCCAATATTCGTAGAGGTTGCCAACGGCATTGCCCATGGCATGTGCATATTCACACAAGAAGTAAGGTTTACCCTGTTTGCTCTTATCCATTTCTTCCATGTATTCCAGGCTGGGATACATATTAGAGTCCATATCTGCTGAAGAATTTCGACCTTCATAATGAACCGGTCTGGAAGCGTCTAATTTTCTGGTGAGGTTAGCAATGGAGTCAAAGTTTTTACCACCTCCGCCTTCATTTCCCATAGACCAGAAAATCACCGAAGGATGATTTTTATCGCGCTCTATCATGCGTGTAACCCGATCTTGATATGCCGGTAGCCAAGATTTTTTATCGCCAATTGTGTAGTTGCCGTGATTTTCAATATCGGCTTCATCCATCGTGTACAAGCCATAGTAATCAAAAAGCGCGTATGTTTTGGGTTGGTTGGGGTAGTGGCTGGTGCGTATTGTATTTATATTGTTTTGTTTCATCAAAACAATGTCTTTTATAATTGTTTCCAGTGGGACAGTCCTACCGTATTCAGGATGGGTTTCATGGCGGTTAACCCCTTTAAAAAATACCTGTTCGTTATTTATAAAAACCCTATTTTCTTTTATTTCAACTTTGCGTACACCTAGTTTGGAAGGAATAACTTCAAGTGTTTGTCCCTTATCGTCCCTAAGGCTTAATAAGATGCTATACAAATGAGGTTGCTCTGCAGACCAAAGTTTTGGATTGCTTATTTGTATTTGAAGCGCTGCTGCTGATTCTGAATTTTCTTTTTTACTCTTTAACAGCAGGGTTTCTGCTGCAATTTCATTACCTATAGGATCCAGAATTTTAGCTTCAAGCGTGTAGTTGTCAATGTCCCTTCTTGTAGCATTTATTATTTTGGTAAGTATTTCAACTCGGACATCGGTAAGTTGCTCATTATCAAAATGGGTTGTGGTTTTAAAATCTCGTATATGTGTTTTTGGTGTAGCATAGAGGTATACCTCTTTATGAATGCCGCTAAGGCGAAACATATCCTGATCTTCAAGATAGCTTCCGTCTGTCCATCTGAATACCTGTACCGAAACATCGTTAGTTCCTTTTTTAAGGTAAGGAGTGATATTAAATTCTGAAACATTGTTTGCTCCCTGACTGTAGCCTACTTTTTTTCCATTGATCCAAATGAAAAAACCACTATAAACGCCATCAAAATGTATAAAGATTTCATTATCGGTCCAGGATTCAGGAAGGTCAAAAGTCCTTTTGTAAGAGCCTACGGGATTGGGCTCTTTCTCATTTGTATAACCCTCTTGAGCTTTTATAAAAGGAGGCTGATTTTTAAAGGGATAAGTGATGTTGGTGTAAATAGGCGTTCCGTATCCACTCATTTCCCAGCAAGATGGAACTTTAATCTCATCCCAAGCGGTAAGATCTGCGCTTTGTTTTTGAAAGTTCAAAGGTCGTTCTGAGGGTTGTTTAACCCATTTAAACTTCCAGTTGCCATTTAAGCTTTTGTAAAAGACTGACTTTGATTCTAACCAGGGTTTGTTGAAGGCTTCATCACTGCGGGCACTTTCTTCACTAGGGTAGGGGATATAGGTCGTGTGCCCAGGTTCTTTATTGATTGCGAAAATAGTTTCATTTTCCCATTCGTTTTCTCCTCTTATCGGTGGTGCCTTAAGTTTGGTAGGCTCTATTTTCCATACTTGTTTGACGCCCGGGAGTTGCATAAGGGGAGCATTTGTTCCATTCGGTGATTGGGCGAGATACATTTTGCTTATAGCATGTTGTAGGTAATAATAATTCTTTTTCTGACGTATTAAATTCCATTGCTGGTTGCGATTATTGGGATCACCATCCCATTGTATTACATTGTTACCTGAGCCATCTGCTTTATTGCCATTGTCAAGACCTTTCCCGGTAAACGGATTTATAAAGGTATAGGTACCATTTGCATTTTTAGTTATTTGCCAGGCTAGATTTTGATTTTGGGCAGTTACATTTGATAAATTAAGAGTAGCATTGTTGCTTGAAATAGCATTGTTGCCTATCGCTTTCCCATCTTCATTTTTAAGATTATAAATCAGATCTTCACTTAATTTTTGCGAGTAACTTTTGAAAATCAATGCTAAACCACATATTATAAGCAGTTTTCTGTCAAGAGAGGATATTAGGAACATACTATTTAAATTTCTTTTTTAGTGGTGTAACTTTCTTAGATATTAGGTTAAAAGGTAAAGAGTATCCAATTTGCAATTTACGAGCTAATCTTGGAGCACCAGTGAATTTAAGATTTCATAATACTCCATTCTAATGACTAACCGAATTTCATCTAAACTTTTAAAAAATCGTAAGGGAAATGTTAGCGTTAAAGTAGTTGAAATAGGTCATTTTCGCCAATAAGACTATAGGATTACAACTAAACCTTTAGATTTTGTTTCAGGTCTTAATGCCTTATATACTATACTTCCACATCATTCCAAATCAACTGTATTTAATGTAAACGTATACGATCCTCCATTTACTGTTTTTGTCTCCTTAGGTAATACAATTTTAGCACTACAACTCGCCGGAATGGTAACTTTAAACTTAATTTTTTTACCTGTGCGTTTCCACTCAGAAATAATAAGGCCATATTGCGATTTGTAACTGGCTTTAACAAACTCCAATTGAGGAATGAATGCGGGTTGAATATGAATCTCTTTAAAAGCAGGAGTCTTTTCAGCTTTGGTAATTCCGGCTAAGGTTTTATACATCCAGGCTGCTATTGCTCCCATTGATGGGTGATTGCGTGATGCATCACCTATATTGCGATTGATATCCCAGGTTTCATATAAACTGGTCGCATCTTCTTTAAGAACCCAATTTCCCCATGACGGCATATTTTCCTGTGTCACCATTTTAAATACTGTCTCGGCATAACCATAATTTGATAACACTTCCGGAACTATGAGACTGCCTATAAACCCATAATCAAGATAGTAATCATTATCTGTTATCTTCTTGTTTAGATTCTCGGCTAACTGACTTTCATATTTTCTGGGTACTATATTCATATAAAGCGGCAGCGCATAAGACAATTGGGTTTCATTAGCGTATGCCATTTTTCCTTCATCAAAAAACTCATTATTGATGATTTGTTTTAAGTCTTCTGCTTTTTTTAGATATTTAGCTTCATCGGCATTCTTTTCTAAAATATGAGCCATTCTTGCCATTAGTATATTATCCCAATAGTAGTATGCAGTAACCATGAAATCGGTAGAAGTTTCAGCTTTATAATACAGCCAGTCTCCCAGTCCGGAGCTTAGCAATCCTTTCTCATTTTCTTCAGTTTCCAAATAATTTAGATACTTCTGTGCAGTTGCATATATATTCCTGACACTCTCTTTATCTTCATAGTAGTCATAGAGGTTCATGGGAACTATAAAAATGGCGGCATCCCAAATAGGTCCTGCCCAATCGGAATTCCATTCATGTGAAGTAGGAACGATACCTGGCATATTACCCGTATCCTGTTGAGCATCTACCATATCCTTGACCCATTTCGCATAAATAGTATTGGAATCATAATTAAGCATACCAGCTTCCTGAACCATAAAGCCATCGGCCATCCAACCATTTTTTTCACGGGTAGGACAATCTGTAGGCAGGCTATAGAGGTTACTTAAATACGAATTTTTACAAATAGCGAGTATTTTGTTCAGCAATTCACTAGATGATGTAAAGCTGCCTATTTCATCTACATCGCTATGCATTTTTATTCCTTGCAGATGAATATTTTCCTGTGGAATAGGATGATCGCTTGTAATTTCCACATATTGAAAACCGTGATAGGTAAAATCAGGCTTAAAGACTTCTTCTCCTTCTCCTTTTAGGATATAAACGTCAGACTGTATAATTTCACGTTCATTTCGGGGTCTTAAATGCATATTGATATTTCGTTGGTCGATATTTCCACTAGAGTCCAGCATCTCTGCGTGGCGTACCATCACGCGGGTTCCTTTTTGACCTTTAATCCTAACTTCTGTAATACCAGCAGTATTGATTCCCATATCATATACGTAACACGTATCATTAATTTTGATTACCGAAACTGGAGCATATCTGTCTGTTTCAGCAATAAGCGGCATTTTTTGACTCTCTATTAAACTAGCAGGAGCGTTTGCCAGGGTTGATTCTTTCCATGACTCCTTAAAATTTACAGTATTCCACCCTTGCTGTTCTAAGAGGGCATCATAGGTTGTTCCCACATGGATGTTATCAAAGCGTACCGGTCCTATATTGGTTTTCCAGGAAACATCACTTTTTATTACTTCCTGTTCACCATCTGAATAGGTTATCAATACTTCGCAGAGTAACTGTGGGCGTGCTCGCCAGGGGGCTAAATGAAAATTCCAAACAGTTGGCGTTTGCTCATTAAACCAACCATTACCTAGTTGTACTGCTATACAATTAGCTCCCTTTTGAAGTGCTTCCGTCACATCATAGGTATTGTATAAAATTCTTTTACTGTAATCGGTAAACCCGGGATTTAATGAGCTTTTACCTATAATTTCACCATTCAGATACAGTTGGTAATACCCCAGACCACTTATGTAACAACGTGCTTCTGCAATGGGTTTTTGGGTATTAAATACTTTTCTAAAACGAGGGGAAGGCTCAAATTCTTTCTCATGAGTATCTGTTATCCAGGAAGCCTTCCAGTCTGAGGAAGTCATTTTTGCAGTTTCAAACCAGGTAGGTTGTGAAACTATTTTTCCCTGGGTTGTCCAGATTTGTACTTTCCAATAATAGCGCTTATGAGCCATTAATGCTGCACCATCATAGTATACGATTTGATCATCAGCTTTTATCTTCCCGGAATCCCAAACCAGTGCAGAATCTGTATTTAATTTTTCAAGTGAACCAGCTACTACGATTCTATAGGCTTGTTGTTGCTGCGGCTTTTTTGAATTAATTTGCCACATAAGCCTTGGCTTTTCCAGGTCTATTCCTAAAGGATTAGACAGGTATTCGCACTGTAATGAAACTAAAGGTTGCTTCTTACAAAAAGAAGTTAAGGGTAGAAAGGCAATTAATAAAGCAACGAATAACTTATCTATTTTCGGCATTATTTTATATTAAAATTAGGTTTAGAAGTTGCAACTCCTAAAAATGATAAACTGTTTAGTTCTATTTAACAGCTAAACGACGATGCGTATACTTACTGTTTAAAATTCAGCTTTATACTGTTATCCTCGGGATAGATTCTAAATACTTCATCAGCTACAGGCTTTGAAAATTTTCCTTTTAAAGTAGATATAGTATAGGTCTTTCCCTGACTTAAAGATTCTATTTTATCGTCTTCAATACTTTGAAATGGTAGATCATCGGTTTTGGCAACAGTCAACTCTAAGAACCACTCTAGAGATTTTCCTCCCTCAAGTGTAATCTGAGTTTGATCTTCATCAATTTCCATTTTGATAGTTCCGTTGTCATCTTGAAGAGGCCAGAGGACTTCTAATTTACCTTCTTGTGGGTTTGTAATGATTGGATCTTCTCCTTCTAACGAAATGATCTTGCCATTTTTTTCCTGATTAAACCGAAGTCCAGCCAATTTTTGAGCGGTGCTCCATAGGTAACCATCCACAAAAGGCTGTGTAAAGAATAATGCCTGATTAGATTCTAGTTTGTTTTCCAGATAACTTGACTGAATGCTTTCATCAAACAAATGAATATCCCTAAATCGTAGCGTATTGTCCTCCCAAAGTAGATTTACGCGATAGTTTTTACTGTTAAACCAAAGGGTCTTTTTATTTCCATCCTCATAATCCGTATTTACGGTAACAGAAGTCGCTGGAGTGACTTTAAAGTTTTCTTTAAACCAGGCCCCTGTTTTGGCAAGTGTTTCAACCTTGATTTTCCCCTGATCCCTTAGTTTGGCAAAAAGTGGCATCTGGTATTCGAAACCCTGTTTTACATCTTTCCAGATAAAGGAATTTTCCTGTCCTACCTGAACATAGGCATACTGCATAGATTCACCATCCACAAAATTTTTCATGTACCAGTCTACCCATGGTTCACTTCCTCCAGATCTGGGGTATACAGGCTCCATAGAGATAACCCCTTGTCTGTCGTGCTCAAGCCCTGTATCGTACTGGTAGATAGGGTCACTGCCCAGCATCCTAAATATGGGGACGGGGATTTGATTTTCGGCATTTTGAGCGGGCATATACGAATTGAGTTTACTGGGATAATACGCCTGATTCCAATAACCACCCCAAAGGGTGTACCCGTCTGTACCATATTGATCCTTACAGTTTGCAGAAGCTATAATGCCATACTTCTCATACATATAATTCAGTGTATGTGCATCGATAAACCATGAAGCCACAGATTTTGGATAATACCCAAAAATCTTTTTAAAATCCTCCATATAAACATCAACTAGTTGCTCTCTTTCTTTTGGAGTGTAGCCCGTAGAAAAGCCTACATCAGGATGCCAATCCCAAGGGAAACGTCCTCGCCATTCCAAACCCGCTTTTTCAACAAGGGGTTGTGGGATTTCCCACCATGCTCCAATCTCAAAAGAGTCTACAGGTAAACCTTTTAAAAGTTCCTGGTAGGGATCATCTATCAAGGCATCATACTGCAAGAGAAAAGTGCCGCCTAAATCGTATTTGCGCATGATTTCAACCTGAGATTTTGTGGTTTCAAAAAGAACCTCTTTGGTTATTGCCTCATCACGAGGTTCGATGTCGCGAATAAAGTTTATAATGTTTACAATCTTGGGTTTATTGGCCTCTTCATTTAAAATAGTTTGAGAATCAGGATCCTCAGCCTTGGTTTTACACCCAATGACACAAAGGAGTGTAAGAAAGCAAACGGTTAATTTTAAGTATTTATGCATTGTATTTAATGATTTAGCTTTTACGTTTTTATGAGACTATTTATTCCATTTTTCATCGAAAATCCATTTAACACATGGTTTGGTCCACTGTTTTTGTGCAGTTTTATTATCAACACCAAAACGTAACCGCCTTAAGCATATAAATAGATTTCTACAGGAACTTCATGTTCTTTAAGAGCAACATATCTCAGCGTAAAGCTTATACTGCACACTAAACCAAACTTATAGTTATTAGTGTTCCATTTAGACACGAAACTCGAATCGGAATCTATATCAGTACCACTATTTCTTTCTTTTTCTATGTCATTCATCTCTATAAACGAGTATCGTTTATATCACATACAACTTATCAACTGATCGTTTAGTTGGGAAGAATAGTTTAAAACTACTTGAAATATAAGTAAAACGTTTTAGTTATTATGGCGATCCTCACAATATTAAAACCCCAACTTGGGTATAGTATCCTGTACTTACCTGTTTAGGTCTGAAAAAATCCAATAAAAGTGATTGTTTACAATGAGCTCAGATCCTATTCTCTCACTTTTTTACATAACTTATCTAAGTTTCACTCCGGTTACTGATTGTAAATAAATGTTGAATGGTATCGCGAATCATAGAATTTCACGAAAAGAATAAATAAAACCTAAAGAGTACTTAGAAGAAGTATTTCAGAATAGTTTGAGCCTTCTTTATTTTTTTGGTGTTGAGAGGTCTAGCTTTATTTTAAATTCTAATTATCAGGTATTTTGCTTGTAAACAGATTTTCGTTGTCAACTTTAATGAGCAACACGGTGAGCTAATTTAAGATTGCTTTAAAGCTTGTTCTAATCTATAAAGAAAAATTGTTAGCTTTCTTTCGAAGAGAATGTCGAGAATCGCAATCTGAGTGAGTAGATATATAGAATCTCTCCCGGATAACTCATTAAATCCACTTTAATTCAATTGTGGGTTTTTTGTTCATTTAGGTATAATTAACAAGGAAAAATATATCTTGTCGATATTATTGCTAATCTATTTAAAAAAGATTTTGAAGTTTTTTAACATCAATGGAGGCAAGGGTATTTTTACGCTGGTTTTTCTAGTCTTACTTGTAAATCTAATTTCGGTTTATTTCTACGATTTGCACGTTATGCGTATTGTAAGATTTGGGTCAACATTTTCATTTATATTGGTTTACTTCTACTTGGTTAAAAACCAAAATTTATGGGTCACTTTGGCTTTGTTTTTATTAGTATGTAGAGATTTTGCGCACATCTTTTTTGAAAGTGATTGGGGCACAGAACTGTATTTTTTTTTTGCAGGTTTGAGTTATACTTTATTCTGTGTAGAGCGCATTCCTTTTGTTAGACTTTCGGGTTTTAAAAAATTATCTCTTCTATTTGCGGCATTGCTTACATCAGGAAATATCCTTATATTATATATCCTATCTGGATTTGTTGAGGGACAGATGCAGGATTTATTAGAGCTTCCTCTTTTTTATTTTTTGGGATCATCGCTAATAGTACTTGTTTCATGTGCTTTTTATTACAATTTTGTCCTGAACAGTAACCGCTCTCTGTATTTTGCACTTATGGTCTTTGGGTTCATATTAGCAGATATCAGTGCGTGCTTAGCTTATTATAACGAGTTTGATGAATTGTGGTATGTAGATCGTTTTTTTTACGCTTTGAGCTTGGGATTCCTTATGAGTTTTGCAATAGATACCGAAGGATTACGTAGAGAGCAGGAAGATATCAAAATACTTAAAGACTCCTTTTGAACGACACAAAAAACCATTTTTTAAACGATTATTTTCTTAGAAATTACGAGAAAATAATTCTCGATTTTAGTTTGTAAAATTTTACGGTTCTTTAGGATACCCAACTTTTCTGTTTCTTTTAAAATTAGAGCAGTATGAAAGGCATTCAAAATAAAGATTTAGAACGATTTCAAATGCTTTTTGCGATTGGATTGGGTCTTGTTATTGTTAATTGTTTGGCAGTACTCTTTTTTCCTACTTTCATTTCGAGAATGTTAAGATTTGTGGGTTCCACTTTATTAATAGGCTTCTTTGTGTTTTCTTTTCCCAAACAAAGTAAGGTATTGATGCTAGCACTTATTGCTTTTTGGTTAAGAGATATTGCAGCTATATTTTATGAAGATAGTCTTATTTCCTTAGGATTTTTTATTTGTGGCGGTATAGCTTACTTCTCTTTGTTTTTTAGGCAGCTTAAAAATCTTTTGCGTTTTAAACTAATGACACCCTCTTTTGCAATTACAGGCTTTGTGGTTTTAGCATGTTTCGGAATGCTGTATAGTCTGGAGTCTGTTTTAGCTATACAAGATCATGAGCGTAGTTTAATTTACTATTACTATTTTTTGGGGATAAGTATTGTTTTCTCACTTCTGCTTGCTATCTATTACTATTATCGGTTGGGAAGTTTGCGAGCGTTGCTCTTTTCTTTTGCTGTATTTTCATTTGCCATTTCTGATATTGCCGCTTATCTAGGAATTTATCTGGAAAACTATTTGTTTTTTTTTGATTACTCGGATATTTTATTTTGCTGGTTTGTTAGTGCTCATGAATTTTGCGATAGCGCAGGATGGGGATCAATATGAAAATACCTAAGAGTAGGTTATGGTTAGCATTAATATTTGTGAATTTTCTTTTGCTGCATGTTATACATTGGGTTAAATAGCTCAATAAACCCTTATTTTTGTGTAAATTCGCAAGCAATTAAAAATTCACATGCTAGAACGATTAAACTTTATAAAACAGCGCTTTGACGAAGTAAGCGATCTTATTATTCAACCCGATATAATAACAGATCAGAAGCGTTATGTAGAGCTCAATAAAGAATACAAAGATTTACGTGCTCTTATGGATGAGCGTGAGAAATATATTCAATATACACAGCAAGTAAATGAGGCTGAAGAGATCATCGCAGATGGTAGCGATCCGGAAATGACGGAGATGGCAAAACTGCAGCTTGAAGAATCTAAAGAAGCTTTACCGGCGCTTGAGGAGAAAATCAGATTTATGCTGGTTCCTAAGGATCCTGAAGATGCTAAGAACGCCGTCATGGAAATACGAGCAGGAACTGGTGGTGATGAAGCGAGTATTTTTGCAGGAGATCTGTATAGAATGTACATGAAATACTGCGAGAGTAAAGGTTGGAAAACCAGCACTATAGATTATAGCGAGGGAACCAGCGGCGGTTATAAAGAAATTCAAGTTGAGGTAACCGGAGATGATGTTTATGGTACTTTACGTTTTGAAGCAGGAGTGCATCGGGTTCAGCGTGTTCCACAAACCGAAACCCAAGGTCGTGTGCATACCAGTGCAGCAACAGTCATGGTTTTTCCGGAAGCAGAAGAGTTTGATGTAGAAATAGATCCTAAAGATGTACGTATAGATTATTTCTGTTCATCTGGTCCAGGTGGTCAGTCGGTAAACACTACGTATTCAGCGGTGCGTTTAACACACGAACCAACCGGACTTGTAGCACAATGTCAGGATCAGAAATCGCAGCATAAGAATAAAGAAAAGGCGTTTAAAGTATTGCGCTCTCGTCTTTACGATATGGAGCTTGCCAAAAAGCAAGAAGAAGATGCTGCTAAGCGTGGGTCTATGGTAACAAGTGGTGACCGTAGTGCAAAAATACGCACGTATAATTACCCTCAGGGACGTGTTACCGATCACCGTATCAATCTTACCTTATACGATTTGTCAAATATTATAGATGGAGATATTCAGCGGATAATTGATGAATTGCAATTAGTAAGTAATACCGAAAAACTAGCTGAAGGAGGAGATACGATCTAAACTTCAAAAAAAATATTTCTACGTGGACGCCAATATCCTTTTTGAACAAATTAAAAAAAAGCAATCTGTACTGTGTGTGGGTCTGGATACTGATTTAGAAAAAGTACCTCAACACTTGCTACTAGAGGAAGATCCTATTTTTGCTTTCAATAAGGCGATAATAGATGCAACACATCACGTTACTGTTGCATATAAACCCAACACAGCTTTTTACGAAGCATATGGTATAAAAGGGTGGCAGTCTCTAAAAAAGACGATAAATTATCTGAATGATAATCACCCTGATATTTTTACGATCGCAGATGCAAAGCGTGGAGATATCGGGAATACTTCTAGCAGATATGCTAAAGCTTTTTTTGAAGATTTAGGCTTTGATTCTGTAACCACAGCACCATATATGGGTAAAGATTCTATTGAGCCTTTTCTAGCTTTTGAAGGGAAATTTACAATAATGCTGGCACTGACTTCGAATCCAGGAGCTTTTGATTTTCAAACTCAAAAAGTAGGAGCAGCCGAATTGTATAAAAAAGTACTGGAAACTTCAAAATCTTGGGAAAACAGCGAGCGACTTATGTATGTAGTTGGGGCTACAAAGGCTGAATATTTAGCTGAAATACGCCAGATAATACCGAAAGCATTCTTACTCGTACCTGGAGTAGGTGCGCAAGGTGGAAGTATGGATGACGTCTTTAAGTATGGAGCTACTGAAACTGCGGGTTTGCTAATTAACTCTTCAAGAGGAATTATATATGCTTCTGCAGAAAAGGATTTTGCCGAAGCTGCTGCTGCTGAAGCTGAAAAGTTACAGCGACAAATGGCTGTGCACCTTAAGCAATTGAATTAAACCTTTAGCTTTGATCTATGAGAGATCAACTGGGTCGTGTTATTTCCATTCAAAAGAGGCCTTCACGTATAGTTTGTTTGGTACCTAGTCTTACAGAACTTCTGGTAGATTTAGAGCTAAGTGACAATATTGTTGGGGTTACTAAGTTTTGCGTGCATCCTAAAAATATTCGGGAAAAAAAGAAAATTGTAGGCGGAACAAAATCGATTCATTTAGAGAAAATCAAACAGTTAAAGCCAGACTTTATTCTTTGTAATAAAGAAGAGAATACTCCTGAAATAGTAGCATCTTGTCAGGAAATAGCCCCGGTTTATGTGTCTGACATCAATACTTTTGAAGATTTTTATACATTTCTTATCGACCTAGGGGAAGTTTTTCAGATTGAAAAATCAACTCAGAATCTCATTGAACAAGTGTCAAAAAGACGCCGCGCTTTTAAGAAAAAAGTTTCGGCAAGACCTGTAAATAAGGTAGCTTATTTGATTTGGAATAATCCGGTGATGGTTGCCGGAGGAGCTAATTTTATCAATGTGCTTTTAAAGGAATTACAGTTTAAAAACATCTTTGAGGATAAAAAAAGCAGATACCCTGAAATCAATAGAATTGATTTAAAAGATGCTGAATTAATACTATTATCATCAGAACCTTTTCCGTTTACAGAAAAACATATTTCAGAATTTCAGCAGTTTACAGGTGCAAAAATCTTTTGCGTGGACGGTGAGTATTTTAGTTGGTATGGGAGTAGACTTCTTAAAGCATTTGATTACTTTGAGGAGTTGTTAGCTGAAATGGATTAATTATAATTCATCTTTCTAATGGCCTCTGTTTCTTCTGCATTTTTAAATACGTCCCAGGTTTTTCCTTGTGTGCGTCTTGCTCCTAGAATATTAGCAAATTGTCCAGCTTTTACTGGATCTTGGTATTTAGCAAAACCATAAGCGAGACCACCGGCAAAACTGTCTCCACATCCTGTTGTATCAACTACTTTATCCACTTTTACTGAGCTGATCCAGTCTTTTTTAATCGTGTTATTTTCTACATGATATAAAACACATCCACGGGAATCCATTGTAACATAGAAGTAAGACACACCTTTTTTGAGAACGTGAGCAGCCAGTTCATCAAGATGTTCTGTAGCATTTTCGTCATAAATTGAAGGGATCTCGTGCTCGTATTCATTCGCAAAAGCCATGCACTGCGATTCTTCAAGATTCATTTTAAGGACATCAATATAGGGTAGCCATTCATCACGATCAATCCAAAATTTTCGGTGTCTGTGACCTTTAACATCCATAGCTGTAGTCGCACCATGCGCATCAAATATGATAAGGCCTTTGCTGTGTTTTTTAATATGTTTTAAAGTGCTCAGACTGATTTCAAAATCGGTTATGGGCACAAAGACAAAGGCATCTGCGTCCAGATGTTTTTTAATGTGTTTGGGACGTATTGGATTCATACATGCCAGTTGCTTCTCTTCCCGATTGTTTTGATCTTTAAAATCCAAAAGAATCACGGTACCGCTATCTTCTTTGGTGTTAATACCGCTTAAGTCTACATTTTTAAAATCTTCAAATTCTTTAGTAATTCCTGCTGTATCTTTTTTATGCATATTAGTGACCGGTACTACAGTTCCTTCAGTATCCAAAAGTTTAGATAATGCAATGACCGGATGCGTTACACAGCCGTAACGCATAATTATATCGTTTTCGTAAGTGGAGATAGTATCTCTGGGAATAGGTCCTGCGACTACTATTTTAAGCTTTTTTGACATAATGTAGTTTTAATCTTGAAGCGCAAAAACCTTTTTTAGAAGAGTGGTTGTGCGGGAAGCAATATTTGTTCTGATATCTTTTTCTTCTACGGCAATCATAGTATAAACACCTTTCAGAGCCTCTTTGGTGACATAATCAGTAAGGTCAGGATTTACATCATTGGTAAGAGGCAGCGCATTGTATTTTGTAATCAAATTACTCCAGATTTTATCTGCTCCTACCTTACTGAATGACTGCTTAATAACCGGATTAAATTTAGCATATAAAGCGGTATTGGTTTTATTCTCTAAATAAGAAGTAGCAGCTGAATCGTTTCCTAATAAAATATTTTTGGCATCCGTAAAAGTTATCCCTTTTACAGCGTCTACAAATATAGGTGTAGCTTCGCCTACAGCGTCTTCAGCAGCGCGATTTAAAACCTTCAGTCCTTCGTCAGCCAGACTGCTTAGACCAACGCTGCGTAACGTTTGATCAACTTTCTGTAATTCTTCAGGGAGTACAATTTTTACTAAAGAGTTTCCATAAAAACCATTTTCCTGAGTAAGTTTAGTTACTTGTTTATCAATACCAAAATCTAATGCTTGTCGCAGACCGCTTGCAATGGTTGTGTTGTCTACGCCTACTTGATTGGGTAAACTGTCGACTACAGATTGTAATTCGGCACAACTGGTTAAAATTATAAGAGATAGGAATGCAATTACTTTTTTCATGGATTTAATTTGTAAGTGTACCTTAAGGCATTACTGAGTTAAGTTAAGCTATTCTAAAGTATTTAAGAAATGAGACTTAAGAGAAAATCACGGTTTTATTACCAAAAACAAGCACTTTGTGCTCTATGTGTGCTTTTATGGCTCTAGCAAGTACTACTTTCTCCAGATCACGACCTTTTAAAATAAAGTCTTGTACCGAATGAACATGTGAAACGCGTACGATTTCTTGTTCAATAATAGGTCCTTCATCTAGATCTGCCGTAACATAGTGGCTGGTTGCTCCTATGATTTTTACACCGCGTTCAAAAGCTGCGTGATAGGGTTTTGCTCCAATAAATGCCGGAAGAAAAGAGTGGTGAATATTTATAATCTGATGCTTGAATTTCGATACAAAATCATCAGAAATGATTTGCATATAGCGAGCTAGAATGATCAGATCAATGTTATGTTCTTTGATTGTTTTTATCTGTTCAGCTTCAGCTTCAGCCTTTGTACCTTTAGTTACCGGAATGTATTTAAACGGAATGTCAAATCGTTTTGCAACGATTTCTAGGTCAGGGTGATTGCTGATGATCAATGGGATTTCAACCTGTAATTCTCCAGAAGCGTTTCGGCCTAATAAATCATACAAGCAGTGGTCGTATTTGGAAACAAATAAAGCCAATCTAGGCTTGTGTAACGCATCAAATAATTGATAGGTGAGTTGATAATCTGTTTCAAAACGCTCCGCAAATTTTTTTTCAAAACTTGAAATACTAAATTCCGGCTGATCAAATTCAGTCTCAATACGCATAAAAAAAGTACTTTCTTGTCTGTCTACGTGCTGATCTAGATAGACAATATTGCCTTGTTTTTCTAATATAAATTGTGTGATGGTGGTCACGATTCCCTTACGATCGGGGCAATTAATTAAAAGCGTAATTTTCTGCATAATTTAAAAGGCTGATTTGAAATTTGTACACATAGAACAGTAGTGTTTCATCAAGCTAATCTAGAAAATTATGTTTCAAATTATAATATTAATAACACAAAATAATTAAGTGTTTGTTGATTATTATTTAATTTAGAGCTCTTTAAAAAGTAAAAATTTACGAATGAATCAAATCGAACCCTATATTCCTAATCACAAAGTCCGTATTGTAACTGCAGCTTCACTTTTTGATGGCCACGATGCAGCTATAAATATTATGCGACGTATCATTCAGTCTACAGGTGTTGAGGTTATACATTTAGGGCACGATCGTAGTGTAGAGGAGGTTGTGAATACTGCAATTCAAGAGGATGTACAGGCAATTGCGATGACTTCGTATCAAGGTGGTCATACCGAATATTTTAAATATATGTATGATTTGCTTCAGGACAAGGGAGCGGGACATATTAAGATTTTTGGTGGTGGAGGTGGAGTGATCCTGCCGGAAGAGATCGAAGAACTGATGAATTACGGTATAACCCGAATTTATGCGCCAGATGATGGACGAGAAATGGGTTTACAGGGAATGATAAACGATCTGGTAAAGCAAGCTGATTATAAAACACCAGCTCCTCAACTAAAAACTGAAATTTCCAAGCAGTTAAAAGCTAAAGAGGTAAATACAATTGCACGTCTGATTTCTGCTGCCGAAAATAATCACGATACTTTTTTAAAGCTATTTAATGCTGAAAATGAATCAAACCACACCCCTGTTCTCGGAATTACGGGTACCGGAGGTGCCGGGAAGTCTTCATTGGTAGATGAACTTGTGCGTCGTTTTTTAAATGATTTTCCAAAAAAAACTTTAGGTATTGTTTCTGTAGATCCTTCTAAGAGAAAAACGGGTGGTGCACTTTTAGGTGATCGTATCCGTATGAATGCCATCAATTCCCCTCGTGTATATATGCGCTCTTTGGCAACGAGACAGAGTAATCTGGCGCTTTCTAAACATGTGCAAGAAGCGGTAGAGGTGCTTAAAGCCGCGGAATACGATCTAATTATTTTAGAAACGAGTGGTATTGGTCAAAGCGATACGGAGATTTTAGATCATAGTGATGTTTCTCTTTATGTAATGACGCCAGAGTTTGGAGCGGCTACCCAGCTTGAGAAAATCGATATGCTTGATTTTGCTGATCTGGTTTCGATCAATAAGTTTGATAAACGTGGCGCTCAGGATGCGTTGAGGGATGTGAAAAAACAATATATGCGCAATCATCAGCTGTGGGATACGCCGCAGGGTGAGTTGCCTATTTTTGGTACTATTGCTTCGCAGTTTAATGATCCCGGGATGAACCAACTGTATAAAGCGATAATGGATGAATTGGTTGAAAAAACAGAAACCGATTTGAAGAGTTCGTTCGAGATCAGTGATGAAATGTCTGAAAAGATATTTGTAATTCCACCGGCGCGTACACGGTATCTTTCTGAAATTGCTGAGACCAATCGAAGTTATGATCAGACATCTTACCAACAAGCTGAGGTAGCACAAAAGCTTTACGGCATTTTTAAAACTATTGATACGGTAATCGGTGAAATGCCACAACTTGATAAAACGGGATTAGTTATAAGTCAGGATTTGCAAGATGGAGATTTAGCAAAATTACTTTTGGCAGCATTTGATAAACTTAAAATGGATCTTGACCCTTATAATTGGGAGGTGATTACAGGTTGGTCTGAAAAAGTCAATAAGTATACGCAGCCAGTTTACGCCTTTAAGGTACGCGATAAAGAAATTAAGATTGATACCCATTCAGAATCGCTTTCACATTCACAAATACCGAAAGTGGCTTTACCAAAATATCAAGCCTGGGGTGACATATTAAAGTGGGTTTTGCAAGAAAATGTTCCGGGAGAATTCCCGTATGCTGCGGGATTGTATCCCTTTAAGCGTACTGGTGAAGACCCTACACGCATGTTTGCAGGAGAAGGTGGGCCAGAACGAACTAACAGACGTTTTCATTATGTGAGTATGGGTTTACCTGCAAAACGTCTTTCTACTGCGTTTGATAGCGTAACTCTTTACGGGAATGATCCTGATCACCGCCCGGATATTTACGGTAAAATAGGTAATGCGGGAGTTTCAATTTGTTGTTTAGATGATGCGAAAAAATTATATTCTGGTTTTGATCTTGCGAACCCAATGACCTCGGTAAGTATGACCATAAATGGGCCTGCACCTATGCTGTTGGGCTTTTTTATGAACGCAGCGATTGATCAGGCTTGTGAGAAATATATTCAAGAGCATAAACTAGAAGAGGAGGTTGAAAAAACCATTCAGGCTATTTATAAGAAAAACGGTCTGGATCGCCCTGTATATCATGGAGAGTTACCTGAAGGAAATAATGGTCTTGGTTTGATGTTGTTAGGTGTTACCGGAGATCAGGTTTTGCCAGAGAACGTTTACGAAAAAATTAAAGCTGAAACGATACAGCAGGTAAGGGGTACAGTACAAGCTGATATTTTAAAGGAAGATCAGGCACAAAACACATGTATATTTTCTACGGAATTCGCCTTGAGATTGATGGGTGATGTGCAAGAATATTTTATTGAGAAACAAATCCGAAATTTCTATTCGGTTTCTATTTCAGGATATCATATTGCTGAAGCAGGAGCTAATCCTATCACACAATTGGCTTTTACGCTGGCAAATGGATTTACCTATGTGGAGTACTATCTCAGTCGCGGTATGGATATCAATAAGTTTGGTCCTAACCTCTCGTTTTTCTTCAGCAATGGAGTAGATCCTGAGTATGCAGTTATTGGTCGTGTGGCCCGTAAAATTTGGGCAAAAGCTTTAAAGCATAAATACGGAGCGAATCCGCGAGCGCAAATGTTGAAGTATCACATACAGACATCCGGGCGTTCGTTACACGCGCAAGAAATAGATTTTAATGACATACGTACCACGCTTCAAGCCTTGTATGCAATTTATGATAATTGTAATTCGTTACATACCAATGCGTATGATGAAGCGATCACTACGCCTACAGAAGAAAGCGTTAGGCGTGCCATGGCGATTCAGTTGATAATCAATAAGGAATTAGGGTTGACCAAAAATGAGAATCCCATTCAAGGCGCATTTATTATTGAAGAATTAACTGATCTGGTAGAAGAAGCCGTCTTGCAGGAGTTTGATCGCATTACCGAACGTGGTGGTGTTTTAGGAGCTATGGAAACCATGTATCAGCGCAGTAAGATTCAGGAAGAGAGTTTGTATTACGAGACACTAAAACATAATGGTGATTTCCCAATCATTGGTGTAAATACCTTTTTAAGTAGTAAAGGCTCTCCAACCGTAAAGCCCATGGAAGTAATCCGTGCTACAGAAGAAGAAAAACAAGCTCAGATTCAAACCCTTCAAAATCTGCACAAAGCCTATGAAGATACAGCAGAAGCTGCTCTTAATGCCGTTCAGGAAGCAGCAATAAGCAACGAGAACATGTTTGAAAAACTCATGGAAGCAACTAAGGTATGTTCATTGGGTCAAATCACAAACGCTCTTTTTGAAGTGGGTGGTCAGTATAGAAGAAATATGTAAGCAGAACGGTGTGGGAAATTGAGAGTGTATAGCAAGACCTGTAAGATAACACGATGATGATCTAAATAATAGTTTCTTTAAAACTTAGTCTTCAAAGTCCAGATCATCTGGATCAAAAGGAAGGTCATCATCTGAATCTGGATCATCATAGTTAATTCCCGGAGGATTGAATAATCCCCAGCGATCTATAATATAATTCCATGGGTCAAAGGTTGCTACCCATTCGGCAAATAAGATTCTAAAGTGTTCAATCTCGTCACGTAGCAGGTCAAGATATTCCGTTTCTTTAAAACCATACATTTCTAAGCCTGTCATGTGTGTAGCAAGATCACGAGCACATTTGCGAATAATGGTAGCTTTTTCCATCTTAATATCATAAAGATCGCAGTTCCACGCACCGGCAATTTTTGCAGGAATAATTGAAGCATCTTCTCTAATAAAAAGAGCCTGACTTCTTAAAATTTCTTGTTCATTCTCTTCTGAACTCTCAATCTCGTAAGAAGAAGCAATCTCAGCAATTCGGTTTGCTAATTTTAAAATTTCTGAAGCTTTTTTAAAAAGGGCGCTATTGTGATAGTCATTTTTAGCATTTAAATCATCGTCAGGTGTCATGGAGAATAAGCTTTAAATCATTAACCTTTTATAGGGGTGAAAGGTATTGATTTAAAATACTACTAATATTTCTAAATGCAATAACAGATTTAAAGCGTCATCATCCATTTATGTTGCAGACGTCTGAATTTGCGCACTTCCCGTCTCAAAATGCGCACAAAATCTTTGCCGTTGCTCTCTGCGCGTTCTAGACGTTCACACGTGCGGTACAGGCTGGTTGTTAATCTATCTAAAGATTCTGCATGTTTCAAGCGGTCGTCTTGAAAAACCTGACTTTCTGCTTTTAGAATTTCGGGGGCTAAGGAGTCTGATTGGCGTACAATGTCACCGGTAAAGTACACAAACGGATTCTCATTGCCATTATTTTGTAAATGGGCAAGATCGTAAACCAAATAGTTTGAAACTGAGCGTGAAAGCTTCAGGATCTCAATTGCCTGGTTATAAAGTCGTGTATTTCTGGGTGTATAACTCATTCTTTTTATAGTGACTCAAAATTAGCAGGAATCAACAACATGTATATATAAGTTTTAAAGTAAAAGAATATATTTACTTTAAATTTTAAAGAAAAAAAGATATTTTATTTAAATATGCATATAGATTCTACAAACTGGAAAATTCTGCAAATATTACAGCGTAATGCACGTATGAGTGTTAGTGCAATAGGGCGCGAAGTAGGTATAACTTCACCGGCAGTTGCAGAACGCATTAGAAAAATGGAAGACGCCGGTGTGCTTATAGGTTATAAGGCCGAAATCTCTCATATTGAATCTGGTCATCAACTTAAAGCTATAATTACTTTGCGCGCATTTATGGGAAGGTTGAAACCATTTTTAGAAAAAGTACACGATTTTAGCGAAGTGCTCAATTGTTACCGCATTACAGGTAATGAAAATATCTTTATGGAAGTGGTTCTCTTTGATCAGTTTCATCTCGAAGAGTTTATTGATAAGCTTATTACTTACGGCGAAACCAAAACGCATATTGTGCTTTCCACTGTAATTGAAAATGCTCCCATAAGAACCCGTAGCTTTGACCGTAAAAAGTAATTTAAAATAGCGTACTTACATACCAAATGCTAAATGCGATGAGCAATACAATACTCAGTAAACTGAATATTTTTAAGCCTTTACTCGGCCTATCGGCTTCAGGGACTTCTTTTGAACTAATCGCATAATAATTTGCAATTGCAAAAAAAGGTGCTGTTAAAAAGGAAAGAACAGTGGCAACTTGAACCAAGATTCCCATTTCATTAGTAAGAAATAGTAAGATACCTCCTGTTCCCAGTATTAAAATAACCATCCATACGGAATAGCCATTTTTTACAGGTTTTTCAAAAATTAAATCGATTGTTCTTGACATCGCTCTGGGTGAAGCATCAAGTGTGGTAAGTGTTGTGCTAAACATGGTTGTTAATGCAGCAATACCAATGAGGTAAAAAGCCCAGTCACCAAGATTTATGGTGTACATATCGATCAGGTTCTTTGCAAATGTCACTCCGTTAGCGCTAAATGTTTGACCAGTCTTGTGCATCACAAGAGCTCCTAAAGCAACAAAACATATTCCCACAGATATAGTACCAATATATCCAATATTAAAGTCAAAAATTGCTGATTTGCGCGACAGTTTACCGGTCTTGGCTTTTTCTAATGACCATAAAGAATGCCAGATTGAAATATCTAATGGTGCTGGCATCCAACCCATAAAAGCAATTAAAAAAGCAACGCCCAGCGCATCTGATGGTAATATTTGAGAAAAATCAACTTCCTGATGAGGTTCAAAACCAGCGATACTTACCGCTATAATTGTACTTATGGTTAGCGTGATGACGATAAACTTCATCAGGTTATCAAGCAGATTGTATCTACCTAAAAGAAGGATGATGGTGCAGACTCCGGTAATGAGTAAGCTCCACGTTGTGATATTCCAATCTATGCCAAAAATATAGGTGGCAATACCTGCGGTAACTATTGTGACCGCAGTTTGAATGGTGAACATAGTCAACAGGTTGATGATGAAATAAATCACCAAAACGATTTTGCCTAATTTCTTATAGCCGTCAAGTAAACTCTTACCTGTTGCTGCTGCATAACGCGGCCCAAATTGAAAGAAAGGATATTTAATTATATGAATAAGCACCAATGCCCAGATAAGTCCAAAACCATAATCTGCACCTGCTCGGGTAGATTGTACTAAATGTGAGACGCCAATTGCAGCACCTGCAAACAGCAAACCCGGCCCCAGTTGTCTTAAAAAATGCTTCATAGAATACTCAAAATAGAAGACTTTGTTATTGATCTTTTTCGATGAGATCAGAAAGTAAGCGGCGTGCACGCAATAGTTTAACTTTTACATTGCTCATGGGTTCATCAAGAGTTTGCGCCATTTCCTTATAACTCATTTCCTGAAAGTAGCGTAAATTTATCATTTCTTGATAATGTGGCTTTAGCTTTTTAATATGAGCAAGTAATTCAGAAAGATTTTGTTCGGTAATCAAAGCATCTTCTGGAGTAGGATTTTCATCAACAACTTTATTGAGTTTATCTTCTTTGCTTAAAAGTTGTCGCTGACTGTTTTCTTTCCGTAAGAAATCTATGTGTAGGTTTTTTGAAATGGTTACTAACCAGGTGCTGAAACGGTATTTGTTGTCGTAAGTATGCAATTGATTAAAGGCTTTAGAAAACGTCTGAATAGTGATTTCTTCGGCTTTAAAATCATCTTTAGTGCGCTCTAGTTGAAAACGGTAAACCATATTCCAGTGTGCATTTAATAAATAATTATAAGCACTCTGACTCCCGGATTTAGCTTCGAGTATTTTACGGTCTATTATTTCTTGATTCAGTTCCAACGGCGTGGTTTTATCAGGATATTAGTTATAAAGATAAGCATTTGTATACTCACTAAAAACGGTTCTAATATGAGTATATAAGGGATTAACTCTTTTTCCTGAAGTTTTATTGCGGCTTTTGACGTGATGAGCCAGACCATTATTTCTCGGATCATAAATATTGAAAGAATCAGTATCAATTGTTGATTGATAGCAACTAAAGAAACAAATAGGAGAAAAAATAAAAACTGACTGGCATAGAAAGCACCAAGTTGAAGCTGATGTTTAGATCTATAATGATGAGCAACGCCAGTATGCCTTCTCTTTTGAATAAACCAAGCATTCCAGTTTTTCTTAGGTTCAGAACGAGTAAAAGATTCTAAAGTTATACAAACTGCAACATTGGTTTTTGTAGCATTTTGATTTACAAAAAGATCGTCATCACCAGGTTTGAGATGCGCGTGACTTTCAAACCCTTTACTCTTTTTGAATAGTGTTTTCGTATAGGCTAAATTTCTTCCCACTCCCATATAGGGGTTTTTGTTTTCTGCATAGCCGAAATATTGCATAGCCGTTAAAAGAGTCTCAAATCGAATCACTTTATTGAGCCAAGAATTTGCAATTTTAGAATAGCCGCTATATCCTAAGATAATTTGCTTTTCATTAGAAAACTGAGCGGTCATTTCTGAAATCCAATGCTTTGATTGAGGAATACAATCGGCATCAGTGAAAAGCAGATGCTCATATTGAGCATGTAGAATACCCTTAGTAATTCCGAATTTTTTTCCGGTTTTGGTTTTAAGATCAATTATTGTGATCAAAGAATTCTGTGTTGCAAAATCTTGCATAACTTGCAAAGTATCATCTTCAGAGTGATCATTGATCAAGATGATCTCAAATTGCCGATAATCTTGTGCGAGAAGCTTTGGTATTAGTGTGAGAAGATTCTTCTCTTCATTTTGAGCACAAACTAAAACAGAAATTCCTGCATCTTTTTTTGTTCTGCATTGCGAACGAGTTGAAAAACTAAATCTGGAAATGTATGTGTAAAACCCGCAGTTTATAAATGTTATAACTATGAAACAGTAAAACAGGAGCGGGAAGAACGCAATCAATTATGAAGTGATTAAGAGGCTTTTTCTGTAGAGCAATCGCCTATTTCGTCAGGCATTTTGCCACACATACCACAAGCTTCTCCCGACTTATTGAGGTATGGGTTCTGACTTGCGCAAGTACCGGCAAATTTGCCGTCTTTTTTTGCCCAAATTTTTATGGCAATTCCTGCAAAAGCAAGACCTAAAAGGACAAGGGTGATAAGAAGTAGTTTCATAACGTTTAATTCTAATACAAAGATACAAAATGAGCAGGTTAGCCCAAAGTTTACAAGTAGTCGTAATACGTTAATTTTTATAACACTGTTTAACTAAAGATTAATAAGTAAGAAGTTATACCAGTTGTTAATATTCATACATTAGCTCTTTAATAACCATTAAAACAATTAGTTATGAATAGGTGTAAATTGAGTTTTGCAGTTGTTATGGGAGCTTTGATGCTAGTCTCTTGTAATGATGATAAAAAGAAAGAAGAACAGATAAAATTAGAAGCTCAGGAAACTGAAATGGCAGAAGCTAATAAAGCGGAGCAGGAGATGAAAGATGCTCAAATGAAAGAAGAGCAAATGAAAGAGGAAGCAAGATCTAACAGTATTGCTTCTAAAGCCATGGCTACTGATGAGTTAGATACGTTGGTAATAGCATTAAATGCAGCAGGTTTATCTGAAATGCTAATGGCTGAAGGAGAATACACAGTTTTTGCTCCTACAGATCACGCTTTTTCTGAATTAAAGAAAGGCATGCTAGAAGATTTAACCAAGCCTGAAAATAAAGATATGTTAGTTGGTGTGCTTCAATACCACGTTGTTCCAGGGATTATGCGTTCTGAAGACTTAGGTAAGGCTATTGATGAAGGTAACGGTAAGGCGACTTTAACAACTGTTAAAGGTGATGAATTGACCATTATGCGTGATGGAGATCAGATCGTTATTAAAGATGGTAAAGGAAGAAAAACTCAGATTGTTTTAGGTAACATTGATGCTTCAAACGGGATCATTCACGAAGTTGATCGTGTTTTGCTAGCTAAATAAACTACTCTCTTAAAATAAAAAAATCCGCTGAATATTGCATTGAGCGGATTTTTTATTGGCAGCTCTAAAGGCTTTAATGCTCTGAGCTTTGCCTCAAAATTGAGAACAAATGTTTCTAACAACTACCTCTTGCTGTCCCCCGAGGTAGTTTACTTTTAAAATAAATGATCAGATTGTCCTGTCTTCTATAATATTTACTTCAGGCTGAATGGTTATATTAAAAAGCTGCTGTACTTCTTGCTGAATACGAATAGCCAAATCCCAGATTTCTGCTCCGGTGGCGTTGTCATAATTCACCAGAACAAGTGCTTGCTTACAGTGTACACCGGCATCACCAAAACGTTTCCCTTTAAAACCGGCTTGCTCGATGAGCCATCCTGCAGGAACTTTTATAAACTCATCATTTACTGTATAAAATGGAATTTCAGGATGTGTTTGCTGAAGCTTTAAAAATTCAGTTTTAGAAATAACCGGATTCTTAAAAAAACTCCCACTATTGCCTAGAACAGCTGGGTCTGGTAATTTTGAAGACCGGATTGCGATCACAGCTTCTGCTATATCTTTAATGCCGGGATTTGTAATTGCTTGCTCTTTTAAAATATCTTGAATAGCACCGTACTCCGTATGTAGCTTATGGTTTGTTTTACTCAGTTTAAACGTAACTGATGTAATTATATAAGCATCTTTAGCCTCATTTTTAAAGATAGAATCCCGATAACCAAATTTACATGCACTTAGCGAAAATGTTTTTTTAGCTAATGTTTCACGGTGAATCGCAGTGCAACTAAAAAAAGTATCTTTAAGCTCTATGCCATAAGCACCTATGTTTTGCACGGGTGAAGTGCCTACGTTCCCGGGGATTAAGGCTAGATTTTCTACTCCGCCATATCCTAGGTTTACACAATGCATTACAAACTCATGCCAGTTTTCACCGGCGGCAACTTTGAGCCAGATATAATCTGCATTTTCATCAAAAACCTCAATTCCTTTTAAGGCAATATGAATAATGAGACCAGAGAGATCTGTTTTAAGCAGCATATTGCTTCCTCCACCTAAGATAAATGGAGTTGAATCAATAGTGCTGCTTAAGGCTTCTTTCAGTTCGTCTTCTGTAGTTACAGATACAAAAGATTCAGCCTTTGCTGAAATGCCAAAAGTATTGTAATCTTTAAGGGAAACGTTGTGCTGTAAATTCATTAATCTTTATAAAGACTAAGAGCTTCTTTTAGTAAGGCTACAGCCTCAATGAGATCTTCTTTTTTTAGAACATATGCGATACGCACTTGGTTAAGGCCTTCTCCCGGAGTAGAATAAAAACCAGCAGCAGGAGCAACCATAATTGTTTTCTTGTTGTGCTCAAAAGATTCTAAAAGCCATTGTGCAAAATCATCAGAATTCTTAACTGGTAATTCTGCAATGCAATAAAAGGCGCCTTTTGGTTTTGCAACGCTTACGCCTGGGATAGCTTCAAGACCTGCGACAAGCGTGTCTCTACGATCTACATATTCAGAAATAACTTCATCAAAGTAAGATTGTGGCGTGTCAAGAGCAGCTTCACTAGCGATCTGAGCCAGAGTTGGCGGGCTCAAACGTGCCTGAGCAAATTTCATAGCTGTAGCCATTAACTCTTTATTGCGACTCACGATACAACCTATACGGGCGCCACACATAGAAAAGCGTTTAGAAACTGAATCAATCATAATCGTATGCTCATCAATCTCTCGTTGATTCAACACTGAATTGTGTTGTAAACCATCATAAGCAAACTCTCTGTAAACTTCATCTGCAATTAAAAACAGGTCGTGCTTTTTAACCAATTCAGAAAGTTGATCTAACTCGTCTTTGCTGTATAAGTAACCGGTAGGATTCCCCGGATTACAAATGATAATTGCTTTAGTTTTTGAAGTAATTTGTTTTTCAAACTCAGAAATTGGAGGTAATGCAAAACCACTTTCAAAAGAAGAAATTACCGGCTTTACAGTAACTCCTGAAGCAGTAGCAAAACCATTATAATTGGCATAAAATGGTTCAGGGATAATAATCTCATCACCCGGATCTGTGACACTGCCCATAGCAAACATCAATGCCTCAGAACCACCAGTAGAAATAATAATATCTGAAGGCTCAATAGCGATTCCCTGTTTTCCATAATAAGCAGCTAACTTTTCGCGATAGCTTAAAAAACCTGCAGAGTGGCTGTATGAAAGTACTTCTATATCAGCTTTTTTAACAGCATCTAATGCTGTTTGAGGTGTTTTAATATCCGGCTGACCAATGTTTAATTGATGTATAGTAATGCCTCTTGCTTCTGCAGCTTCTGCATAGGGTACTAGCTTGCGAATAGGAGACTGGGGCATCATTAGCCCTTTTTGTGATAATTGCGGCATGAGTCGATTTATTTAGGTTGCAAAGTTGCGAATTATTAGTGAGAAAATAATTTTAAGAATGAATTAGTGTAATTAGTTTAAAAATGCTAAATTCATAGTATATGAGGTCTGATTATGCGTATTTTTTATTTTTTATCGGTATTGGTTGGTTTATTGTCATCTTCTGATGTTTCCGGACAAGGCCGTTTTCTTTTGCCTGAGGGTGAAAAAAGTATAAAAATAAAAGCTAAAGTCGTCAATAACCTTATGATTATTCCTGTTCAGGTCAACGGGCTTGAGCTATCTTTTCTTTTAGACACCGGTGTACGGTCTACTATTCTCTTTGGTGTAGATGCTGATTATCAACTTGAGTTGAATAATAAATCTACAGTTTGGCTTCGTGGTGCTGGGGATGGAAAACCTTCAAAAGCTATAAAGTCAACCCATAATATTATCAATATAGGTAGTGCTGCAGCGATAAATCAGACGGTTTATTATATACCGGATAGCAGTCAAAATTTTTCTCCACGATTGGGATTTCCGGTTCATGGGATTATAGGTTATAGTTTATTAAAAGATTTGGGTGTCGAAATGCGCTACGACAAAGCATTAGTCAAACTTTATCTGCCGGAAGTTTTTAAGAAAAAAAAGTGTCGTTCTTGTGTGACAATTCCTTTTGAATTAAAAGAGGGAAAGCCTTATGTTGACTTGAATTTGGTTGACAATAACCAAGAACTTAGGGCTAAACTATTATTAGACTCTGGTAGTGGTGATGCGTTGTGGCTTTTTGAAGAAACCCACGATGGGATAGAGGTTTCTAAAAACTCATTCAAAGATCATTTAGGATTGGGACTTAACGGAGAAGTTTTGGGTAGCAGATCTCGCATAAAAGAATTAAAGTTAGGTGATTTTGCATTAAACCACGTGAATGTCGCGTATCCTGACTCAAGTTCGTTAGAGTATCTTAATGGAGTGTCCTACAGAAACGGAAGTTTAGGTTCTGAGGTTTTACGCAGATTTACGGTCTATCTAGATTATGATTCTAAGACGCTAAAACTTAAGAAGAATAAGTATTTTGACAACCCGTTTCGGTATAACCGAAGTGGGCTTGTTGTTGAACACACGGGTTTTGAGCTGGTAGCAGGTTTAGATTACCGAATTCAAAAAACATCTACAACAAACGATTATTCTCTTAGCTCTGGTAAAACGGTGTTTTTGGCTACTCATACGATCGAATTTCCGCAGTTACAATTAAAACCTAATTATGAGATAGCGGCTATAAGAGAAAATTCTCCAGGTGCTGAGGCGGGGTTGAACGTTGGCGATCGAATTATTAAGTTGAATGGAAGAGATGTAACAAAACTTGATTTAAATGATATTACAAAATACTTCTACAGGGATGAAGGAGAAATTTTACGTCTTAAAGTAGATCGAAAAGGATATGTTTTTACTTGCAAACTGAAATTGAGGAAATTGCTTGAGGGGCCTCATTAAAAGACACTAGAACTAGTTCTTAAAATAATTGATGCACTAAAAAAAAAGCGACCAAATTGGTCGCTTTAAATTTTAAGTCTAATAAGTTTCCTTAGTTAGATGCAGGTAGTAAAGTACCTTTAATCTTTAACGTATAGGGTTCAGCAGAAGCATTAGTATAAACCGTTATGGTTTTACGTATTGGACCCGGTGAACGATTGGTGTCATATTTTACTTTAATCACGTCGCTTTCACCTGGAGCAATTGGATCTTTAGGTGGGCTTGGTACCGTACAACCGCACGTTGAATACGCTTTAGAGATTACCAAAGGTGCGTCACCTGTATTTGTGAATTTAAATTCACGGGTACCATCGCCTCCATGAGCAACTTCGCCATAATCAATAACGTCTGTCTCGAAAGTAATCGCAGCTTTCTTTTCTTGAGCTTGTAAACCTAAAGTCATTAGACCTACAGCAAGTATTAAAACGATTTTTTTCATAATTCTAAGTGTTAATGAAGCATAAAAGTAAGCCTATTCTGATGTTTGTGCAAAAATGTAGCTCATTATTATGGTTGAGCCTTGTTTTTTAATCTTAATTGCTTGCTTAAAAGTTGTTTTTTTAATGCTTCGGTTCTTTTTAAAATCCTTAGTATATAAGTACTTTTGCACTCTTATAGACAAAAATTAGACCAAGAATGGCATTAGCTTCAAAATACAGCTCAAAAGACGTTGAGCAAAAGTGGTACGACTACTGGATGGAACATAATTATTTTCATTCAGAACCTAATGATAAAGAGCCGTATACCATTGTAATACCACCCCCTAACGTGACGGGTATTTTACATATGGGGCATATGCTGAATAATACCATTCAAGATGTTTTAATACGTCGTGCGCGTTTAAAAGGCCTTAATGCTTGCTGGGTTCCTGGTACAGATCACGCGTCTATTGCGACTGAAGCTAAAGTTGTTGCAAAATTGAAGGCTGAAGGAATCAATAAAAGTGACCTTACTCGTGAAGAATTCTTAAAGCATGCTTGGGAATGGACCGATAAATACGGCGGGACTATTCTTGATCAACTTAAGAAATTAGGAGCTTCTTGCGACTGGGAGCGTTTGCGTTTTACGATGGATGACACCATGTCAGCCAGTGTTATTCAATGCTTTATTGACTTATATAATAAAGGACTTATTTACCGTGGCCATCGTATGGTAAACTGGGATCCTGAAGCTCAAACAACACTTTCTGATGAGGAGGTTATTCACGAGGAGCGTCAGGGATATTTATATTATTTAAATTATAAATTAGAAGATAGTGATGAGGTACTAACCATCGCAACGACGAGACCTGAAACTATTTTTGGAGATACTGCTATTTGCATCAATCCTAATGATGCGCGTTTTGCTCATTTACGAGGAAAAAAAGCAATTGTACCTATTGTTAACCGTAGTGTACCTATTATTGAAGATGAATATGTTGACTTAGAGTTTGGTACTGGTTGTTTAAAAGTTACTCCGGCTCACGACGAGAACGATAAAATGTTGGGAGATAAGCACGGTCTTGATGTAATTGATATCTTCAATGATGATGCTTCTTTAAACGAATACGGGTTACACTATTCGGGTAAAGACCGTTTTGTTGTTCGTGACGAAATTGTAAAAGAACTTAAAGATTCTGGTGCTTTAGTAAAAACTGAAACACATACCAATAAAGTAGGAACTTCAGAACGAACAAAAGCTGTAATTGAGCCAAAGCTTTCTGATCAGTGGTTTTTGAAGATGAAAGATCTTGCAGAGCCGGCTATTAAAGCGGTTCTCGAGACGGAAGAAGTGAATTTATTTCCGAAGAAATTTGACAATACCTATCGTCACTGGATGGAAAACATCAGAGACTGGAATATTTCACGTCAATTATGGTGGGGGCAGCAGATACCGGCTTATTATTACGGTAATGGTAAAGAAGATTTTGTTGTTGCTAAAAACAGAGAAGAGGCTTTAGCTTCCGCGAAGGCGAAAACCGGAAACGATAGCTTAACCGATGCTGATTTACGTCAGGATGAAGATGCGCTGGATACGTGGTTTTCTTCTTGGTTGTGGCCTATGAGTGTCTTTGACGGAGTTGTAAACCCTGATAACGAAGATTTTAAATACTACTATCCGACTAATGACCTCGTTACGGGACCAGATATTTTATTTTTCTGGGTTGCGCGTATGATTATGGCAGGGTATGAGTATACCGGTGAAAAGCCATTTACAAATGTGTATTTGACCGGATTGGTTCGTGATGCAGACCGCCGTAAAATGTCTAAGTCTCTAGGAAATTCGCCAGATGCGATGAAACTTATTGATGATTATGGTGCAGATGGTGTGCGTGTTGGTTTACTATTAAGTGCTGCTGCCGGAAATGACTTGTTGTTTGATGAAGACCTCTGTAAGCAGGGTAAAGGCTTTGTGAATAAAATCTGGAATGCTTTTAGACTTATTAAAGGGTGGGAAGTAGACGCTACTATAGAACAGCCTCAAGCCAGCATTAAAGGTTTAGAGTGGTATACAGAACGTTTCAAACAGGCTGGAGTAGAGATTGAAGATCATTTCAGTAAGTATCGTATTAGCGACGCGCTGATGGCCACATATAAGTTGGTTTGGGATGATTTCTGTAGTTGGTTACTTGAGGTTGTCAAACCTGAATACGGCAAACCCATTGATAAGAAAACTTATGATGCGGTTATTGAAGCTTTAGAAAATAACCTGCGTATCCTACATCCATTTACTCCTTTTGCTTCGGAAGAAATTTGGCAAAATATAACAGATCGTACTCCAGAAGAGGCGTTGATTATTAATCAATGGCCTAAAATTGAAACTGGAAATGCCGAAATTTTAGCAGATTTTGAACTGGCAACTCAAGTAATTACTGGAGTTAGAGCGATTAGAAAAGAGAAGAATATTTCTTTTAAAGATGAGCTTGAGCTGTTTGTAATGAATACGGAAGGCTTTTCAGAACGTTACGATGACATCATTATTAAGTTGTGTAATCTATCTAAGATTGAAGCAACAGAGGCTAGTAAAGATGGAGCGCTTTCCTTTAGGGTAAAGGCTAACGAATACTTTATTCCGTTGACTGGAGCGATAGATGTAGATGCTGAAATCGCAAAAATCACTGAAGAATTAGAATATACAAAAGGCTTCATGAATTCAGTTTCTAAAAAGCTTTCTAATGAGCGTTTTGTAAACAACGCTCCAGAGCAAGTGGTTGCTATAGAAAAGCAGAAACAAGCTGATGCTCAGGCAAAAATAGATGCACTTGAGAAACGACTGGCAGCTTTAAAATAATATTTTGAAATAGTATATAATTAAAAAACCCTGAGTCTTAACTCAGGGTTTTTTGTTTTTGACCTAATCAGGAATATATTGGTCTACAAGTCTGATGTATTCCTTTTTTGCTTCTGTAGCAGAAAGACCTTTTATCTGAATAAGAGCGTTGTATTTAAAAGCACTACGCAGATCATTTTCTTTAATATTCTCTACCGGTATTAATTTGCTTTTTTGATTACCTTGTTTGTAATGAGCATAAAGCAACAACTGAATGTCTGGAGGTAAAACCGTTTTGGTTTCACTTGCTTTTCTGGCAGCATCCTGAAACGCTCTTTCTAATTCTTCTTTATTCAAAACTAGCGGTTACTTTAAGGTGGCGATGATGCTTTCTGCACCTTTAACTTTCTGGTTGAGTTTAACTGCAATAGGAGTGCCTACAGGTAAATATAAGTCAACTCGGGAACCAAATTTTATAAATCCACTGTCCTCTCCCTGAACAGCATTGTCACCTTTTTTAGCATAATTTACAATGCGTTTAGCCATTGCTCCTGCAATTTGGCGGTATAATATATCTCCAAAGCTTGTAGTTCTAACAACAACAGTGGTGCGCTCGTTTTCTTCAGAAGCTTTAGGATGCCAGGCAACAAGATATTTGCCCGGGTGGTATTTGCTGTAAACTACTTCGCCTGTCGCCGGGTATCTTGTTACGTGAACATTTATGGGAGACATAAAGATTGAAACCTGTAAACGATTTTCTTTAAAATATTCACGTTCGTACACTTCTTCAATAACTACAACTTTACCATCAACAGGGGCAATAATCTCATCAATAGTACCATTTGCAGTTCGGGTAGGATTTCTGAAAAACTGAAGTATGAGTATGAGTAGTACGGCTAAAGCACCATAACATATATATTGCAACCAAACTGGAGATACCCAGGTTTGTGTCGCTATAAATCCCACAGCTACAATAAGTAGTGTTATGATAATTATGGTATAACCTTCTTTATGAAACATATTCAAATACTATTAAAACCAAATAAATAAATGGACTAGCAAACAAAATACTATCTAATCGATCATATAATCCGCCGTGCCCTGGCATCAGGGTTCCACTGTCTTTAACGCCGGCCTCACGTTTTAGTTTAGATTCTATTAAATCACCAAAAGTCCCTAGTGTGCTCATTACTACCGCAAGCGATAGCCAGATATTGAAGTTAAGGCTGTCTGTAAATTTATGAATAAAATAACTGGCAATACAAGCAAAAACGAGCCCTCCAAAAAAGCCTTCAATTGTTTTTTTAGGAGAAATACTCGGAAATAATTTATGGCGTCCAAAACTTTTACCTACAATAAAAGCAAAAGTATCGTTTGTCCATATTAGGATAAATAAACCAGCAACGGTATATGGAGAAAAATCATCGCCGTGTGAAGGGAGTAAGGTTAAAAATACAAAGCTGGCAATGATATAAAATATGGTAATGTGTAACTTTTGAAGTTTCCGGTATTTTCTAAGTTTTTCGCTGAAAAGATTTTTCATTAAATATATTCCGGTAGCTACAGTTAGCCCTAAAAGAACTAGTGTTGCAACTTTTGAAACTTTGTAATAACTGAAAAACAGAATAAAAGAGACCAGTATCAAATAAGTGTACCAAAACTGAAAACCAATGAGTCTTAAGAATTCACGCAAGGTGATAATACCGAAGAGTAAGAACAACAGGATATACCATTTCTCTGAATAGAAAATGGAAAACAATAAGATGACAACATATAAAAAGCCGGAAAGTGCTCTTACGGTAATTTCGCGCATACTACAAATCTTCTAGTAGTAATAAATAAAGATTTTTTGCACTACTGCCATAGCTCATAAAATCTTTTGCCCCTTCTTTAGGTTCAAAATTTTTAATCGTGGTGATGTTTGTAGGTATTTGTCCTGTGTTTTTCTTTTTAATGCCTCTTAAACCTTCGCCAATACTGTTTACAATTTGACTTGTTGTTGCAAATATTACTAAGTTCTGAGGAAGCTCTTTTAATTTTTTCTCTTTGATTTGATTTGAAGAGATTAAGAGACTGCCATCATCTGCAATTAGATTTTCACAAGTTGATAAAAAGAACTTTGCCTCTTTTTCTCTGCCAAATTTTAAATTATAGCCTTTAAAAAGATCTTCTAATTTGTCATCAAGACAATAGACGTCTTGCTCGTACCAATCGTTTTCAAGAAGGATGTTGTCAAAACTTTCATGAACTTCATCCATATCGACACAGTACAAAAATTTACCGCCATTGAGGATGAAATGTTTAGTAAAGCGTTCATCTGCCGGAGCGGTGACATCAGGCATATATTTACCTCGTTCTTTAGTAGAACCTTCGGGTTTGTCTGCGCTTGGCGAAATTTTCTGCTTAAAAAGCTTTTTTAAGATACTCATAAATGAGTGGATATTCGTCTAAATTTAGGATTCTATCAAATATAAAAAATCTTAACTCAACAACGTGTCAAGTTAAGATTTTATATTGATTGCAAATGCTAAGATTCTAACTTTCGCTTACAGGAAGATTCTTAGTTTCAGCTTCGATGTTTTTGTCAAAAGGGCGTTTTCCAAATATTTTTTCTAAGTTATCTTTGAAAATCACCTCTTTATCTAGAAGAACTTCTGCAAGTTCATTCAATTTATCTTTATTGTCTTCTAGGATTTGAATAGCACGTTGATATTGCTCTTCAATAATCTTTGAAATTTCTTTATCAATAAGTTCTGCAGTTTTTTCACTGTAAGGCTTACTGAAGTTATACTCATTCTGCCCTGAAGAATCGTAATAAGTTAAGTTACCGATCTCATCGTTTAAACCATAAGTAGTTACCATCATTCGCGCTTGTTTAGTCACTTTTTCTAAGTCACTAAGGGCTCCTGTAGAGATTTTATCAAAGGTTACTTTTTCGGCAGCACGACCACCCATAGCAGCACACATCTCGTCAAGCATCTGTTCAGGGCGTACAATTAATCGCTCTTCTGGTAAATACCAAGCAGCTCCTAATGAACGACCACGAGGAACAATCGTGACCTTTACTAAAGGTGCAGCGTGTTCAAGCATCCAACTAACAGTGGCGTGACCAGCTTCGTGAAAAGCAATTGCTTTTTTCTCGTCTGGAGTGATGATTTTATTTTTCTTTTCTAGTCCTCCTACTATACGATCTACCGCATCTAAAAAGTCTTGACGACCAACGGCTGATTTGCCTTGCCGTGCAGCGATAAGAGCAGCCTCATTACACACATTGGCTATATCTGCACCAGAGAATCCAGGTGTTTGTTTAGCCATAAACTCTGTATCTAACTCTTCAGCCACTTTTTTAAGTGGACGCAAGTGAACTTCAAAAATCTCTTTACGTTCTCTAACGTCAGGAAGGTCTACATAAATCTGACGGTCAAAACGACCGGCGCGCATCAGTGCAGTATCTAAAACATCTGCACGGTTGGTAGCAGCAATAACGATAACATTAGTGTTTGTTCCAAAACCATCCATCTCTGTTAGAAGTTGGTTTAATGTATTTTCACGTTCATCGTTAGATCCACTAAAATTAGCTTTACCACGAGCTCTACCTATTGCATCAATCTCATCAATAAAAATAATAGCAGGAGATTTTTCTTTTGCTTGTTTAAAAAGGTCACGTACCCGCGAAGCACCTACACCTACAAACATCTCTACAAAGTCAGAACCAGAAAGCGAAAAGAATGGGACTTTAGCTTCACCGGCAACTGCTTTTGCGAGTAAAGTTTTACCAGTTCCCGGAGGTCCTACGAGTAATGCTCCTTTTGGGATTTTACCTCCAAGATTTGTGTATTTTTCAGGATTCTTTAAGAAATCTACAATCTCTTGTACTTCTTCTTTAGCTCCTTCAAGCCCAGCAACATCTTTAAACGATGTTTTGACATCGGTTTTTTCATCAAAAAGTTTTGCTTTAGATTTCCCTATATTGAAAATCTGACCGCCAGCACCACCAGCACCACCAGAAGACATTCTGCGCATTATAAAGATCCAAATACCAATAATGATAGCAATGGGCAGTAGCATAGTGAAGAGATCGCTGGCCCAAGTGTTATCAGGTGGTAAATTTTTAGTTTTGAAATCATTATCAACCTTCAAAGCTGCTAGGGAATTCTCAAAATTTTCAAGGGTTCCGTAGCGATATTCATAGTCAGCACCACCACTACTACTAAAAAGGTTCATGCCATTATCTGCAGGCTTCGTGTGCTTTTCTTTGTTTTTTGCATCATCTGTTAGGTAGATATAAGCGACACGTTTACTAGGAGTAGTACTTATGTCTATTCTTTTTACATCACCATCTTTAATAACCGAAATTAGCTGATCCTGTAAAATCTCTTTTGGATTTCCATGATCGGAGCCACTGCTGAAAATATTAAGAGCTAAGAATACAAGTATTATCGCGGTGTAAATCCACCAAGCGCTAAATTTAGGCTTATTAGGAGCGGGCTTTTTTGATTTGTCTGCCATTGATTTTTTTTAATAATTTGATTCAATTGATGTTACTTTGGCATCTCCCCAAAGGCTTTCAATGTCATAATATTCCCTGATATGCTTTTGAAAAACGTGTACCACAACGTGTACGTAATCCATCAGCACCCATTCAGCATTTTGCGTGCCTTCTACGTGCCAGGGCTTATCTTTAAGTTTTTTGCTTACGGTTTTTTGAATTGAATTTACAATGGCAGTAACCTGCGTATTAGAAGTACCATTGCATACGATAAAGTAGTCACAAACCATGTTCTCTATCTCCCTAAGGTCTAATAAATCAATGTTTTGACCCTTCACTTCTTCAATCCCTTCTAGAATAGTTGTAATTAGTTGATCTGTACTTACTTCTTTTTTTGCCATTAAATCTTTTTTAGTCTGGCAAAGTTATTACAATTTTGTTTCATAGTGTTTCTTGTGATAACATTTAAGCCATTCTATTTACAGCATGAAAGTAGTCAAACTTAATGCCACAACTTCTACAAATTCGTACTTAAGAGCCTATACAAAAGAGTTCGACTCAGAAAGTGATGTTCTGGTCTGGACTTTAGACCAAAGAGCGGGTAGAGGACAACGTGGTGCTTCGTGGGAGTCAGAGTCGGGTAAAAACCTTACGTTTAGTGTGTTTAAGCGTGTAAAAGGTTTGCCGGTGGGTAAATCTTTTTACATTACAATGGCAACTTCGCTTGCTATTTATGAGGTTTTAGAAGAGTTTGGAGTTGAGAATATATCTGTTAAATGGCCAAACGACATATTGGCAGGTAAATCTAAAATTTGCGGTATACTTATAGAAAGTGTGATACGTAACGGTCTTTATGCTGTCATAATTGGTGTTGGGCTCAACATCAATCAGAAAGTATTTAAACATGCACCACGTGCAACTTCGCTAGCTTTAGAAACCGGAAAGATTTTTGACCTAGAAGAAGTTTTAGAGTTTCTCATAATCAAGTTTTACAAATACGTCGCATTTCTCACGCAAGGTGCATTTGAAACGCTCAAAACTGAATATGAAGACAAACTTTTTAGAAAAGGAAAAGCTTCAACTTTTAAATCCAATACCGGAGAACTTTTCACCGGTATCATAACCGAAGTATCAAAAACAGGAAAGCTCATCTTACAACTGGAAGATGAGCTTTACAAAGAGTTTGACCTCAAAGAACTTAAACTGCTCTATTAGATTTTTTGCAAGTTCTCGGTGAGCGTTTGAATGAATTTTGTGATAGGTCCTTTGATCATCATAGACATCATCGCGTTAAATTCACCTTCAAATTCAAAATATGCCTCGCTGCTTTTTTCAGTAAGTTCTTTAATGTTTGCAGTTAGTGTAAAAGGTAATTTTTCACTCGCAGCACCTAAAACTACTTTATTAAAAGGCACGCTATTTTTTAATTCTAAAACAATATCCGGCATTCCTTTTAGGGCAAAAAGGAAACGTTTGTCGCTTAAAATTTCAAATTTACTAATGCTGTCTGGCATCAATTGTTTGTAATTATTCACATCAATAAGAAAGTTGAAAATTGTTTCAGGACTTTTATCAATGGTTTTCTTAGGGCTTTCTATATACATAGGTTTAGTAGTCTGTAAAAATTTGAAATTAAGCGTTAAGTATTTATTCTGAGGCTGCAGCTTCCCAGGTGTCTGGAGAAAGACGCCAGGTCTGCAAGGTTAAGCGTTCTTTTTCTGAAATATATCGTGTGTCTGAAGCTTGCTCTAAAAGATGTTCATAGTCGCTTAGTGTGTGCAAGTCTATACCATATTCTTCAAAATTGGTTTTAGAAATATCAAAACCATAGGTAAAAATAGCCAGCATCCCTTTTACATTGGCTTCAGCGGCTTTTAATGCTTCCACAGCCATAAGACTACTCTTGCCGGTACTGATAAGATCTTCAACGACAACAACAGATTGACCAGGCTCTAATTTTCCTTCGATTTGATTTTGTCGTCCGTGCTTTTTCGCCTCTGGCCTAATATAGATAAAAGGCAGGTTTAAGAAGTCTGCAACCAGCATGCCTATACCTATGGCGCCTGTTGCAACACCTGCGATCACGTCTGGCTTTCCATAAAGCTGTTCTATTTGGTTAGCAATGTTTTCTCGTAAGTAGTTGCGTATGTGCGGATACGACAAAGTAATGCGGTTATCGCAATAAATAGGTGATTTCCACCCGCTGGCCCACGTGAAGGGGTTTTGTGGTTGTAATTTAATTGCATTAATTTGCAATAACAACTCAGCTGTTTTTTTAGCTGTTTCCTTTTTTAAGATCATGGTACAAATGTATAAAGTTTTTGTAAATGATGTGCCGATAATACTTTCAACTGAAAAGTATATTGGAGAAAATTACACATCCATTCCTATAAAACGTGCAAAAATAAAAAGCATTATTAAACAGGTGAATCGTGGTCAACTCACGCACATCAATCTCTATCATCCTAAAGCCAGTAAATTACTCAAGTTTTTGAAGAAAAAACTTCCTGTAGTTATCGCCGGTGGTGGAATGGTTTTTAACAAGCATTCTGAAATTCTTTTTATCAAGCGCAATGGAAAATGGGATTTGCCAAAAGGAAAATTGGAAAAAAATGAAACCATTGAAGAATGTGCCATACGTGAGGTAAGTGAAGAGACAGGTTGCCAAAATCTGGTGCTAGGTGATCTTATAACGATTACATATCACATTTTTAAACGAGGCGGAAAGTTTAAACTTAAAGAGACTTACTGGTATAAGATGACTTCAGATTATGAGGGAGCTTTAGCACCACAGCCTTCTGAAGGTATTAAAAAAGTTCGTTGGAAGAATTTTGAAAAATCTCAAAAGGCGCTGACTAAATCTTACGAGAACATCAAGTTGTTATTCCCTAAAGAATATTTAATTAGTAATCCGAAAGATCGGGTAGCGTAGATAAGCTTCTTCGTAGTTTGAAGAATGCTCATAGATCCACTCCAGTTGCGCATACCAGTTTTTAGCAAATGATGTGTCATCTTGCTTTTTAGCTTCAAATGCCGCTTTCAACTTTTGATCAGAGTCTAACAATTCCTTAGCGCGGTCTTCCCAGACATATGGTGAGAAATGTTCTTTTTGTTGCAAAATGGTATCAAAGTAATTCCAGTTAAAAAAGGAATCTATGCCAGAGGGCTCTAACATTTCAATAATGTAGCGCAAGCCAGACTGGTTTGTTTCTACAAGATAATCCCCGGCACGTACAGCAACTTCTTTTCTTGTGGTTGTTACTTTTGTGTTGGAATGCAGGTAATGACCTTCATAAGGTTGAGATCGCGTCTGATAATCGGCAATGTGATAAATTTCAGCAGTTAGAATACTGTCTTTTTTAAAACGTTCAAAATGAATTTCATTTTCCTTCAAACGCTCAATTACTTGATGCCAGCCTTGTGGAATAATATAAGCACGGGGGATGCTTACTTCCTTAACAGGCTTCATATAGTTGTAATAGGTAACTTCTTTTTCAAAAGGTTTGTCTCTGTTGTACTTTAAACGTGGCATGCCGGTAACAGAACTGGTTTGTTGTACGCCTTCATATCCTAAAAAAGCGAGCGTTGTTGTTTTACTGCTGTCAATGTCAAAATGTAATGCGTAGTTTTTTCCAATTAAAGAACCGCTTTTGTACAAAGAATCTTGTTCTCTTCTGAGGTGTTGCATTTTAGCGCCATCTTTCTCAACGATGCTTAGCATAGATTTCATCAATTCGTAGGTGCCTTCAACACGTTGTTTATAAGGTTTGAGCATATGTGTTTCTACCATCATTCCAAATGTATTCCACAAGGTGCTGTAACCTGTAGAGTACCGGGGATAGTCCATAAATTGTGAAAAACCAATTTCCGGAACTTGGTTAAATACATTCACATATGGTGTGATCGGCCAGTCTTTTTCAGCTAAATCTTTCTCTAATTGGGGTTGCAATTCTTCGTGTAAATACGCGCCGGGTTTGCCGCCTAATTTATTGTGTTGTGTAAATAAATGTGTGAGCACATATTGATAATCTGCACCATTACTTACGTGATTATCTATCAGCACATCAGGATCAATCATGTGGTAGATGTCTGCAAAGGTTCGTGCATTGCGGGTGTCTGCTTTTACAAAATCCCGATTGAGATCATAATTCTGAGCATTTCCTCTAAAACCGTATTCTTCTGGACCGTTTTGATTGGCACGTGTGCCGGTATTTCGGCTTAGGGAACCGCCCGTATTGTAAATTGCGATTGCACCGATCCAGGTTTTTTCAGGAGCGTCAATAGTACCATTTGCCAGATCTCGCATCAGCATCATTGTAGCGTCTATTCCATCGGATTCTCCAGGATGAATACCGTTGTTGATGAGAATTCGTGTCACATCTTTTGCGTCGGAAAATTCAGAATCAAAAGTTCGATCCGTATTAAAAGTTACAAGAGTAAGTGGTTTGCCACTGTCTGTAGAACCTATTTCATAGGTTTTAATAGCTACATAAGCTTCGTCGAGATCAGCATAATAATCCATCACTTCTTGATAGGTTGGTGTTTGGTTGCCATCTCCTTTCTCAAATGGAGTTGTGAGGTCAAAATCTTCCGGTTTTGGCTTTTCGGCGCAAGCCAAAACTAAAATTGTAACTAAGCTGAGTAGGGATATTTTCATTAGAATAGAATATTGAGAAAGCTAAAATTAAGAATTAATACAAGTTTGGAGATGTTGATTCTTTAAGACTTCTCAAAGAATTCACGGTATTGCTGAATTCGGAAATCAAAAGTATTAAACTGCGGATTTTTTAATTTTTGATCTTTGTATTGCTTCATACTGCCAATGGCTCTGTTAGCTGCCCCGGAAGGAGCGGTGAGTGAGACCGTTTTTACAGTTCTGCCATCTAGTTTAAATTGATGAATACGCGGTACCTTACTGGAAACAACATCTAATTTGAGTTGATTTTCTTTAGCCTGACGACGAAAAAAATACTCAGGGCCGTTCTTGCTATTTCCGCCCGTAAAGATTAAAGTATCTATCTGTATATGTGTTCTTAAATATGTGATGAGATCGCGTAGCACTACTTCCTGCATTCCCAGATCTGAAGCATCTATTTTATTTCGCTTTGCCGAAGCTACAATGTCACAAACGCCAATTTTATTTCTTTTCAAAAAGTGGCATCTTTGGTCAATGGCTTGGGCAGTATTCTCATAGACCAGATTAAGATCAAAAATGTTATCTAAAATAGGCCAGAGCATTCCGTTTTTGCTTCCGTAGCAAAAGTCTACATCTTCAGGAAGTAATTCGCCAGTTGTAAATCGAGGTGGAGGTAAGGTACCTACAATAAGTTTTGTAGCTTCTTTAAGATTAAAGGGCGCGTAAGGATGAATGTGGTCAAACATAAACCTTTTAGTTTTCAGGTTTCCACTTGATACCGCAGCCTAAACTGGGTTTTTGTAGTTCGTTTTGTTTTCTGTTATTAAATACATTATCAAGAGCTTCGCGTAAATCTCTTCCATTTACGGGAATACCATTTCCCGGTCTAGAATCATCAAGCTGACCGCGATATATGAGTTTCAATTCGGCATCAAATAGGTAAAAATCAGGAGTACACGCTGCATCGTAATCTTTAGCAACCTGCTGGCTTTCATCATATAAATAGGGAAAAGAGTAATTATACTTACGGGCATTGTCACGCATCAACCAAGGACTGTCTTCTGGATAGTTCTCCACATCATTGCTGCTTATTGCGATAAAACCAAACCCCAGAACTCTGTAATCATTTGCGATGCGCACGATCTCATCATTCACGTGTTTTACAAAAGGGCAATGATTGCATAGGAACATGATAACGGTACCACGTTCTCCGGCAGCTTCGGTCAACGTGACGTGCTTGTTAGTAAGTGGGTTGAGCAATGAAAAAAAAGGAGCGCTAGTGCCCAGTTGTAGCATATTTGATGAAGTTCTTGCCATAGTTTTAAATCTTCTGTATAAACTACAAGATAGGTCGGTAAAAGCTGTTAAGTGTTACAAATACTAAAGTTGTTTTAAATCTTTGGGCTCGGTTTAAAGCCTTCGTAACTTTAATCAAAATCCAAGATATTATGAAAAATACATATAGTTCGCTATCAAAAGCGATTGAAGATTTACAGAGTAAAGGATACGATACAGATTTTAATTTAGTAGATGATGGTGTCGAATCTAAAGCGCATAAAAAGACCTGGACTGCAGGTCAGATTGAAGTAGAAGATGCGATGCGTTTTGAAGGAATGACCGATCCCGGAGATAATAGTGTTTTATACGTGATCAATACCCACAGCGGAGAAAAAGGATTGCTAGTGGATGCTTATGGAGCGTATAGCGGTCAGATCTCAAAAGAAATGATCGAAAAGCTTAGAATAGAGCATTAATGGCAAATGATTTAAGTTGGTCTGAATTTGAACGCGTAGAAATGCGTGTTGGGACCATTATGACCGTAAGTGATTTTCCTGAAGCCAGAAAACCCGCATTCCAGTTGCAAATAGATTTTGGAGAAGCAATTGGAGTTTTAAAAACTTCAGCTCAGATAACAAAAAAATATGAGCGTACAGATCTGGTGGGAAAACAAGTTATTGCGGTTGTGAATTTTCCTAAAAAACAGATTGCAAACTTTATGAGCGAATGTCTTTTGCTGGGCGCTGTAGAGGGTGGGGAAGTAACGCTTCTAAACCCAGATATGCCTGTTAAAAATGGTTTGCGAGTAGGATAATACAAAGCATTATTGATAAAATAAAAGCCTCCCGTCGGGAGGCTTTTTGCAGTTCAATTTTATTTAGTTTTCACCGCTACGGGTTGGGCTGAGGTCTTTTGCTTCTTCTTCACTATACAACCTAGATTTGATTACAAACCGAATCCCCAATGGTATTTCTAAAGAGAAACTAGATCCGCGACCTGAAGTAATATCGACAGTGAGTTGGGTGTGTTTCCAATATTCAAATTGGTCTTTAGACATAAAAAAATCACACCCGTGTATAGTCCCCAGATAAACATCTGTCTCATTGATCATAAGATCTCCCTTGGGAAAACACATAGGAGATGAGCCATCGCAACAACCACCGCTTTGATGAAACATCAATTCGCCATGTTCTTCCCGCAGTTGATCTATAATCTGTTTAGCTGCTTCTGTTACTTCAACACGTTCTGTCATAAACTTTATTTTATTAGAAAAAGCCCATTGCTTTTTTGTCGTAAGAGATTAACATGTTCTTAGTGTGACGGTAGTGAGCTAACATCATTTTGTGATTTTCACGACCAATACCAGACTTCTTATAGCCTCCAAAGGGTGCGTGAGCAGGGTAATTATGATAATTATTTACCCAAATACGTCCTGCTTTTATAGCTCTAGAGATTTGGTATGCCTGATGGGTATCACGCGTCCATACTCCTGCTCCTAAACCGTAAAGTGTGTCGTTTGCAACTTCTATGGCATCAGCTTCATCTTTAAAAGAAGTCACGCATAAAACAGGTCCAAAAATTTCTTCTTGAAAGACACGCATCTTATTGTTCCCCTTCAAGATAGTAGGTTGTATATAATAACCGCCTTCAAGGCCCTCATTGTAGGCAGCACCACCACCGCAAAGTACCTCGGCTCCTTCTTCTTTACCAATGTTGATGTAGTTCAATATTTTCTCATATTGATCATTAGAAGCCTGAGCTCCCATCATCGTATCGGGACTCAAAGGGTGACCTAGTTTTATAGCTTTGGTACGCTCTACTACGCGTTCTACAAAAGCATCAAAAATACTTTCTTGTACTAACAGTCGTGAGGGACATGTACAAACTTCACCTTGATTTAAAGCGAACATGGTTGCCCCTTCTAGGCATTTGTCAAAAAACTCATCATCTGCATCCATTACACTTTCAAAGAAAACATTAGGTGATTTGCCACCCAGTTCTAGGGTTACAGGAGTTATGTTTTTTGAAGCATATTGCATAATTAGCTGACCGGTCGTGGTCTCTCCGGTAAATGCAATTTTGTTAATACGAGAACTAGAGGCGAGAGGCTTACCGGCTTCGGCACCAAAACCGTTTACGATATTGAGTACACCTGCGGGTAAGATATCTTCAATCAACTCCATTAAAATTAGGATGCCTACTGGGGTTTGCTCCGCAGGTTTAAGAACAACACAATTACCGGCGGCAAGAGCAGGCGCGAGTTTCCAGGTTGCCATAAGTATTGGGAAATTCCAAGGGATTATCTGCCCTACAACACCCAGTGGTTCTGTAACGTTGAGACAGACCGTGTTGCTATCTAATTCACTAACCGAGCCTTCTTCTGCTCTAATAACACCGGCAAAGTATCTAAAATGATCTACAGCCAGTGGTAAATCGGCAGCCATCGTTTCACGTATTGCCTTACCGTTATCCCAGGTTTCAGCGCGTGCAAGCGCTTCTAGATTTTGTTCCATCACATCAGCAATCTTTAATAATAAATTACTGCGGTACGCTGCTGCTGAGTTGTTCCATTCCGGGGCGGCAGCCCAAGCGGCGTCTATTGCTTTCTCAATATCTTCGGCTGTTGAACGAGGAATCTTAGTAAAGTTGGCTCCGTCCACAGGAGACACATTCTCAAAATACTGTCCTTTTATAGGGGAAGTCCATTTTCCACCTATAAAATTTTCATATTGATCTTTAAATTTTGGCTTCTCTATAACGTTTACGGAAGCAGTTTTTACATCACTCATAAGGTTTGTTTTTAAGAAATTATACGTTGAATTACTGAGGTTTTTATATAGAAAAATGCAGGGTGCATTTTTAAGTGATTTAAAGTTAAGTAACTCATTATCTGATAGGTTGACCTATTCTATCAAAAAAGTGTACAATTCTCTCAAAATTTGATGATTTGTTAATTTTAGGTTTGATAAATTGTATATTTAATACAGAAAGGAGTCTTGTTTAAGAATAGTACAATTTGATCATGCAATTGCCCGAATCTTTTTATAAAAACCGAAAACTTGAAAATCTGGTAGAAAATCAGACTTCATATACCTTAAATAATGCAGCGATGCATGTATTTGAGACGCATCAGCAAGCGGAACGGGTGTTGCTTCAATTTGATAAACCGGTTTTGGCGAGTATGCTTCATGGTAAAAAAATCATGCACCTGAGGGATCATAATAGCTTCGATTTTTTACCGGGTGAATCATTGATACTTCCTGCAGATGAATTGATGTGTATAGATTTCCCGGATGCTCAAGAGCGCAATCCTACCAGATGTTTAGCAATGGCTATTGCAGAAGAAAAAATCAAGAATGTACTGACCTTGATGAATGAGAATATGAGTAAAGATGAAGGTAGAGAATGGAGCTTGATGGATTACAATTTTCATTTTACCAATGATGCTGGGATTTTTCAAATATTACAGCGTTTGCTGTATCTTTTTACAGAAAACCACCCTTCTAAAGATTTTTTTGTAGACAATATGCTTCAGGAGTTGATTGTGCGTATTTTACAAACTAATAACCGAAAAATTTACACCGACAAAGCTCTTAAATTGAGTAGTGATAATAGACTGGCTTTTATAATTCAATACATCAGAGCGCATTTAAACGAATCTCTTTCTGTAGCGTTTTTAAGTAAAAAAGCCTGTATGAGTGAGTCTAATTTTTACAGAGTCTTTAAAAATGAATTAGGGATATCTCCTGTAGATTTTATCAATACCGAGCGAATTAAACTTGCGGTGAGCTTATTACAAGATCCAAAGCGTAAAATAAAAAATGTTTATTTAGAATGCGGTTTTGAAAGTAGATCCTATTTTAATAGAGTTTTTAAACGAATGAATAAACTTTCTCCTGGTGCTTTTCAAGCAAAGGCAGGACTGACCTAAGCTTCTTCCTGAAAGGATTTCATTTTATGCAAATAATTAGAAAGCGCTTTACTGGTTTGTTGCTGAATTTTCAATTTCATGAACTTCGTCCAGCCTAGAAGTAAGCCTTTAAACCCTAAAGCTTGTCTGCTCCATTTATAAAGGTCAAAGTGATCCGTGTGTTGTACGATCTTTCCATTTTGAAAACTGAAGGTTCCCACAACGTGATTAACTACTCTTCTTTTTTGCGGCCCATATAAATAAGTAGCCGTCCACTTTGCACTCCCGTTATAATCGTTGGCTTGTATCTCGCTGTATTCAATTTTAAGACCATCACCACCACGCTCGTTGAGCATAAACCACATTGCTATGGCCCGTTCACCGCGAATGCTACCAAAAACAGGATCTTCAAAAATGATGTTTTTAGAATAGCAAGCAGTCATTGCTTGCGGATCGTGATTTTTAAAAGAACTATAAAAAGTCTCTAGAATTTCCTCATTAGGATGCATAGACAAAGCAGTTGAATAAGCAGCAAGTTAGCACATCACAAAAAACTATTTATTGAATAATGGCTTTAGTTTATCTCTACTTTCAAAAAGAAACCAGATGTCTATCCCAAAAAATAGTAAAGCGATCACTAAGCCGCTGGGTTCATTTAAAATATGAATTAATAGTATACCTATTAAAATAGGGAAGAGCATAACAGCCCCTAAAGCACGGGTTTGTTTAAACATTACAAGTATTCCACCTAAAACCTCGACGACTGCTATAAGTGGCATAAGCCAGGCAATGGTTGTAAATGCACTGAAAATTTCTAGCATTTCTGGACTCATGTCTTCTGGCATAGGCATATAGTTGAAAAATTTATTCAATCCGCTATTAATAAACATCAATCCGAAAAGAATACTTATGATAAGCAAAATCTTGTTTTTCATAATAAAAGATTTTTAGGAGCATAAAAGTTACTGAAATTCTAAACTTAATATAACAATAAATTCAATTTAAGTCTTCACAAAATTTCCTTGAAATTCAGTAAATTGAGGGAAATTAAAGAATTCAATCGTTTTAAATAAGTAAACCTTATTGATTTATAAAAACTATAAATCAAAACTATTAAATCTTGTTTTAAATATTGTATTTCTTTACTTCAGAATTTACATCTAATAAACACATATTTATGGAAAATCAAAATAGCAAAGATCACGGAACAGACGGAAAAGTTTGGGACGTAAATGAATCAGCAAAATGTCCTTTTCTTAATGGGGAAATGAACCATATCACGGGTCAGGGAACTACAAATAGAGATTGGTGGCCAAACCAGTTGAACTTAAATATACTTAAGCAAAACTCATCTTTAGTAGATCCTATGGATGAAGATTTTGACTATGCTGAAGCATTTAAATCATTAGATCTTGCTGCCGTAAAACAAGATTTGTATGATGTGATGACTAACAGTCAGGACTGGTGGCCTGCAGATTACGGGCATTACGGGCCTTTCTTTATCCGTATGGCGTGGCACGCAGCCGGTACTTATCGTATACACGACGGTAGAGGTGGTGCTTGTAGTGGTCAACAACGTTTCGCTCCGCTTAATAGCTGGCCAGATAACGCCAATCTAGATAAAGCAAGGCTATTATTATGGCCAATTAAAAAGAAATACGGTAACCAACTTTCTTGGGCAGATTTACTGGTTCTAGCCGGTAACTGTGCCCATGAATCTATGGGGCTTAAGATGTATGGTTTTGCCGGAGGTCGTAAAGATGTATGGGAACCAGAAGAAGTTTATTGGGGAGCAGAAACCGAATGGTTAGGCAATAAAGAACGTTATGAAGGTGGTGAATTAGAAAAAGCTTTAGGCGCTGCGCATATGGGATTGATCTATGTGAATCCTGAAGGTCATAATGCAAATCCAGACCCTGTTGAATCAGCGCATTTTATCCGTGAGACTTTTGGGCGTATGGCGATGAACGATTATGAGACTGTAGCTTTGATTGCAGGGGGACATACCTTTGGTAAAACCCACGGTGCGGCAGATCCTGAAGAGTATGTAGAAGCAGAACCTGCAGCAGCCGGTATTGAAGCTATGGGAATGGGATGGAAAAATAACTTTGGCTCTGGTAAAGGAGCAGATACCATCACCAGTGGATTAGAAGGAGCGTGGACAGATACTCCAACACAATGGAGCAATAAATATTTTGAAAACTTATTCGGTTACGAGTGGGAATTAACTAAAAGTCCGGCGGGTGCTCACCAATGGAAACCTAAGGGGGATGCAGGTGCGGGTACTGTACCAGATGCGCACAGACCTGAAGTGAAGCACGCACCTTTTATGTTGACCACAGATTTGTCTTTACGTTTTGATCCTGCTTACGAGAAGATATCAAGACATTTTATGGAAAACCCGGAAGAATTTGCAGATGCTTATTCTCGTGCCTGGTTTAAATTGACGCATCGTGATATGGGACCTAAAGCATGTTATTTAGGACCCGAAGTTCCTCAGGAAGATTTAATCTGGCAAGATCCTATTCCAGCGGTAGATTATGAATTGGTTTCAGAAGTAGATATTGCACAATTAAAAAATACAATTCTTAACGCAGGTCATTCAATATCAGAATTGGTTTCTGTGGCTTGGGCTTCAGCTTCTACTTTTAGAGGTTCTGATAAACGAGGAGGAGCAAACGGAGCGCGTGTACGTTTTGCACCACAAAGAACTTGGGATGTAAATAATCCGGAGCAATTAGACGCAGTATTGAACACCTTAGAAGGGATTCAGAAGTCTTTCAATGATTCGCAAGGCGGAAATAAGAAAGTATCAATTGCAGATCTTATTGTTCTGGCAGGTAGCGCAGCTGTAGAGAAAGCAGCTCAAAATGCAGGCCATAATATCGAAGTGCCGTTCACTCCTGGTCGCACAGACGCCCTTGAGGAGCAAACAGATGCTTCTGCATTTGATGCCTTAGAACCGGTTGCTGATGGTTTTAGAAATTACCTAAAAGATGTTTTCAGTATTAAAGCTGAAGAATTCTTAATAGATCGTGCTCAGCTGTTGACGCTTACTCCTCCAGAAATGACTGTGCTTGTAGGTGGTCTGCGTGTATTGAATACTAATTTTGATAAATCTCACAACGGTGTATTTACGGATAAGCCAGAAACATTGACTAATGATTTCTTTGTGAATCTTTTAGATATGAACACAACTTGGAAATCAATTTCAGAAGATGATAACCTGTTTGAAGGTAGTGACCGCAATACCGGTGAGAAAAAATGGACCGGTACCCGTGTTGATCTAATCTTTGGTTCCAATTCAGAATTGAGAGCTTTAGCAGAATCGTATGCATTAGCGGATTCTGGTGAGCGTTTTGTAAAGCACTTTGTGAAGAGCTGGACTAAAGTGATGAACTTAGACCGTTTTGATCTAAAAGCGTAATTCAAGTTAATTATAGTAGAAAAGGCGACCTTATGAGGTCGCCTTTTTTTATTGGCATCACCAAAGGGTTTAAAACCTCAGAGGATTGCCATGAAACTGAAAATTTGTTTCTAACAAATGCCTCCTGGGATTGCCTTCGAGGTAGCGTACTTAAACAGTTATGTTTAAAGAGTCACTAAACGTTCTTTTTCTGATGCTACGCGTAGCGTTTTAGCAGCTTCTACCATTGCCTCTAAAGCTTTACGCGTTTCTTCCCAATGGCGGGTTTTTAAACCACAATCAGGGTTTACCCATAACTGTTTTTCCGGGATTACCAGTTTTGCTTTTTCCATCAAGGCAACCATCTCTTTTACCGATGGAACACGGGGTGCGTGAATGTCATAAACACCAGGGCCTATCTCATTAGGATACTCAAATTTTGCAAAAGCATCTAACAATTCCATTTGAGAGCGTGAACATTCAATCGTGATCACATCAGCATCCATTGCAGCAATATGCTCAATGATGTCATTAAACTCAGAATAGCACATATGCGTGTGTATCTGAGTCTGGTCGCTTACACCGGCAGCCGAAATACAAAATGCATTTACTGCCCATTTTAAATAGGCCTGCCATTCTGTTTTTCTAAGGGGTAGTCCTTCGCGAATCGCTGGTTCATCAATTTGTATAATTCTGATCCCCGCCTTTTCAAGATCAAGCACTTCATCTCTAATCGCTAATGCAATTTGGTTACAGGTTTCAGAACGAGGCTGATCATTGCGTACAAAACTCCATTGTAAAATAGTAACCGGTCCGGTCAGCATCCCTTTTACAATTTTTGAAGTTAGACCTTGGGCGTACGAACTCCATTTTACGGTCATCGCTTCGGGGCGATCTACATCTCCATAAATAATAGGAGGTTTAACGCAACGGCTTCCATAGCTCTGTACCCAACCCATTTTTGTAAATACAAAGCCATTGAGTTGTTCGCCAAAATACTCTACCATATCATTGCGTTCAAATTCCCCGTGAACCAGAACATCCAGATCAATTTCTTCTTGCCATCGTATGCATTGCTCAGTTTCTTCTAAAAGTAGATTTTCATACTCTAGAGCATTTACAGTTCCTTTTTTAAATTGTGCACGCCAGCTTCTAACCTCTTTAGTCTGCGGAAAAGAACCTATTGTTGTAGTAGGGAATAGCGGCAGTTTAAGTGCTTTATGCTGTATTGATTTCCGCTCTGAAAAAGCCTTGTTCCGCTGAGCGTCTTTTTTTGTTATACGTGCAGTACGTTGCTTGACTTCAGGCTTATGAATGCGTTGCGATTCTTTTTTGCTTTTTAAGGCGTCAAGATTTACGTGAAGCTTTTCCATAGTAGCAACAGCGTTGACATCATCTTCCTCACTAATAGCTTTAAGGGTCGCTAGTTCTTCAAGCTTTTGTTTTGCAAAAGCCAACCAGTTTTTAATTTCAGGAGTCAAAACGGTTTCATTGGTTTCTAGATCGAGATCACAAGGCACGTGTAACAGGGAGCAACTTGGAGCAATCATAATTCGATTAGAAGTTTTGCTTTTAAGCGCTTTCCGTATAAAAGCTACCGAATCTTGATAATCGTTTTTCCAGATGTTTCTGCCATCAATAATACCTAAAGAGAGGGTTAAATCATTTGGAGTTTTATCTAATACTTCTTGTAATTGTTGAGGTGCGCGAACCAAGTCAATATGCAATGCACAAACGGGAAGGGAAACAGCGAGATCAAGATTTTCTTTCAATCCCTCAAAATACGTAGCCAGAAGAATTTTCAACTCTGGCAATTGCTTTTTAATTTCGTTATATACCTTCTTGTAGACTTCTTTTTCTTTAGCAGTTAAGTCAAGAGCGAGAAAGGGTTCATCTAATTGTACCCAAGCTGCACCGGCATCCTGAAGCTTTTTAAGAACCTCAATATACACGGGCAATAACTTATCAATAAGATCTAAACGGTTGAAACCAGCTTCTTTTTCTTTACCCAGCAATAAATAGGTGATAGGTCCAAGCAGAACAGGTTTTGTTAGAATCCCAGCTTTTTTAGCTTCTGAAAACTCATCTAAAGCTTTATTTGAAAAGAGTTTGAACTCCTGATCTTTTTTGAATTCAGGAACGATGTAATGGTAATTGGTATCAAACCATTTGGTCATTTCCATCGCGGTGATGTCAAGGTCGTCTTGCTGATAACCACGGGCCATCGCAAAGTATAGATCTTGTTTTGCGATTTCTTTTTTAGAAATCAGCTCTTGATACCGGTCTGGAATTGCGTTGAAGGTAAGCGACATATCCAATACCTGATCGTAAAACGAAAAATCGTTAGACGGGATCAAATCGATGCCGGCTTTCTGTTGAAGCTTCCAGTTACTTTGTCTAATCGCTGACCCCACTTGATGTAAATCATCAAGATTGATCTTGCCTGACCAATACTGCTCACAGGCTTTTTTGAGCTCACGTTGACTACCAATTCGCGGATAGCCCAGAATGTGCGTTTGCATTTGAATAACTTTTAAATTAAAAAATTTGATTTAAAAGTTCGTTGCCGTATTTCGGCTTTGCTAAAAGATGAGAAGAAGAAAGGGCGTTTTGATGCAGTAATTTTAGGACAGGATATACCTATCCTATAAAAAAAAAGGAGCATCAAACCAGACTACAAGCTTCAGATCGCGAAAGCAAAGCCCTAGCGGAACAGGCAGGTCTCCTGACTTATAACAGCGTTTACCATCCTTCCCATCCTGATTATAAAGACAGTGGATTACTACGGGTAAAGCTTTGTGTATGTTACTTACAGTTGCGCGACAGCTCTGGATTTGCACCAGATTCCCTATTAATGCACGTTATGTGTAACCTATTCCGTTAGATGAAAAAATAAAGTAAAGAACTTTTGAGGAGGTGAAATTACGGTTTACATTTTTAAAAACAGTTGAAGTATGGTATTTCATACAGATCTAATGAATTTGTTATAATAAGAACCGTTTTTAAAGGACTACCCGTTGCTCTGAAATGACCAAGCCACAATACGGCTTACTTTGTTGCCGGTTCCCATAGGTATTGTTTTTACTTGTTTTGCTGACGCTCTTTTGAGATGTTTATAAATATCTTTTAGGTTTTCTTGTTTAGAAACGAGCGTGGTAAACCAGAGGCAGTTGTTCGCAAATGCGGTACTTTCCCTAATCATCGTTTTGATGAATTTAGGCTCTCCGCCGGCAGTGATGAGTTCGTTACCTATACCTCCAAAGTTTAAGTTTGGTGTGCTAGAAGCAGTACCCGATAGGTTTTTTACTTTTCTACGTGTACCTTTTACTGCAGCATTTCGCGAGGCGTGAAAAGGCGGGTTACACATGGTGAAATCTAGTTTGTCTTCTGGCTGAATGATGCCTTTAAAAATAGAGCCAGTTTCTTTTTGTAAACGCAATTCAATTTTATGCTGAAGAGCTTCATTTGTTGTTATAATTTTTGCTGCGGAAGCTAAAGATCTCTGGTCAATATCACTCGCCACAAAATCCCAGTCGTATTCTACAACGCCCAGAATGGGATAAATCAAACTGGCTCCGGTACCAATATCCAAGCCTCTAACTTCTTTTCCCTGCGGAATCTTTCCGTTTGTGTTTTCAGCTAGTAAATCAGCGATATAGTGCAAATAATCTGCCCGTCCGGGAATAGGCGGACATAAATTAGCGTCTGGAAATTCCCATTTTGAAATTCCGTAGTAACAATCAAGCAACGCCTGATTGAGCAATTTTACCGCTTCAGGATTCGCAAAATCTACCGAAGTCGTACCGTATTTGTTCTCCTTTAAATGAGCTTTTAATTTTGGTTTTACCTTTAATAAAGCTTCCAGATCATAGGGCTCGCGGTTGCGGTTACGCACATGTAGTTTTGACTTTAATGGAGTTTTATTAGAAACGGGCATGTCAAGCAAATTAATGAAGATATTTTAAACAGCAAGATAGGAAACCTATGCGGTAACCTCATTTTCTAATTCATTTCCGTTCTCAAAATCACTAAGGTTTTGCAGTGTTACCTGTGCAATTTGCTCTAGAGCTTCTTTGGTGAAAAAACCCTGATGTCCTGTGATGAGTACATTCGGAAAAGACATAAGCCTTAAAAAGTCATCATCTTTATTTATTGTTTCAGAACGATCATTAAAAAATAATCCTGATTCCTGTTCATACACATCAATACCTAGATAGCCCAGTTTTTCTTTTTTAAGGGCTTCAACCACTGCGGTTGTGTCTATCAAAGCGCCACGTCCCGTATTGATAAGCATCGCGCCATCTTTCATTTTATTAAAGGCATCAGCATCCATAAGATGATGCGTTTGTTCATTCAGCGGACAATGTAACGAGATGATATTTGCTTCTTTTAAAAGCTCATCAATTGCTACATAATTCACACCAAGACCTTTCAGTTCGTCAGAAGGTTTGATGTCAAAAGCAAGGACTTTACAACCAAAGCCCAGCATAATTTTAGCAAAGCAAATACCGATAATGCCCGTTCCGATAACACCAACTGTCTTTCCATAGAGATTAAAACCGGTAAGCTTATCTAATGAAAAATTATTCTCACGCACTCTGTTGTAGGCTTTGTGCGTTTTTCGGTTTAAAGTTAAAATCAGCGCTACTGCATGTTCTGCTACCGCTTGTGGTGAATAGGCGGGAACACGAACACTGGTTATATCATTTTCAGCTGCTGCTTCCAGATCTACATTATTAAAACCCGCACAGCGTAAAGCGATGAGTTTAATGCCGTAACCAGCAAGTTTCTCAAGCGTTTTTTTGTTGAGGTCATCGTTTACAAAGACGCAAACCGCTTCATAACCTTGTGCTAATGATGCAGTATGTGCATTGAGCGCAGTTTCAAAGAAAGTAAGTTCGTGATCAAACTTTTCGTTAGTTCGTTCAAAAAAGTCTTTATCGTATTTTTTTGTGCTGAAAAAGGCAACTTTCATAAGTGGAGTATTTGGTAGCTCTAAGTTATTTCATTTATTTCTTAGTAAAGATTGTTAATAAGGGTATTTTTAAATATTTGAAAATCAGTTTTTTGCGTTTGGTATTTCGTCTTAAAAAACACAAAAAAACTTAAATTTTAAATCAACTTATGGCAGCAACAACAATTGATGAGGTGATCGCAGCCCTTGATGCAATTATAGCGGTAGAAAAACAGAACAACAGTAGTATGGTTTTCTTTCCTGTTTTGTACAACAAAGTTACTAGACGTATTAAAGTAGGAATAGAAGCCAACGAATTTGATGATAATTCTCGTATGGAAAAGCTTGACATCCTATTTGCCAATCGGTATATCGAAGCTTATCATCAGTATAAGGCGGGAAAACAGCCCACTCAAAGTTGGTCAAATGCTTTTAAAATCTCTGAAGCTTTAATTATGCAACATCTTTTGCTGGGAATAAATGCCCATATCAATCTAGATCTAGGTATTGCCGCGGCACAAACCACAGGGGATGACGCTTTAGCTGATTTTGAGCAAGATTTTAATAAAATAAATGAGGTGCTGGCTTCGATGGTCGCCGATGTAAAAGCGGCAATGGGAAAAGTGTCACCGTTATTTAAATTACTCGAACTGATTGGGAAAGGCAAAGAAGATAAACTGGTCTCTTTTAGCATAAATTTAGCCCGAGACGGCGCATGGTTGTTTGCCAATGAATATGCAGCAGCTGTTCAAAAAGATGATGTGGTCAAAGACCGGGATAAAGTTATAGCGACTTTAGCCGAAAAGATCATGAATCCTAAAAGCAAGATGCTTCAGGTTGTAGCTAAAGTGGTGCGCTTTTTTGAGGTTAAGAATGTTCGGCGGGTTGCTGAAACATTAGAACAGTAGGAGCCATCAAAAACTCCTGATTTAAAATCAAAATGGAATTATTCTCTCTCACTTAAACTCCAGATCAGGGCTTTTTCTTTAACAGCTCTAAAAATGGTGTTGTGGTGCTTAGCAGGCTCCGGACTGTACTTCCACAATAAATTAGGAGGTTGAATAGTTTTAAGCTTTTCCTCAAGATCTTCTGTAAATTCATAAATATCTACAGCGTCAGAGCCGGCGAACCAAAGTCTGGTTTCTCGTTTTGGTAATGTTTTGAAATAACTTTCAGCATTGAATACTAACGCATTATCATTCCACCACAGAGAAGGATCTATCGCAATATAAAAGTCAAAGGTTTCTGGTTCGAGAAAAAAGGTTTCCATCACAAAAAGCCCAGCGAGTGACTCTCCAAGTATTCCCTTTTTTGAGGTGGTTCTGTAGGTTGCATCAATCTCAGGAATCAACTCTTCGGTAATAAAAGCTCTAAAGTTTTTTGCGCCATCATCCATTGGGATTTCATATTTCTCGTGCTCTTTTACTGTTGAGGCACCGGTTAGATCCCTTCCGCGCAGCGTATTTTTAATTCCTACGAGTATGATGGGCGCAATCTTATTTTCTTTTATAAGCTTTGCTAGTGTATTTGCGATATGCGGAAAATCTTCATCTATACCTCCGTCTGGCATATATAAAACTGGGAATTTAGTACCATCTTCAGTGTATTTTGAAGGCGTCCAGATATTGATCACGCGTGTTTCGTTTACATACTTTGAGTCTAGCTTTATGGTTTTATGATCTGGGATAGGATCATTGAAAGCATTTCTAGCTCCGCATCCGGTCAAAATAAAAAACGAAATCAATAAGAACGTTACATAGCGCATAACAAGAGCATTGGTTTATAAATGTACTCAACAAAATTCTTTTTTTAAGTGGAATCCCGCTGCTTTTTGATGTTTTTATTTTTGGATTATTTTCCCGCTAAACTTCTTTTTAAGTAGGGAGCTGTTTTACTTTGCTTATTTGCTGCGACAGTTTCAGGTGTTCCTGCACTTACAATGTTACCGCCTTCAGCACCGGCTCCCAGCCCTATATCAATAACCCAGTCGCTGGCCGCAATTACCTGCATATCGTGCTCAACAACAATAACTGTATTACCAGTTTCCACCAGGTTATTCAGTTGTGTTTGTAGTTTTTCTACATCGGTAGGATGTAAACCTGTTGTGGGTTCGTCTAGAATATACAATGTCTTACCCCTGTTTCCACGCTGTAATTCTTTAGCGAGTTTTATGCGTTGCGCTTCTCCTCCCGAAAGTTCGGTGGCGGGTTGTCCCAGACGTAAGTAACCCAATCCAACATCTTTTAACAACCTAAGCGGTTTGCTTACGCTGGGATCTTCTTCAAAAAAAGAAGTAGCCTGCGATACCGTCATATCAAGAACCTGTGCAATATTTTTATCGTTATAGGTGATCTCTAACGTTTGATCATTATATCGTGTACCGTTACAAACGGGGCAAGGAGCATAAACGCTGGGGAGAAAAAGAAGCTCTACCATCACAGCACCTTCTCCTTCACAATTGGGGCAGCGTCCTTTGCCTACGTTAAATGAAAATCTACCGGCTTTATATTTCCGGGATTTTGCTAATTCTGTGGAAGCAAATAACTTTCTTACGGTATCAAATAAACCGGTGTAGGTAGCTAGATTGGATCGTGGCGTTCTACCTATGGGTTTTTGATTTACTACAACCATACGTTTTAAATGTTCTGCTCCAGCGGAAATATGACCACCTAAAGTTTTTACTTCTTCTTGTAGCAGATCTTCGGTTTCTTCTTCAGCAGTAGCGTTGCCCAGATGTTCTTTCATCAAGTCAACCAAAGCCTGACTGACCAGACTACTCTTACCGGAACCTGAAATGCCGGTAACACTGGTTAACACACCTAACGGAAATGAAACTTCAAGTTTGTTGAGGTTGTTTCTGGTAATGCCTGAAAGGGTCAGCCAGTCTTTAGCCTCACGTCGTTTTGATTGGTGATGCGGAAGCTCATTAAACAGATGCGTTCTCGTTTTTGACGCGATACAGTCTTTTAAACCTTCCGGTGGACCACTGTATAAAACCGTACCACCGCCAGCTCCGGCATCGGGACCTACATCAACCAGCCAATCGGCCTGACGAATGACTTCTAGCTCGTGTTCTACTACGAAAATGGAATTTCCTCCAGATTTCAACATTGCTAAAGTTCTGAGTAATGCCTCTGTATCTGCCGGGTGCAAACCCGCTGAAGGTTCGTCTAACACATAAACCACTCCAAACAAATTACTACGCACTTGCGTAGCGAGCCGTAAACGCTGATGTTCACCCGGTGATAGGGTAGGTGTACTTCGTTCTAATGATAAATAACCAAGACCTAAATCTAATAGTACGTCTATACGTCCCACAAAATCTTCGGCAATGCGTTGTGTGACGATTGCTTTTTCTTGATTGGTAGCCTTTAGTTTTTTTAACTCAGGAGCTGAGCCATCGCTATAAGGACTAAAAATTGCGTGTAATCTTTGAAGCGGAATGCTTGAAATATCAGCAATATCATAACCGGCGAAGGTCACCGAAAGAGATTCTGGTCGCAAGCGTTTGCCGTTACAGGTAGGGCAGGTAGTGCCTATCATGTATGGAGCAACGCGTTTTTTCATCGATTCACTTGGCGAATTTGCATACGTGTGCAAAATGTAATTTTTAGCACTCGTATACGTACCTTTATAACTGGGTTGCTCGTTGCGTTTTAGGGCTTCCTGAACTTCTTGCGGACTGCGGTCGCGATAGACCGGAACGGTGGGCGTTTCTTCAGTAAAAAGTATCCAGTCGCGTTGTTCTTGTGGAAGCTCTTTCCAAGGAATATCTACGTCATAACCCAGTGTAACCAGAATATCTCTCAGGTTTTTCCCTTGCCAGGCTTTGGGCCAGGCGGCTATTGCGCGTTCTCGAATGGTTAAGGTATCGTCTGGAACAAGGCTTTTTTCGGTTACGGTATATATTTTTCCCAATCCATGACACTCGGGGCAAGCCCCTTCTGGTGTGTTGGTTGAAAACGAATCGGCATAAAGTAGGGGTTGACCTGCAGGGTAATCCCCCGCTCTGGAGTAGAGCATACGCAACAAATTGGATAACGTAGTTACCGATCCTACTGTTGAACGCGTAGAACCCGAACTGCGTTGTTGCTGTAAGGCCACTGCGGGCGGAAGGCCTATGATCTCATCAACTTCTGGAATAGGCATCTGATTAAAAAGACGCCGGGCATAGGGAGAAACCGATTCCAGATAGCGGCGTTGAGCTTCGGCATATAAGGTGCCAAAAGCCAGTGAGGATTTTCCCGAACCTGAGATCCCTGTAAACACCACGAGTGCATTACGGGGAATTTCTACAGAAACATTTTTCAGGTTATTCTGACGGGCACCTTTTACGCTTACATAGCCCTGTGCTGATGTATTTTGTTTATTCTCTTTTTGCATGGCGCCCAAGATAAAAAGAACCTATTAGGCAGCCTGTAGCATTTGGTAAATATTAGCAGTTGATGAAGTGTTCTGATCTTCCCGGTTTTTGAGCTTGTCTTGAATGATCTCGAAATAAGGAGTATTGAAATTAGAATTGCTTGACAGCATCCAATTTAGAGCAATGTTGAGCTCTGAAATCTCATATTGATAAGGACCGGACCCCCTTTTAGATAGCGCTTGTTCGTTTATAATATCTTATCCTCTGCTCAAATTGCTATAGACCTCAAAGTCGACCCCGTGCTGGAATAACTTGAGGTTAGGTTCCAGATAGGATTTACAGAATTTTTACGGCTTTTTTATTCTCGTCAACTGCTACAAAGGTGAACTCACCAGAGACTGCTTTTTCTCGAGACTCCGTATACATTTCTTCAACAAAGATATCTACACCAACTTTTAAACTGGTATTTCCCACGTGGGTGACACAGCCTATCAGTTCAACAATTGTACCTGCAGGAATGGGTTTTTTAAAATCTATTTTATCACTGCTTACCGTTACCATTTGTTGCCGGCTGAAACGAGTGGCTGTAATAAAAGCGGTTTCATCCATCAGTTGCATTGCGGTACCTCCAAAGAGCGTGTCGTAATGATTGGTGGTGTTTGGAAACACCGCTTTAAAAATGGTAGTACGCGATTTTGCGATTTTCTGTTCTAAATTCATGAGCTGACTTGTCTTTCAAAAGCAATAAAGTGTGTGGTTTTTTCAGCGTATAAGGGAATGATCTTAACTTCACACGTATAAGGTTCGCCGTCTTTTTTATGATTGATGATGACTTCTTGAAAAGGCTGCTGGAGTTTTAGTTTTTGACGGATGTTCTCTTTGCTATCGGCAGTTGTGAGTTTGCCTTGTAAAAAGGTAGGTTTCTTATGGAGTGCAAATTCTTTTGAATAGCCGGTCATTGTTGTAAAGCCATCATTTACCCAAAGGATATGTTGTTTTGCATCCGTAAGAATTAAAGCTTCGTAAGCGGTTTCAGAAAACACCTGTTTGATGTCATTTCTCCAGTTGAATTTTTTCGCCTGTTTAAACATATAATCCCGCTCCATACGCCTACGAGCTGCCTCTAGCTGCTTACTGCGTCCTTGCATACACATATCCCAACTGAGTAAGGGCATAGCTGTAGTGCTGGCACTTTTGAGAGCAGCTTTTGTTTTTTGATACTTTTTGTCGGTTAGCTGGGAGAGATAGAGATCTAAACCCATCATATCGGTGAGGTTGTTTTTCATAGACTTTTATTCTGGGGATGTTGTGTTTAAGCACTATGCCATACTTAGGGTTGAAAGTTAAGCTTTCTGACTAAGAATGCCTAAATACTATCGCCCCGTTAGAAAGTTCTTAAGGCCGGTATATGAAAGGCAAACGGCAAAGCAGGGTAGCACCTGTTTTTTTGGAAGCTTAACTCTCCGCTATCGGGATTATGAGGCTGAGAGAAGTAAATACAATTGGATTAAAACAGACTAAAAAAATGTATGCAGCTATACGACATCGCCTACAATCTTATGAAGTGCCTCAAGTTCGTTCAAAACCGAGTGAAAAGCGGAGCAAAATACTCACTTTGTTTATAAAGTTTGCGCACTATAGTCAGGCCGGTTTTCACGCCTGGGCTACTTTTGCAAATGCTACACAAAAAGACTATGCGTTTAGCACCTATCCGGGGGTGTTTTAAAGAAAAAATATCCTAGGTGTGGCCTTCTAGAAGCAGGTTGTGCTTACTAAAAGTAGAGCACCTAAATGCGTCTGAATTATCAATACGGAGTTTTCATACCCCAGTCCCCCGGCATGTGCTGCGCGGAAGACTGGGGCTGTAAAAGTTGAGGGTAAAAGGATATCCGGAATATGGGGTTACAGGCTCCAGATTTTAATCCGCTTCTAATTCGTGATAATCCGCGTATTCTCGAGTTCGCCTTGCGTGGGTCTTTCAAACCAGCTCTCCATAAAATCAAAATCTGTTTCACTCACCTTAAATTCAAAAGTAGCGCCCTGCTCGGTATTGCGTTGCATCACCCTTTTATAACGAATAGCTTTTGGGACGTCTAAAAAATGCATAGAATACTTGTACTGGTTTTTTTGAGCAAAATCCCTGAATTTCTGACGGTGTGCAATTTTTGAAAAACCCAGATCAAGAATACTATCCACATGGGCCTGCTCCAGCTGGTGTATAAGATCAAGTATTAAAGTTTCCGATCGTTCAATACGTTCCAGAAACCAGTGTAGGCTGTGTTTGGGTTTTTTATCGGGAATAAAAAGCGTGTTGTTCCACGTATCTATAGAAAAAAGAATGCCGTTGGTATTGCTTTTAAGCTGGTTTGCATAAGTGGTTTTCCCGGAACCAGTATTGCCTACAATGAGATGCATCATGCGACTTGAATAAGATTGTTTTTCTGAAATTTACGAAGAAAGTTTATGGGACAAGCTTCTAAATTTAAAATAGCGGTATGTGGTCCTTAAACAACTTTGTAAACCCTTCTGGTAATTCATCTTTTATAAGCAGATCCTGATTTGTAAACGGATGTTGAAATTTGAGGGAATACGCGTGCAGGTACATGCCTTTTCCTTTTAATAACAAGGCTTCAGGCGTGTAATCCCGATCGCCTAATATGGGGTTGCCCATACCTGAAAGATGTTTGCGCAGTTGGTGCCTGCGTCCGGTTAGGGGTTTTAATTCCACAAGATTGAGTTGGTCAAAACGTGTCGATGCGACGGTCTCACAAATCTGAAATAGAGATGTGGCTGGTTTATCATCTATGGGTTGGTTAATTGCTCCGTTTGCAGGCATGTTGCCTATAGTTACGGCATAATAAGTTTTGGTCACCTCTTTATTTTCAAAGAGTTTGTTGAGTAACCGGATGCTGCTTCGGGTTTTTCCCACGAGTAGTGCGCCGGTAGTTGCAAAATCCAGGCGGTGCACCGGCTGGGGTTTACATTTATCCTTCAACGGACTGTATTCTAAATTTTGTAGTAAGGCGTTGGCGATGGTTTTAAAACGATTACCGCTTACTAAAATCCCGGCAGGCTTATGAATCACCGCTAAATAGTCATCTTCGTATAAAACATGTACTGGAAATACGAGTTTCTTTTGTTGAGTCTCAGACTCAGGACGTGTTAAAACAATACGTTCTCCGCCTGTTATCCAGGTTGCTGTGGAGGCTAAAGATCCATCAACGGTAATTTGCTTTTTTTTGAGTACTTTTTTTAAAGCCGACTTGGTCGCTAAGCTCTTAAAAATACCCACGCCGTATTCTTGCAAACGTATAGGGGTTTTTTGCGGAAGGGCGGTATGCGTTTCAATTGTAAACACCTGGGCTTCTGTTTTAGATGAATCAAGTATCTGTGCTAGGGCACCAACAAAAATACCCAATAATAACGCACGGGTGTAGGAGTTCTAAGAATCCTTTGAGACGTATACTTTTTTTGATATCAAGTTTTAGTTTTAAGAAGAAGAATACATTTACTTTTAATACATTGAATGTTAAATGTATAGAATCAAACGCTAGATTATGAAAACAAGACTATTTAAACAACTTACGTTGCTCTTCGTGCTTCTTGTTACCGCAACAGGGATGGCACAAGAAAGCTGCAGCAGCTATTACCCTATAAACAAAGGGGTGCGCTATGAAGTCACTACTTATGATAAAAAAAACAATGCCTTAACGCTTACCAAGAATGAAATTGTAGCGGTGACTGACGGGATACCTTTGAAAGCCACGGTGCATACGACGGTTACCAATCTTAAAAAAGACAAAACCACTGTAGATGCTAATTTTCATATTTTGTGTAGCGGAGGAAAGATCACAATGGATCTTAATGAGATGCTTCAAGAAACCATGCAGGAACAGTTAGACGGTAAAGACGCTTCTGTAGCAATCACAGGAACCGATTTTGAACTGCCCAACAATTTAGAAGTAGGGCAGGGGCTGCCGGATATCAAAACAGATATCGCAGTAAAAAGCGGGGCTATAAACATGAATTTCCATATTTATACTACAGACCGCAAAGTGATCGGCCGGGAATCGGTAACCACCCCTGCAGGTACGTTTGAGTGTTTGGTGATTACTCAAAATGTGGATACTAAGATGCTTTTTGCTAAAAACACCACTACCAAAATATGGATCGCAGAAGGCGTAGGGATGGTAAAACAGGAAGATTATAAATCTTCGGGAAAACTAGACGAGTACCAAATGCTTACAGCGTTTAGTAACTAAGGCAGGGATCATTAAAAAAAGCGACAGTTTCTAATAAACTGTCGCTTTAAATTTTGTTTGTCCAGCTCGTGCCTAGTCGGCATAAGCATGTTTATAAGGCTTGCCTTGTAACATCTTAAAACTAACCTGCATCATACCACTTTAAAATTTTCCCTTAAAAGCTGTGTGCTTCTGCTTGATTTTCATAGGTGTTTATTAAAGCCTGTTCAGGCTAAATGGTCTGGGCCTGAGGGAAGTTGGGTATTTCGAGTTTCTATAGCATATTCTGTTCATTTTCTTTAGCTCAAGCGACTCCTACGTCGTTTGAAGACTTAAAGGAGCTCTTGTAACAGCGCATTTGGCTCCTTGCAGTTGTCGGATGCAGAAAAGAAAAGAGCCCCTTGCTTAGGTATTTTTCTCCTTAAAGGCGAAAACCGCCTTGTCAGCTCGGCGTCGCTACATTTATTTTTTTAAAAGTAAAGTAGAGCATGCCAAGAAATGATGCGATCTTAAAGCCTATGCGCCGCCTGGCTCATTCGCTAAAAAGGTCTACCAGACCTTTTTTTAACGCTCTCCCCTGGCTATTCTGAACCGAGGGAGGGAAATCCGTTTAACCCTTCGGATTTGATTAAGCGCAGTTACAATAGGATGTTTATTACTTCTCGTTAGCCCGTTATTGCTTTCAGAGCTCGTAAATCTGCTAAGTTGATTTGATGCTTTAGAACTTATTTATTCTTGACATAAATATGCCTGATGTTATTATCCCCGGTTTCTTTTTCGGAAATCTCAAAGGTGTTGAGGTGTTTAATCAACGGAAAGAGTTTGGGGAAACCATAATTTCGAGGGTCGAAGTCTGTTTTTTTCTTGATGATGTAGCTGCCCAAAGTACCCAGAAATGCCCAGCCGTTTTCATCTGAAATCTCATCGATGCTTTCCCGTATCAGGGTGGTGAGTTCTTTATCAATTTTATTGACGCTTGAACTCTCTGATTTGGTTTTTTGCTTGCTTTTGGTACTACTACTTTCAGGTGCGGGTGCTTGTTTTTTAAGAATTTCAATATAAATAAACTTATCGCAGGCAGTAATAAAGGGCTTAGGGGTTTTCTTTTCGCCAAAACCCATTACAAACATACCGGCTTCCCGCAGGCGTGTGGCCAGCCTAGTAAAGTCGCTGTCACTGGAGACGATGCAAAAGCCGCTTACTTTTTTGGCATACAGCAGATCCATCGCATCGATGATCAGGGCGCTGTCGCTTGAGTTCTTCCCCTGCGTATAACTGTATTGTTGTATGGGTGTGATGGCGTTTTCGAGCAAGACGTTCTTCCAGCCCGAAAGGCTGGGCTTGGTCCAGTCGGCATAAATTCGTTTGATCGTGGGGTTGCCGTATTTGGCAATCTCAACCAGCATCTCTCTGATGTTAGCATAAGGCACATTATCTGCATCTATTAAGACCGCGAGTTTATCATCTTTCATACTGATTTTGGTTTTGGTGGGTACAGGTATTCCGATTAAAGATACGGGTAATCTTTCCGGAATTTAAAATCTAATTAGTCCGCTGACAGATTTTTTTTCTGCGCTTTGATGGGCATACTGAATGTAAACTCGGTCTGTTCCGCTGTTGATTCTACCTGCATGGTTCCGTTATGGGCTCTGGCTATTTCAGAGCAGATATAGAGTCCCAGGCCTAATCCCGACTTGTTGTTGGTGGCATTGGTCGTAAAAAAGGGTTTAAACAACTCTGCTTTTTTAGCAGGCGGAATTTGAGGGCCAAAGTTAGAAACGGTTAGGTTAAAACATCCGTCTTCTGCAAGGGCAGCCATGCGTATGGGTTTGCCTGGGGCGCCGTGTTTGACGGCATTGCTTAACAGGTTAGACAGCAGCTGACCCACCCGGTTGATGTCGCATTCAAACTCTTCTTTTAACTGAATTTGGGTCGTGATCTCGTGCTCTTGCTCAACAGTTGCAATTTCTTTACAAACCTGCAGGATCAATTTTTTGAGCGCCTGCTTATTGTTTGAAAGTTCAAGCCTGATGCCTTCGCCCAGATGCCCTTTGGCAAAATCAAGCAGGTTGTCAATAAGTCCCTGCATACGGTAGGACGTTGCTTTTAGGGTACTGGCCTGGCGGTTGGCAAGTTCAGGAAGATCCATTTTAAGCAGGATGTCTGCACACATACGGGTGGTGCCTACAGGATTTCTTAAATCGTGGCCCAAAACAGCGATAAAGGTTTCGCGTAACTCGCCAATCGTTCGCTCTTTTTGCAGATTTTGATTGGATTGGTTTAGTTCTTCAAGGGCATCAATATGAAAAGAAATCAGCTGGGTGTAGAGTTCAAATAAATCGCGCACCTCTTTGGTATCGAGTTTGGCGGGTTTGGGGTCAATGGCGCAAAGGGTACCGAAGAATTCACCGTTTTTCCGAAAGATTGGAAAGGAAATATAACTCTGAAACCCGTATTGTGCCGGGGTAGGGTGATCGCGAAAGGTATCACTTTTAGTCACCTCTTCAATAATAACGGGAAGCGCATTTTGCCTGATTTCGTTGCAAATGGTGGTTTCGAGGACTAACTCATCGCCGGTTTGAAGCCCGAATTCAATTTCGTCTTTAGACATACAGGTAATCCACCGCTCATCGGTAACGCGGGCTACTGCGGCAAAACGCATTCCGGTGGTTTGGCAAATGATATTTAAGATAGATGGCACGGCGCTAATCTGCGTGATGGTGTGAATATCTTGCTGAAGGGATTGTGGTAATACGGTAGGCATAGGCGGTTACTCGGTCTTTTTTAATACGTATGCATTGCCGGTATAAAAGATCCAGAGTCCTAAAACTTTTTTAAAGCATCAGGGAATTTGCTCCAGATCGCGAACCGCGCGAACTCGTATTGTCAGATTATTTTAAAAACGTGTTACAGGTTGAAAGTAAAGGGTGATTTTTCCTTTTTTGGAAATACGTAAGGCCGTTTTTGGCTTACGGACTCAGGCTTCTATAATAGGGATAGCAGTTTTTCGTATTGCCTTCTAGTATCTTTTCAGACTCTCAAGAAACAAAGTTACATAAAAAAACCAAGGGCGGAATAATCCCGAGGCTTTGGGAGGTTTGAATCGGAGCCTTTTTTGAGAATTAGAGGCTTGGACAATGGTTGCGGATTTTGTATCTAGTTTGATTACCATACTGACCATAAAAAATATGCCATAAAAGACCAAAAAGTATAGAGACAGCTCAAAAATGTGCCCGAAATAAAAAAGAATAATCTAAATCTTTTTATTCCAAGTCTGTTTTTCAAATAGTACCAATCAAACAGTTCAACTAAAGTCTCCAAAGAGTAAAAAATATTAGCTGGACTTGCAACAAAAAACTGGACTTTAAGTTGAGTGACTATGCTGCTAGTTCTTGATTACACCTATCTATTTCAAATTCTTTAATGGTTCTGTTTCCTAAATAAGAATGTCTTCTTCTGGTATTGTACCAGGTTTCTGTCCACTGAAAGATAGATAGATAACTATGCCTGTGATCTAAGCTTGTACTTATGCCAATATACCCGCTCTACTTTTAGAGATTTAAAAAAGGATTCCGCCACGGCATTGTCCCAATAGTTTCCTTTCCGACTCATAGATTGTTAGCAGGCCATTATAGCTTTTAAGTAGATTAGTAAATCTTTGGCTGGCATACTGAATACCTTGGTCTGAATGGAATATCAAAGGTTGTGTGAGTGTGGTATTTTTAATAGCCATTTGCCAGGCTTTTATAACAGTATCTTCGGTATTTAGGGTATCACTTAAAGCCCATCCTATAACTTTTCTCTTAAATAGATCAATGATCACTGTGTAACTCCAACCTTGTTTGGTCTGAACATAAGTAATATCGCTTACCTATACTTGATTAGCCCTGCTACATTAAAGCATTGGTCCAACAAGTTTGGTGCTATGGGATATTTATGGTTACTATTGGTGGTTGTTTTAAACTTTTGCTTTCTCTTGACATATAAGTAGTTTGCCTTTATCATACGGGATACCCGTGGCTTTGACACCTTAAAACCTAAAGCTTTCAATTCAGCTTTTATTCTAGGAGCTCCATAGCTCTGGTGACTGTCTTCAAATATACCTTTGATTAATGAAGAGAGCTTCTGATTTTCTTTCCAAAGGGTGCTGGGACCAGATTTCAACCGGTGGTAATAACCACTTTTACTTACTGCTAACATAGTGCACATCTTCTCAACAGGAAATTTCACGATGCTGTTTTATGAACCTATATTTTTCTTGTCGCTCGCGGAAATGCAAAGCATTCATGAATACCTTTATATCAAATAACAAACAATGAACTAAAAGATGCCAATCGCCTTTTTTAAGATATCACGTTCTAATTCGGCTTCTTTAAGCTGTTTCTTTAAACGAGCTATCTCTTTTTGTTCATCAGTCATTTTAGGATTACCCCGACCAGGAAAACTATTCTTGCCATAATTCTTTTGCTCTTTACGCCAACGGTAAAGAACAGCAGGTAATATATCTAAGTCTTCACAAACCTGTGCTACATTGCATATCTATGTCCAGTATAATGTAGTAATTCCACTTGTTCCAATTTTGATCAAAACGTCCTTTAATTCAGTCACACTTTTGGTTAATGACTCAATGTTTTCCTTTGAAAAGTTCAACTCTTTATTTCTTGTAAATATGTACATCTTAAATGCACCACAACTTACGGATAACACAACAAGTTTTGTTATATCTATTATATTTAAATGTTTGCAAGCGGTTGTACACAGATCGTTAACCTCTTTAATCAGGCTAAATGTAGTTCTTTCCATTTAGAGGGTTTTAGGGTATTCCTTAAAACCTATAAAAAAAGCGACAACTCGTAGAGAGTCGTCGCTTTTAGATCTTTGGTTGTCCGGCACGGACTTTAATCTGCGTAGGCGTGTTGGTAAGGTTCGCCTTTTAGAATCTTGAGCATATCGGCTTCCAAACTGTCGATAGGGTACTCAACAATACGCCCCAGTTCTTTCCCGTCTTTGCTGAAAATAAGCGTGGGGACGCGTTTGATGTCTTTGCCTTCTTCCAGACCTTGCGGCGTGCTCTTGCTACGGTCTACAGTGATTAATTTTATCTCATCACTTTTGTCAACCGCATCAAATATTTTGTAGATACGTGGGGTCTCCCGTTTGCTGTCGCCACACCAAGTGCCCATAAACAGGGTGATGTCTACATCTTTGAGCAAAGGCTTAAGCTCCTTCACAAGATCTTCGTCAACCCGGTACGAGGCGTAGAAGGGATTAAACCATTCGCCAAAAGTTCCGGTTTGTAACTCCTGACGTTCGGTCTTTCCGGTTAGCATTTGAGGTTGTTGTACTGCCGGAGCTTCCGGTTTTTCAGGAGCTTCAGCAACAACAGGAGCTTCCGGAGCTTTGGGGGTTGCAGTCGCTGTACTTTTTGATTTACAGCTTACCAGAGCACATAGTGCCAAAGCAATCAGAGGTAGTTTGTACATGTTCATAGCTTTTGTTTTTTAGCTAACCAGACTTTTCTGATCCATTTCTGCCGGCTTATCTACACCTAGCATATCTAAGATGGTTGGAGCCACATCCCCTAAGATCCCATCTTTTACAGTTGTGATGTCGTTATCTACCACAATAATGGGTACCGGGTTGATGGTGTGTGCTGTGTTTGGCGAACCGTCTTCGTTTGCCATGGTTTCACAGTTTCCGTGATCGGCGATCACAATGCTGCTGTAACCGTGTTCGATTCCGGTTTCGATCACGTCTTTGGCACAGGCATCTACGGCTTCACAAGCTTTTACTGCGGCTTCCAGAATACCGGTATGCCCCACCATATCCGGGTTTGCAAAATTGAGGCATACAAAGTCTGCCTCTTCTTTTTTCAGTTCGGCAACAATTTTGTCCCGCACTTCATAAGCGCTCATTTCCGGCTGCAGATCGTACGTTGCAACATCCGGAGATTTTGCAATCAAACGGGTCTCTCCTTCAAAAGGTTGCTCACGACCTCCTGAAAAGAAAAAGGTAACGTGTGGATATTTTTCAGTTTCTGCAATACGGATTTGTTTTTTACCCGCTTTAGAAACCACCTCACCCAAAGTATTGGTCAGGTTGTCTTTATCAAAAATAATGTGGATGTTTTTAAACGTCTGATCGTAGTTGGTCATCGTGACGTAATACAAGTCCAGCTTATGCGTGTTTTGTTCGTGGAAATCTTCCTGAGATAACATACGCGTCAATTCACGCCCGCGGTCGGTACGGTAGTTGAAGAACAATACCACATCACCGTCTTTTATTGTTGCAACGGGTTGGTTATTTTCAGTAACTACAATAGGTTCTAGAAACTCATCGGTCACGCCCTCTTTGTACGAAGCTTTGATCACGCTTACCGGATCTGTGGTTTTGGTACCTATCCCATGTACAGCAGCGTCATAGGCTTTCTTCACACGCTCCCAGCGGGTATCGCGGTCCATAGCAAAATAGCGACCGGTAATACTGGCCAATTTGGCTCCGTTGTTAGCTGCATAATCGTTTAAATCTTCAATAAAACCAGCACCGCTTTGTGGATCTACATCACGACCATCTGTAAATGCATGGATGTAAACCTCTGCAACGCCTGCCTGATTTGCAGCTTCAATTAAGCCTTTAGCATGGTTAATGTGGGCGTGAACCCCACCATCTGAAACCAGACCCAATAAGTGTATGGGTTTTTTGTTTGCTTTCGCATATGCAAAGGCATCTTTAAGCTCTTTTTGATCTTTAAGTGTATTGTCGTAAAGCGCTTTATTGATTTTAGCAAAATCCTGATATACGATACGACCGGCACCCAGATTCATATGACCCACTTCGCTGTTTCCCATTTGGCCATCAGGTAAACCTACATTGCCTCCGTGGGTTAGCAACTGTGCGTGTGGGTATTTGTTATAGAGTGAATCAATGAAGGGGGTATTGGCCTGATCTACGGCAGAAACTTCTTTATTAGGTGCAAATCCCCATCCATCGAGGATCATTAAAATTACTTTCTTATTCATGGTTTTTCTCTAGTTGTTCTACAAAGATAATCACTCTTATGACCAAAGGCTAAAAGATTGAGGAGCAATCACGATAGCGTTTGAGATGTTCCTGTTAAAATAAGCCTTCATTTCAAATTTTACGAGATCTTTCCTGTTGGCCGATTTAAATGCTAGCAAAATAATGATTTTACTTTAAAGAAGGCTTAGGGAGGAGTCTATGTTTTTGAATTAACGACAACGAATAATTAATTAGAACGATACTTCTCAATAGCTTCTTTTATTTTTTGAATACGGTTTTCGGGGTCTGGATGCGAGCTTTGAAATTCGGGTACGCGCTGGCCGCCGCTGGCAGCTTTGAGTATTTGCATGACTTCAATCATCGCTTCAGGGTTATACCCCGCTTCCAGCATAAACTTGACGCCGAGATCATCACTTTCCAGTTCGTCACCACGTCCGTTTTTGAGCAATAAGGTTTGTCCCAGCTGACTGGCGAGCATTCCGGCGTCTGCGCCTACTTCTGCTCCGGTTGCCACGGTATTGGCGAGTTCGCTCTGCGCAATACGTTCTGCAGCATGCCGCCCTACCACGTGGCCGATCTCGTGACCCAAGACCCCAGCAAGTTGATCTTCGTTTTCTAAAAGTTCCATTAACGCATAGGTGATAAAAATTTGTCCGCCGGGAAGCGCAAAGGCATTTACGGTTTTTGGATCGCGCAGCAAATGAAATTCATACTGATAGGGCGTTTCCTGAGCGATGGTATGATCTACCAGTTTTTTACCTACTTGAGCTACAAAATCCTGCAGTTGCTGATCCGGGTGCATTCCGCCATGTTGATCTGCCATAATAGGCGCATTTTGCAGGCCTATTGCAATTTCTTCTTCTGTAGAAAGACTTATGGCCTGCGTTCGACCGGTATATGGGTTTTCTTCCTGACTGCCGCAATAGCGAATCAATCCAAAAGCGACAATGGCAATGCCTAAAAATAGCTTGAGCGCTCTTCCGCCTAGTTTCATAATTGATGGTTGTAGGGATTAGTCTAAAAGTGACGGATTGATGTCCAGTATATTTTCTGTTTTATACTGATTGATGAATGCTGCAGTAAAAGCATCGCTTCCCAAGAGTTTTTCTTGCTGAAGGATTTGAGCAATATCCAACCTGGTATACTGTTGCAAATAGCCTACGGAAAGGGGCGCATAGCTAAAATGCCAGGGTTCATAATTGAAGCCTTTTCGACCATAATCGTTGGTGTATACTTCATAGAATCCGAAGGATTCTGCGTGTTTATCCAACCAGGCTTTAAGTTCGCAAAAAGGTCCTGTGCCGTGAAATTTATCAGGATCCAATACATTGCTGGTTACCCCGGTCCCAGACTGAATAATATCGAGGTCTGTTGCCCAGTGATGGCGTGAAGTTCCTGGAATCGTGCTGTATTCTATGATCTTTTTTATGGCTTCTAGATCCCGCATTCCGTTACCGGTATAGCTTTTAAACTTGCGTTCCCAGATGCGATTTTGATGGGCATAATCTCTATAGCTTGATACCACCTGAATCCCAATGCCGTCTTGTTGTGCCGCGGCAGTCATTTTATCAAAAGCCGCTGCGACCTGTGGGCGTAATCGGTATCCATTTTGCTCCACAAGTTTTGGGTTCCCTTTACCTAAAAGTTGGTCTTTATCTAAAGTTTCCTGTGCAGTTGCCCACTGCGGAAATGTACTAAGGGCTGCGGTTGCTAGAGCGGTGTTTTGTATAAAGGTTCTGCGTTTCATCAAAGGGTTTTAAACAGTAAGTAATGCGTGCCTATGGGTTCAATTTCAAAAGGGTCTCCACTGATCTCAAACCCTTTTCTGAGGTAAAAGTTAAGCGCTTTAATACGGGCGTTGCACCATAGGGTTTCTATGCCTTTAGCTTTCAAGAGTTTTTCTCCCGCCTCTACCAGAACATTACCCAGGCGTTGCCCTTGATAATCCTCTAAAACCGCCATCCCGCGCAGCTGATATTGTCTACCGGTAAACTGCGGTTTAGCCACATTCATAAAGGTGACCACGCCAATGAGTTTTTGAGCATCAAACAATCCCAGGTGAACGGTGTCTTCATCAGTGTCACCGGGCATTGCACAGGTTTCAAACGGGCGGCCCTTACGCAAAACAGGATGTCTTACTGCGTAAGTATCTGACGCATTGATCTCTTTAATGGTGTAGGTGTTGGTATTCAAAACTGAAAGCGATGAGTTGCTAAGCACGTACGTCTGCGTACTCTGGGTTTTCGTCAAATTTTACTTCTGCAAAAGGACACAAAGGTTCTATTTTGATCGCTTTGGAACGTGCCCATTGTACAGCGTGATCCAGAATTTTACTGGCAAAACCCTGATGTTCAAATTCCATTTTAGTTTCGGTGTGATCTACAATAATTGTAGAATCATCTTTAACGGTATAGGTGAGTTCTGAGATTTTTCCGTTCTCACCTTCTATCCAGAACATACCGCGTTTGTCATTTTCTCTATGTTGAATCGTATAATCCATTACTTTTGTTTCTTTTCTCGATAATCGAGAGTTAACTGATCCGAGGCTTTCCTCGAATTCAAGAACTGTCTTATTTTAATACCTATGGGCTTGGCCCAAGGTGATTTACTTTTAAAAATAGCCAATTATGTCCAAAATTAATGTCCGTCGCTTGTTTAAAGAAGACATTAACATGTTTTTACCACTGGTGCAGGAATTGATGGAATACCGTGTGGAAGAATCACTGCTTAAAGAACGTTTCGCCGATATGTTTGAACACCGCTACCAGTGTTACGGAATTTATAAAGACGACGAACTTGCAGGAGTTTTTGGCTTGTGGTTCGCAATACGGCATTATGCTGGAAAAACCTGTGAAGTAGATCACGTGTTTATCAAAGCAGAACACCGCGGAAAAGGTCTGGGGAAGCAGGTTTTTAAGTGGATTTACACCTATGCCCGGGAGCAAGGCTGTGAGACTTCAGAACTCAACAGTTACGTGCATAATTTTCCCAGTCACAAGTTCTACCTGAATGAAGATTATGTGATCAAGGGCTATCATTTTTTGAAGAAACTCTAGCTTACGGTAATTTCAGAATCTGTAGGGAGTTCGTATGGTAATTTTGTAGCTTCAAAAATACGAGCACTGTGGGGACCGCGTAAGATATAGGTGCGTTGCTTGACTTCTATCCAGCTGCCCTCGCGAAGCCCTATAACGGGTACATTGTTAAAGTGATGAAATTCCTTAATACGTGTTTCACGCGTTTCTCCCATATGTTTACTGTTGGGATCAGGGTCTAGATAATGCGCATTGATATTAAAGGGTACAGCACCTAAAGTTTTAAAACTAGGAGGGTAAACAATAGGCATGTCGTTTGTATTCTGCATACTTACTCCGGCAATATTGGTACCCGCACTGGTTCCTAAATAAGGCATGTCTTGATACAGACGATCTCGAAGTGGAGCAATGATTTTGTTTTCATACAATTGCTTAACCAGTAAAAAAGTGTTACCCCCACCAGCGAAAACGCCTTCAGCATGTTCTAGAGCTTTTATTGGGTCTTTAAAACTGTGTAATCCTACGACTTCAATATCCAAACTATTGAAAAACTTTTGAGCATTTGATGTATATAATTCGTGAGAAATGCCACCCGGTCTCGCATAGGGTATAAATATAAGTCGTTCAACGGCTTTGAAATGCAGGTCCAATTGCGGTTTGAGATACTCTAAGTACGAACCGCCGTGAACAGTAGATGTGCTGGCAAGGATGAGGTTTTTCAAAATGAATGAGGTTTAGGTCTTTCAAAGTTAAAATTATAGACATACTTAAAAGGCATTTAACAAAAGTTTACGCCGGTTTTACCCTGAAATTTCAAAATCTTGTTGTTACTTCATAGTACCAAAAAATCGCTCTATTATGAAAGTTATTACCAGCCTATGCCTTGTTTTATTTCTGTCATTTACAGTAACCAGTCAAAAGTTAGCTCGTGTTATGGTAGATGGTCAGATCATTGTGCCGTCGGGTGATGGCCCGGGAGGTATTGTAGTCTACAATATAACCGCACAACGGGGTACTATAACTTCAGAAGAAGGGACTTTTGATATCGCGGTGGCTCGTAATGATGAACTCGTCATTCAATCCCTACAATTTGCACCGATTACGGTATTGGTAGATCAGGGGATTGTAAACTCAAAACAAATCAATATTACTTTGAGAGAAACGGTTAATGAATTGAGTGAGATTATTGTAACGCCTTATGATCTGACCGGAGACATTGTTGCAGATGTAAACCGTGTGCAAACCATAGATGACCAAGTCTCATTAACTGCTACCCAGTTGAGCGCAGAAGATAACAAGCCAGACCGTTACTCAGAAGTAGACAATGTGGCGCTAGACGATCAAAGATGGCGATACGGCCTCAATTTTGTGAATATCTTTAAAGCGATCTTTGATAAAAAAGATAAGACGGAAGGTGACCTGAACGAAACTGCAGAAGATGAATTAGCAGTAATGTATTCTAACGAATTTTTTCAGAAGAATTTGAATATTGAAAAAGGAAAAATAGGGTTGTATATGGATTATGTAGCTGCAAACGGACTCAACAAGGAGATGCTGGAACAAGGTAACGAGCTGAATCTGATCCAATTTTTGATTAACAAACGCGAAGAATTTAAAGCCATTCAAAGCGAAAATTAAAAAGTAGTTTGCAACTATCTTATCTTTAGTGCGTATTTAAGAGGAATTGTTAATCTGACGCACGTGGCAAAACTATTCGGTTTTTTTGGGATCCTTTTTTTGAGTTGTTCTTTGGGGCTAAAGGCCCAAGAAGCAGTCATGCTTGAAGGTAGAATTGTCAACGACTCTATAGAGCACGAGTATCTACATATTCTCAATTTAACGCTTCAGAAAGGGACCATCACCTCAGAAAGTGGAAACTTTGCGATTCCTGTACGTGTTAACGACACGCTTTATATTTCGGCATTACAGTTCAAACATAAAGAGTTAGTCATTACTCCTGCGATTTATTCCCGAAAGTATATAGAAATAGCGTTAGAAACTGAAGTTACGGAGCTTGCAGATGTGAATATTAGCGATGTAGCGCTCAGTGGAAGGCTCGGGGATGATATGAATAAGCCTAAACTGGAAAAACCTTTCGATCCTGCCGAAGCAGGTTTGCCTGTTTATACCGGTCCCGTTCTTACTTCAGAAGAGCGGAAGTTATATACGGCCACCCATAGCGGTGGCGGAATTATCCCTGTAGATGCTGTGATTAATGCGATAAGTGGGCGTACAGCATATCTCAAAAAGATTGTAAAAGTTTCTAATATGGAAATCAAAGTGCAGGAAGCCCGTAATCTGGTAGCAGATAGCACCTATATCAAACAGTTGGAAATCCCGGCACGTTTTATTGACGACTTTGTGCATTATGTGTATATGGATAATACAGCAAATCTAGCTGTTGCAGCTAGTGAAAATCCTCTTTCTTTGATGGAATTACTACTCCAGGAGGCTCCCGCTTATTTAGAACATAAAAAAGATGAGGGCGTACGTATTGAAAAAAAGCAATAACACTTTGGAACGCATTTTGATTAAAATGACAAAAAGCAAATCAGAATCTGTATTTTTACAAGCCTTATGAAAAAACTAATTCTTCTGTTGGTTGTCGCAGTTCCGTTAATGGCAGCCGGTCTCCACAAATATTATTTTAGCGTTACGCAGGCAGATTATGATGCTACAGATCATGCGCTAAAAATGGTAACCCGAGTCTTTTATGATGATTTAGAAAAAGTGTTTCAAGAGCGATACGACAAGTCCATAAAGGTAGATGCTTCTTACGATCAAAAAAAATTGGATGGGTATATCAAAACGTATTTTGAGGGTAAATTTATAGTACGTATTAATGGAGAGAAACAGCCATTACACTACATAGGTCATAAGGATGAGATAGATTATGTGGTTTGCTTTTTTGAAGTAACCGATATTCAAAACCTTAAGCGTATAGAGATTGAAAACACCTTGCTAACAGACCTCTTTCCTGAGCAAAAAAACGTGGTACACGTAAAGGCTGGTTCTGAGAAAAAAAGCTTTTTACTGACCCGGGAGAATGATAAAGCAGTGTTAAACTTTTCTGAATAATTTACTAAGATTAGGTTAATCTTTACTTTTATAGCATTCACAAGCACTTAATATAGATTATAACATTTATGAAAAAACTCAAGTACACGCTTTTCACTGTGTTACTTCTGGTTGGAGCAACAAGTTTTGCGCAAGAAGAGCCGGCACAAGAAGAAAAGCAACCGGGTCATGTAAACACCAATAAGTTTAGACAGCTTTATAATGAGTTTGCAACCCCTAACCAGTATCGTACTGCATCAGGAGCTCCTGGTCCTGCTTATTATCAAAACGAAGCAGACTACGAAATCAAAATAGAATTGAACGATGAGAATCAAACCATCAGTGGTTATGAAACCATCACCTACCATAACAATTCTCCGGATAAATTGGAGTATTTATGGGTGCAATTGGATCAAAACATTCGTAAAAAAGATTCACCTGCATTGGAAAAAGACGGCAGTGGGATGGCACCGGTCATTCAGCCGGGTTCTGTGGTTTCAAGCTATATGACAGATCCTTTTGATGGGGGATTCAATATCACTGAAGTTTCTAAAGATGGTAAAGAATTACCTCATATGATAAACTTCACGATGATGCGTGTAGAAATGCCGGAAGCTTTAGAGCCTGGTGATGAGTTTGAATTCAGCATCCGCTGGAATTATAACATCCCTGAGCATACCGTAGACCGGGCACGTTCTGGGTACGAAAGCTTTCCTGACGGAAACAAGAACTATGTAATTGCACAATTCTTCCCAAGAATGTGTGTGTATAATGATGTAGAAGGCTGGCAAAACTATCAGTTCTGGGGTAACGGTGAGTTCGCACTTCCTTTTGGGGATTATGATGTGGAGATCACAGTACCTGCAGATCACTTATTAGACGGTACCGGTAACTTGGTTAATCGTAAAGACGTTTACAGTAAAGAAGAGCTGAAGCGCTGGGAGCAAGCTCAGAAGAGCTATGACAAGCCGGTGATCATCAGAACTCAGGCAGAAGCTGAGCAAATTGAAAAAGGACACAGTACAAAAAAGAAAACCTGGAAACTTCATGCAGAGAATGTACGTGACTTTGCATTTACATCTTCTCGTAAATATATTATGGATGCACAAGCTGTAAAATTTCCAAAAGGAGATGTGATGGCGATTTCTATTTATCCTAAAGAAGGAAACCCGCTTTGGGAAGAATATTCTACTAAAGCTGTGGTGCAGACTTTAGAATCATATTCTAGAATGACATTTGACTATCCGTATCCTAAAGCGATCTCTGTACACGGAAAGAATCAGGGTATGGAATACCCGATGATCTGTTGGAACTATGGGCGCCCTAACGAAGATGGGACCTATAGTGATCGCACTAAATTTGGAATGATCAGTGTGATCATTCACGAAGTAGGACATAACTTTTTCCCAATGATCGTAAACTCTGATGAGCGTCAGTGGGGATGGATGGACGAAGGAATCAACACATTTGTACAATATGTAGCTGAGCAGGATTTTGGTGAGAATTATCCAGAAGCTATTGCTCCTAATTCAAAATATCCTTCACGTCGTGGAGAGCCTTCTAAGATCACAGGTTACATGGCAGGAGATCAAAATTTTATTTCTCCTATTATGTCTAACCCTGAAAATGTTTATCAACTGGGTAATAACGCATACGGAAAACCGGCGACAGCTTTAAACATTCTTAGAGAGACGGTTATGGGGCGTGACTTATTTGATTATTCGTTTAAGACATACGCACAACGCTGGATGTTTAAACACCCAACCCCAGAAGATTTCTTCCGCACGATGGAAGATGCATCTGCAGTAGATCTTGACTGGTATTGGAGAGGCTGGTTCTATACTACAGAAAATGTAGATATGGGCGTTAGCGAAGTAAAATCATACTACTTAACGAGTAACCCTACAGCTGCTGGTAAAGAGATGTTAGCTCGTTATGGTGTAGATCCTAGTGCTGTTGATGCAGTTTATGTAGTAGAAGAGGGTGGTGAAGACTACGACCCTGCAATGAAAGGGAAGTCTATGATAGAAAATGCTCCAAACTTACAGGAGTTTATGATGGATAATTTTACACCTGCAGAGCGTGCAAAATTAAAGACGCCTAAGCATTTCTATGCAGTTAAATTCAACAAGCCGGGTGGTATACCCATGCCTATCATCGTTGAGTATAGCTATGCAGACGGTACTAAAGAAAAAGTAACTTACCCTGTACAAGTGTGGCGTAAGAATGATGCTGAAGTAACTAAGGTTCTTGCAACTGATAAAGAACTGGTAGGCGTGATGCTAGATCCAGACCTTGAGACTGCAGATGTAGATGTGAGCAATAACAGCTGGCCAAAAGCAGAAGAGGAAAGCGAATTTGACAGCTTTAAAGAGGGTACAGAAGATTAATTTTTTTTAAGAGTTAATTACCATTAAAAAGCCGGTGAAGATTCACCGGCTTTTCATTTTTCCACATATATTTGTAGTATTATGAGTATACCACTTTTTATTAGCGGCGGAGAGATTGGCTTTATTGTTTTTATTATCGTAATGGTATTTGGAGCAGATAAAGTGCCTGACATTGCCAGAGGTTTAGGTAAGGGTATGCGTACCCTTAAAAATGCTACAGAAGATATCAAGACTGAAATCACCAAGAGTGCAGATAAGCAGGGTATCAATACGGATATAGCAAAAGATATGAAGCGCGAGATCGATGAGGCAAAAAAGAATATTGAAGATATTACCGGACCGGTGAAGCGTAAATTCTAGGATAATTAAGAAGTTAGAAGTTTTTGCGGCTTTTTATAAAAATTGATCATTTTTTTCTTAGTTCTATACTGTAGATATAAGAATTTAGTAATATCTTATACCTGAAATTATAACCTATGATTTCTTCACTAAAAAAGATATTTTCTGTTATAGAGAATAGTCTTTTTTAAAGAATTGTATTTATACTAAGTGTTAATTATTAATCCCGTCTTCCATCAAGACGGGATTTTTTTTCGACTTACCGTAAGTCCGTCTCTTATAGCCAGCAATACGGTTTCCAGACGCTCATCTTCAGCCAGGATTTTGTTGTATTCTAAAAGCGCTTTTGTAGAATTATCTTTAGGGTCTAAGGGCTCTACTACTTTTCCACTCCATAAAACATTATCTGATAAAATGAGTCCGCCGGGCTTTAAACGATCTATGATCAGCTCAAAATAAGCCGGATAGTTGGGCTTATCTGCATCTATAAAGACGAGGTCAAAATCTCCTTCAAGTTGCGGAATGATCTCAAGTGCGGGCCCCAGATGTTGTTGTATATTTTTCGCGTAAGCAGAAGCATCAAAATATTTTTTCTGAAAGTCTATAAGTTCTTCATTAACATCAATCGTATGTAAAATACCATCAGGTTGTAAACCTTCTGCAAGGCATAACGCCGAATAGCCGGTGTAGGTGCCTATTTCAAGAATGATCTTAGGGTTAACTAGTTTTGCGATCATACTTAAAATACGCCCTTGGTAATGACCACTTAGCATACGCGGCTGTACCACTTTTTGATAGGTTTCGCGAGTCAATTTTTGCAGTAATTCAGGTTCTTTAGCAGAATGAGCTACTGCATAATCATCAAGTTCTTCAGAAATAAAATGCATCGTTATTCTTCTTCTAGGCCTTCAACAACTTCATCGTCGTGAAGCATTTTTCGGGTTTCTTGTTTAACCAGATCAAGCTTGTCGTGCAGACTCATACTGTCGGTAAACTTACCGTCGTGAATGAGATTGAGAATCGCTTTATCTTGCACGCGACCGCGGCGCATCGCTTCAGAATACCTCAAGTCTTCTCTAAAAGTGACCAAAGCATATTTAGAAAAATATTCTTTAGGGAAAGCTTCTTCAAAGGCAGTTTCCAGTTTTCGTTTTTCCTGAAAAATAGGACGTGCGGTGTGCGCTTTCATTTCGTGGAAGTTATCAACTGCAAGATCTGCAATAGCGTCCGTATCTTCCTTACGCTCGTTTTGATACGCTTTAAAAACAGCTTTCCAATCGCCCTCGTACTTGTTTAGGTATTTGTCTAAAACGTGAATATCTTCAAAAGCAGAATTCATCCCCTGCCCGTAAAAGGGAACAATCCCGTGCGCAGCATCACCAAGCAGTAATACTTTACCGTAGGCATGCCAGGGCGAGCATTTTATGGTCCCTAATGGGGAAGTAGGATTCTCTTTAAATTCTTTCAGCAGATCTGGCATCAATTTTAATGCATCAGGGAACTCCCTTTGAAAATAGTCAAGGACTGCAGCATCTGTATTCAGGCTTTCAAAACTGTCTTTACCTTCTTCCCAGGATAAAAATAAAGTCACGGTAAAACTTCCGTCGAGATTAGGCAATGCGATCATCATATCTTTTCCGCGAGGCCAGATGTGTAATGCATTTTTATCTACTAAAAATCCCCCATCAGCTCCGGGGGGGAACGATAATTCTTTATAACCATGGGTTAAAAAGTCTTGCCCGTAACTGAATAAGAACTTGCGATGATCAAGCATGCTTTTGCGAAGTGCAGAGCCTACACCGTCAGCACCCATCACCACATCAGCTTTATAGGTTGTGGTTTGCTGGGTCTTATAATCTTCAAAAGTAGCTTCACCGGTTTCTAAAGCAACACCGGTACACTTCTGATTAAAGAGCATGGTAATTTCAGGCATTTTATCACACTCATCAAGCAGCATAATGTTGAGGTCCTCCCGAGAAATAGAATTGATGTACTCATTTCTACCACTATACGGACTCATGAAAAGTTCGCCCTCTGTGTTGTGAATCATGCGGCCGTTCATAGGAATACAAAGCGGTAACACTTTTTCTTCGAGACCGGCAAGACGCAGCCCTTTCATACCACGGTCTGAAAATGCCAGATTTATTGAGCGACCAGAGTCTACTATTTCCTTGCGTAGATCCGGGCGTTTTTCTATTAAGGTTACTTTATAGCCGCGTTGCGCCATACGTAAGGCGAGTAAAGATCCGCAGAGGCCGGCGCCTATGATTAAAATATGTTCTTTATTTTTCAAAAGTGGTTTGTTAGTTGGTAGTTGAAACTCCATTTATTTTTTGGCTAAAAGCTCTTTCAGCCGTTGAATCATTTCATATACATCTTCATAGCTGTTATACAGTGGGGCAGGAGCTACGCGGATAACATCTGGCTCGCGCCAGTCACAAATAATACCGGCTTGCATAAAACCATCGTGCATACTGCGATCTGCATTTTTTACTTGAATTGAAAGTTGGCATCCGCGCTCATCGGGATTTGTCGGTGTCAATATAGTAATGCGGTGGTCATTGAGATCATTGATTAAGTATTCGAGATATCCGGTAATATTTTTAGACTTAGTACGAATGTTTTTAAAACCTGCTTCTTCAAAAATTTCAAGCGAAGCACGTATAGGAGCCATAGAAAGGATTGGCGGGTTACTAAGCTGCCAGCCTTCTGCACCTTCAATAGGATCAAAGTCTACACGCATATTAAATCGGCTTTCCATTTTGTGTCCCCACCAGCCTGTAAAACGTGGAATGTCATTATTGTTGGCATGACGCTCGTGTACAAAACAACCCCCTAGTGCTCCCGGGCCACTGTTTAAATACTTATACGTGCACCACACGGCAAAATCAGGACCGTTATCGTGCAAATCTGCATCTATATTACCTACGCCGTGCGCCAGATCAAAACCTACTTTACAACCGTATTGATGACCTAATTGTGTTATTTCTTTTATAGGATATTTTTGCCCGGTATAGTAGTTAGAATTACCGATCATCACCAGCGCAATTTCCTCGCCATGTTGTTGCATCAAAGCTTCAAGATCATCAAAACGGCAGAGATCTTCTCCCGGTCTGGGTTTCCACAACACTAGAGAATCATCAGGATTGTAACCTTTCTCTTTAATCTGAGATTTAACAGCATAACTGTCTGAAGGAAATGCATCACTTTCTATCACTATTTTATGACGTTTTGCAGTAGGTCTGTAAAATGAAACCATCATCAAATGCAGATTTGTAGAAAGGGTATTCATAATGACCACTTCACCAGGTTTTGCGCCTACGATATCTGCCATAGGTTTAGCAAGAATTTCGTGATACGTCGTCCACGGAGTTTTAGCTTTAAAATGCCCTTCTACGGCTAACTCTGCCCAATTGTTGAGTTCTTCAGCAACATATTCTCTAGCTTTTTTAGGTTGTAAGCCTAGAGAGTTTCCGCATAAATAAATGAGGTTGTTACCGTTTTCGTCCTTAGGAAGGTTAAACTTTTCGCGAAAGCGTGCTAAAGGATCTGCTGCATCGGCTTGTTTAGCAAAGCTTAAGGTGTTTTGATAGTGTTTTTTTTCTGTTTCTAGCATAGTTTGTAAAAATAACACATCGTTAAGCGTGAGGCAAACTTAGCGCTAAGGTTTCAGTGATCAAATCAAGCGTTTGTTTATATGTGGATTGTTATATGCTATTAAACGCAGATTTTTGGTAATTTGGCAGTTGATAACTCCTATAGTTCATGAAAGCTCTACGTTTAGTCTTTAGCGATTTGCGCTACTTTACTCCGGTTTTTTTATTCGCCACGCTCAATATTATTTTTGGGACCTGGGCGATTTATATACCAGAGATCACATCAAAACTGGCAATTAGTGAAGGAGAACTTGGGTTTGCCGTGTTTTTTATGGCTTTAGGAACCTTGAGTATGATTCCCTTTGTACCCAAAATCATTCAGTTTTTAGGTGTGGGGAAAACAGCACTTATCGCTATACTGGGATTTTGTAGTGTTTTTTTAGGTCCATTTTTAGTAGAAACTTATTTTTTTTTATGCGCCAGTCTTTTTGTGGTGGGCTTATTTTCAGGATTACTTGATGTCACGATAAATACCTTAGTTACCGAAATAGAAAAACGCGATGAGGTTCATTTTATGTCTGTTTCTCATGGCTTTTTCAGTTTAGGCGGAATGTTAGGTGCAGGAATAGGAAGCCTGCTGATTCCGTATTTGGCGATCCCTTGGCAGCATATGGCTAGCGTAAGTTTGCTATTGATTTTTGCCAACCTGATTTTGTGCAGTAATTATTTGCATCTAAAAACCACAGAAGCAGAAAGCGAAGGCAGTCTGAAGTTACGCAATTTAAGACCGCTTATTGGTTTGGCTTTGATTGGATTCCTGGTGATGGCAGCAGAAGGAGCAATCGTTGACTGGAGCGCATTATACCTGGAAAAAGTATCCCTTGCGGCCGCAACTCTGGTGGGTTTAGGATATACAATTTTTAATGGAACCATGGCGCTGGGTCGCTTTTTTGGTGATGCAATAAGCGCACGATTTGGTTCACGTTTTATTATGATTGTGGGATGTTTTGTGGCGACCTTAGGTTTTGGATTGGTTTTAACCGAAACAACAATGATCGTGTTAGCAGGATTTGGACTTGTAGGAATTGGGTTGTCTATCGTGGTTCCTGAACTATTTCGATACAGCGGAAATTTAAAAGGTATACAAGCTTCAGAAGGTATCAGTTTTATAGCAGGAACCGGTTTTGTAGGCTTACTGTTAGGTCCTGTTTTTTTAGGTTTTTTAGCAGAAACGTTCAGTTTAAAAGGAAGTTTTATAGCCCTGTTGAGCTTTACACTCATCGCGGGTATCATTGCTTTAGGTTTAAAACGAAACTAAAAAAAGCCCATCAATGAGATGAGCTTTGTATTCTGAAAAAAAAAGAAATCTAGTCTTCTTCTGTTTTTACTACGATGTCTGTAAAGTATAAATGCACAGCGTCTTCAGGAGCTTTGTGGTCAGAAGCGATCTCTATTCCATTATAATCCTCATATCCTTCCCAGGTTGTTACCATAGAATATTCAGAAACGTTTCCGCGGCGGTAAATCCATTCTTTTACTCTGTAATCATCATCGTAGAAAAAGTCATAAGCATCACCCGGCGTATATCCACCATCGCCATCATATGTCAACGTGATCTTACTCATTTTTTGTTCGCTCATAGGCGCAGTAGCGGTATCTTGAACCGTAAGCACTGTTCCTTCATCCCAGACTAAATGCATAGGAGCCAGTAGCCAGAAGGAATCATTTATAAATCCCTTATCAGCATTCATAGCAAGGCTGTCTACGTTTTTACGGTTATAAGCAACTGTATCTTGCTCACTCATCATTGTAACGTCATCAGATTTTGGATTCCATTTCCAACTGCGGGCAAAATGACTGTCACCACGATCTACATTAAATGTGAATTGTACTTCAGCTACATCATCCCAATTTTCGATACCAGTTGCCTGAGCGATCTTATAAGCGATCTCCTCCTCGGAAGTGCGGTCAAGTTTAACGGGTTCTACAGATGATTCTATAGTTTCTGTTTTTGATTCATTTTTACATGCCACAAGTGCCATCAGCGCAAGTAAGGTGAGTAGCGTTTTTTTCATTTAAAAAGAGTTTTTGAGTATTAAAAGTACAAAGCTTTTAGTTAGCATGTTTTGTATAAGGTCGCTTATTTTAAATTTAACGCTACACCAACTCTACACATTCCGTAATTTAAAGACGCTTCTAACGACTACTCCCGTGAAAATAAACAGGCTTTTAAGAATTATAAAATTCTGTTTTTTTAAATAAAAAGATATGCAAACAATACTTCATAAAGCAGATACCCGCGGTGATGCAAACCACGGATGGTTACACAGTAAACACAGTTTTAGTTTTGCTAATTATTACAATCCTGAGCGTATGAACTTTGGTGTTTTACGCGTTTTGAACGACGATCAGGTTAGTGGCGGGATGGGTTTTGGTACACATCCGCATCAAAATATGGAAATCATTTCGATACCGCTTTCCGGTGATTTGGAGCACAAAGACAGCATGGGAAATACTACGGTTATTAAAGAAGGTGATATCCAGGTGATGAGTGCCGGTACCGGAGTACAACATTCTGAGTATAATAAGAATAAAGATGAAGAAGTGAAATTTCTTCAGATCTGGGTTATTCCTAATAAACAAAACGTTGAGCCGCGCTATGACCAGATAACGCTTAATAAAGCAGACCGAAAAAACAAATTGCAACAAGTGCTTTCTCCAAATAAGAAGGATGAAGGAGTATGGGTTTATCAGGATGCCTGGTTTAATCTTACTGATTTAGAAGCTGGCAAAGAGCTGGAGTATACTTTTAATAAGAAGGGTAACGGGCTCTATGTTTTTGTTTTAGAAGGAAGCATTACAGCCGGAAATCATGTCTTGGAGCGAAGAGACGGTCTGGGGGTTTTAAATACCGATTCTATAAAATTAAAAGCTTCAGAAGATGCATCTGTTCTTCTAATGGAAGTTCCTATGCAATTATAATTTAAATTTTATCTGAAAAATTGGCAGTATAGAAGAGGCTTGATATTTTGTTTTGGTTTGGTGGCATTTTTTTTGCTCAGAATCTTTTAAACTATTAATTAAACCTTTTGTTTATGGAAACACCAATTAAGTTAGAGTTAGTAGGTAGAAAAGGAGATATGTATGCTTTGAAATATCCTGGTTTGCATATTCCTATCCACGTCAATTATGAACTTCTGGAGAAATTTAAAGAAAGTGACGAATATCTTGTGCTAGAAGATGTGACTTCTTCATCACCTCCTTTAGAACGTAATTCGAAAAATTTTTCAGAAAACTCGTTTAATCGAATTTAGAAAATAATAAAAAAGGGAGCTTTAAGCTCCCTTTTTTTAGCTCTCAAAACTACATCGTTGTCTTAGGAAAGTCTGTCTTTGATTTACAATTTTAATAACATGTTAGTGTCCTAGTTTCTCTATAACAAAGGCTAATTTTGCATTTTAGGAATAAAATATGGCAAAACGTTTTACAACTTCTTCCCGCAATCTCATAGTACTCATTTTAGGAACCCTCATAGCTATAGGTCCATTTTCTATAGATATGTATTTACCCGGCTTCGGAAATGTAGCAGATGATTTTGGTGTAGATATTAGTAAAGTAGGTCTAACCTTAACAAGTTACCTTATAGGTATTGCTTTGGGGCAACTAGCCTACGGTCCTTTGATGGATCGTTTTGGGAGACGCAGGCCACTAATTGGCGGGTTAATGCTCTATACTGTTACAGCGCTTTTATGTGCTTTTAGCTGGAATTTGAACGTTTTGATAGGTGCCCGGTTTTTTATGGCATTGGGTGGTTGTGCAGGGATGGTGGCTTCAAAAGCTATTGTGCGGGACCTGTTTGAAAAGAAACAGGTTGCAGATGTGCTTTCTACTTTAATGCTTATCATGGGAGTTGCACCTATTATAGCTCCCACTGTAGGTGGCTTGGTTATAGGCGCTTTTGATTGGCAGGCTGTTTTCTACATTCTGGCTGGTTTTGCAATTCTAATGTTGTTGTTAATTACGTATATTCTGCCTGAAAGTGCAGCTCCTAACCGCACTACGAGTTTAAGACCCGTAAAAATCGTTACAGAATATATTTCCATTTTAAAGAATAGAGAATTTTTCATTTTTGCCATGACCAGAGGTTTTACAATGGCTTGTTTGTTGAGTTATGTAAGTAGTGCTCCTTTTATTTTTATTGAATTTTTTGGTCTGAGCGAGCAGCAATTTGGATGGGTTTTTGGGAGTAATGCTTTAGGACTTATTTTAGGGAGTCAGATTAATCGCCTCGCATTGAAGCGTTTTTCATTATTGCAAATAACAGTCGCGACCTGTTTGGCGTTGTCTGTACTCACGACCGGCGGTATTGCTATTAGCTTTCTTGCGCTACAGTTTTGGGTAGTTTATCCCTTTTTGTTCGTGATGTTGTTTCTAGTAGGTTTTCAAAACCCTAATGTTACGGCACTTTCTTTAGATCCCTTTACCAAACAAGCGGGTAGCGCTTCTGCATTGGTAGGTAGTATAGGCATGATATTTGGTTCTTTGGCAAGTATTCTTGTAGCTCAACTCGTCACTGAAAGTGTCGCTCCCTTATTATACATCTTGTTTTGTAGTGCGCTGTGCAGTTTAATTTTAGTGCTGTTTTACTTGAATAAACGTAAGTCCTATAAAATTCAGGCTTCAAAAGCTTAAGAAGGTAGCGGTACATAGGTGTCATCACCTTCAACTTTAGGAAACTCATGATTTTTCCATTGTGTTTTGGCTTCTTCTAAGCGTGCTTTAGAAGTTGCAACAAAATTCCAGTAAATGTGGCGTTCTTCTTCAAAAGGTTTTCCGCCGAAAAGAAAAATGTGAGCGCCTTTTAAAATTTTAAGCTTGCATACTTCATTGGTTTTACTAACCAGCATATTGCCTTCTTTGATAATTTCGCCACAGGCTTCAACAGCTCCTGAAACGATAGTAACTCCCACTTCTCCAAACAAATTGTCTTCAATGTCGAGTTTGTGGTCTTCTTCAGCAATAATTTCGATCATAAATAAATCGGAGTGAACCGGTACGGGGCTTATTTTACCATAACCCTTACCGGCTATGAGTTTGTAGTGAGCATTATTCTCTCTCCATTGCGGTAATACTTCAGCGTCAATATGGTGAAAAGCAGGTTCTGTAAATTCCAGCATTTTAGGCAGTGCAACCCAAATCTGGTAACCGTGCATTGTAAACGTATTTCCGTTTCTAAAATCATTAGGAGTACGCTCTGTATGGGTAACGCCTTTACCGGCAACCATCCAGTTGACAGAACCCGGCTTGATACGTTGATAGGTGCCGATGCTGTCTTCGTGTATGAGTTCGCCTTCTAGCAGATAGGTTAACGTTGAAAGCCCTATGTGTGGATGCTGATCCACATCCATATAATCATTCGGTCCTAGTTGATCAGGTCCCATATGATCTATAAAGATAAAAGGTCCTACCATTCTTTTTTTTCTAAAAGGCAGCAGTCTTCCTACCAGAAAATCTCCTATATCTCTGCTTCTCTCTTCTATAATTAACCCTGTGTTAGACATTTAAGTAATTTGTTATAGCTTTAAAACTAAAAATAGTAATGTTTTGAAATGTAAGAATACTATTATAAACTTTTTTAAGTTTTATAAATATACAATACAACCCCAAATCTTATTGTAAGTCAAGTACGCCCACTTTAAAACTCTACTGATGAAAGCTAAGGTATTTGTAATTCTAATAACAATTATTACTGTAAACACGTTAAAAGCACAAAAGAAAACTTATGATCTCGGTCTCTATTTAGGTGGTGTCAATTATTATGGAGAACTAGGAGAAAAGAAATTTGTGGCCCCTAATAGAGCTACTTTAGGTTTAATAGGGAAGATGAATTTTAACGAAAAGCTAAGTCTCAGAGGAACTGTGACTTTTTTTACGCTTTATGATAACGACCGGGATGCAGCCGATGGATATCGAGGTAATGGGCGCAATAACTCTTTATACTATTCTTTTGAAAATACAAGTATTGAAGCTTCTTTAGGTTTTGAGTATGTGCCGTTCTCATTTTTTAAGAATGCTCAAAATCCGATAGCTGTTTATATTCATGCAGGTTTAGGAGCTGTTTATAATGACGAATTATATTATCCCATTTCTGCTGGTTTTGAAGATGTATTAGCAGAAAAATATGGAACCAGAACGCGTATGGTGGTTCCTTTTGGTTTAGGTTTTAAAACTTTCGTTGGGAGTAATTTTATGTTAGGTCTTGAACTTTCTCCGCGCTATACAATGACAGACAATCTTGATGGGAGTCATCCCGATCATGCACAGTTAGCTCCCAATAAATTACCCGATTTTTCTAATAATGACTGGTATACTTTTGTAGGTATTACTTTGACATACCGGTTAGGTAAGGGTAATGATGCATATTGTGATTGTACATTGTAATAGAATTTAGCAGATCTTTTAGCGTTTACCCAAAGCGCTTCGCTGTATCTTTGCTCTATGCCAAGAAGTTTAGAAAGTATCTCAGATACTAAAAAAACAAACGTACGTGCTTCGTTTCAGGCGCTGCGTTATATTCCTCGATTTTTTAAAGAAATATGGAGCGTTAGTCCGTTGCTGTTTACCATTAACTTGGTATGCAGGCTGGTGAATGCATTTTCGCCGGTAGTTATTTTATGGGTAGGAAAACTCATTATTGATGAAATTATAGCTGAAGTGGCAGCTCCTCAGGCAGACTATGGTCAATTATGGAATTACGTCTTGCTCGAGTTTGCTATTACCGTTTTTGCTGATATTATAAACCGAGTTATTGCAATCACAGACGGTCTTCTTGGTGATAAATACAACATTATTTCTTCAGAAACGATGATTCGTAAAACCAGCAAAATAGATATGAGTCAGCTGGAGGACTCCGAGTTTTACGATAAATTAGAGCGTGCGCGACAACAAACTCAAGGCCGTGTAGGTCTGATGAGTATGTCGCTGGCACAGGCGCAAAGTTTAATATCTATAAGTACCTTAATCGCGGGTCTCATTTACTTTCAGCCACTGCTCATCGTATTGTTAGCCTTGAGTATCATCCCGCTTTTTATCAATGAGATTCGGTTTAGCGGGCAACAATATTCATTATCTCGCAGTTGGACTACAGAGCGTCGTGAACTGGATTACCTAAGATATATAGGTGCAAATGATAAGACTGCTAAAGAGATCAAACTCTTTGGTCTCACAGATTTTATTGCCAAGCGTTTTAAGACCTTAAGCGAGCGGTATTACCACATCAATAAAAAGTTAACCGTAAAACGCAGTATCTACAGTGCTATTTTTAATGTGCTGGGCGTGGTTTGTTATTATGCGGCTTATCTGGTAATAATTAAAAGTGTATTAGATGGTGAGATTACTATAGGTGAATTGACGTTTCTTTCGGCTTCTTTTAACCGTCTAAGGAATAGTTTGCAAACCTTTTTTACAAACTTTACAAGAATTACACAAAGTGCTCTATACCTTAAAGATTATTTTGACTTTATAGATCTTGAAATACCTGATGAAAACCGGGAATTTCTGCCACTTCCTGAAGTAATTCATACCGGTTTTGAGCTGAAAGACGTTCATTTTGCATACCCCGGAAGCGATCATGAAGTATTGAAAGGGGTGAGTTTTACTTTGAAAGCCGGAGAGAAAATGGCTTTTGTAGGTCAGAATGGTGCCGGTAAAACCACCCTGATCAAATTGATGCTTCGATTTTATGAACCTACACAAGGCGCTATTTTACTGGATGGTGTCAACATCAATCAGTACAATAAAGCTGATTTTCAAAAGATGTTTGGCGTTATTTTTCAGGATTTCTTCAGATATGAATTCACGCTGCGCGAAAATATTGCGGTGGGTGACATCGCCGCTGTACAGGATGATAAGCGCATTACAAATGCAGCACAGTTGAGTCTGGCTAATGAAGTGATAGGTGATTTACAGGAAGGCTATGATACCCAACTGGGAAAACGCTTTAAAAACGGGCAGGAACTTTCTGGAGGACAGTGGCAAAAAGTGGCTTTAGCTCGTGCGTATATGAAAGATGCAATGGTTATGGTTCTTGACGAACCTACATCTGCATTAGATGCAAAGGCAGAATATGAAGTTTTTGAACGTTTTATAGATCTTACCAAAGGCAAAACCAGCATCATTATTTCGCATCGCTTCAGTACGGTGCGTATGGCCGATCGTATTCTGGTTCTTAAAGCTGGTAAAATTTTAGAATTGGGAACCCATGACGAATTGATGCAGAACTCTAAATTGTATGCAGAGCTTTTTGATTTGCAGGCACAGGGCTACAAATAATTCGGTATAAAATTTAATTCGGGTTAGAGAGCATTTGCACTTAAACCACCATCTACAATCAGGTTTTGACCGGTTATGTATGAAGCTTTATCCATTGCTAAAAATGCGATTGTGCTTGCTAATTCTTCCGGTTGTGCAAAGCGTTTAAGTGGCGTACGTTCTATGATTTTAGCATAACGCTCTTCCTGCTCCATAACTGGTTTTACAAGTGGTGTTTCGGTATACCAGGGGGAAACTGCATTAACTCGAATATTTTTTTCAGCCCACTCAGAAGCTAAACTTCGGGTTTGTTGTAAAAGTCCGGCTTTTGCCATCGCATAAGGCGCGCCGCTTTTTACATCCTGACTTGCAGCAACGGAAGCCACATTGATAACAGAAGCTTTACCAGATCTTTTAAGCAAAGCGAAAAATTTACGGGTCAATTCAAAAGGAGCAATAAGATTGGTGTCCAGAATTTTTTGATATTCTTCAGGTTCGTAGTGTGCCGCTTCTTTGCGAATATTTGTTCCGGCATTGTTGACGAGAATATCTAAAGAACCAGAGCGCTGAAAAACAAAATCGGTTAGATTATCCTGATCATCTTCAGAAGTTACATCACCTGCCATTCCTGAAGCGATATAGCCTGCTTCTCCCAATTCCTGCTGAAATGCTGTGACAGCATTACCGTCACGTGCGGTAAAGATTACTTTAGCACCCAGTTTTGCAAATTCTAAAACTGTTGCACGACCTATTCCTTTAGTCCCTCCTGTAATTAATGCTGTTTTACCTTCTAAATTCCACATAACTCTAAAATCAATTTGCCGGCAAAACTACAAAGACTCTTTAGGCTACGAGAAGAATTTAAGCTGAAATTATGCCGCAATGGTCATTTAAAGCCCCATTTTGTAAAATCAGAAATTTATATAAACCAATAAACCCGCTGTTAAGCGGGTTTATTAATAGATTATAATTCAGGCTCTTTTAAAAGTCAAAATTATCAGGGTCAGGACCTATACGCTCGTGTTTATCTAATGCGTTTATGGTTTGCATATCTTCATCGCTCAATTCAAAATCAAATATTTCAGCATTGCTGATTATGTGATCTTTTGAAGTGGATTTTGGTATAGTCACAACGCCATTTTGTAAATCCCATCTCAAAACAATATGCGCTGGTGATTTGCTATACTTTTCACCCAATTGTTTCAAAGTTTCATTTTTGAAAGCTTTTCCTTGCATAAGCGGAGACCAGGCTTCGTATTGAATATTGTGAGTTGCACAGAAATCTTGCAGGTCTTTTTGTACTAACCACGGATGAAATTCTAACTGATCTACCATGGGGTTAATCTCTGCATCTTGCATTAAATCTCTAAGCTGATGCTCTAAAAAATTACTTACTCCAATAGCTTTGATCTTTCCGTCTTTATAGAGTTTTTCCAGAGCTCTCCAAGTGTCTTTGTATTTACCTTCTACCGGCCAGTGAATGAGGTATAGGTCTAAGTAATCAGTATCCAGACGTTTTAGGGTTTTGTCAAAAGCTTCTAATGTACTTTCATAACCTTGATCGCTGTTCCATAATTTACTGGTTAAGAATAATTCCTCTCTGGGAATACCACTTTTTTTGATCCCTTTTCCTACGCCTTCCTCATTTTCATAAGCTTTTGCGGTATCTATATGTCTGTAACCGGCCTCAAGTGCCCATTTTACAGCATGTATCACTTCTTCACCGTCCTCTGCCTTCCAGACGCCTAGCCCCAGATAAGGCATTTTATGACCGTTAGAAAGTTCCCAAGTTCCTTGAAGGTTTGTAATTGGTTTATTTAAAGTTGTGGTGCTCATATTATTTGTTTTAGTTTAAAGTTAACCATCAATTAAGGATTAGAGAAAGGGTTTAACCCTTGTTAACGTTAAGTTGTTAAACGATTGGCAATAAAAAAAGCCCTACTTAAAAAGTACGGCTTTCAGCTTGTAAATGCAGTAGTGATTAATCTACAGCATCTTCTGCAGCATCACCAATGTCATCTGCTGCGTCCTCAATTTTATCTCCGGTTGATTCCCGACAACTTTGTAAAGTTGTGCCCATAATTCCAGCTAGGAATAAGAATAAAAAAATACGTTTCATAATTCAAGTTTTTAAAGGTTAGTAATTTTTGGTTGTTATAGTCGGCGACCTGTAGCTAATTTGTAGAGAATTGCAATTACAGCAAGTACAAGCAGGATGTGGATTAAACTTCCTACAGACTCAGCGAAGCCAAAATACCCCACGAGCCAACCGATTAATAGAATCACTACAATAAGCCAAATAATATCTTTCATAATAATAATGATATTGGTTAGTGATTTAAATGTAGTAAGATAGTAAGTAACTTGAATTTTGATTAACAGTGAATTAACGCGTCGGTTAGAAGTTTTGTGGATTCTTTATGATTTCCTGAGCGCGATTAACAAGTTTTTCTAAATCGTCAGGGTCTTTTTTATTTAAAAGATTCATCATCATATTCATGCGCTGGTTATTTTTAAAATGTTCTCGCTTTTCAAACAAGAAATTCCAATATAAACTGTTGAAAGGGCACGCATTATCACCTGTTTTTTTAGAAACGCTATACTCACAAGATTTGCAATAATTACTCATTTTGTTGATGTAGCTTCCACTGGAAACATAGGGTTTTGTAGCTACGAGACCACCATCTGCAAATTGACTCATACCACGGGTATTGGTTATTTCAACCCATTCTATTGCATCTATGTAAATGCCCAAATACCACTCATCAACTTCATCAGGGTTTGTTTGTGTAAGCAGTGCATAATTCCCGGTAACCATCAACCGCTGTATGTGATGTGCATATGCGTGATCTAAACTTTGTTTAATAGCGTGATGCAGACAGTTCATTTTTGTCTCTCCTGTCCAATAAAAATCAGGTAGTTTATTGTGGTTTTCTAGCTTATTGGTAGTTCGGTATTCGGGCATTTTCATCCAATACATCCCGCGCATATATTCGCGCCAACCTAATATTTGACGCACAAAGCCTTCAACCTGACTGATGTCTATCTGGTTTTTATTTTCACGCCAGTATTCAATTACTTTTTTAATGACTTCGAGGGGATGCAGCATTTTACTGTTCATCGCAAAACTCAATCTGCTGTGAAACAAATACACCTGATCAGGGTCCATCGCATCTTGATAGTCACCAAAATGAACCAATAAATTTTCACAGAAATAGTTGAGCACGCTCAAAGAGTCTGTTCGCGAAGTAGGCCAGTTGAATGAAATTTCATCAACCGCTCCCATCGTTTTTATGCCTGCATCTTTTATGCGTTTTAGCGTATTTGAAACATCTTTTCTAAAACCGCGTTCGTGTGGAATCTCGGGTTTGCCGTTCCATTTTTTGCGATTACTCTGGTCAAAGTTCCATTTACCACCTTCAGGATCTTTTTCTGTTAACATCATGATGGAATATTTCTTACGCATATCGCGGTAGAAATATTCCATCGTATAGGTTTTCTTTCCTTTAAAAAAGCTCTCCAGATCAGAGCGACTGGTTAGAAAATGTTCTGTGTCGTGTGCTTCAGTTTTAATGTTTGACGTTTTGCAAAACTCTTTGAGTTGTTGATCTAACCGAAACTCATCAGGGAGCTGATATTCAAATTTATCTACTTGATGCGCTTTGATTAATTGATTCAGATTTTTAGATAATTCGTGTTTGTTATCGGGATGACTCAAGTCGTAATAAATCACAAAATGCCCCCGTTCTTCTAACCAATCTGCAAAATTTCGCATAGCTTCAAAAAAGGCGATCACTTTTTGAATATGATGTACGACATAATCTGTTTCCTGACGCATTTCAGCTATAAAATAAATCACTTCCTTGTCAGTCTCATCAAACCAAGAATGTTTGTGATTGAGCTGATCGCCAAGAATTAAACGGAGTTTTTTCACAGGTAATAGTTTAATCAAACAATGATTTTTGAAGCCAGACTCTGCGGTATTTCCCGTCGCCGTCATAGCGTTCCGCCTGACTTTTTATATTGAATTTACGATCTCGTGGATCATTACCTACACCGCTATTATACATCCAATTGCCGTAATTGCTGTGTACATCATAATCTATGAGCATACTCTCAAAATAGGCTGCGCCTACGCGCCAATCTTGCTGTAATTCTTTAGACCAAAAACTCGCCACATTTTGTCTGCCGCGGTTGCTCATCCAACCTGTAGCTGCGATTTCTTGCATATTTGCATTTACAAAATCATATTTTGTAGTGCCGTTTATCCAAGCTTTACGCGATTCTTCATCTTGTTTCCAATCGTATTTTTTGTCTAGAATCCCCCCTAGATAAAAGATTTTAGCTCCGTGTTTTAGAGAAATGTATTTAAAATAATCACGCCAGAAAAGTTCAAAAATCAACCAATAGGTGCTTTCATTTTTCACCTGATTTTTCTCAAATTCTTTTACCAGCCAATAGACGGTTCGTGGGGATAAACTCCCATTTGCCAGCCAAGCCGAAAGCTTAGAGCTGTAATCGTTACCCAGAAGTCCGTTACGGGTTTTTTTATAAACCTGTAGTTTTTTAGAATCCCAGAAATACGATTTAATTCTTTGTAATGCCTGATTTTCTCCACCTTTAAATGGAAAAGCAGAGCGGTCATCTTGTTTAAACTCTTCAAGCCCTAGGTCAGTAAGTGTTGGAATTGTAGTCTGTGTGTCGATTAGATTTTCTTCGGAAAATTTTCTGGGTTTTACGAGACCTCTGATGCTTGCTTGTTTTTCACACTTTTTACGCCACTGCGTAAAAACCTGAGGAATAGCAGCAAAGCTATCATACGGAAGATCTTCCGGATGAATTAAAAACTGATCAAATGTTTCTGTGAATTCAATATCAGGATTGGAGAGCTTTTTAACCGAATCTGAAACTTTTTTTTCCTCAAATGTCCATTCTTTTTGAAGAAAGACTTTTTTTATGTTTTGATCGCTTATGAATTGCGGGAGTATTTTTTCAGGCTGATTACAAAATACAAAAAGCGGAATGTTTAATTCCGCCAGATTATCTTTTAATTCTTGAATGGTTTCGATTAAAAATCGCGCTCTAAATCGTTCTGTTTTTTTAAATCCAAAACGATTTTTTTTAAACTGTTTCGGGTCAAAACAATAAACCGCCAGAACATTTTTAGCATCTACTAATGCCTGATTTAAACTATGATTGTCTTGGGTTCTTAAATCATTTCTAAACCAAACTAAATTCATTTATAAAGTCTTTTTATTACGTCTGCAGCGCTCGCTACAGTAGGTTACGTCTTGCCATTTCTTTTCCCATTTCTTTCGCCAGGTAAAAGGCTTTTCACAGGTTAAGCATATTTTTTGAGGAAGATTTACTTTTTTATGAGCCAAGATCTCTAATTGAATGCACAGCCTCATTTGGCTTTGCATAGGTAAAACGATTCAATATTTGAGGGAGGGCATACCCATCAAGGCCATCTATGCAAACCGTCTGAGCACGCTCAAGGTTTAGCCAACCATCATCTGCCTGTATGTGATCGTCTACATAAATATGCTTGATCTTGCCTATTATAAAATTACAATCATTTTCTTTGATAAAATATTCATTGACAAATTCACACCCCATTTTTATACGGCTTTGCTTTACGTATGGAGCTTTAAAATCATCTAAAAATTCTTCAGTTAAAAGGGTCTTGTCAAATTCTGAAACATTCCCTTCGTATTTAGCTGAAGTTTTATGTGCTTCTTTTATGAAATTTTGATTCACGTGATTTACTGTGAAAACGCCAGATTTTACTAAGTTATCATAGGTATTGCGCTCAACAGAAGTTGGGCGTAGCACAAAACCCAAAAGTGGAGGGTTACTCCCTAAATGTGTTACCGAACTAAAAATTGCTACATTACTGATGCCGTCTTTAGAGACCGAACCAAGCAAGTTTGCAGATTTAAATCCCGTGCAGCTGTTTATAAAGTGTGCGCGATATCTGGATGGTAATTCTTCTATTTCCTTATCAGTATAATGTCTCATAAAAAAGGGTAAGTATAACTTACCCCTAAATTACAGTTTGTTCAACTCGACTATTGTTAAGATTAAACAAAATAACAAAATTTTAGCCTATTCAACTTTCTGTTTTTCTTGCTGATAGGTAGGGTAATCGGTGTATCCTTTTTTGCCTTGTGTATAAAACGTATCCTCGTCCCATTCTGCAGTAGGAGCATTTATAGCAAAGCGTTCGGCAAGATCGGGATTAGAGATATATAACTTCCCGAAAGCTACAAGGTCGGCGTTGCCGGCTTCAATAACTGCATTACCGGTTTCTTGAGTAAAGCCTGAATTGATCATCAAGTTGCCTTTATATCTAGGGCGATATCTTTTTGCGATTTCTGTTTCAAGAAAATCAATTTCGCTTACATCAGTAAACGGTTCTGAAAGGTGTAAGTATGCTAAATCATAATTATTAAGACGTTCAATAATGTGATCAAAGGTTGGGATGGTTTCTTCTGTTGCTTTAATCCCAAAAACATCATTTAATGAAGGGTTCAGACGAACTCCAATTTTATTTTGAGGTATAACTTCTTTTACTTTATCTAAAGTTTCAAAGAAAAAGCGAACGCGGTTTTCAATAGTTCCTCCATACGCATCAGTACGGGTATTTGCATTTTTATTAAAAAACTGATGGAATAAATAGCCATTAGAACTGTGAATTTCTACTCCATCAAAGCCTGCTTCAACTGCATTTTTTGCTGCGTTCACAAACTCTTGTTGGGTTTCTTCAATCTCCTGCAGCGTCATCGCTTTAGGTTCTACCGTGTCTTTAAAACCTTCTGGGGTATAAGATTTTGCATTTGGGTTTACAGCACTTGGAGCTAATGGTTTTTCCCCATTATGGAAGTCAGGATGCGATATGCGTCCCACGTGCCAAAGCTGAATAAATATCTTCCCATCTTCTTTGTGAACAGCATCCACTACTTTTTTCCATCCTTCAACTTGAGTTTTAGAATGAATACCAGCTGTGTGAATATATCCTACTGCTCGTTTAGAAACCTGTGAGCCTTCAGTGATAATGAGTCCGGCTCCGGCGCGTTGTGTGTAGTATTCCACATGCATTTCAGTAGGAGCATTCTCAGAATTTTCTGCACGACTTCTGGTCATAGGAGCCATAACAAGACGATTTTTTAATGTAATATCTCCTAGTTTAAAGGATTGCAATAATGCTTGATTAGTTTTCATAGTAATAGTAATTTTCTTTTTTATAAAAGTATACATCGAGATAGAGACTATGCTTGATGTAGGTTAATATTGCTTATTTTGTCCATTAAAATACTTTAGCCTGACGTGATTAGGTGTTAAACGTTTTGTAAAATGGAAGTGAACGATTATTTCGAGATCAATAAGGAGACTTGGAATCGAAAGGTTAAACCGCATCTTACAAGTGACTTCTACGCTGTTGAAGCTTTTAAAAACGGTAAAAGCAGCTTGAATTCTTATGAGTTGAATGCGTTGCCTGATGTTGAGGGGAAATCCTTATTGCATTTGCAGTGTCATTTTGGTCAGGATACTTTGAGTTGGAGCAGAAGAGGAGCTATTTGTACCGGTATAGATATTTCTGATGTGGCTATTGAAACTGCAAAGAAATTAAGTGCTGAATTGAATTTTGACGCTCAGTTTATCTGCGGAAATGTTTTAGACACTGCAGAATTAGTCACTCAAACTTATGATATTGTATTTACAAGTTATGGCGTGCTAGGTTGGTTGCCAGATCTAAAACCTTGGGCAAAAATGATTAAAAATTGTTTAAAGCCCGGAGGCGTATTTTATATCGTAGAATTTCATCCAATCGTTTGGATGTGGGATTATCGAGAAAATCCACCTGAAATGAGATACGGTTATATGCAAGAAGAACTCATATACGAAGAAAATACTGGGACCTATGCCGAAAAAGATTCAGCTATAACAACAAAAGAATATACGTGGAATCACGGCTTGGGAGCTGTAGTATCAGCATTAGCCGAAGCAGGCTTAAGAATTGAATATCTAAAGGAGCATGATGCTTCGCCTTATAATATCTTACCAGATCTGCAAGAGACTGAAGCGGGTTATGAATTGCAGAATAAGTTGTATCCTCTATTATTTGAATTGAAAGCGAGAAAGCACTAATCGTCGAGATTTTCACGCATTTCACGCTGTCTCATCGGCATCTGATCTATAGTTTCAAAAATAAGCTGAGGCTCTATTACAAACTGTTTTTGAAGCTTAACCAGACCATCCTTTCCTATTAGGGTTATTCCATTAAAAGTCTGTGGGATTTGATATTTCTTTCGCAGTGGAGCGATATGATAGTGATGCATCACCTTTAATTCTTTGTCATAAATACGCCCTTTTGCTAAAACAAAAAGCAGCATGTTACGATCTTCTAGCTTTTTCTGAGAACTTTTAAACTTTTCCCACTGTGCAGTAAAAGTTTCGTTATCTAAGCTGGCAGTAGAAAAGACCAAGATGCGATTACGCCACTTATACTTTAAAAAATCTTCTTGGGCGTTAGAGGATAGGGCAAATAAAAACAGAGCTAAATTGGTGATAGTTCTCATTAGTGTGCGTTGTCTTTTAAAAGTTCTGGAAATTGTTTTTTAAACCGATTGAGTCTGGGTAGTGATACACCCTGAATATAAGGATCGTTAGGATGATTTTTCTCGTAATTCTGATGGTAGCCTTCCGCCTCCCAGAATTTTTGAAAGGGTAAAACCTGAGTGACAATTGCGCCGTCATAAACCGTGTCGTTAAGTTCGGAGATAATATCTTCTATGATTTTTTTCTGATCGTCATTCTGATAAAAAGCAATAGAACGGTATTGGCGCCCGCGGTCAGGGCCCTGGCGGTTTAGGGTCGTTGGATCTTGTGAGCCAAAAAAATACCAGAACCAAATTTCTAAAGCTAACGACTTTAGGATCGTAAAAAACTTCTACGGCTTCGGCGTGATTGGTCTGGCCATAACTCACTTGTTTGTAAGTTGGGTTGCTTTGAGTTCCTCCAGAATATCCGCTTACAGCTTCTTTAACCCCTTTTACGCTTTCAAATACAGCTTCTACGCACCAGAAGCAGCCGCTTGCAAAATAAGCTCTCTCGTAGCCATCTACGGCTTCGGTTTGTACGGGTTCTAATTGAGCCATTCTCTGGTCTTCGGCAGAAGGGCCGGGGTTTTTACAACTTGTAGTTATAAATAAAGTAAGCATAAGAAGGGAGCAAAGTCTCATAGGTTTGAGTTTGATACTAATATAGGAGAATCACCAGTACAGCTCTGCTAATACCCTGTTAAACTCTAAAAATAGGGTATAAAAAAAAGCTCCGTGATACGGAGCTTTTGTATATCGAAAAACGGCTTTCTTAGATCTTAGAGAAAATCGATTCCATTTTTTGTTGTTCTTCTTTAGCCAACTCTTCGTCAACTAAAATACGGCCACTATGCTCATCTGTGATGATCTTTTTACGACCGGCAATCTCAACTTGAACCTGTGGTGGGATTGTGAAGAAAGAACCTCCTGAAGCTCCACGCTCTATTGCAACAACAGCAAGACCGTTACGCACGTTAGAACGAATACGCTTGTAGGCTTTAACAAGGCGCTCATCGATTTGATCTTCGTAGCTTTCTCCTTTTGCAAGAAGCGCTTGCTCTTCTTTTTCGGTTTCTGCTAAGATCTCATCAAGTTCTTCTTTCTTATGTTTCAAGTGCTTTTTGCGCTCTTCTACACGTTCTTTAGTAGTATTGATAACTTCGTTTTTCTGCTCTATTTGAGCACGAAATTCTCTGATGTTCTTTTCAGCAAGTTGAATTTCTAATTCCTGAAATTCGATTTCTTTACTTAGTGAGTTGTATTCTCTGTTGTTACGCACATTTTTTTGCTGCTCAGTATATTTCTTGATAGCGGCTTTTGCGTCTTCAATAAGAATTTTCTTAGCTTTTATCTGATCGTCGATCAAGCTAAGCTCACCTCCTAATTTTTCAAGTCGGGTATTTAATCCTGCAACTTCATCTTCAAGATCTTCTACTTCTAAAGGAAGCTCACCACGCACGTTGCGTATGGTATCAACACGAGAGTGTATCAGCTGCAAATCATATAATGCTCTGAGTTTCTCTTCTACAGTTGCTTCGGTCTTTTTTGCCATATTATAAATACTTAATAGGATTGGTGTTTTCGTCTGATAAAACGACTGCGAAATTAGTAAATTTTTTCGTAAGAAAGTCGGTCAAAATATTTTTTGTGAATTGCTCACTCTCATAGTGGCCAATATCTGCAAGAATCAATTGATCTTCAGCTTGATAAAACTGATGGTATTTAAGGTCTGCGGTAATAAATGCATCGGCACCGGCTCTAAGCGCAGCATTAATTGCAAAACTCCCGCTTCCGCCTAAAACAGCAACTTTTTTAACAGACTTGTTGCATAAAGCAGAATGTCTAATCCCTTTTGCATTAAAAGCTTTTTTAACCACATTCAGGAAATCTAATTCTTCTAGAGGAGTGGTTAATTCGCCTATCATACCCATCCCAATATTTTGATTCTGATTATCTAAGGTTGTGATTTCATAAGCGACTTCCTCATAAGAATGTGCGTTGAAGAGTGCTTTTAAAACAGCTGATTCTAAACGCGCTTCAAACGTAATATGAAGCTGAACTTCTTTTTCTGTATGTAATTCCAGGCGATTACCAATTGTGGGGTTGCTTTCTTCGTTACCCCTAAATGTGCCTTTGCCTTTAGTGCTAAAACTGCATTGCTCATAGTTTCCTATGTTACCTGCGCCGGCTTTAAACAAAGCTTCTCGTACGGAGATGACTTCATTTTTAGGTACATAAGTAATTAGTTTTTTTATTGCGTTTGATCTAGGGATTAAAATTTTTCTGTTTTCCAGATTCAAAGCATCACACATCCCTTTGCTTACACCGTGCGGCATATTATCTAAAGCGGTATGAATCGCATAGATCGCGATATCATTTTTAATGGCTTTAAGTATTACGCGCTCCACATAATTTTTACCCGTAATTTTTTTGAGTCCGCTAAAAACTATGGGATGAAAACTCACGATCAGATTGCAGTTTTTGGCAATAGCTTCATCAATTGTGTTTTCGAGCGTGTCGAGTGTCACTAAGACACCGCTAACTTCAGTGCTTTTGCTTCCTACAAGTAAACCTACGTTGTCAAAATCTTCTGCATAAGCGAGTGGGGCAAACTCTTCGAGAGCTGAAATGATATCTTTAATGATCATAAACAAATTAATTTTAAGGCTGTAAAGTTAACTAAAGCCTCGTGTCTTACCACCCCTTTTTATAAGTTCCAGTATTCTTGATCAGGCAAAGCCGAAATAAATTAGGAGCTATTATTTAGTCATTAGTCTGAAACTCTGCGTGTGGGTCTTTAGTCTAAAAATTATACCTTCGGTGCTGTGAAAAAATTGCGTAAAATACTCTGGCCTTTTTCGGTGCCCTATGACGGTGTCACACGTCTGCGTAATTATTTTTTTAATACGAAGATTTTTGATTCTCAGGAATATGACTTCCCGGTTATAGGAATAGGAAATCTTTCTGTAGGAGGAACCGGGAAATCGCCTATGACCGAGTATGTTCTGAATTTACTTAAGGATACGCATAAGCTGGCAACCTTAAGTAGAGGCTACGGAAGAGTAACAAAAGGATATTATGATGTAACACCAGATTCTTTAGCTTCTGAAGTGGGTGATGAACCTTTGCAATTTGCCCGAAAGTTTAAAGCTGTTCAAGTCGCAGTTTGTGAAAGTAGGGTAGAAGGAGTGTTGAATTTACGAAGTAAAAGTATTAAGCCAGAAGTCATTGTTTTAGACGATGTTTTTCAGCATAGAAAGGTAAAACCCGGATTGTTGATTATGCTTACCGCTTATAATGATCTTTTTTATAAAGACTTGATTTTACCTGCCGGAAACTTACGCGAATCAAGAGCTGGTGCAGATCGGGCAGATATTATTGTGGTAACTAAATGTCCTGAGGAATTAAGCCTTGATCAGCAACAGCAGATTAAACATAGAATTAAAGCGTATTCTGAAGCTCCGGTCTTTTTTGCAGCAATAGCCTACGATTCTTTGCGAAGAGAATCAGGAGTAGTATCTTTTAATACATTGCTTGAGAAAGAAGTGGCCGTAGTTACCGGGATTGCAAAACCCAAACCATTTTTAGATTATCTCAATCAGAAAGAGGTCAAGTATACCCATATTGAATTCGGTGATCATCATAATTTTACAGATGCTGAATTGGCGGATTTAGATCAGCAAAATATAATAATTACTACAGAGAAAGATTACGTGCGTCTTCGTGGGAAGTTGAAAAAAGCAGCATTGTACTATATTCCAATTTCTTTTAAGTTACTCTATGAGCAAGCTGATTTTGATGAGAAAATCAAAGATTTTGTGAAGTCTAAAGAAGTCTAAAGAATTACGTTTTTACGCTTAAGAGCGTTGTGTATCTTAAAGAAGAATTCTTCAACCTTATATGGTTTTGGGATAATATCGTTAAAGCCTGCCAGATAAAAATCATCTATATTTTCATCGATTGTTACCGCTGTTAGTGCGAGAATAGGCACATCTTTATTGAATTCTCTAATCTTTTGAGTAGCTTCAATGCCGCTTATTCCGGGCATGTGAATATCCATTAGTACCAGATCAAAATTCTCAAAACGAACTTTTTCTATCGCGATCTCACCATTGTCTGCTACTTCGCATTCCATCTCGTTTTTCTCAAGAATTTTACGAGTAATCATCTGGTTGATCTTATTGTCTTCAACAACCAGGAGTTTTCTGCCTTTTAGGGCATCATAATCAATTTCGTACACGCGTTCTTCGGGTTCGTTATTTTTAGATTTTGCCAATCCGTATTTAATGTCAAAAAAGAATTTAGACCCTTTTCCCAGGGTGCTTTCCAGTTCAATATTACTTTTCTGCAACGTAAGAAGGCGCTTAACAATAGATAGTCCCAGCCCGGTACCTCCAAACTTTCTATTGATCTGTACAGAGCCTTGTGTGAAATTCTGAAAGATATCTTTTTGCTTCTTCTTGCTAATTCCCTCGCCGGTATCTTCTACTTCAAAATGCAAGTAGGTTTGAGTTTCGTTGCGGCTTAATTGTTTGATTCTTATAAATATATTGCCATCACGGGTGAATTTGTTTCCGTTTCCGATAAGGTTTATAAGAATTTGAGAAATCATAAGTGGATCTCCAATGATCTGCTCAGGAATTTCATTATCGTATTCTAGATTCAGTTTGTTGCCTTTTTCTTCAGCAGAACGTTCTAAAGCAAATAGCACATCATCTACGCGTTTACGAAGGTTGAAAGTTGCCTGTTCTACTTCAACTTTATCTGCTTCCAGCTTGTTAAGGTCGAGTATGTTATTGATGAGTGAGAGTAAATATTCTCCAGAAAACTTAAGAGAGTCAAGATGTTTCTTTTGTTCTTCAGTAGGATTTTCACTCAATAATAAATGGGTAAGTCCGGTAACGGCGTACATAGGAGTACGCAACTCGTGCGTGATGGTAGATAAGAATTGAGCTTTTACAACAGAAGCTTTTTCAGCATTTTCTTTAGCAATAACTAATTCGGCATTTTTAGCTTGAAGTAACTCGTTTGCTTTTGCTCTCAGGTTGTTGTTTTTGTAAAGGGAAAGTGCTAATAAACAAAGGATTGTAAAGAGCGCAATTATAAGAACCGTTGTTATTTTATTAGCTTGTACACGTTTGCCCGGGTCAAAATCCCTAGGATTAATACTTGACAGTAACGCGTTTCTAATGGTGGCATTTTTAGTTTCAGAATTGGGCTCACCAAAGTAGATTTGTTTTTTCTGATTGTAAAGAGCCAGATTGTTGTATGCCTTCTCATAATCTTGGATTTTATTATAGATCTTGCTCAGGAGAGCCAAGGCATCAACTTCAAGTTGTGGGAGGTTATTGCTAAGGCTTATATCATATGCATAGTTTGCAAACTCTAAACTTTTTGTAAACTGATTTAGATTATAATTAACCCGACCTTCTTGCAGATTTACCCGTCCTAGTAAATAGTAGTTTTTAGTTTTGACTTTTTGAAGAATAGAAAGTGCTTCTTGATACTTGAGCAATGCTTCCTGATCGTTTCTAAGCTCTTGTAATATGTTCCCTTCGTATAGATATGTCGTTGCAAGTAAGGTTCTGGAATCGTCATCCCTTGTATTTGAAAATATGAGTTCTGCGTTTTCAAGAAAGGGCAGTGCATTTTCGCTATTCCCTGTTTTTATGAGAATCTGACTATAGATTAAATAGTCTTGACCAAGATTATTGAGTTCTTGAAGTTGTTGGTGAATCTTTATTGCATTTAAAATGTAGTTTCCTGCAAATTCAATTTCACCGCGTTCAAAATAAATTTTACCCAACAGCTGATTACTGATGGCTAAGCTGCTGCTATTTTGTGATTTCTGAGATAAAGATTCTGCTTCTTTAAATTTATTAACCGCCTCATCAAAGTTTGCTTGATCCATTGCCATAGCTCCCTTCAATAGCAATGAATCAATTTTCATATTTTGTGCATTTTCAGTTCTTCTTGATTTCTGACTGAAACCAAGGACTGAAAAAAAAAGCAAAAAGACGACAAGTAGTTTTCTGTCGAGCGGCATTATTGTTTTCATTGAATTACTAATATAGCCACTTTGCTGAAATAACGATAAAAAACTATTGAAATATTTAAGATATTTTTAGAATAAGATCAATAAGTCTTGAAGAGTAACCGGTCTCATTATCATACCACCCTATGAGTTTCACCAAGTTACCGATCACTGAAGTCATTTGACCGTCAACGATACACGAATGTTCATTTCCTACAATATCTATAGAAACTAAAGGAACGGTAGTATATTGAAGAATTCCTTTTAAAGATCCCTCTGAAGCTTTTTGAAAAGCATTGTTGATTTCTTCAATTGTAGTTTCACGTTCTACATTTAGTGTAACATCAGTAAGAGATCCATTAGGGACTGGTACACGTATGCCACAGCCTCCTATGACATCACCAAGATCTGGGAATATTTTAGTTAAGGCTTTTGCAGCACCCGTTGTAGTGGGTACGATAGATTGACCGGCAGCACGAGCTCTTCTGAGGTCAGGATGTGGTTGATCGTGCAAGCTTTGGTCTGTGGTATAGGAGTGCACGGTAGTAATATAGGCTTGTTTAATTCCGCAGAGATCTTTAACCACTTTTATCATTGGAGCTGCATTATTAGTGGTGCAACTCGCGTTAGAAATGATTTGCTCATCACCCGTTATCAAATCTTCATTAACACCCATAACAATGGTTTTAATGCGATCATCTGCAGGAGGAACACTCAAAATAACTTTTGAAGCTCCTGCGGCTAAATGCCCTTTTAAAGAATCAAAAGTCTTGAATTTACCTGTCGCTTCAACTACAAGATCTAATTTGTGATCACTCCATGGGATGTTTTGGGGCTCACTTTCCTGATACAATTTAATGCGGGAATTATTTAGGATTAAGAAACCTTCTGCAAAATTTACTTCGGCATTAAAAATACCATGTATACTATCGTATTTAAGAAGGTGTGCGAGAGTTGCACCATCTGCTTTGTCATTAACAGCTACAACTTCAATAGAAGGATGCTCAGCTAAAAGACGAAAAAGTCTTCTGCCTATGCGTCCAAAACCGTTTATGCCGATTTTGATTTTAGCCATTTTATTAAGTGCTAGTTGATGTGTTTCTGAGCCTTGTATGAGGAGCGTACCAATGCGCTGCTTTCAACGTGACGGAAGCCCATTTCTAAGCCTAATACCTCATATTTTTTAAACTGATCTGGCGTGATAAACTGCTTAACTTCCAAATGCTTTTTAGAAGGTTGTAGATATTGACCTATGGTTACCACATCTACATCAGCATCTCTCAAGTCACGCATGGTTTGAAGAACTTCTTCTTCTGTTTCGCCAAGACCCAGCATAATTCCAGATTTTGTTCTTCTGATGCCTTGCTGTTTCAGATATTTTAAAACACTTAAACTGCGCTCATATTGCGCTTGAATACGCACTTCGCGGGTAAGACGCTTAACGGTTTCCATATTGTGAGAAACCACTTCTGGAGAAACCTCAACGATGCGATCTATATTGCGCTCATTTCCCTGAAAATCTGGAATAAGCGTTTCAAGTGTAGTTTCAGGATTCATACGTCTGATAGCTTTTACCGTTTCAGCCCACATAATTGAACCCATATCTTTAAGATCATCACGATCTACAGATGTAACTACTGCATGTTTAATCCCCATTAATTTAATAGACCGCGCCACTTTCTCAGGTTCTTCCCAGTCTAAAGTGTCGGGTCTTCCCGTCTTTACGCCACAAAATCCACAAGAACGGGTGCAAACATTTCCTAAGATCATAAATGTAGCCGTACCCTCGCTCCAGCATTCTCCCATATTGGGGCAGCTTCCTGAAGTACAAATAGTATGTAAATCATACTTATCTACAAGACTTCTTAATTCGGTATATTTTTTTCCTGTTGGTAATTTAACCCGCAACCATTTAGGTTTTGGGGTGCGAACAGGAGCTATAGTGGTTTCGGTATTCATTCCAATTTTTTTGCGATGTAAAGATACAAACTGTATGACAAATAGCAGCTGTAATCTAAGCAACTACGCATGTGCTTTAGTTGAGTCGTAAAAGCTTTAAAATCTTACTCGATAATCGAGATTTAAATGCTCCTAGCCTTGCCTTGAAGTCCATAGCTGTTTCCTTTTCATTCCTTACTGGTTTGCTTTAAAGCTGCTTACTTTCTGAACTCGTTAACATATTTAGACTGTTATCGTTAAAAATATAGTAATTAGGATTTTGTTGGGATAAGAGCCCTGATTATCAGACTACTTTTACACCAGTTAATAATTTAAAAAATACTATGATGAAACGATTTACTCTTCCTTTTTTGATAATAGCAGTTGTAGCAGGAATATATGGTTTTGGAGGTTTTGATCTTTGGGCAACAGAAGCAGCACGTATTATATTTCTAATAGCTGCAGACCTTTTTGTAGTTTCATTGTTTGCTAAATTCTTATTCAAGAAAAATCCTAAACAAATCGCACAACGTGTAGAATCATAAAAATTACACTCTTTCACCCTTATATTTAAAACTGCTTTAATACAAAGCAGTTTTTTTATTGCCTAAATTGTAGCACAATTATTGTAGTATTTTTTATAAAAACCTATGCAAAAAGTTATATTGTTCGTTTTGTTGCTTACTTCTTCACTGGTATTTTGTCAAGAAACTTTATTAAGAGGTCTTGTTTCAGAGACAAGAGTTACAAGCGATACACTCGATGTTCCTTATTCAATTTTTTTACCGAGAAATTATTCAACAGATAGACCTGAAAAAGTTTTGTTTGTCTTTGATCCGAGTGGTGAAGGTACTCGTGCGGCACGTCTTTTCGTTTCAAGTATAGATGGTCAGGATTTTGTAGTTGTTGCGAACAATAAGCCGTTGTATAATGATTTAGACAGTCTTGATGTAAATGCAAATATTGCTGTGCAGATTATGAAAGATGTTTTTTTAAAAGTCGCCATAAATAAAAATGAGGTCTATATGGCTGGACTAAAAAGTGGGGCTCAGGTCGCTAGCGCTGTTTCTTATATAATAACCGGTTCTAAAAATTTGCTTCTTGTAGATGATGTGTTTTATGCCAATCAATACTTGCAACGATCTAAAAGAAATACGGTGATGGGTGTAGTAGGTGAAGCTTCTGCAAATTACTATCAGATGGAAGATTATTTTGATATGATGCGCACTTTTGATAGTGATAATACTTTATATGAATATAGTGATACGAATACTTGGCCTAGCGCAGCATTTTTAGGAACATTAATCAACAGGCTTTCGCATCTCAACGCTGAGCGTCTTGATTTAGAGGTGCCCGACACTATCTGGCAAAAACATGCTAAGTTTGATTTAAATACCACGAGAAATCTGATTGAACAAGAAGAGTATCTTACTGCTTATGATTTGGTTACCGATATAAAAAGTGATTACAGGGGGAATGTAGATCTAGGCCCTATAAGAGATTTGCAACGTTCGCTAAGACGTTCAGATGCTTATAAATCTGCAAAGCGGAAAAATAAATCAGGTAATCTTGAAGAGGTCTTGCTCCTGGATGATGTCTCATACTTTTTAGAAGAAGACATCGCATTAGCTAACTTTGAGAATTTAGGATATTGGGATAGTAGAATCAATGACTTTAAACTAGCAGCTAAAAATTCCCTGAAACCTAAAGAACAGAAAGTCGCAAAACGTATGCTGGGTTATTTAGATTATACGGTAAACGACTTTCTTACTTTAAATAGAGTAGGTCTTATCGATCAGCGTATTTTTTCTAATGTGCTAATGACTATGTTACATACTGATGATTATCAGTCGTATTTAGACATTATCAATCTTTCTGCTCAAGATGAAGATTATAATACTGCATATTTCTACTTAGAAGAATTGCTGAAACAAGGCTATACTTCTTACGATGTACTCTATGAAATTCCCAATACCGAGTTGCTAAAAATAAAGCCTATTTACAACGAGCTTATAAGTACCTATTTGGGTAAATCTAAATTTTAATCTTTAGACTTTTCTTTTTTACATAGAGCAGCAAGAGAATACCTGCTAAGCTGATTGCGACCATTACGAGCCAGGTTTTGTTATAACCGAAAGCGTTAACGAGTTGCATCCCGCTGTTATGGCCAAAAATATGAGCCAAAGAAAAGGACATGCTGTATAACCCCATATAAGCTCCTTGTCTTCCTAGCTTAGCACGACGTAAGGCAAAAGCATTGCCAAAGGGAAAAGCAATCATCTCACCCAATGTGACAACAATCATTCCGATGACCAAAAAGCCATTCCACCCCATTAAATAGAAAAAGCCGAAACTCAATGCGGTGAAGATAAAGCCACTAATAACATTTGCTATTTGATTCCATCCTTTACGCTCCATAAATGCAATTAATGGCATTTCAAATACAAAAATCAGTAAGCCGTTGAGTCCTAGTAAAAGCCCTATTTGAGATTCGGTTAAAAAACGAACTTCTTTATAGAAAACAGGAACAGTCGAAAAATACTGTACAAATACAACCCCAAACAAAGCCAGAGCAATAAGAAAAAGTATATAAAGACGGTCTTTATAAGGCGATAACGGATTTTCGATACGTTCTTCCTGATCGGTTTCTTTCGCTTTCTTTGGATTTAATGTCTGTATTAAAAGAATTCCCGCTAACATACACGTAATCCCATCTGCCCAAAAAAGGCCATAATAGCCGATGCTGGCAATGATAATTCCACCTAATGCAGGACCTGCAGAAAATCCCAAGTTTATTGCTAAACGAATTAACGTTAAAGAGCGGGTTTTATTCTCAGGCTTGCTGTAAGCGCTCAAGGCAACGAAAAAGGCAGGTCTAGACATATCGGCAAAAGCGATTAAGGCAAAAAAGCCTAAGCATACCGCCCAGAAACTGCTTATAAACTGAAGACCTAAAAAACCAATTCCGGTAGCAAGTAAACTTATTAAAATCGTTTTGTAGTAACCTAGTTTATCTGAAAGTATCCCACCTAGCCAAGAACCGAATAAAGATCCAAAACCAAAGCTTGTCATTACCCAGCCCACGTTACTTAAACTAAAGCCCAGGTCATCTCTTAGATAAAGCGACAGGAATGGGATTACCATCGCGCCGGCTCTGTTGACCAGAGTAATTAAAGCAAGCCACCAGACTTCTCTGGATAAACCTTTAAAAGTATTAAGATAAGTTTGTAGTAGTTTTTTCATTGATGTATAGGCATAAAAAAAGTCTGGTGATTTACCAGACTTGCGTTTTTATAAAATATATCTACTCTTACGAGTTATAACACAACAAGTCGGGTGGGGTCTTAAAGACCTTTAGCGAGCGATATGATGTGTAAATGGTTTTCATTGTATTTTTCTTAGTATAAAACTACTACAAAACTTTTGAAGCGAGCTTTTACATTTTTAAAAATTTCAAAATAATTTAAAGACTTTCGAGCGTCATTTGTTCTACCTGTACGGGTAAATATAGTTCGGTAACCCATTCTGCCGGATTAGGATTGTCTTCAGCTCCTATGACATAAATCTCAAAAGGATTGCTGTTTTCTGCTGGTTGGTAATTGTTTGAAGTCCTAAATGCCTCAGCTTTTTTCCAAGCAGCATTTAGGTTTTTTAAGTCTCCGGTTAGTGTGGTTTTTATTACAGTGTAAGAAGGCATAAACCCGCATAAAATAGAACTGTCTTCTGGTACAACAATACGAGAGGTTGTAGGTATTCCGCTAGAAATAATCGCACTATTATTGGTTTCATCTTTAGCATTGTAAATGCTTAAAGGTTTGCCTGAAATGGTAATGCTATTACCTTTCATAAAGCGTTTTACCTGCGGGATTAATTCTTTTACTTTATTTTCTGCAGTTTCAAGAGACGTTGAGGTCGTGGTGTACATATAGAATCCACCGCTATATTGGGTGATTTTAGCATCGCTTATCGAGAAAATTTCCATATCCTCTATAACACTTCTGGACAAGTTGCTCAACCCTTTTTCATACATGGTTTTCATTTCGGCATCAAAGTCAAAGCCGCTAAGTGTAAAATAGGCCTTATCCATTAATGGATGTTCGCCGCGCATTCCCCAGGTAACTTTTGTTCCTTCTTCAACTTCTTCAAACTGCCAGTATACGTTTGCGGTGCGTTCGCCACCAGGTGTTATAAAGGTAATATCCTGCTCAATGCGCTGATTGGGTATGACGGATGTGGTCCTGATAGCGCCGTCAGTTTCTTTTCCATCCCAGGAATAACTTGCGCCTTCACCCCTTGTGTTTTCAGGATAATTGAAAACCATTGTAGGATCTTCTTCCTTCCAAGGGCCCCATTTTTCCCAAGTTTTGTATTCATTGACCTTATCAAAAACTAAGCTCACAGGAGCTTTAATAATTTTTGATTCTTCAATTTCATAACTACCGTCTTTTGTGGCAAAATAGATAGCGCCTGCTATAAAAACGATTAGCAAAAGGAAGAATAGGTATTTTAATATTTTCATTTAGCAACAGGTTTAAGAGCTAATTTAACAATTTAATGCATACCATAAGAAATTCTTATAAAGAAGCTGGCGCGAATTCAATTATTTATTAAGAGTAATTTTTATTAAAAATAAAAGCCCTACAAAAACGAGAAAGCCTATCAAGATCCAGAAAGATCCTTTATATTCTTTTTTGTGAAGTTTACGGTCTTTGCGGTAACTTCTTGAGATAAAGATCACAAAAGCTATAAAGAAAACTGCTGCAAAAACCCACTGACCCGTAGTAAACATTTTAATGTATTTTTATTCAAAATTAAGTCTTTAATACAGAAAAATACGATGAAAAAACGATTAGCTGCAGTAACTGAATTCCATAACGCATTTGGCCTTGGGATAAATGAAGCTCCCAAAGCAGATTTAGGTGAGCAAAAGAATTTGTTGCGCTTCAATCTGATGAAAGAAGAAAATGAAGAGTATCTTGAAGCTGCCACTAACAATGATCTTACCGAAGTTGCAGATGCCCTGGGTGACATGTTATACATTTTATGCGGAACGATTTTAGAACATGGGATGCAATATAAAATAGAAGAGGTTTTTGACGAGATTCAACGTAGTAATATGAGTAAGCTAGGGGCAGACGGTAAACCCATTTATCGCAAAGACGGTAAAGTGCTTAAAGGGCCTTCTTATTTTAAACCCAATATCAAAGAAATTCTTGATAAGTAATCTGGTAGAATAAGATTTTTTTCTCCGTTTTTAAAGGCTAAATTCGCAGCCTATGAGCGCAATTAATTATGTTTCTGTAGAATCTATTTCTAAAGCCTTCGGCGAAAGGGTTCTGTTTGAAGATTTATCTTTTGGTATTAATGAAGGTCAAAAAATAGGGCTGGTCGCTAAAAACGGAACCGGAAAAACATCGATGCTTGATATTCTTGCCGGTGCCGAAAATCCCGATAGCGGACAAGTGATTTTCCGCAAGGGAATTAAAATAGCTTTTCTCCCTCAGGAGCCCGACCTGGATCCTAATCTTACCGTTGAAGAAACCATTTTTGACAGCGATAATGAGATACTCAAAGTCATTGCTGCTTATGAGCATGCGCTCGAGAATATGGGTGACGGTGATGCGTATCAGAAGGCTTTTGATCAGATGGAAGCATTTCAGGCGTGGGATTTCGAGACGCAGTATAAGCAAATACTATTTCAGCTGAAACTTGATGATCTTGATCGTAAAGTTGAAAAACTAAGCGGTGGTCAGAAAAAGCGTTTGGCACTTGCTAATATGTTGCTGAGTAAACCCGACCTGTTGATTCTTGATGAGCCCACTAACCATCTTGACCTTGAAATGATCGAGTGGTTAGAGCAGTTTTTTGCTAAAGAGAATTTCACCTTATTTATGGTTACACACGATCGCTATTTTTTAGAACGTGTCTGTAACGAAATTATAGAGCTGGAAGAAGGAAAACTATACAGTTATAAAGGTAATTATGCTTATTATTTGGAGAAAAGAGATGCGCGAATTGCCAACGAAGAGACTGAAACCGGTAAAGCAAAGCAGCTTTTTAAAAAAGAATTAGAGTGGATGCGTCGCCAGCCTAAAGCACGTACCACCAAGTCAAAATCAAGAATAGACGATTTTGCAGAGATCAAAGACCGTGCTTCAAAACGACGTAATGATCATGAGGTTCAGCTAGAGTTGAATATGGAACGTCTGGGGAGTAAAATAGTTGAGCTTCATAAGGTTTCAAAGTCGTTTAAAGATCGCGTGATTCTTGATAAATTTGATTATAATTTTCAGCGTGCAGACCGTATTGGAATCATCGGTAAAAACGGTACAGGTAAATCTACCTTTCTCAATATCCTAACAGAAAAAATGCCGCCGGATTCCGGAAAGCTTGTGATTGGAGAAACCATTCAATTTGGATATTATACTCAGAAAGGTATTCAGATCAAACCCGGGCAAAAGGTAATTGAAGTCATTAAGGAATTTGGAGATTATATTCCATTGAAAAAAGGGCGTCAGATTTCCGCAGGTCAGCTTTTAGAGCGTTTTCTTTTTGATCGAAAAAAACAATATGACTTTGTCGAGAAGCTAAGTGGGGGAGAGCGTAAGCGTTTGTATTTATGTACGGTGTTGATTCAGAATCCTAACTTTTTAATTCTGGATGAACCGACTAACGATCTGGATATTGTAACGTTAAATGTTCTGGAGAGTTTCCTGCTTGATTACCCAGGCTGTTTGATTGTGGTTTCTCACGACCGTTACTTTATGGATAAGATCGTAGATCACTTGTTTGTGTTTAGAGGTCAGGGAGTTGTGGAAGATTTCCCAGGAAATTATTCTGATTTTAGAGCTTATGATTCCGGACCGGCTGTTGTTCAGGACGAAGACCCTAAACCGAGCATAGAAAAGGAAACTAATAAAGAAAATTGGAAAATCGCTGCGAGTTCGTTGTCTTATAATGAGCAGAAAGAATACAACCGTTTGGAGCGTGATATTGCTAAAATGGAAAAGCAAAAAGAACAAAAGGAATCCGAATTTTTAAATCCGGATTTGTCTGGGGAAGAGATCAATAAACGCTCTATTGAACTTCAGGAGATTCAAGATAAAATAGACGAATTCACAGAACGCTGGTTTGAGCTGAGTGCTAAACAGGAAGGCTAATTACCCATGTGGTATTTGATCAAAGCATATCTTAAGTTCTTAAAAACAGCTACTAATCAGCATGGTGTTCACTCACCTTTTGTTTTTTCTTTTGTTACAAAATGTCTTTACGATCGTAAAAATTATACGGATTATTTACCTCTGCAAAATTACCGTAATGAATTACTGAAGAGTGATGAGGTTATTGAGGTGACTGATTTTGGGGCAGGTTCACGAGTTTTTAAATCCAATAAGCGTAAGGTTAAAGCCATTGCACAATTCGCCGGAGCAAGCTTTAAAAGAATGCAATTGCTCTATCGGGTAGTTTCTTATTTTAAACCGAAGTCCATGTTAGAGATAGGTACATCGCTCGGACTAGCCACATCAGCCTTAGCGCTTTCTAAAACGGGAAAGTTGACTACTTTAGAAGGTTGTCCTGAGACTTCTGAAATAGCTCGAAAACACTTGGTTCAATCTCATATTTCAAATGTTGAAATTATCAAGGGTGATTTTAGGGAAACCCTTTTACAGGTAGAGCAAAACGAATATGATCTAATTTATTTTGACGGAAATCACAGTAAAATAGCAACTCTGGAGTATTTTGAACAGCTATTACCAACTGCTCAAAATGATTCTGTATGGGTTTTTGATGATATATATTGGTCTGCTTCTATGACTGAGGCTTGGGAAACGATTAAGCAGCATCCTCAGGTGCAGGTAACGGTAGATTGTTTTTGGTTGGGTTTTGTATTCTTTAGGCAAGAGCAAGCCAAGGAGCATTTTAAAATTAGGCTCTAAAAAATGTAACTCAAACTGTATTTTGGCTACTCATTGTTCAAAATCAACTATCTTTTAGTGTTGATTTAAATTAGAGATCAGTTTATGAGCAGCCTTATTGATATTACAAATATTAAGCGTGATTTCCCGCTTGGAAATGAAATTGTACACGTTTTAAAAGGGATAGATTTACAGATTGATAAAGGGGAGTATGTAGCGATTATGGGGCCTTCGGGTTCTGGTAAGTCTACGTTGATGAACCTTTTGGGTTGCTTAGATACACCTACTTCGGGCACTTATATTTTAAATTCTCGTGATGTAAGCTCAATGACCGATGACGAACTTGCAGAGGTGCGTAATAAAGAAATCGGCTTTGTTTTTCAGACCTTTAATTTATTGCCGCGAACGACTGCTTTAGATAATGTAGCCTTGCCCATGGTGTATGCCGGGTATTCTAAACCGGAGCGTCACGCCAGAGCACAAGAAGTGTTGCAGGATGTAGGTCTTGCAGATCGCATGGATCATAAGCCCAATCAACTTTCAGGGGGGCAGCGTCAGCGTGTAGCTGTAGGACGCGCTTTGGTTAATAAACCCTCTATAATACTTGCTGATGAACCTACCGGAAACTTAGACTCTAAGACTTCGGTAGAAATCATGAGTCTTTTTGATGCCATTCACGCTGCCGGAAATACGGTGATCTTAGTAACGCACGAGGAAGATATCGCCGATCATGCACATCGTGTGATTCGCCTGCGTGACGGACTTATAGAAAGTGATGAACGTAAAGTTGTTGGAGTTTAATTTTTACCACCCAATTATCTATTGCGCTATTCCTAAAACTTATTAAAAGAACAGATTCAACAGCGCTGTAATGCTTATTTTTGGGGAAAAGAAATTTATAATGAAAGCAGTAGTTTCCCCGGCAAAATCACTTGATTTTGAATCAAAATTACCTACTACACGTAGTACACAGCCTCAATTTTTAGAGGAGGCTGATACGTTAAACAAAAAATTAGAGCGCAAGACTAAAGCTGAGATTGCTGAGCTGATGAGTATCAGTGATAAATTGGCTGATCTCAATTATCAGCGTTATAAAGAATTCTCTACTCCCTTTACAAAACAAAATGCACGTCCAGCAGTTTATGCTTTTAATGGTGATGTGTACACGGGGTTAGACGCCTACACTATTCCGACAGAAAAGTTAGATAAGCTTGAAGATACGCTGCGCATCCTTTCCGGTTTGTACGGAGTTTTAAAACCCTTTGACTTGATGCAAGCTTATCGCCTGGAAATGGGAACGAAATTGAAATCGGGTCGAACAGAGGATCTTTATGAATTCTGGGACGATAAGATTACTGAAGCTTTAAATGCAGAGCTTAAAGACGATGAGTTGTTTTTAAATCTAGCGAGTAACGAATATTTTAAATCGGTTAAACCTGAACAATTAAAAGTTCCTGTAATTACTCCGGTTTTTAAAGACTATAAAAACGGAAAGCTTAAAATAATCTCTTTTTATGCTAAAAAAGCCCGAGGTTCTATGGTGCGATACATTATAGATAAGGATGTAAAGACCATAGAAGAACTCAAGGGCTTTGATTATGACGGGTACGGCTTCAGTGAGCAATACTCTGATTTAGATAAAAACGAACTTGTATTTGTTCGTTAAACTATTAAGGTTTTTTATCAGCTAAACTTTTATCAGAGGTCGTTTTTCCGGCCTCTTTTGTTTTGGTAGCAGTTTGCTTAGTTGGTACATCAGCTGTTGTTGCGGCTCTTTTCTTATTTTTTCGAGATCTTAACTTACCGTAAGTACCTCGATGTATTTTTCCGCGTTTGGTTTTTTGATCTCCTTTTCCCATAATTTTTTGTTTTATTGGTTGTATTTTTAAGATAAGAAATTGAATACGGACGACCAAATCTCTTAAGTGTTTAAAAGTGAAGACATACTAAATAAGAAAAAGCCACCTGAAGAGGTGGCTTTAGTATTTCAATAGGTTTGTGTAACCTTATTTTACATCCATTAATTCTACATCAAATACAAGAATCGCATCTGGTGGAATCACACCGCCTGCACCGCGACTTCCGTATCCTAAATCAGAAGGGATTACAAAGCGCGCTTTGTCACCCACTTTTAATAGGCCAATACCTTCATCCCAACCCGCGATTACCTGACCTACACCTACCTGAAAATCCAAAGGCTGGTTTCTTTTATAAGAAGAGTCAAAAACGGTACCGTCAGCTAACTGACCTTTGTAGTGTACGGAAACTGTTTTGCCGGTTTCTGCTTTTTTACCGTTACCTTCTTGAATGATCTGGTAGCGCAATCCGCTTTTAGTTTCTTTAAAACCTTCACTTAGTTTGTTAAGAGCTTCTGCCTTTTTTGCACGCTCTTCTGCAATGCGTTTTTCACGAGCACCTTCAAATGTTCTAAAAGCTTCAACCGCATTAAAGTTTTGTGCTTCCTCTCCTTCACGAATGATTTCAAGGGTCTCAATCTGATCTCCCTGTGCGATTGCATCAACGATATCCTGCCCTTCAATTACGCTTCCAAAAACGGTATGCTTACCATCTAACCAAGGCGTAGCGGTGTGGGTAATAAAAAACTGACTTCCGTTTGTTCCCGGACCGGCGTTTGCCATAGAAAGTTTTCCTGGAGCATCATGCTTTAAGCTATCGTCAAACTCATCGTCAAACTGATATCCTGGGTTTCCGGTACCGGTGCCTTGTGGGCAACCCCCTTGAATCATAAAGTCTGGAATCACACGGTGAAATTTCAATCCGTCGTAATAAGGTGTTCCTTGTTTTTTAGCTGAATTTTCAAGATTCCCTTCGGCTAAAGCAACAAAGTTACCTACCGTTCCAGGTGTTTTCTCGTGTTCTAGTTTTACTAATATTTCACCTTTTGAAGTGTGAAACTTAGCATATATTCCGTCTTGCATGTCTTCGGTTTAAAAATGAGGTGCAAAAATACGTCTAAAGAATACAAACACAAAACCCTGAAGTAGACTTGCTGAAAACTAAAAAAGCATCTTGCAAATTAATGCAAGATGCTTTTGTTATATTGGGCACGGCCGAAGGGCTCGATATCCCGATACTTGCCTCGAAATAGTTTAAAATTATACCTCTAATACAGGTACTTCATAACGCCATCCGAAAGGATCTTCAGCGCGATTAGCCTGTAACTCGGTTAATTGTTTTTTAAGTTTTGTTGAATAAGCATCTTCCGGCTTAGGAAGGTCAAATTGTTTATCCTTATGTGTAAACCCAGAAATAGGAGAGATTACAGCGGCAGTACCTGCGCCAAACATTTCTTTTAAAGAACCGTTTTCGGCAGCTTCTACAATTTCTGAAACTTTTACCGGGCGTACTTCAACTTTGATCCCTTGGCTTTTTGCTAATTCGATCAAACTTTTACGGGTAATTCCGTCAAGAATACGATCGTTAGTAGGAGCAGTCAACAAGGTGTCGTTAACTCTAAAGAATACGTTCATCGTTCCGGCTTCTTCAAGGTATTCGTGCGTGTTGGCATCTGTCCATACCACTTGATTGTATCCTTTTTCTTTTGCAAGTTCAGTGGGATAAAATTGTGCCGCATAGTTACCAGCAGCTTTAGCAAAACCTACACCACCGTCAGCAGAACGGCTGTAATGGTCTGCAAACAGTACGCGCACTTCACCGCTGTAATACGCCTGAGCAGGTGCACAAATGATGATGAATTTGTATTCGGTAGCAGGAGAGGCAGAAACACCATTCTCTGTAGCAATCACAAACGGGCGAATGTAAAGCGAGTTGCTTTCTCCAGGTTTGATCCAGTCTTTGTCAAGATTTAAAAGTGTGTTTAGACCGTCAAAAAAATACGCTTTGTCAAAAGCAGGCATTGCAAGACGCTCACTTGATTTGTTGATACGGTTGAAGTTTTCTTCAGGGCGAAACATAAAAACGTCTCCGTTATCATCTTTGTAAGCTTTCATTCCTTCAAAAACAGCCTGACCATAATGAAAGACTTTAGCAGAAGGATCCATTTGTAGCGGGCCATAAGGAAGAATTTCTGGAGTTTGCCAAGCCCCGTTTTTATACTCACAAACAAACATATGATCTGTAAAGACGGTACCAAAAGCAAGGTTGCTAAAATCAACCTGGTCGATCTTAGATTTGCTAATCTTGGTTACTTTTAATGTATCTGTCATTTTTATCTAATTTATGAGTACAAATTTATCATTTTCTCAAAGTATGTAACCTCAAGAATTGATTAAATTTACAAGCTGCTCTGATATTTATAAAATTAAGCGTTATGAAACAGTTTTTTATTTTTACACTATTAGGATTGAGTATAATCTCCTGTAAAGAAACAGGTTCGCAACAGGAAGAGGTTGCGACTATTTCTGAAGTACCTACCGCTTCTGCATTGAATGTTTTTGGAGATGACTTCAAGAATGAAACAACACTTACTGCTTTTGAATTAGGTGATATCTACAAGAATCTTAAAGTGGGAGATACTGTTAACGTCACTTTTGAAGGTTCGGTAGAAGAAGTGTGCCAGGCAAAAGGCTGCTGGATGACCGTAGATGTTGGAGCTGCAGATCCTGTGATGGTTAAATTTAAAGATTATGGCTTTTTTGTGCCAAAAGATCTAATTGAGAAAAAGGTTGTAGTTCATGGCGAAGCTTTTATCAGTGAGACTTCTGTAGAAGAACAGCAGCATTATGCTGAAGACGGAGGTAAAAGTGAAGCTGAAATAGCAGCGATTACACTTCCTAAAAAGACGCTAGGTTTTACGGCAAGTGGCGTTAAAATCGAAGAGTAATTTGGAGCGCAAAATCGTAAGAACAGGTGACGGCTCAACTACCATACAGTTAGTTGAGTGGAATGAGCAATACCATTCTATGCACGGCGCGGTGCAGGAAGCGAGGCACGTATTTCTTAAAATGGGATTTGATTTTTTTCTCGAAAAGCATCCTGAAACTTCTCAGCTCGATATTCTGGAAATAGGTTTTGGTACGGGTTTGAATGCCTTACTTACGTTGATTCATGCTGAAAACAAACAACTTGTTATAAGCTATGAAGGAGTCGAAGCTTATCCTGTTTCTATGGAAGAAATACAGCAACTCAATTATCTGGAAGCTATAGAAGCTAAAAATTACGAAGATGTATTTAACAGCATGCATCAAACCGATTGGGAGGTTGCTGCTACAATCACTAAAAAATTTCAGCTAATAAAACGCCAGCAAATTTTTGAAACGATTACCGATAAGGATCAGCATAATCTGATTTACTTTGATGCTTTTGGCGCTCGTGTTCAACCCGAGCTTTGGGGCGAATCTATATTTGAGAAGATGCATGCAGCCTTAAAAGCAGACGGAGTTTTAGTAACCTATGCGGCTAAAGGCAGTGTGCGTCGTGCCATGCAGGCCGTAGGTTTTGCTGTAGAACGTTTACCCGGTCCACCCGGAAAACGAGAAATGCTTAGAGCTACAAAAGCGAATTAAAAGTTATAGATTTCTTATTCTGAGTTCGCTGTCACATTGAGCGCAGTCGAAATGTATTTAAAGATTAAACCGAGTCTACCGAAACAATTCCCAATCTAATTTTAAGGAGAAAATATTAGAGTAGATTGCAGCACTTTGGTCGCCAATATCAGTCAGGGCATAATCGATGTGGATGCCTTTGTATTGAAAGCCTACACCAATATTGGGTTGAAAACCGATTCGGTTGCTTCCGTCCAGTTGCATGATTTCCTGAAAGTTTCCAACGCCGGCTCTTAAAAAGACGATTCCGGTATACCCAAATTCAAATCCGGCTGCTGGTGTAGCGCTTACAGAAGCACTTGATAAAATGTCATTGGTTTGGGTAAAACGCATCAGCAAATCAACTTCAGCTTTTATCGTATAATCATAATGAATTTCCCAGTTGCGGGAAACGCCTAGTTGTAGTTTTGGGATGGTTATTTCTAAGGTCTCGGGCAGTTCTTGGTTTTGTCCTGCAACAGCATCCCGTATGGTAGCAAAGGCTTCTTCGTCAATTGCCCATGTATTTACAGAGGTAGTAATATCTCGCGCCATCAAACCAAAATTCCAGTTTCCACTCGAATATTGAATTCCAAAGTCAATCCCAAAACCCCAACTCGAAGCAAAATCACCGATGATTCTGCGTATAATTTTCGCATTAGCCCCAATATTCAAGCCTTGTACTGGCAATTCTCTGGCATATGAAACTGTAAATGCATAATCTGCAGTAGAAAAAAGGCTGATGCGATTGTAATCTATGTTTCCGTCAGCATCAATTAATTGGGTTGTATTTAAAATATCATCAACTCCAAAACGAATAAGCGAAACACCCAGCGTACTGCGGTCGTCTAGCGGTTTTGCAAAACCTGCATAATCGTAAAGCGCAATATTGGCAAAATAACTCGCGTGCATAAGAGCAAGTTGATTGTCCTCCAAGTTTACGAGTCCGGCAGGATTCCAGTAGCCGCTATTCACGTCATTAGTACTTGCAACTACAGCATTACCCATTGCTAAAGAAGCGGCGTCAACCCCAATATTTAAAAATTCATTAGAATATTTACGCACAGCTTGTGCTGTTACGGTTGTAGCGCTTAGCGATAAAAATAGTAAAAGTAGTACTCGTGTCAACCGGTTAAGTTTTTGGGGTAAAGTTGATTAAATACCTTGAGAATTTAAACTTTATTTTTAGAGCAGGGAGCAGTGTCGGTTTTCTGTTTAAAACGTTAGGAGATTGCTAAGGTTGCTTTTGGCCACATGTTTTTCGCTATTTTTATCCCCAAGCACAAGTCTTGAGAAACACCATAAAATTTTAAAAACGATGAATATAAAAAGCTATATCCCAAATGCCTTTACGATGGCCAACCTATTTTGTGGAATGCTTGGAGCTTTTTTTGCAGCAACCGGTCATTTGGATTATGCGGCATATGCTGTGGTTTTCGGCGTGTTTTTTGATTTTTTTGATGGATTTTTTGCGCGTATGTTTAAAGTGGAAGGGGAACTCGGACTGCAGTTAGATTCGCTGGCAGATGTTGTGACGAGTGGGGTAGTGCCCGGAATGGTGATGTTTCAGATGCTGCATAAACTGGAGCATTGGAATACCGGTGAACGCTGGGTAGAAGCCGGAATGTCCTGGGAAAGTATTTCTTTTATTCCGTTTTTAGGCTTTGCGATTACGCTGGCATCAGCATTTAGGTTGGCTAAGTTCAATATAGATACCAGACAAACGACTTCTTTTATAGGATTGCCGACTCCGGCAAATGCGTTGCTGATTTTGAGTTTACCGCTTATTGTACAATTTCAGGATTTTGAACTTGCCGAAAATTTGATTACAAACACCTGGTTTTTGTTGGGATTAACAGCCTTGAGTTGCTATATGTTGAATGCTGAGATTCCGCTTTTTGCATTGAAATTTAAAAGCTGGGGATTTGCTGAAAATAAAGTGCGTTATGGGTTTTTATTGCTTGCCTTAATTTTATTATTCTGGCTCACTTTTCTGGCAATTCCGCTTATAATCATACTTTACGTACTGCTGTCACTAGTGACGAGAAACCGGGTTTAAGACTGGTTTTGTAACGTTTAACATGTTTGCTGGTCTATTATGGGAACCAAAACCTGAACAACCATGCAATTCAAAACTACCAGACTCCTTTTTCTGTTATTTACGGCTATTTCGATTCCTGCCAGTGCTCAAGACGCAATTTCAAGAAGCTGGACTTCTTTTACTCAGACTATTGACGTGCAGGCTGATAAGGAAGTGAACTTCAAGCTTACCGGAAAAATTAAAGTAATTACAGAAGATCCCGAAGGCGTAGCAGGATTGTGGGCGCGCGTAGACAATAAAAACAAAGAAACCGGTTTTTTTGATAATATGATGGATCGCCCGGCTACTTCAGAAAACTGGAAGGCGTATACCATTGAGGGATCATTTGATCAAGAAGCAAAAACCTTAAGTATTGGCGGGTTGTGTATGCGAAATGGAGATTTCTATTTTGATGATCTTAAACTGCTTATCCAAGACGAAAACGGGAATTTTGTGGAAGCGCCTATTCAAAATGCCTCTTTTGAACTGAGTACAATAGAAAACCCGCTAAGCGGCTGGAGTAGTGGTATCGTGGAAGGAGAGCAACTTAAAATTAAAGAATATGATCCTCAGGTAACGGAAGATTCCACCGAAGGTACTCAGGCCATTTTAATAAAAGGCCGCGGCGTAACTCCACCGCGACCTATGGAAATTGTTGCTGAAGACGGCTACACGCCACAGATGGGCGTTTTGGTCAGTATGCTTGATGCGATGAAAGAGCGGGTTGAAGGTTCGGTACAAAAACATTCCGTTTATGAATTGGATTATTTGATGGACGAAAAAGCAAACAGCATAGGTGCATTGATTATGCATTTGGCTGCTGCCGAAAAATTGTATCAGGTAATGACTTTTGAAGGTCGGTTTTTCAACAAAGAAGAAGAAGAAAAATGGGGCGCTGCTTTAGATTTGGGAGCTAGTGGAAGAGAAGCATTTAAAGGTCACGAGGTCGGTTATTATTTAGATATTTATACTGAAGTGCGGGCTGAAACTAAAAAAGAACTCGCAAAGCGTGATGATGCCTGGCTACAGGAAGAAATTCCCGGAGCGGGAATGACCAATTTTTACGGCTGGTTTCATGTGATGGAACATCAGTCAAGTCACTTAGGGCAAATTTTACTGCTTCAAAAGCGTATTAAGCCTGAGGAAAAAGTTGAAGAAATACTACCTTCAGAAACAATCAAAAATTAAGTGTGAATGGATATTTCAGAAAATCTTCTCAATCAGATCAAGCAAGTAAAGTCACTGGCAGAAGCGGGTCTTGTTTTCAATAAAGAGAATTATGATGCTGAGCGTTATGAAGAATTACGATCGCTGGCATTAGAAATGATGAGTATTGTTTCTGATAAACCTGTTGATCAATTAAAAGATTTCTTCCTTCCAGAGCAAGATTATCCAACTGCAAAAGTAGACGTCCGTGGTTTAATCCTGAATGACCAAAATCAAGTTTTGCTGGTGCAGGAGACCGTAGATCATAAATGGACCCTGCCCGGAGGTTGGGCAGATGTTGGTTTAACACCTGCTGAAAATGTTTTGAAAGAAATAGAAGAGGAAACCGGTTTTAAAGCTGAGGTAATACGTTTGCTAGCAGTTTTGGATAAGCGTAACTATCCGCATCCACCGCAAACCCATTATGTGTATAAACTGTGCTTTTTGTGTAAAATACAGGAAGGTAGTTTTGACCCCAATTTTGATATTGGAGGTGTAGACTGGTTTGATATGAATAAGCTCCCGGAATTATCTGCAGACCGCATCCTTGAGGAACAATTGGTAAAGTTGGTTAAAATTGCACAGGATGATAATCCTGTGTATTTTGACTAAAAATTATTGAAACAGTTTCTTTTTACGCAGCTCAAAGTTTTGTCCCAGATATACTTTACGTACCATCTCGTCCGCAGCTAATTCTTCAGGGATACCATGTTTTAGAATGCTTCCTTCAAACATTAAGTAGGTATGGTCGGTAATAGCTAAGGTTTCCTGAACGTTGTGATCGGTAATGAGGATACCGATGTTTTTTTGCTTCAATTGTGCTACAATTCGCTGAATATCTTCTACGGCAACCGGGTCAACTCCGGCAAAAGGTTCATCAAGTAAAATAAAATTGGGATTTGTGGCAAGCGCACGTGCAATTTCGGTACGGCGGCGCTCCCCACCAGAAAGTAAATCTCCGCGACTTTTACGAATGTGTCCCAGACTAAACTCATCAATGAGTTCTTCCATTTTAGCCAATTGCTCTTTTTTACTCAGTTTAGTCATTTGCAGCACGCTGAGAATATTTTCTTCGATACTTAACTTTCTAAAAACTGAAGCCTCTTGAGCCAGATAACCAATACCATTTTGAGCCCGTTTGTACATCGGGTAGTTGGTGATATCTTTATTATCCAGATAAATAGTTCCTCCGTTAGGCTTGATCAAACCTACGATCATATAAAATGAAGTCGTTTTTCCGGCACCATTAGGTCCCAAAAGCCCCACAATTTCTCCTTGTTCTACTTCGACAGTGATTCCTTTTACAACCTTTCGGCCTTTATAGGATTTCATTAAATTTTCTGCTCGTAGTTTCATGTGATCATTTTATAGATTCATCAACACTTAAAAAACGTTGATTTTTAGACTCCAGTATTATTCTGCGGCACTTTCTTCTAAAACTTCCCAGTATTCGTATGCGCGGCGTAAGTGTGGGATTACAATTGTACCACCAATTAATGTGCCGATGCTTAAGGTTTCCATCACTTGCTCTTTAGTGATACCTTCTTTAAAGCAGCTTTCCAAATGGTAGCGTACACAGTCATCGCAGCGTAAAACGGTAGAGGCTACTAGACCTAAAAGTTCTTTAGTCTTTACATCTAAAGCTCCCGGAGCAAAAGCATTGGTGTCTAGGTTGAAGATGCGATTGATGATCTTATTCTTATCGCCAAGAATTTTGTCATTCATTTTAGCGCGATACGTGTTGAATTCTTTAACCTGATTTAAAGTCTTTTCTGACATAGTTGTGGGGTATTATCGTTATTGTAGTCTCTCGTTTTCCGAGATTTAATTTTTGCCTTTCTGAGTGCGTTTTAGTTCGCGTGCTTCTCTCCGTACCACTACTCCAGAAATTAGAATACTAACCTCATATAAAATAAGGATTGGGATTGATACGATTACCTGTGTAGAGATATCCGGAGGGGTAATTACTGCAGAAACAACCAACACAATGATGAGAGCGTATTTTCTGTATTTTCTTAAAAACTCTGGAGTTACCAAACCAATTTTAGTGAAAAAGTAAATGATAATAGGTAGCTCAAATATGAGGCCGGCTGCAAGTGCACTGGCACGAACTAAGCCAATATAAGAACCAATGTCAAACTCATTTTTAACCATATCACCAACAGTGAAATTAGCTAAGAAGTTTATAGAAAGTGGTGCGATGATGTAGTAACCAAAAAGTACTCCTGTGAAGAACAGCAGTGAAGATATAATGATAAACCCTCTTGAGTTTTTACGCTCTTTCTCATATAGGCCTGGAGAGATGAATTTCCAGAATTCATAAATCACATAAGGAAATGCAACAACAACCCCCACCATAATTGAAGTCCAGATGGCAGCGTTAAATTGTCCACCCATTGTACGGTTCTGAATGGTAAAATTCATTTCGTTGACACAGCCCTTATCAGAACCGAATACATTAGCGATTCTGCATAAGAAGTCATAGGATACGAAATCTGCATTGGCCGGAGCAAATATAATATCGTCAAAAATGAAGTCTTTAAATATAAAAGCGACAACGCCAACAATAACGATTGCCAGAGTTGCTCGTATAAGATGCCATCTCAATTCTTCAAGATGATCTAAAAAGGACATTTCGTCCGGATTTACTTGTTTTCTTTTTGCCATTATAGAATTCCTTCTTTAATTAAATCGTGCAAATGTACCACACCTGCATAATTATTAGTACTATCAACTGCTAAGAGTTGCGTTATGCTATTTTTTTCTAAAACATCTAGCGCAGCTGTTGCCATTGCATTGACGTCTATTGTTTTTGGTTGTTTACTCATTACGCTTGCTGCTGTGAGATTTGAAAGTACATCATTAGTCTCTAGCATGCGTCTGATATCACCGTCTGTTATGATACCTACAATTTTACCATCTTCGGTTACCGCAGTTACCCCCAATCTTTTTTGAGAGATTTCGATAATAACTTGTTTTATGGGTGTTTCTGGACTTACTTCCGGTTTGTCGTGAAGTGTGATCAATTCATTAACACGCAGATACATTTTTTTGCCCAGTGCTCCCCCTGGGTGGTATTTCGCAAAATCTTCTTTAGAAAATCCGCGTAAATCTAATAAGGCCAGCGCTAAGGCGTCTCCCATAACCAGTTGAACTGTTGTGCTAGTGGTAGGTGCTAAATTATGTGGACACGCCTCTTTCTCGGCATACGCCAGAATAAGAGCATCTGCATTTTTTGCTAAAAAAGAATCTTTATTAGAAGTCATTGCAATGACTGTATTCTCTTGATTTTTTATAAGTGGGATGAGTACTTTTATTTCAGCAGTATTGCCGCTGTTTGAGAGGCAAACCACCACATCATCTTTTTGGATGGTGCCTAGATCGCCGTGTATTGCATCCGCAGCGTGCATAAAAACGGAAGGTGTGCCGGTTGAATTTAAAGTAGCTACTATTTTTTGTGCTATAATTGCACTTTTACCAACTCCGGAAATAATCACCCGGCCTTTTGCGTTATAAATGCATAAAACAGCTTTAGCAAAGTTTTGATCAATAAGTGAGTTGAGATTGGCAACAGCTTCTTGCTCCAAAGTGATGGTTCGCTTGGCGCTGTCTAAAATCTGCTTGTAAGTATTCAAAAGATATAAGATTAAGCCGTTTGTTAGTGCTGTAGAATTTACTATATTTAGAATACAAATGTATGCAAATTTGAATAAGCTTTAATGAGTTCAGAAGAAATAGACTTACACGCGTCCCTTAAAAAATATTTTGGTTTTAGTCAATTTAAGGGCTTACAGGAAGATGTTATAAAAAGCATTGTTGAGGGAAAACATACTTTTGTGATAATGCCTACCGGTGGTGGTAAATCGCTTTGCTACCAATTACCCGCATTGATACAAGAAGGCACTGCAATCGTAGTTAGTCCTTTGATAGCCTTGATGAAAAACCAGGTTGATGCGCTACGGGGTATCTCTAAAGAAAATGGTATTGCCCATGTACTCAACTCTTCACTTACTAAGGGAGAGATAAAACAGGTTAAAGAAGATATTTCTAATGGAATAACCAAGCTTCTTTATGTAGCTCCGGAATCGTTGACCAAAGAGGAGCATGTGGAGTTTTTGCGCTCTCAAAAAATAAGTTTTGTTGCTATTGATGAAGCCCATTGCATTAGCGAATGGGGGCACGATTTTAGACCAGAATATCGCAACCTGAGACAAATCATAAAGCGTATAGGAGATGCTATTCCTATCATCGCAGTAACAGCTACCGCAACCCCAAAGGTGCAAGAAGATATTATGAAGAATCTGGGGATGACTTCAGAAGCTAATTCTTTTAAAGCATCATTTAACCGGCCTAACCTGTACTATGAGATACGTCCTAAGACTAAGAATGTTGATGCGGATATCATTCGTTTTGTAAAGCAAAATCAGGGTAAAAGCGGAATCATTTATTGTTTGAGCAGAAAGCGTGTAGAAGAGTTAGCTCAAGTTTTACAGGTTAACGGGGTTTCGGCTGTACCGTATCACGCAGGGCTTGATGCCAAAACACGCGTAAAGCATCAAGACATGTTTTTGATGGAAGATGTTGATGTGGTGGTGGCTACCATTGCATTTGGAATGGGGATTGATAAACCTGATGTGCGCTTTGTGATACATCACGATATCCCTAAGAGTATAGAAAGTTATTACCAGGAAACCGGTCGTGCCGGAAGAGACGGCGGAGAAGGGCATTGTCTTGCTTATTATTCTTATAAAGATATTGAGAAGCTCGAAAAATTTATGAGCGGTAAACCGGTCGCCGAGCAAGAAATTGGTCACGCACTCTTACAAGAGGTTGTAGCTTATGCAGAAACCTCAATGTCGAGGCGGAAATTTATTTTGCATTATTTTGGGGAGGAGTTTGATAACGAGACCGGTGAAGGTGGAGACCTTGATGATAATGTACGTAATCCTAAGAAAAAACACGAAGCTCAAGAAGATGTCGTAAAGCTTCTTGAAGTAGTTGGAAAAACCGGCGAGATCTATAAAGGAAAAGAATTGGTTTTTACACTTGTTGGTAAATCTAACGCGATTATTTCCTCACATAAAACCGATAGTGATTCTTATTTCGGAATAGGGAAAAGCAAAGAACCTTCTTATTGGAAAGCTTTATTGCGTCAGGTTCTGGTTGCAGGATACTTGAAGAAAGATATAGAAACTTATGGGGTTATCAAATTGACGAAAAAAGGTAAAGAATTTGTCTCTAAACCTGAGTCTTTTATGATGACTGAAGATCATGCTTTTGAAGAGGCTAACGATGCGCCTGCAGAGCGTATAGTAAAACCCGGAGGAGGTACAGACCCTAAGTTGGTAGCCATGCTAAAAGATCTACGTAAAAAGGTAGGTAAGCGTAAAGGGGTACCGCCTTATATTGTTTTTCAGGATCCTTCTTTAGAGGATATGGCGATAAAATATCCTACTTCCATTGAAGAAATGGCAAATGTATTTGGCGTGGGTGAAGGTAAGGCCAAGAAGTATGGACGCGAGTTTATAGAACTAATAACAGCCTATGTTGAGGAAAATGATATTCTCAAGCCAGACGACCTTGTTGTAAAATCTACGGGGTCTAATAGTGGCTTGAAGTTGTATATTATTCAGAATGTTGACCGAAAGTTGCCGTTAGACGATATTGCATCAGCTAAAGGTTTGGAAATGCCTGATTTTGTAAAGGAGATGGAGGCTATTGTTTACAGTGGCACCAAATTGAATATAAACTACTGGATAGAAGATATTCTTGACGAAGATCAACAGGAAGAACTTCATGAGTATTTCCTTGAAGCTGAGTCCGATAAAATAGAAGCGGCACTTGATGAATTTGACGGGGATTATGACGAAGATGAATTGCGTTTGTATAGAATAAAATTTATCAGCGAAGTAGCCAACTAGCTGTTTGCAATTTCTGATTAAAATAATTTACTGAAGAGGTTAACTTCGTTGAAGTTTAGCCTCTTTTCTATTTCATAATTAATTGTTAAACGATATATTTGTCGTAGTTGCAACCCCAACTTGATATGAAAATTCCTACAAATAAGCTGCTTTTCCCTTCATTATGGGACATAAGTCAGCGGAGCTATTCCTTTTTTCAAGTCTTTTTCAGGCTATTGCATGCTACGGTCGTACTCAGATTATCGATTCTAGTCTTCCTGTCTACCTTGAGTTCGTGCATTTCAACCAAAAAACTTACGTATCTACAAGAGTCCCAGTCCGCACAAGACAGTTTAATTCAGGTCAATTTGCAGCAGCCACCATATCGTGTACAAACTAATGATGTGTTGAGTATACGGGTTAAAGCTCTTGATCAGGAATTGGTTGCTTTATTCAATCCACAAACGGCAGAAGCGGAAGGGAATAGTTTGGGAGAAGGCTATTATTATGATGGTTTTGCAGTTGACCGCCACGGAGCTATACGCTTGCCAACCTTAGGAGAAATTCACGTATTAGGATATACAACGGAAGAGATAAGAGCCCTAATCGAAAAGAGATTATTAGACGATTATTTCACTGAAGAAGCAAACATATTTGTTACCGTTAAACTTGCAGGAATTAAATACACAATAGGTGGAGAGGTAGGAGGACCCGGTGTTAAAGTAGAACTGGTAGAACAGCTTTCACTATTTGATGCCATAGTAAATAGTGGTGATATTACAGAATATGGGGACCGTACGGACGTGTTGATCATTCGTCAATATCCCGGCGGAAAGAAAATTCATCATATAGATCTCACCCAAATAGAAGCGTTGAATTCCCCGTATTATTATATTCAGCCCAATGATGTGATCCTAGTGAATCCGCTTCCACAGAAATCATTAGGTTTAGGTACGACCGGTTTACAATCCTTAACTACTGTGGTTTCTATATTAACTCTTGCAACCACAACAATTTTATTATTCGCGCGACTTTAGATGGAAGATGAGTTTGAAATAAAAGATCTGCAGAATTTTTTCGATTTTAGAGGTTTCCTGCTGAAGATCATCAGTTGGTGGCCGCTATTTTTAATCTGTATTGGAGTTGCTTATTATATTGCTCATTATAAAAATGTAAGGCGGCAAACGGTCTATCGAATGAATACTATGATCACCGTAAAAGATGATCAGAACCCGTTTTTTACATCAAATACCAGTCTTACGTTTAATTGGGGCGGTACTACTGATAAAGTGCAAACTGCAATCATTTTATTACGCTCTCGCAGTCATAATGAACGCGTTGTAGAAGAATTACAATATTATGTAGATTATTTGCAGCAAGGAGCATATCATCTTGAAGATATTTATGGTCAAACTCCGTTTGTGGTCGATGTAAATACCGAGCGATCTCAGTTGTTGGGAAAAATGATCACAGTTGTTTTTACCGATGATACCCATTACACGTTGCATATAGATTTTAAAGGTGGATCAGGATCTGCTCAGAACTATACAACCAAAGAGCAACTGCCCATTCCGTTGCCAGCAGCATCTTTTGAAAAGGAATATGCATTAGGAGATCCTGTAAATTTGCCCTATTTTAATTTTAAATTGAATCCCTCTGGAGTTCCAGCACAACCTGGAAAAGAATATTTTATAAAATTCAATTCTTTTAACGAGGTTGTAGGGAGGTATCAAGGGGTTGGTATTGATCAGACCCCATCAGGTTCTAGTATACTTAGCTTAAGCCTCACCGGAAGTAATAAAGCCCGTTTGGTAGATTATTTAAATGCTTCAGTGCGTATTTTGGCTGAAACCCAATTAGAACGTAAAAATCTTTTTGCCACCAAGACCATACAATTCATAGATAGTAGTCTCGCAGTGAAATCTGTTGAGATGAAAAATGTGCAGGAAGAGCTCGATAAATTTCGGGATCAGAACAGCAGTATAGGAATTGGCAGTAGTGAGGAAAGTTTAATCGCTAAAGTGACCGAATTGGATGCACAAAAGCAAAACCTCGAACAGCGTTTAAACTATTATCAGGATTTAGAAACGTATTTACGTTCTCGAGAAGATTACGGAACAGATATTCCCGCTCCATCCATCACCGGTATAGGAGAAGGAAGCGTGACGAGTAGTGTTTCAAGCATTATTGAGTTGGCAGAAGAGCGTCGCCGTCTTGCATATACTGCAAAACCAAATAATCCTGCATTTAAAGATCTAGATCGCCGGATCAATGCGATTAAGGCCGTGCTTTTTGAAAATATGGCTTCCAGCCAGCAAATTTTACGCGGTCAATTGCAGGAAGTGCGTAACGAAATTGCTGCAACAGAAGGACAAATGCGCAAGCTTCCTCAAGAGCAACAGCAGTTATTTGGCATACAACGAAGATACAATCTTACAGAAGGGGCATATGGAGTCTTTTTAGATAAGCGCAGTCAGGCTGGTATTGTGAAAGCAGCAAATGTTTCTGATATCGTGATCATCGATGAAGCAAAGGACACCGGAGGCGGAGCGATAGGGCCTAATACCGAAGTGAGTTATGTTGTGGCTGTTGTAGGTGGTACGGTTGTGCCCCTAGTTATTGTTTTTTTAATTTTCTTTTTTGATACGAAGATTGGAAATCCAAATGAAATTAAGAGACTTTCAACAATTCCTGTGCTTGGGGCGATTGGGAAAAGTACTTCAAAAAGTAATTTATTAGTAATAGAAGACCCAAGATCTGCAATCGCTGAGTCTTTCCGGGGTTTGAGATCCAGTTTGCAGTTTATTTACAGAAAGCAAAATATTGAAGGCGCGAAAACGGTGCGAATCACTTCTTCAGTAAGTGGAGAGGGAAAAACGTTTTGCAGTATCAACCTGGCCAGTGTGTTTGCATTAAGCGAACGCAAGACCGTTTTGGTGGGTCTTGATTTACGGAAGCCTAAAATATTTGGAGACTTTAATTTGCCTAACGATGCCGGAGTGGTGAATTATTTAATCGGTGAATGTTCATTAGATGAAATTACGCAACAAACTAAAATTCCACATTTAGACGTGATTCTTGCCGGGGCTGTTCCTCCTAACCCTTCAGAACTCCTGATGAGTGATCAGATGGATGTTTTCATGGAAGAGTTGAAGAAAAAGTACGATTACATCATCTTAGATACACCACCGGTTGGTTTAGTTTCCGATGCTTTGGAGTTGGATGATTATGTAGATGCAACTTTATATGTAATCCGCCAGCATTATACCAAAAAAGGCATGCTGCGATTGATTAATGATAAGTATAAGAAAAAGGAAGTTCAAAACATCAGCTTTGTGCTGAACTATTTTAGTGCAAAAAGCAAGCTCGGCTACGGTTACGGTTATGGGTATGAGTACGGTTATGCTTATGGTAAATATGGGGAGGCTTATCGTCAACCAAGACCTGGAGGCCTACTCAATCGTGGCTATCGTAAAATCATAAAATTTAAAAACTGGTTTGGCGACCAATTAGATAATTAATGGAAGAGCAAGAAGATTGGCTATATGAAATCAATGCGAAGCAACCTCTGCTTGCCATTGATTTTAAGGAGATCTGGAGGTATAAAGATTTGCTGATGCTTTTTGTTCGCCGTGATATTATTTCTGCATATAAACAAACCATATTAGGTCCACTATGGTATTTAATACAACCCTTATTTACCGGTATAATTTTCACGTTGGTTTTTAACAATATCGCAAGTATCAATACCGGAGGCGCACCTCCCTTTTTGTTCAATTTAGCTGGGATCACCATGTGGAGTTATTTTGCACAATGTTTAAATAACACCTCCAATACCTTTGCCAGTAATGCCGGTTTGTTTGCTAAAGTATATTTTCCTCGTATAATCACACCAATTTCACAGGCTATTTCTGCGCTTTTTAAACTGAGTATTCAGTTGTTGATCTTTGCTTGTTTTTATGGGTATTTTGTGTTGAAGGGCTACGCACTACAACCCGATATCACATTGTGGTTATTTCCGGTAGTTCTGGGGGTCTTGGCAATTTTGGGTTTAGGTTTAGGTATGTTGATCAGTTCGTTGACTACTAAATACCGTGATTTCCGGATTTTGATTGGTTTTGCGACTACGCTTTTGATGTATGTTTCGGCAGTGATGTATCCCATTTCGGAAGTGCAGAACAGTAAAACGCTTTTAGAATATGCCTGGTTGATCGAATTGAATCCCATTGCGATTTTAATAGAAGCTTTTCGGTATATGACCCTACAGGAAGGCATCTTCAATTGGGGACTTTTAGGCTACTGTGGACTGCTTAGTCTGGCGATATTCTTTATCGGGTTGATCGTTTTTAACCGTACCGGTAGGAATTTTATAGATACTATTTAATGAGTGACATCATCCTTAAAGCCGAAAATATATCTAAACAGTATCGCCTTGGTACGGTAGGGTCAGGAACCTTACGAGATGATTTTAAGCGTAATTGGGCAAAGTTGCGTGGCATGGAAGACCCTTTTTTAAAAGTAGGTGCCGTTAATGATCGAAGTCAGAAGTCAACAGAAGATTATGTTTGGGCGTTACGCGATATCAACTTTGAGGTAAAGCAAGGCGAAGTTCTGGGAATTATAGGAAAGAATGGAGCGGGGAAATCTACCTTGTTAAAAATACTGTCACGGGTAACAGCCCCTACAACCGGAGTGATTAAAAGCCGGGGACGTATCGCTTCGCTGCTTGAAGTAGGTACCGGTTTTCATCATGAATTGACCGGGCGTGAGAATATCTATTTAAACGGTGCTATACTTGGAATGCAAAAAGCGGAAATCACCCGAAAGCTGGACGAGATCATTGCCTTCTCCGGTTGTGAACGCTATATCGATACGCCCACCAAACGCTACAGTAGCGGGATGACCGTACGTTTGGCCTTTGCGGTTGCTGCGCATTTAGAACCCGAGATTCTTGTTGTGGATGAAGTACTTGCTGTAGGTGATGCAGAGTTTCAGAAAAAGGCAATTGGTAAGATGCAGGATATCTCTCAAGGGGAAGGCCGGACGGTGTTGTTTGTGAGTCATAATATGGCGAGTGTACGGAGTTTGTGTAGTAGGGGGATTTTATTGGAAAATGGACTGGTTAAATTGCGAGGAAGTATCCACGAAGTTGTAGAAGGTTATCTGTCTATTCCGAATAACAGGTCAACAAGCAAGAAGCCAAATTATAAATGGTTAAAAATTGCTAAAATCGCTCTCAACAATAGCCTTAAAAGTCAAGAATTGTACAATGGGGAGATTTTAAAATTTAATATAGAGTTTCAATTATTAAAGGAGCACCAAGAACTTGCTTTCTGTTTATGTCTTTATGACGAGTCTGGTGGTTTAGTTGTAGCTCTAAATACCTATCATAAAAATGAGGATTTTTTTAAACTTAAAAAAGGTTTTCATAATGCGACTATAGTTCTGGATAAGTATATTTTAAATAACGGGTTTTACATAGTTGATTTTTTTGCAAATGATTTTAAAGGAAATATTTATTTCCAACTGGAAAATGCTATTTCATTTAATATAGTGGATGATAATGTTCGGAGAGGTGAATACTTTAAGAAAAAATGGAATGGATCTGTTTCTCTTCTACCTGAAGTGATCATTTTAAAATGACATCTTGAATGATACCTAAAATTATTCATTATTGTTGGTTTGGAGGAGGGGAGAAATCAGATTTTATTAATTTTTGTATTTCTACTTGGAAATTTTATCTCAAAGAATATCAATTCATTGAGTGGAATGAGGATAATTTTGACATATCAATCTGTGAATTTAGTCGCCAGGCATACAAACACAAGCAATGGGCATTTCTCTCAGACTATGTGAGGAGCTTTGCATTATCTGAATATGGAGGTGTTTATTTGGATACTGACGTTGAATTGAAATCTTCGCTTGATATTTTTTTAAATCATAGAGCATTCTCAGGTTTTGAAAATATAGGTTTCCCGTTTACTGCTGTTTGGGGTGCTGAAAAAGGACATATTTGGCCAAGAGATATAAAGCTTTATTACGAAAATCTTGGTAAACTTGATTTTAGAACTAATACGCATATAGTCTCGGACTATTTAATTGAAAAGTACAATGTTAATCCTCTAAAAAATGAGTTTCAGGAATTAAAAGATGGTATACAAATATACCCTTCATACTATTTTTGTTTAGATCCAGTTCCAAATTATGCCGTACACCATTTTAGTGGAAGTTGGCTTGAAAAAGGTGATAAATCAAATTATTCAGAAAATCTCTTAAAGCCTTTTTTCAAAGAAAGGCTTTTGAATTATTATAAGGGCGATATTATCGGTTTTCTTTATAATGAAGGTATTATTAATAGATCGGAGATAAAGAATTTTCTAATCAAAAGATTTATAAAGAAATTTAAGAGTATATGGAAGGCCTAATTTCTGTCATTGTTCCTTGTTATAATCAAGCTGAGTTTTTAGAAGAATGCCTGACATCTGTACTAAACCAAACTTATTCTAATTGGGAATGTATAATAATAAATGACGGTTCAGCAGATCTAACGGAGGAGGTTGCAAAAAAGTGGACTAAAAATGACAAACGTTTCAAATATATATATCAGGAAAATAAGGGTTTGTCTTCTGCTCGTAACACCGGTTTGGCTCAAGCCAAAGGAGAATACATACAATTTCTAGATTCTGATGACTTTTTAGATCAAGAAAAGTTCTTAAAATCCATAAAAGAATTTTCAAAACCTCAAGTCGACATTGTAATATCAGACTTCATTCTTTTTAACGAAGCAACTAATTCTCTGGAAAATCCATATTGTGTACTTGGGGAACATCAATTTAATTTGGATTCTATTTTATTTGAATGGGGTGAAAAGTTTTCGATACCTATTCACTGTGCATTAATTAAATCGAAAGTACTTATTGGTTATAGTTTTCCAACTGAACTGAAGGCAAGAGAAGACTGGTCTTTATGGGTCTTTTTATATAAATCTTGTATCGTAACAATTTTTATTAATGAACCTCTTGCTTATTACAGACAACATGATATGAGCCTAACAAAGAATTTTAGGCTCATGAGTTTAGAAAAAATAAAAGCTATTGGTATTGTTGAGCAACTGATTTCTAAAGAAAAAAGTTTAAAATTATACAAAAATCATATCCAAGAAATCTCCAAGGAATATACTGTTCTCCAAAATCGATACTTTGGAGTATTAAATTCAAGAACATATAGATTGGCTTGCTTTTTCAAAAATAACTTAATATCTCTAAGAAAAATATTGAATAGGCATTCCAAATAAATGTTAGCAATTGTAATACCCTATTATAAAATTGATTTTTTTGAGGAGACGATAAGAAGTCTGGCACACCAAACTTGTCTTGATTTTAAAGTTTACATAGGTGATGACGCTTCTGAAAATTCACCAGTACACATACTATCCAAGTATCAGCAGCTCTTAGAAATTACATATCATAAATTTGAAAGAAATTTAGGAAACACAAGTCTGACGAGGCACTGGGATCGATGTATAGCTCTGAGCAAACAAGAGACTTGGATTATGTTACTTGGTGATGATGATTACATCAGCTCCAACTATATAGAGCAATGGTATAAACATTTACCAAGATTTGAAGTTAAAACTAATGTAGTACGCTTCGCTTCTTATGATCTCTATCAGCAATCTGGAAAACTTTCTAAATTCTGCACCCATCCATCCTGGGAGCTATCTACAGAGGCGTTTTGGCGCAAATGTATTTATGACACACGGAGTTCTCTTTCAGAATATATTTTTACACGATCATCTTATATGAAATTTGGATTCTATAATTATGACCTGGCTTGGTGCAGTGATGATCGTGCATGGTTAGAATTTTCTGAGGGGTTACCAATATACACTATTAATGATAGTTTTGCAGTAATTCGGATTTCAGATAAAAGTATTACCGGACAAAACACCAACTTATTGAGAAAGTCTAACGTCAAGATACTATTTTATAAATTCCTTCTTTCAAACTATATTAAACTGTACTCTAAAGATCAAATAAGTCTTTTAAAAGGAAGGTTAGAAAATACTATACGAGGTAACCGCCAATTGACATATAGAGAGTGGTTGTTCTTACTAAGAATACATTTAAAATATTTATCTGCGAAGGAATTAAAAAAATTTGGGAAGCGAACTTTAAAGCATTTTTAAACAAGCCGGTTTTCTAAATGAAAGAGTTGATTTCAATCATAATACCAGTCTACAATAGGGAGTCGTATGTAATTGAAACTTTAAATTCAATAAATAAGCAAACCTATACTACATGGGAGTGTATTCTGGTTGACGATGGCTCAACAGATCAATCTATTGACCTTATAAATAAATTTATAAAAGATAAACCTAAGTATAAATTATATCGCCGGCCCAAAAGCAAAATAAAAGGTGCTAATTCCTGTAGGAATTTCGGTTTTTCTAAATCATCAGGAAGCCTTGTTAAATTTTTTGACAGTGATGACTTAATGACTCCTGATCATTTAGAATTATGTAGAAATGCAATTTTTGCCTATGAAAAGGACTTTGTGGTGTCAGATTCTATAAACTTTTATAATAATGAATTTAGGGGCAAGCCTTACGAGTTCGATCGTAGAAGTTCACAGCTGAATATGATAAATTTTGCTATGTATAGAGTAGCCTGGATTACTGACGATTTATTACTTAAAAGAGAGCTTGCTGAAAAATTGAGGTTTAAGGAAGGCATAGAAGATAATGCAAGTGAATACCATTATAACCTAAAGCTTTTAGGGCTCACACTTAACGGACTATTGCTTCCAGAGGTTAATACATATCGAAGGATTCACGATTCCAACATGATTAATACAACACTAAAAAGAAATATTGATCAAATATTAGCCGAAAACAAATTTACAGCCTTAGAGTATGTAGAGGATCTAAGTACTGCAGAATTACAGCGTTGGTTTCTATCAGGATATATTCAATTGAGTTTTAAACTAACACTATCAAAAAAATGGCCCAAATACACTTGGAGAAGTATTCCTTACCTTGCTAGATATTATTCTTTTTTTAAGGCAGGTGTATATCCTTTGGCTCTTGTTACAGGTTACTTATTTGGAAAGGGGTATAATGTTGTAAAATATATTAGGAGTTAACCTGTGATTGAGCTATCGATAATTATACCCTATTATAATACGGGTAAATACATCGAGCAATGTTTAGTTTCTGCTCGTCAACAGCTTGGTGGAAATATTGAAATCATAGTAGTTGACGATGGGTCTGGTACAGAATCAAGAAAAAGGATATTGGAGTTAAATAGCTATTATGACCTTCTTTTAACCCAACCAAATTTAGGACAGTCTGCGGCTCGTAATGCTGGTGTAAATGTGGCCAAAGGTGAATATATTTTGGTATTGGATAGTGATGATTTCTTTAGTGGGGATTTTTGTACGCCTGGATTAGCATTACTTAGGGAACCAGGATGCAAATTAGTTTGTTCATTCGCAAACAGAATACTTGAGAATAAGCTTATAGATATATATCAACCAAGCGGTGGTGTATTTAAAGACTTTCTATTTTACAACTGTGCAATGGGAACCGCATTGTTTAAAAAAGTGGATTGGGAACTAATAGGGGGATATGATGAGCATATGCGTGAAGGTTGGGAAGATTGGGAATTTTACATAAGATTGTTGAAAAGTGGGGGTAATTGTGAAATACTGCCAAAAGTTTTTTTAAACTATAGAATTCGATCAGGTTCAACAACATCTAAAGCGAATCAACAAAGGACCAAACTCTATCAATATATTTTTAACAAACATCAAGAAGATTATAAAAATCACTTTGAAGATTTTTTAACTTTTATACTAAGGCTGATAGAGATTGAAGAAAGGAAATATATTAAATCCCTAAATTCTATTGATTATCGCTGGGGTAATAGGCTGCTTAAATACCCAAGACAAATTAAGAAAATATTAAAATGCTTCAAGCGATTCTAATCACTGCATATAAGGATTTGCAACACTTAAGAAAAATCATTGATTTCTTTGATGATGACTTTGAGATCTATATACATTTTGACCGAAAGGTTAATATTAGAAATGCGAATTTAAAAAAGACTCTAAACGCAAAAAATGTTAAGCTTATTAGTAGAAAGTATCAGGTTAATTGGGGAGGATTTAATCACCTGAAGGCTATTATGCATTTACTTGAAGAAGCGCTGAAAAATTCAAAAATTGGGTATTTTCATTTAATAAGTGGACAAGATTATCCAATGAAAAAAATAGACAGCTTTAAAATTTTCTTTTTGAATAATCGCGGGACTTCATTTCTTGATTATCAACATATAAGTTTAACAGGTTGGAAGAATAATGGATTAGATCGTTATGAATTTTTTAATTTTTACGATTATTTAGATTATAAAAATTTATATCAAAGGAAAATTTTATATCGGTTATTCCAATTACAAAGAAAATATGGTATTAGAAGGAAGCTACCTTTTGAAATGAGTAATATATATGCTGGTTCAACTTGGTGGAGTCTTAATCGAGAAGCAGCTGAATTTGTAATTGGATTTACGAGTTCTAAACCGAAAATTTTTAAAAGGTTTCGGTATACCCTATGTAGCGAGGAGATTTATTTTCAAACAGTTTTATGTAATTTTTTTGATTCTAATCTATTAGTACAAAATAATCTTAGGCATATTGATTGGAATGCTAGAAATAATAGTAATCCAGCCGTGTTGGATATTACTGATTATGATAAATTAGTTACAAGTGAGGCTTTTTTTGCTCGAAAATTTGATGGAAGTGTATCCTCTGATCTTCTAAAGGATCTAGATGATTTTATAAGAAAAAGAGATTAAGAGGTGCAAGAAAGTTTAATATCTGTTTTACTTCCCGTTTTTAACGCCGAAAAATTTATCAAGGAATGTATTGATAGTATTCTAGCACAGACTTATTCAAATTTTGAATTAATTATAATTGATGACTGTTCTAATGATTCTAGTGTTGATATTATAAAGTCTTATACAGATAAGCGCATTAAACTAATTTTGAAGCCTAGAAATACGGGATATACTGAAAGTTTGAACCAAGGATTGAACATTGCACGTGGCTACTTTATAGCAAGAATGGATGCCGATGATATTTCAATGCCAAATCGTTTTGAACTTCAGGTAAATTTTCTAAGAAAAAATCCATCAGTTGCTATTTGTGGTACAGACGCTAATATATTAGGAGCAAATTTTAAATTTAATTTCCCAGAGTCGTATGAAGCGATAAAGATCAATTTATTATTTGGGAGCTCTCTAATACATCCAACCATAATGGGTAGGAGAGATATTTTAAACAAATATGGCTATGACTCGTCGATGGAACCTGCAGAGGACTATGACCTGTTCACAAGGGTTGCTTTAAATTACCCACTAATGAATTTGTCTAAAAGGTTATTAAACTACAGAGTACATAATAACCAAACTTCAAATATAAGGTCGGCAATCCAAAAAGATCGTATGAGACCTAGTATGTACCGCATGTTTCAGGTTTTCAAATATGACACCGAGGTTTACAAAAGAGAAATTATAATGAATGCCATAATGCCTTACAGGTCAATAGATACTAAAGAGCTTCATTTAGTTTTGAACTGGTATCAGTTGCTTTTAAAAGTTGACTGTAATAACTTTTACGAATTACATTCTCTCGGTAAAGCTCTTGATCGTAAAAAATATAATTTTTTAAAATTCTATGTTGAAAATTCAAAATTGAGGATTGATTTTGGAGCCGCAATATTGTGGAAGAGAATATTTATGATAAGTCCGAGATGGTTTTTTTCGTATTTGAGTGTAAGGTTTAAAAATAGAGTTATTTAGGTTTTATTTGAACGATAACCATATCATTAATTAACTTAGAGCACCCTTTAATGAACGCTGAAATTTTAATAAAATATTGATTTGATACCAAGAGTTTCTATTGTTTTACCGGTGTATAATGGTCAAAAACATCTCAATGAGGCCATTGAGAGCGTAATAGATCAGTCAAATCCTAATTTTGAGCTTATAATTATTGATGATGATTCGACAGATAAAAGCCCTGAAATAGCAAAAAAATACTTAGAAATAGATAGTAGAATACAATTTTATAGCAATCCAGAAAATAAAAAATTGCCTTACACACTCAATAAAGGTTTTTCCATGGCTAGAGGTGAATTTTTAACTTGGACTTCTCATGACAATAAATTAAAAGTCAATTTTATTGAAAGGTTTTTAAAAGAATTTGATAAAGGGCATTATAAATTTATTTATTCTAAAGAGGATTTTATATCTAATAAGGGAGAGAAATTGCATAATAATAAAAATTACAATTTTAATTCTTTAATATTTTCCAATGCAATTGGTGCATCTTTTATGTATAGAAGAGTTGTTTTTGAAGAGATTGGTAAGTACAACGAAAATCTCTTTTTGATTGAGGACTACGACTATTGGATGCGAGTTTCTGAAAAATTTGAGATTGGCTTTATAAATGAATCTTTGTATCAGTATAGATATCACGGTGAAAGTCTTTCAACTAAAATAAAATCAGACTTGTTAGTGAATGAGGAATATACGACTGCTGTTGAAGAGTTATTTAAGAATTTTGTCAGACATAATACTTCTTTGTCACTTTTTTTAAAGTCACTTTTTTTAGGGGAATTAAATAATGTATATCAGATATTAAAAAGCTTTGAGCTTTATTCTTTTGACTTAAGAGAGAAAATTATGACTAATAAAGCACTAGAATGGGACGAGGTTCAATTAAATTTTTATTTGATTGTTCGACAGATTTGGAAAAGAAATTATGAAAAGGTGAAGTTTATTCACAAGTTATATATTCTTTTTAAATGGCCAAGAGTGCTATTCTCAAGAAAATTTAGTTACAGAAAAAGTCTTAAGTTAATGTGTGACATAAATTAGAATGACTATTAAGTTTTTAGCATCATTTAGAATTGTAATTTTTTTATCAAAATAGTTGGCTAAAATCTATAGTGTGAAATCTAGAATCCATCCTAAGATAACTATCCTCTTAGCTACTTTTAACCGAGCTCATCTCATTGTTGAAACTTTGAAGTCCATTCAAAATCAAACCTATTATAATTTTGAATGCTTGATAACAGATGACAATTCAGCCGATGATACAGAAGCTGTTGTTAATGAATTTATAGAAACAGACGATCGATTTCATTATTTTAAAAAACCGAAGGAATATCGCCAAGGCCTTTCTGCTACGCGGAATTATGGATTGGATTTAGCCGAGAAAAGAAATGCTGAGTTTATTCAATTTTTTGATGATGATGATATCATGCATCCGCAAAAATTAGAGTTACAAATAGAACCATTCATAGAAGAACCGAAGTTGGATATAACTATATGCATGTATCGTAAATTTTGGGGTGTAACTCAAATCCAGTTCAATTTAAAGAAGGCTTTTGATCCTAGCTACTCGATTAAAACAGATAACCTTCTAAGATCTTTTTATCTAAATCAAATACATTTAAATTCACTAGGACCTATTTGGAAGTTTGAAGTTTTGAAAAAATATCGCTTTGATACTCTTTTATTTTACGCAGAGGAACGGGAATTTTATCTCAGGATATTTTTAAAGGAGTCTCTGAAGTATCAGTTAATTGAGCAGATTTTATGTTGGTATAGGAAACATGATCAGGCTATTACCTCAAACTTATATAGTAACCCTAACCTCAAAGGTGAATCTGAAAAATTATTTCAGAAGAAATTTCTGAAACTTGTTTTGAAACAAAGTAGGCCACCATTTTTTATATTAAAGTCATATACGAAAATAGCAGTAAGAAGGAATAATATTTTTTTTATCGACTTACTTAGCCAATACTTTAGCCAAGTAAAAAATATATTCAAGCCGAAATATTTTGCTCTTTGGATGTATATTAAAATGAGCAAAGTATTAAACTTCTCAAAAATTCTTAAACTTTGAGAAAGGGCGTAAATCCTGAAAAGTTTAAAAATGAGTTGCTGCCGGTTTTCACTCATCGGGTCGTTGTTCCTGTTTATATACCAAATCTTGAAGATGCCTATTATCGCAATCAGTTTGAGGTTTTTGAGAAATTTCTCAAGCATTTAATCGCCTCTGTAAATCCCTTGAGAACTGCGATTACACTTATTGATAACAATTGTTGTAGTGAAATTTCCGACTTTATTGATATCAATCGTTTCACTATAGACAAGATAGTTCGATTTAATGAAAATAAGGGAAAGGTGTTTCCGGTATTACAAGAGGCGCGTGCTGCAGCTGAGCCATTTATTACTATAACAGATGCTGATGTGCTTTTCTTTAAAGGCTGGGAAGAGGGAGTTTTTAATATATTCACAAAATGCCCTAAGGCTGGTGTTGTTGCGCCCTTGCCTTCTGCAGGGTTAGCATTTTATTGCAATACAGCAGTGTTTATAGATAATTTTTTTAAGGGTAAAATACAGTACGGTAAATTTATTTCCGACCAGGATTCTGAAATGTATTTATATGGGATGGGCAATAAAGCCTTATTAGATAGGAGGAATAGGAAGTATTCATGGAAAGAACGCCAATATTATTTATCGGACTCAGACGCAATTATTGGTTGTGGTCATTTTGTAGCTACATATAGGAGCGATATATTCAAAAATTCTACAGGTTTTCCTAAATTAAAATTTAAAAATGGTCTTGAGGAGGATTTTATTGACATTTTGAGTGATAAAAAGGGCTATTACAGGCTTTCAACTAGAGAGACTTATGCTTACCACATGGGAAACACTTTGGTTAATGATCAAATTCAAGAAGTATTTAAGGTTGATTATAAACTCTCAAGTTCTTTTTTAAATGCGTCTTTCACTTCCTCACATTCCAGTATTCCGTTTATTATTCGCAAATACCTATTTTCCCTGATTATAAAGATCTTTAAGCTTTAATGTGTTGAAAAAATTGTTGATCCTAGCCGAAGATGTCGACGTAAATTTGAGTAGTGGCGGAAAAGCGAACTACGCCTTTATCTGTGCATTATTGGAGTGTGGATTTTCGGTGAAAGTATATCATTATTCTCATAAAGAGGTGTTTTTTGAAAAAGCAGAAAGTATTCTTATTAATGAGAATAGGTGGAGCTTTTATTTTTTGCTAAGCAGATTTCAGCGGCTTTGGCAGAGGTATACTAGAATAGAAATCGCCAAATTTCTCGAAAGAAGATTCGGCTTTTCCTTTACTTTTTTTAATGATACTAAAAGTATTGCAAGAACGATACGTAAGGAGAATCCAGAAGATTTTAACTGGCTGATAACGCTAAGTAAGGGGGCTAGTTACCGTTCACATTATGCAATCTTGAGTCAAAATAGATGGCACTCAAAGTGGATTGCTAATATTCATGACCCCTTCCCTTTTTCCTATTATCCGAGACCTTATAGGTGGGTTGAGCCCGGTGACAGAAAGAAAAGAGTTTTTTTTCAAGAAATGGCAATGAAGGCGAAATACTTTTCTTTTCCTTCAGCTCTATTACGAGAGTGGATGGGACAATATAATATTAGGTTTCATCGAGATGGGTTGGTTTTTCCACACCAAATTGACCAGATGAATTTGACCGATAATTTTATTCCAGAGGATATCTTGAATAAAATAATAGGCAAATTTACCGTGCTTCACGCTGGTAATTTACTCGAACATAGAAACCCCTACAAACTAATTGAGGCCTGGAAGAAATTTGTATTACATTATCAACTTTCTGAAAAGGATGCGCATCTTTTATTAATTGGACCGGGTACTTTTCACGAGCCCTACTTGACTGAATTGTGCAAACAGTTTAATACTATATTCAGGTATTCAGGAAATATGAATTACGATGTGGTCAAACTAATTGAAAATTTAGTTTCAGTAAATTTAGTTTTGGAAGCTGAATCAGAAATTAGCCCGTTTTTACCAGCGAAAGTTCCTAATCTGGTTAAAGTTGATAAAATTATTCTTCATATAGGACCGAAAAAAAGCGAGACTTTAAATCTGTTAGGCGTTGATTATTCATTTCACGCAGACCCGTCCGACGCTAATATAATTTTTTTAAAGTTGTGTGAATTATATAAGATGTGGTTGAATGGATCTGAATTGAAATTAAACAAACCGAATTTAATCGAGTACTTTAAACCTGAACATTTAAAAAATCAAATATTAAGTATAAACCATTGAGAATGCTAGAAGCTTCAATATGCATTGTTTCAAAAAACCGAAAATCAGAACTATATAAAACACTTCAGTGGATAAATCTCAACGTTGACTTAAACCAAGCAGAAGTTTTGATATGTCTTGACGGTTGTTGTGATGATTCGTATTTATTAGCCGAGAAATTCTCAGACTTTCAATGGTTAATTCTTCAAGAATCAATTGGAGCTTCTCCCGCAAGAAATAAGTTATATAAAAGAACAAAGGGAGCAATTATATTCGGGTTTGATGACGATGCTTATCCTGTAGAGAAGGATTTCATTTGTACTGCGCAAAAATTGTTTAAATCCAATCCAAAAGTTGGGATTTTGGCATTTAGAGAGATAAGAGACTTAAATGTATACAATGAAGTTCAAAATAAAGTTAGAGGAGAGTTTCTCTGTAGCGAATTTATTGGATGTGGTTTTGCAATTAAAAGAGAGGTATACTTCAAAACGAATGGCTTCCCTACCTGGATGAAGATATATGGAGAAGAATCTTGTGTTTCTGTTGAGGTGCTTGATTGCGGTTTTGATATTTTATTTTCTTCAGATCTGGTTGTTTTACATAGGGTTAACCTTTCAACGAGAAAGAAACAAGGTCATAATCAATATCGATTTAAAAATCAATTGATAAATTCTTCAAAATTTTATTTGGTCTATTATCCTTTTCGCTTCTGGTTGTATAAACTAGGGAGACTTTATCATCATAATTTCACTAAATATGCTGTATTGAATAGAACATTTTTTTTTAATTTTTTTCAAGCAGGGATCGCCACGACCCTCTTTGTTTTCGAATTACCCAAATATAGGAAGGTTTTAAAATTAGATACATTGCAAAAAATGAGAGATCTACCTGCACCAAGAATTTAAAACGATGGTACCAAAAAAAATTAAAACTCAAATTCCCAAAGCTTGGAGATACAAAGTAAAGTCTTATTACAATTCTTTAAGAATTAATCTCAATAGTAAAAATCTTGACAGATTGGGTTCATATTATGGGACAGACAAATTTGGAACTCATTTCTACACTAAGCATTACTCTCAGCATTTTCATAAATTTCGAAGTGAAAATTTAAAACTTTTAGAAATAGGAGTAGGGGGGTATAATAATCCCAATAAAGGAGGAGAGTCTTTAAGGATGTGGAAGAGATACTTTCGGCACGCGAGTATTTTTGGTCTTGATATTTATGATAAAAGCAATCTGGAGGAAAAGAGAATAAAAATTTATCAAGGTAGTCAGGTTGACTTTGTTTTTTTAAATAGAATGCTCAAAGAAATAGGCAGTTTAGACATTATTATCGATGATGGAAGCCATCTAAACGAGCACGTAATAGAGACATTTAATTTTTTGTTTGAAAAGCTGAATCCTGGAGGAATATATGTTATCGAAGATGTACAAACATCTTATTGGCCAAAATTTGGAGGTTGCCTGGATCGAAATACGTCTGAAGTTACGATTATGACCTATTTCAAATCATTAGTAGATGGATTAAATTACGCCGAATTCATAGATCCAAAATCAGAACCATCCTATTTTGATTTAAACATTCTCAGTATGCACTTTTACCATAACATGATTTTTATTTATAAAGGAGCTAATACAGAGAAATCTAATTTTCTTATAAATAATAACTATCCTGAAAAAGATTAAAATCTGAAATTTGTCAAAAACTATATAGTTCTAATCCCAGCACGAGCCGGTTCGGAAAGACTTCCTGGAAAAAATATGCGACGATTGGGAGAAAAGCCACTTGTGGGGCATAGCATTACTTATGCTTTAGAAAATGGTTTTAAGGATGTTATAATTACCTCAAACGATACTGCTATTTTAGACTTTGCTAATCAAAATGGCATTAAGGTTATTAACAGACCCGATGCATTATCAGGTCACCAAGAGCCAGTAATTACAGCTTTGCAACACGCAGTAGATCAACTGCAAAAAAAATACGATGCGGTTATTTTGTTACAGCCTACAAATCCTTTGAGACCAAAAGGTCTTCTTAAAGAAGCCATCGCGATTTTTGAATGGGGGGATTGTGATAGTCTAATGACCGTTTCCCGAAATAAACATAAACTGGGAACTATTTCTGATGGTCGATTTATACCTTACAATTATAAAATGGGTCAGCGTAGTCAGGATTTGGAGCCGTTATATTATGAGAACGGTTTGCTTTATATTTTCAAAACTGAAATATTAAATCAGGGTAAACTTCTCGGGAAAAACAACTATCCATTACTTATTGATCATCCTTTTGCGGAAATCGATATTGATACGGAAGCTGATTTTCTAAAGGCTGAATTTTTCTATAATAATTACAGAGATACCCCTTAATTTTTCTTAAACTAAAAGCAGTAGAATCACTTGGATATTTCCGTAGTTATCCGTAACAAAAATCAAAGTCAGGCTCTCGAGTTTCTTTTGAAAAACCTTACTTCACGGTACTCTGATCAAATCAATGAGATAATAGTATTAGACAATTGTTCTATAGACTTGAGTAGTGAGATAGCTCAAAAATACCAGGTACGATTTGAAACTATTGAAAAGTTTAGCTACGGGGGAAGCGCGAACACAGCTGCACAACTGGCAAACTTCCCTATTGTTGTTATTTTTAGTGCACACGCTTATCCTGTTAGTCACGATTTTTTTACATTAATTAGTCTTGAATTTGAGAAAAATCAAAATCTGGCTGGAGTTCGCTGTATTCATAATCCTAATGATTACGTCAATTATATTGATGGAGTAAGTTCCCAAAAAGATCCTAATAAATCAGGACTTATATTTTGTGGTTCAGCTTTTAATAAAAAGGTTTGGCAGAAACATAAATTCAAGTCTGATATTACAACATTTGAAGATAAGGAATGGTCAGTACGTGTTTTGAAAGCCGGGTATGACATTGTTCTAGCTCCTGCTATCTTTTGTTATGATATTAAACGCACCAAGAAACAGCAGTTTTTTCGTTATAAGAATGAACTCATCGGAGCCTATCAACTCTGGCATAAAGATATAAGTCTCAAATATGCTATAAAGTCGTTTTTGGGATCTTGTCTAAAAATTTTCAGTAATCTATTTTCAGATTTATATTATACAGTCAAGAAACTGATTATTCATTTAAAACTTTTGATCAAAAGGCCTGATAAATTTTGAATTGAAAGTCATATCAGTTTTGCTTAAAAAATTCAAAACCTTGAACCCATACATCCAAATCGAAAGTCGTAAAATAGGACGGGATTATCCGCCACTTGTCATAGCCGAAATAGGCATCAATCACGAAGGTTCGCTTCAAGTGGCTAAGGAGATGGTTGATGCAGCTTATCGGGCCGGCGTTGAGGTCGTCAAACACCAGACACACATTGTTGAAGATGAAATGAGTGGTGCTGCTAAAAAAGTAATACCCGGGAATGCAGCTATTTCTATCTACGAGATTATGAAACGTTGCGCGCTTGATGAAGTTGATGAAATTGCCTTAAAAAACTATGTGGAAGAAAAAGGAATGATTTTCATCTCCACACCTTTTTCCCGCGCTGCAGCAAACCGGCTTCAGACTATGAATGTTGCGGCCTATAAAATCGGTTCGGGAGAATGCAATAATTATCCCTTGCTAAAACACATTGCAGCCTTTGGCAAACCGGTTATCCTTAGTACAGGGATGAATACCATTGAAAGTATTTCTAAAGCAGTTCAAATTTTTAAAGACGCCGGTACACCTTTCGCTTTGCTGCATACTACCAATTTATATCCTACGCCTACGCATTTAGTCCGACTCGGTGCAATGACTCAAGTGCACGAGGCATTTCCCGATGTACCTTTTGGTTTATCAGATCATACGTTGAATAACAATGCCTGTCTGGGTGCAATTGCTTTAGGCGCCTCCATTTTAGAACGTCATTTTACAGATCATATGCGGCGCACAGGGCCGGATATTGTTTGCAGTATGGACGAGAAAGCCTGCAGCGAACTCATAAAATCCAGTAATGAAATCTGGCAGATGCGCGGGGGCGAAAAAGCTCCCGCAGAGGAAGAACAGGTAACTATTGATTTTGCATTCGCAACCCTTTGTACCATCGCTCCGATCGAAAAGGGAGAAGTCTTTACGGAAAAAAACATATGGGTAAAACGGCCGGGAACCGGTGAGATATTGGCCGAACATTTTGAAGATATTCTTGGGAAAAAAGCAACACGCGCAATTGCTGAAGATGAACAATTGAGAGCGAGCGATATTCAATGAGTTCCATAAAATTATTCCTAAACTCTGCATATCAACGAGGAATGGATTATTATTTTAACCTTCGCCTAGAGCGCAATAAAAGAATCATTTTAGAAAGCAAATCTAAAGGGGTGTTTGCTGTTGAGGTTTTTTCTAAAATGGGATTTGGTGCAAATTTTATTTGGTTGCTTGAGATTCTTGAATATTGTGATATTGAAGGGATTCAGCCTTATGTGATCGTAACCAACCCTTCCAAAAGAATAGGATCAAAGAGCTTTTCGGAATTAATACAGTTAAAAAAGGGGGGTGAAAAACTTTTTTTTCTGCGCTATGCTGCGATGCGCTCTTTTAAGGATTTAGGTTTGTCCAGAACCTGGGATTACAATTCACGTCTAAATTTGGATCGAGCTAATTATTTAGTCAAAAAGTATTTAGAAATCGATACGGGTGTAATTGAATTTGTGCAAAACTATATTACAGATCATTTTAAAACGAACCGTATTATCGGAGTGCATTACAGGGGTACAGACAAGACAAGCGAAGCTCCTGCGGTATCATATGAGCAGGTAAAAGAGATTATGCATACCAAATTATTAAATGACTCTGAGAACACTCAATTTTTTTTAGCTAGTGATGATTATAATTTTATCGATTATATGACCGCTCATTTTGGAAACGAGTATATCCTAACCCGTTCGGTTAACCGATCTAAAAATGGGAAGCCAATTCATATAACTTCAAAGAATCTAAGGGAAATCAATCGGGAGGCTTTAATTGATTGTCTAATTCTTTCTGAGTGTAATAAACTAATTAAAACAGCCTCTATTTTAAGTGGTTGTTCTGTGATTTTTAATCCAAATTTGGAAGTCGAAATGCTGAATGAGCCTTACGCTAACTACCGTTTCTTTCCGGAAAAGTTCTTTGTAAAATCAAAATTGCTTTGAGAAAAATAGCCTTCCTCAGCGGTACGCGGGCAGATTTTGGGAAACTGAAATCCCTCATACAAGCGTTAAACGATGCATCAGATTTTGATTATGGTATTTTTGCTACAGGCATGCACTTGCTGGAGCAATATGGTCTTACCGTTATTGAGATCGAAAAGGCCGGTTTTCAAAATATTTATCGCTTTCCCAATCATACCTCTGAGGCAACGATGGATCTGACCCTGGCTAAAACCATTGAAGGTTTTTCTACCTATGTAAAGACTGTTCAACCGGACTTGATTATCGTTCACGGCGACCGGGTTGAAGCCCTGGCAGGGGCGATTGTGGGTTCTTTAAATAATATTTTGGTGGGTCATATTGAAGGAGGCGAACTTTCGGGGACCGTTGACGAACTCATTCGGCATTCGGTTAGTAAATTGAGTCACATTCATTTTGTCTCTCACGAAACAGCAGCTAAACGCCTGGTGCAAATGGGTGAACTCGATAGCAGTATTTTCAATATCGGCTCGGCTGATTTGGATGTTTTATTTAGTGATAGCCTTCCGCCTTTAAAAACTGCAAAAGACTACTACGATATTCCTTTTAAAAATTATGCAGTAGTCTTATTTCATTCGGTGACCACCGCGCATCAGGAAACAGCGGCTCACGCAGCTGATTTTGCAGAAGCCCTTTTGGAAGATGATCAGGATTATATTGTGATTTATCCCAATAATGACCTCGGGTCCTCGGCAATTTTAGAGGCTTATCAGCAATTTGAAGGCCATCCCAGATTCAGGCTTTTTCCGTCCTTGCGGTTTGAATATTTTATTACCTTGCTCAAAAACGCAGATTTTTTGATAGGAAACAGTAGTGCTGGGATTCACGAGGCACCCTATTTAGGGATACCCACTGTTAATGTTGGCAGACGCCAGGAAAACCGCGATTTAAAAACAGATAGCATCATTCACGTAGATAATACAAAAGCAGCTATTTCCGCCGGTATTGCTTCCGCGAAAGCAGTAAACGTAAAACCAAAAGGCAAAAAATCGGCTAAAACAGCCGCCTGCGGATTTCTGGAAACATTAAGAACCAAAACATTTTGGCAAATTGATCATCAGAAACAATTCCGGGATCTTTAGCCTGAAAAATAAAAATACAAAAGCAGAATTACATTTTCAATAACCCCAATCTCCAAATCTTCAATTTTGAATTCTGAATCCCCAAAAACTCTAGGAATTGTCATTACAGATGGTGTTGGTTTTCGCAACTTCGTATTAAGTACATTTCTTGATGAGGCGGCACGCTCTTTTCATAAAATAGTCATCTTTTCCGGACTTCCCAATACTGCTTTTCCTGAGCTGGATGCAGCGAAATTCACGATTGTTGAACTTCCGGTTTTTACCGAGACTAAGAAGAATTGGTTCTGGCGTAAACTCAAAGAAGTCGCGCACCTTCAAAAGCATAAAACCAACCCGGGAATCGCAGATAATTACGAGATGAATAAGGCTAAAAGCTGGAGTCCGCACGGTCTGCTAGTTCGTGCAGTTTATGCGGTCAGTTCGGTTTTTCATAGTGAAAAGAACATTCTTAAGTATGAGAACTTTCAGGAACAAAGCTTTGCTGATGATGCTGTCGTAAAACAATACGGGCAATTAGTGCAGGAACACCAACCCGATTTATTGTTTTTTACCCATCAGCGTCCCCCATTTATTGCTACGTTGGTTTTTTGGGCGAAAAAATTAAAAATACCCACTGCATCCTTTATCTTTTCGTGGGATAATTTGGCCTCGAAGGGCAGGATGGCGGCAAGCTTTGACTATTTTTTAGTTTGGAGTGAATTGATGAAAAACGAGTTGCTTCGGTTTTATCCCTTTACAAAACCCGAAGCCGTTTCCATAGTAGGTACGCCGCAATTTGAACCCTATGTATTACCTCAATTTGACATTCCAAGGGCTGAGTTTTATGCAACTTTTGGCCTAAATTCCGAAAAAAAAATCCTGTGTTACAGCTGTGCCGACGCAACCATAGGACCAAACGATCCTTTGGTGATCGCAACCCTGGCCGAGGGTATTCGCAACGGAGCGATTGAACCCTGCCAACTCCTGGTACGTACCTCGCCTGCGGAAGACGAGAGCCGCTTTGCAGAAACTAAAGCGAAGTATTCGGAAATCAAATGGAATCACCCCAAATGGGAACTTACCCGTGAGGGGCACCCTGAGCCATGGTCGCAACGCGTACCTAATCTTGAGGATCTGAGTATGCTTAAAGCAATTCTTAAATTTTGCGATCTCAACGTCAATATGTTATCTACTATGAGCCTTGATTTTATGTTGTTTGAGAAGCCGGTTGTCAACACGGCCTTTGGGAATGGGAATAACGGACTCTACAACGATCAACGGTTTTTGCAGTATGAGCATTATGACAATGTGGTTAAGAGTGGTGCGGTGAAGATTGCAAAGAACGAAGACGAACTTTTTAACGCGGTAAACGCCTACCTGGAAAATCCTGAACTTGATCTGGAAAACCGAAAAAAACTTATCGCAATGCAAGTGGGTAAACCCCTAGAAAAAACAACCAGGGCTTGTGTTGAAGCATTAAAAGCGATTTTATGAGTACCAAAAGGCTAGCGGTAGTTTGTAATTATGTATTACGTCCGGATCGTATTGGTGGGATGGATCGTTTTTTTGTAGCCTATGATCGGGCTGCAAAGGCTAAGGGATATGCCGTTGACTGGTTTTTTCCGGATGTGCACGAGTTGGATTTTTATACGGATGTTAATGTGTTTTCGGCGGAAGGAAACTCGAGTGTTGAAGCTTTTTTTCTAAAACACCTTAAAGAAAAGGGCAAGCTATATACCGCACTGGTTACGCATTTCACCGAACTCTGCACACCATTTTATAAAAAAGCCAAACAGGCTGGAATGATCAAAACAGTAATCGCAGTAGATCACAATCCGCGCCCTTTAAATGGTTTTCCCATTAAAAAGCAGCTCAAAAATAGACTTAAAGGTTATTTAAATCATAAGGCTATCGATCGATTTGTCGGGGTGAGTAGCTATACGGCCCGGCATATTGTAAAGGATCTGGGCAAAGTAGTGGCTCGCAAAACCGGGGTGATTTACAACGGGATTGATACTTCTGTCTTTAAAAAGAGAGAAAGTCACGACCTGAAACCGGAAGACAAAGTTCAGTTTGTCGTGGTTTCCCATCTGAGAGAATCTAAAGGACTGCAGGATTTAATCGATGCCTTGTCGATGCTAAAGCCTGAGTTGCAAAATAAGTTAGAAATAACGGTTTACGGTGAAGGTCCGCTGGAAGAAGGTCTTAAACAGCAGGCCAAAGACAAAGCGGTTAATCATTTATTGACTTTTAAAGGCAGCTCTTCAGAGATTCCGAAGATTCTAGCCGATTATGAGTATCTGATTCAACCTACGTATATGGAATGCTTCAGTCTTTCAATTCTTGAAAGTCTATCGGCAAATGTTCCTGTGATCACCACAACTGTTGGCGGCAATCCTGAGATTATTAGGGATGGTGTGAATGGATTTTTGTTTTCAGCTAAAGATAAAATGAAGCTTTCTTTGATTTTAACTGATATTGTAGCCGGGGATCTCAAAATAACTGAAGACACTTCGATTTTAATTGAAAACGAATATTCTCTAGACCGTATGGTCGCAGAACATATAAATTTACTGGACTGATGCATATTGCTTTTTTAACTCCTGAATATCCTCACCCCGATTTTAATCGCAGCGGAGGTCTTGGGACCAGTATTAAAAATCTGGCTGCAAGTCTCGTGCAGGCCGGGGAAACCGTAACCGTTTTTGTGTACAGTCAGGCACAGGATAGGGAATTTGAAGATCAGGGTGTTCAAATTCACAGCATCGCAAAGCGGAAGTATAAATTTGCCGGCTGGTATTTGCACCGCAAGTTTTTGCAGCGTTACATCAACCGGGCGATCTTACTGCATAAAATTGATCTGCTTGAGGCACCAGATTGGACTGGGATCATTGCATTGATGCATATTAAATGTCCATTGATTATTAGATTACACGGAAGCGACGGCTATTTTTGTTATTTGGAGAACCGAAAGCAAAAACCTAAAAATCGGTGGTTTGAACGTCGGGCCCTAAAAAATGCTGATCATATACTCTCAGTAAGTGCCTATGCGGCTAAGTTGACCAAAGAGATTTTTAATTTGATTAAAGACATTCAGGTTATACCCAACTCGATTGATGTGGAACGGTTTAGACCCCTTGAGGCATCTGAAATTCCGAATCGTATTTTGTATTATGGAAGCGTAATCCGTAAAAAAGGAGTTTTGGAACTCCCAAAAATCTGTAATCTCATTTTTGAACAGAATCCTGATGCACGACTTATTCTTGCCGGTAATAATGTCAACGACGTATTTACAGGCAGATCTACTCAGGAACTTTTTATCGAAAGTGTCAGGCCTGAGTTTCATAGATATATAGAGTTTAAAGGGTTATTGGCTTATGATGCGGTACAGGAAGAAATTGCCAAAGCTGCCGTAGTCGTATTGCCCAGTTTTGCAGAGGCTCTTCCGATGACCTGGATCGAAGCAATGGCGATGGAAAAAGCTTTGGTAACTTCTGATATCGGTTGGGCAAATGAGGTGATGATTGATGGCGAAACCGGATATACAGTAGATCCCAAAAATCATGAAAATTACGCCGATGCTGTTCTAAAATTACTCGATGCGGAAGCATTGAGAAAACAAATGGGCGTCAATGCCCGTAATCAGGTTATTGATAAATTTTCAACCCAGACTGTGGTTAAGCAGAATCTTGGGTTTTACAAAGATGTAGTAAAAGCTTGATTTTTATATTCAAAACCTAAAGCTAAACAAGTGCGAGAATATATCACTAAAAAAGGGGAGTTATTACTTTATAGAGGTAATCCAAATTTAGAAATGCTTGATAATCTGTCAGATGGCCCTGGTCACTTATGGCATTCAAGTCTAGATCAGGGTTTCAGGAATGCTTTTCCAGAGCTGGTTTATCAAACAGCCACCTTTTGGTGGTTTATCAATGATTTCGACAGTTTACCTAGATGTATTAGCTGGCGTGTAAACCCAAATGAGTTTGTTGTTCGGGCATCGGCTTGGAATCTAATAGGAGGATTTGATAATGAATATCAGGGTGATTTCATTAAAGGTATAGAAATAGGATATTGTTTGCTTAGAGAGTTAGGGGGTGTGCCATTATATATATCACATCTGTTTCCGAAAAATGAGAATACTGTAAATGTTTCTACATATGATAGATACCTTTTCTATCGAAAACATTTTAATGTGGTTCACAGCAAGTATATGCTTATACGACAACCATTATTGAATTGGCCCAACGAATTTAGGAACTTTTTTAGGGTCAAAAGAAATAATAGTTTTCAAAATAAACGCTTTTTACCACTTAAAACTTTAAATCCTATCGATGATGATTTGGATGTATGCGTGGTTATTCCTACAATGTTTCGCCAAGAATATACTAAGCGTTTACTTGAAGATTATAGTTGCCAATCTTATTTACCAAAAAAAGTAATCGTTGTTGACGCAACACCTTTAGAATATAGAGATGAATCTTTATATGATTTAGAATTACCATTTAATTTTCTAGTGATTTGGCAAATTTCTGAAGGTAGTTGCATGGCAAGAAATGAAGCACTTCAGCATTGTGACGGAGACTATGTGATTTTTGGAGATGATGATATTCGTATCCCTCCTGATTTTGTTGAAAATCATCTTAGATTCTTAATAACATATAATGCAGATGGATGTAATGGTAGGGATATTCGAGCAACGCACTATACTAATGATTTAAGTGACTTACAAAGCTATTTATTAGAAAACGGCCTTTCAGAACAGAAATCTGGAGTTGCTCACCAGTTCAGTAATGCAAATAGTTGTGTGAGGACCAATTGGATTAATAAAGTAAGAGGTAATGATATCAATTTTGATGGAGGCTATGGAGAAGACAGCGATTTTGGCCTACGGCTTTTAAAATCTGGAGCTGTACTAATGTACAATCCTTTTTCTGTAAACCTACATTTAAAACCACCGGCAGGAGGTTATCGTTTTTGGAGCAATGAAAATAGAGTACAAAAACCTTGGGAATTAGGGATGCCAGTAAAGGGGCTAAAACCTGTGCCAAGTCCTACAATTATGTACTATAATATGAAACACTTTACATCCAGGCAGCTGAAAGAATATAAATATAAATACTTTTTGCTATATTTTGCTAAGAGATCGCAGATGCTTAAACGTGCGTTTAGTATTTTTAAAAAGTTCAAGCAATACAATTTATCTCAGTGGTACGCAATGCGTCTGATTCAGAGGGGAGAGCGATATGAATAGTTTAGTCTCCGCGCCTTTTTCACTTTTAGTTTGCACCTACCAGCGTGCCGAATCATTAAACAGACTTTTAGCTTCAGTGGCTACGCAACATATTTATCCGGACGAGATTTTGATCATTGACGGATCACGGGACAATAAAACCCGCGAAAGCCTTTCGCGGCAAAACCTTAAAAATCTCAGGTATTTTCAAGTGCAGGATGCAGACCGTGGGCTTACCCGCCAGCGGAATTTTGGTATTGAAAAATTAAATCCTAAAGCTAAGATCGTTTGCTTTTTAGATGATGATGTGGTTTTAGAACCCGGTTACTTTGCTGCGGTTCTTGATGCATTTGATTCTGATCCTAATATTGTGGGTGTAGGAGGTGCGGCAACTAATGAAAATCTCTGGAAACCCAGCGAGCGCAAAACTTCTACGGACAAAATCTATGTGTTGGAGGGCTTTGAGCGCAAGGAGTCTCAGCGTTTTTATCTGCGGAATAAACTGGGTTTACAATCCCCAGATCTTCCGGGAATTATGCCGGATTTTTCACATGGCAGAACCTATGGCTATCCGTTAACTGGGAAAAATTATGAGGTTGATTTATTAATTGGGATGTCTATGAATTTTCGCCGCAAGGTGATTGATGCCGAAAAATTTAGCCTTTATTTTGATGGATACGGACTTTATGAAGACGCAGACTATTGCCTGCGTGCTCTAAACTATGGGAAAAACGTGTTATGTACTGCAGCTCGTCTGGAGCATCATCATGACCCTGCTGGAAGACCCAATCTCTACAAATACGGTAAAATGGTCATCCGCAATGGTTGGTACGTATGGCGAGTAAAATATCCCAAACCCAGTCTTATAGCCCGTTTTAAATGGAATGCAACAGCATTGGTGCTAACCTTGATCCGGTATAGCAATGTGCTGACAGCTTCTGACAAAAAAGGAGCGTTTAACGAAGCAACCGGCAGGGTCGTGGGTTGGTGGAGTTTACTATTTAACAAGCCTAAATACGGGTGAAATTTGCAGTAATCACCCATATCAAGCATTTTAAGAAGAACGGCGATTATTATTCTTATGCGCCTTATGTGCGGGAGATGAATCTTTGGTTTCAGCACGTAGATGAAGTTCTGATGGTGGGTACTTTTAGTTCAGAAAAACCGGGTGCAATTGACTTGCCTTATAGCACGAAGAATCTTCAATTTAAATCGTTACCGGATTTTGATATCCTCAGTTTAAAATCTGTTTTCAAAACGCTGAGGCTGCTTCCTTCAGTTTTAAAAATTATTTATAAAACGATGCAAGAGGCTGATCACATCCATTTGCGTTGTCCCGGAAACGTGGGCTTGCTGGGTGCATTGGTTCAGATTTTTTTTCCGCATAAACCCAAAACTGCAAAATTTGCCGGCAACTGGAAACCCCGAGCGAAACAGCCCAGAAGCTATCGCTTTCAAAAATGGATACTAAGCAATACCTTTTTGACCAAAAATATGCAGGTCCTCGTCTATGGCGACTGGCCTGAGCAGAGTAAGAATGTCAAGGCTTTTTTTACGGCCACATATAGTGAAAATGATAAGACGGAAATCCCCAGGCGCAAGTACGATTTACCCTTGCGTTTTCTTTTTGTAGGCAGCCTTTCATCCGGTAAGCAACCCGTATATGCTTTAGAATTGCTAGCCGAATTAATTGAACGAGGCTTTCCTTCAGAATTGCACGTGTATGGGGAAGGCCCAGAGCGTGAACATTTAAATAAAAAGGCTAAGGAATTAAAGGTGGAGCACCAGTTATTTTTGCACGGGAATCAGCCTTCGGAAGCAGTAATGGAAGCCTACAAAAAGAGTCATTTTTTGATGCTTCCCTCAAAAAGTGAAGGCTGGCCAAAAGTGGTGGCTGAAGCCATGTGGTGGGGTGCGATTCCTATCGCTACTCCGGTTTCATGCGTGCCGTGGATGCTGGATTCCGGAAAACGCGGAGTGCTTTTACAAATGGACTTAGACAGCGATGTTAAAAAACTTCAGGAGCATTTGCTTGATAAAACGAAGCTTAAAACTATGGCTGCAGAAGCGTCAATTTGGTCCAGAAACTATAATTTAGAACGCTTTAATTCTGAAATAGAAAACCTTTTATAGCGTGCGCGTCTTGCAACTTATAGATAGTTTAGAAATTGGTGGCGCCGAACGTATGGCCGTGAATTATGCGAATGCCCTGCACAAACGCATAGCTGTTTCTGCCCTTTGTGTCACGCGAAAAGAAGGTGCTTTAAAAGCATTGATCGATCCGGAAATTCCTTATTTGTATTTGGAGCGAAAGCGTCGACTGGATCTTGCAGCGGTATGGCGACTGAAGCGATTTATTAAAAAACATCAGATTGAAGTAATTCAGGCGCATGGAAGCAGCTATTTTATAGGTTTTTTGGTCAAGCTGGTAACGCCCAAAGTCAAACTTATTTGGCATAATCACTATGGGGCAAGTATTCAATCGAGAGGATTAAATTTTAAAGCTTTGAATCTGATTAAAAGAAGATTTGATGCTGTTTTTGCAGTCAATGAAAAACTCGCTCATTGGTCTAAAGAAAAATTGAAGGTTGAGAATGCCTTCTACATTAAAAATTTTATTGCGGAAGCTTTACCCAAGGATTCAGATTTTGAAGTTTTTGGAGCCAAAGGTAAACGCATTGTTTGTGTTGCCAATTTACGGCCACAAAAAAACCACCAGTTATTGCTAGATGCTTTTAAACTGGTTTTAGAACAGGACGCCGCTTTTACCTTACACCTTTTTGGGCAGGTACCAGATAGTCTTTATACCGATTCACTTTTTGAGCGTATAGAAGCCGAACCTTTCAGCAAAAATCTTTTTTATCACGGGACATATTTAAAAATGTCCGCCATTTTACCGCATTTTGATATAGGCGTTCTATCTTCAGATTCTGAAGGTTTACCGTTGGCCCTTTTGGAGTACGGTCAGGCAGGTCTTGATGCAGTAGCAACTGACGTGGGGCAGTGTAAAGTAGTATTAGGGCATTATGGCAAAATCATTCCTCCTGGAGATAAAGAGGCTCTTGCAGAAGCTATTTTGAAATCGAGTTCTGCAGATAGTGAATTCAGGGCTAATGCAGCAGGCTTTAGAGAAAAGGTTCTTTGTGAATTTGAGGAGTCTGAAATTATTGAGCACGTAATAACCTTGTATGCTGAAATTATTTAAGAACCATAATAAAAGATACTTGCAATTTATCGTACTTCATCTTGCGATCGGTTTTGTGATTTATTTGTTTCGATTTTTCGGCTTAATGTATTTTTTAGGTTCTATAGTTTTCTTTACGTTGTGGATTTTTCAAAGTGGCAATAAGCAAAATCAGGCCTTATATGCAGCGGCATACACGGCTGCAGGAGAAGTGTTTTTTAGGATGACGGGCGGAAGTTTGATTCCCTGGGAAGCTGGTAAGTATTCGGTTATTTGTTTTATTCTGTTGGGATTGTTTTTCAGCGGAACCTCCCGTAAATCTGCTCCGTATTGGTTGTATTTACTCTTGCTTATTCCGGGAGTGATTTACGCAGCTGAAACACTCAATTTTGATACTAATGTGCGTAAAGCAGTAATATTTAATTTAAGTGGTCCTTTTTGTTTAGGTATAGCTGCTTTATATTGTTTTGATCGGCGTATAACGCGCCAGCAACTTCATAATATAGTTTGGTGTTTATTGATGCCTGTGATTGCAATGGGAGTTTATCTTTTCTTTTTTACGCCAGACACCCGCGATGTGCTTAACGGTACACAATCTAATTTTGCACTATCTGGAGGTTATGGACCCAATCAAGTGGCTACTGCCCTTGGAATCGGAATGTTCGCCTTGGTTATACAGATTTTTGTCAATGGGAAGAATAAGCTGATATTTTTTATAAATATAGGGCTACTGATGTTTTTAACCTATCGGGGAATTGTAACCTTTTCCAGAGGAGGAATTTTTACCGCTGGTTTAATCACTATAGCCTTTATCGTGATGTACTTTCAGGGAGTTTCCTCTAGAAAACGAAACTCTATTTCATTTTATATGGTGATTTTAGGAAGTGCAATAGCCATAACATGGTTGATTACATCAGTAAGAACAATGGGACTTATTGATTTGAGGTATGCCAATAAAGATGCAGCAGGTCGTATTAAAGAAGACCTTTCAACCGGAAGACAAGAACTTATTACTTCTGAACTTACCTTTTTTGTAAATAACCCCATAATGGGGATTGGAGTGGGTAAAACCAAAGAATACCGAGAAGAAAAATTAGATATCCTAGCTGCCTCACACAATGAAATAAGCAGACTACTTTCTGAACATGGGGTTTTTGGATTGATCGCTTTATTGATATTATTTTGTACACCTTTGTTTTATAGAATTGGAAACCGAAGAAACTACCTGTTTTATTCTTTTTTTGGCTTTTGGTTTCTGACGATTAACCACTCGTCTATGCGTGTGGCGGCACCGGCATTTCTGTATGCTTTAGCTTTATTGAATATAGTTGATGAAAAAAAAGATACTCTACCTCGGAAACAAATTAGCCAGTAAGGGATTTACTCCAACGGGTATTGATACACTAGGACCTAAATTAGAAGCTTTAGGATTTGTTGTTTTTTACGCGAGTTCTAAACGGTCGAAGTCAATTCGTTTACTAGATATGGTTCAGCTTATTCTTCGATATAGAAAGCAAACAGATTATGTGCTTATAGATACGTATAGCACTCAGAATTTTTGGTTTGCTTATGCTGCAGCTCATATATGTAAAACGTTTCGGTTAAACTATATCCCCATATTACATGGTGGTAACTTACCAAAACGCTTAAAGAGAAGTCAAAAAGCTTCAGATTTTTTATTTAAAAATGCCTATAGGTTAGTTGCTCCTTCAGCATATTTAGCCCATCACTTTGTGAATAAAGGTTTCGCAGGTATTGAGGTAATTCCTAATATGTTAGATCTTAATAATTATAGATTTAAATTTCGAAAAGATATTCAACCTAAATTATTATGGGTACGTTCTTTCGCTGCAATTTACAATCCAATGTTAGCTCTTGAAGTTTTAGAAAAATTACGTGATAACTATCCAGACGCTCAATTGTGTATGGTAGGTCCTGATAAAGATGGTAGTTTAGAAGCTTGTAAAATGTATGCGCATAAAAAAGGTTTACCTGTGACTTTTACAGGGAAACAGGAAAAAACAGAATGGCTAGATCTTGCTGCAGATTATGCTATTTTTATAAATACTACCCATATTGATAATACACCAGTAAGCGTTTTAGAAGCTATGGCTTTAGGTCTGCCTGTAGTTAGTACAAGAGTAGGAGGAGTCCCCTATATAATCAAGAATGAGGAAACCGGTTTATTGGTCGCTGATGGGGATTGTGACGAATTTGTAAAAGCAATAATATCTTTAGTTGATAACAAAGAAAAAGCTCAGAATATAGTGCAAAACGCTCAAGAGTATACTAAACGCTATGACTGGAATACTGTTAAGGAGCAATGGTCTAACATTTTGACTTAAAATACGTTATATTTGAATGCCCAAACAGCCCTAAATGTCTTGGATACCGAACATTCACTTCGAAATCTCAGAGCGCAAAATACTACTGCGTATATTTGACCTTGTATTCATCTTTTTGATGATTGCATTGGTCTATAATGGTTTTGATTTTGAGTATTTGAAATTTAAACCCAATAGCTGGAAATGGGTATTTATTCTCATACTGTATTACACACTTTTTGCCGCAATCTTTGAGATGTATGACCTGCAGAAAGCAGCTTCATTTCAGACGACACTTAAAAATGTCTTATTAACGGTTTCTATGACCGTTTTGTTTTTTGTGCTAACTCCGTTTTTTACTCCAGTGTTACCGCAGAACCGCTTACAAATCTTATTTTTCTTTGGTTCTTTAGTTGTAGGGTTGTTGCTGTGGCGCTATACGTACATCAATCTTATTTCTGCACCGCGATTCAATAAACGAATACTGGTTGTAGGAAATAGCTTTGATATCAATTTAATTGCAGAAAACCTTCATGTTGCAGATCCTAATTATCGAGTGATAGGTTTTGTAAATACAGATAATATAAAGCCAGATTCTTTTGATCGAAGATTAAGAGCTATTGAAGTTGATAATTTACTGAAAGCTATAAAGCGTTATTCTGTTTCAGAAATCGTTGTTGCGAGCCCATCACAAGGTGTAGGAGTTGATTTGTATAATAAATTGATCACACTTTTAGAGCAAGGATTCCCTATTAGAGAATATACTCAGGTTTATGAAGAAATTACGCAACGGGTCCCCGTACAGCATGTAGAACGTGATTTTTATAAATATTTTCCATTTAGCCGCAGTAATAAGAATCGGTTTTACTTATTTGTCAGTAGTTTTTTTAATGTGATTTTTGCGGCATTCGTGTTGTTTTTGACACTTATTGTACTCCCTTTGATCCTTTTAGGAAATCTTATAGCAAATAGAGGGCCTCTGTTTTATACGCAGGTACGTGTCGGTCAAAATGGAAAGCATTTTAAGATTATAAAGTTTAGAACGATGGTGATTGATGCAGAATCTGGTGGAGCTCAATGGGCTCAGAAAAAGGATACGCGCATAACCCCTTTTGGTAAGTTTCTTCGAAACACACGTGTTGATGAAATTCCACAATGTATTAATGTTTTAAAAGGGGAAATGAGCCTTATAGGTCCTCGTCCAGAGCGTCCTGTTTTTGTAAAGGAGCTCTCAGAAAAGATCCCATTTTATGAAATACGACACGTTGTGAAGCCTGGTTTAACAGGTTGGGCTCAGGTGCGCGGACGCTATGCCGAATCTGTAGATGATACCTTAGAAAAATTACAATACGATTTGTTCTACATCAAGCACCGTAATGTGTTTCTCGATCTCAATATTTTACTAAAAACAATAAGTACGATAATTTACTATCGCGGTCAGTAGTTTTCAGGTAAGTTTCTAAGGCTTTTTTCTTCGGAAAAATAAAAAAATTAAAAGGCCAATTGCTGGAACAAAGGCTAGTTTAGCAAGATAATCGCCGTGCTTGCTGTAAAAGGTAAGCTTCTTATTTTTATTTACATTGCCTTTTAAGGTTCCTCGTAAGCCATAGCCCAATTCTTTCTCAATTTCTCCTTTCTGATTGATTATTGCCGAAATACCCGTGTTTGCGCTACGCGCGATACTTCTTCGGTTTTCTATAGCCCGCAGTCTGGCGTAGTTGAGGTGTTGTTTGTGACCTTGAGTGTCTCCCCACCACGCATCATTAGTTATGATGGCTAAAAATTCTGCCCCAGCTTTAACATAATCAGTCACAAAATCTCCGTAAACCGACTCGTAACAAATAATAGGAGCAACTTTAGTTTCATCAGTCCCTGTAAATGCGACTCTGTTTTTTTGAGTCGTTTTCATCGAAACCGTACCGCCCAGATCAATCATTACATCACCCAATAGCGGTTTTAAAATACTTTGATACGGGAAGTTTTCAACTCCAACGACCAATTTACTTTTGTGGTAAATCTGTGAGGTGTCTGATTGATTTAGTAAAAAAGCAGAGTTGAAAAAGTCTGCCCAAATCGGATTCCCAATCCGGTCTTTACCAACGTAGTTTGTTGTAGATATAATATCTTCCTCGTTGGTATACAACCTGTAAAATTGAATTCCCGCCAGATAGTTTAAGTCAGGATAAGTATTTAAAAAATCTTTTGCTTTTTCCTTTTCGGCACTGTATTCAAAATTGCGAATATCTACACCGGCACCTTCAGCCAATACGGTTTCGGGAGCGATTAAAAAATCTGTTGAATCGGTCAGACTCTTAGAAGCTTCTTCAAAAAGTAAATCTGCAATACGCTCATTTGTAGTATTGTATTTTTCAGTATAGGGGTCGATATTCGGCTGAAGCAAAACAACTTCAACAGGATCTTGAGTTTCTGTATAGTTGTGATAAATAAGTTGACTAGCACCAATAGGAATAAGAATTACTCCGGCAGCAAATGCTAATTTTATAAACAGCGTTCTTTGATTTTTTGTTTCGGCGAAAGCCAAAACTCCTTTAAAAATTAAAGCATTAACAACCCAAACCCAAAGTGTTCCGCCAAAAGTCCCCGTGAATTCATACCATTGAATCCAGCCGGTGTACGTAGCAAAACCATTACCCAGATTGAGCCAGGGCCAGGAAAATTCCCAGTTGAGATGCATAAACTCAAAAAGCATCCATAGTGAAATGAGAAAAACCAGACTTAAGTTTACAGAAAGACGTTTGCTAGCTCGTCTATAGAACATCCATACAAATGTCATTAAAAGGGAATTCGCCAAAACAGCAAACCACATCCCAAATCCTGTGGAATTATACAGCCACCAAGTGGTTATGATATTGAATATAAAAAAGGCTAAATAGGCAAGGCCGAAAAGTTTAAGTCCCGATTTTTTAACCGGTTTTAAAATGGATTTATGTGTTACCCAAAGCAATGGAACGAAGCAGCAAAAGAGTAATAATGGAAAACCATAAGTAGGCCAGGCTAGCGCCAGTAAAAGTCCGGTAGTGAGTGCTAAAATCAGATTTTTCATAAATACATAACCTAATAAAGACTGCAAGTTACTATAAGCATATTTAAGTCTAAAGTACAATAACGCATTATAGATTAAAGCATTGTTAAACATCTATCAAATAGGCTATCACTAAGCGCTTAGTGGCTAACTTAGTGCAAAAACAAGCGATGCGAATTTTAATTACAGGTGCCACAGGTCTAGTGGGACAAGAATTGTGTAAACAACTATTAGACTCCGGGATTGCAGTAAATTATTTAACTACAAGTCCAGAGAAAGTAGAGACTAAAACAAACTATCATGGTTTTGTGTGGAATGCCAAAACCGGAGAGATTGATACAGCTTGCTTAGAGGGTGTCACCAGCGTTATTCACTTGGCAGGTGCGAGCATTGCAGAACGCTGGACAGATAGCTACAAGAAAACCATTTTAGATAGTCGTACAAATACTGCAGCTCTTCTTTTTAAAACGTTACAGAATACGCCTAACGAAGTAAAACAGTTTGTTTCTGCTAGTGCTATAGGTGCATATCCTTCTTCAAAAACCACTATTTATACCGAAGCTTTTATGACCTATAATAAAGGATTTTTAGGAACTGTTGTTGAAGCTTGGGAAAAAGCAGCAGATCAGTTTCAAGAACTGGGGCTAAAAGTTGCAAAAGTGCGTGTGGGTGTTGTTTTGGCAAAAGAGGGTGGTGCATTAGAAAAATTAGCACAGCCAATAAAAACATATGTAGGCGCTCCGTTGGGAGATGGTAAGCAATGGCAATCGTGGGTTCATTTAGAAGATTTAGCAGGAATATTTAAAACGGTTATTGAAGAGAATCTCGACGGGATTTATAACGCAGTAGCTCCAAATCCGGTAACCAATAAGACGTTGACTAAAGAGGTTGCTGCGTTGTTAGATAAGCCTTTGATCTTACCCAATGTTCCAGAGTTTGCTTTAAAGCTTTTGCTAGGTGAGATGGCTGCTGTAGTTTTGGAAAGTCAGAAAGTGAGTTCAGAAAAGACCGAAACGATTTATAGTTTTAAATACAAGCACTTACACAATGCTTTAAAAGATCTTTTAGGCTAGTAGAGTCATTAAAACCGTAAAAGTTTATGCATAAAAAAAAACCGGCCTTGAGCCGGTTTTATAATTCAATACTATTGAATGAGATTACATTTGTTGGTTAGCAACAATTGTAAATTCTAATTCAATCTCATCGTTGATGAATTTATCACCTAAGTTGTCAAATACAGATTTAGAACCGTAGTTTACATTCCAGTTAGTACGGTCTATTGTAAATGGCTCAGATTTTAAAGTTAACGTGTTACCAGCAACTTCATAAGTTACAGGAAACTCGATGTTTTTCTTAGTTTCCTTAAGTGTAAGGTTACCAGCCATTATTTTCTTACCATCTTTTTCTGTTACTCCAGTAATTTCAAAAGCAGCAGTAGGATATTTATTTACGTTAAAAAAGTCACCTTCTTTACCTTCAACTGTTCCTTTAAGGTGATCTTCAAGACTTGCTTTTTGATCTCCTTCAAGATCTGTAACAGCTATAGAAGTCATATCGATTAGGAAACTACCACTAAGCATGCCATCTTCAAGACGAACAACTCCAGATTCAAGACCTAAAGTACCTGTATGAGTACCGGTTGGTTTTGCACCCTCCCAGCTAATTTCTGATTCTTCTTTATCAAGCATAAATTTTGAAGCTTCAGCAGTTACTTCAGCAGCAGCTTCAGCATCTGCAGCTTCCGTTTCATTCTTAGCTTCATTTTTACAAGATACTGCAGCTGTAAGTAGCGCAGCCATAGTAAATAACGTTAAAAATTTAATTTTCATTTTAAATACTTTTTTAGTGTTAATTGAGAGTCCAAAAATAGAAGAAACAATAACATTTGCTCTTAAATAAACTATAAAATATATTGGTGACATTTTGACATTTTTACAACAATGGCAGTACTTTTGCCAATTGCAAAGCAAATAAGATATACAATGAGTTCAGAAAATAAAGAAGAGATCCTTCACGAGAACGAAGAAAATAAAGCGCAAGATGTGCAACAGGCTGATGCAGAGTCACAAAGTGATGCTGTTGAAATTGAAGATAGCGAAGATGAATTGGCTAAATATAAAGCTGACTTAGAAAAGGAAAAAGATAAATTTTTACGTCTTTTTGCTGAATTTGAAAACTATAAACGTCGCACAAGTAAAGAGCGTGTAGAAATGTTTAAGACCGCAGGTCAGGAAGTTATGCAGGCTATGCTGCCAGTTCTGGACGATTTTGACAGAGCGATGACAGAAATTCAAAAAGCAAAAGACAAAAACCTGCAAAAAGGTGTAGAGCTTATCAGTAATAAGTTGAGAGAGACACTTAAGGCAAAAGGTTTAAAGCAAATGGAAGTAAAAACCGGTGACGCTTTTGATGCTGACTTACATGAGGCAATCACACAGATTCCGGCTCCTAAAGATAGCTTGAAAGGTAAAATTGTTGATGTAGTTGAGAACGGATATCAGTTGGGAGAAAAAATCATTCGCTACCCAAAGGTTGTAGTTGGGCAGTAAGAAGTAAGAGTTACTACTAATAAATTGAAGCAGAGACAGGGATGAAAGAAGATTATTACGACATACTAGGCTTAAGCAAAAATGCAACGGCTGCAGAGATAAAAAAGGCATATAGGAAGAAGGCGATCAAGTATCACCCAGATAAAAATCCGGGGGATTCTGAAGCTGAAGAACTCTTTAAGAAAGCTGCAGAAGCATATGAAGTACTAGGTGATGAAAATAAACGTGCGCGTTACGATCAATACGGTCATCAAGCCTTTGAAGGCGGTGGCTTTGGCGGCGGTGGCGGCATGAATATGGACGACATCTTTAGCCAGTTTGGTGATATTTTCGGTAGCGCCTTTGGTGGCGGCGGAGGCGGTTTTGGAGGCTTCGGTGGCGGCTTTGGCGGTCAGCGAAGAACCAAAGGAAGTAACTTACGTATACGTGTAAAACTTACTTTAGAAGAAATTGCCAATGGTGCAGAGAAAAAGATCAAAGTAAAGCGTAAAAAGCAAGCAAGCGGTACAACTTATAAAACCTGTACAACTTGTGGTGGTAGTGGTCAAGTTACTCGAGTTACGAATACGATTTTAGGTAGAATGCAAACAGCTTCTCCTTGTACAGCATGTGGCGGTAGCGGTCAGATTATAGAATCTAAAGCTGCAGACGCAGATTCCCAAGGAATGAAGACCGAAGAAGAAACGGTTTCCATCAAAATACCGGCTGGTGTTGTAGACGGAATGCAGTTAAAAGTTACCGGAAAAGGTAACGAAGCACCAGGTAATAATGGTATTGCAGGTGACTTGCTCGTGGTGATTGAAGAAGCGCAGCATGACACATTAAGCCGTGAAGGAGATAATTTACATTACGATTTATATATAAGTATTCCTGAAGCAGTTCTGGGTACAAGTAAAGAGATTGATACCGTTACCGGTAAGGTGCGAATCAAAATTGAAGAGGGAGCTCAAAGCGGTAAGATATTACGTTTACGCGGAAAAGGTATTCCGTCAATTAACGGGTATGGTAAAGGAGATTTATTGGTACACGTGAATGTGTGGACGCCTAAAAACCTCAATAAAGAACAAAAAACTTTCTTTGAAAATATGCTTGATGATGAGCATTTCTCTCCGCAACCACAGCGAGAGGATAAGTCTTTTTTCGAGAAGGTTAAAGACATGTTTTCTTAGATTTTAAGATGATATTAAGAAAAAAGTGTATATTTGAATATCACTAATCACTAGTTAGTGATATTTTTCTTTTTCATAGCAATTTTTTTCCCATCCTTGATGCAAATTAAGGGTGGGTTTTTGTTTTTTAGGACTTTAGCGTTTCGTTTAGGTACTAAATAATTCTTAACTGGCTTATAGGCTGTAAGCTTTTCATATCTTTAGCTTTTATTTTCACTCGATAATCGAGATTTAAATATTCCGGGGCTTGCCTCGAATTAAAAAGTTGTTTCATTATAATACCTTATGGGCTTGCTCAAGGTGATTTACATTCTATGACAGACCTCTTAGTCGCTGACCATATTCATAAAAAATACGGCAATTATACCGCACTCAATGACCTTTCTATTACTGTCCCAAAAGGAAGTATTTTTGGATTACTAGGTCCCAACGGTGCTGGTAAAACTACATTGATTCGCATTATTAATCAGATTACCATGCCAGATACCGGTACGGTTTTTTTAGATGGGGAACCTCTTGATCAAAAGCATATTATCAATATAGGGTATATGCCAGAAGAACGCGGCCTTTACAAGTCTATGAAAGTAGGGGAGCAGGTGATTTATCTAGCTAGACTAAAAGGACTCACTAAAGCAGAAGCAAAAGAACGCAGTACCTACTGGTTTGAGCGTTTAGGTATGATGAGTTGGTGGAATAAAAAAATACAGGAATTGTCTAAGGGTCAAGCGCAAAAAGTACAGTTTATTGTTACGGTGCTTCATAGGCCTAAGCTTTTAATTTTTGATGAACCCTTCAGTGGTTTTGATCCAATTAATGCATCGTTGATCAAAGACGAAATTCTTAAGTTACGAGAAGAAGGAGCTACCATACTTTTTTCAACACACCGTATGGAATCTGTTGAACAAATGTGTGATCACATTGCCCTAATGCATAAAAGCAATAAAATATTAGATGGTCGTTTGGTAGATATCAAACGGGCATACCGCACCAATACTTTTGAAATAGGTTTAGAAACAGCAAACGATAGTTTATCAGGTTTACAGCTTTTACAAACTGAAGTTTTAAATTCAATTCCTTCTAATTGGGAAATGCATGAAGCTCATTTTAAAACTATTAATGAAAATGATCTCAAAATACAAGTTAAAATTCCTGAAGATTTAAAACCTAACGAGTTGCTGAACTTTTTAGCAGCAAAAGGGACTATCAATCATTTTGTTGAAGTAGTGCCTACAGTAAATGATATATTTATTCAAACCATCAACGCAAATTAATGGGAGCTTTAGGTTTAATAATCAGAAGAGAATATAGAGCACGGGTAAGTAATCGCTCATTTATAATCATGACCTTTTTGAGTCCGTTGATTGTAGTGGGGATGATAATGCTTATTACCTATTTGACACAGCTCAATCAAGCCGGGAAACAAACCATTGTTGTAGTTGATGAAAGCGCAATGTTTTATAAAGAGTTTGAGAATACAGAGAGTATAGACTATCTGGATCTCTCTCCTGCCGGACTCGAAGTGGCTAAAACAGAGGTTGAAAAGAACAACTATTTTGGATTACTTTATATCCCTGAAAACGTAAAGAAAAATACATCAGGGGTAATTTTCTTCGGAAACGAAGCTCCGGGGATTTCTACCTTAGAAAGTATAGAGGAACAAATTCAGACTAAAATCACCAATGAAAAGTTGCTGGATCGCGGAGTCGATCTAGATTTAATTGATGAAGCAAAAACCCTGGTTTCAATAAACATTGAGGACTTTCAAGGAGAACGAACTTCAAAAATATCAAGCTGGATCAAAGCTGGTTTTGGGGGTGGTGCCGGGTATTTGTTGATGATGTTTATCATCATTTATAGTAATATGGTTATGCGCTCTGTAATCGAAGAAAAAACGAATCGGATTATTGAGGTAATCATTTCATCAGTGAAGCCTTTTAAACTCATGATGGGTAAAATTATGGGAACGACATTGGCTGGTATCACGCAGTTTATGATCTGGTTGATTATAGGTGGAGGTTTGTTAACTTTTTTGACGCTTTATCTGGGTTTAGATGCAACAGCTCCCAATACACCTGTGGGTAATATGGCAACTACAGATCTTGATAAAATAGAACTTATCGTTCTTGATATTCTCAATTTACCCTTGCTCAAACTAGCCGGGTTCTTCCTGATATATTTTATAGGAGGATACTTCTTGTATAGCTCTATTTATGCGGCAATAGGTGCGGCAGTAGATAGTGAGACCGATACGCAACAGTTTATGCTTCCTATCATTATGCCGTTAATGTTGGCGATTTATGTAGGCTTTTTTGCAGTAATCGAGAATCCTGATGGTTCTGTAGCAACAATATTTTCTATGATACCGCTAACCTCGCCTATTGTTATGTTGATGCGTATTCCTTTTGGAGTACCGTGGTGGCAACTCGCTTTATCGGTAAGTATACTGGTAGCTAGTTTTATTTTTACCGTTTGGTTTGGTTCAAAAATATATAGGGTGGGGATTTTAATGTATGGTAAAAAACCTACTTATAAAGAAATTTTAAAGTGGATTAAGTACTAAGATGATTCAAGACGAAGTAAAAGAAACCGTTAAGGAAAGTGCCGAAAAGGTAAAGGACGTCCTCGAAGAAAATATATGGGGAACCATACAGGATTTTCTCGAGCTCGGTATTCATTTTAAAACAGGTAATACGCCTATAGATTTTACGGTAGGCCATTTGTTACTGGTTGTGTTGTCATTTATAGTTGCAACAGCGGTCTTAAGGCTTATACGAAGCTTGATTACTCGTAAAATGAATCTTGAGAATGAGCTCAAGTTTAAGAGTATTTTCAAATTCATACGTTACATCGTTTATGTTATCGTTGTCGTTATCACCTTGAGCGCATCGGGTATTGATGTGACTGTTTTGCTCACCGCATCGGCAGCATTGTTCGTAGGTCTTGGTCTGGCGTTGCAAGATCTTTTTACTGATATTATCGGCGGAATTTTTATAATGATTGATAAGTCTTTGTCTGTAGGAGATGTAGTTGAAATTGATGGTAAGGTAGGTCGCATATTTGAAATTAAGCTGCGTACTACAAGAGCGCTTACTCGTGATGATAAAGTAATCATTGTGCCTAATCATCATTTCATAAGTGACATCGTTTATAACTACACCCAGAACCATCGCACAACGCGAGAAACGGTAAAAGTTGGCGTAGCCTATGGTAGCGATACGAATTTGGTTCGTAAAATTTTATTAGAATGCGCAGGTCAACAAAATGGGGTTCTCAAAACTCCTAAACCTACGGTGCTTTTTGAAGATTTTGGTGATTCAGCTTTAATGTTTGGTGTCTATTTCTTTATTAACGATAGCTTCTCAGACCCTAGAATTAAAAGTGAAATTCGGTTTCGAATAGATCAAGAATTCAGGAAAAACAATATTACAATTCCGTTTCCACAGCGAGATGTACATTTTTACCGCACAAACTCTTCAGACTCCTAAAATATATATGATCAAGAAACTCATTTTTAGTATTACCGTGCTTTTTGCACTAAGTGCTCAGGCACAATCAACAGATATCGCTCGGGTAGAGTATATGCATATCCCTTTTAGTAATTCTGATAATGCGGTTGGACGTTTTAGGGCCTTGTTGCAGGTGCCTATTCCGTTGGATAAAGACTTGAATAAAATAATCGTTGCCGGGTTTGAATACCGAAATGTAAACATTGATATAAAGGATGCGGTTCCTGCAGGATTCAACATTCAAGATGTAAGTTCATTACACCGCATTTCTGGCTACGTGGGTTATGTGTGGAAGGCTAAAGAAAACTGGCGTTTTGGTGTAAAAGCGGGTGCACGTATAAACTCAAATCTAGCCGGAAGTTTGGTTAGTGATGACTGGATTTACACGGCTTCGGTCTACGCAATAAACGATATGAAAGATGCTTCTACCACAAAGCCATATCGCTGGATTTTTGGGCTTGATTATTCAACTACTCCGGGACGTAACTTTCCGCTTCCGTTAGTTAATTATTACCGGGAATTTCATCCCAACTGGACGTATACCCTCGGTGTACCTAAAACAAATATTCGGCATTATTTAAACGATGATCATAAAGATGCTTTACAAGCTTTTGTTACACTTGATAACTTTTTTGCTAACATTCAGAACAACATGACTATAAATGATCAAACAGCAGAAAATATTTCGATGACGATTATTCTGGGTGGTTTAGGATATGAGCATTTTTTCACAAAGCATTTGCTATATTATGCATACGCAACACATTCAATAAATAATGACTTTAGATTGCGTAATAATAACCGGGACGATATTTACACGATAAATAGCGACAATACGTTTTATTTTAGAACCGGTGTCAAATTTAAATTTTAGAGATGTCAAAAATATTAATCATAGAAGATGAAGCGGCCATCCGCAGGGTTTTAACTAAAATTCTTACAGAGGAAAGTAAAGAATATCAGGTAGAGGAAGCTGAGGACGGTCTGGCAGGGATGGAGAAAATTAAAGACAATGATTATGATCTTGTTCTCTGTGATATTAAAATGCCAAAGATGGATGGCGTAGAGGTACTGGAAGCTACAAAAAAGATAAAGCCTGAAATACCCATGGTCATGATTTCAGGGCATGGAGATCTGGATACCGCTGTAAATACGATGCGTTTGGGCGCCTTTGATTATATTTCAAAACCACCGGATCTCAACAGACTTTTAAACACGGTTCGTAATGCTTTAGACCGAAAGAATCTGGTTGTTGAAAATACCCGTCTCAAGAATAAGGTCAGTAAGCAGTATGAGATGATTGGTGAGAGCGAAGCCATTATCAAGATCAAAGATATTATAGAAAAAGTAGCTCCCACCGAAGCGCGTGTACTCATTACCGGGCCTAATGGAACCGGGAAAGAACTCGTAGCGCATTGGCTTCACGAGAAAAGTGATCGCGCTAAAGGCCCTATGATTGAGGTGAATTGTGCTGCGATACCTTCAGAATTGATAGAGAGTGAGCTTTTTGGTCATGTGAAAGGCGCTTTTACTTCGGCAAATAAAGATCGCGCCGGTAAATTTGAAGCTGCTAATGGCGGAACAATATTTCTAGATGAGATAGGCGATATGAGTCTTTCGGCGCAAGCCAAAGTGCTCCGTGCACTTCAGGAGAGTAGAGTTTCTCGTGTGGGTAGTGATAAAGATATTAAAGTAGATGTTCGTGTTTTAGCGGCAACCAATAAAGACCTTAAGAAAGAAATAGCAGAGGGTAAATTTAGAGAAGATTTATACCATCGCCTGGCTGTGATTTTAATACCTGTTCCTGCATTAAATGATCGTAGAGACGATATTCCGTTACTAGTAACTCATTTTTCTAATAAGGTAGCAACAGAGCAAGGGACTGCTGTTAAAAACTTCACTGATAAGGCAATCAGTAAATTACAAGAATACGACTGGACCGGTAATATTAGAGAGTTGCGTAATGTTGTGGAGCGCTTAATTATTTTGGGTGGAAGTGAAGTCTCTGAAGAAGATGTAAAACTTTTTGCCAGTAAATAGGTTTGATGAAAACCTCTGAAAATTTTAATATCGATTACCGCATAAATAACCAACTATGAAAGCTTCAGATTATCAAATTACACAACCTATTCAGTTAAAAGACCAGGAAACCCATCAGGATTTCGGTAAGAAAAAAGAACTTGAAAAAGAGCTGGATTCGGTTAGTAAAAAGATTGCAGAAATTCAAAACGCCATGTATGCGCAAGGTAAATATGCCGCGTTGATCTGTATTCAAGGCATGGATACTGCCGGGAAGGATAGTTTGATTCGGGAGGTTTTTAAAAACTTCAACGCTCGCGGTGTTGTTGTTCATAGTTTTAAAGTTCCTACAAGTTTAGAGTTGGGCCACGATTATTTATGGCGTCATTATATTGCATTACCAGCTCGGGGCAAGTTTGGTATTTTTAACCGTACCCATTATGAGAACGTCTTGGTGACACGGGTACATCCGGAATATGTTTTGAACGAAAACATTCCGGGAATTGATAGTGTTTCAGATATTGATGAAGCATTCTGGGAAAAGCGTTTTGAGCAGATCAATAATTTTGAAAAGCACATTGCTGAAAACGGGACCATCATCTTTAAATTCTTCTTGCATCTCTCTAAAGAAGAGCAAAAGAACAGGTTACTACGTCGTCTCAATAAACCCAATAAAAACTGGAAGTTTTCTGCAGCAGATTTAAAAGAACGCGAACTCTGGGATGAATATCAGAAATGCTATGAAGATGCCATTAATAAAACTTCAAAATTTCACGCCCCGTGGTATATTATCCCTGCAGATGATAAGCCTACTGCGCGTTTGATTTTAGCTAATATATTACTCGAAAAACTTTCGGAATATAAAGATATTATAGAGCCGGAGCTAGATGCGAAAACAAAGCATAACCTTGATGCGTACCGCAAGCAACTGGGAACGGAATAAATAAGTTCAGCTTTAACATAAAATCGCTTCAATTGAGGCGATTTTTTTGTTTAATGAAACCATATACCGTAAGAGAATCTTAATTTTAAAGTTCATCTAAAAAACACAACAAATTTTGAAAAGAATTTATCTACTCCTCGTAGCCTTATTAAGTCTGAACTTCCTTTCTGCACAGACTGTAAAAGACTCGGTACAACTGCGTAATTTTTATGATTTATCACTTTTAGACGGTCAGAGTTATGAGTGGCTTGATGCTTTGTCTAATGAAATTGGACCACGCCTAAGCGGTAGCACCGGAGCAGAAAAAGCTGTACAATGGGCTAAAGAAGAATTAGAGGGCATAGGCCTTGATAAAGTATGGTTGCAGCCTGTAATGGTTCCCAAATGGGAGCGTGGTGCTCCTGAAAAAGCTTTTATTGAAGGAGTAGACACCAAAGTAGATGTGCCGGTTTGCGCATTGGGAGGTTCTATTGCAACTAAACCTTCTGGCATTACTGCAGAAGTAATCGAAGTACAAGGACTGGATGATCTGGCTAAATACGGTGAAGATCGAATTAAAGGTAAAATTGTTTTTTACAACCGCCCCATGCAGGCAGACCTTATTCAGACGTTTAATGCCTATGGTGGTTGCGTGGATCAGCGTTATTCTGGAGCTAAAGAAGCAGCAAAATATGGAGCGGTAGGCGTGATCGTGCGATCTATGAATTTAAGAATGGATGACCTGCCACACACGGGTGCGATGTCTTATGGTGATTTGCCAAACGAGCAGCGAATCCCGGCAGCTGCTATCAGTACTAATGGTGCAGCGCTTTTAAGTAAAATGCTTAAAAAAGATGAGAAGACTCAGTTTTATTTAAAAATGAACTGTAAAAACTATGAAGAAGATGTGCCTTCTTTTAATGTGATTGGCGAGATCACGGGCAGTGAGAAACCTAATGAATTTATGGTTGTAGGTGGTCATTTAGATTCATGGGATTTGGGAGACGGAAGCCATGACGATGGAGCAGGTGTTGTACAAAGTATGGAGGTTTTAAGGTTGATGAAAGCAGCTAACTATAAGCCAAAACACAGTATTCGTGTGGTGCTTTTTATGAATGAAGAGAACGGTCTGCGCGGCGGTACTGAATATGCTAAGGTAGCTAAAGAAGAAGGGGAGAAGCACGTTTTTGCTTTAGAAAGTGATGCCGGTGGTTTTACACCTAGAGGTTTTTCTTTTGATGCAGACGCGGCAAACTTTGCTCAGGTACAAAGCTGGATTCCATTATTCAAACCCTATTTGATCCACTTTTTTGAATTAGGAGGTAGCGGTGCAGATGTTGGTCCATTAAAAGAAGAAGGTACAGTTCTTGCAGGATTACGACCTGATTCTCAGCGTTATTTTGATCATCATCATGCGAGTAATGATACTTTTGATGCGGTAAATAAAAGAGAATTAGAATTAGGCGCTGCAACAATGACTAGCCTGGTTTACTTATTTGATACTTATGGAGTGAAACCCGCAATACCAAACCGACAACCGCTTAAGAAATAAGTTTTGCTGTTAAACTTCTACTAAGTAAAGACCTCTTTATCACGAGGTCTTTTATTTTTGATAGAAATCAGAACTAACAACCAAACTATGGCAATTTTAGGCGCACTCATAAAAGGTATTATAGATATATCAGATAAAGTAATCCCTGAATCTAATCCTTTAGAAGAGCAAGAAGAAGTACTTAAAAAATTGCTTGAAAAAGCTAAGAATACGCAGTTTGGTCAGTTTTATGGTTTTGATGCTATTTTAAAGTCTGAGAATGTAGCAAAAACATTTGCAGAGGAAGTTCCGTTTTTCGATTACAACAGTCTTAATGAAGAGTGGTGGTCTAAATTACACGATGGCGAGGTAGATGTAACGTGGCCCGGAACGCCAGATTATTTTGCGTTAAGTAGCGGTACCACGGGCAAGAGCAGTAAACGTATTCCTGTAACAGACGAGATGGTTGATGCCATTCGTACAGCCGGTATTAAACAAGTAGGGGCATTGGCTCATTTTGATCTGGAGTCTGATTTCTTTGAAAAAGAAATTATGATGCTGGGGAGTTCTACAGATCTCGCAAAGCGAAATGGTCACGAGGAAGGTGAAATAAGTGGGATAAGCGCTAGTAATATTCCGTTTTGGTTTAGAGGGTATTACAAGCCGGGTGAAGATATCGCGAAGATCGAAGATTGGGATGAACGCGTGCAACATATTGCTGAGAAAGCTGAAGAATGGGATATTGGTGCTTTAAGCGGAATTCCGAGCTGGATCGAGCTGATGCTAGAGAAAGTCATTGAGCACCATGATCTTAAGAATATTCATGAGATTTGGCCTAATCTTCAGGTGTATACTTCAGGAGGGGTGGCGTTTCAGCCTTATGAAAAAAGCTTTAATGCTTTACTAGGAAAACCAATTACTGTAATTGATACCTATCTGGCTTCAGAAGGTTTCATTGCATTTCAGGCTAGACCTGAAACCCAGTCTATGAAACTGGTTACCGATAACGGAATCTATTTTGAATTTGTACCGATGAATCCTGACTATATTAATGAGGATGGCTCAATCGTACAAGATGCGCCGGTGGTTAGTTTGGCTGACGTAGAAGAAGATCAAGACTATATTTTGATCATTTCAACGGTTTCAGGATCGTGGAGGTATTTAATAGGTGATACGATTGCCTTTACAGATAAAGCTAGAGCAGAAATAAAAATTACGGGTAGAACTAAGTTTTTCCTGAACACCGTGGGTTCTCAACTCTCGGTAAATAAAATGGAAGCCGCTGTACAGGAGTTGGAAGAAAAGTTTGATATCAAAATACCTGAGTTTACTATTGCTGCAAAGCGTAATCCGGAAGACGATGAGTTTTATCACTATTGGTATTTAGGGACCGAAACTTCAGTTTCTAATGAAGAGCTGGCTGACGCCTTAGATAAAAGCTTACAAGATGCCAATAAAAATTATGCGGTAGCTCGTAGTAAAGCGCTTAAAGGTGTTTTTGTAAACACCGTAAATCCTGATGTTTTTTACGAATGGAGTGGCGCCAATAAGAAAAAAGGCGGACAAGTAAAAATGGAAAAAGTAATGAACGAAGAGAAGTTTGCCGAGTGGGAGGCATTTGTAAAAGAGCAGGCTTAATTTTCTAGCTCTTCTTCGGGTATTTTATTTTCATTAATAAGTATCATAATCTCTTCTGGAGATAGGTAAAGCCTTTTTATTCTGGCTTTATAGATTTCTGATATGTGTGCATGATTCAGAATAAAATCTTTAGTCTTTAAAATATATTCTCCCATTCCGTGGGCTACAGCAAAGGTATCTGCAGCACGTTCTGCTTCTCGAATAAATTTTGGGAAATACAGGTATTTTAATCCAAACCAGATCAAGCCTAAGCTGCTGCGATCCCGGTAATCCATAATGTGACCCAGTTCATGACCAATCCATCCAATTAGTACGTCAGAAGGAATATCGGTAATTTTAAATGCTTCATCTTCAATCTTTACCTTTTTGCTTATAAAGATCACATAATCACGCTTTTTTCTAGGTCTTAAAAGTGATTTAAAAACAGGCTGAGCCTGCATAGTAGATTTCTTAATATCATTTTTGAACTTTAAAGAGATATTAGTATCAGCCAACTGGGGGTAGTGCGAAAGTGCAATTCTGGCTTCTTTTTCTATGCTTAGAGGGATGTCTTTATGTTCCAGATTTTCGATGTACTTCATAAGAAAGGTAAAGTTAGGCATCGCTCTAAAAATTCGCTGTTAATGCCATTGTAAATTCAAAATTCTTAACGAGCAATGCTTCCTTTAAAATCAGAAGAGTCTTAATCTTTAGTATTACTTTTGCAGTCCTAAAAAAATGCTGTTTTGTTAGCTGATTATACTAAAGAATTCCGTCAAAATTTGAAGATCGCCTATCCGGTAATGCTGGGCCAACTGGGGCATATTCTGGTTGCGCTTGCAGATAACCTGATGGTTGGGCGATTGGGTCCTGCACAACTTGCAGCTGTCTCACTGGGTAACAGTCTTATTTTTATTGCACTTTCTCTAGGGATTGGTTTTTCATTTGCAATTACGCCATTAGTCGCAGAAGCAGATGGTAAAGGAGATGTGCAAACCGGAAGGAATTATTTTCACCACGGTATCGTGATGTGTGCTTTAAACGGAATTTTACTTTTTGTTCTGTTACTTCTTGCTAAGCCTATCTTATATTACCTCGATCAGCCGGTTGAGGTTGTAGAACTTGCAATTCCGTATATGGATATTGTTGCATTTTCGTTGATTCCATTGATGGTTTTTCAGGCATTCAAACAGTTTGCTGACGGTTTGTCAAACACGCGCTATGCGATGTATGCAACATTGGTTTCTAATGTAGTGAATGTGTTTTTCAACTTTATTCTTATTTATGGTTTTTGGATTTTTCCAAGACTGGAATTAGTAGGTGCCGCTTACGGAACGCTCATTTCACGGTTTTTTATGCTGTGGATGCTCTATTATATTCTAAGCCGAAAAAATAAATTCAAGCCTTATTTTATCTGGACGCGTCGCAAAGCTTTTCAACTTCCTGTTTTTAAGAAGCTTTTTGATCTGGGATTTCCTACCGCTATGCAAATGCTTTTTGAAGTTTCGTTATTTACTTCATGTATTTTTCTTTCAGGAATTTTAGGGACTAATGCTCAGGCAGCCAATCAAATTGCATTAAATCTCGCTGCAATGACTTTTATGATAGCTGTAGGGCTGGGTGTTACTGCGACCATTCGCGTGGGAAATCAAAAAGGCAAATCTGATTATAAAAATATGCGCCGCATTGCATTTTCACTCTTTTTACAGGTTTTTCTGATCGAGGCGGTATTTGCAATAGGCTTTATTTTGCTCAAAGATATTCTACCTACGTTCTACTTAGATAATATTGAGGTCATTGCGTTGGCAGCTCAATTGCTCATTGTTGCCGCCCTTTTTCAGCTTAGTGATGGTTTGCAAGTGGTTATTTTAGGTGCACTCCGTGGCTTGCAAGATGTTAATATCCCGACGGGAATTTGCTTTATTGCTTATTGGTTAGTAGGCTTTCCAGTAGCTTGGTATTTTGGTCAGGCAGATCAGATGGGGAGTCAGGGAATTTGGTACGGTTTGTTAGCCGGGCTCAGTGCTTCGGCGGTGTTGTTATATATTCGTTTTAATTATTTAAGCCGAAAATTGATCCATAAAAATTCTGTAGAATCTTCAATAGAAACAGAATTATGAACGAGTTGCTAACTGATCAGGTTTATGAAGGGGTTGACTTTGTTATAAACCCAATTATTGCAGATTTTGAAGATTGCATCTTTAAGAGTTGTCTTTTTGCAAAAGCAGATCTATCTAAGTTGACTTTTACAAATTGCACCTTTGAAAATTGTGACTTGAGCGCTGTAAAATTGACGCAGACCGCTTTGCAAGAATGTGAGTTTATAGACTGTAAAATGCTGGGTATTGCTTTTGAAGCATGTTCAGATTTTCTGTTTCAGATCAATTGCCAGTCTTGTATTCTTAATTTCAGTAGTTTTTATAAGTTAGATTTGACTTTGTCTCAGTTTCATCAATGTCAGTTTAAGAAAACAGATTTTACAGAGGCAAATCTGAGTACTGTATTTTTAAGCGAATGTGATCTTGCAGGTGCGACTTTTGAGAGTACAAATTTGCAAAAGACTGATTTTTCTTCGGCATTAAACTACACCTTAAATCCCGATAAAAATAAGATTGCCGGTGCGGTTTTTAGTAAGGAAGGAATTGCAGGGTTGTTGTCCTCGTATAAAATAAAAATTGTCTGATTTTGAATCCAGAAAGTCTTGTAGAGCTCGCGCATTATAAAATGCCTTTTGGTAAGTATAAAGACCGTTATCTGGTTGAGATCCCCGAATATTATTTTGGTTGGTTTAAGCAAAAAGGCTTCCCTGAAGGAAAACTGGGTTTTATGATGGAGCAAATGCACGAGATAAAAATCAATGGCTTAGAGGAACTTATCTTTAAGATCAGGCGTGAATACCCGGCTCCTAAACCCAAAAGAAAGTCTTAAAAATAATACCATTTTCAGCTTAAAAGGTTCGCCAATAAATCCCTACCTTTGCATCCCGTAGACGCGCTCTTCATGTTAAAAAGAGCTTAAAAAATAATCAGGATACAGATGGCAGATACTAAGTACATCTTCGTCACGGGCGGGGTTTCTTCTTCATTAGGTAAAGGTATAATCGCAGCTTCGCTGGCAAAATTGTTACAAGCACGCGGATACCGTGTAACCATTCAAAAATTAGACCCATACATAAATGTAGACCCGGGTACACTTAACCCTTATGAGCACGGAGAATGTTATGTTACCGATGATGGAGCAGAAACCGATTTGGATCTGGGGCATTACGAGCGTTTTTTAAATGTAAACACCTCTCAGGCAAATAACGTGACTACCGGTCGCATCTACCAAAGTGTTATAGAAAAAGAACGTCGCGGTGAGTTTTTGGGAAAAACCGTACAGGTGGTTCCACATATTACAAACGAGATCAAAGAACGTATTAAACAGCTGGGTAAAACCGGTGATTATGATATTATTATTACTGAAATAGGAGGTACCGTAGGTGATATTGAATCTTTACCCTATATCGAATCGGTACGGCAATTGAAGTGGGAGTTAGGCGATGAGAATGCGCTGGTTATACACTTAACTTTGGTACCTTATCTTTCTGCTGCAGGTGAGTTAAAAACAAAGCCTACGCAGCACTCTGTAAAAACCTTGATGGAAAGCGGTATCAAAGCTGATATTCTGGTTTGTAGAACAGAGCACGAGTTGAGCGATGATCTTCGTGAGAAGTTGGCTTTATTCTGTAACGTTCGTAAAGAAGCTGTGATACAATCTATAGATGCTTCTACTATTTACGATGTCCCTAATCTGATGCTTGAAGAAGGTTTGGACACCATTACCCTTTCAAAATTAAATTTATCTGCAGAAACTGAACCCGTACTTACACGATGGAATGAGTTTTTGCGCAGGCATAAAAATCCAAAGGCAGAAGTTACTATAGGCCTTATTGGAAAATATGTAGAGCTTCAGGACTCTTATAAATCTATTCTAGAAGCGTTTATTCATGCAGGTGCAGAGAATGAAGTAAAAGTTCGTGTAGAGCCTATACACTCTGAATTTATTTCTCAGGATATCATCACCAATAAAATTTCAAAATTAGACGGTCTGCTGGTTGCTCCCGGTTTTGGAGAGCGAGGTATTGAAGGAAAGATCAAAGCTGTTCAATACGCCCGTGAGCATGAGATTCCGTTTTTAGGGATTTGCTTAGGAATGCAAATGGCTGTTATAGAATTTGCACGCAACGTAGCCGGACTTAAAGATGCAAATTCTACCGAGATGCAGGCAGATACTTCTGCTCCTGTTATCAGCCTTATGGAAGATCAAAAAGATCTTAAGAATATGGGAGGCACAATGCGTTTAGGAAGTTGGGCTTGTGATCTCAAACCCGGTAGTATAGTGGCTGGTGTTTATGATTCTGAAACTATTTCTGAGCGTCACCGTCACCGTTATGAATTTAATGACAAGTACCGTGCAGAGTTAGAAAAAGCCGGACTTAAAATCACAGGTACAAACCCTAAAACCGGACTGGTAGAAATCGTGGAGATGGAAGGTCATCCCTGGTTTGTAGGTGTGCAATACCACCCAGAATATAAAAGTACAGTTGCGAATCCACATCCGTTATTTGTGGCTTACGTCCAGGCTGCAGTAAAATACAGCCAATCAAAAAGTTCCGCCAATGTGGCACATGACTAATCTATGGGATTGTTATTGCTCTAGCCCACATATAACTTTTTCGCCTAGGCGAAAAAACAGCACAAAAATCAGTTACAAATACAGTAATAAGGCAGTGATGCCTCAATAATTATGGAAGAAAAGAAATTTGACAAACAGTCAATGATAGGGTTCCTTTTAATAGGAGCTATATTATTATTTATGCTTTGGCAAAATCAGCCTACAGAAGAGGAGCTTGCCGCAGAGAAAGCTAAACAAGAGCAGGTTGAAGCTGCAAAGGCTTCGCCTCTTGCCGCAAAACCTTCAGAAAAAGCAGAGACTGCTGTTCCTCAAGATGACTCTTTGGCATTAGAACGTTACAAATCTACTCTGGGAAGTTTTGCATATTCTGCAACATTGCCTTCTGCTACAGATGACGTAACCGAAATTGAAAATGAAGTTCTGGCGCTTAAAGTGAGCAACAAAGGTGGTTTTATTACCGAAGCACGTTTGAAGAATTTTAAAAGCTATGATTCGGTTCCTGTTTATTTAATTAAAGACGGAAACACGCGTTTTAATTTAAACTTTAGTACTTCTGATAACCGTACGCTGAACAGTGAGAACATGTATTTTGAGCCTACTTTATCTAAAGAAGGCGAGAATCAGGTGCTTTCGATGAAATTAAAAGTTTCAGATTCAGAATATTTAGAGTATCGCTATACGCTGAAGCCAGATGATTATATGATGGGCTTCGGTATCAAAACAACCGGACTTCAGAATGTGATGAACACTTCTCAGCCTGTAAATCTGGATTGGGAGCTTAAAGGGTATCGCCACGCAAAAAGCATCAGTTATGAGAACCGGTATACACGTTTAACTTACGAGTATGAAGATGGCGATCACGATAAGCTGAGTCAAAACGGTGATGACGACGCGATCGAGACCGATGTGAATTGGTTCAACTTCAGACAGCATTTCTTCAGTTCTATATTATTGACAGATCAGCCTTTTGAAAAAGTGACGTTTACGTCTAACAATCTGGTGGAAGATGAGGAAGTAGATACGTTATTCACAAAGCAGTACGGAGCTAAAATGGCTTTAAAACCTGTGAACGGCGAGCTTAATTATGCTATGGATTTCTATTATGGTCCTACAGATTATCAGATCTTAAACAACTACGATCGAGACATCGATGAAGCGATGCCTTTAGGTTGGGGTATATTTGGAGTGATTAACAAATACGTTATTATTCCGTTTTTTAATTTCTTGATCACGTATTTCCCTGCCGGAATCGCTATTATTTTATTGACGATCTCTATGAAATTGTTACTGTCTCCAGTACAATACAAGCAATACTTGTCTCAGGCTAAAATGAAGGTTTTAAGACCTGAAATCAATGAGATCAACGAGAAGTATGCAGATAACCCAATGAAGAAGCAACAGGAAACCATGAAGGTCTACAGCAAGGCAGGTGCGAGTCCGCTGAGTGGTTGTTTACCCGGCTTGCTTCAGATACCCGTGTTCTACGCCTTATTTACCTTTTTTCCTTCTGCATTTGCGCTAAGGCATAAAAGCTTTTTATGGGCAGACGATTTATCGAGTTATGATAAAATTGCTGATTTACCATTCCACATTCCGTTTTACGGTGATCACGTTAGTTTGTTTCCTATTTTGGCTTCTATTGCAATCTTCATTTATATGACGATGACAACCGGGCAAAATATGCAGCAAACCCAACAACCGGGAATGCCAAATATGAAGTTCCTGATGTACTTATCTCCTGTAATGATGTTGTTTTTCTTCAACAATTATGCGAGTGGTTTGAGCTTGTACTATTTCATTTCAAACTTGATTACTATAGGGATTATGCTTGTGATAAAGAACTTTATTTTGGATGAAGATAGAATTCATGCTAAAATTGCAACTGCTAAGGCAAAACCTAAAAAGCAAAATCGTTTCTCTAAGAAATTTTCTGAAATGATGGAGCAAGCAGAAAAGCAACAAAAGAATAAATAATACTTTTTTGTCCCGACTAAAATTGAAAAAGCTTCAGTCTAAACGCTGAAGCTTTTTTTTGTTTTTGGTCCTTATACTTTGAAAAATGTACTGGCGAGAAGTCTGGTTTTAAATTTCGTAATTTTGCAACAAGTCTTCCGACTTAAAACTCAAATTATAGCATATGAAAACCGTAGTGGTAGGTCTTAGTGGCGGAGTAGATAGTAGTGTTTCTGCATATTTGCTTAAGGAAGCCGGTTATAACGTGATTGGGCTGTTTATGAAAAACTGGCACGATGATTCGGTAACCATTTCTGATGAATGCCCGTGGCTTGATGATAGCAACGATGCGATGCTTGTTGCAGAAAAATTAGGTATCCCGTTTCAGACTGTAGATTTGAGTGAGCAGTATAAAGAGCGTATTGTAGATTATATGTTTCGGGAATATGAGAAAGGACGTACGCCTAATCCAGATGTGTTGTGTAACCGTGAGATCAAGTTTGATGTGTTTATGAAAATCGCATTAGAGCTAGGGGCTGACTATGTAGCTACCGGTCATTATTGCCAAAAGGGGGAGACCCAAGTTAATGGCAAGTCGGTCTACCAATTACTAGCAGGAGCAGATGCTAATAAAGATCAGTCTTATTTTTTATGTCAGCTTTCTCAGGAGCAATTGTCTAAAACCTTATTTCCTATCGGGAATTTGCAAAAAAGTGAGGTTCGTAAAATTGCTAAAGCCCAAGACCTGGTAACTGCAGAAAAAAAAGATTCACAAGGATTATGTTTTATAGGAAAAGTACGATTACCAGACTTTCTTCAGCAAAAACTGAAGCCTAAAGAAGGGGTTATTGTTGAAATAGCTGCTGAAAAAGCACAAGAGAAAATAGAAGCTTTACAGACTGATACTGATGATAGTATTGCAATAGCTGTAAGCGATGTTGCTACACTTGCTAAAAAACCAAAATATAGTGTCAAAGATGGAAAGGTTGTAGGCAAACATCAGGGAGCACACTACTTTACAAAAGGACAGCGTAAAGGTCTGGCTGTTGGTGGTACCCCAGAGCCACTTTTTGTTATTGATACAGACGTGGAAGAGAATGTGATTTATACCGGTCAGGGTAAAAATCATCCTGGTTTATTGCGAAATGCACTTTTTGTTCAGGAGGATGAGGTGCATTATATTCGTGAAGATCTGGCTTTAGAAAATGGAGAGGTTCGCGACGTAGAAGCGCGTATTCGTTATCGTCAACCTTTACAAAAAGCATTGTTACACAAAACAGAAGAGGGGCTTTACGTTTCTTTCGATGAACCCCAATCGGCTATTAGTGAAGGGCAGTTTGTTGCCTGGTATGATGGCGCAGAATGTCTGGGCTCAGGAGTAATTTCATAATTTTTTAGTTTGAATAGAATCACAGCACTTTTTGATATCAAATATCCCTTAATTCAGGCAGGAATGGTCTGGAATAGTGGTTGGAAATTAGCAAGTGCTGTAAGTAATGCTGGCGGTTTAGGTCTTTTAGGTGCCGGTTCTATGTATCCTGATGTTCTGCTAGAGCATATTCAGAAATGTAAAAAAGCAACAGACAAACCTTTTGGGGTGAATGTGCCTTTGCTGTATTCTGATATTGATAAACTCATGCAGATCATTATTGATGAAGATGTGCAAATTGTGTTTACCAGTGCCGGAAACCCTAAAACCTGGACCTCGCATTTGAAAGGTCACGGTATTAAAGTAGCTCACGTAGTAAGTAGTGTAAAGTTTGCGTTGAAAGCTCAAGAAGCTGGTGTAGACGCAGTGGTTGCAGAAGGTTTTGAAGCGGGTGGACATAATGGACGAGAAGAGACGACTACGTTCACTTTGATACCAATGGTTAAGGAAAAATTAGAAATCCCTCTAATCGCAGCAGGAGGTATTGCAACAGGAAAAGGTATGCTAGCCGCAATGATTTTAGGTGCAGATGGCGTTCAGATAGGCAGCAGGTTTGTAGCAACTCCCGAAGCCAGTAGCCATATGGCTTATAAAAATTTAGTTCTCGAAGCTCAAGAAGGTGCTACAGAACTAACGTTGAAAGAATTGGCTCCCGTGCGTTTGCTCAAGAATAAATTTTATGAGGATGTAAAAGAATTGTATCGAAAGAATCCTTCTAAAGACGAATTGGTTAATCTTTTAGGAAAGAGGAGGGCAAAAAAAGGCATGTTTGAAGGCGATTTGGAAGAAGGTGAATTAGAAATAGGGCAGATTGCCGGTATCATTAAAGAAATCAAACCTGCAGCTGCAATTGTTGAAGAAATTATAGCAGAATATAAAAATAGCATGCTACCAGAATTATAAGCCGCACAGGAGTATAATAAAAAAGGCGCCAATTACGGCGCCTTTTTATTATGCAATTTGAATATTATTCACTGGTTTTATACCATTTCATAGATTTAAAAATCTCTTTTATCATCGTCTCGTATTCACTTGTTGATTTACCTTTTACCGCTGTTGCAAAATCAGCATAGACTGCTTCTGAATCATTTTCAGGCGTTATTTTAACTAAATAATGATCTACTTGTGCAGAACCAATACTGTTAGGAGCCTGATATTTATAAACATCATAATCACCCATTTTCTCAGGAGTATTATTATTTATATGTTTTTCAGAATCTTCATTATTCATCATTGTCATGCTCATAATAAATCCATCAGTTAAGCCACCGTAAAACGAGTTGTCTTCACCTGAATATTTTATAGATAATTGAGTTCCTGTTGCATCAACAGATGCTCGGTCTGGGTGTAGTAAGCTAACTTTCCAGTCATTTAATAATTTTGAACTTTTATACAGTTCGTAGCCTTCAGGAATAATTTCTTCTGGTGGTTGAGGTTTTTCAAGTTTTACTTCAGTTTTAGTCTCCGCTAAATCCTGCTTTTTCGCATCGGTATTACAAGCTGTAATAGCTAGCGTTAATAATACAGAACTCGTATATACAACTAATCGTTTCATCTTTTTAGATTTTAAATGTTACTGCTAAACTAGGCGTATTTGTAGGGTAGAATTGCCTATGAACTATTAAAAAAAAACACGATTTGTTAAGCTATGTTAAGTTTAAAATCTAAAATTTCACATAAATTATAATTTTAAAATGCTGTTTTTAAAGTGTTTGTAGATTATTTATGGGTTTTTTTAGCAGGACGTTAAAATTTTTATTGAAAATCAGTTTAGTAAATTTGATATATATTATTACAACTAAAAAAAATGAAATGGATTTACAACTGAAAGGAAAATCAGCGCTAGTTACCGGTTCTACAGCAGGAATAGGAAAAGCTATCGCAAAAGGCTTAGCCCAAGAGGGAGCAGCGGTTATTATCAATGGAAGAAAAGCAGATGATATCGCTAAAGTTGTTGAGGAGCTTAAAAAGGAAACGGGTAATGATTCGATCACTGGTATAGTTGCAGACTTTGCACAGAAAGATCATATAGATCATTTATTGAAAGAAATATCCGATGTTGATATTCTTGTGAACAATGTAGGGATTTTCAATCAGGTAGATTTTGCAGATATCACAGATGATGAATGGTTTGAAATGTTCGAAGTCAATGTGATGAGTGGCGTGCGTCTAGCGAGACATTATTTTCCTAAGATGCTTCAAAAGAATGAAGGAAGAATCATATTTATTTCTAGCGAATCGGCACTGAATATACCCACAGAAATGGTGCATTATGGTTTTAGTAAAACTGCCCAACTTGCAATTTCAAGAGGTCTTGCAAGACTGAGCAAGGGTACCAATGTGACCGTGAACAGTGTCTTGCCAGGACCTACAATGAGTAGAGCTAATGAAAAAGATTTAAAAGCGCAAGCAGAGAAAAAGGACACGAGTCTTGATGCAGTTATAGAGGATTTCTTTGAAGAGCGCAGACCTACGTCGCTCATTCAGCGTTTTGCGGAGACCGAAGAAGTAGCAAATTTGGTAGTTTACGTTGCTAGTCCGTTGTCGGCTGCAACAAATGGTGCGGCTTTACGTGTAGATGGGGGTGTTGCCAATTATATTATTTAGTCTGTCGCAGCAGTTAATCTTGACTAATATAACGGGATTTCCTATTGGAGATCCTGTTTTTGTTTGAAGATTAATTTAAATGAATTGTTTAGTGATTTAGAACAACAAGCGGTATCAATTTTAGTAGTCGCTCAGATGATATTTTTTAATACCTATTTCCATTTATTAAGAGATTTATTTTTTTCTAATAACGTCACCCATAATGTAATCTTCAATCTCGATAGATTCATCATTGGTATGCAAAACACTTATTTCTCCTGTAGTTTCAAGGATGACGGCTTTGACCTGTTTCAGTCTAATAACGTTTGCTTCTCGTAGTTTTGATTTAAGTTCTGCTTCGGTGACTTTACTGGCTTTCATGTTCTCCCAAATCACTTCACCATTTTCCATCAGAATAAGAGGTTCATTATCAATGAGATTTTCTGCTTTTTCAGATTTGTAGCGCAATAAGGTAACTGTATAATTGAGTGCGTATAAAATAAAAAGGATTGCTGCCCCTAATAGAATAGAAGGATTTCCTGAATTAATGGTCATACCTAAAATACTACCGATGGCAACGGTTATGACAAAGTCAAACCCTGTCATTTTACTGAAGCTTTTAAGACCAAAAAGACGCGTATAGACCACTATAAGAACAAAGATTATAGTGGTCCCTATAAGTGACTCAATTATCAAGTCGTTATTTTTAAAGAAGTAAGAGGTATCCACTAGGCTGGTATTGATTAGTAAAAATTAAGATACAAAAGCTTCTTGGCGGGTGATTTTTAGGGGTATTAAATAATAACTAAAGCTAGCTTAATCTTTTCCCAAAATAACGGCCTGATAGGGTTTTAGGGTGATTTCTAACTCCGTGTGCGCCAATTCAAGGTAGTTATTTATTTTAATTTCAGAATACGCTGCCAGGTTATCTAAAGCGAATGAAGCTTCATTCTTACTAAAATTTAACAAAATCAACACTTCATCTTTGTCAAGTGTTCTGGTAAATGCATAAATCTGCTTGTGTTCTTTTTGAATTAACTTATAGTCACCATAAACCAACACGTCGTTATTTGTGCGTAGCGCAGTCATTTTCTTAAAGTGATTCAGTACAGATTCTTCGTTTTGCTCTTCTGCATTTACATTTACAGATTTGTAATTTGGGTTTAGCGGTAACCAGGGAGTTCCTATGGTAAAACCAGCATTTTCAGAAGCATCCCATTGCATTGGTGTTCTGCCGTGATCACGAGAGCCAAATCTTAGATTACGCATGTATTCATCCAGATCTTCATTATTGGTCTTTGCTTTCTTAAAGCCATTAATGGCAGCTATATCCTTATAATCTTCTATGTTTTTGAGCTTGGGGTTGTTTGTCATTCCCAATTCATCACCAAAATAACAATAGGGTGTTCCACGCATACTTAATATAAAAGTATTCAACATTTTTGCCGAAGGAGCACGGTAGGCGAGGCTGTCGTTTGCATATCTGCTTACCATGCGCGCCTGATCGTGGTTTGATAAGAATATAGAAATCCATCCTTTTTTAGCAAAGGCACTATCCCATTTTGAGAATGTTTCTTTAAAAGTAGCTAAATCATACCCATCTGCTTTTGGGATATCTACAGCGTCAAAAGCATAAGCCATATTGATTTCATTTCGGTCAGCATCTACAAGTTCGTGCGCCTCCTCTAGAGTTCTGCCTGCACCTTCAGCAACAGTCATTACATCGTAGTTACTAAAAACTTCGCTATTCATTTCTTTAAGATACTTATGCAAACCATCTTGCATCGCATAATATTGAATGAAATTCTTTTCAAATCCATCAGGGAATTTAGGGAACGTCGTGTCTTTTGCAGCAAATTGAAAAGCATCAAGTCTAAAGCCATCAACGCCTTTTTCTGCCCAAAATTTTAGAATATCATTTACTTCTTGACGCACTTTAGGATTCTCCCAATTGAGATCGGGTTGTTTCTGCGAAAAATAATGCAAATAATATGAATCGGTTTGCTCATCATATTTCCAAGCATTTCCTTCTGCATCAAACAGGCTGTAGCGATACGGAGGTTCTCCTTTTTCTGCCGGCCACCAGTGATAATAATCTCGATAGGGATTGTCTCTAGAACTTCGACTTTCTTTAAACCATTCGTGCTCGTCACTACTGTGATTGACAACAATATCCATAACAAGTTTGATATCACGGGCATGCATTTCTGAAAGCATTTTATCAAAGTCTTCCATAGTACCAAAATCACTCATAATATTCCGGTAATCGCTCACATCATAACCGTTATCATCATTTGGTGAACTGTAAATAGGGTTAAGCCAGACAGCTGTTACTCCCAGGCTCTTTATATAATCCAAACGATTAATGATTCCTTTTAAATCACCAATACCATCACCATCAGTATCTTGAAAACTTCTTGGATAGATCTGGTAAACAATGGCTTCTTTCCACCATTTTTTGTCAATATTTGTGGTTTCTGTTGTCGTATTATTATCTTTTTTTGATTCGGCACAACTGTAAGTTGCCAAAAGAATAAACATTAAGAGTACTGATTTATACATAAGTTTATAATTTTTCAAGTAATAAAATAGTCTGGTTCGTATTTAATACAATTTTATCTTTGCGCACTGTTCCTACTTTATCAGAATAGCGGTCTTTGAGTTTAGTGCCTTCTGGAAAAAGGCCGTTTATGATGATTTCTTTTTCTCCTAAAGGAAGTTCTAGTCCAATGATTACAAGATCTTCAATGTTCCCTTTAGATAATTTCCTCGAAAAAACATAAGGTTTTTCCTGAAGATTTTTATGTGTTCCAGCACCAACTGCCGGGTGATCTCTACGAAAACTTCCTAACTTTTGCCAATGGGAGAGAATGGTTTTCGTTTCAGTAGAATTCATATCCTTCCAAGGCATAAAGCCCCGTAAAGTAGCATCTCCTTTGGCGTCAGGAATATTTAGATTTCTGGCGATTTCATCACCATAATAAACTTGAGATAGTCCTGGCGTTAGCAACAATTTTGTGCCGGTTTCTAAAGGTTTGTTTCGCATTTTGTCAAAAGGCTCTCCATCATCATGAGATGTGACATAGTTGAGTACATTCTTTCCTTGTAATGTATTGTGAATGATGGAATCATATTTAGAAAATAGGGTTTCATAATCACCTTGTGCGTCATACTTAAATTGAAAATTGATCAGATTATCAAAACCATTGCTGAAATAATCTACTTCTCTATCTCCAAAACTATAAGTGCGTCCTGCAGCAATACCATAACCATAAACCTCACCTAACATATAAAACGGACTGTCATCAAGAACTAATTCCTTGTTTTCTTTTTTCCATTTAAAGAATGCTAGATCAGCTTGAGCACGCAAAACAGACCAGCTGGTTTCATCTACATGTTTGACAGTATCAACTCTAAAGGCGTCTATACCTAAGTCTCTAATATAATCTGTAAGCCATTTTATGATATAGTTCTGCGGTGTTCTGGGTAGTTTATTTTCTGAGAAAAATAAATTAAGTTCTTCGATCTCTTGTTCATATCTATTTTCTGACTTCCACTTTTTGATTAAAAAATCTGGAAGTTCAACGGTCTCTTTACTTTCGGTTTTAATATCTGGAAGGTTAGCTACTAAAGTACAGGGAACTGTAGATTCATAATCTTCATAAGAACATTGAGGAGCTTGTCGCGCCCAGTTTTCGCCCCAGAAAGGGTCTTGTGTGGTTACAGGGCCGGTGTGATTTAGAACAACATCCATAATTAGGCGAATGCCATGCTGATGCGCAGTTTTCACCAAGATTTCTAAATCTTTATACGTGCCAAAGTTAGGGTCTAATGCAGTCCAGTCTTTTGCCCAGTATCCGTGATAAGCATAAGTATTACCGGTACCTTCATCTACAGATGCATGAATCTGTTCTACAACGGGAGTAAACCAAATAGCATTAATACCCAATTTTGTAAAATACCCCTCGTTAATTTTTTGAGTTATCCCGCTTAGATCACCACCTTCAAAACCTCGCAGGGTTCCGGTTTTCTCTGTGCGCTTAAAGTTTAAATCATTGTTGAGATCTCCATTATTAAATCTATCGGTGAGTAAGAAGTAAACGTTTGCTGCATCCCATATAAATGGCGCTTCAGATGTTGTTTTTGAAATAATCTTATTTTCGGTTTGAGAATCATTTTTACATCCAAAGACTAAAAAACTAATAATTAAAAAGTATAAATGGTTATTTCTCATAGATTTACAGCTAATTGCAGATCGTGAAATTAGTAAAAATCAGTATCTCTACAACGCTTTCGTTCTTTTTTGGCAGCCTGCAAAATCAAATAGAGAATTTTATTATCGGAAGAGATAAGCTTATTTTTACGCTAAATAATACCTTATGACACGAGTTAAAGCGTGGGTTTCTGCTGCGCGTTTACGGACCTTGCCTTTATCAATTTCCGGAATAATTGTAGGAAGTGCTTTGGCTTATAATGCTGGAGTTTTTAGATGGGATATTTGTATTCTCGCACTGTTAGCTACTCTGGGTTTTCAGATACTTTCTAATTTTGCAAATGATTATGGTGATGGAGTTAAAGGTACAGATAACCACGAGCGTATAGGTCCTGCACGAGCAATGCAGAGTGGATTGCTTACTGCTAAGCAATTAAAAAATGGAATGGCATTTACAACTATGCTGACCCTTTTAATAAGTATAGCTCTAATATATACCGCTTTTGGCTCAACACATTTTTTACAATCAGTTTTGTTCTTTGTACTGGGATTGTTGGCAATTTTAGCAGCTATAAAATATACCGTAGGCAAAGGCGCTTACGGGTATAGAGGTTTGGGCGACTTTTTTGTATTTATATTTTTTGGTTTGGTTTCTGTTGTGGGCACCTATTATCTCTATGCTGTAGAATTTAAAACTGTGGTTTTGCTGCCTGCCATAACTATAGGTTTGTTAAGTATTGCGGTTTTGAACCTTAATAATATGCGAGATCGCTTAAGTGATGCACGAGCAAATAAGAATACTTTAGCGGTAGCGCTGGGGGCGAAAAACGTAAAATACTATCATTATTTTTTAATTATAGGGGCATTTACATCCAGTTTGGTTTTCTTTCAGATAACGCAGACTTATAAATGGTCTGCTGTTGCTTTTTTAGTCTTTATCCCTTTATTCAAGCACTTGGTTTATGTGGCTAAGAATGAAAGTCCGGCGTTGTTGGATCCTGAGCTAAAAAAAGTAGCATTATCTACCTTTTTCTTTTCACTGCTTTTTACTGTAGGCTTTCTTTTTTGAGTAGTTTTTTAACGAAAACTTATAGCGCAAGATTTTCTCTTAAGACTTTCCTTGTCGAAATTTAATGACAATTAAAAAAAGAGAAAGAATTATGAAAATCACTTATTACGGTCAGAATTGTTTTGGTTTTGAGACTGAAAATGCAACAATACTTACTGATCCATTTATTACGGGGAACGATCTTGCAAAAGATAAAATAGATATAAAATCTTTAAATCCAGATTATATATTCTTGACACACGCGCATCAAGACCATACGCTAGATGCTGAAACGATTGCCAAACAAGCAGATGCTGTAATTGTAAGTAACTATGAGATCGCAAATCATTATGCTGACAAAGGCATCGAAACCCACCCAATGAACCACGGCGGAAGCTGGGAGTTTGATTTTGGGAAAGTAAAATATGTTAACGCCATTCATACCAGTTCTTTTCCTGACGGAAGCTATGGCGGGCAACCCGGAGGTTTTATATTCAGTATGGATGGAAAAACGATCTATATGGCTGGGGACACCGCATTGACAATGGATATGAAACTGATTCCATTAGACTTTGATCTTGATCTGGCTATTTTACCGATAGGAGATAATTTTACAATGGGAATCAAAGATGCAGTGCGTGCCAGTGATTTTATAGAATGTAATAAGATTGTAGGTTGCCATTATGATACGTTTGGCTATATTGAGATCGATCACGAAGGCGCTAAGAAAGCATTTTCTGCAGTTGAAAAAGAACTTACCCTTCTGGAAATTGGTGGTTCATTAGAACTTTAAATAATAGCTTTTGAAAGCAACTTATAAAAAATATGTTTTAGACTTCAAACGCCCCAGCGGAACTTCGCGGGGCGTTTTGACACAAAAAGAAACCTGGTTTATTAAAATTGAAGAATTAGGTAAAATAGGTTTTGGAGAATGTGGAATTCTACGCGGACTTAGTATTGACGATCGGCCGGATTACGAAGAAACGCTTCGTTGGGTTTGTGAAAATATCCATTTAGGTGCGCAAGTTCTCTATGATAAATTAGAGGGTTTTCCTAGTATCCAATTTGGGATCGAGATGGCTTTCAAGTCTTTTAATGCAGAAAATACATATGAGCTTTTTCCTTCAGAATTTACAAAAGGAAATGAGGGGATTGCTATAAATGGTTTGATTTGGATGGGTGAAGCTCAGTTTATGCAAGATCAGATCAATGAAAAGTTAGAAACCGGTTTTGATTGTATCAAAATGAAAATTGGTGCAATAGATTTTGATGCCGAGATCAAGTTGTTAGAAGGCATTAGAAAAGAGTTTCCTAAGGAAAAAATAACCTTACGCGTTGATGCAAATGGCGCTTTTGCTCCTGATAAAGCTTTGCAGAAATTAAAAAGATTAGCTGCTTTAGACCTTCACTCAATAGAGCAGCCTATCAGACAACACCAAGAAGAAGAAATGGCTAGACTTTGTAATCAAACTCCGTTACCCATTGCTTTAGATGAAGAATTAATAGGTGTTTTTGGTTATGCAAAACAAAAAAAATTATTGCAAACAGTTAAGCCACAGTATATTATTTTAAAACCCAGTTTGGTAGGAGGTTTTCGCGGATGTGATACCTGGATACAAATTGCTGAAGAGCAGGGGATAGGCTGGTGGGTTACTTCTGCGTTAGAAAGCAACATTGGGCTCAATGCGATTGCACAATATACCCATTCAAAGAGTACAAAAATCCCGCAAGGTCTCGGTACTGGTGCATTGTACACAAATAATGTATCTTCCCCTCTGGTAATTAAGCACGGCGAGTTGTGGTATAATGCACAGCAAAACTGGAGCTTTCAATTTTAATTTATGTTTATAGAACAAGCTTATAAAGTATTACACGAATTCTGGAGGTATTTAGTAGGTTCGGTAGTAATAATACTAGCTTCAGTAATTGGTCAAATACCTTTAACTATTGCTTTGCTAGGTAAATTATGGTTTGAAAACGAGGGCGATCCTGAAGCATTTACTAGTGCTACCAGTGGATTAGATCAAAGTACAATGATGGGGCTTCTTGATAAGAACCTGAATTTATTTCTAGTACTCTTGACCTTCGTCTTTGCCCTAGGAGGAATATTTTTTGTACTGAAATATATTCACAAACAAAAATTAAAAGGCATCATTACTTCTCGGAATAAATTTGATTGGGGTCGAGTTTGGTTTGCCTTTATAATGATCACCTTATATATTGTAGGTTCTACACTTTTAGGCTATTTTCTAGCTCCAGAAGATATGCTGGTATCTTTTAATTTAGTGCCCTTTTTAATTTTAGTAGTAATTGCAGTTCTATTTGTGCCTATCCAGACTAGTGTTGAGGAATTGGTTTTTAGGGGTTATTTGATGCAAGGGTTTGGGATTTTGGCAAAAAACAGATGGTTTCCTTTGGTGATGACTTCATTTATTTTTGGAGGTCTGCATTACTTCAATCCAGAGATAAGTGCGATGGGAGATATCGTAATGGTCTTCTATTTTGGAACCGGTTTACTGTTAGGTATAATGACTTTGATGGATGATGGCATGGAATTAGCATTAGGCTTTCATGCCGCAAATAATTTAATTACAGCATTACTGGTTACCGCAGATTGGACAGCATTTCAAACAGATTCGATTTTTACAGATATTTCAGATCCAAAGGCTGGTTTAATGGATGTGTTGCCAGTATTCATAATTTATCCTATCTTTTTAGGGATTTTAGCATATAAATACAAATGGACCGGCTGGAAAGAAAAATTATTCGGTTCTGTAAAAGAGCCAGAATCAACAAAACTTGAAGATAATTTGGTTGCAGATTAAATCATAAAGTGATGTCTAAATATCCTGTACACTCAGAATTTCAATTAAATGGAATGCCTCTAAAAGTCTCTGGCTTAAAGGAGTTTGCTCTTGAAATTCAGAAAACAGGAGAGCTTTATGAGCAAGAATTGGGTGAGTTCATATTAGATTGGCTTAACGATAAAGATTATGTTTTGGTGAATACTTCGGGCTCTACCGGCGCACCAAAAAGTATCAAGTTGCTTAAACGACACATGGTAAACAGTGCAAAAGCAACAGGGAGAAGATTCAAATTAGAAGCTGGTTCTACAGCTTTACATTGCTTGCCTACACGTTATATCGCTGGTAAGATGATGTTTGTAAGAGCTGTTACATTAGGGTGGAAGCTAGATTTGGTCCCGCCTAAATCTAATCCTTTAGATCAGGTTTTGAAGCGTTATGATTTTTCGGCAATGACCCCGTTTCAGCTTGATAACAGTGTTGCTCGCTTGCATCTTTTAGGCAAATTGATCATAGGGGGTGGTCCATTCTCTCAAACCTTAAAGGAGCTGGTAAAAGATAGTTCGGCTAAGATTTATGAAACTTACGGGATGACTGAAACGGTTACCCATATCGCCGTGAGACGTATCAATTCAAAAAAGAATAAAGATACAGATACACCTTTTAAAACACTCAACAAAGTCACTGTAAGCAAAGACGAGCGCGGTTGTCTGGTGATAAAAGCTCCAAAGGTAGCAACAGACCCTATAATTACCAATGACTTGGTAGATTTGATTTCTTACAAGAAATTTTTGTGGCTTGGTCGTGTAGATAATGTGATAAACAGTGGTGGTATAAAACTGTATCCCGAAACTATAGAGCAAAAATTAGCTCATCAGATAGATATCCCTTTTATAATAGGCAGTGAGCCTGATGATGCATTGGGTGAACGTTTAATCCTGGTTATTGAGTGCGATAGTTTTGATGCTTCAAGACTTAATTTTGAGGTTTTGGGTAAATATGAAACTCCAAAACGTATTTATTGTACGCCTAAATTTATACGTACAGCGAACGGAAAAATGAAGCGAGGTGCTATTTTGAAGAGTCTTACAGCTGAAGAAGAAATTTAGGCATAGTTTGTGCTTAAAACATTCTCAAAGAAGATAAACATTTCTTTTCGATTTAAACTTATTATCTTTGGCTAAAATTTTAATTATGCGCTACATAGCTATAATCGCAATTACACTTTTATCAATTCAATCTTTATCAGCTCAATATGGTTACGGGCGTGGGTATGGTGGTTATGGCCGCAGTCGTATGGGGATGGGAGCTAGTAGAATGGGAGCAAGTCAAACTCCACAAGGCCCCACAGAGGAGCCGCCTACAGCTGCAGAAATTGCAGAGGAGCGTTTGCCAGATTATGTAGCAGAATTTGAACTAGACCCGTTTCAGACTGAAGTACTGCGTACTTATCTTGAAGATTACTATAACGAAGTGATGGCATTACAGAAAGATAAGATTAAAGATCAAGAGACTCTGCGTAAAGATTTTGAGCGTATGCAGGAAGAGTTTAAAACCGATTTGAGATCTATTCTTACTGAAGAAGAACTTACTAAGTTTATGGAAATGGACTTTTCTAGTAGTGCAGTTAGAAAACGGAAAAAGAAACGGGACAATGAATAACCTGACTGTGAATCTATTTTCAAGGTCTTGATCAAGTGTAAGTTGATCTCTAAATAAAAGTCTTAAATGATTTCATATCAATTCTGAATTAAAAGGTGCTCTGAGCACCTTTTTTTATTAGGGGTTAATGCGTAATTTCGGGTGTACTTAAAATTGATTCATGCGTTATATTCTCCTACTTTCTCTAGCCTTAATTACAACTATCCATTCTGTACAAAGTCAGATTTTACCCGAACGCGATCGGGCGTCTTTAATCGATAAGATTTTAGCGGAACGCTTTGATCACGTCTTGCCGGATATTATGGATCGCACTGGTATAGATATGTGGATTTTAATTACCCGAGAATATAATGAAGACCCTGTTGTTAAAACCATGCTGCCTTCAACATGGTTAAACGCACGAAGACGTACTATTCTGGTTTTTAATTATGATTCTGATAAGTTTAAAGTAGAAAAACTGGCCGTGGCACGTTACAATATTGGAGACAATATCACATCAGCTTGGAATAAAGAAGAAGAACCTGATCAGTGGCAGGCTTTGCTAAAGATTATTGAAGTTCGTAATCCTAAAAAGATAGCGCTGAATTATTCAGATGATTATGGCATTGCCGATGGTATTTCTAAAACTGATTATGATGTTTTTATGAATGTCTTACCTGCTTCTTATAAATCTAGAGTTGTTTCCGCAGAACCACTTGCTGTAGGTTGGATAGAGACGCGAAGCGCAGTTGAGATGCAACTTTTTGAAGAGTTAGTGGGTGTTACTCACGACATCATAAACGAGGCTTTCAGTTCTAAAGTAATAACACCGGGAAAAACAAATACAGAAGATGTAGTGTGGTTTATGAGGCAAAAGGTGACTGATCTGGGGCTTGAAACCTGGTTTCATCCTACTATAGATATTCAGCGGTCAGACGAGCCTTTAGAAAGTCATATCACGGCTTTTAAAAATCATAATGAAGGTCAGATAATTTTACCGGGAGATTTGCTGCATTGTGATTTCGGAATCACATATTTAAGACTGAATACTGATGTGCAAGAGCACGCATATGTTTTAAAAAAGGGTGAAACCCAAGCTCCACAATTTTTAGTTGATGCTTTCGCGAAAGGTAATCAGGTACAAGATATATTTACTTCTCATTTTGAAACTGGAAAAACCGGAAACACCATCTTAAAAGAGGCGCTAACTGAAGCAAGGTCAGAAGGTTTGCGTCCATCTATTTATACGCACCCATTAGGGCTTTACGGGCATTCTGCCGGTCCTACAATTGGGATGTGGGATTCTCAAGAAGGCGTTCCGGGTACAGGAGATTATAAACTCTTTGAGAATACGGCTTATGCTATAGAACTTAACACCACGGTAAACATCCCTGAGTGGAATAAAGACATACGTATAATGCTTGAAGAAGATGGATTTTGGGGACCTAAAGGCTTTGAATACATTAACAAGCGTCAGGAAGAACTCATTCTAGTTGATTAAATAAAAAGTTAAGCCTGCTCTAGAATGAGCTTTGCTCTTTTCTTACGTAATGCAATTACACTTATAGAGAGGATCACACCTCCAAAAGCTAGAGAAGCTCCTACAAGCTCTGGAGAAGTGTAACCATATCCTGCAGCAATAGGTAAGCCACCTAAAAAAGCACCTACGGCATTGGCAATATTAAATGCCGCTTGATTTACTGATGAAGCTAACATCTCAGATTCTTTCGCAGATTTAATCATTAGCATTTGTATAGAGGGTGCTGTTGAAAAAGCAAAAGCACCGGTTACAAAAACCATTAGTAACATTGCCCATTGTATAGGGGCGATTACAAATATGGTGAGCAGGCAAATACTCATCATACTCAAAAGTAGTGCAGTGGCTTTAATAGGAGAAAATTTATCAGCTAACTTTCCTCCTAAAATATTACCAAAGGTCATTCCCAGACCCGCAAGCATCAGGATAAAAATAACCATGTCGCTATCAAAACCACTAACATCTGTTAAAAGTGGGGTTATGTAGCTATACCACGCGAAAAACCCACCGGTACCTACAGCTGTTATTGCGAGGATCAGCCATAGTTCAGTGCGTTTAAATATCTTAAGCGCCTGTTTTAAAGGTATAGGTTCTGATTTTTCAATTTTCGGAAGCCAAAATTTAATAGCTAAAACGGTTATCAAACCTACAGCTACCACAATCATAAAAGTATAGCGCCAAGAAATATTATGCCCCACATAAGTTCCTAGTGGAATCCCTATTATATTAGCAATTGTAAGACCACTAAACATCATGGCAACAGCACTCGCCGCTTTTTCTTTAGGAACTAATCTGCTGGCAACTACAGCACCAACCCCAAAGAATGCCCCGTGCGGAAGACCAGATAGTAATCTGGATATAAGCATAAAACCATAAGAAGAAGCAAATACTGATAAAGAATTGAATACCGTAAATGCTATCATCAAAGAGAGTAAGATTTTTTTGGGAGAATAATTCCCAGCAATACCTACCAAAATAGGAGCGCCAATGACAACACCCAAAGCATAAGCAGAAATAAAATGACCTGCTTGAGGTATGGTGATATTGAGGTCTTTTGCAACATCAGGTAAAATCCCCATCATCACAAACTCAGTCATCCCTATCCCAAAACCTCCTATAGCTAACGCAATCAGACTCTTCTTAAGCATATAAATATGTTTTCATTTATCATAATAGCAATTATAATTGCTATTAATATGCAAAGATAGAATAGTTCTTTAGCATTCTTTTATAGAGGCTTAACCGATTTAGTTAAATTAAATGGGAATATAACACAGATTTTTAAATCGAACTTACAGGTAAATAAGAAGGGATCGGGTTAAATGCCTAATCTTTAAATGTTAAGGTAAATCTGACTCCTTCATTTAATTTGCTTTCGAGTTTAATGCTGCCTCCGAGGCTAGTGATGTGATTGTAAACCAGATACAGTCCTATTCCTTTGCTGTCTTCATTTCCGTGGAACTGCTGATGAATTTTAAAAATTTTATCACCCGCGCTCTTTAAATCTATACCAGAGCCATTGTCTTCAAAGATGAGTTTTATGCTGCCTTCAGACCTTGAAGAATATATACGTATTACCGGATCAACGCCTGGATTAGCATATTTTATACTATTTGTTATTAAGTTGAGAAAAATACTTTGTAGAAAATTTAGATTAAAACTAACAGTAGGAGCTGCCTCAAAATTATATTGAACTATCGCATTGTTTTTTTCGATAAGCTGCTTGATAGAGTTTTGAGTAGTGGCTAACACTTCTTTAAAATTTAAAGGCCTTAATTCCAAATTGAGCCGGTCTTTTTTTATCCAGCTATCAAGGTAAGAGGATATAACCTCTTGCAGGTTTTCAGTAGAAAGGCGGAGTAGCTTTATGTATTCTAATACCTCTGGGTCATTAATTTTAGATTCATCAATAAGTTGATGAAGAGCGACTAGATTGCTCAGTGGCGAGCGCAAATCGTGTGAGCTTGAATAATTAAAATGCTTTAAATCCTTATTGCTTTCATTCAATTGTTTCAGAAGGTTGTTTCGCTCAAGTTCAATATTTTTCTTTATTGTGATATCTTTCGCTACTGCATAAATGATCTGTTCATCTTTTAGTGTAATTGAAGACCAGTGAAACCATACAACGCCACCATTCTTATGAACATATCTATTTTCAAATTGTGTTAATTCATTTACGTTAAGCAAGTTCTTACGTTTTTTACTTGTAAGAGACCTGTCGTCTTCGTGAATGAATTCAGAAATGGGTTTTGAAAATAATTCTTCTTCGCTATAGCCTAGTGTCTTGACAAGAGCAGGATTTACTTTTCTAAAATATCCATCGTAGCCAGCAATACACATAACATCTGGGGACAATTCAAAAAAATAATCTAAGTTATAGAGCGTCTGGTCTAAGTGTTTCTTTTCAGAAAACATAATATGAGTTGGGAGTAGTTAAGGGATGAAGATAAGTTAATTTCTATAAAGATCTGGTGTAATCTTTAATGAGGCAGCAGGCTTTCCGTCATAACCATAATAATTATAATTTAGGGTAACGTCATTTTCTTTAAAGTAGCTCATCTCTTGACTAGACTTTAGTTGAGCTATAATTCCTGGTTTGATGTTTTTAGCAATAGTATCTTCATTCACCATATCAGAACGGTATATGAGCGTATAGTAATAATCAAAGATTCTATCTCCGGTAACAGCTGCACTATCCAGGCGTGTTTCTTCATCAACTTGAATGGGAGCTTGTTTATTGAGCTCAAGAGCAACTTCAATTAGATTCTCTTGAACATCAGGTCTAAATAGTTTAGATACCAAGTAATAGCTGATTCCTCCAAATATTAAGAATGAAATTATAGCTACAGCAATTGAGCCAGTTTTTTTCATAACTACTAAACCTGTATAATTCCAAGGTTGAATTTTTTCTCGATAGGAGCATGGTTAGCAGCTTCGATTCCTGTTGAGATCCAGTGACGGGTTTGAAGCGGATCTATAACAGCATCAGTCCAAATACGAGAAGCAGCATAATACGGAGAAACCTGCTTATCGTATCGCGCTTTGATAGTGTCATAAAGTTCTTTTTCAACTTCTGGAGTGATTTCTTTTCCTTGCTTTTTTAAAGAAGCCGTTTCTATTTGAAGCAAAACTTTTGCGGCACTGTTACCACTCATCACGGCCAATTCTGCTGATGGCCAGGCAACAATCAACCGCGGATCGTAAGCTTTACCACACATGGCATAGTTGCCCGCACCGTATGAGTTGCCTATCACAATTGTAAATTTAGGAACTACACTATTACTAACAGCGTTAACCATTTTAGCTCCGTCTTTTATAATACCCCCGTGCTCACTTTTACTACCTACCATAAAGCCGGTAACATCTTGTAAAAACACTAACGGAATTTTTTTCTGATTACAGTTGGCTATAAAACGCGTAGCCTTATCAGCACTGTCGCTGTAGATCACTCCGCCAAACTGCATCTCCCCTTTTTTAGTTTTTACAATCTTTCGCTGATTAGCAATTATACCCACAGCCCAGCCATCTATACGAGCATAAGCCGTAATAAGTGTTTGACCATAACCTTTTTTGTATTCTTCAAATTCAGAATCATCAACCAGACGTTTGATGATTTCAGTCATATCATATTGATCGCTGCGTTTAGCAGGAAGAATTCCATAGATATCCTGAGGGTTTTCTTTGGGTTTAGCAGGTGAAGTACGATTAAAACCGGCTTTGTCAAAATCACCTATTTTCCCCATTATATTTTTTATTCGCGTCAAAGCATCGCGATCATCAGTCGCTTTATAATCTGTGACGCCGCTTATCTCACAATGCGTAGTTGCACCACCTAAAGTCTCGTTGTCAACGCTTTCTCCAATTGCCGCTTTTACTAAATAACTACCAGCCAGAAAAATACTACCGGTTTTGTCTACTATCATCGCTTCATCACTCATAATAGGCAGGTACGCGCCACCGGCAACACAGCTACCCATTACTGCACTGATCTGTGTGATTCCCATACTACTCATCACCGCATTATTTCTAAAGATTCGGCCAAAATGTTCCTTATCTGGGAAAATCTCATCTTGCATCGGTAGATATACACCTGCACTGTCAACTAGATAAATTATAGGAAGCTTGTTTTCTATACTCAATTCTTGTGCGCGCAGGTTTTTCTTTCCGGTTATAGGAAACCAGGCTCCTGCTTTTACAGTGGCATCGTTAGCTACTACAATACATTGTTTTCCGCTAATGTGCCCTATTTTAACAACAACACCACCGCTTGGGCAGCCACCGTGTTCTTCATACATGCCTTCGCCGGCAAACGCAGCAATTTCAATAGCTTTTTCGGGTTTGTCGAGTAAAAAATCGATGCGTTCCCTAGCAGTAAGCTTGCCTTTTTCGTGTTGTTTTGCGATACGCTTTTCACCTCCGCCCAGTTTTACCTGAGCAAATTTTCTTTTTAAGTCTGAAACAAGAAGCTTATTATGGTCTTCGTTTTTATTGAATTTGATATCCATCTATAAAATTTAAACGCTCTTAAAAACTGGTCTTTATGTAAATAGATAGTAGACCAGAATAAGTAAAACGGAGCATAGTGTGGTAACGAAAATACGAAATCGTTATATCAATACACGCTACTATTTATATGAAAAATGCGATATTTGTGCTCTATGCTTCGATGCGTAAGGGATAGCGGCGGCATCCTTTTTTGATGCTTTTTTTGAAAAGGAATATAAAAAGATATAGCGGATAGCCTGGTTGTAAAAGCTTCACAACTTTTACAAGACGCAAAAAAATAAAAACTATGATGAATAAAAATACTGTATTGGGTTGGGCTACTTTTATAATGATTGTGGTTGGACTCGGTCTTATATTTCTGGGTGCATTTAGATACAATGAAGTCGCTGGTTGGGGCTTTGCCTCAGTAGGGATTGGTTTTTTTGCAATCGCCTGGGTTTTTAATGCACTAAAAGGACGTGTTTAATGACACAAACATTACTTAAAGAACAGCTTTTAAGACATCTTCAAGGTGGGGAGGCTTTTAAAAATGTAGAAGATCTTCTTGAAGATATTTCTTATAAGAAAAGTGGAGAGCGTCCTGTGGGTTTGCCTTATTCTTTTTATGAAGTTTTTTACCATATGGTTTATGCCCAAAAAGATATATTGAATTTTTGCTTAGCCGAATCCTATGTAACACCGAGTTGGCCTAAAGATTACTGGCCCACAGAAAATAGGGCTGAAACTAAAGAGGAATGGAAATCTTTAGTTTCTGATTTTTTTGAAGATCGAAACGTTCTTATAGCTTTTATTGAAGATGAAAAAACAGACTTACTACAGGTGGTTAAGCACGGTGACAAACAAAGTGTTTTGCGCGAGCTAATGCTGGTTATAGAACATAATGCGTATCATGCTGGTCAGCTTGCAATTATTCTTAGGCTTCTGGGCTTGATATAGCCAATAAATTCTCTTAACTTAATTTGAAACGATTCACCTGTTCTTTTGGGTGTTTTTATAGAACAATTTTTTAATACTGAATACATTATGAGTGACGATAAAAAGATAATTTTTTCAATGACCGGGGTGAGTAAAACCTATCCCGGTGCTAATACGCCTGTTTTAAAGAATATTTACTTGAGTTTTTTCTATGGGGCAAAGATTGGTATTTTGGGACTTAACGGTTCTGGTAAATCTACCTTACTTAAGATCATAGCAGGGATAGACAAGAACTTTCAAGGGGATGTTACTTCTGATAAGGAATTCTCTGTTGGGTATTTAGAGCAAGAGCCTCAATTAGATGACGAGAAAACGGTATTGGAAATTGTAAAAGAAGGAGCTGCTGATACAGTAGCTATTCTTGATGAGTACAACAGCATAAACGATCAATTTGGTCTGGAAGAAGTTTACAGCGACCCTGATAAGATGGAAAAGCTGATGAACCGTCAGGCTGTCTTGCAAGATGAGATTGATGCGCGCGGTGCTTGGGAATTAGATAACAAATTAGAAGTAGCAATGGATGCGTTGCGTACTCCGCCGGCAGATCAGAAAATTGGAGTGCTGTCTGGAGGAGAGCGTCGCAGGGTAGCTCTATGTCGTTTGCTTTTGCAGGAGCCAGATGTATTATTATTAGATGAGCCTACTAACCACTTAGATGCAGAAAGTGTACACTGGTTAGAGCATCACCTGGCACAATACAAAGGAACGGTTATAGCAGTAACGCACGACCGTTATTTTCTAGATAATGTAGCAGGCTGGATTCTAGAACTGGATCGAGGAGAAGGTATCCCTTGGAAAGGAAATTACTCTTCTTGGTTAGACCAGAAATCTAAGCGTATGGCTCAGGAACAAAAGCAAGCAAGTAAACGTCAAAAAACATTAGAACGCGAATTAGAGTGGGTGCGTATGGCTCCAAAAGGTCGCCAAGCGAAGCAAAAAGCACGTTTGAGCAATTACGACAAACTCTTATCTCAAGATCAGAAGCAAACAGACGAGAAATTAGAGATTTATATTCCTAATGGCCCACGCTTGGGTACTAATGTGATTGATGCTCATGGTGTAAGTAAAGCTTTTGGTGATAAGTTATTATATGAAGATCTCAATTTTGTGCTTCCTCAAGCAGGTATTGTAGGTGTTATAGGTCCTAACGGGGCTGGTAAAACCACGATCTTTAAAATGATCATGGGCGAGATAGAACCAGATAAAGGTGATTTTACAGTAGGTGATACTGCTAAGATCGCATATGTAGATCAGTCTCATAGTAATATTGACCCTGAGAAAACCATCTGGGAAAACTTCAGCGACAAGCAAGAGTTGATTATGATGGGTGGTCGCCAGGTAAACAGTAGAGCATATTTGAGTCGTTTTAATTTCAGTGGAAGCGAGCAAAATAAAAAAGTAAATATGCTTTCTGGCGGTGAGCGTAACCGTCTGCATCTCGCTATGACGCTTAAAGAAGAAGGAAACGTTTTGTTACTTGATGAGCCAACCAATGACTTGGATGTAAACACGCTGCGTGCTCTAGAAGAAGGGCTTGAAAATTTCGCGGGTTGTGCTGTTGTTATTTCTCACGACCGTTGGTTCTTAGATAGAATTTGCACACACATTTTAGCCTTTGAAGGCGATAGTCAAGTCTATTTCTTTGAAGGTGGATTCTCTGATTATGAGGAAAATAAAAAGAAACGTCTTGGTGGTGACTTGATGCCAAAACGTATTAAATACAAGAAACTAGTTAGGTAGGTATTTCGCTTAAGTCTATTTATGCATAAAAAGCCTTTTCATATTGAAGAGGCTTTTTCTTTATATGATCATCACGTATTTACGAAAATAAATTATTTTAATTTTTATTAAGTCTAAATAGCATAAAGTCATTTTCCGTTTTATATTTGCAGCTATTTGTGAATGAGTGTGCATTAAAAATCTAGATAAACCTTGATCTATAAAAATGAAGAAAAATAAAAAATACACCATTAGAAAATTTATTAATGATGTGCATCTTTGGCTAGGACTAGCCAGTGGGATTATTTTGTTTCTGGTTTGTCTTAGCGGAACCATTTTGGCTTTTGAGAAAGAAATTAAAGATGTGTTTTCAGATGAATTAGTTGTAGAACCAAAAGGCGAAAAAATAAGTATAGCAGATTTAAAAGGAAAAATCACAACAGAGAATGGTGGAGTACTAACCAGTATAACCATCCCCGAAGCTTTAGACGAGCCTTATGTTTTTACAATAAAAGATAATCCTAAAGAGCGTCGTGGTACAAGTTTTATGGTAAATCCATATACCGGTGAAAGTTTAAAGCCTGCTGCAAATCCTGCAGATGCTTTTTGTTTTTTCTTTTTCAAAATGCATCGTTGGTTACTTTTAGATTCAGCAATAGGTAGACCAATTGTAGGTGTAGCTACAAGCATCTTTTTAATTCTTTCTATCACTGGTCTTGTTTTATGGTTTCCGAAGAAAGTAAAGTGGAAAAATGTAAAAAGCGGTTTTAAGATCAAAACTAAAGCCAATTGGAAGCGTGTAAATCACGATCTGCATAACACGCTTGGTTTTTACTCGTTGATCTTTATCGTTATTATGGGAATCACCGGTTTATGTTGGTCTTTTGAAGGGTATAGAGAAGGTTTAGGAAACCTTATAGGAACCAAAATATTTAATCGTTCTTCTCCGGAATTTCAAATTACAGAAAACTCAGAGGCTGCAACAATTACTCTTTCTGAATTATTAAATACTGCAGACACAATTTTTGATTATCCGGGAGCTATTTCAATAAGCTTACCAGGATCACGAAATGATTTCTTTAGTATAAGAAAGCGTAATGCTAACGGGTGGTCACCTTCTACTTCTGATATGGCTTACATTTCAAAAACAGGAGAGGTGCTTGCTGTTGAAAAATTTAGTGATAAGCCGTTTAATGTGCAAGTGGCATCTTTAGTAAAACCAATACATACAGGAGAAGTTTTTGGCTTTTTCTCTAAATTAATTTACTTCTTGGCGTGTTTGATAGGTACCAGTTTACCAGTAACCGGAACTTTGATTTGGCTCAATAAAATGAAAAAAAAGAAATAATCTTTCTGTATTACTTAAAAAATAAGACCTCACTGTTTAAACAGTGAGGTCTTATTTTTTAAGTATTTTTAAGCAACTTCTAATTTTGAGAATTTGGATTTAAATACAATTAAAGTCATCGCTTTTGACGCCGATGATACACTTTGGGTAAATGAAACGTTTTTTAGAGATGCAGAAATTGCATTTGCAAAACACCTTTTAGATTATGGGGACGAAGAAGATATTGTGCGTATGCTTCTGGATACCGAAATTCGTAATCTTGATACATATGGTTACGGGATAAAAGGCTTTACGCTTTCTATGCTTGAAACTGCACATCGATTAATGGGAGATAAGATGAATGCCGAAACAACAGCATTCATTCTAGATAAAGGAAAACAGATGCTTGCAGAACCGGTTGAGGTTTTACCACATATTGAAGAAGTTCTTGAAGAGCTTTCTAAAAAATATAAGTTGGTTGTGGCTACAAAAGGGGACTTGCTTGATCAAGAGCGTAAACTCATCAAAAGTGGACTAATAGATTATTTTCACCACGTAGAGATAGTTTCAGACAAGAAAGAAACGCAGTATAAAAAACTGGTTAAACATCTTGATATAGAACCGCAAGAATTTTTAATGATAGGTAACTCCTTAAAATCTGATGTGATACCGGTACTGGCGATGGGTGGTTATGCATTTCATATTCCGTTTCATACCACGTGGACTCATGAGCAAGTAGATGATGAAATCAATCATTCTAAGTTTAGAGCATTAACTAATGCTAAAGAATTACTAGATATCTTATAAAAATAGAGCAGATCAAAATGATCTAGAACGTTCTTATTGTCGTTTGGGTAAAAAGCTGCGTAAGATATAAATGATAGCTGCAAGAAGTAACCCTAGTAAAAGACCTTTGCCAAAACTTGCATTGATGAATAAAATGAGAATAGCAATTACAGCAAGCACTCCAAAAAGTATAGCTGCACGTTTGTGATTTTCTTTCATACCTCAAAGATACGGTTATGTGATTTTCTGGCTGAGTTATTAATAAAAAATTAAAGATGCAGTGTTTGTCTTTTTTGTATGTTTGGGTGCTTTTTTAGAGCAGTTGTAAATCCTTTTTTTCGTTAAAAAACAGTAAATTATAGTAGCTGTTTTTACACTTTTACACACTTTTGAATGAGCATTAACGTTAAAATATAATATAGGTACAAGCCTAAGCTAATCAAACAATAGTTATTTATGGAAAATGAGAATAAAAATACGGGTATAAAGATAGTTACGGGAATACTTGCCGTTCTTCTTGTTGTAGCCGGTGCTTTTGCAATTAAACTTTACAATCAAGAGAAGAACACAAAAGCAGAATTGACCGAAGAAAAAGAACTTGTTCTTAATGACCTTAAACAAATGGTCACCAAATATGACGCAGTAATTGAAGAGAATAATCTTAAAGATACAGAATTGAATCAGGCTCGTGATCGTATACAGGTTTTAATTGATTCTGTTCAAAAAATGGATGCGAACATTTCTGTTTTACGTCGTTATCGTGATGAGGTCTATAAGCTTAAAAAAGAACGCGAATATCTTTTTGCTCAGAACGACAGCCTAAAAGGAATGAATAAGATGCTGGCTATGCAGGTAGATAGTACTACTTATGAATTAGAGGTTTCTAAAATGAAACGCGATAGTCTTAATATGGTAAAAGATGAATTGGCTGAAAAAGTAGCTTTAGGAGCAAGTTTGTCTGCTAGTAAATTAGTAGGTACCGGCGTAATTGTAAGAAACAGTGGAAAACTCGTAGAAAATGACAAAGCGCGTCGTGTAGATCGTATTAGAGCATGTTATACTGTGCCACAAAACAGGATTGCCGATGCCGGAGACCGTGAATTATACGTCCAGGTATTAGATCCTCAGAACAACATTTTAGGAGCAAATAAAACTATTGCTATTGACAGCGTAACTAGTGTTACTTATAGTGCAATTTCAAAATTTTACTACGAGAAAACAGCTTTGGATATTTGTGAAAACATCGCACCTAAAGGGGAAGACTTCTCAAAAGGACTTTATAAGATCAATATTTTTGATGGTGGTAAAATGATCGCTACTACAAATCTGGTTTTAGACTAGTATAAGATTTTCTATAAACTAAAAAAGCTTCGGGATTTCCCGAAGCTTTTGTTTTTTTAAGCAGGTTGCTTAAGTCTATTTTCCACCATTAGCTCTTAGGTCTTCTAAACAAAATTCTCCAAAAGTAGGCAAGCCATTCATAGTAGTACTTGTTGCATCTGCTACGGTCTGAAAGTACATCAGGCAGTTTTCTTGATCACAATGCTTGTTAGGAGTTTCTTCTCCGTCATCATCAGCGGTTTCATCTTCGTGATCGCGTACCATTGGAGTACCTAGATTTACCAACCCGAAAAGGTGACCAAACTCGTGCTCAGTAGTAACAGTTTCCAGTTGGGTAAGACTTGGCCCTGTGAAACCACTACTAAAATCTCTAAGCGTTTCGCCAAAAATAATACAAGAAGTATTACGGTAAGCAGTACCTAAAATACGGCTGTTTCCTTCATCGCTTTCTGAGTTTTCATTGGTAAAGAAAACCCAAACTCCAAGTTCATCTCCAACATTAAAAACGGTTCGATTATCTTCTTCTATCTTAGTGTACTCATCGCGGTTTAAAGAACCTACTTTAGAAGCAGCTACCACAGTTTCGGTAAAAGTAATACCGTCAGGTTTGTTTAAACGGGCAGAGAAAAATGCTCTCAAATTACTTAAGGTCGCATCAGAGGGTCTAAAGCCATCTACGTATGCAATCTCAACATTCATAGAGGTGAATTCTTCAGCACTTAAAAAATCTCTTGCTGAAGCGCCCAAAGCTTGCTTATTGGCTAAGGTAGGGTCAGTAGTGTTAGTTCCCGAAGAATCGCTGTCGCTTGAACAGGAAAGTATTAAAAATGAAAAAAAAAGAGTAATGTAGGGGGTAATTCTATTAAGTGTCATTAAAAATAATTTGAATGTTTTCAAAAATAACTAAACGTTTCCCTTTCGGGTCTTGTTGTATTTAGTTTATGATGTTTTTAGGATAAGCAGTTTAATACTATATACGGTTTTTAAAGCACTCTAGTTTTATTATAGTTTAATGAGTTGAGCTAAGTAGTCGTAATGTGGCCCTTCAATAATTTTTTTACAACTAAAACCCGCTTTTTCAGCTTCAGTTTTTAGGGTTTTAAAATCAATATACAACCAGTCAAAAGCTTCAGAAGTTTGATTTTTATACTGAATTTTAAACGTTACTTCGCCATAATAATCACGGCTTGCATCACGCCAGTAACTGCCATCTTCTTCCTCATACATAAACGCAATGTCTGAAGAATCAATAAGAATTTGACCACCAGTTTTTAAAAGACTGTTTAGATGCTTTAAATAGTTTTGCGTGTTTTTTAAGGTCTCAAAAATTCCGCTGCCATTCATCATAAGCAGTAAAGTATCGTAATTCTTTTCGGTATGGCTTAGAATATCAGATTCAATAGTCTTTGATATCCCGCGATTATGGCAGACGTTAATTGCTCCTTTAGAAACATCAAGAGCAGTGACGTCGATACCTTTATTTTGTAAATACAAACTATGGCTTCCTGCACAAGAGCCTATGTCTAATGTTTTTCCTTGGGCAAGTCTTAACGCTTCTTGTTCAACCAGTGGCATAGCATCAAAACCCCTAAAAAGATAAGGAACTGGTATCTCATCATCTTCGGTAAGCGACGAGATGACTGTAATAGCTTCGGTGTGATTACCGGTGTAGAAATCGAGTAATGCCTGACCAAAAATATCAGGGTTTTCAGAATCTCTTTTGGTCATAAAATCAAGGGAATTTAAATGCGTATTTTTGCGCTATGGATGAATTTATTGAGCAGTTGCCTAATCTTGCCAAAGATAAGCATAAAGAGAATGCTGCCTATTTTAAAAAGCTGAAGCGTAAACCGCCTAAAGATCTGGATTACCAGATGCAGGAATTACACGATGAAGAATTTGAAGAAACAGATTGTTTAAAATGTGCTAATTGTTGTAAAACAACCGGACCTTTATTTACAGACCGGGATGTCAGCCGCATTGCAAAGCATTTTAGGATGAAAGATGCACAGTTTATTGAGACCTATTTGCGTATAGATGAAGACAACGATTATGTACTTCAAGAGGTACCATGCACTTTTCTGGGAGCAGATAATTACTGCATGATTTATGATGTGCGGCCTAAAGCCTGTGCAGAATTCCCACATACAGACCGGAAGAAATTTCAGCAGATCACAAATATTACGTTGAAGAATGTTGCTATTTGTCCTGCAGCTTATAATATTGTAGAAAAAATGAAAGAACGTATTAAGTTGAAATAAACAAATGCCCTGAGTTCAATCAGGGCATTTTATAGCATTAATTTTGAGAATTCAGATTTAATTATCCAGTCCGCCGCGACGGTTACCATCACGAGGTTCTGGCCAGGTCATTTGTTCTCCGGTTCTTTTATTTACCGGTAAAACAATTTGTTCACGAGACGTTTTTTCGTCATCTTCACTAGCCATATAAGCAAGAACAGCAGTTAGAATAGCGTTGTTTTGTAAATCATCCCAAACTATCTTGTCGTAAGTATCGCGATTGGTGTGCCACGTATAGTTCCAGTAATTCCAGCTTAATGAACTTAAGTTAAATGCTGGAGCACCGGCAGCTACAAAAGAAGCATAGTCAGACCCCCCACGACCAGGAGCTCCCGGGAAATGCGTTTCTATATCTGCTACTTCATCAGGTACTGCATTTAACCAACTGCCTAAATAATCATATGCATTTAAGAATCCGTTGCCAGAAATGTTAGCAACACGACCTGTTCCATTATCTTGATTGAATACAGCTTGAACGCCTGCAACAATTTCTGGATGGTCTTTTACAAATGCACGAGAACCATTAAGACCTTGCTCCTCACTACTCCAGTGACCTACTAGAATGGTACGTTTTGGGTTAGGATAAACTTCTTTGAGAATGCGCATAGCTTCCATCATAACTAAAGTTCCTGTACCGTTGTCTGTAGCACCTTGTGCACCATCCCAAGAGTCAAAATGAGCAGAAAGAATCACATATTCGTCAGGCTTTTCACTTCCTTTAATTTGAGCTATGGTATTAAATGTAGGTACTTCACCCAGATCTTTAGATTGAGCAACAACCTTTATGCTTGGCTTGTCACCATATTCAGCAAGACGATAAAGTAATCCATAATCTTCTAAAGCAATATCAACCATCGGAATATCTTCGGTATACGCAGAGAAAACTTTGTTCACGCCAAAACCACGAGACCAGTTGCTGGTTATTATACCTACTGCACCGGCTTCTTCTAAAATTTTAGGTAATTCTCGAGATGAGTAACCCGTAGCTTTTATTCGGGCATCCCAAGCATCATTAAGTGCATCACGATCTTTTTTCATCTTTTCAAAAGATTCTGGTGTTGCCCATTCTTCCCAATTTTCATCAGGTCGACCGGTAGGCTGCGGCATAGATACTAAAACGAATTTACCTTTAACCTGATTGATCATTTTCTGAAAACTTAAAGAGTCTTTAGCTTCCGGCAGAATGACCACTTCTGCTTCAACACCTTTAGAAGAAGTTGAAGGGCTCCAGGCTAGTTGCATACCTTCAAGACTTACGCTACGTGGGTTTACAAGGTCTATATGCGTGATACCGCGATCCCAACCTTTCCATACGCCCCATTGCTGGTTTTCTGCAGAAATCCCCCAATCGGTATAGGTTTCTACTGCCCAATCGTGGGCTTCTTTTAATTCTGGTGTGCCAACGAGGCGCGGTCCCACAACATCAAGAAGTTCGTGAGCTAATACTTTTAGCTGTGAATTTTCAGTGGCTTCTTTAACTATTTTTTCTACAGTTTCTTTTTGATCCTGAGCAAAAATACTGGTGCTTAAACCCGCACAAAGGGTTAAAAAGTAAAACGTTTTTCTCATTTGAATGTTTTTGAGTGCTTTTATTAGTTATGGCCTAAAATTAGGTATCAAATTTAAACGTATCGAAAGAAGTCGTGGATTTAACCCTTATAAATTGAATTATTATCATGTAATCAAAAAAAGAGGCGAAAAAATAGAATTAATCATCAATTGATGAAAAGACAATATTTCTGAATTTCCAACTGGTTTCATCTCCGCTTACTTTTTGAGTCTGCTTCATAATAATACCAATTAGGTTTTCTTCAGGATCCGCGAAATACTGAGTGTTGAAATAACCACCCCACTCAAATGTGCGGGGACTTCCTTTCCCACCTTTGGCAGCGCCCAAATCATCGACTACGCTAAAGGCTAAACCGTGATACGATCCCTTACCTTTCCAGATGTCACCTATCTGATTACTCAGGATAAAATCTACCGTTGTTCTGCTCAACAAGCGATGTCCGTTGAGTGTGCCTTTATTAAGGTACATTTGCAAAAACTGTGCATAATCAACTGGAGTACTTGATAAACCAGCACCACCAGAAAAGAAAGTCATTTTACCTTTTTTAGGATAATCAGGATCGTAAAAAGTAGTGGGGAAATCTACCCAATTGCCCTCATTTTTGGTTTGTACAGAAACCAACTGATCACGTTTTTCTTTTGGCAAATAGAAATAGGTGTTTTGCATTTTAAGCGGCTCAAAAATCTCTGTCTTAAAGAATTTATCAAGCGGTTTACCCGATATGATTTCTACAAAATATCCTAAAACATCGAGTCCTTCGCTATAGGTGAATTTCTCACCGGGATTATGATGCAATGGTAATTTGGCAATTTTTTTTACACTTTCCTCAATTTGTATTCCATCAGTTGTAAAGAGGTCTGTTACTCCGGCATCGCTATATATTTGTTTAAAACGCGGGTCTCCATCTATCTCGCCGTAACCCAAACCTGAAGTATGAGTAAGTAAGTGTCTAATCGTTATAGGACGTGTTGCAGGCTTAGTAGTGTATGTTCCGTCAGGTAGCAGGGAATCTAAAACCTGTTCGTTTTCAAATTCAGGAATATATTTTGAAATAGGATCATCTAACTGAAATTCTCCTCGTTCCCATAACATCATTACCGCTGTTGAAGTAATGGCTTTGGTTTGGGAAGCAATTCTAAAAATTGAATTGAAATCCAGAAGTTCTCCTTTGGCATTGGCTGTGCCAAAAGCTTTATGATATACGATCTTGCCATTGCGCGCGACTAAGGCTACTAAACCCGGTACTTGCTGATCTTTAATTGCTGCGATAGCAATGCTATCTAAATAAGCGAAACGGTTTGAACTCATACCTGCTTCTTCTGGATTTACTTTGGGTAATACCTGACTTTGCTGAGCAGTTAGTGATGAGCTAATGATTAAGAAAAAGAAGAGCAAAGCGTTAGTTAATTGGATTTTCATAAGATGTATTTAAATGAAAAGCCTCGGTACGACCGAGGCTTAAATTTACTGAGGAATGTTTAAAATAGCATTCAGTACTATAGTTAACACTATTATTTTATGCTGTTATTAGATTTACCTAATGTTATAATACGACCCGTTGCGTTACTAGAACGATTGCGTGTGAAGTTCTCTTCAACAAGTTTTACTTTTTTATCAAGCATCTCATATTGCTCAAGTGTTAGCTTAAGTGTTTGATACCCTACCATATTAAAAAGTATAGTGTCTTGTTTTGTTAGACCGTGAGCCTGTTCAAAATAGAAAATACCGTTATTTTTTGAGGTTACACCTTTTTTAATTGATTTGATAAATACATTAACACCGGCTATAGGTTCATCAGTTTTGGCATCTGTTACGGTACCAAATAAACGTTGTCCATAAAAAGCACTTGTGAAAAACAAGGCGAAAATTAGTATAATAAACGATTTCATTATATCGAATTTTAAAATAAGGCAGCTTTGTGCGCTAAATGTTTATAATGTAGGAGGTTAAATTTAAATAAACTGAATCGTTTAAAAAGTTAATTTTATACTTATTTGAGGTAATTTAATTTAGAACAACGTTTTCGGAGATTTTGTACTTTCTAGTCGTACGGTTATCAATGGTTGATCGTGAATTAAAAGTGTAGCTCAAGTTTCCTATTTGCCAAAAAAGCAGTAATACAGCTCGATCTAGTCGTAAAGCAAATATTTTGATCGAATTTTTAGAAAGTCTTGCGTGGCTGAATGCCAGCTAGCTCTTATCTCTTCCATAGAAGCACCGGCCTCAATTTGTTTTTGTAATTGTGCGGTACCCGCATGTGCCGTAAAATTCTTTGTATTAAAAAAGGCTTCTTTCTCAGTATAATCACGATACGCATTTATGATAAAGGTAAGGTCAACTTCATGTAATGGGTCTACAGTTCTTAGGTCTAGTCCGTGACAAAGTTCGCCGTTAAACTTAGGGCTCTTAGAACCAAAATTAGGAGCGGGCGTATAATTCAATTTATAAGTTTCCTTTGGTAGATAAGGAGCGCCTATTATTTGAAATTGCATTTCGGTACCACGACCAGCATTTAGAGTAGTTCCTTCGCAAAGTCCTAAACTGGGATAAAGCATCACAGCCTGATCATTTGGTAAATTAGGAGAAGGGCGTACCGGTAACGAATACTGCATTTCGTGAACATAGTTTTTCATTGGGATAATGGTAAGGCCCACTGTTTTTTCGGTTTTCAACCAGTGTTCTTTTGCCATCATCTGTGCATATTCTCCTAGTGTCATTCCGTGAACAAGCGGAACACCGGCGTGCATTCCCAGAAAACTGGTGTGAGCAGCTTCCATCACTGGTCCATCAACATAGCTTCCATTAGGGTTAGGCCTATCTAAAACAACCACAGGTATATTAGCTTCAGCAGCAGCCTGCATCACATAATGTAGTGTGGCGATATACGTATAAAAACGCACACCCACATCTTGAATATCAAAAACAAGAATGTCAACATCTTTTAATTGTTCGGTTTTTGGTTTTTTATTAGTTCCATAAAGAGAAATTACTGGTAGTCCGGTTTTAGGATCTTTACCGTCTTTAACGGCTTCCCCGGCATCGGCTTTTCCTCTAAAACCGTGTTCTGGAGAAAATACTTTAACCAGGTTTTGATTCAAGCTTAAGAGAGAATCTACTAAGTGTACATATATCTTTTCGCCGTTAGGCAATTCTTTTTTTAGGATAAGTGAGCTCGGGTTTCCTACAACCGCTACGCGTTTATCTGCTATAAGTGGTAAATATGCTTCGGTACGATTGGCTCCCAAGACCAATCTTTTATTTTCTATAACCGAAGTTGAATCTCCAGGTTTAGCGTTTTTACTTGACTTGTTTTGAATTTGATTTTTATTCCCGGAATGGTTTCCGCAGGAAATAGCAATTACAAAAACTAAAAAAAGGGTACTTTTGAGCAAACGAAACGCCATAGGACGATTGAATTTTGAATATTTTACAGCTAAACGCATAATTGGCGCTAAGAAGTATAAAAGTACTGCTTCGACACCTATAATTAAAATCGCAATTATCGCCATTATTCTGGGGATGGTTATGATGATGATTACCATTGCTACTGGTGTGGGGCTCCAGCAAAAGATAAAAGAAAAGGTTTCTGCCTTTAATGGAGATGTGATCGTCTCTCAATTTGATGGAAATAATAGCGATATCACGCTCAATCCTATTCCTAAAGATCAACCTTTTTATCCTGATTTTGATGCGGTGCCAGAAGTTACACACGTGCAGGTTACTGCTACTAAGGCCGGTGTGATTAGAACTCCTACAGATTTTGAGGGCATTATTGTAAAAGGGGTTGGTGACGATTACCGCTGGGATTATATGGAAGATTTTCTCGTAGAAGGAAGAATCCCGGATTATAAAAATAAATTAAATACTGAAATACTCGTTAGTCAATATCTAGCCAACCGGTTAGGTTTTAAGAATGGCGATAAAGTCATTGTGTTTTTTCTGAAAGAAGATGGAGGATTTTTAAACCGAAGATTTGATATCGTTGGTATTTATAATAGCGGTTTTCAGGAGTTTGATGAGAGTTTTTTGTTTGCAGATATTCGTCATATTCAAAAACTAAATAACTGGGAAGATGATCAGGTGGGCGCTTTTGAGATGTTTGTAAATGATTTTGATCGCCTCGATGAAATAGGCAGGGAAATCTATCAGAACACAGATTCATTTTTAAATACGATGACCATTACACAGAAATACTACAGCATTTTTGAGTGGTTATCTTTGTTTGATTTCAACATCGCATTGATCATTGTTGTAATGATAATAGTTGCCGGTATCAATATGATCGTTGCGCTTCTGGTATTGATCTTAGAACGTACACCTATGGTAGGTGTTCTAAAAGCGCTGGGGGCAAATAATTGGAGTATTCGCAAGATATTTATGTACAATGCACTTTATCTAGTTGGCGTGGGCTTATTTTGGGGAAATATCATAGGTCTTGGGTTGTTGTTTCTTCAAAAGTATTTTGGGTTCATTACCCTCAATCCTGAAACCTATTATGTAAGCGAGGCTCCGGTCTATATAGATTGGTATTATATTTTACTTCTCAATATGGGTACCTTTCTTTTATGTGCGGTAATGTTATTGGTACCTTCTTATGTTATTACCCGTATTTCTCCGGTAAAGACTATTAAGTTTGATTAAGTTTTGAGCTTCTGTAAATAGAAAGCCTTTTCATTTTACAGTTGAGTATTGAGATTTTACAGTTGGGTTAGTTTGAATATTTAGCTTCCTCAAATGTTTTCATTTTTGAAGAGAACAATCAAACCACTCAATTATGGAAACAGCAATCACCATCGTTATTTATATTCACGCATTCTTTGGCGGTATAGGCCTTCTTTCGGGCACGTTGAGTTTAGTTGCTAAGAAAGGAAGCAAAATTCACAGAAAATCAGGTAAGTTTTTTACAATTGGAATGCTAGTGAGTTCCGGGCTTTCTTTACCGGTAGCAAGTATGCCTGGGCATTATAATTCTTTCTTATTTTTAATCGGTTTGTTTACCATTTATATGGTTTTGGTAGGAAATAGAACTTTGCGTTTTAAATCTAAAAAAGCTAAAGTGTCTAAAACTGACTGGAGCCTAACCATTAGTATGGCAGTGCTTGCAGTTCTGATGATTGTAAGCGGGATGCTGGAGATTTTTGGTAATAAAATCCTTTTTATCTTTTTTGGGATTTTGGCTCTAGCATTATGCTTTCAGGATTATCGATTTTTGAAAAATCCTTTTCGTACAAAAACAGCGTGGCTCACACAACATATAGGTAAGATTACAGGTGCCTATATCGCATCAGTGACTGCATTTTTAGTTGCAGGTATGAGAATACCGGGATTGTGGGTTTGGATTTTGCCATCTATTATAGGAAATACTTTTATTATTTATTACATCCTTAAAGTGAGAAGAGGCAGTGCAAGATCAAAGCAAAAGCTTGGTTCTAAATAGGGAAGAAACTCTTTACTGAATTTCAGGTTGAAAAATCAAAATGTTGTTAAATCGGTATAAAATTTCGTTTTTAATATCTATTTTTTGAAAATAGATAACAGAAGGTCGTTTTGGTTAAAAAGTACTTAAAACAAGTCCTACTTAAAAATCCCATTTTTATGCATTATGCCGAAAATATTTTAGAGACAATAGGCAATACTCCACTCGTAAAACTAAATAAGCTTACCGCAGAATTACCGTGTTTGGTTTTAGCGAAATATGAGACCTTCAATCCGGGTAATTCTGTTAAAGATAGAATGGCTTTAAAAATGGTTGAAGCCGCTGAAGCTTCTGGAGATCTAAAACCTGGCGGAACAATTATTGAAGGGACTTCTGGAAACACAGGTATGGGCCTCGCACTCGTCGCTATCGTAAAAGGCTATAAAATGGTTTGTGTAATTTCTGATAAGCAGAGCAAAGAAAAAATAGACATTCTTAAAGCGGTAGGATGCGAAGTTGTTGTTTGTCCCACAGATGTAGCGCCAGATGATCCCCAATCGTATTATAGTACTTCGAAGCGCTTAGCACAAGAAACGCCAAACTCTTGGTATGTGAATCAATACGATAATCCCGCGAATGCTGAGGCACATTTTGAATCCACAGGACCTGAAATTTGGGAACAAACAGCTGGTAAAATAACCCATTTTATAGCTGGTGTAGGCACTGGAGGAACAATATCTGGTGTGGGAAAGTATTTAAAAATGAAAAACCCCGATATCAAAATATGGGGGATAGACACTTACGGTTCGGTATTTAAAAAATATCACGAAACCGGAATTTTTGATGAGAATGAAATTTACCCATACATAACCGAAGGAATAGGAGAAGATATTTTACCTAAAAATGTAGATTTTAAAATCATTGATGGCTTTACCAAAGTAACTGATAAAGATGCCGCAGTCTATACACAGCGTTTGGCAAAAGAAGAAGGTTTTTTCTTAGGTAATTCTGCAGGGGCAGCGATTAAAGGTTTACTGCAGTTAAAAGAACATTTTAAAGAAGGTGATGTTGTAGTAATCCTTTTTCACGATCATGGCAGCCGCTATGTTGGCAAAATGTATAACGACAACTGGATGCGCGAAAAAGGATTTATAGATTAATGTATTAACTGTCTTCCCGCGTCATAGTCATGCCTTGTATTTTATAGTCAGCATCTTCTTTGTTCTTTTTTACGACCATTACAGAGCCGTTGTAGGTTTCAGTATTTCCCTGTTTGGTTTTAATAGTATATCTAAGAGGCATTTTTACATCGGTACCTTCTGCTCCAGAGGTTACTTTTGGATCTTCAGTAAAACTTAAGGTTACTGTTTCAATATTTGAATGCTTTTCAGCAAATTCAGAAGATGTACCGCGATCACTTGTCTGAGACATTTCTTGGTAAGCTTCGGCAGTTTCTCCGCGACTTAATGCATCAAAATAATCATTGATTACTTTTTTAGCGCTGTTGATTTCTGTAAGATCTTCAGGGTTATCAGCATCTTCTTTTCCTGAGGTTTGATACATATCTTCTGGCGTAACTTGTTCAGACTGTGATTTGAGCTCTACCTCCCCATTATCTGAAGTTTTTCGATCTACACAAGATGTGAAAATTAGGGTTGTTGCAAATGCTAAAGTTAGAATTGAATTTTTCATAGTTTTTTATTTTTTTTAAAATTACAGAGGCTTAAGCGTTGAAGCTATTAAGGTTATGCTAAAATTGCTTTAACTTTAAGCTAATGAAAGAGGCCTTTTTACATCATCTTTGGAACTGCCGAAAATTTGACGGTGCAGCTTCAACTTCAAAGCTTCAAACAGTTTGTGGTAAAAAACTTCAGATCATAAAAACAGGTATGCATAATCAACTTGCAGGCCCTGATTTTTTTAATGCTCAGGTGGGAATTGATGATCAGTTATGGGCGGGTAACGTTGAATTTCGCATAAAAAGTTCGGATTGGTATCTACATAATCACCAGCAGGATCCTGCTTACGAAAATGTAATCCTGCACGTGGTTTGGGAATATGATTGTACTGTTTTTGATAAAGTTGACGCACAAATCCCAACGCTTATTCTCACCGATAAGGTGAATGATGAATTGCTGAATAATTACCAACATTTACTAGAATCGAAGATCTACAATTTTATCAATTGTGAATCTAGATTTAAAGAAGTTCCTGATTTTTTGAGCGCTTAGAGCAAAAGGTTTTGCAGGTCGAAAAATAGATCGCTAGCAAAAATGGTAATTGGGAAGCAGTTTTGTTTGCAATGCTTGCCCGTAACTTTGGTACAGTAATCAATGCCGATGCTTTTGAAGCTTTAGCTTCAGTTTTAGATTTTAAAATCATAAGAAAATTAGGTTTACAAAAAGATCAATTGGAGATTGTATTGCTAGGACTTGCAGGATTATTGTCGGAAACAGCAGAAGAACAAGAGCCTGGAAGCTGGAAGGAAGAATGTGAATACAATAAGCATAAGTATCAGCTAGTTACTGGAATTAATCAAAAAGTGCAGTTCTACAAATTGCGACCGCCTAATTTTCCTACTATTCGATTGTCTCAACTCGCTCAATTTTATGAGCAGCGTACTGATTTGTTCAGTTTAGTTATAGCTGCAAAAACGAGAGCCCAAGTGCAAGAGTTATTTAAAATAGAGACTTCTTTCTATTGGGAAACACAGTATTACTTTGGCAAGATTCATAAAAGCGATCTAAATAAATACTCCGGCATTTATAAATATCTTAATAATTAATACTCTGACACCTATAAAGTTTGCAACCGCAAAAGCTCAGGGTCAATTAATAGAAGTAGAATTAGTTAAATTAATGCTCAACCTTCCGCAGGAGAAAAATTCCATAATGAATTGCTTTTCAAAATCGAGAGAAACTAAGAAAGATGCCTTGCATAGTCAGGCGTTGATTCAGCTAAAAAAAATGTATTGTGATCAAAATCAATGTTTGCATTGTCAGATACGTAATTATTTGCTTAATGAAGCGATATAATCAACCAAAGGCTTTATTTTAGCAGATATACGTTTTGTAAATAAGAATAGTTGTTATGCATAAATTGCGTCATTTTTTTGAAAGAAACGGATTCTACGTTTCGTCTCGACTGGCAGACCGAATGGGAATACGTGCTAAGAATGTGCGTTTGTTCTTCATTTATCTTTCATTTGCTACTGCAGGTTTGGGATTTGCTTTTTATCTTGTTTTAGCCTTCTGGCTTAAGCTTAAAGATTTGGTTTATACAAAACGTACATCTGTATTTGATTTGTAAAAAACTATGCTTACCATTTTTAAAAACCGAATTTATATTGCCTTACTGCTTATTGTAAGTATGCTGGCAATGGGGGTTTTCGGTTTTCGATTTTTTGCAGAGTACACTTGGACCGATGCGGTTTATATGACTATGATTACCATTAGCACCGTAGGATTTGGAGAAGTGCAGCCCCTCAACGATACCGCAAAAATTTTTACAGTAATATTAATTTTGGTAAGTGTGGTCGTTCTGGGTTATGCGATCTCTATTATAACAGAATATATTTTAAGCCGAAGTAATTTTGAACTTATAAAACAGCGCAGCGTGCAGAAGAAAATAGATAAACTCAATAATCATGTGATCATCGTAGGTTATGGCCGTAATGGTAAGCAGGCCGCACAAAAGTTAATGACCTATCACAAGCCTTTTGTTATCATAGAGTTGGATGAAGAGGTGGTACATAAATTTCAATCTGAAGAAGTAAATTTTGTTACCGGTAATGCCAATGAAGATGAGGTTCTTATAAAAGCAGGGGTGGAGCGCGCTGCAACTTTAATATCTGCATTGCCTAATGATTCTGATAATTTATTTGTGGTGCTTTCTGCACGGCAAATTAATTCTAAAATGAAAATTATAAGTAGAGCTTCTGAAGAGACAACGTATCAAAAACTAAAATTTGCTGGCGCAAACAATGTGATAATGCCAGATAAAATAGGTGGTGATCATATGGCTTCACTGGTTGTTGTGCCTGATTTGCTGGAGTTTATAGATCATTTGCAGGTAGCGACCGGTGGGCGGGTAAATGTTCAGCAAATAAATTATGATGCTGTTTGTCCTGATCACGAGAGTCGTACTATACGAGATATTGACCTAAGAAATCGTACGGGTTGTTCTATCATAGGCTATAAGTCACCTGACGGAAATTATATCATCAATCCCGAAGCTTCTTTAATGCTCGAAAGAGATTCTATACTCATTGTAATAGGAAGACCAGAACAGATCGAAAAATTACATAAAGAATTTGCGATTTAGTAGTATGTTTACAGCTTGTCGAAGAAAGCGGTGAAAATAATGTAACGTTTTTCGCTTTATTCTAGTTTTAATTTAACGATTTTGCTTTTTTTATGAAACACCTATTCGCTTCCGTTTTTATCTTTTTTTCGGTTTTCCAGGTTGCAGCTCAAGAGGTTGAGGTTGGAATAGATCAAAAAATTGATCAGGCTTTTGCGCCTATTTCAGATTTCTTTTCAAATATAATTTTCTTTAATGTATTTGGAATTCCTTTCGTGCTAATTCTTCTTGTTTTTAGTGCATTTTTCTTTACTATTCGTTTCGGTTTTCCAAACTTCAGATATTTCTGGCGTGCAATTCAGACAGTACGTGGTAAATATGAAGATATAGAAAATCATGGTGCTCAGGTTTTATATGGTGAAAATGGTATTGCAAACGGGGTTGATTTAAACAAAGTAGATCTTGAGCAGCATATAGAAACGCTTGATGATGATTTAGCTATTGATGGGGATATTGTTGATACCATTAGAGATGAATCTTCTGCAGGAGAAATGAGCCACTTTCAGGCTTTGGCAACTGCAGTTTCTGGCACAGTAGGTAACGGTAACATTGCGGGTGTAGCCCTTGCAATTGCTTTAGGAGGCCCTGGAGCAACATTCTGGATGGTTGTTTGTGGACTGATGGGGATGTCAACCAAGTTTGTAGAATGTACCTTGGGAGTTCAATACCGTGATATAGGTGAAGATGGTACAGTATATGGTGGGCCAATGTATTACCTGACTAAAGGATTAAAAGAAAAAGGCTTTGCGACCTTAGGGAAAATAGCTGCAGTGATTTTTGCTGTTTTTTGTATCGGTAATTCTTTTGGTGGTGGTAATGCCGCACAGAGTAATCAAGCAACTATTGTATTGAAAGAATTGTTTAATCTGCAAAGTGCAGGTGCCGGTTTCTGGATTGGTGTTGTGATAGCGGTTTTAGTTGGTATTATCGTTATTGGTGGGATCAAGCGTATTGCACAGGTTACTGAAAAAGTAGTTCCATTTATGGCAATTATGTATTTAGGAGCTTGTATTTATATCGTGGGATCTAATTATACATTGATAGATGATGCTTTTACTCTAATAATGGAAGAGGCTTTCAAACCTACAGCAATAGGTGTAGGTGGGTTTATAGGTGTTCTCTTAGTAGGTTTTAAAAGAGCAGCATTTTCTAATGAAGCGGGAGCTGGTTCTGCATCTATCGCACACTCAGCAGTACGTACGAAGTACTCTGCGAGTGAGGGATTAGTTGCTTTATTAGAGCCGTTTATTGATACGGTAGTGATTTGTACAATGACTGCGCTAGTTATCATTATTTTTAATTTTGGCGGTTACTTTGAATACGGAGGTGATGGCTCAGGAGCTGTAATTATTGATGGTCTTTCTTATGAAGGAGCTGGTATTACATCAAAAGCTTTTCACGAGTATATTCCTTTTTCAAATGTATTTTTAACAATAGCGGTGGTTTTATTTGCAGTATCTACCATGATCTCTTGGTCGTACTATGGTTTGCAGTCCTGGAAATTTCTTTTCGGAAGAGGCAAGGCCGCTGATCTTGTATATAAGGTCTTATTTCTAATATTTGTAGTAATTGGTGCTGCAGCAAATATGGGGTCGATCTGGGCATTCTCTGATGCTATGGTTTTTGCAATGATCTTTCCCAATATGGTAGGATTATTCTTTTTATTTCCTGTGGTAAAGAAACAGTTAGACAGATATCTCGCCGCAATTAAATTGAAAAAAGAGGCAATCAATTAATTTCGATTAATAAAAATTACCATTTTTAAGGCCCTGTTTGATTAGTATCAAATAGGGCTTTTTTTGCATTCTTACACAATAGTGTCTAAACAATAATTTTAAGTAATAAGCTGAGTGATTCGTTGAATGATTCTTTGTAAATAGAGACTTTCTCTTCTTTTTTAACGAGGTTTACCTTTGAAAAAGGCTATTTTTTTAGCATCTTGCTGGCTTTACTCGAAAAATCGAGATTATGGCTTCAAAGCATCCCGATAGCATTTTGATGCTTTGAAGTAATTTGTTTTTTATTTAATGCTTTGTGGATTTTCCTCAAGGTTTTTTACTCCAAATTTTATTTTAAAAATATTCTTATGAAGAAAATTATTTTTTCAATTTGTTGTCTAATTTTTCCCTTTCTGACATTCGCTCAAGAAGAAATGAGCATGGGGGAATCTATAAATGCAGCTTTCGAAAAATATACGACGCCCATTGTAGACACCATAATGTATCCTATAGTTATAGCCGGAAAAGAATTACCTATCGTAATTCTTATTTTGCTTTTAGGGGCTTTGTTTTTTACAATTTATTTTAAGGGTGTTAACCTTAGATACTTTAAAGATAGTATTAAAACAGCTTGGGGGAAATATGATGATTTAGATCATTATGTGCCTGCAGATGAAGAAATCACTGTTGAAGATGGAAAAGTAAAAGATACTGTTAAGCTTACTGGCGAAGTTCAAGGTGAGGTAACACATTTTCAGGCTTTAACAGCATCTCTTTCTGCAACGGTAGGTCTTGGTAATATCGCTGGTGTTGCGGTTGCAATTGCACTGGGTGGTCCGGGAGCTACGATATGGATGATCGTAGCAGGGCTTTTAGGTATGGCTTCAAAGTTTGTGGAGTGTACGTTAGGTGTAAAATATCGTGAAATAGATGAAAATGGTAGAACCTACGGTGGTCCTATGTATTACCTTTCTAAAGGTTTAAAAGAAAAAGGGCTAGGAGGCCTTGGTAAAGTGACTGCGGTAGTATTTGCTATTTTCTGTATCGGGGGGTCTTTTGGTGGCGGAAATATGTTTCAATCTAATCAGGCTTCGTCACAGTTGATACAAATGACCGGTTGGGATAATCCTAACGCAGGATTGTATCTAGGTTTGATAATGGCTGCAATTATTGGGTTGGTGATTATAGGTGGTATAAAGCGTATTGGTTCTTTTACCGAAAAAGTGGTGCCATTTATGGCTATTGTATACGTTCTTGCAGGTTTTATTATCATTGCTATTAATATAGATATGGTGGGCTTTGCTTTAGGTCAGATATGGGATGGCGCAATGAACCCTAATGCAGCCTTTGGAGGTGTGGTAGGAGTTCTTATTGTAGGTTTTCAAAGAGCAGCGTTTTCTAATGAGGCTGGTGTAGGTTCTGCTGCAATTGCACATTCTGCTGTTAAAACACGTTACCCGGCTAGTGAAGGCCTTACGGCTTCAATTGGTCCCTTTGTAGATACCGTGATCATCTGTACAATGACTGCCGTTGTTATTATTATCACAAACGCAAAGCACAACCTGTTTACATATGGTAATCTCGATGCAGCAAGTAACGTAATGCTTAATGCAACTAACGAACCTATCAATGGAGTGGATTTGACTTCAGTAGCATTTGACTCGGCTATTCCATACTTCTCTATTGTTCTTACTATTGCAGTTGTATTATTTGCAATTTCAACTGCAATTTCTTGGTCTTATTACGGATTGCAATCATGGAAATATTTATTTGGAAAAGGAAGGGTTCAGGACATTACTTACAAAGTATTATTTTTAGCCTTTATAATAGTAGGTGCTTCATCGAGTTTAGGAGCAGTTATCGCATTCTCAGATGCAATGATCTTTGCGATGGTATTTCCTAACATTATCGGTTTGGTATTACTGTCTCCTAAAGTTAGAAAAGAATTACAAGCATATCTTAATGCCATTAAAATTGGCCGAATGGATGCTGTTATAGATAAAGATTCAAAAAAGACTAAAGAAGCTTCTTAACAAAATAATTCTCTTATGAATTTAAAATCCCATTTCTTTCTGGATAACAGACAAAGAAGTGGGATTTTGCTTTTGGTGCTGGTTTTAATTGCTTGTTTGGGAGTCTATTTTGGATAACTCCAAATGCTTTTTATAAACCAGAAGCATTAACAGATGAAGAGCTTCAGATATTTGAAGCAATTAATGTTAGCGGAATCCCAGCCGAAAATCTATCCATTCAATCCTAATTTCATAACTGATTACAAAGGCTATACTTTAGGAATGCGTATGGTTGAAATAGATAAGTTATTACGCTTTCGTGAAAAGGATCAGTAGATTAATTCTGCTGATGATTTTCAGAAAGTAACTGGTGTTTCAGATTCTTTATTACAAACAATCGCACCCTACTTTAAATTTCCGGAATGGGTTACAAATTCCAAACCTAAAGCTTCAAAAACTAGTTTTTCATACTCAGAAGAAAAACCTAAAAGCGATTTAAATAAGGCAGATTTTAAATCTTTAATGGGTATTAAAGATTTAGATGAGGTTGTTGTAAAACGCCTGTTGAGTTGTAGGAAAAAACTGGGAGGTTTTCTTGAGGATAATCAGCTTTATGACATTTATGGTACTTCAAAAAGTCAGGTGTACGCCATTAAAGATCAGTTTACGGTTCAGTCAAAACCAGACATACAGTTGATTGACGTGAATGCCGCTAATGCATCAGATCTCTCAACAGTTCCATTTATAACTTTTGAAAGCGCAAGAGATATTATAGATTACCGTCTGCTGCATAAGGGAATTAATGATCTTGATGAGCTCCTCAAAATAGACGGAATAACCTCCTATAAATTAGAGCGAATTAAATTATATTTGTCATCCAACCAAAATGGAGAAGGCATTACTGAGAATTACGCATATTTGGCTTGTAAAGCTTCCTTTCCGATTGCCTTATATTAAATTAAAGTATACTAGATGAATAATGTTTTTTTTTCGGAAGAGCATCAGCTCTTTAGAGAAAGTCTGAGAGAATTTTTGCAAAAGGAAGTTGTTCCACATATTGAAAAATGGGAGCAGACGGGTAATATAGATCGCTTTATCTGGACAAAGATGGGAGAGATGGGCTATTTTGGTTTAGCCGCTCCTGAAGAATATGGTGGGCTCGATCTTGATATTTTCTACACTGTTATTTTTCTTGAAGAATTACAACGCATCAATAGTGGTGGTTTTGCTGCTGCAATGTGGGCACATGCCTATTTAGCGATGACGCATTTAAAAGTTGAAGGTTCACCAGCGATTAAAGAAAAATATTTAACGCCTAGTATTCTTGGTGAAAAAATAGGCTGTTTATGTATCACAGAACCCTTTGGTGGTTCTGATGTTGCAGGAATGCGTAGTACAGCTGTTTTAAAGGGAGATCATTATATTTTAAATGGTTCAAAAACTTTTATTACAAATGGGGTATATTCAGATTATTTAATTGTTGCTGCGAAGACAACTCCTGAGAAGGGAAATAAAGGTCTGAGTATTTTTGTAATAGATAGAGATACAGAAGGAATAAGTGCTACAAAATTAGACAAACTGGGTTGGAGAGCTTCAGATACGGGAGAGATAGCGTTTTCTGATGTGAAAATTCCTGTTGAAAATCTAATGGGAGAAGAGGATAAAGGCTTCTCTTATATTATGCAGCATTTTGCTTTAGAGCGTTTGATAATGGGTGTAAATGCACACGCACGTGCTGAGTATGCTTTAGAGTATACATTAGGATATATGTCAGACCGTATCGCTTTTGGCAAAACCTTAGATAAATTTCAGGCATTGAGGCATACTGTGGCAGAGATGGCAAGTGAAGTGGAGATGGTGAAGTCATTTAACTATGCAATTGCTAATAATCTTTATAGTGGCGATTATGTAGTTAAGGAGGCTAGCATGTCTAAATTGCTTGCAACTAAAATCGCAGATGATGTGATTTATAAATGCTTGCAGATGTTAGGAGGGTATGGCTATATGGAAGATTATCCGCTAGCGAGAATGTTTAGAGATAGTAGGTTAGGTCCGATAGGTGGCGGTACGTCTGAGATTTTAAAAGAGATTATTGCTAAGATGGTAATAGATAAAAAAGAATATAAGCCTGCGGCGAAATAATTAAATTTAAAACCGCTTGTTAGTTTTAAAGTTTAAACTATCTTTGCGGCCTGAAAACTGAAAAGAATTTTAAAGAAAGGAGGTACCACTATGTTAATTATACCAGTAAAAGACGGAGAAAATATCGATAGAGCGCTGAAGCGTTTCAAAAGAAAATTTGATAGAACGGGAACAATGCGTAAGCTGCGTGATCGTCAAGCTTTCACAAAACCTTCTGTTTCACGTAGAAGAGAAATTCAGAAAGCATCTTATATTCAAGGGCTTCGCGATCAAGAGAATATTTAATATTCCGTCGGTGAGATTAGTTCTTGCCAGGGATTATTAACAGAGAGACTAATCCTCTTTCAAAATATTAAATCTGCTAAGAGTAATCTTAGCAGATTTTTTTTTGTTTTATAATTAGGCTTCGAGGTGATTGTTGCGCTGGGTTTATTACTCATTAAATTGAATTCTGGAGGTGTCTTATAAACAATTATTCGTGATTCTCTGTGGTTGTAAATAAGCTATTTAAAAGGTAGTGGTGCTTATAGGTGCGTCAAAAGTCAGCCCATATTCATACCATTTTCGCCTACAGATTTTGTGGTAAAGTGTGGTTGGGCTGTGGTTTCAGTGTGGTGTCATTATGCTTTTACTTGGGAAATGAGTATCTTTCTTTAAAACTAAATTATGCAGATCAAATCGTTTGTTGACTATTTAGAGCTGGAGAAAAATTACAGTAAGCATACTTTATTGGCATATACAAATGATCTTGAAGTTTTTTTTAAGTTTCTTGAAGCTGAGTTTGGTGTAGAATCTGCGAATGAAGTAGAATACACCTATGTGAGGTCTTGGATTGTCACGCTTTCTGATTCTGGTTTGACACATAGAAGTATAAATAGAAAAATAGCTTCTCTGAAAGCTTTTTTTAAATTTTTGCAGAGAACGGGAGGTGTAGAGGTTAATCCGTTAGCAAAACATAAATCTTTAAAAATTAAAAAAGAGATACAAGTTCCTTTCTCTAATAAGGAAATAGATTCGGTTATAAATAATTTAGCCAATGCTCAGGAATTTTCTGAATCTCGTGATTTCCTGATTGTGTCGTTGTTTTACGCTACCGGAATAAGACGAAGTGAGTTGATTGATTTAAAAACTTCTGATGTTGATTTTAATTCGCACACTATAAAAGTACTAGGAAAACGTAACAAAGAGCGAATTATTCCTATGATCAGTTGGTTAGAAGATGGAATAAAACGATATCAAGAATTGCTTTCAAACAAAGGCTTTGATAAAAATGAAGAGAATTTATTGCTCACAGATAAGGGTGCTAAATTATATGAAACGTTTGTTTACCGAACGATAAATCGTTATTTTAGTAAGGTGTCCCGAAAAATCAAAACGAGTCCGCATGTGCTTCGGCATACCTTTGCGACTCATTTGCTTAATAATGGGGCAGATTTAAATGCTGTTAAAGAATTATTAGGGCACGCTAGTTTAGCTGCTACCCAGGTTTACACGCATACAAGTATGGCAGAGTTGGGAAGGGTCTACCAAAAAGCGCACCCCAGAAATTCTAAATAACAGTAGAATTTAACCAATTAGTAACCCTTTAATATGTGGATCTATGAAAGTAAATGTGCAAACACCCCATTTTGTAGCAGATCAAAAGCTGATTAATTTTATTCAGAAAAAGATGAATAAGCTTGAACAATTTTATGATCACGTAATTTATGCAGATGTTTTTTTAAAAGTTGAAAACACAAGCACTAGGCAGAACAAAATCGTCGAAATTTTGCTAAGTGTTCCAGGTAACGAATTGATAGTGAAAAAACAAGCAAAATCATTTGAGGAAGGAGCTGATAGCTGTGCACAATCTTTAGAGCGATTATTGGTTAAGCGAAAACAAAAAATTAGGGCTACAGCCTGAAAAAAAATAAAAAAAAGTTTTGTGGATTATAAATTTATTCTACATTTGCACTCCGTTAGAAATAGCGGAGTTTTTTACACTTAGAAAAGTGATAAAGGCCGATGTAGCTCAGCTGGCTAGAGCAGCTGATTTGTAATCAGCAGGTCGTGGGTTCGAGTCCCTCCATCGGCTCTTTTTAAAGTTCTTTTAGATCGAAGTAAAGATTGTTTTTAGAGCTTGCGTGGAGCGCAGTCGAAGCGTTTTTTGAAATACTGATAATACCAATATTGGGGAGATACTCAAGCGGCCAACGAGGACAGACTGTAACTCTGTTGTCATTAGACTTCGCAGGTTCGAATCCTGCTCTCCCCACAATTATTTTTTTTATTTGTGCTAATTAATAAATTTTTATTAATTTTGGCGCCGCAATGCGGGAGTAGCTCAGTTGGTAGAGCGTCAGCCTTCCAAGCTGAATGTCGCCGGTTCGAACCCGGTCTCCCGCTCTAAATAGCCTCCTTTGTTGAGGGTATTTAAAATCGGATTTTTCGATTTGTTTAAACCAAACCTGATAGGCTTTGGTTATAGTCATTTATGACTTTTGTTAGCCCTTTAGCTGAGTAGGTCAGCCCGGGCAATTCAGACTTCGGTCGTTTTGAATGGGAAATTTATAAGCCGACGTAGCTCAGGGGTAGAGCGTTTCCTTGGTAAGGAAGAGGCCACGGGTTCAAATCCCGTCGTTGGCTCAATAGCAGTCGCTGCTACTTAAACGGGTGCCTATGGCGCTCAGTTTTTTGTGCGTTTTAGTAAAACCATATAGCTGGCGTGTCAGGTAAGTTTAAAATTAAACACTAATAATAACTAAGATTAAAATTATTTAAATCATGGCAAAGGCAACATTTGATCGTTCCAAACCTCACTTAAATATTGGTACTATAGGGCACGTTGACCACGGTAAAACTACCTTAACTGCTGCTATTACTACTGTACTTGCTAACGCAGGTCTTTCTGAATTAAGAAGTTTTGACTCTATTGACAACGCTCCTGAAGAAAAAGAAAGAGGTATTACTATTAACACTTCTCACGTAGAGTATGCTACGGCTAACCGTCACTATGCGCACGTTGACTGTCCGGGTCACGCGGATTACGTAAAAAACATGGTAACTGGTGCTGCTCAAATGGATGGTGCTATTCTTGTTGTTGCTGCAACTGATGGTCCTATGCCACAAACTCGTGAGCATATCCTTCTTGGTCGTCAGGTAGGTATTCCTCGTATTGTTGTATTCATGAATAAAGTGGATATGGTTGATGATGAGGAGCTTCTTGAGCTAGTTGAGATGGAGGTTAGAGATCTTCTTAGTTTCTATGAGTATGATGGTGACAATGGTCCTGTTGTTCAGGGGTCTGCTTTAGGTGGATTGAATGGTGAGCAAAAATGGGTTGATAAGATTATGGAGCTTATGGATGCTGTAGATAATTGGATTGAATTGCCTGCTCGTGATGTTGATAAGCCTTTCTTGATGCCTATTGAAGATGTATTCTCTATTACTGGTCGTGGTACTGTTGCTACTGGTCGTATTGAAACTGGTGTTGCTAATACTGGAGATCCTGTTGAGATCATAGGTATGGGGGCAGAAAAACTTACTTCTACTATTACTGGAGTTGAGATGTTCCGTAAGATACTAGATAGAGGTGAAGCTGGAGATAACGTAGGTATCTTATTGAGAGGTATTGAAAAGTCACAGATCACTCGCGGTATGGTTATTACTAAGCCAGGTTCTGTAACTCCTCACTCTAAGTTTAAAGCTGAGGTTTATATCCTTAAGAAAGAAGAAGGTGGTCGTCACACGCCATTCCACAATAACTACCGTCCGCAATTCTATGTGCGTACAACTGACGTAACTGGTAACATATCTCTTCCTGATGGAGTAGAAATGGTTATGCCGGGAGATAACTTGACTATTACTGTTGAGTTGATTCAGACAATTGCAATGAATGTAGGTCTTCGTTTTGCTATCCGTGAAGGTGGTAGAACAGTAGGTGCAGGACAGGTAACTGAAATTCTTGAATAATCACGAATTATAAGTTTTAAAGAATTAAGGCGTTCGTGTAAGCGAATGCCTTGATTTTTATAATAAAGAATAAGGTTTTCTTTTTTGAATATCTTGTTATACGGGTTTAGCTCAGTTGGTAGAGCACTGGTCTCCAAAACCAGGTGTCGGGAGTTCGAGCCTCTCAACCCGTGCAATGATCGAATTTCTTCGATTTCAATAATAAAGCTGCTTAGCGGTTTAATTTAAAAGGCAAAGTGTCTTTTTATAGAGTTAAATAATATGGCTGGATTAATTAATTACCTTCAGGAGTCTTACAACGAATTGAAAAATCACGTTACTTGGACTCCGCTTTCAGAAGCTCAACGTCTTACTGTTGTTGTAGTGGTTTTCACTATCATTTTTTCATTAGCAATTTGGGGAGTTGATACTGTTTTTAGTAGAGCTATTAAGGCGTATTTTAATCTGGTAGGAGCTTAAATTAATCACAATGGCTATAACAAACAATACCAAAGATAAAGACTGGTACGTGGTAAGGGCCGTAAGTGGTCAAGAAAACAAGGTTAAGGGGTATATCGAGCAAGAGATATCTCGTTTTAATCTTGAAGATTACATTGAGCAGGTTCTTGTTCCTACTGAGAAGGTTGTTCAGATCCGCAACGGTAAAAAAATTAATAAAGAGCGTGTTTACTTTCCGGGTTATATCATGATTCATGCGAATCTTGGAGGTGAAGTAACGCATATGATTAAGTCTATAAACGGTGTGATTGGTTTTTTAGGTGAGGTAAAAGGAGGAGATCCTGTGCCGCTTAGAACATCAGAGGTTAATAGGATGTTAGGTAAGGTTGATGAATTAGCTGTTAAAACAGATAATGTAGCGATACCTTTTGTTCTTGGAGAGACGGTGAAAGTTATAGATGGTCCTTTTAATGGTTTTAACGGTACTGTTGAAAACATCAATGAGGAAAAGCGTAAGCTTGAGGTGATGGTTAAGATCTTTGGAAGAAAGACTCCATTAGAGTTGAGTTATATGCAAGTTGAGAAAGTATAAGTGTTACACATATATTAGATATCGTTCTTCTGCTTCCACTAAAGAACATATCAAACTAAATTTTTAAAAATGGCAAAAGAAGTAAGTAAGGTTGTTAAGTTGCAAGTTAAGGGAGGTGCAGCAAATCCTTCCCCACCTGTTGGACCAGCTTTAGGTGCTGCCGGAGTTAATATTATGGAGTTTTGTAAGCAGTTTAATGCTAGAACTCAAGATAAAGCCGGTAAAGTACTTCCTGTAGTTATTACTGTTTATGGTGATAAGTCTTTTGACTTTGTGGTAAAAACACCACCAGCTGCCATCCAATTAATGGAAGCAGCTAAGATCAAAGGAGGTTCTGGTGAGCCTAACCGTAAAAAAGTTGCTAGTGTAACTTGGGATCAAATTAGAGCTATCTCTGAAGACAAAATGCCAGATCTTAACGCGTTTACAGTAGAAAGTGCGATGAGAATGGTTGCGGGAACTGCAAGGTCTATGGGAATAACTGTAAAAGGGCAGGCTCCTTTTTAACATCCAAAAAAGCAATTTAAAATGGCAAAAGTAACAAAGAAGCAAAAAGAAGCACGGGCTAAAGTAGATACAAGTTCTACCTATACATTGGCTGAAGCTTCTGCTTTAATAAAAGAAGTAAGCAAAGTAAATTTTGATCCTTCTGTTGACTTGGCTGTGCGTCTTAATGTAGATCCGCGTAAAGCGAATCAAATGGTTCGTGGAGTGGTAACACTTCCTCACGGAACTGGTAAAGATGTGAAGGTTCTTGCTCTGGTAACTCCAGATAAAGAAGCTGAAGCTAAAGAAGCGGGAGCTGACTTTGTAGGTCTTGATGAGTATTTAGAGAAAATCAAAGGCGGTTGGACAGATGTTGATGTGATCATCACTATGCCAAGCGTTATGGGTAAGTTAGGTCCTTTAGGACGTGTGTTGGGTCCTCGTGGCTTGATGCCTAACCCTAAAACCGGTACTGTAACTATGGATGTGGCAAAGGCTGTATCTGATGTTAAGGCTGGTAAGATTGACTTTAAAGTTGATAAGACAGGTATTGTACACGCAGCGATTGGTAAAGCGTCTTTTGATGCTGATAAAATTGCGGCTAATGCAAGAGAATTGATAACCACATTAGTAAAATTGAAGCCTACTGCATCTAAGGGTGTTTATATTAAAAGCATCTTTATGTCTAGTACTATGAGTCCTAGCGTTGAAGTAGATTCAAAACGTTTTGCTGAGCAGTAAAAGTTAAATTATGACAAGAGAAGAAAAATCACAAGTAATAGAAGATTTGACTGCGCAGTTGGCTGATAGTGCTCATATATATTTAGCAGACATTTCTGGTTTAAATGCAGAAACTACTTCTAGGTTGAGAAGAGCATGTTTTAAAGCAAACGTAAAACTAGCCGTGGTTAAAAATACATTGCTTGCAAAAGCAATGGAGAGCTCAGATAAAGATTTTGGTGAATTACCTGCTACTTTAAAAGGTAATACTTCAATTATGCTTTCTGAGACTGGTAACGCGCCAGCTAAGGTGATTAAAGAATTTCGTAAGAAATCTGACAAGCCTTTGCTTAAAGGAGCGTTTATTGAAGAGGCTATCTATATAGGTGACGAGCAATTAGACGCTTTAGTAGATATCAAGTCGAAAGAAGAACTTGTTGGGGAGATCGTTGGTCTACTTCAATCGCCTGCTAAGAACGTTATTAGCGCTCTTAAATCAGGAGGTTCAACAATCGCTGGCCTTGTTAAAACCCTTCAAGAAAGAGAAGGTTAATAAAGTACGCACTTAATAATTATAATAAAGAATTTTTTTTTAAAACGATAGAAAAATGGCAGATTTAAAAGATTTCGCAGAACAACTAGTTAACTTAACTGTAAAAGAAGTAAATGAGTTAGCTACTATTTTAAAAGATGAGTATGGTATCGAGCCTGCAGCAGCAGCTGTAGCTGTGGCTGGTCCTGCTGGAGGTGGTGATGACGCTGCTGAAGAGCAGACTGAATTTGATGTAATCCTTAAAGCCGCTGGTGGTTCTAAACTTGCAGTTGTAAAACTTGTAAAAGAATTAACTGGAGCTGGTCTTAAAGATGCAAAGGAGCTTGTTGATAACGCGCCAAGCCCAATTAAAGAAGGTATCGCTAAAGATGAAGCAGAGGCTATCAAATCTCAATTAGAAGAAGCTGGAGCTGAAGTTGAGCTTAAGTAAGCTTAACTACTATAAATACAAGGGTTTAGGTCTGTTCGTTTATTCGAAATAGGCCTAAACCATTTGTCGTATATAAGGTTTTCTTAATTATTACGACTATTATTGCCTTAGATTTCTTATGTTAAGAGATCTCAGAACCTGAAAAATCAGGTTCTCAATTTATTTTAATTAAATTCCGTTCGTTGAAGATGCAAGCAAAACAAGCTGAAAGACTGAATTTCTCATCGGTAAAGAACAGACCTGAATATCCTGACTTTTTGGATATACAGATTAAATCCTTTCAAGATTTCTTTCAATTAGAGACTAAGTCTGAAGAAAGAGGAAATGAAGGACTTTACAACACCTTTCTAGAGAATTTCCCTATTACGGATACCCGTAACAACTTTGTACTAGAATTCTTGGACTACTTTGTAGATCCACCTAGATACTCTATTCAAGAGTGTATCGAGCGAGGCTTAACTTATAGTGTACCCTTAAAAGCCCGTTTAAAATTATACTGTACTGATGATGAGCACGAAGATTTTGAAACGATAGTTCAAGATGTTTATCTTGGTACTATTCCTTATATGACACCTAGTGGTACTTTTTGTATCAACGGTGCAGAACGTGTTGTTGTTTCTCAGTTACACCGTTCTCCTGGTGTATTCTTTGGTCAGTCTTTTCACGCTAACGGTACCAAGCTTTATTCTGCACGTGTAATTCCTTTTAAAGGTTCGTGGATTGAGTTTGCTACAGATATCAATAGTGTGATGTATGCATACATCGATCGTAAGAAAAAATTACCTGTTACTACTCTGTTCCGTGCAATCGGTTTTGAGCGTGATAAGGATATATTAGAAATATTTGACCTTGCAGAAGAGGTTAAAGTTTCAAAAACCGGACTTAAAAAATATTTAGGTCGCAAATTAGCCGCTCGTGTATTAAATACTTGGCATGAGGATTTCGTAGATGAGGATACTGGGGAGGTTGTTTCTATAGAACGTAACGAGATTGTTTTAGATCGTGATACCGTTTTAGAAAAAGAACATATAGAAGAAATTTTAGAAGCTGGCGCTAAGACGATTTTACTTCATAAAGAAGATAATCAACTTGGTGATTATGCGATCATTCATAATACACTTCAAAAAGATCCTACAAACTCAGAAAAAGAGGCTGTAGAACATATATACCGTCAATTGCGTAATGCAGAGCCGCCAGATGAAGAGACTGCTCGTGGTATTATTGACAAGTTATTCTTTAGTGATCAACGCTATAACTTAGGTGAAGTTGGTCGTTATAGAATGAACAAGAAATTAGGTCTTGATATTGGTATGGATAAGCAAGTACTTACCAAACAAGATATCATCACTATTGTTAAGTATCTAATTGAGCTTATAAACTCTAAAGCTGAGATTGATGATATTGATCACCTTTCTAACCGTCGTGTACGTACAGTAGGTGAGCAGTTATCTACTCAGTTTGGTGTAGGTCTTGCTCGTATGGCTCGTACCATTCGTGAGCGTATGAACGTTCGTGATAACGAAGTGTTTACTCCGATCGATTTGATTAACGCGAAAACACTTTCGTCTGTGATCAACTCCTTCTTTGGTACAAACCAGTTATCTCAGTTTATGGATCAAACCAATCCTCTTGCAGAGATTACGCATAAGCGTCGTCTTTCGGCATTAGGACCTGGTGGTCTTTCTCGTGAGCGTGCAGGTTTTGAGGTTCGAGATGTCCACTATACACATTATGGTCGTCTTTGTCCTATTGAAACTCCTGAGGGTCCAAACATTGGTTTGATATCTTCTTTAGCAGTATATGCTAAGGTTAACAATATGGGCTTCATTGAAACTCCATACCGCAAAGTTACTGACGGAAAAATTGACTTAGAGACTGAACCAAGATATTTGAGTGCAGAGGAAGAAGAAGGTATGTTGATTGCTCAGGCAAACAACCCTATGGATGATTCTGGTCAGATACAAGAAGAACGTGTAATTGCACGTATGGAAGGTGACTTCCCGGTTGTTGAGCCTAATACAGTTCATTATGCCGATGTTTCTCCTAACCAGATTGCATCTATTTCGGCTTCTTTGATTCCGTTCTTAGAACATGATGACGCGAACCGTGCATTGATGGGGTCTAACATGATGCGTCAGGCAGTTCCTCTTTTACGCGCAGACGCACCTATCGTAGGTACAGGTCTTGAGCGTCAAGTAGCTTCTGATTCTCGTGTATTGATTAATGCTGAAGGTGATGGTGAAGTTGAATATGTAGATGCTAACGAAATTACTATCAAATATGACCGTACCGATGAAGAACGTATGGTGAGTTTTGATGGGGATAGCAAAACCTATCAATTAATTAAATTCCGTAAGACAAACCAAAGTACTTCTATTAACCTGAAGCCTATTGTAAGAAGAGGTGATCGCGTTAAGAAAGGTCAGGTTCTTTGTCAGGGTTATGCAACTGAAGCTGGGGAGCTGGCTTTGGGTAGAAATATGAAAGTAGCCTTTATGCCTTGGAAAGGGTATAATTTTGAGGATGCGATCGTGATTTCTGAAAAAGTTGTTCGTGACGATATCTTTACGTCTATTCACGTAGATGAATATTCATTAGATGTTCGTGATACTAAATTGGGTAATGAAGAATTAACCAATGATATTCCTAACGTTTCTGAAGAGGCTACAAAAGACCTTGATGAAAACGGTATGATCCGTATTGGTGCAGAAGTAAAACCTGGCGATATATTAATTGGTAAGATTACTCCAAAAGGAGAGTCTGATCCTACTCCGGAAGAAAAATTACTTCGCGCAATTTTTGGTGATAAAGCAGGTGATGTAAAAGATGCTTCTTTAAAAGCTTCTCCATCTTTAAGAGGAGTTGTTATTCAGAAGAAACTTTTTGCTCGTGCAATTAAAGATAAGCGCAAACGCGCAAAAGATAAAGAAGATATCTCTGCATTAGAAGCAGAATACGATCAAAAATTTGATGATCTTAAAGCAGTATTAGTTGATAAATTATTTCAATTAGTTAATGGTAAAACTGCTCAGGGTGTTAAGAATGATTTAGGTGAAGAAGTTCTTCCAAAAGGTAAGAAGTTTACGCTAAAAATGCTTAATGCTGTTGAAGATTATACACATTTAAACCAAGGCACTTGGGCGACTGATGATGCAACTAATGTAATGATCGCAGATCTGTTGCACAATTACAGAATCAAAGAGAACGATCTTCAAGGTAATTTACGTCGTGAGAAGTTTACAATCTCGGTAGGGGATGAACTTCCTGCTGGTATCATCAAGCTTGCAAAAGTTTATGTTGCTAAAAAACGTAAACTGAAAGTAGGTGATAAAATGGCGGGTCGTCACGGTAACAAAGGTATTGTTGCGCGTATCGTTCGTCAAGAAGATATGCCTTTCTTAGAAGACGGAACTCCTGTTGATATTGTATTGAATCCACTTGGTGTGCCTTCTCGTATGAACATTGGTCAGATTTATGAGACTGTTCTTGGATGGGCTGGTCAGAAATTAGGTCGTAAGTATGCAACTCCAATTTTTGATGGTGCTACTTTAGATCAGATTAATGAGCTTACAGATGAAGCAGGTATTCCACGATTTGGGCACACCTATCTTTACGATGGTGGTACTGGTGATCGTTTTGATCAGCCTGCAACTGTTGGTGTGATCTATATGCTTAAACTTGGACATATGGTTGATGATAAGATGCACGCTCGTTCAATAGGGCCTTACTCATTAATTACACAACAGCCATTAGGAGGTAAAGCACAGTTCGGTGGTCAGCGTTTTGGTGAGATGGAGGTTTGGGCACTTGAGGCTTATGGAGCTTCAGCTACTCTTCGTGAAATCTTAACTGTGAAGTCTGATGATGTTATTGGTAGAGCTAAAACATACGAAAGTATCGTAAAAGGTGAGCCAATGCCAGAGCCAGGTTTACCAGAATCATTCAACGTATTGATGCACGAGCTTAAAGGACTTGGACTAGACATTCGTCTAGAAGAATAGATACTAATGGGTTGCGCTTCTGCGGAAGCGTAACCTTATTTTACAGTATCACAGAAGTTAAAAAAGAATAATTTTCGACATAAGGTATTATGGCAAGAGATAATGATAAGAATGCAGTAAAGAGATTTGATAAAATCTCTATTGGTCTTGCATCTCCTGAAGCGATTTTGGCTGAATCGCGCGGAGAGGTGTTAAAACCAGAAACTATAAACTACCGTACGCACAAACCTGAGCGTGATGGTTTGTTCTGTGAGCGTATCTTTGGTCCTGTAAAGGATTATGAGTGTGCTTGTGGTAAATATAAGCGTATACGTTACAAGGGTATTGTTTGTGACCGTTGTGGTGTAGAAGTTACTGAGAAAAAAGTGCGTAGAGATCGTGTGGGTCACATCAACCTGGTTGTTCCTGTGGCACACATCTGGTACTTTAGAAGTTTGCCAAATAAAATAGGGTATCTTTTAGGTCTTCCATCTAAGAAATTAGATATGATTATCTATTATGAGCGCTATGTAGTTATTCAGCCTGGTATAGCTAAGAACGAAGAAGGAGATGAATTGAAGAAGATGGACTTTCTTACTGAGGAAGAATATCTGAATGTTCTGGAGTCTATTCCACAAGAAAATATGTATCTGGAAGATAGCGATCCTAACAAGTTTATCGCTAAAATGGGTGCAGAATGTCTTATTGAATTATTAAGACGTATTGATCTTAATGAGTTGTCTTATGACTTACGTCATAAAGCAAATAATGAGACTTCAAAACAACGTAAAACTGAAGCACTAAAGCGTCTTCAAGTGGTAGAATCTTTACGTGATGCTAATAAGAATCGCGAAAATTTACCAGAGTGGATGATAATGAAAGTAGTTCCGGTTATTCCGCCAGAATTACGTCCTCTTGTTCCTCTTGATGGTGGTCGTTTTGCGACTTCAGATTTAAATGACTTATACCGTCGTGTTATTATACGTAATAACCGTTTGAAGCGTTTGATGGAAATCAAAGCTCCAGAGGTTATTTTACGTAATGAAAAACGTATGCTTCAAGAAGCTGTTGATTCATTATTTGATAACACACGTAAATCTTCAGCAGTAAAAACAGACTCTAACAGACCTTTAAAATCACTTTCTGATTCATTAAAAGGTAAGCAAGGTCGTTTCCGTCAAAACTTACTTGGTAAGCGTGTTGATTATTCTGCGCGTTCGGTAATTGTTGTTGGACCAGAATTAAAACTTTACGAATGTGGTCTTCCTAAGGATATGGCTGCAGAGCTTTACAAGCCATTTGTTATCAGAAAATTGATAGAACGTGGAATTGTAAAAACAGTAAAGTCAGCTAAAAAGATTATAGATAAAAAAGAGCCTGTAGTTTGGGATATTTTGGAGAACGTTCTTAAAGGACACCCAGTATTGCTAAACCGTGCTCCTACGCTTCACCGATTAGGTATTCAGGCTTTCCAGCCAAAACTTATTGAAGGTAAGGCGATACAGTTACACCCGTTAGTATGTACAGCATTTAACGCCGATTTTGATGGTGACCAGATGGCGGTTCATTTGCCATTAGGGCCAGAAGCTATCTTGGAGGCTCAGATGTTAATGCTTGCTTCTAACAATATTCTTAACCCTGCAAATGGTGCTCCAGTTACAGTACCTTCTCAGGATATGGTATTGGGTCTTTATTATATGACTAAAGCGCGTAAGAGTACTCCAGAACATCCTATACAGGGTGAAGGAATTACCTTTTATAGTGCAGAAGAAGTTGTTATTGCTCACAACCAGAAGCGTGTGAACATTAACGCAATGATAAAGATACGTACTAAAGATTTCAATGAAGCTGGTGAATTAGTTTATCAGATTATTGATACTACAGTAGGGCGTGTTTTATTTAACGAAAGTGTTCCTGAAGAAGCAGGTTATATCAACGAAGTATTGACTAAAAAGTCTTTACGTGATGTAATTGCTAGAATTTTAAAATTAACGAGTGTTCCTCGTACTGCTGAGTTCCTTGACAGTATTAAAACACTTGGATATACATTCGCATTTAGAGGTGGATTGTCTTTCTCATTAGGGGATATTATTATTCCTGCTGAGAAATACGATATGATTGATGAGGCAAATACTCAGGTAGACGGAATTATGTCTAGCTATAATATGGGTCTTATTACTAACTCAGAGCGTTATAACCAAGTTATTGATGTTTGGACATCAACTAACGCATCACTTACGGAGCTTTCTATGAAGAATATTCGTGAGGATCAACAAGGATTTAACTCCGTGTTTATGATGCTTGATTCTGGTGCTCGTGGATCTAAAGAACAGATTCGTCAGTTGACCGGTATGCGTGGATTGATGGCTAAGCCTAAGAAATCTAATGATGGAGGTGGAGCGATTATTGAAAACCCGATTCTTTCTAACTTTAAGGAAGGTCTTTCAATTCTTGAATACTTTATCTCTACGCACGGTGCTCGTAAAGGTCTTGCGGATACGGCTCTTAAAACTGCAGATGCTGGTTACTTAACACGTCGTCTTGTTGATGTTTCTCAGGATGTGATTGTAAACAGTGAAGATTGCGATACCTTAAGAGGTGTTGAAGTTTCTGCGTTAAAGAAAAACGAAGAGATTGTTGAAACTTTAGAAGCACGTATAATAGGTCGTATTGCATTGAATGATGTAATCAACCCATTAGACAGTGAGATTATTGTTAAGGCTGGTGAAGAAATTTCTGAAGAATTAGCTGCAGAAATTACTAAAGCTCCTATTGAAAGTGTTGAAGTTCGTTCACCATTAACGTGTGAAGCCCCTAAAGGTATATGTTCTAAATGTTATGGTCGTAACCTGGCAACCAATAAAATGGTTCAAATGGGTGAAGCTGTAGGTGTTGTTGCTGCTCAGTCAATTGGTGAGCCTGGTACACAGCTTACATTGCGTACATTCCACGTAGGGGGTATTGCAGGTAACATTTCTGAAGAAAACAAAGTTGTTTCTAAATTTGATGGTCGTCTGGAGATTGAGGATCTTAAAACTGTTCAAGGAGAAGCACCAGATGGTTCTATCTCAGAGATAGTTATTTCTCGTACTTCTGAAGCTAAAATCGTAGATGCAAAGACTGGAATTTTATTAAGTACTAATAACATTCCTTACGGTTCTCAGTTGTTTATGAAGGATGGCGATAAAGTAACTAAAGGTGATACAGTATGTTCTTGGGATCCATTTAATGGTGTGATTATATCTGAATTTGCAGGTAAGATCAAATACGAAAATATAGAACAAGGTGTTACTTATCAGGTTGAAACAGATGAGCAAACTGGTTTCCAGGAAAAAGTAATCTCTGAATCTCGTAACAAACGAATGATTCCTACATTACATATAATGGGTAAAAAGGATGAAGTTATTCGTTCTTATAACTTACCGGTAGGAGCTCACTTGATGGTTGATGATGAGGAAAAAATCAAGATAGGTAAGATTCTTGTAAAAATACCACGTAAGTCTTCTAAGGCTGGTGATATTACAGGGGGTCTTCCACGAGTAACGGAATTGTTTGAAGCACGTAATCCTTCTAATCCTGCTGTTGTAAGTGAGATTGATGGTGTTGTTTCTTTCGGTAAAATTAAGCGTGGTAACCGCGAGATTATTGTTGAGTCTAAATTAGGAGAGGTTAAGAAGTACTTAGTTAAGTTGTCTAACCAGATTTTAGTTCAGGAGAATGACTTTGTCAGAGCAGGTATGCCATTATCTGATGGTTCTGTTACTCCGGAGGATATTCTTTCAATTAAAGGACCTGCCGCTGTTCAGCAATACTTGGTAAACGAAGTTCAGGAAGTTTACCGTTTACAAGGTGTAAAAATTAACGATAAGCACTTTGAAGTAGTTGTTCGCCAAATGATGCGTAAAGTGCGCATTCAGGATCCGGGTGATACTATTTTCTTAGAGAATCAACTAGTTCACAAAGATGACTTTATTACAGAAAATGATGCAATTTTCGGAATGAAAGTTATTGAAGATGCTGGTGATTCTGCGACCCTTAAACCTGGTCAGATTATTTCACCTCGTGATTTACGTGATGAGAACTCTATACTAAGAAGAGAAGATAAAAACCTTGCAACAGCAAGAGACGTAGTTGCAGCTACTGCAACACCGGTTCTTCAAGGTATTACAAGAGCTTCGCTTCAGACAAAATCATTTATCTCTGCGGCTTCCTTCCAGGAAACTACTAAGGTGCTTAACGAAGCAGCTGTAAGCGGTAAAGTAGATAGTTTAGAAGGTCTTAAAGAGAATGTTATTGTAGGACATAGAATTCCTGCTGGTACTGGTCTGCGTCGATATGATAAAATCATCGTAGGTAGCAAGCAAGAACTTGAAGAACTCAATGCAGCTCGAGAAGAAGTAAACTTTAATTAATTTATTATATATAAAACAGCTTCAGAAATGAAGCTGTTTTTTTATACCCAATATTTACTGATATGGCTGAAGATGAAAAGAACCAAAATGGTCAATTAAATATAGAGCTTGATGAGGCTACAGCTCAAGGGCAGTATTCTAATCTTGCTATAATAAACCATTCAGTTTCAGAATTTGTGGTTGATTTTATAAATATTATGCCCGGTACACCTAAGAGTAAAGTCAAGTCGCGTATAATTTTAACACCACAGCACGCTAAACGTTTAGCTAAGGCTTTACAAGAAAACGTAAAACGATTTGAAAAAGCACACGGAGAAATTAAGGATTATGAGAAACATCCTATTCCTCTAAATTTTGGACCAACAGGTCAAGCTTAAACAAAAAAACCTTGAAGTTGACTTCAAGGTTTTTTTATATCATAAAATATTATGGGTTGTAGGTTTTCTATAGATTATCAAAATACCAACTGATTTTTCAATGCTCTTATCTTTGTTTTAAAGGGCTTTTTTTGTTTTTTAAACAAGTAGTAAGGGATTAATGCTATAGTGGCTTTAAAAGTCTTTTTATTGAGTTATTTAAACTCTGAAACAAAATGAAGCTTAACATTAGGATATTTTTGTTGCGTCATTTGTAATGTAAATTGGGAATCTGCCAGGTATACTAATTGGCCTCTTTTATCTTTAGCCATAAAACGTTGTTTGACCCTCAGGAATTCTTTGAATTCCTCGCTCTTAGGATCTTTAGGTTCTACCCAACAAGCTTTATAAACACTTAATGGTTCGTAGGTACATTTTGCCCCGTATTCATGTTCTAATCGATATTGAATTACTTCATATTGTAAGGCTCCAACAGTGCCAATTACTTTTCTGCCATTAAGTTCTAATGTAAATAACTGAGCAACACCTTCGTCCATTAACTGATCAATCCCTTTTTCTAATTGCTTGGATTTCATAGGGTCTGCATTATTAATGTATCTAAAGTGTTCGGGTGAAAATGCAGGAATTCCTTTATAATGTATTTCTTCTCCTTGTGTAAGGGTGTCTCCAATTTTAAAGTTTCCGGTATCGTGTAAGCCTACTATATCACCGGGATAGGAGATATCTACGATTTCTTTCCGCTCTGCGAAAAATGCATTAGGACTGGAAAACTTTAATTTCTTACCATTTCTAACGTGTAAATATGGCGTATTACGTTCAAAAACTCCGGAAACAATCTTAACAAAAGCCAGTCTATCTCGGTGTTTAGGGTCCATATTGGCGTGAATTTTAAAAACAAAACCACTAAAGTCCTTTTCATCAGGCTTAACAATTCGTTCCTCGCTTTCTTTAGGTCGGGGAGGAGGAGCAATACTAATAAAGCAATCTAATAACTCGCGTACTCCAAAATTATTCAATGCAGAGCCAAAAAATACCGGCTGTTGCTCGGCCTTTGAATAGGCTTCTTGGTTGAAGTCAGGATAAACCCCTGTTACTAATTCAAGTTCTTCCCTTAAGGTTTCCGCAGATTTAGTTCCTATTAATTGGTCTAAATCGCTGGAATTGAGGTCTTCAATCTCAATGGTTTCTTCGATATTTTTGCGGCTATCACCACTAAAAAGGTTTACATTTTTCTCCCAAATATTATAGATTCCTTTGAAATCATATCCCATTCCAATAGGGAAACTTAAAGGGGTAACTGTTAAATCTAGTTTTTGTTCAATCTCATCAAGTAGTTCAAAAGCATCTTTTCCTTCCCGATCTAATTTATTGACGAAAACTATCATAGGAATTTTACGCATCCTACATACTTTAACGAGTTTTTCGGTTTGTTCTTCGACACCTTTAGCAACGTCGATAACGACAATAACGCTATCTACTGCAGTAAGTGTTCTGAATGTATCTTCAGCAAAATCTTTATGTCCCGGAGTGTCAAGGATATTAATTTTGGTGCCGTTATATTCAAATGCAAGAACAGACGTTGCAACCGAAATTCCGCGTTGACGCTCAATCTCCATAAAATCACTCGTTGCTCCTTTTTTAATCTTATTAGATTTTACTGCGCCTGCTTCTTGAATAGCGCCACCAAATAATAAAAGCTTTTCAGTAAGGGTTGTTTTACCTGCATCCGGGTGTGAAATGATACCGAAAGTACGTCTACGCGCAATTTCCTTTTTGATACTCATACATAAAATTTAAGACGGCAAATATACCATTTGTAGTTTGTTTTTTGTTAGCGTATTTCTAGACAAATATGGGTGAGTATATTTTAGTAAAGAGCCTTATAACCTAGTTGTTTAAATGTTTCCGAAGCTTTACTTGAAAAGATATTATTGAGTCATTTTGAAAAGTATTTTTTTGCTTTATTTAAAGTTTGTGAAACTACTAATTCGATTAATTGTAGGATTTTACTTGTAGAGTATGGTTTAAGAATGTCTTTAAAAGACCTTTTTACGGTTTATTTTGTTTTTAATCTAAAAAACTTTAAGTCAATAAATTAAGAGTTAATCGATTAATATATTTGTCCCACCCAACTTAAGTACGTTCAGACGCCTAATAATCTTGAAATATTATTTTAGAATAATTAGGTGTGTTTAATTATGATCAAAGATGGGCTCTTCTTTAGGTAGGCAGACTCTTGTCATTTTTAGCATGTAATTTAATAAGTATAACTACGTCGATAATCAATTTTGATATCGAAAATGTGTCAACCAATTTCAAAAACGATTACCCCAATGAAAAATTTTTACTTGAAGAGTTTTCTTCTTTTTTCTTTTCTTTTGATTCAGACCTGTGTTTTTGGCCAAGTTGAGCACGGTCAAAAAACCCAAGACCTTTCAACTGGTTCAGAACTTTCTTTTTATAAAAATTCTGATGATATCATAACGTCTAAAAAGGTAGATTATTTTGTAGAGCTCAAAAATGGATCACGAGATTCTCAAGTTTATGAATTGTCTGGTGCAATTATCTCTTGTGATGGTTCTGCTTTAAAAAAGGATGTTGTCAAGTTTGAAATTTTGAATTTCGAAGGGGATTCTATTAATTCTGTTGAAGTTTTAGCAAACCAAACTATAAAATTTTTAGTGAGGACGATAAAATCAGATATGACAAAGAGTTCTTGGGATTGTATTGAAATACGAGCAAAGGCTGAATCGTCATCTAAAGACAACGTGTCTTCCATTGTTATAAAACAACTTAATCCCGGCGCAAGCACTTCCAAATAGTCATCTTATGAAATTAAAAATTACTCTCTCCCTTTTAGGGTTATTTGTTTTTAGTGGAATTTTTACCGCAAATGCGCAGTTGAAAAATCAATTTGATGTGCGTTTTTCAGAGACTTTGCGCGGTAATTTTACTACTATAGGGAATAATATGTTGTCTCGTGATAGTAAGGGGGCCTATAACGGGCCGAATGACAATCAGGATTATGATAACGAGGTTTATGTAGATATTGATTCTGATGCAACTACTTTTAATTCAAGTAGTGCAGATCTTGCTTTGCTTAGCTCTAATTCTTGTACTGTCGTAAAAAAAGTTTATTTGTATTGGACCGCAGGAGATAAAGAGATTGAATATCGTGGGGGAACTTCTGATAACCAACCTAATTGGAATTATAATAATGTAAAGCTTAAGCTTCCTGGACAAAGTAATTATACTACCTATACAGCAGATGAGGTTTTGTACAGGGGGCGAGATGAGCATTTTTCTTATGATCCTTACGCTTGTGTAAAAGATATTACTGCTGCGGTTCAGGCTCTTGGTTCAAATTATTCGGGTACTTACACTGTGGCAAATGTAGAAGCTAAGGAGGGAACTATAATTGCTCACGGCTCTAATACTAGAATTGGGTCTTCTGCTGGTTGGCAAATTGTTGTCGTTTATGAAGATGTGGATTTACCTGCTAGGAATATCACTCTTTTTGACGGATTTGCAAATGTTACGAGTTCTTCAGGTCAGAATAATTATGATATTGCGATAGATGGATTTAGAACGGTTCCTAGTGGAGCTGTTAATGCAGATGTTATTTTTGGAGCTCTCGAAGGGGATCGTGGTCTAACAGGGGATCGCCTGCAGGTGCGAACTGCTTCTGGGAATTATTCAAATATTAGTACACCTCTTAGACCTTCTGATAATTTTTTTAATAGTAGAATTACGAGATACGGTCAGGATGTTTTAGATAGAACACCTGCGAGTACCAATACTTTGGGTTTTGATGCTGGTGTTTTTACTTTGAATAATTCAGGGAATTCAATTTTGAAGAATAATCAGACTAGAGCTGTATTTAGATTGACTTCTAATCAGGAATTCTATAGTCTGTATTTACTAGGATTGGCAGTTGAGGTGTATGAGCCTGAGCTCGATCCTCTGTTGCTTACAACTAGTCTGGGTGATGCTCCTACAGTTTTTACCAATCAGGAATTCGGAGTTTCTTTTGAGGTTAAGAATACAGGTAATGATGATGTGCGAGATCTTAATTTACAGTATGAATTGCCTGCTGGCGTTCAATATTTAAGTGCGGATAACCTTCCTTCTGGAGTGACTTCAAACTATAATAGCGGTAATCGTACGGTTACTTTTAGTGTTGTTGATAACTTAGTAAAAGACACTAGTGATAAATTTTCAATCGGTTTTAGGTTGAAAGTAGCAGATGACTGTGCTTTTGCGGGTTCTTCCTTTAATATACAGGTCAAGGCTAATTATCGTGGTGTTTTAAATTCAAATACAAAAAATACATTAAGTTCTACTTCTGTTGGTGATAGCTGCTCATTGTCAGGTAATCACCTGCCGGTTGTTGTAACTGTTGATCCGCGATCTTGCGAAGAATATTGCTCGGGCCTTGATACAGATAATGATGGGATTCCAGATAATTGTGATGATGATGACGATAATGATGGTATCTTGGATGCGGATGAAGGTAATGCATCAACAGCTGTGCTTGCTAACCCGAGTCAACAAACTGTAGATGATTTAAATAGAAAAGGGGTTGGTGTTTTTCCATTACAGCCCAATGGAAGTAAGAGTTTGCCAAGTGGAGGAGTTACTTTAAGTATGGTTGAAGGCTTTAAGCCTACCACCTCAAGTAGAGATGAGCAACAATGGAGAATTTATCAGCCGCCACCAGTTTCTAATAGTACTATAAATATAAATGGAGGAGATGTTGAGTTTGCTACTAAATACTTAGATCTCAGAGGGGTTCCTCGGGGAGCCTATGAGCGAAAGATAAAAATTGATTATGGTGTAGCGGCACAGGACTTATCTAATGACCCTACGGAAGAGTATACTTATATTATTGGTATAGCTGGTCTTGGAGGGTATGAATATCAATCGCAGGGAGGAGAATTTGGAGTTGATATTTCAAGTGTTCCGTTACGAGTAATTGGTAATGTGGATGTCTATGCAACGGGATTATATAGTGATTTTAGTGGGCAGAACCCTCCTGAAAAAAATCAAATAGGTAATACTATTTCTACCAGTCCGCCGTATTCTACTAGAAGTAACGGGTATACGTTCTTTTATGTTTCCAGGGATGCTGCGAGTTTTGAAATGGAGTTTAAAGGGCGTGATCCTCATGGATTTATTTTTGGAGTCCTTACCGAAACGTATAGAGATACAGACGGAGATGGTATGGTGGATTCTAAAGACACCGACTCAGATAATGATGGATGTTACGATGCGATTGAGGCGGCTGGCTCATTTAATGAAAATGATTTAACGACGGATTTTAACTTAGCAAATACACCCGCTGGTGTTGATGCAGATGGTGTTCCTACTATAGCGGGATCTCCTCAGGAAAATACTCCTGCGGTATTGGATAAGAATAGTTCTAATTGCGGAGGAAGGATTGGTCTTATTAAGATAGGAACTTTCAATGATGAAAATGGAGATAAGTTAGCTCAGGTAGGCGAAACGATCATCTATGAGTTCACGGTTACCAACATGGGTAATGTAAGGATTACAGGTACAGTGATCGATGATGCACGAATCGGAGTCTCAGGATTAACCTTGGATACAGATCCGTTAGCTCCTGGAGCAAGTGGATTAGCCAGTGCAGAGTATACAATCACTCAGGAAGATATCGATGCTGGTTTTGTCAGCAACAGCGCTCTTGCTACTGGTAAAGATCCAGAGGGTGAAGATGTAACGGATACATCGGATGACAACAGTAATTTAGAAGATGATGATACGGTAACAGAACTTCCTTATGAAGGGGCTATCGGTCTTATCAAGACAGGTGTATTCAATGATGAGAACACGGATACCTTTGCACAAGTAGGCGAGACGATCACCTATAGCTTTAAAGTAACCAATACTGGAGATGTAACAATAAGTGGGACAGTTATTGAAGATGCACGAATCGGAGTCTCAGGATTAACCTTGGATACAGATCCGTTAGCTCCTGGAGCAAGTGGATTAGCCAGTGCAGAGTATACAATCACTCAGGAAGATATCGATGCTGGTTTTGTCAGCAACAGCGCTCTTGCTACTGGTAAAGATCCAGAGGGTGAAGATGTAACGGATACATCGGATGACAACAGTAATTTAGAAGATGATGATACGGTAACAGAACTTCCTTATGAAGGGGCTATCGGTCTTATCAAGACAGGTGTATTCAATGATGAGAACACGGATACCTTTGCACAAGTAGGCGAGACGATCACCTATAGCTTTAAAGTAACTAATACTGGAGATGTAACAATAAGTGGGACAGTTATTGAAGATGCACGAATCGGAGTCTCAGGATT